>NZ_JAUZVY010000003.1:0-400431 GCF_030717955.1 Alkalimonas delamerensis | reverse complement strand
CATCAAACCGCTTCACTTCTCATCGCTTTTTGAGAGCTTTAAGCTCACCTGCAAGCGAGGGCGCCATTTTAGGGATTTAAATCCTGCTGTCAAGGCTGAATCTCAGCATTTACCGCACTTTTTTCATCCCGCTGCAGAGCCTTTGTTCGCTGCCCTGCTGGCTTGGGTCGGCATTATAAAGGGCAAATGAAATGCCGCAAGCCTTATTTGAGCATTTTGGTTTGTTTGCTTAAAAAGCCGGCTTTTTGTGTTTTTTAAGCGCAACGGCTGCTTTTAAGCGTTGCTTACCATAGAGAAAGGCTTTGGTCATAATGGCGCGGTTTACTGGGATGTACTGGTAATCCGCAGCATTTTGTCCAGCTTCGGTATCGACATCAGGATCGTTCAGATAAACAAAATCATCATCAGCATCACAAAGCACCACCCAATGCGGCGCCTTACTGCGATCAAATTGCCAGGTACTGATAAGCAATAGCACGACATAGCCTTGCAGCAATCTACCCAGGACATCGGTTAGCGTGAAATCGGCAATCTGAACCGGGATCTTCGCCTGAGCACATTTTTGTTGCTCAATCTGATGGACACGCTGAAGCAACTCTTTCTTTTGTTGGCTTCGCACCGAGTCTACAAACAAAGGTCCGGATTGATTGAGCATCACTTCAACGTCAAAAGCTCGTTTCGCACCAGCCAAAGCTAAACCTCTGGGACTGCAACCACCATGACCGGATGTCATAAAAATGGTCGTGGCTTCCCGCCAAATCTCCAGCTCTTCGAAAAAGGGATCGTAACGGCCTGGTTCAAAGTAATTCATTGCCATCAGTAAGCTGGCAGGTCCACAAGTAAAAGGCGTGGTTTGCGGTATAAATTGAATTCTTTTACTATCACCCTGTTGCTGATAGCTGAATACGCGCTTTTGCATGCAAAGTGCATCCGAGTGATCTTCATAAAAATCGTGCCGGATAGCAAACTCCTGATACCCATGCCTGCGATACAAAACGATGGCCCCTTGATTATCAGGCCTGACTTCAAGTCGTAAAAAAACACAGCGCCGCTGGCGTGCTGATAACTCAGCCTGATTTAAAAGCAGCTGTGCAAAACCTTGTTTTCGTTCGGTTGGTGATACGGCGAGCGAGTACAATCGGGCCAGACTTATGCCACGACGGTACAGCACCAGAAAATAACCTACTAGCTGGCTATTTTTTTCCAGCACCTGCAGATCACTGCGCTTATCCAGAATAAAGTGCCTAAAGCTGCGTCGACTTATCCGATCGGCTTCAAAGCAAGCTTGCTCCAGTTGCACCAAGTGGGCCAGGTCCTGGATCACCGCATCGCGGATACAGAGATCGTTGTTTTCCATAAGTCCTAGCTCTGTTGTGTTGTAACCAGACATTGCACGTTGTTTCGAAGCAGATGACAAGCCAATTATTTTGCTGCTGACGAGCAAAGGATTTCATTGGGCAGCCATCTGCTCCAGTGTCTACAATACAAAAAGTATATTTTCCCGGAACAGCATATGTCTAAGTTATTAATCGTAGTCGATAAACTGCAAGATTGGGGACCTTTCTTTCAATACGATGGTGTGATGGCTTTGGCTGACTACCTGAAGTGGCAGGGCAAGTCCCGTCAGCGCGTGCGGCTCATTAACCTCTGCCGTCAATCCCAGTACCTGGGATCTGGTTATTACTGCTCTTTACTGGCCGAAGCGCGCAATCATCATGCAATCCCTTCCATTAAAGTATTTAATAAATTTAACCGGGACGAAATTGCCGATGTGATTGATGATATCCCGGTGGCGTTGACGAAGCAGCTCAATAAAGCTTTGGCAGATAACCCGGAAACGCAACTTAGGTTTCAATTGTATTTTGGCGAAACCAACGAGCGCTCGCTAAAGAAAGTGGGCGATTACCTGTTTGAAGCATTTTCTGTTCCTATCCTGCACGTTGATTTAATCAAAAAACAGCAGTGGCAGGTAAAAACCATTCGTATTGGCAGTTTGCACAAACTGACGGAGGCGCAACAAACGCAGTTTGCCGAAGCACTGGAGCGCTTTAGCCATAAAATTTGGCGATTGGAGCCCAGTAAGCGTCAGTTTAAATACGATTTGGCTGTGTTAATGGATCCCAAGGAGCAGTTTCCTCCCTGTACGCCCCGCTCCATTGAGCTGTTTTGCAAAGCCGCCAAAAAATCAGCCATGGATACCGAGATCATCGGTGCCCGCGATCATCAAAGGCTGGCAGAGTTTGACGGCCTTTTTATTCGTGAAACCACTGCTGTCAATCATCATACTTTTAAAATGGCATTAAAAGCCGAGCGTGAAGGGCTGGCGGTGATTGACGATCCGAACTCGATTTTACGCTGCTCCAATAAAATTTATCTGCAAACTCTGTTTGAACAGCACCAGGTACCGGTGCCGGATGGTTTGATGTTGTTCAAATACGATACCGACAATCTGGAGCGGGCGGCTGATTTACTTGGTTTACCCATGGTATTAAAAATCCCGGATGGCAGTTTCTCCCGAGGGGTGGTGAAAGTAAAAACACTGACCGAGCTGCGGCAAAAAATGACCGAGCTGTTTGAGCAAAGCGCCATCATCCTGGCCCAGCGCTATACCTTCACAGAGTTTGACTGGCGTATAGGCGTTTTAAATGGTCAGGCGCTTTTTGCCTGCAAATACTTTATGGCGCGCAATCACTGGCAGATTTACAAGCACGGTAGCGGCAAAACCCAAAGCGGTGCATTTAGCACCTGCGCTGTGAGCGAAGTACCGGCTCATGTGCTTGATGCTGCTATTCGAGCCTGCGCTCCGATTGGCGACAGCCTCTATGGCGTTGACATCAAACAAGATGGGGATAAGGTGTACGTGATCGAGGTCAATGACAACCCAAACATCGATGATGGAGTGGAAGATTTGTATCTGGGCAGCAAGCTCTATGACTTGCTGGTGGAAGAATTTATCCGCCGGATTGAGCTAAAGCGGTAAAACCTAAAAACACAAAAGCATCGGGAGTGCTTTTGGACAGCCAATGGCTGGTCCCGGAGGGATGCCTGCAGGGATAGCAGGCACAAAAAAACCGGCGTTAAGCCGGTTAATTTGGTGCAGATGGAGAGACTCGAACTCTCACGCCCTTTCGAGCACTAGCACCTGAAGCTAGCGTGTCTACCAATTCCACCACATCTGCGTGGTATGTCGCGCATCGATGCTCAACATGGCGCACAGTATAGCGAGTTCCAAAAAGCTGTCAACTGCAATATGGCACAATTTAACGGCTTTTGTGTCACTCGCTTATTTGCTGCGCAAAGCGGCTATTTTCCGTTCTTTTTTAGCAAGCCAATTTCTTCCAAACGCTGCATTAAGTAGTCGTTGGAATTAATTGGCTCCGGATAACGATTGGGGCGCTCGGCACTGATACAGCTTGGCAGCGTCTCAATGACAAAATCCGGATTTGGATGCATAAAGAAAGGAATGGAGTATCGAGGCTCGCCCGCAGCCATACCTGCCGGATTCACCACCCTATGGGTGGTGGATGGCAACACATGGTTGGTTAACCGCTGCAGCATATCACCGATATTCACAACGATGGTTCCTTCAATGGTCGTGACCGGCAACCAGCTGCCATCGCGACGCAGTATTTCCAAACCAGCCTCGTTCGAGCCGACCAGCAAGGTGATCAAGTTAATGTCTTCGTGTTGACCTGCTCGGATCGACTGAGTGCTGGTATCCTGAATTGGCGGATAATGAATAGGCCGCAGGATAGAGTTGCCAAAATTGACCTTATCGGCAAAATAGTCCTGTGGCTGCCCTAAGAAGAGCGCCAGCGCTTCTAACACCCGGTTGCCCAGCTTTTCCAGCTCGCTGTACAAGCGGTAGGTCGCTTCTTTAAAGCCCGGCACTTCCGTAGGCCAAACATTGGGGTACAAGCTGGGGTGCGGTGCAGCGCCGTCCAGTTCACGGCCAACATGCCAGAACTCTTTCAGATCCGGATGCTTGCTATCTTTGGCTTTTTCCACGCCAAAGCCGGTATAACCGCGGGCACCGCCCTGCCCCGGCATGTGGTACTTCGCTTTTACTTCATTGGGCAGCGCAAAAAACTGCTTAATGGCGGAGTATGTCTCTGCTACCACTTCATCGGAGATCCCGTGACCGCTAATGCCACAAAATCCAAACTCAGTGTAGGCCTTGCCAATTTCGGCAACAAAGTTATCTTTGTCGGTGGCAAACCGTCTTATATCTAACGTTGGAACTTGCTGTGTCATAAATAAGACCTGTTTGGGTACCAGGAGCACCAATAGCACTTTTATGATGCTATTGGTTTTCGAGGTACTAGCCTAAAGAAAAAAAGAACCCTGCGATGGCAGCGCTCATTAAGTTGGCCAATGTTGCTGCCAGCAAGGCTTTTAAACCCAGAGCCGCAATATCAGCCCGGCGACCGGGCGCCATACCGCCCAAGCCACCTAATAAGATCGCAATGGAAGAGAAATTGGCAAAGCCACAGAGTGCAATAGTCACAATCACCTGGGTATGGGCACTTAATTGCTCTTTCACCTGAACATAGTCAAGGTAAGCGACAAACTCATTGATTACCAGCTTCTGGCCAATAAAACTGCCCGCCATGCGGGCTTCGTCCCAGGATACGCCTAAGATGAAAGCCAGTGGTTGGAACACATAACCGAAAATCAGCTGCAAAGTCAGGTTATCCATGCCAAACCAACCGCCAATGCCACCGACCATGCCATTGATCAGCGCAATCAGACCAATGAAAGCCAGCAGCATGGCACCCACATTTAGCGCCAGCTGCATACCGCTGGAAGCGCCTGCTGCGGCAGCATCAATCACATTGGTGTGGGGTTTTTCCTGAGCAATTTCGGTGAGCTCATTTTTTGGTTGTTCGGTTTCCGGCAAAATCATTTTAGCCATTAGAAAACCGCCGGGCGCCGCCATAAAGCTGGCCGCTATCAGGTACTTTAATTCCACGCCAAGACCGGCATAACCAGCCAGTACCGAGCCGGCTACTGAGGCCAGGCCACCGACCATCACGGCAAAAAGCTCCGAGCGGGTCATGGTGGGAACAAAAGGACGCACAATCAATGGCGCTTCGGTCTGCCCGACGAAGATATTGGCTGCAGCCGACATCGACTCAGGGCGACTGGTACCCAGCAGCTTTTGCAAACCACCGCCAATCAGACGAATCACCCAGGTCATAATGCCGATGTGATAGAGCACCGCTATCAGCGATGAGAAAAAGATAATAATGGTCAGTACATGGATGGCAAATATAAAGCCTTGCGAGAAGCGTCCTAAATCCCCAAACAGGAACTCAATACCAGCATTGGCATAGCCAATGACATTGGCGACCACTTGCGAAATGCTGTACAGCACATCCTGACCAAACGGAATGTACAAGACAAAGGCGCCAATGGCGACCTGGATGGCAAAAGCACCGCCCACGGTGCGCCAGTTAATGTGCTTTTTATTGTTGGATGCCAGCCATGCTACCAGCAGCAGCACGGCGATGCCGACTAATCCCATCATTCCCCTGGTCCTTGTCTTTATTCCGCCAGTAGCTGGCGAATTTTCGTTTTTATAATATCGATGGCAATTTCATTTTTGCCACCGCGGGTCACCACCAAGTCAGCGAATTGCTTGGACGGTGCAATAAAATCAAAAAATGCGGGCCTGACCGTGGCTTCGTACTGCTCGACCACAGATTGCAAACTTCGGCCTCTGTCTTCCAAATCACGACGAATACGGCGCAGCAGGCAAATATCCAGTGGCGTATCCATAAAGACACTGATATCAAACTCATCACGCAGCAAGGGGTCGCTCAACAATAAAATACCTTCCACCAAGATCACTTTGGCAGGCTGCACCCGGATGCTGTCTGCTAAGCGGGTATGGGTTTTGTAGCAGTATTGCGGCATGTCAATCGCCTGCCCTGCGCGCAGATCCTGCAAATGCTGTCCCAGCAATTTGTGCTCAAATGCTGATGGATGGTCGTAGTTGGTGAGAGTTCGCTGCTCAAACGACAAATGGCTTTGATCGCGGTAATAGGCATCTTCCGCCAGTATAGCAATACGCTCCCCACCCAGCTCCGCTACCAACTCCTGATAAACTGTTGATGCAAATAAACTTTTACCCGATGCAGAGGCGCCTGCTATAGCAATGATGGTGTTCTTACCCACGTTATTGTCACTTTTCAATACACACAAAGAGCAATTATCGCTAAAAACGGTGCATTTAGAAATAAAAAACCGGCCCAAAGGGCCGGTTTTGTCAGCTTTGTTTAGCCAGGGACCGATTAGAAATCGTATTTAATCCCCAACACAACGTTCCAAAGTGATGGATTCACACGGCGACCTTGCGGACGCGGCTCTTCGAAACGATTGTATCGAACAACACCGTTGTCCAGCAGTTCAGCCGTTACAGTACGCTCAGCTTGCGGGAACTCTGCTTCGTACAAAGTACCCCAGCTGCTGTTGAGCATGTTGGTTAAGTTATTCACAACCAAAAATGCTTTAGCGCGGTGAGAGTCACGGAAACCTGGCAGCTCTTGTTGAATACGAAGATCAACCTTGGTCCACCAATCCGAGCGGAAAGCATTCCTTTCAGAAGTACGGCCCGCATACTTGCTTAAACCAGTTCTTTCAACAAAAGCAAAAAATGCATCCGTATCAAAATCTGGTCCAAACTCAACCGCAGGATCATTCAGCCCAGTTGGGATGTACAGCAATTGACGATCAAAGGTGCTATCACCAAACAGCTGTCCACGGAAGGTATAGCTGAATGGACGGCCTTTGTTGTGTGAGCCTACCAAGCTAAAGGTTGTTTTGTAGCCATCAATAAACTCATGGTTGTAGACAGCTCGCACTGTGAAGCGATGCGGTATTTCATAGTTTGAAGTTGCATTGCGTGGGTCGTTAAAATCTGAGCGGGCAAAGTTGTTAAAATTTGACGCCGCAACAGAGCTGGTCATTGGGTTGGCATCTTTGGCTTGGGTGTATGCATAGGCTACTGTCCAGCTTAAGCCAAAGTCTTCAACACGCGATAAAGAAGTGCTGAAGGAATAGTTCGTAGCATCGCTGCTTGCATTTGTCAGCAGATAGTCTTGACGACTTCCTGGTTCACGCGGCGCAAAAACAGGACGGCCATCCATAATGGTGCCGACTTGCTCCAATGCAATGTTCTGAACAAGTGACTGATTCTGGCTGCGGGTGTACATCAAATCCGCCATCGCAATCAAGCCATTCTCGAAAGTGTAAGTACCACCCAAAGCGTACTTCCACTCGCTTGGTAACTTGAAGTTGGGATCCAACGCATTGACATTGCCATCGTTTGTTGCATTTGCAACAGCATCAAATTGAGATGCTGGAACGTCATACAGCGGGCGTCCCTGACCAGACAAATCGGTTTCAAACAGACTTGGTAAAGTATCGGCTGAGTTCGGTGCAACACCAATCCGGTTAAATATCAAGGTAGCACCATCATTCTGATAGC
The DNA here is from genome assembly GCF_030717955.1 of Alkalimonas delamerensis. Taxonomy (NCBI): domain Bacteria; kingdom Pseudomonadati; phylum Pseudomonadota; class Gammaproteobacteria; genus Alkalimonas; species Alkalimonas delamerensis. The sequence continues at coordinate 392,939 of NZ_JAUZVY010000003.1, read as the reverse complement.
CATTGGCTAACCAAACATTTGGATTGCCGCCTGAATACAAGCCAAAGCCGCCACGAACTTCCAGGTTGTGGGTCGCATTCCAATTGAAACCCAAGCGCGGCTGCAACAGGCTCATGCCATCAAAGTTGCTGTCATTGCTAAAGCCGTAGCGATTGATAAAATTCTGGTTGGCCAATGGACGCTCGCTGCTGGTGTACCAGTCATAGCGCAAACCAAAGGTTAACGTCAGATCATAATCAATCATGTAATACTCATCTTGCAGATACAGAGTATTGTTGGCATAGCTAAAGTCTGCCGCAGCATCGGCAGGGTTATTGCTGCCAGCACTGTTTTGATAATCAATGCGCCATGGGGTTCCGGCCTCAAAATCATCGATGTTACGGAAGTAGTAACGCCCCAGGGAGTTCTGCACAAACATGTTGAATACACTGTACTCTTCACGCTCGTAACCACCAAAGATAATGTGATCACCCCAATGATAAGTACCGGCCAGTTTAATGAAGTTTGTGTCGTACTTCAGTTTATTTGACTGCCTGGAGCGATCCGTTCCCAGATAAACAGTCGCAGAAGTATCATTCGCGAAAGTATCTATTTGAACCTGACCAATTTGAGAGCCCCCTAAGTTAATTTGCCGATTATCTAACTTGGAGTGTCCTGCACGAAGCTCTGTAGAGAAATTCTCGGTCCAGTCTGAAAAGACTTGAAGGACATAAGACTGGAACTTAGCACCACGGGTATAAAAGTGATCTGAAAATTCGTAATTTGAATTTCCACCCGCGGCTTGAGAGATAGACTCACCATCGTTGTAGTTGTAAGTAAAGGCTAACCGATGGTCATTGTTAATATACCAGTCGAGTTTCAGAAGAAGTTTTTCATCATCAACTGGAGCAGAGGTGATAGGATCACCCACGGTATAACCGTACTGCTGTTGTGCGATTTGCCCAATACGATTCAGATCAGCTTGCGATAAGCCAAAAACAGGGGTACCTGGATTCGCATCAAAAGGACCACGATCAAAGCTGCTGGCACCTTCGTATTTCTCATAGGCACCGAACAAGAATAAGGTATCTTTGATAAGAGCACCGCCCAAGTTAAAGCCCATGCGCTTTTCAGTAAACGGGTCGCGGTCTAAACGATCCCCTTCAATTTTCCGGCCACGAAGCCGCTGGTTATTGAAGTCAAAGAAAACAGAGCCAAACATCTCGTTGGCACCAGACTTGGTAACCGCATTGATATTACAAGCAGTAAAACCGCCATAATTCACATTAAAAGGTGCAAACTCAACGGCAACCTGTTGGATCGCATCGTAAGAGAATGGCATCCGCTCAGTTGGGTAACCATTGTTGTTCAGACCAAAGTTGTCGTTCATCCGAACGCCATCTACCGTCAAACTGTTGAAACGAGGGCTGGCACCGTTACATTGAATACCACGGGCAAAACCTTCATCGATGTAGATCCGCGGATCAACAGCAACAATATCGGTCAAATCACGGTTAATGCTTGGCAAGTTTTCTAAATCTACCTGACTAAATGCAGCAACAGGGCTGCTGCTACCGTAAGCAGCGTTAGAAATCATTTGACCAGTCACAGCGATGCGCTCAACCTGATCGGCCGGACGAATAGTGACATTGATGTTCTGCGTTTCACCCAAAGTCAGGAAGACATTTTCAATGACCTCGCGTCGACCGGCAGAATCGGTAATCTCAAGAATGTATGGACCGCCTACTTGCAAGCCGCGAGCAGAAAAGGTACCAGTATCATTGGCAGCAAAAGTACGGCTGGTGCCAGTGCGAAGATCAGTCAACCGAATGCTGGCGTTGCCAACTGTTTGTCCGGCTTCATTTACTACAACACCACGAATGGCGGAAGTGGTGTCGGCATAAGCAAACTGGCTAATACCTAGCCCGAGAGCAACAGCCATAGCTAAATGTTTAATTTTCATATCGTTTCACCTGGTAGTTTCTGAATTAGTACCCAATCCATTTGAATTCATATGCTGTCTTCAATTTGGGAAGACATCCTAACGAATGAATGTGACGTTTTTTTTACGCGATACCTGACAACACCGGAACTTTTTTGTGCGCCGTGCATCTAACTGCTTTGGTCATACAATTGTAACATGACTGGTCTGAGTTGCGTACTTGCTAATCCAATAATTTTGCAGAAAATTTCTTCAGCTATCCTGAGACTCCAGGAACAAACGAGGTAAACATCTTGGTTGCTCCATCGGATTATCTCGAGCCGGTCCTGGCTAAAGCAACAGCAACCTCTTATCCTCTACACTATAAATCAGCACGTTAACTGGCCATCATTGTGCATAAAAACACCTCATCTATTCGGGTTGCCACATTTAATGTCAGTATGGAAGCGGAAAACTACCTGCCTCGAGGCTGTGCGGGCGACCAACAGGTTTTGATTGCACGGTTGACTCAAGGTGGTGAGCCGCAAATACAAGCGATTGCCCGAATTATTCAGTTAACCCGGCCAGATGTTATTTTACTGAATGAGTTTGACGACATTGCTACTCCAGCTCTTGGCGTTGAAGCCTTTGTACAGAACTATCTGGCTCTATCCCAGCAGGGTAGCTCCCCTATTCATTACCCTTATTATTTCTACGATCGGGTCAATAGCGGTCAACCCAGCCCATTCGATTTAGATCGTAATGGCAAAGCCACCGGCAAGGGAGCCGATGCCTGGGGCTATGGCAATTACCCAGGGCAATACGGCATGCTGCTGTTGTCGCGCTATCCCATTGTTGAAAACGGGGTCCGCACCTTTCGTCAGTTTAAATGGAAAGACATGCCGGGCCATCTTGAGACGCAGCAGACAGATGGCAGCCCCTGGTACGATAACGATGCCTGGCAGCAGTTTCCGCTATCGTCCAAATCGCATTGGGACATCCCGATTGATGTCGCTGGTAAGCGATTGCATCTTTTTGCCAGCCACCCAACACCGCCAGTTTTTGATGGGCCTGAACGCAGAAACGCAAAACGCAATCACGATGAAATCCGTTTTTGGGTCGATTACATCAGCGGCTCTAAGGGAAATTACATCTACGACGATAATGGGCAGTTAGGTGGCTTTAGCAAGAGCGAGCCTTTTGTGGTTTTGGGCGACCTGAACGCCTGCACCAGCGAAGGCGATGCCATCAAGGCTGGGATCCGAAGCCTGTTAACCCACCCCAATATTGTGGATCCAAAACCGACCAGTCGCGGCGGCAAGGAACACAGCCCCAAGAATCCTGATGCCGCCCTGCATACAGCAACATGGCGGATGCGGGCCGATTATGTGCTACCCAGTAAAGCAGGGCTTGCCGTAATGCAAAGTGGGGTGTTTTGGCCAGCGTCGGATGAACCCAATGCTGACCTGGTGGGTCATCGCCATACCAGCTCGGATCACCGGCTGGTCTGGGTTGATCTAAGACTGGATTAAGGCAGTTGCTGCTGCTCAGCCAAAGGAGCAGTGTAACTCAGCTCCGTATCCCAGGGCAGCTGGATCCAGGTGGCCTGTTCGATATCGGTCACATAGACATCCACCAAAGGCTTACCCAAGGGCTTGGCATACACCGTCGCCAGTGTTGCTTTAGGAAACTGCTGTTTTAACACCTTGGCCGTTTCACCGGTATCCACCAAATCATCGACGATCAGCAGTTTGCTGTCATCGACCCAGTCGCAGCCTTTCAAAACAGACAGCGCACCTTGTTGATCGTGCTGGTAGCTGGCAATGCAAATGGTATCCAGCAAGCGGATATTGAGTTCGCGCGCTAAAATGGTGGCCGGTACCAGGCCACCCCGGCTAACCGCCAGAATACGGTCATAACCACCCGTCAGCAACCGGGCTGCCAGCTCGCGGCTGGCACGGTGAAAGGCTTCCCAGGATACATAGAACATTTTATGGTTGGTCATCGACATACGGCTTAATCCAACATGCCCAGCGCAATTTCAACCATATCGTTGAACGAGGTTTGGCGCAGCTCAGCACTCAGTGACTCACCGCTGCGGATATGATCGCTTACCGTTAAAATACTCAGCGCTTCGATGCCATACTCAGCGGCTACACCGTAAAGGCCAGCAGCTTCCATTTCGACCGCCAAAATGCCGTACTTTTCCAGCGTATCAAAGAGTGTCGGGTTCGGGTTGTAGAATAAATCGGAAGTAAAGACATTGCCAACCTGCACCGGAATTTGCTTTTGCCGGGCCGCGGCCACCGCTTTTTCAATCAATCCGAAGCTGCCCAAAGCGGCAAAGTCCAGGCCTTGCAGGCGATTGCGATTGACAGAGGAATCGGTACTGGCACCCATGGCAATCACCACATCCCGCACTTTGACAGACAGCGGCAAAGCACCGCAGGAGCCAATACGCACGATGCGTTTCACATCGTAAAACTTCACCAGCTCGGTAGCATAAATCGACATGGAAGGCACGCCCATGCCCGAGCCCATGACGGTCACAGCCTTGCCCTGATAGCTGCCGGTATAGGCGAACATGTTGCGTACCTCATTGACACAGCGAACATCCTGCAAAAAGGTCTCGGCAATGTGTTTGGCACGCAGCGGATCACCCGGCATCAGGACGGTACTGGCGATGTCGCCGGTTTTGGCGGCAATGTGTGGCGTGGTCATAGTGGTACTCTCTAATTCGTTGTCAGTTGTTTAAAAAAGGATTGGCCATGGTCCATGGCATCCAGGCCATACCAATCGGTCAGAGTCTGACCAATGTCGGCAAAGCTGTCACGCTGCCCCAGCTCAATGGCATTCATACCATGCTGATAGCACAACACAGGGATAAACTCCCGGGTATGCTCGGTGCCTGGCCAGGTTGGATCGCAGCCATGATCGGCGGTTAGCAACAGCAAGGTATCCGAATCCAAGGCGGCGATAAGCTCCGGCAGCCTGGCATCAAAATACTCCAGCGCCTCGCCATAACCCATGGGATCGCGTCGGTGGCCATAGTTCTGATCAAAGTCGACCAAATTGGTAAAAATCAGGCTATTCGGCCCAGCCTGCTGCATTTCTGTGAGCGTGGTATCGAGCAAAGCAGCCAAGCCAGTAGCTTTGACCGATTTGCTGATGCCCTGATGCGCATAGATATCGGCAATTTTACCAATGCTGATGACCTCACCGCCAGCCTGTGTCAGCTTGTCCAGCACAGTTGGCGCTGGCGGCAGGACCGAATAGTCACGCCGGTTGCCGGTTCGGGCATAACTGTCTGGGCCATCGCCAATAAAGGGACGAGCAATCACCCGGCCAATGTTGTAATCATCCAACAAACGGCGAGCCACCTGGCAAAAATCCAGCAGCTTTTCCAGGCCGAAATGCTGCTCATGGGCGGCCACCTGAAACACACTGTCAGCCGAGGTGTAGCAAATCGGCATACCGGTACGAACATGCTCATCACCAAGCTTTTTCAGAATGTCGGTCCCCGATGCATGGCAATTGCCCAAAATCCCGGGCACGCCGGTCTCGCGGCACAGCTTTTCGATGAGCTCGGTTGGAAAGCTTTGAGTCTTTTGCTCGAAGTAGCCCCAGTCAAATAACACCGGCACCCCTGCAATTTCCCAATGGCCGCTGGGGGTATCTTTGCCACTGCTAAGCTCTGCGGCATAACCATAAGCGCCCTGGATCTGGGCGGCATCATCCACCAAAATCAGTTGCTCAGAAGCTGCCTGTGCAGCACGGATTAAGCCCAGCCTGGCTAAATTAGGCAAGGCCAGTTGACGGCCTTTTTGTTGACTGAATACCCGAGCGATACTTGCCAGGGTATTGGCGCCAGCATCGCCAAAGCGGTCGGCATCGGGCGCACTGCCAATGCCAAAACTATCCAGTACCAAAATTACTGCTTTTGTCATTCTGCCTCACTTCGCTGGTCATGACAGACTCAGCCTTCATGGGATCATGCCCACAGTATATCAATTTTTCTTAAAGAGTGATGTTAACAAGAAACAATGGGGTGCGAACAACAGCAATACTGAAGCAGATAAGGGATAATAAGAACGGAATGAATGGTGCCCAGAGGCGGAATCGAACCACCGACACGAGGATTTTCAATCCTCTGCTCTACCGACTGAGCTATCTGGGCAATAAAGTGTTACCAGTTGCTGGCACCATTCGCATGAAAAAGAATGGTGCCCAGAGGCGGAATCGAACCACCGACACGAGGATTTTCAATCCTCTGCTCTACCGACTGAGCTATCTGGGCAACGGGGAGGTATTAAACGGATTTTGGCAAACTAAGTCAATCATTTTTTTGTTGCCAGCCTGCGTTCGCTTATTCTCTGAACAAAGCCGACATCGGACAGATGCAATCGGCAGATTCCAAGTTCATTTCTCAGCCGAAACTGGGCTATGCTACAATCAGCCACAAGCAACCAGCTCCACCTTTCAATTCATAGCCTTGGTACTTGCATGGAAAAATCATCCTTTTTTGCTCCGTTGTTTTGGCGAACCTTGCCAATTTGCCTGCTTGTCACCGCCCTGTTGGTTGGTCTTGTATTGTGGCTATGGCCCCCAGCAGAACTGCTACTGTGGAGCTGGTCAAACTGGCTTGCACTTACGATCTTGATTATGGCAGCTGCTGCTGGAGCTGCCTTGTTAACCAGCCTGGTCGGCAATCAACTAATCCACCGCCAGCTTGCTGAAGTGATGACTCCCTTGCATCAAGCGGTTAAGGACGATCAGTTTCAAACTCGGTTAGATGAGCATTGCCACCATGATTTTGGCGTACTGGCAGGCTTGATTAATCGACTGTTTCAGCGCATTGAAAAAGGCGAGCAGGATAGCGCACAAGCGGAACACAATATTACTCAACTTCGTCAAGAGATTGAGCAACGCATCAAAGAGCGCACCGATGCACTGGAAACAGCCAAGTTGACCGCCGAAAAAGCCAATGAAGCCAAATCGACTTTCCTGGCCACCATGAGTCATGAAATCCGCACGCCAATGAATGGCATCATCGGTACCATGGATCTGCTGCGCAAGACCTCTTTAAACAATGCGCAGTTTCGCATGACCGATACCATCCGCGAGTCGTCGTTTTCGCTGCTGCGGATTCTGGATGATATTCTCGATTTCTCAAAAATTGAAGCCGGTAAACTCGAGCTGGAAAGCATTCCTCTTTCGGTCACTGAAATTATTGAAGCGGTTGGCCGGATCCTGGTCTCAGTGGCTCACCAACGCCAGATTGACTTGAAAGTCTTCATCGACCCCCGCATTCCGGATGGCCTTTTTGGCGATCCTGTCCGTTTACGGCAAATCCTCTACAATTTGGCTGGCAATGCCATCAAGTTTACCAGCACCACTCCGGAGAAATCGGGCTTGGTCAGCATCCGGGCTGAGCTTCAGGAAAGCACCATGGATTACTGCCAGGTGCTGTTCCGAATTACCGACAACGGCAAAGGCATGACCAGGCGGCAAATCAATTATGTCTTTCAGCCGTTTAATCAGGCTGAGGGCTCCATTACCCGCAAGTTTGGCGGCACTGGCTTAGGCTTATCGATTTGCCAGCGCCTGACCTCATTGATGTATGGCCAAATCGACGTGGACAGTGAGCAGGACAAGGGAACGGAGTTTCGGGTCAGTATCCCGCTTCGGCTTTCCGACGAAGTCAGTTACCTGAGTCAGGATTTATTGCGCGATGTTCAGTTGGTGTTGTTGAGCAGTGATGCTGACAACAGCGAACACCTGAGTTGCTATCTGAACTACCTCAATGCCGATTTTCACCCTTACCAGCGCTTTGAGCCTTTGCTGGAGCGCGCAGAACAGCAGCAAATACTCCCCCCCAAAGTGCGGGCGGTCTGGCTGCTCGATGCCACCTACGAGCAAATCAGTACCGAACAAATCCAGCAACTGGTGCAGCATCCCAAGCTGCAGCAAGTCCACTTTGTCATCATCACCAATCTGGTCGAGTTGGCCGAGCAAAGCTCTGAACGGGTGCTGTACCTGCACAGCTCTCCCATTTGCCGCAGTCATGTCATTGACGCCATTTTGACAGCGGCTGGTAAAAAGGCCGGCAGTCGCCCTCAACAAAGCAGTATTTCCACGCTGGGTACCGCTCCAGCGGTTGAAACAGCCCGGCGAAACGGCCAGCTCATTTTGTTGGCCGAAGACAATCAGATGAACCAGAAAGTGATCCTGGACCAACTCAATGCACTGGGTTATGCCGCCGAGGTTGCTGACGATGGTGCTATCGCCCTTGAAATGTGGCGTCACTACCGCTACCCGTTAATTCTGACCGATCTGCATATGCCCAACATGAGTGGCTATGATCTGACCGAAGCTGTTCGCAAAGAAGCACTGCAAGCCGATGACGACAACCAGTTTACCCGTATTATTGCTGTCACAGCCAATGCCTTAAAGGGCGAAGAGCAAAAGTGTCTGAGTGTCGGCATGGATGGTTACATCACCAAGCCGATTGAGTTGAATGTGCTGGAAAGTCTGTTGCAACGCTGGTTGCCGCAATCCGGCTCACCAAATAAAGAACTGATCGAGCAACAAGGAGCCCGAGACAGCAACCATCTGGCTCCGATTTGCTTTACCACCATCGCCAACTATCTGGGCAATGATCCGCTGAAGCACGAAGAACATCTGAACTTCTTTGTACGGCAAACCTACCCCATTCTGACAACGCTGGAGTCGGCTTTGCAGCAACAGGAACGCTCTTTGGTCCGGCAACAAACCCATCAGCTAAAAGCCATGGCGAAAAGCGTGGGCGCTTTGCACATGGCGGAAAAGGCACTGGCGCTTGAGAGCGCCAGTGCCGACAAAGACTGGGCCAGCTTGCAAGAGCATTTCCGCCAACTGCATACAGAGTTCAATAAAGTGGAGTCCTATGTGCAGCAGCGCTATTAAAGCCGGCCTAACCTGCAGAGGTATCGAGCGCAGGGAAGCTTTTCACCAGGTCATCCAACGCTTTCATTTGTGCAAGGTAGGGTTCCAGCTTCGCCAATGGCAAGGCGCAAGGGCCATCGCATTTGGCTTGTTCCGGATCAGGGTGCGCCTCAATAAATAAGCCTGCCAGACCAAGCGCCATTCCTGATCGTGCCAGCTGTGCAGCTTGAGCTCGGCGGCCATCGGCTGAGTCGGTGCGTCCACCAGGCCGCTGCAAAGCGTGGGTGGCATCAAAAATCACCGGGGCCATGGTTTTCATCTCATCCATGCCCAGCATGTCCACCACCAGGTTGTTGTAGCCAAAACTGGAACCCCGCTCACACAGCATCACTTGCTCATTGCCAGCCTCACTGAATTTGGTCAGGATATGCCGCATTTCATGTGGCGCTAAAAACTGTGGTTTTTTCACATTGATCACAGCACCGGTTTTGGCCATGGCGACCACCAAATCGGTTTGCCGGGCTAAAAAAGCGGGCAGTTGCAGCACATCCACCACTTCAGCAACAGGGGCGGCTTGCCAGGGTTCGTGCACATCGGTGATCAGCGGTACCTGGAAAGTCTGTTTTATCTCCTCAAAGATTTTCAATCCCTCATCCAGGCCTGGACCACGGTAGGAGTGAACAGAGGAGCGATTGGCTTTGTCGAAGGAGGCTTTAAAGACGTAAGGAATGCCAAGCCGGCCGGTGACTTCGACGTAATGCTCGGCGATCCGTAAAGCCAGATCACGGGATTCAAGCACATTCATGCCACCAAAAAGAACAAAAGGCGAAGTGTTGTCAACGTTGATGCTATCAAGCACGATGGTTTGCTGGGTCATAGCTGTCCTTGTGATAGAGCTAGTGGCTGTTCAGGCCGCTATTTTGTCATAAGCAGACCCAAAATAAACAACAGCCAGCTAAAAACTGGCAGGAAAGTTTGCCTGCATAATGCGACAATACGATGACATGCCAAATCAGACAGGCACTAGCGCACCTCATCCTCATCGGAGTCGGGATATTTTTTCAGGATGGCTTCGAGTTTATCGACTCTGGTTTTGAAAATTTCCACCAGCTTGGGATCAAATTGCTTGCCGGCTTCACTGTCCACCAAAGCCACGACTTTTTCCAGTGGCCAGGCCGACTTGTAACAGCGGCGATGCCGCAGCGCATCATACACATCGGCAATGGCAGCAATTCGGCCATAAATATGGATCTCTTCGCCTTTTTTGCCATCCGGGTAACCGCTGCCATCCCATTTCTCGTGATGATCGCGGGCAATGATAGCGCCAGCCTGGATAATGGCGCGTTTGGAGTTTTTTAAAATATCATAGCCAATGGTGGCATGGGTTTTCATCACTTCCCACTCGCGTTCATCCAGCCGCATCGGTTTGTTCAAAATACCATCTGGAATGCCCACTTTGCCGACATCGTGCAGCGGTGACGCAAACATCAGCTTCTCAGCCTCTTCATCCGGCAAGCCGTAGGCCTTTGCCAAATCGTAGCAAATAAAGGCAACCCGTTTGACATGATTGCCGGTTTCAATGGAGCGGTGTTCTACCGCTTCGCTTAGTCGATAGACGATTTCCCGCTGCGTGTCCTCAATTTCATGCTGCAATTGCACATTTTCGTAAGCAATCTGCACATTTTGTGAGAACAGCTCAATCAACTTTTTCTGACTGTCGGTGACTTGCCCCGGCAAACCAGAGACGTACAACAAGGAGCCATGGGTAAACTTGCTGGTGCAATAGGCCACCAGGTAGTTTTCCTTGTAGACGATGCTGCGGCTTTTTAAGGCGTCGTAAAAGGCTTCCAGCAGGCTGTTGTCCAGCACCTTGGTCACTGGCTCGCCTTCTTTTTGTTCAAACTCGCCCATGCCGGCAAAGACAATTAAGTGCTCAGGATCGGTATCGTCACCAGGACTACCGGCAACAAGTGAGGAAGTAACCAACAAAGCATCCTCATTGCACCCCAGAATCGAGGTCAGTTGCTGCAGCACCCCATCAATAAACTGCTCCATCGAGTGAGCGGAAAACAGGTTGGCCGAGGCATTGATGATTTTTTCCAGCCCCTGACGACTGTGATCAATCGCCAGTATATCGCGGTAAGAGCGCAAGCTCGACATCACCACGGTAAACAGCTTTTGTGCTGTCAGTTCGGTTTTGGATTTGTAGTCGTTGATGTCGTAATTGACAATGACTTGCCGCTCCGGTGCCTGCCCTGGCTGCCCGGTTCGCAGAATAATCCGCACATGGGTGTTGTGCAGTTCTTCACGAATGTACTGCGCCACCTGCAAACCAGCATCATCGGTTTCCATTACCACATCCAGCAACATGATGGCGGTGTCCGGGTGCTGCTCCATCAGGCTTTTGGCCTCGGCGCCGGAATAGGCACTCAGAAACTCGAGAGTTTTGCCCTGAAAGCTAAAGTCACTGAGCGCCAGCTTGGTAACCGCATGCACTTCGGCTTCATCATCAACAATCAATACCTTCCATTGCTGAACCGAACTGCTGAGCTCAGGCTGTTCCGGTTCATCCGCTTCACCGGCAAAAAGAAAATCATCACTCATCCACACATCACCCAAAAGATCGTTATCCCTTTAGTTATATGTGCAGATGGCAAATTGGTCAACGAGGAAGCCAGGATCGGCCTTAATTCACTCTAGCTTGGACACTGCCCCAAACTGATACGCCAATTGCCGCCGTAGTCTTTTTGCGAGCGAACCGCAACAAAGCCAGCTTGTTGCAAACAGTGACGAACTGCATCGGCTTGCTGATAACCGTGCTCCAGGACCAACCAACCGCCAGCAGCCAGATACTGCCAACTGTTTTGCACGATGTGCTCGATATCGGCCAGACCTTCCCGGCCAGCTACCAGGGCGGTTTGGGGCTCGTAGCGCAGATCACCGAGCGCCAAATGCGGATCTTCAGGCTCAATGTATGGCGGGTTGCTGACAATCAGCTCAAAGGACTGTGCCGGCACGGCATCAAACCAGTTGCTGGCCATAAAGCGGCAATTTCTCAGCTGCAGTGTACTGGCATTGCCGTTGGCGCACTGAACGGCATCAGGCTGGATGTCCAGCCCTAACACTTGCCAATCGGGACGCTCTCTGGCCAAAGCCAGCGCTATGGCACCGGTACCGCTGCCCAGGTCCAGTACCTTAGCATCTGCCGGCAAGGCCAGCTTCAGTGCCTGCTCGACCACTACTTCGGTATCGGCTCTTGGGATCAAGGTCGCTTCAGACACTGCCAACTCGAAGTCCCAAAAGTGCCAGCGTCCCAGCACATAGGCCAATGGCCGGCCAGTCAAGCGCTGCGCCAGGTAAGCATCCAATTGCGACAGCTGCTCTGTTGTCAGCGGCTGTTCCGGATAGGCATAAAGGTAACTGCTGCTGCATGCCAACAAGTGGCACAAGCAATACTTCGCTTCGGTATCGGCCTCTTCGGTGACTGCAGCCAAGCGGGTTTTGGCACCAGCCAACCAGTCAGCAATGCAAAGACTGCTGCTCGCCATCAACTAGTTGTCTTCCGACATGGCAGCCAACAAATCAGCCTGGTGCTCTTGCTGAATGGGCTCCAACACCAGCTCCAGACTCCCTTCCATAATTTCACTGAGCCGGTACAGCGTCAGGTTGATGCGATGATCGGTCAGCCGGCCTTGCGGGAAGTTGTAGGTGCGGATCCGCTCGGAGCGATCGCCACTACCGACCAACAAGCGGCGGGTGCTCTCTTCGCTTAGGCGGCGTTTTTCATCCTCTGCGGCCTGAATGCGTGACTGCAGCATGCTCATGGCTTTGGCCCGGTTCTTATGCTGCGAACGCTCTTCCTGACATTCCACCACAATGCCGGTTGGCAAATGGGTTAACCGAATGGCGGAGTCGGTCCGGTTGACGTGCTGACCACCGGCACCGGATGCGCGGTAGGTATCGACCCGTAAATCGGCCGGGTTGATTTCGATGGCTTCGCTTTCTGGAATTTCCGGCATCACCGCCACGGTACAGGCCGAGGTATGGACCCGCCCCTGCGATTCGGTTGCCGGTACCCGCTGCACCCGGTGCCCACCGGACTCAAATTTCAGGGTGCCATAAGCTTTTTCGCCTGAAACCTGGGCGATGATTTCTTTGTAGCCGCCATGCTCCCCTTCATTGGCACTCAGCACTTCCAGTCGCCAGCCGCGGCTTTCGGCAAAGCGGCTGTACATCCGAAACAGGTCGCCCGCGAAAATAGCCGCTTCATCGCCACCCGCACCGGCCCGGATCTCCAAAAAGCAGTTGTTGTTGTCGTTTGGATCGGTTGGCAGCATCAGAATTTGCAGCTCAGCCTGCAAGGCTTCCAGCTGCTGCTTTAACTCTTTTTGTTCCTCTTGCGCCATCTCCCGCACTTCGGGGTCGCTGTCCTGCAACATCAGCTCAGTGTCTTTTAACCCTTGCTCTGTCTGCTGGTACTGCATGAAGGCTTTGCTGACTGCCTCCAGTTGACTGTACTCTTTGGACAGCTCACGAAAACGCTCTTGATTGGCGATAATGCTGGCGTCACTGAGCAGCGCCTGCACTTCTTCGTAGCGCTCTGTCAGTGCTTCCAGTTTGCCGTAAACCGATGCTTTCATCTTAACGGTGCTTCCTTACGCATCAATCCCGAGCAAGCTCAGAGATCGAGTAAAATGGATATCAGTGTCTGAGGAGACGGTTGCTCATCCTGCACCAAATGGCGGATGGCTTTGGTCGGACTGTGCATCAGACGGTTGCTTAAACGCGTGGCCAGCTCGGCCAGTACTTTTTCCGGCTCCTGGCCGGCCACCAGTTGATTGACCGCCTTGGCCAGCAATTCATTTTTGACCTGCTCGCACTGCTGGCGGTAATCCCGCACCCAGTCCACATTGCCTTGCAGCAACTGCCACTGCTGAAACTCGGCAACGCCCTGGTCAATGATCAGCTCAGCCTGCTGGGCCGCTTGCTGACGCGACTCCATGTTCTGGGCGATGATGTTTTGCAGGTCATCCACAGTGTAGAGGTAAGCATCATCCAGCTCGGCGACCTGGGCTTCAATATCCCGCGGTACGGCTAAATCGACCAGAAACATCGGCTTGTGCTTACGCACCTTCAGCGCTTGTTCCACCATGCCTTTGCCGATGATGGGCAAAGTACTGGCAGTAGAGCTTATCACCACATCTGCACGTCCAAGCACAGCAGGCACCTGGGACAAGGTCACCACTTCGGCACCAAAGGCTTCAGCCAGTGCCAAACCACGCTCGTAGGTCCGGTTTGCCACGGTCAGCTTACTGGCACCTTGCTCTTTTAAATGGCGAGCCACCAGCTCGATGGTTTCGCCGGCGCCAATCAACAGCACCGAGACTTTATCCAGCCGGCCAAAAATCTGTTTCGCCAGGCTGACGGCGACAAAAGCCACCGACACAGCATTGGCGCCAATTTCGGTTTCCGTGCGAACCTGCTTGGCGATGGCAAAGGTTTTCTGGAATAACCGCTCAAATTCCGGGTTGATGGTACCGGCCTGACGCGACTGATTGTAGGCCTGCTTGACCTGCCCCAGAATTTGCGGCTCACCCAGCACCAGCGAGTCCAGGCCTGCTGCCACCCGCATCAGGTGCGCCGCTGCATCCTGCTGTTGATACAGATACAAGTGAGGCTGCACCAATTGGCTGTCCAATTGATGAAATTCGCTTAGCCAGGCAATCACCTGTTCCGCTTGCTCGGTTGAACCGTTAAAATACAATTCAGTTCGATTGCAGGTCGACAGGATCACGGCATCGGTGACATTGGCTACCGCTGCCAGCTCGCGCAGCGCTTGTGACACCTGCTCTGGTGCAAAAGCCACTTGTTCACGCAGTGCCACTGGTGCTGTTTTGTGATTAATGCCTAGCGCGTAAATGGCCATCCACCTGTAATAACCTTGATGTTCAAGGGGCGAATTGTACGAAAAAGACCAGCCCAATAAAAGCTCAGACGAGGACTTTCGTGTGTCAAACGCCGTAAAAAGCTTGTTTCTTTTACTCTTGCTCAGTGTGCTGGCCAGCGGCTGCAGCATCAAACCCAGAACCGAAGGGCCTGTGCTATCGACTCAGCAACGGCAAGATCGCATCGAGCAATTGCAACACTTTGAGCTGACTGCCACCATGGGCATCCAGGCACTGGGCGACACTGTCAATGGCAGCTTGCACTGGCAGCAGCAAGGGGCAGATTACCAGGCCCGCATGACCAACTTCCTGGGCATTCGAATTTTCAGTCTTGAAAGCAGCGCTGGCCAGGCACAGCTGCAAGTGCGCGGCGAGGATTACCAGGCACGCAATAGCAGCGAGCTGATGTGGGCACTGACCGGCTGGAGCTTGCCGCTGGAAGAGATGCCGCTGTGGCTCAAGGGGCTGGCAGGTCAAAATGCCAGCGCCAAAGAATACGACGCACTGGGCCGCTTGATTGCCTTTGAGCTGCAGGATAGCAGCGGTTATCATTGGCACATTCGGTACCACAGTTTTTTTAACGATGCGCTGGCGCTGCCAAGGCGTATCGATGTGAAATCGACGGATCTGAGCATCAGACTGGTGATCAGGAACTGGCAGTTATGAGCCGGTCATTGTCACTTCCGGCCATTGCCAAACTCAATTTGTTCCTGCACATCACCGGGCAACGGGCGGATGGCTATCATGAGCTGCAAAGCATTTTCCAACTGCTCGATTACGGCGATACCCTGCATCTAAGCAGCCACAGCAGTCCAGAGCTGACGTTGAGCTGCAACCAGCCAGCTCTGGTCAACGACGACAACCTGGTGCTTCGAGCGGCCCGTTTGCTGCAACAACACACCGGCTGCCGTCAGGGAGCCCAGATCCAACTGGATAAGGTATTGCCACTGGGCGGCGGCATTGGGGGAGGCTCATCGGATGCTGCCAGCACCCTGTTGGCACTCAATCAATTGTGGCAACTGGGGTTAAGCCAGGATGAACTGGCTGGGCTTGGTTTGCAGCTTGGGGCCGATGTGCCCATTTTTGTCCGTGGCCGCACTGCTTTTGCCGAAGGCGTCGGTGAAAAAATCACCCCCATCGAACTGCCCTCCTGCTGGTATCTGGTGGTGACACCCGATTGCCATATTTCCACCAAAACCATCTTTCAGCATGCTGATTTACCTCGAAATACGCCCAAAGTCGGGCTGGATCAACTGATGGAAATCGACTGGCGCAATGACTGCCAGGCTCTGGTCTGCCGCCTCTATCCGAATGTTGCAATCACCTTACAGTGGTTGTTAGAATATGCGCCAAGCCGCATGACAGGGACCGGAGCCAGTGTGTTTGCCGCCTTCTCTGATCGTTTGCAAGCGGAAGCTGCCTTGCGTGATATGCCCGCTTTCTGCAGTGGGTTCATCGCCAGGGGGGTTAGCGAGTCACCAGCCCTGACTGCACTGACCGCATTTCGGTAATGCGCCATTACCACCATCAGGGCCCTGCCACGCAGGGTCAATTTTGTTAACCGGACTCCAACTGCCCTGAGGATCCTACCGTGCCCGATATGAAGGTTTTTGCTGGTAACGCCGTACCAGAACTCGCGAACAAAATTGCCAGCCGGCTCTACATCAAACTCGGTGATGCCGACGTTGGCCGTTTCAGCGATGGCGAAGTCAGCGTGATGATCAATGAAAACGTCCGTGGCTCCGATGTTTTCATCATCCAGTCCACCTGCGCACCCACCAACGACAACCTGATGGAACTGATCGTGATGGTCGATGCATTACGTCGCGCCTCAGCCGGCCGGATCACTGCGGTATTGCCTTATTTTGGTTACGCCCGTCAGGACCGTCGGGTTCGTTCTGCCCGGGTCCCCATTACCGCCAAAGTTGTCGCCGACTTTCTGTCCAGTGTCGGCGTGGATCGAGTGCTGACCGTTGATTTACATGCCGAGCAAATTCAAGGGTTCTTTGATGTACCGGTCGATAACGTCTTCGCCAGCCCGGTATTGCTGGAAGACATGCGCAAGCAGGATCTGCAATCACCGGTGGTGGTCTCCCCGGATATCGGCGGCGTAGTCCGTGCCCGTGCGGTGGCCAAGCTGCTGAACGATGCCGATCTGGCCATCATTGACAAACGTCGTCCAAAAGCCAATGTATCGCAAGTGATGCACATCATTGGTGATGTGAAAGATCGCGATTGTATCCTGGTCGACGACATGATCGATACCGGCGGCACGCTGTGTAAAGCGGCCGAAGCGCTGAAAGAGCATGGTGCTAAGCGGGTCTTTGCCTACGCTACCCATCCGGTATTCTCTGGCAATGCCCCTCAGATTATTGCCAATTCGGTGATTGATGAACTGATCGTGACCGACACCATTCCACTGAGCGCCGAGATGAAAAAAGTAGCCAAAGTACGCCAGCTGTCACTGAGCGAAATGATGGCCGAGTGCATTCGTCGCATCAGCAACGAAGAATCGATTTCGTCGATGTTTGATTAAGTCACATCGACTGCAGACTAAAGGCACCTTCGGGTGCCTTTTTCAATTGCGCCAAAAAAACACCAGTGGTATCATGTCGCGCCCTTTTAAGGGGGCCTACGTCCCACAGTCTGGTCGCGGTCTGTGGAACCTTATGAATTACTGGAGAATACCATGTCTGACGCAATTTATACTTTAGATGCTGAAGTCCGGACTGACCTGGGGAAAGGTGCGAGCCGCCGCCTGCGTCATCAGGATAAAGTACCAGCCATCATTTACGGTGGTCACAAAGATGCTCTGTCAATCACTTTAGAGCACTCTAAGCTGTTGAAAGCACAAAGCTTCGAATCTTTCTACTCGCACATTCTGACTCTGAATGTCGGCAAAGAAAAGATCCAGGCCATCGTTAAAGATATGCAGCGTCACCCGTTCAAGCCAAAAATCATGCACGTCGATTTCCAACGTGTTGAAGCTGGCCAAGAGCTGCACACCACTGTGCCGCTGCACTTCCTGAACGAAGAAGTTGCCATTAAGAAAGGCGGCGTTGTGGTTCACGGTGCCAACGAAGTTGAAATCAACGTGCTGCCAAAAGATCTGCCTGAGTTCATTGAAGTGGATCTGACCAATGTTGAAATCGGCCAGACTCTGCACTTGTCTGATCTGGTTGCACCAAAAGGCGTTACCTTCACGCAATTGACCAAAGGCGAAGGCCATGACCTGGCTGTTGTTTCTGTCAACAAGCCTGCTGGTAAAGCCGTCGATGCCGACGAAGGCGAAGGTGAAGCAGCCGAATCTGCTGAGTAATGTCCCAGCCGATCCAGCTGATCGTGGGCCTGGCGAATCCAGGCCCCGAATACAGCCAAACCAGACACAATGCCGGCGCCTGGTTTGTTGAACAACTGGCACGACAAACTCAGACGTCGTTAAAACACGAGCCCAAATTTTTTGGTGACATTGCCCGTGTTCAACTGGCAGCACAAGACATTAAACTGCTTATCCCCACCACCTACATGAACCTGAGCGGTAAAGCCGTGCAGGCAATGGCAAATTTTTACAAAATACCACCCGAACACATTCTGGTTGTGCACGATGAACTGGCGTTGCCGCCAGGCGTTGCCAAACTCAAAGTCGGCGGTGGCCATGCCGGCCATAATGGTTTAAAAGACACCACAGCCCGCTTAGGCAACAACAGCAACTTTTTGCGGTTGCGGCTTGGTATTGGCCATCCAGGGGATAAACACAAGGTTACCGGCTATGTGCTAGGCAAAGCACCAGCCAGTGAACAATTATTAATCGAAGCCAGTATCGATGAAGCACTGCGTTGCCTGCCGATACTGCTAAAGGATGGTCTGGTCAAAGCGCAAAGCCGTTTGCACAGCTTTCAGGCCAGCCCCGCTTAACCGGCAGCACGGCGCTGCACTGGAATAGGACACTGTCATGGGATTTAAATGTGGAATTGTCGGTTTACCCAATGTGGGTAAATCCACCCTGTTCAACGCTTTGACCAAAGCCGGCATCGAAGCGGCAAACTTTCCATTTTGCACCATCGAGCCCAACACCGGCGTAGTCCCGGTGCCGGATCAGCGTTTGACCCAACTGGCTGAGATCGTCAACCCACAACGGGTGATCCCAACCACCATGGAGTTCGTTGATATCGCCGGTCTGGTCAAAGGCGCTTCCAAAGGCGAAGGCCTTGGCAATAAGTTCCTGGCCAATATCCGGGAAACTGATGCCATCGGCCATGTGGTGCGCTGCTTTGACGACGACAACATCGTGCATGTTGCCGGTAAAGTCGACCCAGCCGACGACATCGACACCATCAATATGGAACTGGTGCTGGCCGATATGGAAAGTGCCGAACGGGCCATGCTGCGGGTTGGTAAGAAAGCCAAATCGGGCGACAAAGATGCCAAAGCCGAGTTGGAGGTGCTGGCCAAGGTGAAGGCGCACCTGGAACAGGGCCTGACCCTGCGTCAGCTGGTGCTGGAACCAGAAGAAGTGGCCCTGGTGAGCTACATGAACTTCCTGACCATCAAGCCGACCATGTACATTGCCAATGTGACTGAAGATGGTTTTGAGAACAATCCCTACCTCGACATTGTGCGCGACATTGCCGCCAAAGAAGACGCCATCGTCGTGCCCGTTTGCGCGGCCATCGAGTCGGAAATCGCCGAGCTGGACGATGATGAAAAAGCCGAGTTTATGGCGGACTTAGGCCTGGAAGAGCCCGGTCTGAACCGAGTGATCCGCGGTGGCTACTCGCTGCTGAACCTGCAAACCTACTTCACCGCCGGTGTGAAAGAAGTACGGGCCTGGACCGTTGCCATTGGTGCCAGTGCACCAAGAGCCGCCGGCGTTATTCACACCGACTTTGAAAAAGGCTTTATCCGTGCTGAAGTGATTGGCTTTGATGATTTCATCGCCTGCAAGGGCGAAGCCGGTGCCAAAGAAGCGGGTAAGCTTCGGGTAGAAGGCAAAAACTACATCGTGAAAGACGGCGATGTGATGCACTTCCTGTTCAATGTGTAAGCAATTGGCGCGATTATCCACCATCCCTTGGCTGCTTTGGGTATAAAACCAGCAAACGGGCTTTGGCAGCCGGCATAATTTGCAAAAAACGGTTGACGCTGCCAAAGCAGATACGGATAATACGCGCCACTTGCTGAAGACAAGTTAACGTGGCTACATAGCTCAGCTGGTTAGAGCACAGCACTCATAATGCTGGGGTCGCAGGTTCGATTCCCGCTGTAGCCACCACTTCTTCTCTTCAGGTATGCTGCGGAAGTGGCGGAATTGGTAGACGCACTGGATTTAGGTTCCAGCGCCGCGAGGTGTGAGAGTTCGAGTCTCTCCTTCCGCACCAAGTGTACCAGGCAAGGAGAGACACTGCAGGGGTGTAGCCAAGCGGTAAGGCAGCGGGTTTTGATCCCGCCATGCCCAGGTTCGAATCCTGGCACCCCTGCCATTTCTCTTTCTTCGGTTGTAAATCCTTGTTAGGGGTGTAGCCAAGCGGTAAGGCAGCGGGTTTTGATCCCGCCATGCCCAGGTTCGAATCCTGGCACCCCTGCCATTCTCAGCAGCAAATCATCACCAAATTTTTATCTTACTGCATGTACTCTGCTTAGCCTGTGGCGTAACGAGTTACCAGATTTTTCAGCAAGCTACTTCGCCCGGCCAGCATCAAACCCAATTGACGTAACTGTCTGACCAGTGGCCACCGGCTGCCAAAGCCATGATAAAGTGCATCCATGCTGCTCATCATCAACCAGTTTTGTGGCTGACGTTGCTGCTGATAGCGCTTTAGAAGCGCTTGCGGCTGCTGAAGCGCTGCCACACCGCCTTGCTGCAACAACTGGCACAATAAGGCCCCATCAGCAAAACCAAGGTTCACCCCCTGCCCGGCCATCGGGTGAATGGCATGCGCTGCATCCCCCACCAATACCAGCCGTTGCTGGTAATAGGATAAAGCATGCAAGCGTTGCAGCGGGAACCAAGTCGCCCTCTGCACTTCAATGGTTCCCAGTTGCGCTGGAAAAGCAGCCATGATGGCCTGACTGAGCGCAGCCGGCGACAGCGCAGCCAACTGCTGCACCTTAGGCACACTGTGGTACCAAACCAAGGAGCCTTGCTGGCCGGGCAGTGGTAAGAAGGCTTTAGGGCCAGTTTCAGTAAATTGCTGCCAAGTAACGTCCTGCTGTGGTTGTTCAGTCCGTACATGGGCGACCAGGCAGCCCTGGGCATAACGCCAGCCGCGGGTGCCTATGCCAGCCAGCTGACGCAGTGTCGAGCGAGCGCCATCGGCCGCAATCACCAAACGGCTGCGCAGAAGATTGCCATTATCCAGCGTCAGCTGGGCGCTGTCGGCATCCTGGTGCAGTGCGGTCACCCGGGCCGGGCAAAACAGCTGCAAACTTTCAGGAAACTGCTGCCAGCACGCCAGTTGCAGCACACGATTCTCCACAATATGACCGAGTTCGCTCTGCTCAATGCTGGCGGCACTGAACTCGACGCTGTGCTCTGGCCGCTCAAACGCCTGCAAACGGCGATATGGACAGAGCCGCATCGCAGCAACCGCCTGCCAGGCTCCGGATTGCTCCAGCCACTGCTGGCTGCGCTGGCTGATGGCCGATACCCGTAAATCTGCCGGTTGGCTGGCTTCATAAGGCTCCGGTCGCTGCGCTTCTACCAACGCGACCTGCCAGCCCTGCTGCGCCATGTAAGCCGCAATGCTAGCACCAACCATGCCACCACCCACCACCGTCAGATCAAACATCTTTCGCCCTCTGCATTTTTCAACCGGATTATTGTACGCTAAAATGTATGGTCTGTGCTGCATTGGCAGACGACAGAAGTCACGATGCCATGTCTGATCGCTGAGGCTCAGGCAGAATTCAACAGCTGCCATTAAAAGCAGTTGACGGCTGTTGAAAAATACGGCATTTTGCGCGCCTTTATTGAAGGGTTCTCCGACACGAATTCGGGGGGCTCGGCTTACTCTAACGGAGAAGTTAAATGCGAAATGTAACGGTTGCTGCCACCCAAATGATCGGTGGTTGGAATGTCGATGAAAACATTGCCCGTGGTGAGAAACTGGTCCGTCAGGCCGCGGCTCAGGGCGCACAAATCATCCTGCTGCAGGAGCTGTTCGAGCGCAATTACTTCTGCCAGAAACAAAAAGAAGCTTACCTGGATTTTGCCACCACAGTAGAAGAAAACCCGGCGATTCGCCACTTTCAGGCCATTGCCAAAGAGCTGGCGGTGGTGCTGCCGATCAGCTTCTACGAAAAAGCCGGCAACTGCTTCTACAACAGCATCGCTGTATTGGATGCCGATGGCAGCCTGCTGGGTGTTTACCGTAAAAGCCATATCCCGGATGGCCCTGGTTACTCCGAGAAGTTCTATTTCACACCGGGCGACAGCGGTTTTAAAGTCTGGCAAACCCGTTATGCCAAAATCGGCATTGGCATCTGCTGGGATCAATGGTTCCCGGAGTGCGCCCGCAGCATGGCCTTAATGGGCGCAGAGCTGCTGTTCTACCCAACCGCCATTGGCAGCGAGCCGCACGATGCCAGCGTGAACTCACGCGATCACTGGCAGCGTACCCAACAAGGTCATGCTGCCGCCAACCTGGTGCCGCTGATTGCTTCCAACCGCATTGGGGTGGAAACCGAAGATGATTTTGCCATCACCTTCTACGGCAGCTCCTTTATTGCCAATGAATACGGTGCCAAGGTGCAAGAAGCCGACGAGCGCTCCGAGGCCGTGTTGGTGCATACCTTTGATTTGGATGAAGTGGCGCAAAACCGTCGCGGCTGGGGCGTGTTCCGTGACCGCCGTATCGATTTGTACCAGCCGCTGCTGACCAAAGATGGTTTCACCCAACAGGGTGACAACTAAGTTGGCGCGCACGCTAAGCACAACCCCACGGCAGGATGGCTTTTACATGCCTGCCGAGTGGCAACCGCATCGCCAGACCTGGATGGTTTGGCCTGAACGGACCGACAACTGGCGCTTGGGTGCCAAACCGGCTCAGGCCGCTTTTACTCAGGTGATTCAGGCCATTGCCCGCTTTGAACCGGTCACCGTTGGCGTCTCGGCCAACCAGTACGGCAATGCGCTGGTCCAGCTGCACAGCAGCCCTGAGCTGGCAGAGCGGATCCGGGTGATTGAGCTCTCCAGCAACGATGCCTGGTGCCGGGATACCGGTCCCAGCTTTGTGGTGAATGGCAAAGGCGAGGTGCGGGGCATTGACTGGACATTCAACGCCTGGGGCGGACTGAATGGCGGCTTGTACTTCCCCTGGCACCTGGACGATCAGGTTGCCAGCAAGGTGCTCAGTGTCGAGCAACAACTGCGTTATCGCACCGAAGGCTTTGTGCTGGAAGGTGGCGGCATTCATGTCGACGGCGAAGGCACCGTACTGACCACCGAGGAGTGTTTGCTCAACCCCAATCGCAATCCGCATTTAAACCGCGCGCAGATTGAGCAAATACTGCATGATTATCTTGGCACCAGCAAGGTGATCTGGCTGGAGCAGGGTATTTACCTGGATGAGACCGATGGCCACATCGACAACATGGCCTGTTTTGTCCGGCCTGGTGAAGTGCTGCTGGCCTGGACTGATGATGAAAACGATCCACAGTACGCCCGCTCCCAGGCGGCGCTTACCGTACTGGAAAACAGCACCGATGCCAAGGGTCGTGCGATTAAAGTGCACAAACTGCCCTTGCCTGCGCCCATTATCGCCGAGCCGGAAGAATACGCCAGCGTTGATTCAGTGCTGCATACCATACCACGCGAGGCACATGCCCGGCTGGCTGGCTCCTACATCAACTTTTATCTGTGCAATGGCGGCCTGATTATGCCAGCTTTTGACGACCCGAATGACCAGGTTGCCGCCAGCATCCTGCGTAATTTGTTCCCGGAGCGCGAGGTGGTGCTGGTGCCTGGCCGTGAAATTCTGCTTGGCGGCGGCAATATCCACTGCATTACTCAGCAACAGCCTTTAGCTTAACGGATGCATCACTCAGCAGGGGAGCCAAAAGCTCCTCTGCTGATGGCAGGCAAAGGAATTTTTGCTATGCTGAACCTTCATGCGAACGATGGGAGCATCCAATGCGCCACGCAATACTAGTGGGTTTATTCACTCAGCTTGTCTTGTTGTTACTGATGGGGTGTACCACAACGTCAGCAGTTATCCCCGATGCAGTTGCCTCTCAAAACCCCACACCCGTGGTTCAATTTGAACAGCTTCCAATCAATAAAGCGTTGCTCAACGAGGAAGTTCTGGATAAGCCACCATCTGTCCGTGATATCTTCCAATTGACCGAGCAGCAAGAACAAGAGTTCTTGCACTATTATTTTGATGAAAACCGCTCAGATCTGGCTCCAGATCGACGACTGGCCAGCTTTATTGAGCGTCGTTATGCTGATTTCCATTATTACGGTACCACCCTCAAAGCCAGTGAGAGCTTACAGGGGCAGGCGGGCAACTGCATGTCATTGGCTACTCTGACCACAGCATACGCACGATTGGTCGGCCTTGAAGTCCGGTATCAACTGGTTTATTCCGTGCCAATTTATGAATTGCTTGAGGATACACTCTATGTATCCAGCCATGTCCGAACCCAGGTCGTTTCGCCTCCAAACAGAAACCCCGAAACCGGTGTGGTGCAGTTTTCGAACAGCACCATCGACTATTTTCCTGGTAGTCTCAGAAGCCGTGGCAGCTGGATTGCAGAGTCACTGTTTATTTCAATGTTCTATCAAAATGTTGCGGCGGAGTACCTAAAACAGGGTGATGAGCAAAACGCCTTTCTTTATGCCATGGAGGCTTTGCGTATCGCTCCTGAGAACGCTGCGGCCATTAATATTATGGCTGTGCTTCATCGCCGGAAACAAGATGAGCACACAGCCGAGAAACTTTACCGGCATATCCTCGAGTACAACCCTGTCAACTTGAATGCCATGATAAACTACCGTGAAATGTTGCGATCGCAAGGGCGGCTGGCTGACGCAGCAGCCTTACATGAAGCCATCGCCAGGATTGACGATCCCAATCCCTACGAGTGGATTTACCTGGCAGATGAAGCCATACGCCAGAACAGTCTGGTTAGGGCTGAACGCTACTTGCAACGAGCCCAGCACTACGCACCTTATTTGGATGAAATCTACTACCGGCAGGCACAAATCGATTATCTGCGGGGGCACTTTGCCTCCGCACAGCGTCGTTTGCTGACAGCACACCACTACGCACGCTCATCGGATCGACGCGGCCTGTACAAAGCAAAACTTGGCAGCTTGCATGCATCAGACTGAGAAAGCCTGGTTTTTATATCTGCTTAGCACGGCCAAAGGGCAAATATACACCGGCATTAGTACAGACCCTGAACGCCGGTTGCGCCAGCACAACGGCGAGCTTACCGGTGGCGCCAAGGCCTTGCGTGGCCAGCGCCCTTTGCAGCTGTTGTACCAAGAGCCCTACCCTTGCCGCAGCAGTGCCAGTAAAGCCGAATACCGGTTTAAACAACTGAGCAAACAGCAAAAAGAAGCCTTTATTCGCCAAAAGGCGGATGGAGCCAAGGACGCTGAAACGCTAGAATAAGCTTTTGACTGCCGGAGCTGTACCACGGATGCCCGCCTTACCGCTGGACAACTATGCCCTGATTCTGGGCTACCTGTTAATAGGTCTGCTGCTGCGGCTGGTACCAGCCATGCCTGCTGACAGTGCTCGCGCCCTCAATGCCTATGTCCTGAATGTTGCCCTGCCCGCTTTGGTGCTGCTAAAAATTCCAACGCTCACCTTTAGTGCTCAGCTCTGGCTACCGGTGCTGACACCCTGGCTGTTGCTGCTGATGGTGGCTGCGCTTACCTTGCTGATAGGACGCTGGCTGAACTGGAGCCGCGATGTCATCGTGGCCTTGCTGATTGTGCTGCCACTAGGCAATACCTCCTTTCTTGGTTTCCCGATGGTGGAAGCCTTTTGGGGCCCGGAGCGGATGCCGGTGGCCATTATTTACGATCAATTGGGTTCTTTCATTGCGCTGGCAAGCTGGGCCACCATTTTAGCCAGTCTCTACGGCAACCAAAAACAACCGGCCAGCACCGCCATCATCTTGCGCAAGGTGCTGAGCGCTCCGCCACTGCTGGCGCTGCTGCTGGCATTGTTGCTTCGTCACAGCAGCTATCCCCCACTGGCTGAGCAGTTGCTCAGCAATGTGGCTGCGACCCTGGTGCCGGTGGTGATGATAGCGGTTGGCTTTAGTCTGCGCTTTCGCCTGGACGCCAACGAGCTGAAGCCAGTTGGCTTTGGCTTGCTGGTAACGCTGGTTCTGATGCCTCTGATGGCCTATGCTATAGCCAAAGGGAGTCGGTCTGAAACAACACTGCTGCAAACCGTGGTCTTTATGGCCGCCATGCCGCCGATGATCTCAGCCGGCGCCATCGCCATTATGGCCGGGTTGGCCCCCCGCCTGGTCAGTGCTCTGGTCGGCTTTGGGGTGCTGCTAAGCTTTTTGACCTTGCCAGTGGTGTACTGGCTGCTTATCTGAATTTCGAACAAGGACCATCCATGCTGGAATCCGCCCTCAACTGGTGGCAACAACATCTCGAACAACTGCTAAGCCCAGCTACTTTGTGGCAGTTAGCAATCTTAGCCTCGGCGGCCATTGCTGCCTCATTATTAAACCGCCGAATCCAACAGCTGCTGGAAACAAAAGCCTCGGCAACTCAGCAAGGCATCCGCCATATCGCGGTGCGCAGCACCCAGCGCCTGCTATGGCCTTTGGTTGCTCTGGCTGTGGTGATCCCGGCCAAAGCAATTCTCACCGGCTACGCCATGCCAGTTCAGTTGCTTGCCATTGCCGTACCGGTGCTTTGGGCGCTGGCGCTGATCCGCTTCAGCATTTATTTGCTGCGCAAAGCTTTTACCATCAACCCACTGCTTAAATCATCGGAAAGCGCCTTGTCGGTGCTGGTTTGGCTAGGTGTGGTGTTGCATTTAATCGGCTGGTTGCCGGTGGTGCTCGACTTTTTGGACAGTCTGGCCCTGAGTCTGGGTGAACATCGCGTTTCGGTGCTGTCGGTGCTCAAACTGCTGCTGCTGGTGGGCTTGGCCTTTACCGTAGCGATTTGGCTGTCCGAGCTGATTAGCCGGCAATTGCAGCGCTCAGCCTATATTTCACCCAGCATGCGGGTGGGCTTTAATAAGTTCAGCAAGTTTATCCTGCTGACTCTGGCCTTTCTGATAGCCCTTAATGCGGTCGGCATTAACTTAAGCTCGCTGGCAATTTTTGGTGGTGCCCTTGGGGTTGGCCTGGGTTTTGGTTTGCAGCGCATTGCATCGAACTTTATCAGCGGCTTTATTCTGGTGCTGGATCGCTCCATCAAGCCCGGCGATGTCATCACGGTAGGCGATAAATTTGGCTGGGTCGAGGCGCTCAATTCCCGCTACGTGGTGGTGCGAAATCGTGAAGGGGTCGATACGCTGATCCCGAATGAAAACTTGATTACGTCCGAAGTGATTAACTGGAGTTATGCCGATCGCAATGTCCGGGTGGTGATCCCGGTGCAAATCAGTTACGACGATGATCCAGAGCAAGCGATGGCGCTGATGCTGGAATGCGCCAAAGCCTCAACACGTATTCTGACCGAGCCCGCTCCTACGGTTCGGTTGATGGAGTTTGCCGACAGCGGCATTGAACTGCAGCTACGTGCCTGGATTTCTGACCCGGAAAATGGCACCGGCGGCGTCAAATCGGAAGTGAATTTAGCGATTTGGCGGGCATTTAAGGAACATAAGATCACCATTCCTTACCCTCAGCGGGACTTGCATATTAAATCCATGCCAGCCGATCTTAAACGCCATCAGGACGACTAAAGTCACTGAAAAAGTAAGGGCGCCGAATGCGCCCTTACTCATTACACCAAGCTGACTTTAGCAAACTTGCGCTTGCCAACCTGGTAGATGGCTTCGCTGCCTTTGGCAATTTCCAGCTTGCTGTCGTCGATTTTCTCATCGCCGTTGCGCTTTACTGCACCTTGCTTGATCATCCGCATCGCTTCTGAGGTACTGGCGACCAGGCCGGCTTCTTTGAGCAAGTTGGCAATAGGCATGGCGTCGGCTTCGCAGCTTAGCTCAAGCTCTGGAATGTCATCCGGCAACGCATTTTTGGAAAAGCGCTGAATGAAGTCCTGCTCAGCAGCATCGGCGGCAGCGGCATCGTGAAAACGGGCAATGATTTCTTTCGCCAGCTCAATCTTCACATCCCGGGGGTTGCCCCCGTCAGCAATACGTTGCTTCAGCGCATCGATGTCGCTCAGCGGTCGGAAGCTCAGCAGCTCGAAGTAGCGCCACATCAAATCGTCGGAAATTGACATGATTTTGCCAAACATCTCATTGGGTGCATCGGTGATGCCGACGTAGTTGCCCAACGACTTGGACATCTTCTGCACGCCATCCAGTCCTTCCAGCAAAGGCACCATCATCACAGTTTGAGGCCGCTGACCCGCTTCTTTTTGCAGCTCACGCCCCATCAGCAGGTTAAAGCGCTGATCGGTTCCGCCCATTTCGACATCGGCTTTAAGTGCAACCGAATCCCAGCCCTGCACCAGCGGGTACAAAAACTCATGAATGGCAATGGATTGATTGTTGGCGAAGCGCTTTTTAAAGTCATCCCGCTCCAGCATCCGCGCCACCGTTTGTTGCGATGCCAGCCGAATTAAACCAGCCGCCCCCAGCTCACCCATCCACTCCGAATTAAAGGCAATGCGGGTCTTGGCCGGGTCCAGAATTTTAAACACCTGCTCTTTGTAGGTTTCAGCGTTGGCCAGCACATCCTCGCGGCTCAGAGGCTTACGGGTGACGTTTTTGCCGCTGGGATCGCCAATCATGCCGGTAAAGTCACCGATCAGGAAAATCACCTCATGCCCATACTGCTGGAAGGTGCGCAACTTGTTGATAAGCACGGTGTGCCCCAGATGCAAATCTGGCGCCGTCGGATCAAAACCGGCTTTTATCGTCAGTGGCTTGCCTTCTTTGAGTTTGGCAATCAGCTCTTCTTCCAGCAAAATCTCTTCGCAGCCGCGTTTTAACTCTGCAAACGCCTGCTCCCAGTTGGTCATGGTGGTCTCCAAAAAATTAGGGTGCAATCAGAACCGGCCATTCTAACTGATGCCAGCACGGTTGCAAATTGCACGCTACTGGCATCGGTGAAAAAAAAACGCTATGCTGCTCATTTAGGCAGTAATTCGATCAAACCCCATGCAAAGACTGGTGTCTCGCCTTCCTGTTCCTCATCGCCTGCTGATCCTCGGTTTGTTGATCCTGTCGGTCTGGGTGATCTGGCTGCCCACTACCCCCGACCACAGCACAGAACAGCTGTCCGCCTCGGATCTGCTCACCGAAGTGCCATCCGAAAGCATTCATACCGAAGTTCTCGCACCGCCCACTGTCGAACCGGTTGATGTTGCAATGGAGACCGAGGTCTTGCCTGAAGAGCCCGAACAGGCGGCCGATCCGCTGCACTGGCAGAGCATGACAGTGCAACGAGGCGATGCGCTTTCCAATTTATTTCGCCGGGCCAATGTCAGCCAACAAACCATGCTGGCCATTCTGGCACTTGGCGACAGCACCCGCACCCTGACCCGGCTGTTTCCGGGGGAAACGCTGGAGTTTGGCCTGGATGACGAGGGTCAGTTGCAGCAGCTTCACTACGCCATAAGTCGGCTGGAGTCCTTGCGGGTAATTCGTGATGACGAAGGCCGTTTTCAGGCGGTACGCGAGCAACTGGAGCTTGAAACGCGGACCCAGTATGCCGCGGCCACCATCCGCTCCAGTTTCTGGCACGCAGGCCTGGATGCCGGTCTTAGCAACAACCAGATAATGGCCCTAGCCAGCATCTTTGGCTGGGACATCGACTTTGCCCTCGATATCCGAGCCGGTGATAGCTTTACCGTTTTGTTTGAGCGCAATTACAATGGCGACGAGTTCATCGGCAATGGCAAGATACTGGCCGCCCAATTCACCAATCAGGGGCGGTTGATTCAGGCCGTTCGCCATAGCGATGGCCATTACTACAAGCCAGATGGCACCAGCATGCGTCAGGCATTTTTGAGGGCGCCCGTCGAGTTTACCCGTATCAGTTCCAACTTTAACCCACGACGGCTGCACCCGGTCACCGGGCGGGTTGCGGCCCACAACGGCATCGACTACGTGGCGCCCGTCGGAACTCCTATTATGGCGACCGGCGATGGACGGGTCACCGCATCCACTTATAACAATCTGAACGGCAACTATGTCTTTATTCAACATGGCAACAACATCGTCACCAAGTACCTGCACTTATCGCGCCGTCAGGTCCGGGTTGGCGACCGGGTCCGTCAGGGCCAGGTGATTGGCCGTCTGGGTGCTACCGGTCGGGTCACCGGGCCACACTTGCATTACGAGTTTGTGGTCAATGGCGTGCATCGTAACCCACGGACAGTCCAACTGCCGCAAGCACAGGCACTGACCGGAGCCGATAAAACGAACTTTATTGCCCAGGCCACTGAAGTGCTGGCTGAACTGCAAAACCAACAGCAACAACTGCTGGTGGCGGTACCATAAGTGCTGCCACAACTCTACATTGGCATTATGTCCGGCACCAGCCTGGATGGCATTGATCTGGTGCTGGCAGACTTTACGAGCAAGCCCAACTTACTGAGTCGTTGCCTGCTTCCCTTTCCAGCCAGCCTGCAACGGGAGCTGCGCTCTCTGGCCGAACCCGGCGACAATGAAGTTGAGCGCATAGGCCCGGTTGAGTATCAACTGACCGAGTGCTACGCCGCTGGTGTCAAGCAATTACTGCAGCATGCCAATTACCAACCAGAGTTAATCAGCGCTGTAGGCTGCCATGGCCAGACCATTCGGCATCGCCCCAGTCAGGCCCAGCCTTTTACCATGCAGCTTGGAAATATGCATCTGTTGGCAGCGCTAACGGGTATCCGGGTGATTGCCGATTTTCGCCGTAAAGACATGGCCTATGGTGGTCAGGGAGCCCCTTTGGTACCAGCTTTTCATCAGGCGTTTTTTGCCAGGGCGGGCCAAAACCGTGCGGTCGTAAATATTGGCGGCATTGCCAATATCAGTTTGCTGCATGCCAATGGCAGCATCACTGGCTATGATACCGGCCCTGGCAATTGCCTGATGGATGATTGGGTGTCACTTCATCGCCAACAGCCCTACGACAAAGACGGTGTTTTTAGCGCAGAAGGTAAGCTGCTGCCCAGGCTATTGCAGCAGTTGCTGAGCGATCCCTTTTTTCAGCAGCGCGGCCCAAAAAGCACCGGGCGCGAATACTTTCATCTGCCTTGGTTGCAGCAACAACTGACCGGCCAGGAAGCTCCTGCCGATGTGCAGCGCACCTTATGCCGCTTTACCGCGCTTAGCATTGCTAACGAGCTGCAATTACCTAACCTTAGCGAGGTATTTGTCTGTGGTGGTGGTGTCCATCACCCGGTGTTGATGGCAGATTTGCAGCAACTGCTAACGCCGGCAAAAGTGAAGAGCAGTAGCAGTGAAGGGCTAGACCCCGACTGGGTAGAAGCCATGGCTTTTGCCTGGCTGGCGCAGGCTTTTGACCAGCAAAGGCCTGGCAATGTGCCGGCAGTGACCGGAGCACGCAAGGCCTGTGTGCTTGGTATTGAATACAGGCCTTAACGTACTTAAGTATTGCTGATTGAGTTCGATAGTTTGACTGCCTAGCCCACCAGGGCCAGCAAAATACCCGCAGCAACCGCTGAACCAATTACCCCGGCCACATTAGGCCCCATCGCATGCATCAGCAGGAAGTTATGCGGGTTGGCTTGCAAACCAACTTTATTCACCACCCGGGCGGCCATCGGAACGGCAGAGACGCCAGCAGCGCCCACCAAAGGGTTGATCGGCTGTTTCGACAGCTTGTTCATGATTTTCGCCATGATCACCCCAGAGCCGGTGCCAATGGCAAAAGCCACCAAGCCCAGGATCAGAATGCCCAGGGTTTGCGCAGTCAAAAAGTGCTCGGCACTTAACCTGGAACCTACCGCCAGCCCCAGGAAAATGGTGACGATGTTGATCAGCTCGTTTTGCGCCGTTTTGCTCAAGCGATCCACCACACCGGCTTCACGCATTAAATTGCCAAGACACAGCATCCCGATCAGCGGGGCAGCTGTTGGCAGAAACAGGATGGTCAGCATCAGCAAAATCAGTGGGAACATGATCTTTTCTTTTTTGCTGACGGTACGCAGCTGCGTCATCTGAATTTCGCGCTCTTTTTTGCTGGTCAGGGCTTTCATAATGGGCGGCTGGATCATCGGTACCAGCGCCATGTAGGAATAAGCCGCAACCGCTATGGCCCCCAGTAACTCAGGTGCCAGTTGCGAGGCCAGGAAAATGGCGGTCGGGCCATCGGCACCACCGATAATGGCGATGGCGGCCGCTTCTTGAAAGGTGAAGCTCATGCCGGGTACCCAGTTCAGTGCAATGGCGCCCAGTAAGGTCGCAAAAATACCAAACTGCGCAGCAGCGCCCAAAAACAGCATCCGCGGATAGGCAATCAAAGCACCAAAATCCGTCATGGCACCAACGCCTAAGAAGATCAAAAGCGGAAACAAGCCGGTACCAACCCCAATGTCGTAAAACATGTGCAAAAAGCCACCGACTTCGCCCATGCCTGCCAAGGGGACATTGGTCAGCACAGCGCCAAAACCTATCGGCAGCAACAGCAGGGGCTCAAAGTTCTTCGCAATGGCCAGGTACAGCAGGCCGATACCCACCAGCAGCATCACGACTTGACCGGCGGTAAAGTTCAGCACCCCGGTCGATTGCAACAAGGTTTGAAAAGCATCCATTAAGGCATTCCTCAGGCGTAGGTGATCAACACATCGCCATTGCTGACCGCATCACCGGCGCTGACATGGATTTTCTGAATGCTACCATCGACGGCAGCACGCACTTCGGTTTCCATTTTCATCGCTTCCATAATGATCACCACATCGCCTTTCTTCACCTGAGCGCCCTCTTTGGTCGCCACCTTCCAGATGTTGCCAGCCAAAGGCGCCGTCAAAGTGCCGCTGCCAGTCACCGAAGCCCGGCCGGGGATGTTTTCTTCCACTACAGGTTTAATGCTGCTCAATTCGCCGCTCGGGGCCACTTCAACCTCGTAGACCTTGCCATCCACCCGCACGCTGTAGGCCGCGACACCGCCAACCTGAGCGACAGGTGCAGCGCTGGCTGCTCCGGTTTCGCCAGGAGCTTCAGGGACAGGCTCAAACGCAGCCGGGTTGTTGCGGTTTTTCAAAAACTTCAGGCCCACTTGCGGGAAGAGCGCGTAGGTCAGCACATCGTCAATTTTGTGCTCGGCCAGGCTAATGGCCTCTTTTTTCGCAATCTCGTCCAGCTCTTTGCCCAATTTGTCCATTTCCGGCTCAAGCAAGTCAGCAGGTCGGCAACGAATGGCTTCATTGCCATCGAGCACCCGCTGTTGCAAGGCTTCATCCACCTCGGCCGGGGTAGCGCCGTACTCGCCCTTCAGCACTCCGGCGGTTTCTTTGGTGATGGTTTTGTAACGCTCACCGGTCAGCACATTCAACACCGCCTGAGTGCCAACAATTTGCGAGGTTGGGGTAACCAGAGGAATAAAGCCCAGGTCTTCCCGCACTTTAGGAATTTCTTTCAGGACCGAATCCAGCTTGTCCAGCGCATCTTGTTCTTTCAGCTGGCTTTCCATATTGGTCAGCATGCCTCCAGGGACCTGTGCCAGCAGGATCCGGGCATCCACCCCTTTTAGGGAGCCTTCGAACTTGGCGTATTTCTTCCGTACTTCACGGAAGTAAGCCGCGATTTCTGCCAACAAGGTTAAATCCAGCCCGGTATCACGCTCGGTGTCTTCGGTAATGGCCACCATGGTTTCGGTAGCGCTGTGGCCATAGGTCATGCTCATTGAAGAGATGGCGGTATCCAGCATATCAATGCCGGCATCAATAGCTTTTTGGTAGGTAGCGGTACTGAGCCCGGTGGTAGCATGGCACTGCATCGCCAGTGGAATTTTGACCGCCTCTTTGATGCGGGTAATCAGCTCTTCGGCCACGTAAGGCTTGAGCAAACCCGCCATGTCTTTGATGCAAATGGAGTGACAGCCCATGTCTTCCAGCTGAATGGCCATATCCACCCACATATCAATGGTATGCACCGGGCTAACCGTGTACGACATGGTACCCTGGGCATGAGCATCGGCTTTGACGGCGGCCTGAATGGCCGTTTGCAAGTTGCGGATGTCGTTCATCGCATCGAAAATGCGGAACACATCCACCCCGTTCTCGACCGCCCTATCGACGAAGGCTTCGACCACATCATCGGCATAATGCCGGTAGCCGAGCAGGTTCTGGCCACGCAGCAGCATTTGCTGTTTGGTGTTGGGCATGGCTTTTTTCAAGGCCCGAATGCGGTGCCAGGGATCTTCGCCCAGGTAACGAATGCAGGCATCGAAGGTTGCACCACCCCAGGATTCCATCGACCAGTAGCCCACTTTGTCCAGCTTTTCTGCAATCGGCAACATATCTTCCAGACGCATCCGGGTGGCCAGCAGCGATTGATGGGCATCACGCAGTACCAGCTCAGTCAATAACAATGGCTTACTCATAACCGTCCTCTTTTATAATTGTTGCTGCCGGTGTTGATGAACAGCAGCCGTAATGGCGGCGACCACTTTGGGTGAGATGGCATCCGACTCCACCAGCTCGACCGTGGTTGGGCTATTTTTTTTGCTGGGGAAGAATCGACGTACACTCAAGCTCATCAATTGGATAATGATGACCAACAGCGTCAAAAAAACAAAGACCGTTGCCATCCCAATAGCCATAAGCTCGGCCGCTTGTTGCAGCATCTGATTGACCGACATAATTCCCCCTTTCACTGTACCGCTCCAGCGCCAGAAATGGCCCTAAAACCACAACAGATTCATTTGCATAACATCATATGCGTTCACTTTGGCATTGCATGCATTATGCGGATTCTGCCCCAAAGCGACAATTCAGCTCTGTGATAACTGCTATAGATAGCATGAATCCACAAACGTATAAACACTTTTACGTCCAGACATCCAAAGCCATTCTAAACCAGCAAAATGCAAAAGTAAGCAGATTTCTGTCATTTTTAGTCATTTTTTACCCAAAGCTTCAGCTGCTCAGCCACTTGCTGATTGAGTTGCTGCCAACTGGCTGCCATCGCTTCGACCAGTGCCGGATAACCATCATCCTGCAATGGACGGCGAATCACAAAACTGTGTTGCTGACTGCGCTGCCCATCGGACAAGCGGTAATCCCCGCTCAAAAGAGCGTGACCATCCGGCAAGCCAACCAGTCTATCCACCCGGATCTGCAATTGGACGCCATGCTTATCCGGAGCTGGTGACAACTGCCACTCTGGCGCCGACACGGCCAACTGCAACCGCAATTGACGCTCCAACTGACTGGCCAAATCGTCCGCCCACAGGTGCTGTCGGGCGACCGTCAGCTCGGTGGCGCTGTTTTGATACACAATGCCGCGTTGTTTTAAAAAAGGTGCCAGTTGAATCCCATGCAGCACCAGTACCTGTTCAGGGGCAAACTGCGCCGTAGCTGCCGGTATCCCCTCCGGATAAGGGAGCTGATAATAACGAATCTGCACCCCTGGCTGCGAACACGCCATGATCAATAGCAAAAAACAGCTCAATAACAGAACTCTCATGGTCTGGCTTTCCTTGGTTCAGGATCGGCCGATGGTTTGGCCTGGAAAATAAGTGCATTGCTGCGCTGATTCAGCGTCTGCAGCAAGGGTTGCAAATCACGCTGCAGCTGTTCAAATTGCTGCAAATTGCTGGTCAGACGCTGCTGAGCTTCCGACTCTGGCCCCAGCGACTGCAGCACCAGCTGCAGCTGCTGCAAACTGTCATTGAGTTGATCAGGAACCTGCTGCAGCGCGGGCTGGCCCAAATAACCTTCCAGCTGGCGCATAACCTGTTCCATCTCAGCCATCACTGCTGTTGCCTGTGCCAGCGTTTGGGTGCCCTCTTCCAGCAAAGGCTCTACCGGCAGCTGAATCATTTTTTCCAGCGCCATCAGCACTTTTTGCTCAATATTGCTAAGACCGCCCCGGGCCGTTGGCAAGACCCGGTAACCAGCGTACTCGGTTGCTTGCCAGGGGGCTTCTGGCTCCTCGACCATATCAAGATCGATGTAGAGGCCGCCGGTTAGTAAGCTGCTGGTCTTTAAGATAGCTCTTAGCCCCTGCTCGGCACCTTGTTGCAGCTGCTGTTGCACTTGCTCAATGCTGATGTTGTCGGCCAGCCGGCCGGTCTCTACCCGTACCAGGACCGGCACGCCTTGATCCAGCGATGTTTGCAGCGGATGTCCCATCGAAAAGAAGAAAGGCACGCTGACCACAGTGCCAACGCGGACTCCCCGATACTCCACCGGGGCACCGGGTTTTAACCCCCGCACTGACTCCTCAAAGAACAGTACGTACTCAACAAACTGGCTGTACATCCCTTCGTGAATGCTGCTTTTATTCGGGAAAAGTGCAAACTCGGTGTCCGATGCCACCCGCTCGCCAGCCGGCCAGCCCTCCAGCACTTCAAAACTGACGCCACCACTGATCAAACTGGCAATGGAGGCCAACTCCACCCTAACGCCATCGGGTGTTAACTCAAAACTGACCCCACTGGCCTGCCAAAAACGGACGTTTTCGGTAACCAGCCGATCGTAAGGCGCTCGAATAAACAGCTGATACAGCATTTGCCGTTCATCCATATCAAACAGACTTTGCTCAACGGTACCGACCTCGTAACCGCGATACAACACCGGATCCCCGACCGAGAGAACACCGGTATCTTCAGTCCGTAACCGGATGCGAATTCCAGCGGCCTCTGCCGAGGCCACCGGCGGCGTATCCAGCAGGTTATGGTGCAACACCTGTTGGCCGGACTCGCCCGGCAGCAACTCAATGTAAGCGCCGGAGAGCAAGGTATTCAAACCGGTAATACCCGAGCGGCTGACTTGAGGCCGCACCACCCAAAACTGCGACTCGGCATTGAGCAAAGGCTCGGTATCCGGCCGCATTCGCACCTGGATTTCAACTTGTTTCAGATCCGGCGTTAAATCAACGCGCACCACCTGGCCGACATCGACACTGCGACTTTTCACCTGGGTTTTGCCGGCAACAATGCCCTCCGCATGAGGAGCAATCAGGATAACGGTCGGTCCCTGATTCTGATAACTGTAGTACAGCATCCAGATGCCGATACCAATGGCAGCCAAAGGCACGATCCAAATGGGCGACCACTGCTTAATCGGTTGAATGCTGGCCTGGCGCCATTGCTCTGTTGTCACGTTTGTTGCTCCATCAAAGGACTGTCCTGGTTGTGTTTGCTTGGGTCTGAAGACGGTTTGTTGAGGGTTGCATCCCAGAGTAAACGGGGATCAAAACTCAAGGCAGCCAACATGGTGATAATCACCACAGCGGCAAAAGTAAAAGCAGCGGGCCCCGGGTAGACGCTCATTAACAACTCAAACCGCACCAAAGCGGCCAGAATAGCAACCACCAGCACATCAACCATCGACCAGCGCCCGATCCAGTCGACCCAACGAAACACCAATGTCGACCCTCTCTGGCGTAAGCTTTGCCCTTGCATCACCAGGAAACAGAGCCAATACAGCACCAGGATTTTGACCACCGGAATCACCACACTGGCCAGGGCAATGATCACAGCTACCGGATAAGCACCGTCCTGCCAGAGTAACCGGATGCCACTGACGATGGTTGAGTGGGTTTCCTGGCCCATCGACACCGTGATCATAATGGGATAAATGTTGGCCGGTAGATAAAGAATAGCTGCCGTGCTAGTCAATGCCAGTGTTTTCTGAATGCTGGATGGTAAACGGCCATGCACCCGATCGCCGCAACGACTGCACTGCTTTTGGCTCCAGGGAACCAGAGCTGTGCAACAACCACAGACTTTCAATTGCTGCGATTTTCCTGATAAGCCGGGGGTTGCCTGCAACAAAGGCTTAGGATTCGGCGCAATGCGGGCCCACATTTCACGGCGATCGATCACCTGAAAAGTTCGCAGGTGCAACAGGCAAAATAGACAAAAAGCCCAAAAGCTCAGTCCCAGCGCCAAATCCCCATGACTGGCCAGCTTGACAAAGCTCACCAACAAACCAATTAAGAAGATATCCACCATGCTCCAGGGCTTTAGCATAAAGAGCACGCGAGCCATCCACATCCGGGCAGGCAGTCGCCAGATCATGCCAAGCTTCAGGTAAATAACCGCCAGCATACAAAATGCCGGGATCGCCTGGATAAACAGCCACACCAGCACCGCCAGAGCCGGATGATGCACGGCAAAAAGCACCGATGAGGTGTCCAGAAAACTCATTTGCTGCTGCGTTCCTGCCGCCCGCATGCTGATAAAAGGAAACAGGTTGGTCAACACCAGCATAAAAAGGGCACTGCTGGCAAAGAGAACCGGTCGTAGAATCGGCTGGGGATGACGACTGTCGAGTTGATGGCCACACTGGCTGCAATGCGCTTCCTGGCCAGGCTGCAGCTCAGGCAGCTGTTGCAACAGATCGCAATAGCGGCAGAGCACCAATTCGGAGTCGCTGTCAGGCTGTTGCAGCGCTCCATCGTCCAGCAATTGGTAATCGGGGCTCACCATAGCAAAAAAAATCCTTGGGCTTGGAAGGATCTAATAGCATGGCTCCAAAGAGGATGCAAATCAAAGGCCAGCTGAAGCTGTCCTGATTTGCTCCCGGCAAATCAGTCGAACCTACGGAGCTTCTCACCCTCCCGCTAATGCAGCATAGCGCTTAAACGACAAAACCCACTTAGGCTTTCACCTAAGCGGGTTTCTTCGGATATGGCGGACGCGGGAGGATTCGAACCTCCGACCGCTCGGTTCGTAGCCGAGTACTCTATCCAGCTGAGCTACGCGTCCTTAAATCGTTTTGCACACAGTTTTTATTGAATGGCGGACGCGGGAGGATTCGAACCTCCGACCGCTCGGTTCGTAGCCGAGTACTCTATCCAGCTGAGCTACGCGTCCAATTCAATAAAAAATGGCGGAGAAAGAGGGATTCGAACCCTCGATAGAGTTTCCCCTATACACCCTTAGCAGGGGTGCGCCTTCAGCCACTCGGCCATTTCTCCGCGCTGTGTTGCGGCGTGTATATTAAAGTCTCAGGAAAATAAGTCAAACTATTTTTCGGTGGGGCAGGCTTGTTTGCCGACCTTTTAAACAATCTGCCAAAATGAACACCAAATCGGGTCGTTTCACCATGGCAAGGTGCTGGCTCTAGGCGTTGCCTTCCTCGTCCGGGGACTTTTCTGCCTGGATCCGCATGTAGATTTCTTCACGGTGTACAGATACTTCTTTCGGTGCATTGACACCAATTCGTACCTGATTTCCTTTGACGCCCAACACAGTGACGGTGACTTCATCACCAATCATTAAGGTTTCACCAACCCGTCGAGTAAGAATTAGCATTCGTTTGCTCCTATTTCCTTGTTTTCGGTCCAGTTATAAGGCTGGCATCCTGAAAAAGTCACTTATCATAACTCAGCTGCTTACCGAAAGAAAAGCAAGCAAACTGTTTTCCTGCTGAAAAGCTTTCTGGTTGTTGCGCATCACCAAGAATCCTCGGACTCAGTGTAGCAAAGATGCTGCGAGGATGATGCAAAAAACAACAGCCAGTGGGTATAAATACCACAAACTGGCTGTGTCGGATCAGTATCAGGCCGACAGTTGCTGCTCAATCTGATGCAAGCTTTGCTGCAACACCTCGGCAAGAGCCGCCGTATCGGTGCCTCCAGCCTGCGCCATGTCCGGCCGGCCACCACCTTTTCCGCCCAGCTGCTGCGCCGCCCAGCCGACCAACTTGCCGGCATGCACTTTCTGGGTCAAGTCTTGTGTCACACCGGCAATCAAGCTGATTTTGCCGTCATTGACGGTTGCCAGCAGTAAAATGCCAGAGCCGAGCTTTTGCTTGAGCTCATCCAGCATAGGACGCAAGGCTTTTGGCTCGACCTGCGGTAACTCGGTCACCAGCACTTTGCTGCCGGCTATCAGTTGCACCTGTTCCAATAAAGAGGCCCCTGCTTGACTGGCCAGCTTTTGCTTTAACTGATCCCGCTCTTTTTCCAGCTGTTTGCTGCGCTCCTGACTCTGCAATACCCGCTCAGCAATGCTGAACAGATCGCCTTTCAGGGCACTGGCGACCTGATGCGCCTGGCTTTCCAATTGATGGAGCCAACGGAGCGCCTGCAAGCCGGTGACGGCCTCAATACGGCGAACACCAGCTGCAATACCCCCCTCGGAGACAATTTTAAAGAGACCAATATCGCCGGTACGCTGCACATGGGTGCCACCGCAAAGCTCAACGGAGAAGGGGCTCATGGTCAGCACCCGAACATCGTCGTCGTACTTCTCACCAAAGAGCGCCATAGCACCAGCGGCTTTGGCTGCCTCCAGGCTCATTAACTCGGTTTGCACCGGGTGATTGGCCTGAATGTGCTGATTGACCAGTTGCTCGACCGCCTGCAATTGCTCAACCGAGATGCCTTCGTAGTGAGAGAAGTCAAAACGGAAACGCTCTGGGCCAACCAGAGAACCTTTTTGCGTTACATGCTCACCCAAAACCGCACGCAGAGCAGCATGCACCAGATGGGTCGCCGAATGGTTTTGCCGGATGGCCTGACGACGCTCGTCATCAATTTGCGCCATCACAGTCGCTCCAACTTCGAGCTGACCGGCAAGCTTCCCTTTGTGCGCATGCGCCTTGCCCAACTTGATGGTGTCGGTCACGGTAAAGATGCTGCCATCGGCCGTGGTCAGGGTGCCGGTATCGCCAATCTGACCACCCGACTCGGCATAAAAAGGCGTTTGATCCAGCACGATCAAAGCTTCGTCGCCATCGGCCAGTTGCTGGCACGGCTCACCATCACGCAAGATTTCCAGCACTCTGGCGTTGCCATGCTGCTGCTCGTAGCCGGTAAAGTCAGTAATCTGGCTGCTGCTCAGCTGGGCATTGTAGTCGACACCAAACTGGCTGGCCTGCTGGGCACGCTGACGCTGCTGCGCCATTTCGGCTTCAAAGCCTGCCTGATCGACACTGAAGCCCTGCTCCCGCGCCACATCGTTGGTCAAATCCACCGGAAAACCATAGGTGTCGTACAGTTTAAACGCCAGGTCACCTGGTAGTACCTTGCCTTCTAACTGCTGCAGCGCTTCTTGCAGCATACTCAAGCCCCGCTGCAAGGTTTTGCCAAATTGTTCTTCTTCAATTTTCAGCAGTTTTTCAATCACCGCCTGCTTGGCCGCCAGCTCCGGGTAGGCCTCGCCCATTTGTGCCACCAAGGCCGCAACCAGCTGATGGAAAAAGGCCCCTTCTGCGCCCAGTTGATGGCCATGGCGAACGGCGCGGCGAATAATGCGGCGCAGCACATAGCCCCGGCCTTCATTGGACGGTTGCACACCATCCACCATCAAAAAAGCACAGCTGCGGATGTGATCGGCGATAACCCGCAGCGATTTGTTGGTTAAATCCTGCGTTCCGGTTGCTTCGGCAGCCGCTTTGATCAGAGCCTGAAAGATATCAATCTCGTAGTTGCTGTGCACCCCTTGCAAAATAGCCGCGATCCGCTCCAGCCCCATGCCGGTATCGACGCTCGGTTTTGGCAAAGGCTCCATCCGGCCATCGGCGTGGCGGTTAAATTGCATAAAGACAATGTTCCAGATCTCAATAAAACGGTCACCGTCTTCTTCCGGGCTGCCCGGAGGCCCGCCCCAGATGTGCTCGCCGTGATCGTAAAACACTTCGGTACAAGGGCCACAAGGTCCGGTATCGCCCATGGCCCAGAAGTTATCCGATGCATAGGGCGCCCCTTTATTATCGCCGATGCGGATCACTTTTTCTGCCGGCACACCTATCTGCTGCGTCCAGATGTTAAAGGCTTCATCATCGCTGGCATACACCGTAACCAACAGCTTCTCTGCTGGTAATTTCAGCTCTTTGGTCAGAAACTCCCAGGCATAAGCAATGGCTTCTTGCTTAAAATAATCGCCAAAACTAAAGTTGCCCAGCATCTCAAAGAAAGTGTGATGACGGGCGGTGTAACCGACATTTTCCAAATCATTGTGTTTGCCACCGGCCCGGACACAGCGCTGTGCTGAAGTCGCCCGGCTGTAAGAGCGCGGATCCTGTCCTAAGAAAACATCTTTAAAAGGCACCATTCCGGCATTGGTAAACAACAAGGTGGCATCATTGCCAGGGATCAGGGAGGCGCTTGGTACAATCTGGTGACCTTTGCTGGCAAAGTAATCCAGAAAAGCACTTCGTATAGCGGATGATGTCATGCTCATGATGATTTCCTAACTTCTGTCATTGGGGAGCGCAGCCTTGCAATCTTCCGGGTAAAAACCACGTTGCTGCAAATAACGCAATCGTTTTGCCCGCTCTTTCGGTGTCGTGATGGCGGTATCGCCGTATTTTTTCTGGTAACAGGCAGCGGCCAGTGCGGCCCAATCCGGGGCCTGCTCTGTCAGCTGCTGTTGCAACAGGGCCAGGTCGACACCGTGCTGGCGGCACTCTTGCTGGATCATCTTAGGGCCATAGCCTTTGCCCAGCCGAGAGCGCAGCAGCATATCGACAAAACGGCTATCGCTCTGATAATTTTCTGCCTGACACCATGATATCACTTGCTGGACCAGTTGGTCATCCTCTGTACGGGCTTGCAAACGTTGCTGCAATTGCTGAGCGCTGTACTCACGCCGCGACAGCAACTGCAGCGCTGCTTTTTTTAGCCCGGAGAAGTCCATCACTCAGACTTCCAGCACATCGTCTGCTGCCGGAGGCTCCGAATCCTGGCCC
This sequence comes from Alkalimonas delamerensis, assembly GCF_030717955.1. Lineage (NCBI taxonomy): Bacteria > Pseudomonadati > Pseudomonadota > Gammaproteobacteria > Alkalimonas > Alkalimonas delamerensis. The sequence continues at coordinate 350,230 of NZ_JAUZVY010000003.1, read as the reverse complement.
CGACCTTGTTTGGGATCAAAGGAAAATATGTCTTCAAAGGACAAAAAGAAAGCTATGCGAAGCAGTGGCATGACCAGAATCATCCCCAGGAGAAAGGTTGGTACCGTAGCAAGACTCAGCGCCAGAGCAATGATGCCAAACAATATCAATGGCACTAAATTACGCCAACAAGCAACCAGGCTGGCCATCAAAGCAGACAGCAAACGCTTTTCTGCTAAAAAATACACAATCGCCACCGCATAGCTGAACATCATCCAGACGATGGCGGTACAAAACACAAACAAGAAGACCAAGCTAAACTGCACCGTTTCCGCCTCTACCTGCTGCACCAAAAACTCATAAAAAAGGCTGAGCGGAATCGCCAGCAGAAAATTTAAGCCCGCCAGACGTAAAAACAAAGGTCGGTATTCTGGCTGTTGCAGCGGCTTAAACAGCAGCGCAAAGGAGGCTGCTTCCTGCCGCTGAATCGCTACCACCACCTTGTAAAAGCCAGCCGTGATAAAAGGATTTAAAAAGATTGCCAGAATAAGCAATAAAGAATTGAACCGACCCACCAGATTCAGCAACAAAGCAAAGGAAGTCAGTTGGATCCAGAGCCAGGGTGCTTGCGCAAACAATTGCCAGGCATCTTTTACCCAATACACAGCTGACAGGACCGGGCGACGACGAATCAATTCAAACACAGAGTGCACAGCAACCTCGCAACAAACTACCGGATAGCACGGCTTGGACATGGCGGCTATGATACTGGAAAAAGCCTGTGCCGTCAGGAGTCAGCCGGAAAAAACCAGTGTTATTCCGTGCTTAAAGGGGCCAGTTGATACTGATTGACGGAGCCAAAGAACTCCAGTTGCAAACGAGAGTAGTCCGGCGATGTCATAAAAGCATGCATGGCGCGATCAAAGGCTTGTTGCAACGACTGCTCACGAAAAACAGCCCGGTAATCACTGGGCGGGAAAATGGTATGCAGCTGAATAGGTTGATTGTCCCCACTGACACGCCGAAAATAGTGGAAAATATTGATGTCCATCACAGCGGCATCGATCCGCCCGGCCAGCAATAGGCTGACCTGAGTTTGTTGGTTGGTGGTCTCCTGGTAGCGGCTGGAGCTTTGTGCCATGCTCTGAAAATCCGGCCCCAACACAAAATGGGCATTTTGAAAGGCAGTAACCCGTAAAGGCTGCATATCCTGAGGATGCTGAATCACCAGTTCACGCTCACGCAAGCTGATGACCGCATTTTGATAGCGCACATAGGGCTGGCTGTAATACAGCGTGCTCGGCTCGCCGGAAGGCCGCTGCAAGGTCGCGACATCGCCATGCCCCTGCTCAAGCAAATAGCGAATACGGGCATTGGGCACGTGCAAATAAACCGCTTCATAGCCCATTTTACGACTGACTTCACGCAATAGCTCCAGCTCAAAACCGGTGCCGTCCTGCAATTGAATGTAAGGCGGTTTATCCATTCCTACCAGAATAGTCAGGGTACGTTCAGCAGACAGACTTATACTCACCAACAGCAAGATAAAACCGAGCAGAAAGCGCATGGTCAAAGCTCATGATGTTTTGGTTTTTTAAGTATAGTCTGAAATTGTATTTCACAACATTGCGACGTATCTTTAATACAACGCAACGGCAGCTTTGAGGAAAGCCACTTCGTGCCAAGATTATTCTTGATTTCCCTGCTGTTTTGGCTGGCTGCCATGCCGGCTTACAGTTGCACCCTGCGAATGGGGGCTGATAGTTACTTCCCGCCCCATTTAAACCCGGGTGAACAAGGCTGGCAGGGCTTGTCCATTGATCTGGCGCGATCCCTGGCTACAGAGGTTGGCTGCGAGCTGACCATTTTGCAGTCGCCCTGGCGGCGATCATTGCAGTTGCTGGCTCAAGGCCAGTTGGACATACTGAGTCACCTATCTTTTTCCGAAGCACGGCATGCCGACTTTCGCTTTATCGGACCTCACCATATTGAAACGGTTATTCTTATCGGCGATGCCGCAAAGCTGCCAAAGCTTGAAAGTCTTACAGAATTAGCCGAGTGGCCGAAAGAGCGCATCATTGCGATTTTAAATGGTGCTTACTACGGCGAGGCTTTCCAGCAGCTGATTGAACAGGACGGCTTTGGCCCGACTCTGGTGGAAATCCGCAGCCATGAAGACAAACTGGCTTTGTTGGAAAGTGGCCGGGTCGATGCGGTGCTGGAAGACCAAACCACCCTCTATCACTGGCAGCAGAGCGGTCAGGTGCAACACAACCAATACCAGCAGCTGCTGGTGGTGTATCAAAACCCGGTCTATTTTGGCATTAGTCGACAAAGTATTGCTGAGGCTCAGGCAATCCAGCTGGATGAGGCCTGGCAACGACTGTATCAGCAGGGCCGGTTGCAGCAGATCCGGGCGCGCTACTTGCCGACCCTGCCACTGCCAGAGCCGGCTGCTATACACTAGGGCATGTTGACCTTACAACCTTTGCCTTATATAGATACCAGCCAAGCAGCTCTAAAAGCAAACAGCAAAGGTTAACACGCCCTAATCATTCAGATTGGGTGCAAGCCAGCATTCCGCTTCTTGCTCAGACCAGCCTTTACGGGCAGCATAATCCGCCAGCTGATCGCGGCCAATTTTACTGACGGCAAAGTATTTGCTATCTGGATGCGCCAGATACCAGCCACTGACTGCGGCGCCAGGCCACATCGCGAAACTTTCCGTCAGCTGCATGCCGGTTTGCGCTTCCACATCCAGCAACTGCCACAGGGTGCCTTTCTCAGTATGCTCAGGACAAGCCGGATAACCGGGTGCGGGCCGGATCCCCTGATAGAGCTCACGAATCAGCTGGTCGTTATCCAGGTTTTCATCGGCGGCATAGCCCCAGTAATCACGACGAATGCACAGGTGCAGGTATTCGGCCAGCGCTTCTGCCAGCCGGTCGGCCAGAGCTTTGACTAAAATGCTGTTGTAATCATCGTGCGCTGCAGCAAATTCGGCAGCGAACTCGTCGGCACCAAAACCCGTACTGACGGCAAAGGCCCCCACATAATCAGCCACACCACTGCCTACCGGCACAATAAAATCACTCAGACAGCTGTTGGGAATGTTATTGCGCAGCTGCAATTGCTGACGGAGCTGGTGCAAGCGGCAACGCTCAACGGTGCGGCTTTCATCGGTGTAGACCACAATGTCATCGCCCTCGCTGTTGGCCGGGAAGAGCCCGAACACCGCTTTGCCCTGAATGCGCTTCTCAGCAATCATGGTATCCAGCATGGCGTTGGCATCGGCAAAAAGTTTCCGCGCTTCCATGCCTACTTCGGCATGATTCAGAATTTGCGGGTACTTGCCCGACAACTGCCAGGTCATGAAAAAGGGAGTCCAGTCAATGTAATCACGCAATGGCTGTAAGTCGACATCCTGCCACAGATGCACCCCAGGCTTTTTCGGTGCCGCGGCCACTTTGCTCAAGTCCAGCGAAAATTTATTGGCTCGGGCCTGCTCCAGGCTCAGCATGCGTTGACCGGGGCGGCTGCGCTGATGCTGCTCACGCACCGTTTGATACTCGGATTGAATGCGGGCCAGATACTCGGCTTTGCCAATTTTACTGATCAGCGATTGCACCACAGAGACACTGCGCGAGGCATTGGGTACATAGACCACACCATGCGGGTAGTGCGGTTCTATTTTCACCGCAGTGTGCACCTTGGAGGTGGTGGCGCCACCAATCAGCAGCGGCAGTTCAAAGCCTAGACGCTGCATTTCTTTTGCCACATGCACCATTTCATCCAATGATGGGGTGATTAATCCGGACAAGCCAATCACATCGACATTCTCGTCTTTGGCCACCTGCAGCAACTTGGCACAAGGCACCATTACACCCAGGTCAATGACTTCGAAGTTGTTGCACTGCAGCACCACGCCAACAATGTTTTTACCAATGTCGTGCACATCGCCTTTGACGGTCGCCAGCAAAATTTTGCCCTGAGCACTGCCACCGGATTTTTCCTGCTCGATGTAGGGCTGCAGATAAGCGACGGCTTTTTTCATGACCCGGGCCGATTTGACCACTTGAGGCAAGAACATCTTGCCTTCACCAAAGAGATCGCCCACCACATTCATGCCATCCATCAAGGGGCCTTCAATCACGTGCAGTGGCTTTTCGGCCTGCTGACGGGCTTCTTCAGTATCCTGCTCAATGTAATCGGTAATGCCTTTGACCAAGGCGTGTTCCAGCCGCTTGGTCACCGGCAGACTGCGCCAGGCATCGTCTTGCTTTTCCGCCACGCTGCCGTCGCCTTTAAACTCCGGCGCTATCTCCAGCAAGCGTTCGGTAGCGTCCTCACGCCGGTTTAAGATCACATCCTCGACCCGCTCGCGTAGCAACTGTGGGATATCGTCGTACACGGCCAACTGACCAGCATTCACGATGCCCATATCCATACCGGCGGCGATGGCATGGTACAAAAATACCGAGTGCATCGCCTCACGCACCGGGTCATTGCCTCGGAACGAAAAGGAAATGTTCGACACGCCGCCGGAAATTTTGGCGTAAGGGCACAGGCGTTTGATGTCACGGCAGGCTTCAATAAAGTCGACCGCGTAGTTGTTGTGCTCTTCGATACCGGTCGCCACGGCAAAAATATTGGGATCAAAGATGATGTCTTCCGGTGGAAAGCCAACCTCATTGACCAACAAACGGTATGCACGTTGGCAAATTTCCACTTTGCGCGCCTGGGTATCGGCCTGCCCCACTTCATCAAAGGCCATCACCACAGCGGCAGCACCATAGCGCCGAATGCGACGGGCCTGCTCTAAAAATGGCGCTTCGCCTTCTTTTAATGAAATGGAATTGACGATGGCCTTGCCCTGAATGCATTTGAGGGCGGCTTCGATCACCTCCCACTTGGAGGAGTCGACCATAATGGGGACCCGGGCAATATCGGGCTCACCGGCCAACAAATTCAGATACCGCACCATGGCAGCCTTGCTGTCGAGCATGGCTTCATCCATGTTGATGTCGATAATCTGAGCGCCGTTTTCGACCTGCTGCTTTGCCACTTCGAGCGCAGTCTCGTAGTCGCCGTTTAAAATCAGCTTTTTAAAACGGGCCGAGCCGGTGACATTGGTGCGCTCGCCCACATTGATAAATCGTGCTTGTTGTTGCATTACCACTCCGGTGAAAAAGCTTCCAGCCCAGCCAGATGAAACTGATGACGAACCGCCTTAGGTTGACGCGGTGTGACGCCAGCCACCGCGGCAGCAATGGTAGCAATGTGCTCTGGCGTGGTGCCGCAGCAACCGCCGACAATATTGACGAAGCCTTGGCGGGCCCAGTCGGCAATCTCTGCTGCCATTTCGTCAGCGCCCAAATCATACTCGCCAAATTCATTTGGCAAACCGGCATTGGGATGCACCGAGACATAGGCTTCCGACACGGTGGAAAGCGCCTCGACATAAGGGCGCAGTAAATCCGGCCCCAGTGCGCAATTCAGTCCAAAACTGACTGGTTTGACATGCGCCAGTGAGTGATAAAAAGCTTCGGTGGTCTGGCCCGACAGGGTTCGGCCGGAGGCATCGGTGATGGTGCCGGAGATCATCACCGGTAGCTCAAAACCAAGCTCATCAAACACCTCCAACACGGCAAAGGCGGCAGCTTTGGCATTCAAGGTGTCAAAAATGGTTTCCAGCATAATGATGTCGGCTCCGCCTTCAACCAAGGCATGGGTCGACTCTTTGTAGGCCAGCACCAATTCATCAAAGCTGACATTGCGAAAGCCAGGATCATTGACATCGGGTGAAATCGAGGCGGTGCGGTTGGTTGGCCCCAGCACCCCTGCGACATAGCGGGGCCGCTCCGGTGTCTGGGCCGTGATTTCATCACAGGATTCTCGCGCCAGTCGGGCTGCCTCGCGATTGATGCGGGCCGACAGGCCTTCCATCTGGTAGTCGGCCATGGCGATGGTGGTGGCATTAAAGCTGTTGGTTTCGACAATATCGGCCCCAGCCAGCAGATACTCCCGGTGGATTTCGCGAATGATGTCAGGCTGGGTCAGTACCAGCAGATCATTGTTGCCTTTTAAATCCGTCGGCCAATCAATGAACTCGCTGCCGCGGTAATCGGCCTCTTGCAACTGGTGCGCCTGGATCATGGTGCCCATGGCGCCATCCAGAATCATAATACGCTGTGACAGAGCTGTGCTTAGTTGGGCTGGGGTTAATCGAGCCTTACTCATGATACCTCACTTCCGGCCAATGGCACCCAAATCGAAGGGTGTGGCCTGATAGACATAATAGTTCAACCAATTGCTGAATAACAAAAAGGCGTGGCTTTGCCACAGCTTCAGCGGTGGCTGCGCCGGATCATCGCCTGGAAAGTAATGCTCGGGTATCCGGGGATTTTGTCCAGCGGCCAGATCACGCTGATACTCATCGGCCAGCGTATTGACATCGTACTCCGGGTGGCCGGTGACAAAGACCCGGCTGCCACTGCTGTTTTGCAGCAAATAGGGGCCGGTGACATCGGACTCGGCCAGAATATGCAAATCATCGTGCTGGGCAAAGCGCTGCTTGGGCACCTGGGCATAGCGCGAATGCGGCACTTTAAATTCATCATCAAAACCGCGCACCAGCGGGCACAAAGGCTGCACCAACTGCTGGTTGTAGACACCGGACAGCTTCTCGCCACGGATCTCACGCTGCAAGCCATAATAATGGTACAAAGCCGCATGGGCAGCCCAACACAAGAATAAGGTGGAGGTGACGTGGCTGTCGGCCCAGCTCAGGATCCCTTCCAGCTGATCCCAGTAAGTCACATCCTCATAGTCGACCAGCCCAAGGGGAGCGCCGGTGATAATAAGCCCATCGTACTTTTGCTCTGCAACCTGCGAGAAATAGCGGTAAAAGCAGTTCAAATGACTTTCCGGCGTGTGCTTGCTGACATGGTCATCCAACCTGAGCAATTCCACATCCACCTGCAATGGTGAGTTGGCCAACAGTCGCAGCAACTGGATCTCAGTGGTTATTTTATTGGGCATCAGGTTTAAGATGGCAATGTGCTGCGGCCGGATATCCTGACTGGCCGCCCGGCTTTCGGTCATCACAAAGACATTTTCAGCCGACAAGGCCCCAATAGCCGGCAACTGATCGACAACTTTGATAGGCATAACGCTTCCATCGCCCAATTGAACATAGCTGGCAGTGTGCGCAAAAGACGGCAAAAAGTCAACTTCTAAACGTATAGACGTCTACAGATTAAGTAAGCTATCCTCTAGCTCAAACGCACAAAAAAGCCAGCAACAAGGCTGGCTGGAAGGGGGATAACGTTCGACGCAGCTAGTCGTCGGCAGCCAGACTCTCGGCTGCATCCGCACCGGCTTGCTTCAAAGCTTCAGGCTTAAGCAGTAGACGGTTGCGCAGTTCGGTTTCAATTTCATTAGCGATGGCCGGATTGTCCAGTAGAAACTTCATCGCATTGGCTTTGCCCTGGCCAACTTTATTGCCCTGATAGGCATACCAGGCACCGGATTTATCGACCAGTTTTTCCTGCACGCCCAGATCCAGCAGCTCGCCCTGCTTGTTGATGCCCTGGCCGTAGGTGATGATAAACTCCGCTTGCTTAAACGGCGGCGCTACTTTGTTTTTCACCACTTTAACCCGGGTTTCGTTGCCGATGATTTCATCACCATCTTTCACCGAGCCAATGCGGCGGATATCCAACCGGACAGAAGCATAGAACTTCAGTGCATTACCACCGGTGGTGGTTTCCGGGTTGCCGAACATCACGCCAATCTTCATCCGGATTTGGTTGATAAAAATGCACAGGGTGTTGGAGCGCTTGATATTAGCAGTCAACTTACGCAAGGCTTGCGACATCAGACGTGCCTGCAGACCCATGTGGCTATCGCCCATATCGCCTTCAATTTCCGCTTTCGGCGTTAAGGCGGCGACCGAGTCGACAATGACCACATCGACCGCGGCTGAACGTACCAACATATCGCAAATTTCCAGCGCCTGCTCACCGGTATCCGGCTGCGACACCAGCAAATCATCGACATTGACCCCCAGCTTGGCGGCATACACTGGGTCCAGCGCATGCTCAGCGTCGATAAAGGCACAGGTTTTACCGGCGCGCTGCGCTTCAGCAATCACCTGTAAGGTGAGCGTAGTTTTACCGGAGGATTCAGGCCCGTAGATCTCCACAATACGACCATACGGCAAACCGCCAATGCCCAGTGCAATGTCCAACCCTAACGAGCCGGTCGAAACAGAGGCAATATCCAGCGCTGTGCTGTCGCCCAGCCGCATAATCGAGCCTTTACCGAACTGACGTTCAATTTGGCCTAAGGCGGCGGCCAGCGCTTTTTGTTTATTGTCGTCCATTGATGACTCCCGAAAAATTGGATTGGGCTGAATGCTGTATGAGCATACAGTAGTTTAGTTTGAAGCCGCTGTCAACAGCCGGATGCTTTGTTGCAGCGCGAAATCGATGGCCTGCTGGCGAATCTGCGTCCGGTCGCCGGCAAAGTGTTGCTGATTGCTGGTGCAGATGCCATCCAGCCAAAAGGCAAAACACACCGTGCCTACCGGCTTGTGCTCGGAGCCGCCATCAGGCCCGGCGATACCGGAAATCGCAATCGCCAAATCCGCTTCTGCCGCTTTGGCGGCACCTGCCGCCATTTCCTGCACCGTTTGCAGGCTAACAGCACCATGCTGCTGCAGGGTTTGCGCATCCACCGCTAATAATTGCTGTTTGGATTTGTTACTATAGGTGACAAAACTGCGGTCCAGATACGCAGAGCTACCGGCCACAGCGGTCAGGCTGTAAGCCAAGCCACCGCCGGTACAGGATTCCGCCGCCGTCACCATCCGCTTTTGCGCTTTTAATAACTGGCCCAGCGTCTGTGCCAGTTGCATGGTGTCGGTGACTTTGTTCATCAGTGATCCAGATGCAAGGAATGTAACGCTATTATGCCGTCCACCACCACTTTGGGGCAAGCTGCCAGTGCCCACACTCCGATGATGCAACAGTATCTGGGCTTAAAAGCCCAGCACCCGGACATTCTGCTGTTCTACCGTATGGGTGATTTTTACGAGCTGTTTTACGACGATGCGAAAAAAGCAGCCCGCTTGCTGGATATCTCGTTGACCAAACGCGGTCAAAGTGGTGGTCAACCGATCCCGATGGCTGGTGTGCCCTACCATGCCGTTGAGTCCTACCTGGCCCGGCTGGTACAGCTGGGCGAGTCGGTTGCCATCTGCGAGCAGATTGGCGATCCGGCCACCAGCAAAGGTCCGGTTGAGCGTCAGGTCGTACGTATTGTGACCCCAGGCACCGTCACCGATGAAGCCCTGATGCAAGAGCGGCGCGATACCCTACTGGCCTGCCTAGTGCAGCACAAAAATCAGTTTGGTGTGGCCTGGCTGGATTTAGCCAGTGGCCGCTTTTTGCTGCAGCAGCTCGACAACGACAGCGATGTGCAGGCCTTGCTGCAGCGACTGCAACCGGCCGAGCTGTTGTACAGCGAGGAACTGTTAGCACAACAGCTGCTGCCGTCTCGCTGCAGCAATCGTCGCCGTCCGGCCTGGGAGTTTGAAATAGAAACCGCCCGCCGTTTATTGTGCCAGCAGTTTGGTACCAAGGATTTGCTGAGCTTTGGGGTGGAGGATGCTCCGGCTGGCCTGATGGCGGCGGGCTGTTTGATGCAGTACGTCAAGGACACCCAGCGCAGCCAGTTGCCGCATCTTCGCGCCATCGCCAAAGAGCAAGGCGATGATTACATTGTGCTGGATGCCGCTACCCGTCGTAATCTGGAGCTGACGCAAAATCTGGCCGGTGGTCGGGAGCATACCCTGCTGGATGTGCTGGATCAGACCCAAACCGCAATGGGATCCCGCTTATTGCAGCGCTGGATCCAGGCACCACTTCGGCAACATCATCGCGTTGAACAGCGATTGCAGGCCGTTAGCGAGCTGAGCGACAGCTACCCGGAGCTGCAACCTCAACTCAAGCAGATTGGCGATATTGAGCGGGTGATTGCCCGGCTGGCGCTACGCTCAGCCAGGCCGCGCGACTTTGCCCGATTGCGCCAGGCTCTGCAGCAACTACCAAGTCTGCAGCCACTGGCGAGCAGCTGGCACTGTGCTTTGCTCACCGAATTGTACCAACAAGTGCAGCCTCTGCCGGAGCTTTGCACTCTGCTGGAACAAGCCATTGTCGAACAACCGCCGGTGCTGATCCGCGACGGCGGCGTGATAGCATCAGGTTACCACGACGAGCTAGACCACTGGCGAGCGCTGGCTACCGGCGCCACCGACTATTTGCAGCAACTGGAGACCCGGGAAAAAGAGCGCACCGGCATCAGCTCGCTCAAAGTTGGTTTTAACAAGGTGCATGGCTACTACATTGAGATTGGCCGCGGCTCGGATCACAAGGTTCCGGCCGACTACATTCGTCGCCAAACACTGAAGAACAACGAGCGTTTTATTATTCCAGAGTTAAAAGAGTACGAAGACAAGGTACTCGGCAGTCAAAGCAAGGCGCTGGCACTGGAAAAGCAGCTGTACGACGCCCTGTTCGATCAAATTCTGCCACAACTCGAAGCTCTGCAGCAACTGGCAGCCGCCTTGTCGCAACTGGATGTGTTAAGCAACTTCGCCGAACGGGCCGATGCGCTGAATTACCAGAGGCCCGAGCTGCAGAATGCCATCGGTATTCAAATTGAACAGGGACGGCACCCGGTGGTGGAGCAGGTGCTGAGTGAACCTTTTATTGCCAACCCGCTCGAGCTCTCGCCGGCGCAGCGCATGCTGCTGGTGACCGGCCCCAATATGGGCGGTAAATCGACCTATATGCGCCAGACCGCACTGATTGTGCTGATGGCCGCCATCGGCTGCTATGTGCCGGCAGAGCGAGCCATCATCGGCCCGATTGATCGGATCTTTACCCGGGTCGGTGCCTCGGACGATCTGGCCTCTGGTCGTTCAACCTTTATGGTGGAAATGACCGAAACAGCCACCATCTTGCACCATGCCACCCCCAACAGCCTGGTGCTGATGGATGAAATTGGTCGCGGCACCAGCACCTACGATGGCCTCTCTCTGGCCTGGGCCTGTGCCGACTATCTGGCCCGGCAGCTAAAGGCCATGACCTTATTCGCTACCCATTACTTTGAGCTGACCCAACTGGCCGATGAGCTGGACGGCTTGGCCAATGTGCATTTTGATGCAGTTGAGCACGGCGACAGCATCGCCTTTATGCACCATGTGCACCCAGGCGCCGCCAGCAAAAGCTTTGGTTTGCAGGTCGCGCAATTGGCAGGCGTCCCCAAGATGGTGATCCAGCAAGCCAGACGCAAATTGCAGCAACTGGAGCAAGCCGAACCGGCCCGCCCTCTGGACACTGGCCCAGCCAGCGCATCCCAACTTGAGCTGTTAGCCCCGGAGCACCCAATCGTGCAACAGTTGCGTGGCATCAATCCGGATGAACTCAGTGCACGCCAGGCGCTTGACTTGCTGTACCAGCTGAAAGGTCAGCTAACAGACTAAACAAAAAGCGCCAGACGGCGCTTTTTGTTTGTGGCAGAAGGGCATCACTACCGGGCCATCAATCCTGAAACAAAGTTTCGATATTGAGCCCCTGATGGGTGACGATTTCTTTTAACCGGCGCAACGCCTCCACCTGAATTTGCCGCACCCGCTCCCGGGTTAAACCGATTTCATGACCAACATCTTCCAGGGTCGAGGGCTCGTAACCGAGCAAGCCAAAACGTCGGGCCAGCACTTCGCGTTGTTTGGGATTTAGTTCATCCAACCACTGCACCAGATGTTGCTTGATGTCCTGGTCCTGCAGCTCCATTTCCGGGCCCAGCTCTTTGTCATCGGCAATCACATCCAACAGTTGCTTGTCGGAGGAGCCCGCAGCCAAACCATCGACAGAGGTAATGCGCTCATTCAGTTTAAGCATCTTGCTCACTTCTTCCACCGGCTTATCCAGTGCTGTGGCGATTTCTTCAGCGGTGGGTTCATGATCCAGTTTTTGCGACAACTCGCGGGCAGCACGCAGGTAAATGTTGAGTTCTTTCACCACATGAATGGGCAGACGGATGGTACGGGTCTGATTCATGATGGCCCGCTCAATGGTTTGACGGATCCACCAGGTGGCATAGGTCGAAAAGCGAAAGCCACGCTCTGGATCAAACTTCTCTACCGCGCGAATCAAGCCCAGATTGCCTTCCTCAATCAAATCCAGCAAGGCCAGACCCCGATTGATGTAACGACGGGCAATTTTAACCACCAAACGTAAGTTGCTTTCAATCATGCGTTTGCGGGCAGCTTCATCGCCTTTGAGGGCGAGACGGGAAAAGTAAACTTCCTCTTCTGCCGTCAGCAAAGGCGAAAAACCGATTTCGCCCAAATACATTTGAGTCGCATCCAATGCACGGTAGCTGTCATCCCGGGCAAAGACATCATCACTTTCGGTATCATTGTCATCAGCTAAGGCAGCGGCATCCGGCTCATCCGCGTCTTCCGCCTCGTCGATCAGAGACAAGTCTTCGTTCAAATCATCATTGCTGCGTTCATTTTGCTCATGTCTTGCCTTGGAGCCCATATCCTTCTCCCACATCTACAAGGGTACATTCGGTCCAGCTCTGCCTGAGGCTGTCCGTCGCTGCGTCCTTCGGGACGTCTGTTGTTATGGTGTTTCTCATCGTTATCTGGGTAGAAACTGCAGCGGGTCGACCGATTGCCCCCGAAAACGAATTTCAAAGTGCAATTGTGTTCGGCTCGCCTCAGTACTTCCCATGTCGGCAATGTGTTGTCCAGCCTCCACCTGCTGCTGCTCACGGACTCGCAAACGGCTGTTGTGCGCATAAGCACTCAGGTAATCATCGTTGTGCTTGATGATGATTAAATTACCGTAACCTCGCAGTGCATTGCCGGCGTATACCACCTGCCCGGCGGCGGCTGCATTGATGCGCTGCCCTTCACTGCCAGCAATTTTTATCCCTTTGCTGCCATGCTCCTGATGCGAAAAACGCGCCAGAATGGTACCTCGGGTCGGCCACTGCCATTGCAATCGCCCGCCTGCTGGGGTATTGTTTGCCGTTTTTTTCTGGTTTTGTGCTGTAGTATTATGAACATAACCGGTTTGTGGGCGTGGTGCAACCGATTTTGCCGGTGCAACCGGATTGGTCTGAGCTGTGGTTGCTGGCGCCACTTGACGGGTGCTTGCCGAAGAGCGCGCGGGCTGGGTCTGTACCGGGGCCGGCTGAGTGACCACCTCGGTTCTGGCTGCCGTGCGGCTGGCTGGCGCCGGACCCCGAAGCTGCAGCTGCTGGCCAGGGTGAATGATGTAAGGTGCTTCAATCTGATTGCGTCGGGCCAGCTCCCGAAAGTCCTGGCCGGCTCGAAAAGCAATGGAGTACAGCGTATCCCCGCGCTGAACCTGATAGCTGTCACCAGAAAGAGGCCCCCGTGAAGACTGGGCCGGGCTGACTGCCAAAGCGGCAACCGGGGCCGGTTCAGAGCGTTTGGCGCAGCCCGCAATCAGCATCAAACCAAGCAGTAGGATAGGCCAGCAAGGCAGTTTGCACTGCCGCTTAGGAACATGGCTGACCATCCTGGCTGTACTCATCAGGCCCTCATCAATTGCTGATCCGCTCACCCGGCTGTTGCAGGCGCTCCAGTTGCAACACAGCCAGCATGCCCAAAACACCGAGCAGCGCCATCGCCAGCGCCCAACCAAACTGCAGCGAGTCGTGCCACTGCAGATAGGTGCTAAAGCCAACCGGCGAGCCATCCAGCTGCCAGGGCCAAACCCGGTACATAGCCCCCATCACAATGCCAATTAACAATGCCAGGGTTGCATCATGATACCGAGCCAACAAACAAGCCAGCAAACGGGAAAAACTTAATAAACCAACCGCACAGCCGCTGGCAAACAACATCAATGGCAACACCTGCAATTCAGTGACGGCCAGCAATACCGGTGCGTACATGCCCAGCAGCAACAAAATAAAGCTGCCGGAGATACCGGGCAGGATCATGGCGCAAATCGCCACGGCACCCGCAACAAAAAACATCCAGCGCTCCGGTTGCAATTCGACCGGCTGCAACTGCCCGATACCCAGTGCCAGCAGCACTCCCAGCAACAGCAACAACAAACGCCAGCGATCCCAGCGCAGCTTGCTGCACAGCTGTGGCAAAGCAGCCAGAATCAAGCCAAAAAACAACGACCAGAGCAGCACCGGCTGGTGCAACAGCATCCAGCTGACACCTTTTGCCAACAGAAAGACACTGAGTAAAATCCCGCTGAACAAACAGAGTAAAAAGGTGCCATCGATATGCCGCCAGGCAGCTAGCAGCCGTCCCCTGAGCACCATACCCAATGCATGATGATCGACCGAGCGAATGGCCCGAATCAACCGCTCATAAATCCCCAACAGCAGTGCCAAAGTCCCGCCTGAGACGCCAGGTACAATATCCGCAGCCCCCATCATCAAGCCTTTGCACCATACCAGCAAATAAGACCGCCAAAGAGACGCTGCCCTGGCGTCCATCAGGCCAGCTCCCCCGGAACTAAGGGCACAAAACGGACCGCTTCCACATTGTCTTCCATAAAAGTATCGCCCTGACGCTGAATCACCCGCAGTACCTGGTCATCGGTACCAACCGGGATCACCAAACGCCCGCCATCGCTCAATTGCTGCAACAGCGCTTGCGGCACCGCGCTGGGTGCGGCCGTCACCAAAATGCAATCAAAAGGAGCTTTGCTGGTCCAGCCTTGCCAACCATCGCCATGCTTCATCGACACATTGTGCAAGTCCAGCTGTTGCAGACGTCGCTTGGCCTGAAATTGCAGACTTTTAATCCGCTCGACGCTGTACACCCGCTCAAACAACCGGGCCAAAACAGCGGTTTGATACCCGGAGCCGGTGCCTATTTCCAGCACCTGTTGCGACTTGCCCCCGGCCAACAAAAGCTCAGTCATCCGAGCCACAATGTAAGGTTGGGATATGGTCTGGCCATGGCCTATCGGCAAGGCGGTATTTTCATACGCTTTGTGCGCCAGCACCGTTTCGACAAAAAGATGGCGCGGCGTATTCGCGATAGCCGCAATCACCTCTGGATGGGTGATGCCTTCTTGGTGTAGCTTTTGCGCCAGCAAAGTGGCACTGCGTTGCGTTGCGACAGCCATTTACAACTGAATTCCTTCTAACCACTGACTGAGTTGATCCATGCTCTTGTAAGCAGACATGTCAACATGGATGGGCGTAATGGATGCGTAGCCATGAGCAATGGCATGAAAATCCGTGCCTGGACCGGCATCCAGTTCTGGCCCTAAGGAGCCATACCAATAAATAGGTCGTCCCCAAGGATCAACAGCCGATGTCATGGTTTCGGCTTTATGCCGACGCCCCAAACGGGTCACCTGCAACCCCTTCAATTCCGCAATCGGGATCGCGGGCACATTGATATTGAGAATTTGATCGGCCGGCAGCGGGTGCGACTTTAGCTTTTTGATCACCTGCACCGTGACATAGGCCGCAGTTTCAAAATAGTCGCTGTCGTGACTGGCCAGTGAGACAGCAATGGCTGGCAAGCCCAGATGACGCCCCTCGGTCGCTGCGGCGACGGTGCCGGAGTAAATCACATCATCGCCCATGTTGGCGCCATGATTGATGCCCGCCACCACCAGATCCGGGGTAAAGTCCAACAGCTGACTGATGGCCAGATGGACGCAATCGGTGGGCGTACCGCTGACCGCAATAAAACCATTGTCCAGTTGCTGGGTTCGCAGAGGGTTCAATAAAGTCAGGGAGTTGCTGGCACCGCTGCAGTTGCGATCCGGCCCTACCGTGGTTACCTCAGCCATTTGCGACAGGGCCTGCTGCAATACCTGGATCCCTTTGGCATAAACCCCATCATCGTTGCTCAATAAAATCCGCATTCTTAATCTCCATACTGCCGGTTGGCGGCAACATCGGTGTACTGCACCAATTCTCGCAGTACACTGGTGGCAAAACAACCCGTTGGCAAGGCAAATTCAAGCAATAAATGCTGACCATTGGGCCTGGCTTGCAGTTGCTGAGGTACCAGCCGAATAGCTCGCCGTTCGGCTTTTAAACGAAAGTCCATCAGCCCTTGTACCAGAGCCGCATGTGGGGCCAACCAGTCGGCTTCGGCCTGTGCGGCCTCAGCGGCAGGCTGCGCTTTATCGGAGCTCACCAGGCCGCACAGCGCCGCCGTCGGGTGCAGATCGCCCTGTTGCAAACGTTGCTGCAAGAGACTCAGGTCGTCAAGGGCCCGAAAAACCGAGCCGGAACCATCCAGCTGCAACACATCGCCAGCCAAAACCTGCTGAAAAAAGCCAGCCTTCACCCGAGCGGATACCTGCTGATTAAATAAATAAGAGCGCGCAGCGGACAACACCAGCCCGCGCAATTGCCGGTCAGCAATGCTTTGCCCTTGAAAGAGCGCATAGGCTTTGCTCAGATTGCCACCGTCAATGCCAAAACGCTGCTCACCAAAATAATTCGGCACCCCTTGCTGCACCAAAGGCAATCGGGCCAGCACGGCAGCGGGATCACTAAGCTCCCGCAACTGGATCCGAAAGCGATTGCGTTTTAAAGCGCCCAACCGCAACTTACGATGATGTCGCTGTACCTGCAAAATCCGGTAGCCTTCCCCCTGCCAGTCTTGCCAAGGTACCTCGGCTTTGATCGGCCAGGGCAGACAAAACCACTGCCGGGTCAGGGCATGGCGGTCTTTGCGGCCGGCAAAGCTGATATCCCGATTTTTCAAACCAGTACGTTCAGCCAGCTGCCGGGCGACGTACTGGGTATTTTGGCCAATCTTTTCAATCTGCAGCAGCAAATGCTCGCCAGCGCCACTGGGGGCAAAGTTGAGCTCTTCATCCACCTGAAAGTCGCTGGCCTCGGTACGTAACAGGCCATGGGCGCCAGGTTGACCATGCAACCAGGCCAGAGGTGGCTGTGCTGACAGCGGCAGACTCACGCGGCGACCAACAACACCACAGCCTCAGCTGCAATGCCCTCTTTACGTCCGACAAAGCCTAGCCGCTCTGTGGTGGTGGCTTTGACATTGATCTGAGCAAGCTCTGCCTGCAAGTCCACCGCAATAACGGCGCGCATAGCAGCAATATGCGGCGCAATTTTGGGGGCCTGCGCCATAATGGTGATGTCCAGATTCCCCAGTTTCCAACCCTGCTCGTGCATGGTTGCTACCACCTGACGCAGTAAAATACGACTGTCGATGTTGGCATAGGTGGCATCGGTATCCGGGAAGTGGTGCCCGATATCCCCGAGCGCCAAAGCACCCAGAATGGCGTCGGTGAGCGCATGCAGCACCACATCGCCATCGGAGTGTGCCAGCAACCCTTGCGGGTACTCCACCTGGACCCCAGCCAGCGTCACCGGCCCTTCCCCACCAAAGGCATGGACATCAAAACCATGGCCAATACGGATTGCACTCATCCTTGTTTCTCCAAATAAAAAGCGGCCAAAGCAAGATCCTCTGGCTGCGTTATTTTGATATTGTCACTGCGCCCTTCCACCAGCAACACCGGCTGACCCGCCCACTCCATCGCCGAAGCTTCGTCGGTAATGGTTGCCCCCTGGCTCAGCGCATCTTGCAATGCCTGACGCAGCGGCAACAATGGAAACAGCTGGGGTGTCAGCGCATGCCACAGTCGGCTGCGCTCCACCGTGTGCTCAATGCGTGGCCCACCACGTTTCATGGTATCCCGTACCGGGCTGGCTAGAATGCCACCGCAGCCGGCTTGCTGGCATTGGGTCAACAGACGCTGCAAATCAGTGCCTTGCAGCAAAGGCCTGGCCGCATCGTGCACCAGCACCCAGTCCACCTGGCTTGCATCCAGTGCCTGAAGCGCGGCCAGCACCGAGTCGGCACGCTCACGCCCACCAAGAACCGGTTGTACGTTGGGATCAGCGGCCAAAGCTGTGGCAGCAAAATAGGGATCATCGGCGGCCAATGCTATTACGAGAGGGAGATCAGGTTGCAACTGCCGGACGGCTGCCGCACTGTGCTCCAGAATACTGCGGCCATGCAATTGCAGGTATTGCTTGGGTCGCTCAGCCTGCATCCGGCTGCCAATGCCAGCAGCAGGGATCACCGCAGCAAGTCGCTTGGTGCAAAACTGGTTCATTGCTGCTCCGGCTGAGGTAACGAGCTGATGCCCTGACGCTGTTGCTGCAAGCCAGGGCTTTCGCTCACAATCCGGAAGAAAGTTTCATCGTCACGAATCATGCCCAACTCGTTTCGGGCACGTTCTTCAATGGCTTCGAGGCCCAGACGCAAATCTTGCACATCGGCCAGCAGCAGCCGGTTGCGTTTGGCCAACTCCTCGTTGGCCAGCGTTTGCTGCTCGAGCTGCTGCTTACGCTGCAGGTAGTCGCTGATGCTGTGCTGACCGAACCATAAACGGAACTGCAGCAACAACAACAGGATCAGTAAGGCGATTGTGACGAATCGCATGCCATCGGCTCTGGATTGATCATGCCGCTATTATGAAGCTTTCAGCGCGCAGAGGGAAGGGTTAACTCATCGCCAACGGCTGCTGACGAAGCGGTTTGGCGAAGTTTTTCCAATTCAGTCCGGTGGTCAGTAACAGCTCGCGCAGGCTAAGTACCCGCGGCGAAGTGCGCTTTTGATTGCTCCACTGATGACCACAACAGCACGCCGTCATCACAACTTTCACCGGCTGCAATAAAAACTTATCGGCATTCTCCGGGCTGAGCGGTGTGCCAGCGAAAGCAAACCAACCGTGCTGATTGCAGTGCAGCCGCTGTCCCTGGTGGTCAACCTCATCCACCGAGTCCAACACAATACGCTCCACCCCGAGTTGCTCCTGATAGACCGGAACCAGGATCCCCGGCTTGGCGGCTTTTTCAAAAAAACGGGCGATTTGGTCCGGGCGCTGACGATTCAGCGGACAGCTGGCGGCCTGAGGTGCAAACCAGGAGGCATTCTGGCTGTCCAGCAACAGGGGTGACTGTACTTTAAGGATACGCTGAGCAGCTTTGCGAATGTAAAACGGCAAGCTGGCCAGCTGGCGCGGCAGCTGTGGCAGTTCGGCTTCGGTCATTTTAGACAGACGCAGCAACTCTCGCTCGTACAAAGCATTGCAGAGCTCAGTGTAGGTCTGGTTCTGGCCGGAAACCTGCCAGAAATGCGGTTGATCAGCAGCGTCTTTCATGGTTGCATGGTAACGGAGCAGCACCAACTTGCACAACTAAAACCCCTGTCACGGCCTGATATTTACCTTTACTCTACCTGAAAGCGCTGCACGATGGCATCAAACTCCCCGGATAGACGCATCTTATCCAGCTCATTTTGCAGCCGTTGAACCAGCTCAACCGGCACCTTCGGATGCAACGCCAGATAATTGCCGGCAATATCATCCAGTGCTATCACGGCCTCCACCACCTCCATGCTTTGCTGATACTGCGCCAGCCAGACCGGCATCACCAGCTCAGAGGAGACCATCAAGTCTACCCGTCCCTGCAAAAACAGTGGAGTGGCAGCCGATTTCGACTCAAAATCCAGCAAGTGTTGGCCATGCTCAAACCCCAATGTTAAAAAGTATTCCTCAAATACATCCCCCCGAGCCACGGCGATCATGTATTTTTTAGCATCGTTCAGCTGCTTGACTTGGATCTCAGGGCGACTTTTCAGTCGGTACAGGTAAGGTCTGTTGTACGCCAATGGGCCGACCCACTGAAACAGCGCCTCACGATCGCGGCTACGGGACGTCGAAAACAAACCACCATTGTGATTGCTCAGGGCACTGTCAAAAGCGCGCCGCCATGGATAGAGTTCAAACTGGCAATCCACTTCAGCCCGCTGGCATAGCTGGCGTAAAATTTCGGTGTTACTGCCGGTAATCTGGCCACTTTCTTCGTAGCTAAACGGCGGAAAATGCTCGGTATAGAGCATTAACTCCTGACTGACCAGCCCAAAGTTCCAACCAAAGAATAACCAACAAATGGCGCGTACAGCGTTCAAATAACACTCCTGAGTTACTGCAAAAAATGGCGTATGGCCAGATAATCCTGATACAAGAGTTCAGGATCAAAGTCGGGGATGTCCCCCAGCCGATTCACCGGCGTAAAAACCGCCTGCAACTGTGCGGCCGGGTTCAGTAAATACAGCAAAACACCGTGATCCACCTGGTAGTTGGCCGGGTTGTCGGCATCAATGGCTCCCATTTGGTAGAGTATAGCAAGCGACTGCTCAAAATCCCGCCCGGCAGTCACGTCTTGCAGCGGTGTCAGACCTCGAATATCGGCAGCAAAAAAACCCAGATACTGTTGCATAACTTCCGGTGTATCCCGGGCAGGATCGACGGTATAAAACAACAACTGCACATCATCAAAGCGCTGCTCCTCGACCAATTGCTGTTGAAAGCGACTGAGTTTGGCCAGGGTCATCGGGCAAATATCCGGGCAATAGGTAAAGCCATAGCTGAGCAAGTGCCACTGTCCTTTTAAATCATCCCGACTCACGGGCTGACGGTACTGATCCCACAGCTGAAACTCAGGCAGTGGCATCGGGCGGGTCAAAAAGACAGCCTGCTGCAAAGTTAAATCACGCTGCTGCGACTGCAGCAACCAGAGCAAGCTAGCCACCAGCAAGAGTGTCAGCACACTGGCAGCAATCAGGGTATGACGAATGGTCCAACCCGACATCTGTTGCTAACCTTCCGTTCGGTAATACAACAAGCGGTTCATCAGGGTGTAATCCCCTTCAATGGCCATCAGCACCAAAAACACCAGAATGGCAAAGGTCGGGATAATCAACAGCAGCTTCAGGTTCAGACTTTCCCACTGCACATGCATAAAGACACTTAAAATCACCCCTGCCTTAATCACCATAAAAAATAAAATCAGACTCCAGCGAAGCAGCCCCTGCAACTCCATGTAATCGACCATGTAAGAAAAAAAGCTCAGAACAAAGAGCCAGCCCCAGACCTTTAAATACATACTCACCGGGTGCTGTTGATTGACATCCTGCGACATAGCACACCTCACCAGAGATAGAAAAATGCAAAAATAAACACCCAGACCAAATCGACGAAGTGCCAGTACAAGCCGGTAATCTCGACGATTTCATAGCCCTTTTTCTCGTAATGGCCCCGGTGTAAGCGCCAGGCCACCACCAGCAGGTAAATGACGCCACCGGTTACATGCAGCCCATGAAAGCCGGTGATCATAAAAAAGGCAGCACCAAACTGTTCCGCCCCCATCGGGTTGCCCCAGGGGCGAACCCCATCTTCAATCAATTTACTCCATTCAAACACCTGCATGCCGACAAAACAGATGCCCAGCACAGCGGTAGCCAACATCAACCAAGCCGCTTGCCGCCGCAAACCGCGGTAGGCGCAACTCACTGCCATCGCCATGGTGCCGCTGCTGGTGATCAGAATGAAGGTCATAATGGCAATCAGCAGCAGTGGAATCGTTTGACCGGCCACCGTCAGGGCAAAGACCTCACTAACATTGGGCCAGGCTTCGGCTGCCGACCAGCGAACATTCATGTAGGCAATCAGGAAAATACTGAAGATAAAGGTATCCCCCAGCAGGAAGACCCACATCATCAGCTTGCCCCAGGACATCCGAAAGGTGCGCTGATCATCGGACCAATCCGCCACTACCCCGGACCAGCCATCGGGACGATTGGCAAAGTTGCTCTTGGCTTCATCAGGGCTCATTGCATTCTCCTTAGAAGCCGCACAAGGCAGCCAGTGAATCGATGGTTCCGGCCGAGCTGGTTAACAGCGCAAAGAGCACCAGCCAGATACCAAACAAATAGTGCCAATAGGTGGTGCAAAGCGTTAATCCAGCCACAATGCGGGCCTGGGTGTGCTGCTGCCAATAGCGTCGCAACAAGCCGCTCAGCGCCACCACCCCACCCAGCAAGTGCACCAGGTGCACGGCTGTCAGCAGGTAAAAGTAACTGCTGGCCGGGTTGGTCGTCAGGCCAAAGCCTGCCACAGCCAGTTGCTGCCAGACATAGCCCTGCGCCAGCATAAAGCCCAGTACCAGTACCACGGCCAGCATTACCGCCAGCAAGGAGGCTTGCAGCCGGTTTTGACGAGCCAGCCACAGGCCTGCATGCATGGCGATGCTGCTTAGCAGCAAAATGGCACTGTTCCACCACAACTGCACCGGCCGGTCAAAGGGCAGCCAGGGCTCGCCCGCCAGCGCATGAAAGTCTCCCATTTGCGAGCGCCCAAGCAGCGTCATGATAAACAAAAAGAAAATAACAGTGACGGTCCCCAGGAAAAAGCGCAGCGCCGTGCGGGCAGGCCAGCCGTTATTGGTGGTCACCAGCAGCGCCGGGTCCATCCCTTCTGGTTGCGCCAACCAGGGTTTTTCCATCAATTTGCCAATCAAGCTCATTGTCCTGCCTCCGCAAAGGCCTTCGCATCCGTGACCTCCACCGCACTGTTCGGAACATTTTGCGGGATAAAGTCGTCTTTTGCGCCAGGCACGCTGAAGTCATAAGCCCAGCGATGCACCACCGGCAATGCCGCCCCCCAGTTGCCATGCGTTGGAGGATTGTCGGGCGTTTGCCACTCCAGCGTGGTTGCACCCCAGGGGTTGGCCGGGGCTTTTTCGCCACGGCGCAGGCTGATAATGACATTGGCAATAAACACCAGCTGCACCACAGCCACCAGAATGGCTGCCACCGTAATATTGGCGTTCAGAAGGTGAGCCGACTCCGGGATGTACTCGGTGCCCGCCATGCCAAAATAACGCCGTGGCAAACCCAGCATGCCAAGGTAATGCATCGGCAAGAACACCGAATAAGCACCGATTAAGGTTGCCCAGAAATGCACCTTACCCAGGCCCGTATGCAGCATACGGCCCGTTACTTTCGGGAACCAGTGGTAAATGGCGGCATACAGCACCAGGATTGGCGACAACCCCATCACCATGTGGAAGTGCCCCACCACAAAGTAGGTGTCGGACAAGGGCAGGTCGATCACCACATTGCCCAAAAATAAACCGCTTAAGCCACCATGGATAAAGGTAAAGATAAAACCAATGGCAAAGAGCATCGGCAAGGTCAGCTGGATATTGCCTTTCCACAGCGTCAGGATCCAGTTGTACACCTTTAGCGCTGTCGGCACGGCGATAATGAGGGTGGTGGTCGCAAAGAAGAAACCAAAATAGGGGTTCATGCCGCTGACGTACATATGGTGCGCCCAAACCACAAAGCTCAGCAAACCAATCACCACAATGGCCCAGACCATCATCCGGTAGCCAAAAATATTTTTACGGGCATGGGTGGCCAGGATATCGGATACGATGCCAAACGCAGGCAGAGCAACAATATAAACTTCGGGGTGGCCGAAAAACCAGAACAAGTGCTGAAACAAAATCGGGCTACCACCGGTGTGATCCAGCACCTCGCCCATCGACAAAATAGCCGGCATAAAGAAACTGGTGCCCACGACTTTGTCCATAAACATCATAATGGCGCTGACCAGTAAGGCCGGGAAAGCCAGCAAGCCCATAATGGTGGCGACAAAAATGCCCCAGATGGTCAGTGGCATCCGCATCAGGGTCATGCCTTTGGTGCGGGCTTGCAAAATGGTGCAGACGTAATTCAGGCCCCCCATGGTGAAAGCAACAATGAAAATGCCCAATGAGATCAGCATCAGTAAGATGCCCCAGTCATGGCCCGGTGTGCCGGGTAAAATCGCTTGCGGTGGGTACAGCGTCCAGCCAGCGCCCGTAGGGCCACCTGGCACGAAGAAGCTGGCCAGCAACACCAGCACCGACAACAGGTAGGTCCAGAAGCTCAGCATATTCAGCAGCGGGAACACCATATCCCTGGCCCCAATCATCAAGGGGATCAGGTAGTTCCCAAAGCCACCAAGCAGTAAGGCGGTCAGCAGGTAAACCACCATGATCATGCCATGCATAGTCACAAACTGCAGGTAGGACTCAGGGCTAATAAACGAAAAGTGATCCGGAAACCCCAGCTGCAACCGCATCAGGGCAGACAACACCAGAGCAACCAAGCCAACAAAGATGGCGGTAAGGCTGTATTGAATGGCGATAACTTTATGATCCTGGCTCCAGATGTATTTACTGGCAAAACTGCTTGGGTGATGCTCATCGGCATGATCGGCAATTGCTGTTTCTGTCATCAGTCTCTCCTTGCCAGCTGCTCAGGTTGCAATGAATTGATGTAAGCCACCAGATCAGCGATGTCTTCTTCTGAACGCAGCGACTGCACCAACAGGCTCATTTGGGCGCCATAAAAATCATCCCGGTGGCCACCGCGAACCCGGTCACGGAAATACTCGATCTGCCGGCTCAGGTACCAGGGCTCCAAACCCGCCAGTCGGGGCGCATTCATATGGAAGCTGCCTTCGGCCTGCTCGCCGTGGCAATGCACACAATTGCGGTACAGCTGTTGCCCGCGTCTCAGATCCCCTTCGGCAGCCACTCTCGCAGGCTCCGGCAAAGAGCCAATGTAAGCCAGCAGGTGCTGCATGTTTTGCTCGTCGCTAACCAGATTGGCCATCGCAATCATCTGACCACCAAAGACATCGCCTTCGGCTGTGCCGCGGATCCCTTGCTGGTAATTTTTCAGCTGACGTTGCAGATACCACAAATCCTGCCCCGCCAACCTGGGGGCATGCAGTCCTTCATTGCCTTCACCCTGGATGCCATGGCAGGCGGCACAAACCATGTACTGTGCCTGCCCCAAGGCCACATTGCCTTCGGTGTGGTGCTGAGTCTGGGCAAAAGTGACTTGACGCGCCAGCCAGGCATCGAAGTCGGATTGCTCTTTTACCACCACCCGACCACGCATCGCATAATGACCAATGCCACACAGCTCCTGGCACATCACATCGAACTCGCCGGTACGGGTTGGGGTAAACCAGAGATAACTGGAAATGCCCGGTACCATATCCATCTTGACGCGGAACTGAGGCACCGTGAAGTTGTGCAACACATCCTTGGAACGCAGCAGCAATTTGACCGGCCGGTCCACCGGCAGCACCAGCTCGTTGCTGAAAATCAGCACATCATCGCGACTGGCCGGGTCCGTTGGGTCCAGGCCAAAGGGGTTGGTTTCGCTGATGGCACGGGTATCGACCTTGCCGAGCACACCATCTTCGCCGGGAAAACGATAACTCCAGTGCCATTGCTGACCAACGGCTTCCACCACCATGGAGTCATCCGGTGGTTTGACAAACTGGCCCCAAACATACAAGCCTGGCGCCAACATAGCGGCAATCCCTATGGTCGTGACCAGGGTTAACCAGCCTTCCAGCTTTTTGTTTTCTGGCTCGTAATCGGCTTTTAATCCCGGCCGGCTGCGGTAGCGCACCAGCACATAGACCAGGAACAAGTTCACAGCCACAAAGACGAAGCCGGTAATCCAGAAGGTCAAAGAAACAGTACTGTCGATGGTCGACCAATTGGAAGCAAGCGGAGTGAAATACCAGGGACTGACGACGTGAAAAATGACGGTACCGATGATCAACAGCAGAATAATAAGTGCAATCGCCATAATCCGGCTCATCCTTTAATCAGCAAAAGTAACAGGGCACTACTGCAAACAGAGGAATCGGACTTCAGACTACTCGAGGACCGCCGCTATTGTTTGGCTGTCAGTCCATCGAACACTTTTTCGCCTGTTCTGTCACTATAGGTCATAAACGCGGAGGCTGCACAAGTTGTGCGAAGAAAGTTTGTAGAAAATGTGGGAGTTACAGCCAATGCAGCAACGGATGGCGGCTGCACTGGCTATGGGGCTATCAGGGCATGGCTTTGACAAAGCGCTTGAAATAAATTTGAGCTCGCACCACCCAGCCAGGTGCTGCTTCTCCGGTGCCGGCATTTTGCAACTTCGGATGTCGGCGAACCACTTTCTTAACCACCGCTTCCTGCGCAGGCTCGATATCAATAAAAAGCACATGCTTGCCTTCGCTCAGCACTTGCTGGAAACGTTTAAAGTGAATATTGGGCTCCTGAATGCCTATGAAGCCACCCTCCCAGGTGCAAAACCCCAGCACCACAATGGCCAGGAAAATAAATGGCACCCAGCCTGCCGCAGTGTCGGTCCAACCGCTAAAGTAAGCAACCAGCAAAACCACAGCGGCAAGAATCACCCCGACCACAGCACCAACTTCGGTGCTGTGCACCACATCGCTTTTCAGTACAGGCGATACCTCATGCAAGTGATGCAGCTCCACTTCCGCATCTTGCTCGCTCAGCACGTGAATTTGTGGTGTATCGATGCCTTTGGCTTCTAGTTCGTGTTCTATGGCTTCCAAATCATCTAAATCATCACTTATAAAATAACGTCTTATCATCATCCAGCCCTCAGCTTGGTCAGACAAGTGTCGAATACGATCGACAGTGGCTGCCGATCGCGGTATCGGAAAAACCACGTCCGTTTGTCAAGTATAGTGCGGAATGTTAAATCTGGCGAAAAA
Source organism: Alkalimonas delamerensis (assembly GCF_030717955.1). Taxonomy (NCBI): domain Bacteria; kingdom Pseudomonadati; phylum Pseudomonadota; class Gammaproteobacteria; genus Alkalimonas; species Alkalimonas delamerensis. Next base: position 323,738 of record NZ_JAUZVY010000003.1, on the reverse strand, counting down.
ATAACCAATCCGATTCTTTTAGTAACCGCTCACACAATGAGAGCAACCCAGCCAGGGTTTAAAATCCAGAGCCAGGCTGTTGTAAAAATGCCAGCTCTTCTGCGGTGGAGGTGCGCCCCAACAGGGCATTGCGATGCGGGTAGCGGCCAAAGCGCTCGATGATGTCGCGGTGCTTGATTTCAAACTGTAGGTTGTCTTCCAACCCCTCTTGATCGTACAGACGCATCGCCACATCATGAATAGCCAACGACTCGCTGTGCATAAAAGGCAGGTACAGAAAGCTTTGCTCGGTGGGCGTTAGCTCTTGATCCAGCCCTAGGTTGATGGCTTCCTGCGCCAGCCCAAGGGCTAGGGGATCGCAGGCAAAAGCCTGTGCACTGTCGCGGTAGATATTGCGGGAAAACTGATCGAGTACAATAATTTCGGCCAATCGCCCCCGAGGCTCTTGTCGCCAGGGATAAAGCTCACAACGGGCGGCCATTTGGTGCAGGCTGCCAAATACATCGCGAATTTGCTGATCCAATTCCGGATCTTTGACAAACCACTGTTCTTTGTTCAGCTCTTCAAACCAGAACGTGAGTACCGTATTGAGCATGGTTTTCATCCGTCGACCTTCCTCTGTTGGGTGGATGCTTTCATACTAGGAGCTTGTGTCATCCGCTGCAAGCCCGGGGTTTTGCGTCAGATACCTTAGATGCCCTAGGAAGGTTCTGGCGACCGGTCCTAAGGATTCGGCATCGTTAAAATTCAGGTAAAATGTCATGCTACGGCCCTTGCCTCGAGGAAGCGGCAATAACTTCAGTTGCCCCGTTGCCAGATAAGGCGCCACCGCATGACGCGGCAGCCAGGCAAAGCCAAGTTGTTGCAGCAGCAGCTCGATGGACGTACCGACATGACTGACAGTCCAGCGCTGCTCCGAGCCAAGCCAGCCGTGCTCTTTGTTGCGATCTTTGCCTGAATCACGCAGCACGATTTGGCGGCAGTCCTTTAAATCCTCCAGCGTCAGCTCACGCTCCAGCTGATGCAGCGAGTGCTGACTGCCTGCCACTGCGACAAACTCGACCTGACAAATGTCTTCACTTAAATTATCAGCCAGCGTAAAGGGCGAGACGGCAATTTCGGCTTTGCCCTGCGCCAGCAATTCATTGGCACCGGCTAACACCGTTTCCATCAGCTCAATGCGGATCAGCGGGTACTCGTTCGATACCGCGCTTAACGTCTGAAACAACACCGCACGCGGGAAGGCTTCATCCACTGCAATGCAAAGCGTCGATTCCACCCCGGCTTGCAGGTTCAAAGCCACCTGCTCCATCCGCTCGGCTTCGGTCAGCAAAAAGTTGATGCGCCGCAGCAACTGCTCACCGGCGGCGGTCAACTGAGTTTTACGCCCCTCCACCTGAAACAGCGTGACCCCAAGTACATCTTCCAACTTATGGACCGCATGGTGAATGCTGGACTGGCTTTTAAACACCGCTTCAGCAGCCTGATGAAAACCACCATGCTCGGCCACGGCTTTAAACATCCGCCATTGCTCTAAGGTTGAACGGGCCATTGCAGACTCCTTGTTGGTTAAAACGAACAACCCGGCCTGGGCCGGGTTGATTCAGCGGCAACTTTAGTGGTTGCGGCATAGCACTTAGTGGCTGCGGCTTAGCGCGGCATCCACCGAGGCTTTGCCGGCACCACTGAATAGCAAGGATACACTGGCTGCCAGCAAGGCCAAGCCAAACTCGTAACCATTGTTGCTCATAAAAAGGCCGTTTTCAAAGTGGACCGCGAATATCGCGACCAGCATGGTAACGGCAAGCACGGCGGCCGCCGGCCGGGTTAGCAAGCCAATCACCAGCGCGATGCCACCAAAGAACTCGGCAGAGCCGGCTAAAAGTGCCATCAGCACCCCCGGCACCAGGCCAATGCTTTCCATCCAGCCACCTGTCCCTGCCAGGCCATGACCACCAAACCAGCCGAATAACTTCTGGGCGCCATGAGCCGCAAAAATAATCCCCACCGGTACTCTAAGCGCCAAAGCGCCCCAACCCGCTTCGGTTGCCGCCAATTTTTTCAGTAATGCCATTGCTTTGTTCATCATCTTTTCCTCGGTTTATTTGTGGATGTTTGCCTGATCAGGCAAAGATCCCCGTTGTCGATGAGCACAGTATAGAAAGGCCTAATGAATTATAAAATTGGATAATTAGAATCATCATATTCTACTTAATAGAACAATGAGACCGGATCAATCTTCCATAATCCGGGCATAACGCTCAACCAAAAAATCAATCAGTGCCCGAATGGCCGGCAGCAGGCCACGCCTGGATGGAAACACCAGATGGATCACCTCACGCCTTGGTTCCCACTCAGGTAGCAGTTGCAACAAACGTTTCTCTGCCAACTCTTGCTGCAGCATCAACAAAGGCAACTGCACTACGCCAACCCCTGACAGCGCTGCAGTTTTTAAAGCCAGCATATCGGTGGTGGTGTAGCGCGGTTGAAAAGGCAGTTTTAACTGGCGGCCATCCTGATGCAGCAACTGCCATTGATGCAGCTCATGCGCACCGGCCCGACTTAAGCTGGGCCAGTGCAGCAGCTCTTCTGGCTGCGCTGGCAAGCCTCCTTGCTGCGCGACCAGCTGTGGGCTGGCCACCAGACACTGGCCGCGATCAGAGAGGATCCGAAGCACCAAATCGCTGCTTTCCAGCGGTAACGGCCGGGCCCGTAGTGCCAAATCCACCCCTTCTGCCAACACATCGACCCGACGGTTGGTGGCTTCCAGATGCACGGTGATTTTTGGGTACAAACGCATAAAATCCGCCAGCATATCCGCCACATGAAAGTGCAGTAACCCGACCGGGCAGGTCAGCCGAATGCTGCCGCAAGGCTCAGCCCGGACCTGCTCAATCGCTTGCTGGGCCGCATCGGCCTCAACCAACATGGCGCGACAATGCTCCAGGTAATGCTGGCCAACATCGGTTACCTGAAAGTGGCGGCTGGAGCGCTGAATCAACCGTACTTGCAGTCGCTCTTCCAACAGAGCAACACGTCGACTTAGCTTTGATTTGGCAATGCCCAGCGCACGGCTGGCCGGGGCAAAGCCACCATAGTCGACCACCTGCACAAAGTAATAGAGATCATTTAAGTCTTGCATAGGGTTCCTTGCTATCGTTCTTAAAATGGAACGCTGCATCACAGTTTAGCAGTCTACCGACTCCGTAGTATCCCATCTAGACTTTAAAGCCGAACTTGCCGGTCGCACTTCCGCCGCCGGTGTCTAGCCAAGGAGCGAATCATGAGCAAACCCTATGTACGTCTGGACAAAAACAACGCCGCTGTTCTTTTGGTCGATCATCAAACCGGCTTGCTGTCGCTGGTGCGGGATATCGACCCGGACAAATTCAAAAACAATGTATTGGCACTGGCCGATCTGGCCGCTTACTTCAAGTTGCCGACCATTTTAACCACCAGCTTTGAAGAGGGTCCGAATGGTCCACTGGTGCCGGAACTGAAAGAGATCTTTCCAGAGGCACCTTTCATCGCCCGCCCTGGCCAAATCAACGCCTGGGACAACGAGGAGTTCGTCGCTGCCATCAAAGCAACCGGCAAAAAGCAACTGATCATCGCCGGCGTGGTTACCGAGGTCTGTGTTGCCTTTCCAACCTTGTCTGCGCTGGCGGAAGACTTTGATGTCTTCGTGGTCACCGACGCCTCAGGTACCTTTAATGAGCTGACACGCGACTCCGCCTGGCAGCGGATGTCCGATGCCGGTGCCCAGTTGATGACTTGGTTTGGCGTAGCTTGTGAGCTGCACCGCGACTGGCGAAACGATGTGGAAGGTCTGGGCCAGCTGTTCTCCAACCATATTCCGGATTACCGCAACCTGATCAACAGCTACACCACTTTAACCTCTGGTAAGTAATCTGACACGCCCTGCGCAGCATGCTGTGCAGGGCTTGTTGCAGGAGCCAAGCATGTCGTCATCCCAGCAACCTCAGGCTGGTGCTTCCATCCTGATCCATCATCAGGTCGATCCCAGTCAGCACACCAGCTATGAATCCTGGCTGGCCACCATTATTGAAGTTGCCGCTGGCTTTGCTGGCCATCAGGGCGTGACCATCTTAAAGCCAACCCCGGGGCAACAGCACTATGAGATTGCCGTTCGTTTTGCCAGCGAGGCCGATGCCAAGCGCTGGCTAGACTCCGACGAACGTCAGCAGTTGATTGGCAAAGTTGCCCCTTTGTTGCAGCTGCCGGAGAACGTGCAGATATCCAGTGGCATCGATCACTGGTTTCAGCCAGTCCATAGCCCGGCTCCGCACCCGGTCCGCTGGAAACAGTGGCTGATCACCACACTGGTGATATGCCTGCTGACCATGCTGATCCCACCATTGCTGCAGGTGCTGTTTGATGCATTGCCGCTACTGGGGCTCTGGGGCATCCGTCACTTGCTGACTGCTGGCATTATTGTTGGGCTGGTGGTTTATCTGGTGATGCCACGATTGGTGCCATTATTGGCTGGCTGGCTGTTTAAACCCTAAATCCAAGGCGCGGCTGATTGGCTTATATTCGACATTAACGAACGGTTGATTCATTTTTATCCGATTTATTCAGTCGGGTAAGCCAGTTAAAGTAATAAGGTGTTCAATGCTACTGGAGAGCGCTATGTTTGAAATCATCCGAAGCCATCAGCGGGGCCGGGCCAGTTTTGGCTGGCTGAAAAGCCGCCATACCTTTTCCTTTGGCCACTACTACAACCCACAGCAAATGGGGTTTTCCAAGTTGCGGGTGATCAATGACGACAGAGTCGCAGCTGGCGCTGGCTTTGATACTCATGGCCACCGCAATATGGAGATCATCAGTTACGTGTTGCAAGGCGCTATGGCACACAGAGACTCCGCCGGCAATGAAGAAGTGCTGCCAGCCGGAGAGTTCCAATTGATGAGCGCTGGCCGGGGGATTTACCACAGTGAATACAATGCCAGCCCCAGCGATGAGTTGGCGTTTTTGCAGATTTGGATTGAGCCCAATGCCTTCGATGGCGAACCCAGTTACCAGCAAAAGCAGTTTGCTGCAGAGCCAGGATTAACGCCGGTGATCACACCAGATGGCCGTGATGGTACCTTGCGCATCAAGCAAGATGCCAGCCTGGCACAGCTGCTGTTGCCGGCACAGGGTTCATTGGCCATGCCAGTGACCACCAGCCGCAGTTACTACCTGCACTTGATTGACGGAGAACTAGCCATCGCCGGTGACACTTTAAACGCCGGCGATGGCATTAAGCTGACAGACCTTAGCAAGTTGGAGGTTCAGGCAGGCGAACAGCCGGTACGGGCACTTTGGTTTGATTTACCGGCCCTTAACTCCTAGATTAAATCGGTGGCAGCAGCTACCTAACTATGTCCAAAGAGGATGCTATGAGTACCACAGACACCCAGTTGGAAACAGAATGCACCGTACAGCAGGGCTGCGATGCCATCGAGTTGGTGATCGAGCCCAAAGCCAAGGATTTAGGCGGCTTTACCGTTCGGCGCAGCCTGCCGGTGCGTCAACGGCGCAGTGTCGGCCCTTGGTTATTTTTTGATGAAATGGGCGCAGCAGAATTTGCCGCCGGCAGCGGCATCAATGTGCGACCGCATCCGCACGTCAATCTGGCCACCGTCACCTACTTGTTTGAAGGCGAGATCCTGCACCGCGACTCATTGGGCAGCTATCAGGCCATTACCCCGGGTGCCATTAACCTGATGGTGGCAGGCAAAGGCATCGTACACTCCGAGCGGGAACGACCGGAGGTCAGGGCTCAGCCGCACCGGCTGCACGGCCTGCAATTGTGGATGGCGCTGCCGGAAGCCGATGAAGAAACTGATCCAGCCTTTTACCACTACCCGGCCAGCAGCATTCCTGCCACCGTAGTCGATGGCGTTCCGGTGCGGGTGCTGATTGGTTCGGCCTATGGCCTGACGTCGCCGGTGAAAACCTTTTACCAAACCCTGTACCTGGAAGCCGAGCTGCAAGCCGGTCAGAGCCTGGTGCTGCCAGACAGTCCGGAGCGCGGCCTTTATCTGGTGTCTGGTGCGGTGCAATTGCAAGATACCAAACTGGAAGCTCATCAACTGCTGGTATTGGGTGCAGCCAAAGGAGTACGGCTCACCGCCACCGAGCCCTGCAGACTAGCACTGATTGGCGGCGAAGCCATTGGTTCGCGCTTTATGGAATGGAATTTTGTCTCCAGCCGTAAAGAGCGCATCGAGCAAGCCAAGCAAGATTGGCGCGAGGGCCGCTTCCCACCAGTGCCGGGTGACGATGAGGAGTTTATTCCATACCCTTAAGCCCTTCGAGCAGCCCAGCTTTAGTGGTTAAGCCGGGCTTTTTGCTTGAGCAGTTGGGTCATCTCTGAGGCAGGCAGCGGTTTGCTAAAGAGGTAGCCCTGCATTTGGTCGCAGCCGAGTTCCCGCAGCAGCGCCAGTTGTTGTTCGTTGTCGACTCCTTCGGCGACAACCTTCAACCTCATGTTATGTGCCAGTGTAATGATGGTTGAGACCACCATTTTGTCGACCTGGCTTTCGGTCATTTTGACCACGAAAGAGCGATCAATTTTCAGCGTATCCAGCGGCAGGCGCGCAATGTAGCTGAGCGATGAATAACCAGTGCCAAAGTCATCGATGGCGATGGGCAGGCCTAGCATGCGGAGGGCGCTCAGCTTGCGCTGACTGTCTTCAACATCAGCAATCACCACACTTTCCGTCAACTCCAGATCCAGCATCAGGACATCCGAATCTTGCTGTGACAACAGCTCCACCCGTTCCACAAAGTCCTGCTGCCGCAGTTGCAAAGCGGACACATTAATGGCGATGCGTAGTCCCTGACCATAGCACTGCCAACCTTTTAGATCGCTTAATGCCTGCTGCAACACCCAATCACCCACCGTCAGGATTAAACCGGTCTCTTCCAGCAATGGAATAAAATGCACCGGGGCAACCAAACCAAGCTCAGGGCTTTGCCAGCGAATCAATGCTTCCATGCCGACAATGGCCCCGCTTTTCAGGCAGACCTTCGGCTGGTAGTGCAGGCGGAACTCCTGATGCTCCAGCGCCCGACGCAGTTTGCTTTCCAGTTCCAGTTTTTCAGCCACCAGCCGGGACATTCGGGCGTCAAAAAATAAATAGCCAAGCCCCTGCTGCTTGGCTTGCTTTAAAGCCAGCTCTGCGTGCAAAAATAAGGCTTCGGCCTCAGTGGCATCTCCCGGAAAGAGTGCAATGCCAATCCGGGCAGATACCACCAGCTCCTTATCCGCCAGTTGAAGAGGCTGCTCCAGCGCAGGTTTGACAGCCGTTTCAATCAAGCGGGCAATATCGCCTGCACTTTGCACATCGGGCAATGCCAGTGCAAACTGATCTGGCCCAACACGGGCCAGATCGACCGCCTGTGGGAAGCACTGCTGCAAGCGGTTTTTTAACGCCACAATCAAGCCATCACCGGCCTGCCGTCCTAAGGTGTCATTGACCTGTTTAAAGCGCACCACATCCAGAACCAATACCGCCAATTGCTCCGCTTCCCGCTCGGCAGACTGCAACCACTGACCAAGGCGGTCATGAAATAAAAAGCGGTTTGGCAAGCCAGTCAAAACATCGTAATGCACCAGATAGTTGGCTTGCTCCTCTTTGGCAATAAACTCCAGTGCAAAGGAAATATCATGGGCCAGCTCTTTTAACAGCGCCAGTTCGGTTTTATCAAAAAAATCGGTTTCAGCGGCGTACAACACAAACAATCCCACCACCTGCCCGTCCGTCAGCAGTGGCAGCGCAATTTCAGAGCCATAGTCGGCTCGCAGGCGTTGCAAGGGAGATGTGCCAAGTCGTGGCAGCAAACTGACATCGTTGCAAAAAACCGGCTGCTGGCTGCGCAGCGCTTGCAGCATAATGCCTTCAGGTAGCAGGCAATCTTGCCCTTGCAATGCCATCACTTCGCGCTGGCGCTTAGCATGGTTAAAGTGGCCTCGAATGGCATGCAGCTGCAGTGATTTTTGCCTGGCGTGCCATTCCCCGACCCAGGCCAGCGCAAAACCGCCGTGCTTCACCACAATCTGACAGACCTCCTGAAACAAAGCCTGGCGATCGTGTTGCCGAACTATGGTGGCATTGATTTGACTAAGCACCGCATACAAGCGGGTCAGCCGCGCAATTTTCGCGTCGCTTTCTTTACGGCGGGTAATGTCTTTGGCTATGCCAGCAAAGCGGTACAACTCCCCATCAGGGCTAAAAACCGGAAAGCCGCGGTCATGGATCCAGCGAATGCTGCCATCCGGCCGGATGATGCGGTAACTGGTTTCAAACGGCTGTTGCACTTTGGTGAGATCGGGCAGATCTGCCTGGTCATCGGGGTGCACCCGCAGCATGACTTCACGCTTGTTGCTTTGTTCCAGCGTAATGGGTTGCTGCCAGATGGTTTGATAGGCCGGGCTTAAATACAAACTCTGGCCGGTTTTGGCAGAGGCCAACCAAAACACATCGTTAATGTTTTCTGCCAATTGACGAAAGCGCTCTTCCTGCTCCTGCACAGCAACCAACAAGCGGCTGTGCTCAAAAATCCGCCCTGCCTGTGCGGCCAGAATGCTTAACAGTTGCACATCTTCATCGTTAAATGCCTGCATACCCAGCCGGTTGGCAAGACAAACCCAGCCAAAGACCTGACCTGGAGATGCAATAGGTGCCAACAATAACGAGTGCATTGCCGGGAAGCTTGCTGGCAAACCAAGCTGTTGTGGTTGACCGCCGGGGTTGCTTAGTCGTAACGTGATCCCCTGCTGCAGTACTTGCTGAAATACCTGCTGCGATTGCAAAGTGGATAAGTCGGCTTCAGCATGCTCAGAAGCCATACCGCTGACCAGCACGATGTTTTTTTGCTCTGTCGAACAGGCAGGCAGACACAAAAAAGCCAGGCTGGCTCCAATCAGTTGACGGCCATGCTGGCACAAACTTTCCAACAGCTGCAACGGCTCCCGCTCCGATGCCAGCTGCAAATTCAACTCGATCAGAGCAGCAAATCGACGATTCGCCAGTCCCAGTGTATCCGACATGGTTTTTAATTTATCGGTCATCAACCGAAGGTGCTGCTGATCCCACGCAGAGCTATCTATCGCCGGTGATGGCTTGGCCTTGTCCTGCAACACCTGCTCGACCAAAGCCATCACCTGATCCGGTTCAGCCGGCTTGGTCAGAACGGCCAGTACCCCACATTTTTTTGCCAGCTCCAGCGCCGCTTGCTCATGGTAATTGGCGGTGTAGAAAATCACCCGGGTTTCTGCCACCTCAGGCCGGCTGCGTAACTCTTTGACAAACTCATAGCCATCCATCACCGGCATCAACACATCGGCTATCACCAAATCAGGCTGCTCCTGACACACCAGCTGCAGTGCTTCCCGCCCATCCGAAGCGGCCAGCATGCGGTACCCCTGATACCCCAGCAAGGTAACCAGCAGTTCCCGCCCATCCGGGTGATCATCGACAATCAGAATGGTGGCCACTTGGCGCCTCCAGTTGCCGCGTCAAAAACTGCTCGGTTTGCCGAACAAAAGTTGCTGGCTCTATCGGCTTGGTAAAGTAGCCATCAAAACCAGCTTGCAGAATTTTTTGTTGCTCATCTGCCATCACTGACGCCGTCACTGCCAGCACCGGAATGTGCTTGAGCGCAGGATCGTTTTTCACTGCATGCACCAGGCCGTAACCATCCATGTTGGGCATGCGAACATCACAAACGATCAGGTCCGGCGGACTGGTTTTCGCCGCGGCCAGTCCAACAACCCCATCGGTGGCGGTGGTGATCCGATGCCCCCCCTGTTGCCGCAACAAGTACACCATCAACTCCAGATTGGCGGCATTGTCTTCAATCACCAGTATCTGAGCACTCATAACGGTACTCCCGGTAATCGTAAGGTGAAGGTACTGCCCTTGCCGGGTTCACTGCTGCAGTAAATGCTTCCCCCTTGCAACTCGGCCAGTTGCTGACTCAGGTGCAGGCCAAGACCAGTGCCTTCTTTTTCGGAGTTGTTACTCAGATTCAGGCGGGTAAAAGCAGAAAACAAATTGGCGCAATCTTCAGCCGAGATGCCGATGCCAGTATCTTGCACGTGCAGCGCGACCCATTGAGAGCCGTCTGCATCCTGCTGCGGCTCGGCATACACCTTGACCTCGCCTTGCTCGGTAAACTTCACCGCATTGTTGATCAGGTTTAAAATAATTTGATGCAATGAACGGCGATCAGCCAGCACCAGCAGAGCTTGCTCTGGCAATGCGTGGTTCAACTGCAAGCCTTTGCGCTCGGCTGCCGGCTGCAAAGTACTGATGACTTCAAACACGGTGCCACGGCAGTCCAGGCTTTCCAATTCGACGTTGATTTTCCCAGCGCTGATTTTGGCCAGATCCAGCAGATCATTGATCAGCGATAGTAAGTGGCGCGCACTGCGCTGCACCGTGGTCAGCTGCTTTTCCTGCTCAGAGTTCAAAGGCCCTGGCAACTTCATCAGCAAGGTGCCGGTAAAACCGATGATGGCATTGAGCGGCGTGCGCAGTTCATGACTCATCACCGCCAAAAAGTTGTCTTTGGCATTATTGGCCTGTTCCAGCTCTTTGTTTTTTGTCTGCAGCTCCAGCTCCACCCGCTTGCGATCACTGATATCGCGGATTGCACTCATCACCAAAGTGCCTTCTTCGGTCTGCAGTGGGCTTAAGCTGATTTCCACCGGAAACTCATCGCCATTTTTCCGGACGCCATAGAGCTCAAGGCCAGCCCCCATTGAGCGGGTTCTGGGGTTGGTAAAGAAATCGGCCCGGTGCCCGACATGAAACGCACGGTAGCGCTCTGGCAGCAGGCTTTCTACCGGCTTGCCCAAGAGTTCATCCCGTTGCCAGCCAAAGGCTTTTTCAGCCTGGCCGTTGGCCAGCACAATGCGTCCGAAGACATTCACCATCACAATGGCATCGGGGGTCGAGTCCAGTAAATCGCGGTAGCGGGCTTCCAGAAAGCGGGCATCACGGCGGGTTTTCAGGTGGGTGACATCTTTGTTGTTGGTTAGAATAAAGTCCAGCTGCCCCTTGCCATCGTAGACACCTTGCAAAGAGATATTCAGATAGATAAGCGAGCCGTCTTTTTTCAGACGATAAGCTTCGTAAGCCGGCACAATCGCATGACAAGCCTGTTGCAGGATGTTGCGCTCGGACTCGATCAGGTCAGCCGGCACCACCAGATCGAACAAGGAGCTGCCCAGAGCTTCTGAAGTGCTGTAACCAAAGGTATGCTCAGCCCCAGGGTTCCACTGTCTGATAATGCCATCTGGAGATAACGCGATAAGCGCATCGGGAGTCGCCTCGGCAATCAGGCGAAAATAGTCATCGGACATAAGCAGGACCATCCTTTGTGTATCAGCAGAGTGCTGACAGCCGCTTACTGTGGTTAAAGTATAAGCAGGCCGGCTGATTTCACCCGACCAAAAGCTGATAAACTTCTTACAATTTCTAAATGAAGTCAGCTTGTCGCAAAGGACTTTGTTTCTGCTACAGTCAAAACAACAAGGCAGGAGGAAGCATGCGTATCGCCGTGATCGGAGGAGGCATCAACGGGCTCTGCAGCGCCTGGCAGCTGGCTGAAGCCGGCTACCAGGTCACTTTGTTTGAACGTGACGGCTTAATGCAGGCAACAAGCCGGGCCTCATCCAAATTGTTGCATGGTGGTCTGCGCTATCTGGAACAAGGCGAATTCCGGCTGGTGCATGAGGCCCTAAAGGAGCGACGCTGGTGGCTGGATCACAGCCCACAGTTAACCCGGCGCTTGCCCTTACTTTACCCACTCTACCACGGCAGCCGCCGGTCGCGTTGGCAGCTGAAAATTGGCCTGGCATTGTACGACTTTTTTGCTGGCCGAACCGGCATTGGCCGCCACCGCTGGCTAACCCCAACGCAAATACAGCGCTGCTCCCCCTATTTAAACACCGATGGTTTAACAGGGGCTTACCTTTTTTTCGATGGTCAGATGGACGATTATCGGCTGGGACTTTGGGTGGCCGAGCAATGCCGTAGACGCGGCGTTGTGCTGCTGGAGCATCAGCCCGTCATCCGGGTGACGCCCGATGCGCGTTTGCAACTGCAAGCAGGCTGGCAGACCTTTGATCGTATTATCAATGTGGCCGGCCCCTGGAGCGAGGATTTGTTGCAGCGTTCACAGCTAACCCCGGCTCAATCGCTGGATCTGGTGCGTGGCAGCCATTTGCTGCTGCCCGGTATAGGGCGCTATGGCCACATGCTGGAGGTGCCAAACAGTTCTCGTATTGCCTTTGCCCTGCCCTACCAGTCCCATTGCTTACTGGGCACCACCGAAGTACGACAACAACTGCATGAGCCCATTGCCTGCTCCGAAGCCGAACGCGATGAACTGCTGGCCGTGTACAATCAGTATTTTACCCCAAAGGTGACTGCAGCCGACGTGCTGGAAAGCTTTGCCGGAGTGCGACCGCTGTTAAAAAGCAGCCATGACAGCAGCCGGGCCAGTCGGGAATACCGTCTGCACTGGCAGCAACAGTTGCTCACCGTCAGTGGTGGCAAATGGACCACGGCGCGGGCACTGGCCAGGCAGGTGGTGGCGCAGGTGAAACAATCGGTACCCTGACAAAGTCGCTTGCAGTCCGATAGCTGCACGGTATGATAATCAGAATGCCAAAGGGAGAACCCAATGCACTATTTGCTGTTTTATCATGACCTGGTAGAGAATTACGTCCAACGCCGGGAAGCCTTCCGCGGTCAGCATCTGGCACATGCGAAAGCCGCCCATAGCCGTGGCGACTTGATTTTAGCCGGAGCCCTGGCCGAGCCAGTCGATGGAGCTGTGTTGCTGTTTCAGGGCGACAGCCCGGCCGTAGCAGAGCAATTTGCCCAGCAGGATCCTTATGTTGTAAACGCTTTGGTGGGCCGCTGGGAAGTGCGTGCCTGGAACACTGTGGTGGGCGACATGGCCATCGTAAGGCCCAACTGATGCCATTGTACATCGAAGACCGACTGCGCTGGATACGCGAAATGCGCCAAAAGAGCCCCTGCAAACGCTGTGGCTTACTCTACAATCATCATGTCAAAGCCAAATGCCCGGATTGCGGTACTCTGGACAGTCATGAGCTGCGCGAGCTATTGGCACAAAAAGAGGTGATCGTGGCCGATCTCCGGCGCATGGGCTTTATCTTTGCTGCCTTGGCCCTGGCTGCTATGCTGTTGTTTTGGCTGTTTGCTATTTAAAGGATCTGCCAATGACCAGTCCCGAAAGCCCGCAAAAATTTCACCGCTTTGCCGACTTTTATCCTTACTACCTGGCAGAGCATCAAAACCGCACCTGCCGCCGTCTGCATGTGATAGGCAGCACGCTGGTGCTGTTGGTTCTGCTGATTGCCATACTAGGCCGCAACTGGAGCCTACTTTGGCTGCTGCCTGTCATTGGTTATGGTTTTGCCTGGGTGGGTCACTTCTTTTTTGAGCACAACAAGCCAGCTACCTTTAAACACCCATTTTACAGCCTGATGGGGGATTGGGTGATGTTCAAAGATGTTCTCACCGGCAAGATCCGCTGGTGAGTTCATTTGAGCGCTCGATTTGGTATTGCGCTCAATGCCGGCTATAGTCAAAACAGCCGATAGCACTAAGTTCATCAGAGACAATCAGCATGGCCTTGAAGAAGCTACATTTTTGCTCTTTAGTCAGCGCAAGCTTGATCATGATAGCCTGCGGTGGTGGAAGCGAAAGCAGCCCACCAACAGCGGCTCCACCGCCATCATCCCCACCACCAACATCATCCCCACCACCGACTCAAGATGGTCGATTACCAGCAGCCGTCAACGCAGCCAATATCGACGCAGCCATGTTGATTGACGTAGCTGGCAATGGCATCTTAGACCTGATTCTCTCTGGACCAACCGGGTCAGGAGCCACTGGCAGGGATTGGTTACTGATCAATGACGGTACAGGTAACTTTGAATTGCACGGTACGCAATTACCTCCCCGATATCTTGGTGCCGACGGGGCCACGGTCGCTTTCGCTCAGGGAGACTTTAATCGCAACGGCTTCACCGATATTTTGGCCGTCACCGTGGATGCTCGTGAGGGAAGTTATTACCAAACCTCAGAGCTGCATTTATGGTTAAATCAGGGCGATGGAAGTTTCACCGATGCATCCGCTCAAATTGCTAATCGTCAACTAACCGGTTGGCCAGAGTGGATCCGCGTTGCAGACTTTGATGGTGATGGCCACCTGGATTTTCTCATCACATCGCCCGGAAATCCAGAGCAAAACTGCTCTGGCTCAGCCCAGATATTTCTCAATGACAGTACCGCAAGCTTTGTAAGAGCCAGCGTCACTCTTCAAGACAGCATGGGGAGCTATCAGGATGACTGTCTCTGGTTTGATCGTGGAATGAACACTCAAAATGAGCGCTTTGTCGGGTATACGCTCGATGCACTCCCGGCAGACTTGAACAATTCCGGATTGCCAGATTTGGTAGCTAGTAGCCTGGAAGCCACCTGGCCAGTTTTTTTGAATCGTTCCTCCCCCGGTCAACTGGTGTTTGATGTGGTTTTTAATGGCGGCGAACTGCGCCTCTCCCCTTGCCCGGATGATCCAGAACAACAATGCGCATCGTTGGATCCTTTCAGCAATGCCGGAGCCGGAATTTGGAAAAATGGCGCCCTGGCCGATATCAACGGTAATGGCAGGATGGATTTGGTGGCTGCTAACCCGATTTCTGGTTTTCCGGATAGGCTTTGGCCAGTTGTTATCTGGTATGGCCAGAATGATGGGAAGTTCGAGCTATACGGCGGTGCTGGTTCCGACAACTGCCTGAATGATCCAGCAGAATCAGGTCGTTGTAACAACACTTTTACGTCGGCGGATTATCCGGATCGAGTTGGTGTCCAGCATGCCCGACAATGGTTGGTAGCCGACTTCAACAAGGATGGCTTCGAAGATGTCCTGATCCTTGATCATGGCTTTGACGCTTCCCCTTTTCCCGGTCGACAAAATCTGCTGCTACTTGGACAAACCAATGGGGGGATGCAAGACGGTACCGCAGAGTGGCTTTCTGGCAACAGCACCTTCACTCATGGCGGCGCTGTTGGGGATCTAACTCAGAACGGCTGGCCCGATATCGTCAAAAATAATTATGTCAATGGGGACATGACAGGCCAGTTCACACAGTACGACAATCATCCGAAACTCAACCTCAACACAGGCTTACCTCCGATGACAGCGGAAGACTAGGGCATCTTGATGAGTCCCTTGCAACCAAGGGACTATCAGCAAACATTTACAATTTTCCCGATCTTGACTATGGTTAATTATTGCTCAATGCATAAAGCGCCAGCCACCGCAATCAGGCTTTGATTGGGCTTGGGGTGGAAAAGGACTTCTGTTCGTTGTTGTGTAGGGAAAACGCATGCTGTTCCAGAGTGTTCATACTGCCGGCTCCGCCATTTATCTGGTTTACTTTTTCCTGCTGCTGCTGGCCAGCCGAGTGCCGCGCACCAACCCAGGCTGTGGTTGGTGGGCTTTGGCGATTCTGTTTGCTTTTCTTGCCCGCATTGCCGTGCTGGGCATCGAGTCTGAAGAAATAGCCAGCTCGCGCCTGGCTTACTCTGTTCTGGTGTTGTTCGAAAAGCTGATGCTGATGCTGGGCACGGCGCGATTTTTTGGCCCCTGGCTATCGGCACGCACCCTTATTGCGCTGGTGCTAGTGATGCAAAGCTGGCTACTGTTGGCCCATGCTTTGACATGGCCACCCCTGCTGTACACTGCCAGCCTGGTTCTTTTTAATGTGATCTGCCTGGCCATCGTTTGCATAAACGTGCAACGGGGGACCGCTCCCGTCCATCTCTGGATTAAACGCAGTATAGTGCTGTTTGGCGCGCTGTTAATTCTGCACTGGCTGCTGTACATCCCCATATCCAGACTGCTGTTTGTCGAGTGGCGTCTGCTGGCTTTTCTGATAGGCACGGTGCTGGTAGTGCTGCTCTATACCGCCCTTCTCGGCGCTGTGCTGTCGTTGTTCCAAAAACGCTTACTGGACTCCGAGAGTAAAGCTCTGGATTTGGCTTACAAGGATCCACTGACCGGCTTGCGCAATAAGCGCTATGTGGACAGCCTCTTTGGTCAAGCCCTGCAACTGGCAACCCGGCCGCATCAGTTGCTTGCGCTGTACTACATTGACCTTGATCACTTCAAACCCATCAACGATGGCGATGGCCACAAAGCCGGCGATTTGGTGTTGCAAGAGGTTGCCAGGCGGCTGCAAAACAGCATTCGCAGTACCGACATCTGTGCTCGCATCGGAGGGGATGAGTTTGTGGTGATCGCAACCCAGCTAGAACACAGCGACCATGCCACAGGCGTGGCGCAAAAAATCCTGCAGCTGCTGCAGCAACCTTTTGCTGTTAATGGTAAAACCTATCGATTGGGCGCCAGTATTGGCATTAGCCTTTACCCGGAGCATGGGCAGGACTTCAGTGATTTGTTGGAAAAAGCCGACCATGCCATGTATGAAATGAAACACCATGGCCGAGGTGGGTATTGTCTGTATCAACCACAGGCTTAATCAACCAGCCACTTGTACAGCACCAAAGCATCTACCAACCCTAAAGATGGATGGTTAAACGCCCTGGGCAATCGGCCTACAATGGCAAACCCAAGCTTTTGCCACAATCGGACGGCACCTTCATTACTGGATGCGACAAAGTTAAACTGCATTGCCAGATACCCCAGCGCCTTAGCTTGTAGTTGTGAGTGTTCACACATGGCAGTCGCAAGCCCTCGCCCTCTGGCAGTGTCAGCCACCATATAGCCGCAGTTGCAGACATGGCTGCCTGGACCTGCCTGGTTGGTCTTCAAATAGTAAGTGCCAAGAATTTGGTCGCCTTCTTCCACCACAAAAGTTTGCCTTGGCGCCAGTAGCCATATCTGCCTGGCTTCCTCTTTGCTAATGTCCCTGGCAAAAGCATAAGTTTCTCCGGCTTGGGCTATGGCCTGAAAAATAGGCCATATTTGGTCGAAATCTTGTTCAGTAGCCAGGCGGATATCCATGCTTTGTAATTCCAATCAAATTTTAATGTGGATGACAACCTTCGGTCGAAGCTAAGCCGCGATCTACAGCCGCACCCTCTGTAAACCTATTCAGCAAAATATAATGACCTAACCATGGTTGCAAGTCTCATTCTGGATAGCAGAGATCCGACGAGAGCTGTTTTGAGGATCTTGCTTGCACACAGCCGTGCTAACCTGTTAAAGAGCATCAGAGGAGCATCACATGACTCAGGAAACAGCGCCTAAAAGTACAACACGCCGTCATTTTTTAAAGGTATTGGCTGGCTCAGGTTTAATCGTCAGCACAACCATGCTGCCAGGCCTAGCACTTGCTGGACAGCGCTTCCGGCCCGGCTTGCAGTTATTTACCGTTCGAGAACTGATGCAGCAAGATGCCCGCAGCACCTTGCAGCTGGTAGCAAACTTGGGCTACAAGGAGTTGGAGTTTGCAGGTTTATTTGGCCATCCGGCCAGCATAGTCGCCAACTGGCTGGCTGATTTAGGGCTCAATGCCCCAGCCGGGCATACCCTGTTGCAACCTTTATTGGATGCACCCACCAAAGTGTTGGAAGAGGCACTGACTCTGGGGCATCGATACGTGGTGCTTGCTTATTTGCACGAACCTGAGCGTGCCAATGGGATTGCCAGCTACCTGCATCTGGCAGAGCAATTAAACCACATTGGTGAGCAGTTTCAAGCCGCCGGAGTACAACTGGCTTACCACAATCACGACTTTGAATTTGTCCCTACTGATGGCACCACACCCTATGAAGTCTTGTTGCGACATACCAATGCAAACACGCTAAAAATGGAGCTGGACATTTACTGGGCCGCAAAAATGCAGGTCGACATTCCTCAACTCTTCCAGCAAGATCCCGGACGTTTCCCGCTATGGCATTTGAAAGACATGGCAGCAGATGGTGGTTTTGCGGATCTGGGGCAAGGCATCATTGATTTTGCACCCATTGCTGAAAAAGCAGCTTTGGCTGGCTTGCAGTATGCTTTTGTAGAAAAAGATTACACAGACGAATTGGAGCGCACCCTAATACAGGGCATGAAAGGCTTTACAAAGATGAGGTTTGGATAATGGTGCCTAGGGTCGGACTCGAACCGACACGTTGTTTCCAACGGCGGATTTTGAATCCGCTGCGTCTACCAATTTCGCCACCCAGGCACTGGGGGAAAACGCCTGTCATTATACGTAGGCTGATGATTCACGCAAGCAAATTTATGCAGCATTTGGCTCGCTTGCGCAGAAAATCATCGTATTGGCTCTGGGGTGAACCAAAGCGTCGGATCATCAATGGGGGTAGCAGCGGGTAAAAAGGGGTTTTCCAGCTGGATCAACCGACGCTCCGACAGCTGGGCACGCTCTATCGCTTGCTGGTTGTAGCGGTAAAAAATCGCATCAAAACTGCCATCGTGGATCATCATGCGCAACCCCTGCTCTATCCGTGTTGCCAGCTCCTGATTGGATGGGTGCACAAAAAAGTAGAATGGCCAGGGGTAGTGCAGCAGCAAGGCTTCTTCTATCTGCAGCTCCGGATAGTCGCCCTTGCGCAGCTCATACTCCTGAAATACCTCACCTATGCCGCGCGGAAATAAATCGAAGCGACCGCGCATCAACATGGCAAATAAATCGTCGTACAAGCCGGTGACTACCCGAACGCCGTTGTACTGGTAAACATCGCTATCGAGCCGACCTGCACCTTGCCCCACCAGCAAGCTTTGTAAATCTGCCAATTTGTTGATCTGCTGCATTCGCGGCTGCTGCGCCTGATCGATCAGGCTGATGCGGTAACTGAGCAGGCCTTTACGCAGCGGAATACGAATCGGTAGTAACTCTTCTTCCAACTGGATGGAAGTAGCGCTCCATATCACATCCAGCTGCTGGGTCTGCTTCAGCAGCAAGCGTCCTCGCCCTTCGGTTAAACTGACCGGAAAAGGCGTTAAGGTGACAGCGCCAAACTCCGGTTCGGTGATTTCCAGCGCCAACTGCAATATTTCGATGATATCGTCAAAACGCTTATCCAGTTCGCTTTCCGGTGCCGGATACACCAGGGTGTTTTGCGCCAGCGCAGAACAACAACACAACACCAGCACTGCTATCCATCCCCGCATGCATCACCTAACCCATGCCAATAAAACCTTGCTTTTTCAAGCTTAGTCGCAGTCTATGCCGCCAGCAATATGAAACTCCATGTCTTTTTGGCAAACATAACGGCAAGCCAGCTGACGAGTTACCTCAGAAAAGACTTCACTCAGAGACAAGCTTCTCCTGCTAGTCCATCAAATCAGTTGCCAGACCCCCGCGGTACTGCCCAGGCTGCAGCACCGCTTAAGCGCTCTTGGCATCGACGCCATGGCCTGCCCTCAAAACGAGTAACGTACCCCCACACTGAACAGGCGGGTGTTGAAGTGCTTGGTGTCGTATTGAGCTGCAGCGGCCATCAACTGCCACTCCGAACTCAGTTGATAGCCCAGCCCAAACTCCAGCCCCAACCGCATGCCTGCACGGCGCTCTACCGGCTCAGCAGCCGGGCCGGTAAAGGCGTAACGGCTGCGGTTGTCAAACAGTGCCAGCCGCAGATATGGCTGCCAGACCTCATGCTGGGCCAGTTGGCCCACCAGGCTCAGCTCTGCCCCACGGCCGCGTTGCGGCTGGGCCAGCAGCGTCACACGCGCCTGATTAACCGGCAAGCCATCGTAATGCAACTGGGCTTCGCCCAAATCCAGCCAGCCCAACTCCGCTGCCAGCCATTCATTGAAACGATAGCCAGCAAAAATCCGGTAGGCTTGGTCCGAGTTGGAGTTCAGCGTTACCGTGCCCGAAATCCCTTCGGCGTTTAATTTGCGCTCCACTGCGCTGGCCAAGGACCCAGAGCTGTGACTGTGAGTAATGCCGCCTTGTGCGCCGGCGTAAAAGTCCTGGCTAAAAGCCAGTAGCGGTAGCAAGCACAGGGCGGCACAGCCGGCTTTGAACCAGGCTTTACTGCGCCGTACCAGCAGAAGCCCAGCCAGCAGCAACGCACTCAGCACACCCAGACTGCCACCTTTGGAGGTGACGCTCACGCTGCTCGGTTGCCACAAAGCGGTGACCTGCACATCATTGGCCGGCATGGTCGCTGGCAACGCCGGACTCCAGCCCATAAAGGTATAGCCTGCCCGCACCGGTGTCGGTGCGCTTATCTCAGCGCCAAAGTCCAGCACCAAATCCGCCATCGCTTGTCCACCAGCGACATCGAACTGAATCAGATACTGATTGATTTGCCATTGAGCCGTTAGAGTCACATCCTCTGCTGGCATCGTCTCAGGGAAGGCCGGTGACCACCCCATAAAGCTGTAGCCTTCGCGCTCCGGTGCAGCTGGCTCTGTCAGGGCGCTGCCCACCAAAGCGGTGATGTCAGCAAGGCCACTGCCGCCAGCACTGTCAAAGCTGATGCTGGCTGTTTGCTGCACAGCCAACACGCCAGGGTCGCGGATCACCCCATTGGCACGGCCATCGTCGTCGTTCGGGCCACCGTCTTCAATGGTCAACCGAATGCAGGCATCGCCTTCGTTCAAACTAGGGCGCCAGGCATCGGACGACACTCCTGGGCAGTTGCCAAGCGCGTTGCGCGGGGCACTGTCAATCCGGTTGTTGGCGTCTTCGACAAAGTCCTGCCACAGACCATTGACCAGCTTACGCCACACGGCATTGGCTGGAATGCTCTGACCTGCCGGCATCGGAATGGCTATCGGCACCGACTCGCCCGGGCTTTCCAGACCCATCACATCCATATTCACCACAAAGCCCAGTTGCTGATAACCGGTATCGCTGAGACTGCCTTCAGTCAGAGCCATGCCAAACTGACCGCTCTGCCAGGATTGCTGCTCGCTAAAGAGCCCCAGCGTTAGCTGGTACTGGCTTGGCACTTCAGCAAAGATAGTCCCCTGCCCTTCACACCGACTGACGCGGTTGTTGCCTTCGGCTTGTGGGCAAATCGGCAAGCGGTTCGATTGACCGGCCTGCGAGTTCTGGCTGGCCGGGATACCGCTGCTGCCGGTGTTGCTGCAATCGGCTACCGGGCACTCGGCTATCACGTTCAGTGCCAGCTCCAGCTCGCCGCTACGCTCACCAGCTTCGGCCGTCAGCTGCACAAAGTAACGGCCGGTGGCTAGGCCTGCCGGATCGAAGCTGACATTGGCCCCTTCACCTTGCAGCGATAAACCCAGCGCCTGCCAGCTGAAGGTTGCCGCAGCACCGCTCAGCTCTTCAGCGCTCAGATGCACCACACCGCCATGGCGATTGACCACCAATGTCTGCTGGCCATCTTGCTCCGCACTGGCTTTTAATGCCAATGGCGGCAAGGCAGTTTGCACCGCCAGCCGATGTTCGACAGGGGTTCCCAGCAAAGCTTGCTCCAGACCGGTGCTGCGCAAGCGCACTGTGCCATCACTGACAGCCGTGGCCGTCGCCAGCAGCGGCTTGCGCAGTTTGTCCTCGGCGCGCAGCTCAATGCTGCTGACTACACTGGCTAGGGTGCCTTCCAGCTCAGCCCGTACCGGGTAGTCAATCGGCTCGTCACTCAGCCACAGCCGAACCTGCGCCGTCACATCTTGCTGCACCGGCTGACTGCTGGCCGTAAAGGCAAGGTATGGCAGCACATCGAAGCTTACACTCACCTGTTCGCCGGACACCGAGTCGGTAAACTCAAAGCTGTAACGACCGGTACGCTCGGCACTGAACAAGTAGCTGCCATCCTCGGCTTGCCTCAGCAAGGTCGCCGACTCGGCCAGATCCAGCCAGGTAGTGCTACCACTGCGGGTTTGTTGAATGGCGCTCAGTACCTGCTCACCAGCACCACCCATGATGCGGAACCTGCGTGTTTCAAGTGAACCGGCTGGGCTGCTATCATCCACCTTGCTTTGCACCGCCGGGTGCACCACCAGCGTAATGCTGCAATCCTCTTTAATGGCCGCCGTCACAATGTCATTGCCTGAGCGGCTGGCCGCACAGCTACTGTCAATCTGCACAAAAGTATTGTCCGTCACGCTCAGCGCAAAACTGGCGCTCTGTCCGAAATTAACCTGCTGACTCGCCGGTGTCACACTGCCCTCGCCAATGAGACTGACACTGACGGTGAAGCTATCTTGGGTCCACTGCGCCGTTGCAACCACATCCTCAGCTGGCATGGTCGCCGGTAGCTCAGGGCTCCAACCGACAAAGGTGAAGCCCTCACGCGTTGGCACGGCCGGATCTTCAATCGCACTGCCAAAGTCGGCCGTGATGGCCGCAACTTCAGAGCCACCGGCACTGTCAAAGCTCAGGGTGTACTGATTGACTGTCCATTGGGCGATCACCACTAGGTTATTAGCCAGCATGGTATCCGGCAAAGCTGGGTTCCAACCCGAGAAGGTGTAACCTTCACGCATCGGAGCAGTGGGCGCAGTGACTGGAGCACCAAAGTCGTAACTGGCACCTGCCACAGCTGAACCACCGGCACTGTCGAAGCTTAGGGTGTAACTATTGACATTGTAATGCGCCGTCACCATGCTATCGGCTTTGATGTTGCTGAAATCAGCCGGGCTCCAGCCGGTAAAGCTGTACCCAACCCGTGTGGGCGCAGCCGGCGCTGTGGCGCCAGCGCCATGGTTGACGCTTTCGGTCTTCAGCACGTCGCCATTCCAATCGACAAAACTCACGGTGTAGCTGTTGAGACTCCACTGCGCGGTTAAGGTTAGGTTTTCTGCTGGCATCGTCTCTGGCAGAGCGGGGGTCCAGCCCTGGAAGCTATGCCCTTCTCTTACCGGCACTGGTGGCGCATCAACCTGGCTGCCAAAATTTTGCGTAATTGCCGGTACCGGGCTGCCGCCGGCGCTGTCGAAGGTGATGGTAAAACTAGCAGGCTCTGCTGTGGTAAAACTGAGTGTTTCTGCAACGCCATCATTACCGGCTAAATCTTGCACCCAGCCTGCAGGCCAACTTACCTGGTAAGTCTGATCAAAAGATAGCTCTTCCGGCCATGCAATACGGACCTCTTTGCCTTGAAAAACCACGGCTGCCGTATCGGAAGCATCGATCTCAAAGACACTGTGGCCTTGCTCTGTAAGGGTTAAAATACCGCTACCCACTTTAACAGCTTCATTAAAGGTCAATACCAAGGGCGCACTAACAGCAACATCGGTTGCGTCATCTGCCGGCATCGTCTCGACCAAGGCGGGTGCCGTAGTATCCATCCCACTGAGGGTAAAAGTAACTTGCTCAGATACGTCAACACCATCCGAGAGCACCACCCGGTACTCACGACTACCATCGGTTGGTGCACTGTACAACAACGCCTGCAAAATGATTTCGGCATCCAGCGCTAACGCATCCTGATTAAAGTGGATCAGCAAATCACGCCCTTGCTGGCCATCTCGCTGCATATCCACAGTGCCAACTGCCAACCAGCCAAATCCATCAAAGGTGAAAATGGTATCACCGGCCTCAATGGTGCTCCCTACCTGGTGCTCATCCGGGCCGGCACCAGCATCCAGGAAGTCATCCAACGCGAAGCTGCCGTCTTGGGTGCCGGCGACTTGCGCCAGTCGCAAATAGCCACCGTCCAGGGTATCAAAAACGCCAACCTGCACAGCCGGAGACTCTGGCGTAGCAAAATCAGGGGCACCACCCGGAGTAAACTCAGCCTGATACCCCGCCAGGTTCATAATAACACCATCAACACCAGGGTCATCGATCACTGTCACTTCCAGCTCAATGGTTTCAGAACCACTGACAGCCCCTTCCACCACAACCTGAACCCGATAGAAATTGCTTGCCGCTGCACTGGCCGGAACTTCAAAGTCTGGTGCCTCTTTGAACCGCAACGCACCGGTGATAGCATCGATTTCAAACATAGCTGCATCGGCATTCGCACCGGCAACCTCGCTAGCCAAACGATAGCTTAAGGTACCTTGCAAAAGTTCGGGATCCAGTGGCTCAACCTGAACCACAAACCGCTGATTTTCAGGCACAACTGGCCTGGTAATATCTTCTGTTGGACCACCAGGATCCTGAATAATCGCATTGGCAATCCTATCTACATCGTAGGCATCGCCATCCGTTAACTGAAAGGTAATTTTGGTTTTGTCACCCTCTAGCGCCACGCTGGTGGCAATATTGTCCCATTGCTCTGTCAGGTGATTCCATTTATGGTAGCCGCCAATGCGTGCACTGCGATCAACATAAAAAGTCAGGTTGGCAGTATCCCCCACTCCCGGAACCGCCAGATCGAAGCTAAAACGCCCCAGCGGCATCCGAACCCCACGTGGTAAGTTCGTCGGTGCGGCAAGGTTGTCTGTGTTCGTAAATACAGCGCCAGGCTCCGCTTCAAAAGTGCCTTCCTGGCCGATGACTTGCGAGTCTATGGATACAACCTGTGGCTGTTCCCAATCCGGGGTGCCATCACCGTTGCCATCCCCTTCGCCAAGACCATCGGGATTGCTCACTCCATCACCCGATTCTTGCAAACGGAAGTTGGCGGTTACTGTTTTATCGCCATCAATGGCTGCAAATTGGCACTGATAACCGCTGCAATCACCACCAAAGCCAATAAAGGTATACCCTTCGTCAGCACTGGCATTGCAGCTGACTGAGCTGCCTGCCGTCGCCGGGTTGGGCGTACAGATTAAGCTGCCATTGTCAGCAGAAGTACTAATGGTGTAGTTCGGAGTTTGCCACTGTGCGAAAAGCGTTGTGTCCGTGCTTAATGTGATACTATCCGAAGGGTTGTATAGCGTGCCTGTACCATCGGCAGTCGTATTCCAGCCGCCAAAAGTAAAACCAGCTCGCTCAAGTTCTGTAGCTGAAGCGACAGCTAATGGACAACTCAAGCCAAATGCATAACAGCTAGTCGCAGCAACAGCTCCACTGTCAGAACCATTGCCATCATAGGTCAAAGTGAACTGTTGGGCCTGAAAAGCACCAATATCAATGGCGGCTCCACGAGGCAAGCCACGCTGATCAACACTGGGGGTATCACTATTCAATACTCCCGCACCCAAAGCAGGGCTGCCGGCCTGAAAGGCCATGGTAAGAGTCGGACCACCATTATCAGCGAGTGGCAGTAACAAAGGGTCTTCGCTGATCAAGTTGATGATAACATCATCGACGTTATCACTCCAGCGGGCACCAATAATGGAGTGACTGTAAACGGCTGGCACGCCAAGCTCCAGCCTAACATCGGCAAAATCAGGGGCTAAGCCCGCTGTATTGCCAAAGATGATACTGTTGTAAATCTGCACTTTGGTGCTGGCTGAAACAAACATCAAGCCTAAACCACCGGCATGCCCGGAAGAAAAATTTTCTGTAATGGTTGAGTTAATAAGGGTTAACTCAGCAAAATCCGTTAAGCCTATCGCACCTCCCCTTGTTTGAAAACTAGCGTTCGGCACTATCAGCTGATTGCCTGTCAGAGTGCTGTTGACGATTGTTGACTTGCCATTTAATGCGATGGCCCCGCCAGCTACCTGAAAACCCGTTAGATTGGTGCCGATATTGTGATCGACCAGGCAACTGTCCATCAGCAGGGTAGAGTTAGCTCTGAGTGCAGCCCCAAGCTGAGAGTTTGATCTGGTTACCCTGTTTTCAGTCAAACGGCAATTTATTAACGTCAAAGGGGAGCTTGCCAAAATAGCGCCGCCATCAGTGTCCATATTTCCGTAGCGCAGGGTCATGTCACTGATTATCACTTCTTGTAGACCAAACTCTACACGGAAAATGCGCGCTATCTCTGCTTGTGGCACCGTCATTGCTTGCACGACTGTATGCGCTGGTCCTGCGCCTACAATGGCCAGATTTTTATTAATTGAGATATTTTTTTCGGTAAAGGTTTCAGCGGCCAGTTGCAGGATATCGTAAGGCGCAGCAGCGGCGACGGCAGCGGCTATGGTGGCAAAGTCACCACTACTGCCTACGGTGTGCAAGTCCCGAAATTGCAGGGTTAAATCAGCAACCTCGGCATTGATATTGGCGCTGGCATCTCCGCTGATAAAGGCGGCATCTAACAGTTGCAAGGTTAAATCGGTGACCGTATCGGCCTGGCTGCTGCTTAAGGCAGTACCCGCAATGCGCAGCTCCAGCTCGCTGCTGTTGTTGACGACCAAGCTGGCGCTTAAACCTGCGGGCAGATTCGTCAGGATGGCGTGACCTTGTTGCAGCAAGTCGTCGCCAACTGTGCCGCTAAAGCCATCGTCATCCAACAGGTTGTGGCTTATCAAGAAACTTTCATCAAAACGGCCATCATTGCGCAGGCTTTCAAACAGAGTTTTGCTGCTAAAGCTCACCAAAGGACCTGCAGGAAATACTGTAGGTGCTGGAGCTGGCCAACCGCCCCAACCAGTTTCTGGCGGAGTATCGGAAGAAGAATTCACCTCATAGTTCATCCCATCGCAGAACTCGTATGGCTCAATTGTCCAGTAATTTCCCCAACAACGCTTTAAATACCAGGTCTGCGCCCCGCCCTCTTTCCGAAAAGCTGGCACCCCATCACTCTCGCCATGCTCAACATAGGTGCCATTAGCATCCGCATCACCGGCACCACTGACGATATAATCGGCCTGCGCCTGCCAGCCCCAGAGGGTCAATAAAGCAAACAACAGGATACGAAGGGTAACGTGTAGGGGCTGCATAGGTCGTGCTCCAACAGACAAATAATTTCAAGTATGGAAGCTAACCCCTTAAAACACCAAGGAAAGAAACCTTACCATTTCTTACATTTTCCCCAATAAAGAAACTCAGGATGTACTGCTTGCGGTTAGTGGCTGCAATGGCAGCTCCAGCACAAAACAACTGCCAACGGCCTGGGGTTGGTACCCAATGCGGCCACCATGGGCGCGCACTACTTCGTCCACCAGGTGCAAGCCCAGCCCCAGGCCGCTGTAGCCACGGTGCTGTTTGGCGCGAAAACCGCGTTCGAATAAGTGGGGGCGGTCGGCTTCAGGCACGCCACTGCCCTGATCCGACACTGCCAGTTGCCAGTACTGGTCAGCCAGACTCAGACTGAGCACGATTCGGCCCCCGGTTGGCGAGTACTTGACGGCATTGTCCAGCAGATTCAGTACCGCCAGTGTCAGCCATTGGCGATCAAAGATCAGGCTGTCCAGCTGGTCCGGTTGCTGAATATCGAGTTGGTGCTTGTCGGTCAACAAACAGAGGTTGCTCAGCTCCTCCAGCCACTCAGCCGGTTCGACGGCTTCGGGCTGAATGCCTTGCTGCAACAGATGCAGCCGGTCTTCCGCCAGAGCGTTGTCAACCAGGTTGTTCAGTCGGGCGACGGCCATCCTGGCCCGGTCAATGCGGGGCTGTGCTTCCGGCAGTTGATGGGTTTGCCATTGCAGATTGCTCAGCGCTGAGCTGACGACCGCCAGGGGGGTGCGCAGCTCATGCGCCATCAGTTGGTACAAGCGCTGCACGGCAGTGTTTTCATCCAGCTGTTGCTGCAGGCGTTGCTGCGCTTTGCTTAAAGTAAGTAACAGGATCACCAGCAACAACGCCAACTGCACCATGGCTGACAAGGCCCACAGGTGCGAAGTCCAGAAGGTAAAGGGCAAGAGCCCCAGATTTCGCAGTACCTGCAATAAAATGGCCAGGCAGCCTGGTGCCAGCATCAGAAACAACAGCAGATTTACCGGCCACTGCCGCTTCAAGCCATACAGCATCAACCCCAGCAGTACCAGAATTTGCAACAAACCGCTCAGCATCAGTACCGGTGCCAGCAGCGGGTAGGCACCGGCCAAAGAAGCCAGCGCTCCTGCCAGGTAAAGCACAGCCCAACCAACCAGCAACTGGTTTGCCCGAGGCAACCACTGCCGTACCTTGGCAAATTGCAGCACCAAAAACTGCAACAGAGCCGCAGATAAAAAGCCGCTTACCCCAATCAGACGATCGGTCCAAATTGGCATGCTGGGATAAAGGTACTGCTGATCAAAGCCATTGATGGTGAAATGCAGCCAGGCAAACACCAGACTGTAGAGCGCCGCCGTTAAAAAGGCACCCTGCCGTGTCCAGCCCCAGCTGATCAGTGCCAGCAATGCCGCCAGCACACTAAAGCCGAATAAAACACCATAAAGCAAAGTGCTGTTTTTTTCGTGCAGCAGCAAATCGCCGGGAGATTGCAGCACAGGCCGTAGTGTCATGGCACTGCCGGTTTCAACCCTGAGCAAATAGGCCACGCGCTGTGGCGTTTCCACCTCGTGCAGCCGCAGCACCAAACCACGGCTGAGCACCGGCCGGTCAAAAAACGGTATGTGATCGCCGCTTTGCTGCTGATTCAACTGCCCCTTGTCATCCAAAAAGAACAAATCGACCCGGTCTAAAAAGCTGCTGCCAAGCTGCAGAAACAACAGCTCCTCGGGCTGCTGTTCCAGTGCAAACCAAATCCAGAGCACGTCACTGCTGTAGCCAAAAGACAGGCGCTGGCCCTGCAGCTCACCTGGCAACAAGCTGGGATTGGTCAGCAATTGCTGTGGTGTCCATTGCGCTGCTGGACCAAGCGCCCAGCGCCCGGCTGGCAAGGCCGTGATGGATGTGCCAGAATAATTGGAAGAGACTGCCGTGTAGCGCTGGATAGAGTCCATCGCAGCAGTTGCACCGCTTACCACCATCATCAGACAAAGAAGAATGCGAATACTGGTCACTGAAGATCATCCGGATTTACAACTGGAGTTGCTTGACTACCTGCAAGCGCAGGGTTTTGCCACCGATGCGGCCGATTCCCTAGCCAGCATGAACCAAAAGTTGCAACAATGCCAGTATCAGGCCCTGTTGCTTGATCTGAGTTTGCCCGATGGCGATGGTATGCTGGCGCTGCCGATGCTACGGCAGCAGCATGGACTGGCCATGGGGATCCTGGTGGTTAGCGCCAGAGGCCAGCCGCAACAACGCGCTCAGGCCATTCAAAACGGAGCCGATGCCTACCTGGTTAAACCGGTGTTTTTACCGGAGCTGGTGGCCTTGCTGCGTCAGCTGCAACAACGACTAACCCCTGATGTTGAACCGCTAGCATGGCAACTGGACCCCAACCGTGGCTGCCTGCGAAGCCCGCAGGGTTGTACCATCGCCTTAAGCCCCAGTGAAGCAAAAGTACTGCTGGCCTTGCAGCAGGGCCAACAAAGCAAAGCCACGCTGCTGCAGGAATTGGCCCCCTATCTGCAACAAACACCGGATTACCGCAGGCTGGATACGCTGATTTGCCGACTGCGGCAAAAAGTCCAGCAAAGCAGTGGCGAAGCGCTGCCGCTGAAAACCATTCGAAATCTGGGCTATCAGTTGCTCGATACCGAGCTCAAATAACCGGTTGCACCACAGCACTTGCACTAAAGCGGCCCAAAATGCGACTTGCTGCACCATCTCCACACAAAGCGATTCATCTTCCAAGACATAAAAGATGCCATAGCTGATTCATAAAACTAACATGCTCAACACCTTAGACTGCTCTCCCTAACCTTGAGTTTGCCACTGGCACACAAGCTGCAGCTTTCAGAGGCGTGTTGACAGCTAAGGAGACCCTGAATGAGCCGATTCCAACAACGCAACCACCCGCTGCGCGATCTGCTGGATCAGGAGTTACGCCAACGGACCTTCCCTGCCCTACAGGCACCCTGCCGGCTGTGTCAGTTTGTGTTGACGGTCAGCCCGAGCAGCCGCAGTACCGAGTTTGCTCAGATGCAGCAATTGGCGGCACAACAAGGGGCGCAACTAAAAGAAAGCGACAACGATCTGAATCTGTCCTTATTTGGCGCCACCTTACGCTGGGAAAAGCATGGCGAGTTCTCCAGTTACACCTTTATCCTGCCTGGCAGTGGCTCTGATTTCTTTGATGATCCACTGGATTTCCTGCCCGCCAAAGACTGGCTGGAGCCTTTCCCAGGGCAGGTATTTCGGGTCATCCAGCTGAGTGTGCTGGACAGCAACAGCAGCACCCAAGAGCAGAGCATTGCCGCCATGTTTAATCCGGATCATTGCATCAGCAGCTATCTGGCCGAGCAAAAAGCCCGCATCTGGACCGACTTTCAAAAGCATGCCGAAGGTGCGGGCCGGATGCTGATGCAAGACCGCGGCCTTAGCCCGGCGCAGCTGGGTCGTCTGGTGCAGCAACTCTTTGACCTGGGCAATTATCGCAAGCTCTCCCTGCTGGGCTGGCCACTGGCCCGCAAAGCCATTAGCCAGTTGAATGCTCTGGAACAACAACTGTCCTACATTACCCAGCGCATTGAGGAGGCCGAGCAGCATGACGAATCCTTGCTGGCTGAACTGACCCGAATGGCAGCACAAACCGAGCATCTAATCGCGGAGAACAGCTCACGGCTGCAAGCCAGTGCCGCTTACTACCAACTGGCACTGGACAGGATTAAAAGCCTGAATGAAACCCCGATTGATGGCCTGATGTCGTTGCAGGATTTTACCGAGCGCCGGCTGACACCGGCCTATCGTACCAGTGAATCGGTGCTGTTTCGCCAGCAAGGACTCTCCAACCGGTTGGGTCGCTGTACCGAGCTGCTGCGCACCCGTATCAGTTTGAAGCTCGAACAGCAAAACCAGCGCTTACTGGCATCGATGGACCAGCGCGCCCGGCTGCAACTCAAGTTGCAACACATGGTGGAAGGCTTGTCGGTGGTGGCCATTAGTTATTACGCCATGCAGCTGTGCCAGCATGGCATCCGTGCCTTGCAGTATTGGTGGCCTGAGCTGAATAGCGAGCTGTGGCACAGCCTGAGCCTGCCGTTGGTGATCAGCAGCGTCGCCTTGCTGCTCTATGCCTTTCGCCGCCGTTTAAAGCGCGCAGAAAAAGCAGCACGGCCTTGAACGGATTTCGCTGCCAAGGCGGCTATGCTACACTCGGGCGCATTCAACCAAGGTGAGATACTGCATGTTTGAAAATGCGCCAAGGGCTGGTTTTGCCCGTCGTTTAGCCGCCATTATTTACGATGCTCTGGTGCTGTTTGCCGTCATCATGGCCGCCGCTGGTCTGGCCGTGGGGTTGGTGTTTGCCATGAACAAAGTGGGGCTGCTGGACTTATCCGGCTATGAGGATACCGCCGCCTTTTTAGGCCAGGGATTGCAGCGCTGGCTGTATTTGCTGTACCTGCTATCGGCTGCCATTGGCTTTTACGTCTACTTTTGGCTGCGTGCCGGTCAGACCCTGGGCATGAAAGCCTGGCGCCTGTTGTTGTTGCAACAAAATGGCCAACAGCTGGCCTTGCGTCAGGCCATTTTACGGGCCATTTTCGCTTTGGGAGGCCTTGGCAATTTTTGGCTATTTGTTCGTTGGGGCAAAGGTCTGGCCTTGCAGGATCAGCTGACCCAGACCCAGATGGTGGTGATCAGCAAAGAGCAAAGCAAAGCCCTGAACCTCTACAAAACGGCGCGCTAGGCTCAGACTTTTTTCTGCATCAGATAGGCCGCCAGCACAATAAACAGCATGCTGGGCAAGACAGCACCCAGCAAAGGCGGCATCTGATACACCAGGGCCACCGGACCAAAGACCTCGTTGCTCATGTAAAAGGCAAAACCGGTCAAAACCCCCATAATGCCGCGGGCCGCCATGGTGACACTGCGCAGGGGCCCAAAAATAAAAGACAGTGCCATCAGCAGCATGGCCACCACGGTTAATGGCTGAGTCAGTTTGCGCCAATAGGCCAGCTCGTAGCGGCTGGTGTCCTGCTGGTTGGCGCGCAAGTAGTCCAGGTAGTCGCTTAACCCCCGCAACGACAGCATCTCAGGTTTGATGGTGACCACCCCCAGCTTATCTGGCGTGAGGGTAGATCGCCAGCGCTGCTCCTGCCATTGGTGACGTTCTATCCGCTCAGGGTGAAAGTGCAGTCGGCTGACCTGGCCCAGGACCCAGTGATCCTGATTGAAACGTGCCGACTCCGCGTAGATAATGGCTTCCAGTTTCAGGTCATCGCTAAACTCATAAATCGCTACCCCGGCCAGCGCACCGCTTTCTTTCACCTCTTTGATGTTGACAAAATCATCGCCATCTTTGGCCCAGATCCCTTGCTGCACCGCAAACAGATTGCCACCGGAAATGGCTTTAATGCGAAGCTCCCGAGCCGCCCTGTCGGTCGCAGGTGCGCCCCACTCGGCCACGGCCATTACCACCAGCATCATCAGCACTGCGGTTTTCATCACCGAGTTGATGATATTCAGTCGCGACAAGCCTGCAGCCTGCATCACCACCAGCTCGCTGTTGCTGGCCAATAACCCCAAACCGACCAAGCCCCCAATCAGGGCCGCCATCGGGAAGAACATCACCAGATCGCCCGGCATGCTGTAGAGACTAAACAGCACCGCATGCAAGGTATCGTAGTTGCCGCGCCCAATGGCCCGCAATTGATCCAAAAAACGGAACAGGCCAGACAGGATCATCAACACCACCAGGGTTAAACTGGTGGTGGCCAGAATGGTTTTCCCAAGATAGATATCCAGAATACGGATCATACGCCGGCCTCCCGCAAGCGGCGCTGCAATCGCCGGACGGACGGCAGTTGTTGCGCCAACAGCAAGAGCCCAAGTGCCAGAGCACTGGCATGGATCCACCACATCCCCAGCCAGCCGGGAACCTGATCATTTTCCAGTGCAGAGCGGGTCACGATCAGCAGCATGTAATAGCCCAGGTACAGCCCCAGCGCCGGCAACAGCTTGCCAAACTTACCCTGACGGGGATTCACCCGGCTCAGTGGCACCGCAATCAGTGCCAGCAACACAATGGACAACGGAATGGCAATACGCCAGTGCCACTCGGCCACGGCTTCCGGGTCATCCAGTTGTTGCAGCAGCTCAGGGGTGGGCAGGCTGCTTAACTTTCGCCGGCGATGCTCAACTTCCTGCTCACGAATTTGCAGCTGGTAACGGCCAAACTCAAGCACTTCAAAGGGGGGGGATTGCAACTGGCCGGCATAACGCCGTCCCTGCTCCAGTACCAGCATCTGAGCACCGCTGGGGTCTTCCTGCACGGCGCCACTTTGGGCATAAACAATGGAGTGAAACGGCTTGCCATCACGGATTTCGCTTTGGGCCACAAACACCCGCGACAACTCGCCACTGCCACGGGCGATATCGTGCACAAAGAGCACTGCCCGTTCATTGGAGCTTTGCTGAAAGCGACCCGGTACCAAGGAATAGAGACCCACATCGCTGTCCACCCGCTCCAACACCTCGTACTCACGCTCCATCGACCAGGGGCTAAACACCATGCTGACCCAGGCTGCAGCCACCGCCAGCAACAAGGACCAGCTCAGTACAAAAGTAGCAACGCGGCGCTCACTGAAACCCGTGGCATGCAACACCGTCATTTCACTGTCGGCGTAAATACGGCCCAGCGCAATGAAAATGCCCAGAAAAGCACTAAGCGGCAGGATAATCAGCGCCAGTTGCGGCAACTTCAGGCCCACCATGGTCAGGATCAACTGAGCCGGCAAATCCCCTTCCGAGGCATCGGCCAGAATACGCACAAAACGCTGACTCATAATGATGGTCATCAGGATCAGAAAAACCGCCAGCTGTGACTTGGCTACCTCTCCAATCAGATAACGGAAAATAATCAAAAAATGCCCCCTGAAAACCGGTCTTTTTGCTGAAACCTCGGCCGTTTTTGAGTAAACTTGGTGTTTATCATAATTATTATCGACGAAAGCGCCGTAAAATCCGAGCATTTTCTTACCCGGTCCACAGATTTTCCCGCGGTTGGGTGCTTCACGTCGGTTCCGTTAGAACCAGGAGTCAAGATGGAGTTCAGTGTAAAAAGTGGCAGCCCGGAAAAACAACGCAGTGCCTGCATTGTGGTCGGTGTCTATGAACCACGCCGTTTGTCGGCCGTTGCCGAGCAGCTGGATAAAATCAGCGAAGGCTACATCAGCAACCTGCTGCGTCGGGGCGATCTGGAAGGCAAGCCTGGCCAGATGCTGTTGCTGCACCATGTGCCCAATGTTCTGAGTGAGCGGGTGTTGCTGGTCGGTTGTGGCAAAGAGCGGGAGCTGGACGAGCGCCAGTACAAGCAGATCATTGCCAAAACCATCAGCACCCTGAATGAAACCGGCTCAATGGAAGCCGTCTGTTTCTTGTCCGAGCTGCATGTCAAAGGCCGCGATATTTACTGGAAAGTACGGCATGCGGTGGAAAGCGCTCAGGACTCGCTCTATGTGTTCGATCAGCTGAAAAGCAAAAAAGACGAAACCCGTCGCCCCTTGCGCAAAATTGTCTTTAATGTGCCAACCCGCCGCGATCTGGCGCTGGGTGAAAAAGCGGTCGACCATGGTCTGGCCGTGGCTGCCGGCGCGAAATTGTGCAAAGACGTCGGCAACATGCCGCCAAACATCTGCACCCCCAGCTATCTGGCCGAGCAAAGCGAGCAGCTTGCCAACCAGCACAGCAAATTGCAGGTTGAAGTGCTGGGCCCGGCCCAACTGGCCGAACTTGGCATGAATGCCTATCTGGCGGTCGGCAAAGGCTCGGTCAATGAACCGCGCATGACGGTGATGAACTACCGCGGTGCCGATACCGACGCCGCCCCCATTGTGCTGGTGGGCAAAGGCCTGACCTTCGACTCCGGTGGCATCAGCATCAAGCCAGGCGATGGCATGGACGAAATGAAATACGACATGGGCGGCGCTGCAGCGGTGCTGGGCGCGATGAAATCGCTGTGCGAACTGGAGCTGCCACTGAATGTGATTGGCGTGTTGGCTGCCGCAGAAAACATGCCGGATGCCAATGCCTACCGTCCGGGCGATATTCTGACCACCATGTCGGGCCAAACCGTGGAAGTGCTGAACACCGATGCCGAAGGCCGGCTGGTGCTGTGCGATGCACTGACCTATGTTGAGCGCTTTGACCCGGATGTGGTGATTGACGTCGCAACCTTAACCGGCGCTTGCATCATTGCGCTTGGCAAGCACGCCACTGGCCTGCTCAGCAACCACAACCCGCTGGCACACGACTTACTGAATGCCTCCGACAGCAGTGGCGACCGCGCTTGGCGCTTGCCGTTGTGGGACGATTATCAGGAGCAACTGGAAAGTCCTTTTGCCGATTTCAGCAACCTGGGCGGTCGTGCTGCCGGTACCATTACCGCAGCCTGTTTCCTGTCGCGCTTTACCCGCAAGTTCCACTGGGCGCATCTGGATATTGCCGGTACCGCCTGGCGCAGTGGTGGCAAAGACAAAGGCTCTACTGGCCGGCCAGTGCCGATGCTGACTCAGTACCTGCTGCACCGCTGTGGTCAGGATCAGGACTAAATGCAGGTCCGCTTTTACCAGCTGGCAGAGGATAGCCAAGCGCCACAGCCGGATATTCCGGCGCACTGGCATTTGGCTTGCCAGCTGTGCGCTGAGGCGTATCGTCAGCAGCAGCGTATTTTTATCCTAACCGACAACGAGCAGGATGCGCATGCACTGGACGAGTGGCTGTGGCAATTTGAGCCAGAGCGCTTTATTCCACACAACCTGCCGGGCGAAGGCCCGGCACGGGGTGCACCGGTTGAGATCAGCTGGCAGGCACCGCGCCAGCAACGGCAGTTGCTGATTAATTTAAGCCGCAATGTGCCGGACTTTGCCCGGCGTTTTGCGCAAGTAATTGAATTTGTTCCGGCCGATGAGCAGTTAAAAGCCGACGCCAGAACCCGCTATAAACACTATCGTCAGCTTGGCATTACTCCCGAGATGATGCCCACCCGCTGATTTGCAGGTAACCCGATGGAAAAAACCTTTAACCCAAGTCAGATTGAGCAGGCCATGTACCAGGCCTGGGAAAGCAAAGGCTACTTTAAAGCTGGCAGTGACGACAGCCAGGACAACTACTGCATCATGATCCCGCCGCCGAATGTCACCGGCAGTCTGCACATGGGGCATGCGTTCCAGCACACCATTATGGATGCCCTGATCCGCTACCAGCGGATGCAAGGCAAAAATACCTTGTGGCAGGTGGGCAGTGACCATGCCGGTATCGCCACCCAGATGGTGGTGGAGCGCAAACTGGCCGCCGAAGGCCAACCCGATCGTCATGCGCTGGGCCGTGATGCCTTTATCGACAAAATCTGGCAGTGGAAAGCCGAATCCGGTGGCACCATCAGCGATCAGATGCGCCGGCTTGGCAACTCCGTTGACTGGGAGCGCGAGCGTTTTACCATGGACGAAGGTCTGTCCAATGCGGTGCAGGAAGTCTTTGTCCGGCTGTATCAGGACGATCTGATCTACCGCGGCAAACGTTTGGTGAACTGGGATCCGAAGCTGCACACCGCCATTTCCGATCTGGAAGTGGAAAACAAGGATCAGCAAGGCCAGTTCTGGCATCTGCGCTACCCGCTGGCCGATGGCGCTGTCACGGCCGATGGCAAAGATTATCTGGTGGTCGCCACCACCCGGCCAGAAACCATGCTGGGCGATACCGCCGTAGCGGTGAATCCAGACGATCCACGTTATCAGGCACTGATTGGCAAAGAAGTGCAACTGCCGCTGGTTAATCGCCGCATTCCGATCATTGCCGATGACCACGCCGATATGGAAAAAGGCAGTGGCTGCGTCAAAATCACCCCGGCGCACGACTTTAACGATTACGAAGTCGGCAAGCGCCATCAGCTGCCCATGATCAATGTGCTGACGCCGGATGCCGCCATTCGCAGCGAAGGCGAGTGCTTCTCCAGCAATGGCGAAGCCAGGCCGGAACAAAGCGCAGTGATCCCGGCAGAGTTTCAGGGGCTGGATCGCTTTGCCGCCCGCAAAGCCATTGTCGCCGCCTTTGACGCCGCCGGCTTGCTGGAAAAAATCGAAGCCATCACCAATACCCTGCCCTATGGCGATCGCAGTGGCGTGGTGATTGAGCCACTGCTGACGGATCAGTGGTACGTGCGCACCGCGCCTTTGGCCAAAACCGCCATCGAAGCGGTGGAAAACGGCGACATCCAGTTTGTGCCCAAGCAGTACGAAAACATGTACTACAGCTGGATGCGCGATATTCAGGACTGGTGCATTTCCCGCCAGCTGTGGTGGGGCCATCGCATTCCGGCCTGGTACGACGACAACGGCAAGGTCTATGTCGGCCGCAACGAGCAGGAAGTCCGCAGCCAGCATGGTCTGGACGACAGTGTGACACTGCGCCAGGACGAAGACGTGCTGGACACCTGGTTCAGTTCCGGCCTCTGGACTTTCTCTACCCTGGGCTGGCCGGAGCAAACGCCAGAGCTGGCACGCTTTCACCCGACCGATGTGCTGGTAACCGGCTTTGACATCATTTTCTTCTGGGTCGCCCGGATGATCATGATGACCATGCATTTGATTAAAGATGCCGACGGCAAGCCGCAGGTGCCTTTTAAAACCGTGTACGTCACTGGCCTGATCCGCGATGAAAACGGCGATAAGATGTCCAAGTCCAAGGGCAACGTCATCGATCCGCTGGACTTAATCGACGGCATTGAACTTGATGCGCTGCTGGCCAAGCGCACCAGCAACATGATGCAGCCCAAGCTGGCCGAAAAAATCGCCAAGCAAACCAAAACCCAGTTTCCGGAAGGGATCCAGGCCAGTGGCACCGATGCGCTGCGCTTTACCCTGGCAGCACTGGCTTCGACCGGCCGCGACATCAACTGGGATATGAAGCGACTGGAAGGCTACCGCAATTTCTGCAACAAACTGTGGAACGCCAGCCGTTATGTGCTGATGAACACCGAAGGCCAGGATTGCGGCCAAAACGGCGGTGACTGCACCTTGTCGCTGGCCGATGAATGGATCCTGACCCAATACCAGCACACAGTGAAAGCAGTGCGCCAGGCGATGGACAACTACCGCTTTGATATGGCCGCCCACAC
This sequence comes from Alkalimonas delamerensis, assembly GCF_030717955.1. Classification (NCBI taxonomy): domain Bacteria; kingdom Pseudomonadati; phylum Pseudomonadota; class Gammaproteobacteria; genus Alkalimonas; species Alkalimonas delamerensis. Next base: position 285,831 of record NZ_JAUZVY010000003.1, on the reverse strand, counting down.
TTTGTACGAGTTTACCTGGAACCAGTTCTGCGACTGGTACCTGGAGCTGACCAAGCCGGTACTGCAACAAGGCGACGAAGCTGCCCAGCGCGGCACCCGCCGCACCCTGGTCACCGTGCTGGAAAGCCTGCTGCGCTTAATGCACCCCATTATGCCTTTTATGACCGAAACCATCTGGCAGCAAGTCGCACCACTGGCAGGCGTGCAGGGCGACAGCATTATGCTGCAGCCCTATCCTGAGTATCAGGCCGAGGAAGTCAACGAGACGGCGCTGCAGGATTTGGAGTGGCTCAAACAGGTGATCCTGGCAGTACGTACCATTCGTGGTGAGATGAACATCTCTCCGGGCAAGCCGCTGTCGATTTTGCTGCGTCAGCTTAGCAGCGACGAGCTACGCCGGCTGGAGCAAAACCGCAACTTCCTGCAAGTGATGGCCAAGCTGGAACAGATCACAGTGCTCAGCAGTCAGGACAAAGCGCCGGCCTGTGCCGTGCAGCAAGTCGGCGCCATGGATGTGCTGATCCCGATGGCTGGCCTGATCGACAAAGACGCCGAACTGGCGCGTCTTGGCAAGCTGCAGGAAAAAGCCAAGCAGGAACTGGCCCGGGTGGATGGCAAACTGAGCAACGAGAAGTTTGTCAACAATGCACCCGAGGCGGTACTGGAAAAGGAGAAAGCCAAACAGGCCGAGCTGAAGCTCAGTCTTGGCAAGTTGGAAGCGCAAATCGAGGAAATCGCTGCGCTCTAACTGCAGGCTACCCTTCACTGATACGGCAGCTTCGGCTGCCGTTTTTAGCGCATAAAAACAAAAAAACTTCGAGCAATCACTTTAAACACTGCCCTGACCATCCAGCCTACCACAGCCATTGAGATCACTTTGCTGTTCCGTTTTTGTTGAAACGCTCCAAGACTAAAAACCTTCTGTTACCGGCTTTGACTCCGGTTTTGTGCCCTTGCAATCTGAGCTGTCTGCTCTAGATTAGGACAGGTCGGACATCAAACCATCGGTTCAGGGAAGCAGTATCGAACAACAACAACAAACGATAGAGGCTTGCATGAAATACATACTCTCCACCGCTGTTTTAGCGGCCACGCTTTGGTCCAGCTCAGCCGAAGCCAGCGACTACCCCATAGTGTTGGTGCATGGTTTCCAACCTGCTCAGCTCGCCAGCAGACCCAACCAAACGGAAGTAGCACAGGATGGCGCCAATTACTGGCAAGATTTCTGGTTGCCTAAAGCCAGTGCCCGTATTGACTGGCCATCGCATGAACGTATTACTGGCCGGATCATCAGCGACTATGCCTGGCCGGTGTTGCAGCAACTGTCGCAACAAGGCACCTGCCAAAGTGGCTGCATCTTTGTGACCCATTCCACCGGCGACCTGGTGACCCGTTACATTCTGGATAATCAGGCTTTATGGCTGCAAAATGCCGGCCTGCAGCCGCTGAACATTGTTGCCACCCTGGATTTTGCCGGGGCGGGTGGCGGCTCTGAGCTGGCCGATTTGGCCATCAATGTCGCTAACAGCGGCAGCTGGATTGATGCCACCCTGCGTTTTGCCATCTCGCTGTGGCTGGGTGAAACGCCTTCGCCGGCTAACCTGGGGGTGTTGAATGATTTGCGTGTCAACAGTGCCCGACAACTGGCCGCTTTTCCGGATGAGCGCATCCCGCGCATTCGCATGGTCGCAGCCAGCAACGATTACTTTGGCACCACGGGATTGTTCCTGCCAGGTACCGATGATGGTGTGGTTGCCAGTCACTCCAGCTGCGGCGCTGCCAGCGTGGCAGCCTTTCACAGTTGCTCCAACCAGGTCGGCTTTAATGGCAAAGTGGCAGCCCAAAGCCAGGCAGTGACCAGCTTTATGCCGTACCACTACCCGATGCTAATGAGCGATAACTACAGCCACAATGGCATCCTGACCGACCGTCAGCGCGGCCAGGTGACCTTGGCCAATGCGTCGGTCAATTTTACCGATCAAACCGGCTATGGCTTTGACAGCGACGATATCAGCTCGGGCTGGTGGATATTCCGCTCCACCTATCGGGTGGTGCGCGGCTCGGATCAGTTCAGTTTATCCGAGCTGGTGTATCAGGAGTTGCTGGATTGAATAAGGCGTTATTGGTGGCAGCTGCTGTCCTCAGCTGCCTGCTGCTAGCCTGGTGGCTGTGGCCCACAACAACCGACACGGCTAAGGTTGCCGGGAAAACCCCAGCTACTGCCTCTCAGGACAGGCAAGCCACGGCAAGCCAGGCATCGGTGCAGCAACCCGAGCTCATCCAGTTGGAGCCAGAGCAAGCACCGATGCAGCAGCAGCTGCAGTGGCTGGCCAGTGCTTACGCCGAGGAGATCACCATTCCGTCGTATTCCCGACCGCTAACCACAGCGGATAGCCAATTGCTGCAGCCCAACCGCTTTATTGCCCAGCCGGTTCCGCTGAGAGATGGTGCCAGTGCCAGCCTGTTTCCCAGCCAGTACCGTTTTATCTACCCAGAGCCCATTCACATCCAGCTGCAACTGCAGGGAATTTCGGTGCAAGGTGCCACCTTACGTTTGCTGCATGAGTGGAGCGGGGAGCAGCTGGCCGAACAGGCGATGCAGCCAGCTCAGGGCGGCTTTGAGCTGCAACTGCCCAGCAGGGAAAGCTGGGATGGCAATGTCACCGCCGAAGTGCGATTGCATGGCACTACTGAGCCGCTGCTGCTTCGTACCGGCTTTGAGATCAGCGCGCCGGTCGCGCAGATCACCGGTATCGACAGCAGCTATGGTGAAGGGCCCGATATGGTGATCCCGGTGCAATTGCAGGCAGAGCTGGCTGGCCATTACCGGTTAAGAGCCAACTTGTTGACTGCCGGGCGCCAGCCAATCGCGGTGCTGACGGCCAGAGCAGCACTGCAATCTGGCAGCAATACCCTGAAGCTACGAGCACACCGCTCGGTACTGCCCGACACGGACGAACCTTTCTGGCTTACCAGCTTTCAACTGGAACGGCTATCACCTGCCCCGGGGCAACCGACCCGCTACGGCGACTCAGCCGAGCCGGAGTTCCGCTTAGAGCCCTTCTCGCTGCATCAGCTAACCAAAGAACCCTACCAGGCAGACGAGCAGGAGCAACAACGATTGCGGCTGCTGCAACAACTGGCGCAATAAGGCCTTGCAGCAACGGCTTTATGGCCGTTTATGTTTTCACTGCAATTGTCATCGCAATGTCATAGACTGCAGCTAGCATCCAGGTTTTTCAGCGCAGCTTCAGACTGCGCCCTTTGCAGTTTAAAAAAACAGGTAGTTTTTATGACCAAGGCATCGAAACAACACGTATTTGATTTATCAGGCGCAGAGCCGCAAGCCAACTTTTCTGCCAACCCGGAGTTTTCCGAGGTGCTGGAGAGACGCCTGAATCGCCGCCGCTTCTTGCAAGGCAGTGTGGCGCTGGCTGTGTCCGGCTTTTTGGGCCAAGGCTTGCTCGGCTGCAGCAGCCAAAGCTCAACGGCTGCCTTGTTGCAGCAACCGGCGGGCTTGTTGGGTTTTGATGCCATCCCCATCAATCGTTTTGATACCGTCACCGTGCCTGCCGGCTACCGCACCCAGGTGTTTTTGCCCTGGGGCACACCACTCACCGCCGATGCGCCGGCCTACCGGGCCGATGCAAGCCACAGCGCAGCCGAACAAGCCAAACAAGTCGGCATGCACCACGATGGCATGCACTTTTTCCCCATTGATTTAAAACAAGGCGGCCAAAGCTCGGACGAAGGCTTGTTGGTGATGAACCACGAGTACGTCGACCCCAACATTTTGCATGCCTTTGGCGGCAAAGGGATCCCGCGCGATAAAGAAGAAGTGCACAAAGAGCTGGCTGCGCACGGTGTCTCCGTGGCCCATATCAAAAAGCAAGACGATGGCAACTGGCAGTTGCTGCAACAAAGCCCGCTGAACCGGCGCATTACCGGCCAGACGCCGATGGAGTTGACCGGCCCGGTGCGCGGCCATGCCAAGGTGGTCACCAAGTACAGCCCGGATGGCACACGCACCCGCGGCACCCTGAATAACTGCGCGCATGGCGTCACGCCCTGGGGTACCTACCTGACCTGCGAAGAAAACTGGGCGCTGTTGTTTGTCAATCATCAGCAAGCCATGCCGCGTGAGCATCGCCGCTACAGCATTGCCGATGAACACAGCATTTTGCACTGGGAAACCGCCGGGCGCAGCGACGATGCCATCAGCCGTTTCAACGCTACCCCTTTTGCCGATAACGCCAGCGAGGATTACCGCAACGAGCCGAACAACTTTGGCTGGATTGTCGAAATCGACCCGTTCAATCCAGACAGTACCCCGGTGAAACACACCGCCATGGGCCGCTTTGCCCACGAAGGACTTATTTTCGCCAAGCCAGAAGCCGGCAAGCCGCTGGTGGCCTATTCGGGCGATGATGCCCGCTTTGAGTACATTTACAAGTTTGTTTCGGCCAAGCCGTACCATCCTGCCACTGCAGGGCCGCACTTGCTGGATGAAGGCACCCTTTATGTTGCCCGCTACAACGAAGACGGCAGTGGCGACTGGTTGCCGCTTGATATTGAGAACACGGATTTTCAAGCCAAAGCCAAGGCCGCCGGCCATGCCTTTGACAGTCAGGCCGATGTGCTGCTAAACACCCGGCTGGCGGCCGATATTATGGGCGCCACCAAGATGGACCGGCCGGAATGGGGCGCGGTGCACCCGGTCAGCAACGAAGTGTATTTTACCCTGACCAACAACAGCCGCCGTCATAGCACGGATGCCGCCAACCCGCGCGCCAACAACCACAGCGGTCATATCATCCGCTGGCGTGAAGGCACCGGTCAGCGCTTTGACTGGGATATTTTCCTGCTCTCGGGCGATGTCTTTACCTACACCCCAGAGCATCAATTCATGCTAACCGAGCAAAACCATCACGCCTCACCCGATGGCCTTTGGTTCGATCCCAACCGCTTGCTGTGGATCCAAACCGATATGTCCGGCGCGCAAATGCGTAGCGGACCTTTTGGCAACAACGCCATGCTGGCGGCCGATGTAAAGACGCACACCATCAAACGCTTTTTGGTCGGCCCAGTCGATTGCGAAGTCACCGGGGTGGTGATGACACCGGATTGCAAAACCATGTTCGTCAATATTCAGCACCCAGGCGAAGGCTCCGGCCCTTACAGCTTTAGCAGCACCTGGCCGGATCGGCGCACCAACCGCCCCCGCTCTGCCACGGTGATCATCACCAAAGAGGATGGCGGCATTATCGGCAGTTAAAGCGCTGCCAGAACAGCCGCTTAACGCCCTTCCACCCGGCCGGATCTGGCAAGAAATTTTCACTTGTCAGCCGGCTTTTTTTTGCTATGATTGCCGCGCAAAAATTGGCCTGTGCCAGCTTGTACTTGCGCTGCTTCTTTTTCCGACCATGCGTTGCAGTTCAGGTCGGATCTTGGCAGGATAGTCCGGTAACTTAATGAGGATTTTGCAGTTTCTCAAAGCCCGTGACTGGAAAGAGCAAGGTTTCGCTCCGTGCTCTGGATCCTGCATCCCCAGTTCACGGTTTTTTTCGATCTTTTTCCGCCAGCCGGAATCAAATTGAGAGACGTTCTATGTCGACAGAAACCATCGCAGAGGCCATTGAAGAGGGAGCAGACTCCCTTGCCGCGGCCATTGAAGCCGCCGTTGTTGAACCCAGTGCCATCAGTTTAATCCCACCTCTGGTGGTGCTTATTGTCGCCATCTGGTTAAAACGACCGATTTTCGCGCTGATCATGGGGGCCGTAGCCGGCTTGCTGTTAATTTCCCCCAGTGAAAGCCTGTTTAACTTTGCCGAAACCACCGAGCGGGTGATGCAGGATGAAACCATTGGCTGGCTGATCCTGGTGGTCGGTGGCTTTGGTGCCTTAATTGCCCTGTTGGTGCATACCGGTGGCGCCTTTGCCTTTGGCCGGGTTGCCCAGCAATACGCTCAGGGCCGCAAGCCCTCGCTGCTGATGACCTACTTCCTTGGCATGCTGATCTTTATCGACGATTACCTCAATGCGTTGACCGTTGGTGAAACCATGAAGCGCATCACCGATAAATTCAAAGTGTCGCGCGAGATGCTGGCCTATGTGGTGGACTCCACCGCTGCGCCGATGTGCGTCATCGTGCCGATTTCGACCTGGGCGGTGTTCTTTGGTGGCTTGCTGGTCGCCAATGGCGTAGCGCCGGACAGCGATCCAAACGGCATTATGACCTACATTTCCGCCATTCCGTACATGCTGTATGCTTGGCTGGCAATGATTATGGTCCCATTGGTGATCTTAGGCGTGGTGCCACTGATCGGCCCGATGAAAAAAGCCGAGCTGGCCGCTCGTGGTGGTGCCATTCAGCAGGATGCACCGCAGCAGGAAACCCACACCGCCGATGATTTTGCCATGCAGGCGATGGAAGAAGAGTTCGAGCATGCCGATCGCAAGCACGGCAAGCTGATCAACTTTGTGCTGCCGATGGCAATGCTGGTGGGCTTTAGCATCTGGTTTGAAGCCGAAATTTGGCCGGCTTTAATCCTGACTTTTGTGCTGACCTTGCCGCTTTATATGGCGCAGCGCCTGATGCCGTTTAACGAAATGATGGACCAGATGATTCATGGCTTTAAAACCATGCTGCCGGCCATTTGCACCGTCATAGCCGCCTTTACCTTTAAAGATGTCTGCGATCAACTGGGCTTGCCGCTTTACGTGATTGACAATCTGGCACCTTACATGTCGGCCGAGATGCTGCCGGCAGTGGTGTTTGTCGCCATGGCACTGTTGGCTTTTGCAACCGGCTCGTCCTGGGGTATTTTCGCCGTTTCCATCCCGATCGTCATGCCAATCGCGCTGGCGGTGGATGCCAATATTCCATTGGTGATTGGTGCGCTGCTCTCTGCCAGTTCGTTCGGCAGTCAGGCCTGTTTCTACAGCGACTCGACCGTACTGGCAGCGCAGGGCTCTGGCTGTGACTTAATGGGCCACGCTTTAACACAATTCCCTTACGCGCTTATCGCAGCAATACTGGCCTTCTTTGGCTTTATTGCTCTGGGCATGATGTAACCCCGCACTTTGACAGGCAACCCTTGCCGGTTGCCTGTCAGACACTCTTCAAAACCACAACGTAGCTTTAACGCACATAGCAGGGCCTTGGTCCGACCCAGCAGTTGTGACCATTGGCATCCGTGCCAGCCTCAGGTAAAGTAGCGCCATTTTTCGCACTCCTAAAAGGCAGAGCCTTGAAATCTCTTCGCTTTTTAAGCGCCCTTCTCCCACTCAGTCTGCTGCTGACGCCGGCTTTTGCGCAAACGAATCTCCTGCATATCCCGGTGCTAACCGATGGACCTGCCATGGTGCTGGATGGCAGCCTGGATGAACCCCAGTGGCAACAGGCCTTGCAGGTGCCGATCCATTACCTGACAGCGCCACTGGATGAAGGCAAAGCCGAGGTGTACACCATGGGCTACCTGTTTGAAGATGGCCACACACTTTACGTTGCCATCGATGCCCATGACCCCAATCCACAGCAAATCCGCGCCGCCTATCGCAATCGTAACCAGATTTGGGGCGATGATGTCGTTGGTTTAAAACTTGATACCTACGGCAATCAACAGCGCGCCTATCAGTTTTTTGTTAATCCGCTCGGCAGTCAGGCCGATTCGATTGAAAACGCCGTCACCGGCACCGAATCCTCGGCCTGGGACGGCCATTGGCAAGCGGTAGGCCGTATTACCGAGCAAGGCTTCCGGGTGGAAATGGCCATCCCTTTACACATTCTGAATATGCCCACCACCGAAGGTGTCAAGCAGATGGCATTTGAATTGGTGCGCTTTTTACCGCGCGATCAGCAGCTGCGCATCTCCAGCGCGCCAATTAAACGCAGCAATCGCTGCATGGTGTGTCAGATGACGCCCATTACCGGTTTTGCCAGCGCCGAGCAAAGCCGCTCCTTAATCATTGCGCCGGCGCTGGTCACCGGCATTGAGCAGCAGCGTCCCCTTGCCAGCGACCAGAGCTGGCAAAGCAGTAGCAACACCGATGTCAGTCTGGATGTGAAATGGGGCATCACTCAGGACATGACCTTCAATGCCACTTTGAACCCAGACTTTTCCCAGGTCGAAGCCGACGCGGCAGAGCTCACCATCAACAACCCTTTCACGCTATTTTTTGCCGAAAAAAGACCATTTTTCACCGAAAATGCCGACTACTTTGCCACCCCGCTGAATCTGGTGCATACCCGCAACATTGCCGAGCCCAATGCCGGAGCAAAACTCACCGGCCGCATCGAGCAGCATACCTTCGGCCTGTTCAGTACCGACGATCAGCAAAGCACCCTGCTGATCCCGGGCAACCTGGGCTCGCGCATTGCGCAGCTTGAGGGCAGCAGTCAGAACCATGCCCTGAGTTACAGCTATGCGCCCAACGCCGATCTGACCTTTGGCTCCTTAATCACCCAGCGCAGTGCCAGCGATTACCGCAACACCGTGCTGTCGGCCGACAGCAACTGGCGCATCAGCGCGCACGATACCTTAAGTGCCCAATGGGTCGGCAGCGAGACCCGTTATCCCGAGGTACTTGCCAGCCAGTTGACGGGCGAAGCTGCACTGCGCACCGCAGCGGACAGCAGCCTGCAAGGCCAGGGCTATCGACTGAACTACCTGCACCAGCAGCGCAACTGGCATGCTTTTGTGCGCTATCAGCATCGGGATGAGGATTTTCGTGCAGATTTGGGCTTTTTGCCGGAAACCGACTGGCAGCAACTGGCCATCGGCGGCGATTACACCTGGTTCTTCGACAACCCGCAGCGCTTCCATCGCTTTCGCATTCTCAATCATGCATTCTACACCGCCAATGCAGCCGGCGACTTGCTGGCCAAAGAGATAGAAAGTTATACCATCCTGTCCGGCCAGATGAACAGCACGCTGGAGCTAGGCTCCTTTGTGCGGGATCGGGTGGGGAACCGGCTCGATACCAACAGCCTTAACATCGCTGGCAATACCGAGCGTTTTCGCGAGCACGGTCTGCACTTTTTTGGTGAAATCCGGCCGCAGCGCGATTTATCCACCTACCTGTACTGGCAAGAAGCCAAGGTACTGGACTTGACCAATCAACGCCTGTCCGATCAACAACGGTTGATTGCCAATGTTCAATACAGCGCCAATCAACATTTGCAGTTGCGCTTACGCCATACCCATACCGCTATGCGCTATGCTGCGGACCAGGTCTTTACCGCCGATCTCAGCGATGTGAGGCTGACCTGGCAGTTTAATAACCAAAGTTTCCTGCGTCTGGCGCTAATCTACACCCAGATCGAGCGCAACCTGGCCAACTACGAGGCGGGCTGGCAAACGGTGCTGAACAGCAAGGAGCGCGCTCTGACCAGCCAGCTGCTGTATTCGTACCAATTGAATCCACAAACCGTGTTTTTTGTCGGTTATGGCGACCATGCGCTGGAAAATGATCAGCAAACAACACTCAAGCGCAATCAACGCAGTGCCTTTATGAAGTTTAGTTATGCTTGGGTACTCTAGCAGTTTCATAATTTTGTCACTGTATTAAAACGCGTTTTTTTGGTTTTATGGTAAGCTTACAAACATTCATGCTGTTGGTTGTTTAAGGAGTGAACCATGCTAACCATGCTAGCGCGCATCCTCAAAGTTCTGAACTCAGAAGCCTCGCCCTGGCAAATTGGCTGGGCGGTGGCGCTTGGCCTCTGTGCCGGCCTGTTGCCGTTTGGCTTGCTGACGGTGCTGATCCTGCTGATCGCCTGTTTGTTTACCGTCAATCTGTCGACGTTCTTGCTGGTGTGGGGCTTTAGCAAAGCCTTGCTCTGGCTACTGGCAGCGCCTTTGGAGCAGCTCGGCTGGAACATCGGCCAGCAAGACTGGTTGCTGAGTTTACTGAGCCATAGTGAAACCCTGCAACTGCTGCACTTGCATCACAGCCTGGTGTTGGCGGCCTTTTTGCTCAGCTTGCTGATCCTGTTCCCGGTCGCCTGGCTCACCACCCGACTGGTGCTGAAATACCGCCATGTACTGATGCCTCATCTCAATCAATGGAAAGTGGTGCAACTGCTCAAAGCCAGTAAGCTGGCACAGCTGTATCAGAAAATGAATTAAAGGAGCGCTGCGATGATCCGTAAATCCGGTTGGTTGATTTTTTTAAGCATTCTTGGTGCGGTATTTTTATTGGTGTATGTATTTGCTGGCAGCGCCATTCGCATTGGCATGGTCTACAGTCTGGAAAAAGCAGCCGGGGCCGAAGTCAATATTCAGCGGGTCTCGCTGGGGTTGTTTCCGCTATCGCTGACCATTTCCGACCTGCAAATCACCGATGCCAAAGCCCCCGAACAAAACCTGGTGAGCTTTGCCCGCGCCAATGCCGAGTTGGAGCTATGGCCGGCCCTGCTTGGCTATTACGTGATTAGCGATTTGTCGGTCGAACAACTGGCCTATGGCAGCGAGCGCCGCCGCCCTGGCAAGGTGTTTCGTGGTGAGCTGGCCGAAACCGAAGACTCCGGCTTCGATTTTGCCAGCCTGTTTGCCATTGAACTACCGGATGCCGATGAACTGCTGGCCCGGGCCAACCTGACCTCTGTTGCCAAAGGTGAAGCCCTGCAACAATTGGTACAAAGTGAACAGCAGCAAGTGCGGCAATTGCGCCAGCAACTGCCTGATAGCGATCGGCTGCGCGAGCTGGAGCAGCAAATTAAAGCCCTGACCGATGGCGATATCCGCGATGCCGCCGACCTAGCTGCCAAAACCGAGCAGCTGCGGCGCTTAAAAGCGGAGCTCGAGCAAGACAAAGCCAAAGTCGAGCAGGTGAAAACCGCCCTGCTGCAAAGCCGCGAGCAATTGCAAAGCGCGGTGCGCGATTTTCAGCAAACCACTCAGGCCGACTGGCAGCAAGTGCAGTCCTACGCCAATCTGGCCGATGGTGGCCTGGCCGGCATCAGTCAGTTGTTATTAGGCGATTTGTGGGCCGAGCGCTTGCAGCAGCTGTATACCGTCTATCAGTTGGTCGCGCCCTACCTGCCGGAAGGGTCTCGATTGGAAGAGCAGCCCGAGCCGCGCGAGCTACCAGGCCGGATACTGCCGCTAAAGCAGCAGCCTTATCCAAACTTCTGGATTAAAAATGCCAGCATCAGCATGCTGATTGGTGGTGGCAATGCCGAGCTGCGTATCGAAGACATTACCGCGCAGCATCATATCATTGATGCCGCCACCCGCTTTGTGCTGGATGTGCAGCAACTGCCAATGCTGCAGCAGTTCCGGCTGGATGGCAATTTTGCCATCTTCGACCAGCTGCAGTCGGAAGTAAACTGGCAGCTGCAGGGCCTGCAACTGGCTGAGCAGGTGTTTGGTGAAGGCAGCACCCGCTTTGGCTTAGAACAAGCCTTGCTGAATTCGCGTGGTGGATTAAGCCTAAGCGGCACAGCGCTCGACCAGCAAGCCAGTGTGGCGCTGCAAAACCCACGCTTTAGCAGTGGCGACAACCGCTATGTGCAGCAGCTGACCCAGCTGATGAACCAGCAAGCAGAAATCCCATTTCAATTACGCGCTGATGGTACCGTGACTAGGCCCAATGTCCGGGTCAGCTCACCGCTGGATCGCATTGTGGCCGATGCGGTAATGGGCGAAGCCCAGGCCCGCTTTGCCGGTTTCGAGCAGGATTTACGTAGTAAATTCAATGCCAAACTGCCGGATACCGCCGGCGACCAGCAAGCCCTGCTCAGCCTTTTAGACCGCGAACAAGACAGCACCGAGCAAATGAGCCAGCAGATTGAAACCTTGCTGCAAGCCCAGCTCGGCGACTTACGTGACCGGGCCCTGGACCGCATCCGCGGCCGGATTGGCGGTTAATCAACGACAGGCCCCGATGGCTGAGATAGTGCAGTCATTGGGGTTTTGCTTCCGATAAAGCTCAGTTTATACATCCAGTTCTGCAACCAACCATTACTGCGGATGAGTAGCCAGCCACTCTTTAAGTGCGTTATTCATCCGGGTTTGCCAACCTTTGCCGGTGGCTTTAAAAGCATTGATGACTTCAGCATCGAACCGTACTGTGGTCGATATCTTGGGGTTGTCGGATACTGGCCGCCCTCCCCGCTTCAGCTTGTCCATGAAACTGGCTGGCAACACTTCTTCAGCAGGCCGGAATCTGGCCAGCTCTTCATCGGATAAATCTTCCCGCAACTCGCCGTCTGGCGTGGTTAATGGTTTATTTGCGGTTGCCATAGGCTTGTACCTCTCGTTTATTCGCCTTGCGAAAGCTGATCACACGAATGCCGTCCGTTGTTATGGTAAACACCAGCGCATGTACACGCCCGTCCAGCAACCCTAAAGCGGAGTAACGTACTTCGCCGTACTCTTTACGGTCATCCTTGGCAATTAAGGCTGTCTCGAAATCAAAGTATGCCACGTCATCAAAGGACAAATCGCGCTCTTGGATGTTGCGCTGGTTTTTAGCCGGGTCGTAACTAATACGCAATCGTCGCATCCTGCCGATCTTTCATACAGTTATTGTAGTAACAAAAACACCTCTCTGCAAGCCACTCCATGTGCCTGATTCATTCAGCTCAGTCTTCGCAAGTAAGCGAAATATCAACCTTTCAGAACGAGGACAAGCTAGTCATAGGAAAATGCACGGGCAGCCGGCAAGGCGGTGGTTAATAACAGCACCGGCAAGGCGACCAGCTGGGTTGCGATGGGCAAGCTGGCGGTAAAGTTGATCCAGAAAATGGCCGACCAGCTGACAGCAAGTAACAGCAAACTTATCAGGGGACGATGTTGGTTGTTCATGGTTGCTCCACAGTCACAATGAATACGGAGCTCAGTGTAAAACTTGCACAAATGAAACAGCAGTGTCACTATTGATAAAAATAAGGTCGATAGTGACAAAACATGAAAACCATCGCCATTCTCGCTCATCCCAACAGCATCGCCAGCGATGTGCTGACCTTGCTGGATTATTTTGAGTTTAGTAATGCACTCTGGCGCTTTTTGCAGCCAGAAAGCCAACAACAACTGTTTCATGCCTATGTGGTCAGTCCCGACGCGAAGCCACTGCAACTGCGCCATGGCCTGCAACTAGCCGTGCAGCCCCATGACTGGAGCCAGGCCGATGCCGCTGTTTTTACACCGGGTTATGCATACGATGCCAAAGGCCTGCAGCAACTGGTCGAACAATCCAGCTGTTACTATCCGAAGCTGCCGGCCTTGTTGGAACAGGGCGCTATCCTTGCGGCCAGTTGCACCGGCACTTATGCACTGGCTGGCAGTGGTTTACTCAATCATCGACAGGCCACCAGCAGCTGGTTTTTTAAGGATGTGTTTCAAAACATGTTCCCACAGGTGCATCTGCAACTGAATAAAGTGCTGGTGATGGATCAGCAACTGCTAACGGCAGGTGCCACCACCTCGCACCACAATTTATGCCTGGCCCTGACCGAAAAACTGGCCGGGGAGCAATTTGCCCGCCAGATGGCGAAACTGATGCTGACCGATCCCAACCGCAGCTCGCAACTGCCTTACATGGATGCCGATCTGCTACCCGCCAATCCAGCCTTGGATCCGCTGATGAAACAAGCCCGGCGCTATTTGCTGGCCAATTTGGCCGAGCCATTCTCGTTGCAGCAACTGGCCGATCAGCTGCATCTGACCAAACGTACCTTGCTGCGCCGCTTTAAAGCGGAGCTTAAGGACACCCCCTTGAATTACTTGCAACGTTTGCGCATAGAGCAGGCGAAGCGCCTGCTGGAAACCAGCCGGATGCCGATTGAACAGGTGGTACTGCAAGTTGGCTACGAAGATGTGAGCTCGTTCCGAAAGTTATTTCTGCAGTACACGGAGCTAACACCAAGCCAGTACCGACAGAAGTTTCTGCTTGAGCCGAACTGGAGCTGTTGTCCACAAAGCACCAGCTAGCCCATGTGGTCATCAGTGAAAGCGTTACTGCCGCACCATCCTTACCACATGGCAGATCACAGCAACTACAGATGCAACAACGGCAAACTGCCCTGCCATCAACAGCGCGAGTTTAGGCCAAAAGTTTATTTCCTCAGTAAAAAGTGGATGCCACAGATACACAAGGGTCAAATTCCCTGGGAATAACACCAGCTGCAATCCAGGCAATGGCCCACCCCACAGCTGCCAAAAGTTCCAACTTAACGCAAAAGCAACGAAGCCAATCACGACAGACATCGCCCCCGAGATAATCGCGATGCTCGCTGTGTTAGACTGCTTGGCGAAGCCCATCTTCTTTACCCGTCCATTGATCATCTGCAATGAATGGGGCCTTGAATCCGCACTATCAAGTAGGTCTCCCCTCATCAGCTTGACGCCATTGGTCAGCGTCAACCCCCTTAATAATCAGCCAAAGCGCAAAAGTCAGCTCGCCAAGAAAGGACAGCACTAAAATGGGAAATACCACGTCGGACAGCGATGGTGCCAGCAACAGGGTCAGACTGTTGATCAAATAACTGGCCCCAGCCATCATCATCAGTACACCCAAAAACTTTGGTAAGAAACGCGAATTGAACACCAGCAAGCCATAGCCAATGCAGGCAAAGCCAAAGAAAATCAAACCCAGCCCAAAACCGTAGTTATGCAACCGCGCCAGCAGCATGACCTGGGCGTGAATGTGTTCACTGTCAAAGGCTGCGACATAGTCGGCACTTTGCAGCAGCAACAGTGGCACCAACAACAGCAGTTTATTGGCAACCAGCACGGCCGTTTGCGCCATGTTGAAAGCGACGCTGACCAAAGCCAGCGGCTTGTGCACCTGCTTCAGCAACAGATACAAGCAAATCATCACCGGGATGTCGAGCGCATGCATCAGCACATCACCGGTAATGGCCAAGCGCCAGATGGTTTCCGCTTGCAGAATATTGCTGGCCGTTGCAGCGCCATCGCCAGCGACGATCAAGGCATCCCGGATAAATAACTGCCCAGTCAGGCCAAGGCCGATGATCAAAAGATAGGAAAAACCGACAATTCTGGCGTACAAATTTGGTGCGTCTTTAACCGAGTGCATGGATAACTTCCTTATTTGCGCATTCGTGGCGCTCACCACTGATGGGTAGAGCGGCAGGGCAGGATAACAGATCCTGCGCAACATCAGACTAGCCGACGCCGAAATACGGTACTTGATTGATGGAGCATAGTGTTACAGAGATCTACCATAAGCCCTCAACCTAAAGGACTTTTCATCCCCAGGCAAGGCTTGGTTTTGCAAACTGACACCAAAACTCCGCGGGCAAGCAATAGGCCACAGCGGCGATGCAGTAATGAATTCGTCCCAAAACCACAGTAGCCAACAACATAGGTGCTGCCAGGATGGCTGGCCGTGCTATGCAAAAAAAACTATAATGGCCGGGAATTCAATGCAATCAAAATCGGTACAACTGCACTGCTATGACCCCGCTCATGCGAATCTTCGTGACAACCTGCCTGCTCACAATGGCTTGCAATCAGATCAACGCTCAGGCACAAGAAGCGAACGAGATGCAATCGTTGCATTGGGTGATCAATACAGCCCCTCCCTTTCATATCCTGGAAGGCCAATACGCCGGGCAGGGAATTTGCGATGTGCTGATAGACGTGTTGGATGATGCCTTGCCCGAATTGGCAACGAAGCGGACTGTGTTGCCACAAACGCGAATCCGGCAGCAATTCCAACGCAATGAAAACCAATGTTTTCCTTGCATGATTTATCGGCCTACTCCGGGTGAAACCATTCAAAGTGAGCCAACCCATTTTTACGCTCCGCATGGCATTATCACCACCCAGGAAAAAGCAGAGCAAATCACACAACAGCATGGCAACCCGGTGCGGCTGGGATCCTTAGTGCATGACCGTAATTTCCGCTTTGGCTATCCTGCAGGCAGGCATTATCCAGCCCTGCACGACATCCTTGAGCAAGCCAGGCAAAGTCATCTCAACCCGGTTGCACATTCTGGTGAGAATGCGACGGTTGCCATCTTGTCCATGATCAAGAAAAACCGCATCGACTACACCATTGAATACCAAATCCTGCAGCAATTTGATCATAAAACAACGGACGACAGTCCGCTGGTCTTTCTAGAAATTGCAGAAACACAAGACCAATATGTGCTGGGCGCTATTGGCTGCACCAACAATGCTTGGGGTGAAGCGGCCATTAAACACATCAATCGGGTGTTGCCTCAGGTGCAGCAGCATCCTGACTTTCTGGATGTGCTGGATCTATGGTTTACCGATAAGGTTGGTAACCAAGAGTATCGCCAGCTACTGCAGCAGCGGGTCTGGCATACCACCGAAGATCATCCATGACTATTTATAAGCCTTAACTGCCCCCCTATACCCGGCACCACTTAAAGCGTCTTTCTCAAAGCGTGCCGCTACGGCGGTATTGCCGGTTAAAATACCGCACGTATTGCCGCCCCAAACTTTGCATCATCAGGCTGATACCACGCGCATCAGTGGCAGTGCACAGCAAATGCACATGGTTGGTCATAAACACCCAGGCATGCACGTGCACACCAAAGGCGTCTGAATACTCTTTTAACCAGTGAGCATAAGCAGCAAAGTCTTCTTCGCTGGCAAAACACACCTGCCGGTTGTTACCCCGCTGAATAATATGCTCGGGGCAACCGGCCAGATGCACTCGGGGAAGTCGTGCCATCACTAAACCTCAGGGTTCTGTGGATTAAACAGAGCTAAGCTTAGTCTATTTTATTTTGATCTGACCCCGAATTTTTTTTTATTTTGATCTGACCCCGAATTTTGTCCAACAAAATTCGGTTGTTTTTACCCACCCTCCATATGCGAACGACGTGAACGGGACACCGTTAACTATCCTCTGATTTTAAACAAGATAATGGTATTCCAAGTTTTTCAAGCCACAGGTAAAATAAAGCCTCATCATCAAAAACTATCGCAACTTCACTACCATGCTTAATAACGAAAGATTTGAATTTATAACCTTCATCAACATTCCAAATAAGTAAATCGAAGTCACCAGCGCTACATGTCGATATTAATCTATATGCGACCTTATGCTGTTTGATGTCACAAAGAAAGCCACAATAGTTAATGTCACCAAGCATTACCCACCCAGACCGATTATTAAAATCGCACCCAATCATCCTTAATCTGAACGTATCACCTTTCCCAGGGGAATGCAGGCAATACCCATCAGGAACATCAAAGCTTTGAGAAAACATCTCAAAAATTCGCTCTTCAGGCTGTGCGAAACTCAGTAATACAGCCATACTAAAAACCAAAATGCTTTTCACCATACCTCCTTATAATAACTTCTGGTCTGAATTGAGGGATATGATTCATATTGTTGATCCCAATAGCAAAATTCAACCCACGATGCAACCACTTCAATACACCTCTAACAGGTTGCATCATTGACGCGCCATCTTTCACATAACCAACGCCAGAATTAACACTACTATCTATCCCCATGTCATTTCTGAAAGCCGCATATAAACCATAACGCCTTACTGTCGATTGCATTTCATCATTGCCAGAAAATTCAGGAAATATGTCAATAAACTCATCATGACTCAGATGACCAAGTGTTATGCCTGCCTGCATGAAGTCATTCTCAGTAGCACCTTCAATACGCATTTTTTGTATCTCTTGCTGTGCTTTCGTTAACTGCCGAACACTATAATCATCATTCAATAACCTAGAAAAAGCTCCCGTCACAGCGCCATTGCTAAACTTACCACCGGCCATGCTGGATGCAGTGCCACCTATCATCGCTGCTACAACCGCATTGTGTGTCCGGTCACCTATCTCTGTGGCACCCTCAACAAACAAGTTATCACCACCTGCCCAACTGGCAGCCTGCGTGAAGCCTGCGGCTGCAAAGCCATGGCCGAATTTGCCACCTTGCAGCACGCTGCCCATTCCCCCTACAGCACCATGAGCCATCACTTTACCAAAGCCAGCATTCATACTGTGCAAATGACCAAACATCCCTCCGGTAAAAGCGCCTACCAAAGCACCTTTTAATGTTCCGGTGGATACAGCTCCGGCTACAAAGCCTGTAATAGCGCCGACTGTCGCAGCATTTAATCCCTGCATTATCGCCAAGTGGGGCATATAAACCGCTATGGCGATAGCCGCTATCGTTCGCCAATGCTTCTTAATCGACTTAAACAAATACCCACTAGGATCGGTATAACTCAGCGGATTATTCAGCACATAGCTGTAGCGGTTAAAGTTCTGGCTGTTGCTAGGGCTTTGCACAAAGGGGTCGGCTTGCAAGAAGCGCCCTATGTGCGCATCGTATATCCGCCCGCCCATCTGCACAATGCCGGCATGGTCCACTTGCTGATGGCCGGTAAAGCCCTGGTGCGTGATGGCGAGTAGCGTGGTCAGGTTTAGCGCAATGCTTTGGCCGCTTTGGTTAAACACAGCCCTGCGCTTCCCGAATGCATCAAAACTCAGCTTTTCAATCAGCTGCCCTATGGCATTGGTAATCACATCGACACTGCCCAAATGGTCGGTGTAGACGTACCGGGTGGTGATGCTGTCACCGCTGCGCTCAACAATGGCGTTGCCCAGGTTTCGTCTAAAGCGCCGCTCACTGCCTTCAATAATCAGCTCGGTACCACCTTGCTGAATGATGGTGCTGGTTTTGCCCTGCTCGGTGCTGTGACGCCGTACCTGATTGCGACTGCCGTCAAAAGTAAAGCGGGTTTCGCCGACACTGCGGCCGCTGCCGGTATCGATGCTGTGGCTTCGAATACGACTGGCTTTGCCAATGGCGTTGTAGTCAATCTGCCGCACCAGGCTGCCGTTGTTGTACTGATGGGTCTGGTTGCCCATCGCATCGTAACAATAGCTTTGTGTGCCTATCTGGCTAACTGCCCGTGGCCCCGGGGTGCGGTTGCACTGGCTGGGACGGCTTCCGTAGGTGTAAGTGGCACCGCCCTGCACGTCCGATTTGGTCAGAATATTGCCGTTGTTGGCGTAGGTCAGCGCCATGCTGACACTGCCGCCCTGACGGACTTCTTTTAACCGGTTCAGTGCATCGTAGTCAAAATGCTCGTCAAAGGCCTGGCTGCCACTGCCGCTGATGGCCCGCAGCCGGTGCAGCTCGTCTTTGCGATTGCGCAAGTTGCCCAGCCCATCGAAGGTGTAACTCCATTGCTGCAACTGACCCTGGGTGGTAATGGTTTGAATTAAGCCGGTCTTGGCATCGTGGCTGCGCCAGTGGGTGCGGCCATTGCCTGAACAACAGAAAATGAGATTTTTAAAAGAGCAAAAGCAGTAACCAATCTGGCTAAACTTCCAAATTAGTTACCGCTAACAACCAGAGGTTGGTTAAATATCAAGCAAAACCTGGTTGTTTTTACCTTCCCTCGGTGTGTGAACACTGCGAACGGGACAACACCTTAAAAGGCCACATGGATCGGATCAGATTGATAAAACTTTTCTCGTTTCCAATCTCTATATTTAAAAATGACGATGTAATCTCCTGGCTCAATAGCAAACCGTTTCTTAATATCGTTATAGAGAAAAACACGGCCATAAGACCTTCTTGGCCATAACTCATAACGCTGGGAAAATTCATGATCATAGGACATCGGCATCGAAAGAATATGCAAGCCGAGCCCATCCACTTCATACACTTCCACGCAAATATTGGCTCTGTTTGCACAATCATCAAAAATAAAATCCCGCGCAATATCAATAGGCTCATTCGTCATGTTGATAAGCTGAACATAAAAACGATCACCCTCATGAAAAACCTTAAACTCGATAGCTACAGCTGAAAACGATAAATACGCCAGCATCAGTAATATACTTTTCATTGACATAACCCCATCTCCTGCTTCACTGCAGATGATATCCGATTGCAATAACCTAGTTTTCTACTTCTAAACATCCCAACATCTGAACCACTTAGACCAAAGCGAGCTGAATTTTCTATTTGATGCCTGTATGCACGAACTTCAAAAATCCTTGTCTGCAAAGGTCCAAAATCTCCTTTATTTCGCCAACCTTGACGTATATGCACCATTTCATGATCAATTGTTGATCCCAGAAAACCTACACCACGGCTAAAAGCCTCTCTTCCTAGAAAAATCTGCCCACCACCTATATAGCCACCACCTTCGTATGAACCATCAAAGGAAACCTTAAATGTTTCACCTTTATCAGTCATATCAATACCGTAGTACTCAATAGTGAGCTGAATGGCTTTTTCGTAGTCACTGCTATCAATTGCTGACTGAATTTTATTAAATTGAGCTTTCTGTGATTGATGTGAAGTCGCCTCATTCACAATATACTGCAACGCAGCAGTAAAAGCGCCATTGGCGAACTTATTAAAATCGGGGTCAGATAAAAATTAAATTCTATCTTTCCTCGGTCGCCCTGCTTTGCCTTTGTGCTGCCGCCGCCCGGTTAATGCTTCCACTTCTTGTTTAAAGCGCTCATTTCCAAGTGCCATCCCACTCTTGATAGTGCTGCGAATATCCGCCAGCATTGCTTCGCTCAGCTCGCTTCGAAACAAGTCGCGGTACGCTTGTTGCCGCTCTGTATCACTCGCTGCTAAGGCCAGATAACTCGGGTGGGGCTGGCACAGGGCGGTGGCCTTGCCCAGCGCATTGCTGGCATAACTCGACCAGTGATAATCTGCCGGGCTTGCAACCATCCCTGCACGTACCGGGTTCATCTCGATGTAACGGTATACCGCCAGTATGTAATGCTCTTCCTGCACCAGGCACGACTTAAAGCGTCCTTCCCAGAGCGTGCCGCTACGGCGGTATTGCCGGTTAAAATACCGCACGTATTGCCGCCCCAAACTTTGCATCATCAGGCTAATGCCTCGCGCATCACTGGCAGTGCACAGCAAATGCACATGGTTGGTCATAAACACCCAGGCATGCACGTGCACACCAAAGGCGTCTGAATACTCTTTTAACCAGTGAGCATAAGCAGCAAAGTCTTCTTCGCTGGCAAAACACACCTGCCGGTTGTTACCGCGCTGGATAATATGCTCGGGGCAACCGGCCAGATGCACTCGGGGAAGTCGTGCCATCACTAAACCTCTGGGCTCTGTGGATTAAACAGATTTAAGCTTAGTCTATTTTATTTTGATCTGACCCCGAATTTTAAACAGATTTAAGCTTAGTCTATTTTATTTTGATCTGACCCCGAATTTTCACCCCGAATTTTCTGATCTGACCCCGAATTTTCTGGCTGCCTAAACCGGTCATCCGTATGCGAACGGTATGAACATGACAGCAGGGTGTTTTTTACCCATCAGCCCATAAGCAAGTACTGTGCATACTCCCGCTACTTTTGTTTGCAGTACCGAAGATACAAATCCACCTGCTGTGAAAGCTCATGCTCTGCGGGTGGATAGTATCTTTTGACAATTGTCCACATCTTCTCAGTTGCGGGAACACTTCTTAATATCAATGCATTAGGGATTAACCAAGCGACTGGTGCCATTTCCGTTTTATAAGGGCTAAATGGATCAACGCCGCTTGCCAATAAATAGTTTGCAATAGCTTCAGATTTCGCTAATAACGTAGCATCTTCAACAGCTGACACATCAAATGCAACAGCAAGTAAATAGGTCCCAAACTCAGTCAATAGCTGCTCATCAATTAAATGTTTATTTGATGGGTACTCGTAGATAAACAACGGACCATCAAGCCCATAGTATTGATGGAAGCTCCTCGGGTACTCATCCCTTCGTTCAACACACTCTTTCATTTCATTATCAGAAAGCAATCTTTGATCACAGTAAAGAGCTGTGTCTTGCGCTGCAAACTTTGATAAATCTAGCTGCTCACAGTACTTTTGACTGCATCCCTGAAGAGCGATGAGTATAATCAGCATTGAATGACGCATTTAATCCCCCATCAATGGAACAACATTGGTATAACCATTTCTTGGATTTACCACAAATTCATAATTTGGTTTTGGTATAGGAGGAGGGCTAACCAACCGAGCAGAAATCCTACGCCAACCTCTCGGGCCAGTGACAGCACTGGAACCTAGCTCCCAACCGTTCTCAGCTGCCTCAACAAATACCCCACTTATTTGACCATTCATATAACGTACATGGATGCTTCTTAAATCATCTGCCATCTGATGTGTGATTGTTGTCATATCCGCATTTTGAATGCCAGCCAACTCTGGATACCTCTCCCGGATTGCATCCCAATTCTGATCTCTCCTCCACTTGTTAAGCTCAGCCCTCCTTGAATTTGCATCTTCAGCAATCTGCTTAGCTGCACGATCCAAACGCCTGGTTGTGGCATCATCATTCAACAACCTAGAAAATGCTCCTGTCACAGCACCATTAGCAAACTTACCACCGGCCATGCTGGATGCAGTGCCACCTATCATCGCTGCTACAACTGCATTGTGCGTTCGGTCGCCAATTGTAGAGGCGCCCTCAACAAACAAGTTATCACCACCGGCCCAACTGGCAGCCTGGGTAAAGCCTGCGGCTGCAAAGCCATGGCCAAATTTGCCACCTTGCAGCACGCTGCCCATACCACCAACAGCACCATGAGCCATCACTTTACCGAAGTCAGCATTCATACTGTGTAAATGACCAAACATCCCTCCGGTAAAAGCGCCTACCAAAGCACCTTTTAATGTTCCGGTGGATACAGCTCCGGCTACAAAGCCTGTAATAGCGCCGACTGTCGCAGCTTTTAATCCCTCCATTATCGCCAAGTGGGGCATATAAACCGCTATGGCGATAGCCGCTATCGTCCGCCAATGCTTCTTAATCGACTTAAACAAATACCCACTAGGATCGGTATAACTCAGCGGATTATTCAGCACATAACTGTAGCGGTTAAAGTTCTGGCTGTTGGACGGGCTTTGCACGAACGGGTCGGTTTGCAGGAAGCGGCCTATATGCGCATCGTATATCCGCCCGCCCATCTGCACTATACCGGCATGGTCGACTTGCTGGTGGCCGGTAAAGCCCTGATGGGTTATTGCCAGTAGCGTGGTCAGGTTTAGCGCGATGCTTTGGCCGCTTTGGTTAAACACCGCCCTGCGTTTCCCGAATGCATCAAAGCTCAGCTTTTCCAAAAGCACACCAGCGGCATTGGTGATGACATCGACACTGCCCAAATGGTCGGTGTAGACGTAGCGGGTGGTGATGCTGTCACCACTGCGCTCAACAATGGCATTGCCTAAGTTTCTGCGGAAGCGCCGTTCACTGCCTTCAATTATCAGCTCGGTACCACCTTGCTGAATAATGGTACTGGTTTTGCCCTGCTCGGTGCTGTGACGCCGTACCTGGTTGCGACTGCCGTGGTGAACAAAGCTTAGTTGCGTTCGGGAATTTCAACACCCCGCTCAGTGAGCCAATCCACCACTTTTTGCATGTCCGCGATGACCTTTCTACGCTCTGGTGTATCTGCTGGATAGCCGGTCCAGTGCCTGGTAAGTATCGCTAAAAATCCGTAACCATTTTCATTCGCGAAATTATAATCAGCGCCACGCTCTAACAAATGCAGAGCAACATCATATTTAGGCCCTACGGTCGCAGACATTAGTAGGCATAATGAATTACCTAAAGGTGTCGGAATTGTACGAGCACTAATATCAGCACCATGCGCCAATAACATATCTATACCAGCTATGGCATTCGGATTGTAAATTATTACATGCGCCAGTGGCGTTTCCCCTTTAAAACCATGCTCATTCCCCTGACTTTCCAGAGCTGTGCTTCGCGCACCCGACACTAGGTTTGGATCAGCACCATGCTCTAAAGCAAGCCTCAAAAACTCGAGATTTTCATTTTGCGCAGCAAAAAACATCACTGACATACCATCATAAAAAATAGCGTTTGGATCTGCCCCCAGCTCTAATAAACGCCTAAATCCATGAATGTTATTTTGCTTGATGGGCCAATATAAAGGCGTTACACCAAGCTCCCCCCGAGCATTCACATCCGCCCCTTGCGCCACTTTCTGATCTATTTGCGCGATTCGACCACGCCCAGCAGCATCAGCCAATGCACGGCTTAGCTCATCTGGAAACATATGCCTTAATGGGATCCGACTAACAAACTCATAGCGCGAACTAGCATGCATCGCTCTTTGCTTAGAATCCATTCGTTTTATCGCCTCACTCAATTCAGGTGGTGCAGGTTGCGAAGGTATGGTATTCGCGCAGCTAAGCAGAAACGCAACACTTATATAAACACATAGCATCATTCTACGCTGCTTAGTACTCTCCATTAACAGGCATTGGTTGCGCGTCGACAGGCATGCCGCATGGTGTGCCGACCAGCAGGGCCTAATGAGACTTTTTGACCCGGGGTTGTAGTTGGCGTTACAGCATGCTACAACGAGATGTTTAAATAACAGGTAAAAATCAAAAGTTTTCAAGTCAAAACCCTCGCCTACTCCCGAATCTCCAAAATCCTACCGATTACAACCGAAAATTTTGCTACAGCAATTTCCCATTGGATAAAAGCACTCATAAAAGACTTATTTGTATCAGCCACAGCCATTCCTCACTGAACATACCGAAGTACTTGTTGCTTCTGCGCTCGAACCATTGTTAATTCTTTTTTTTCAGACCTATTTGAGCACCAGAAGCATGGTCACTACTGAACCTGCCGCATGCTAAAAGAAACTTAAGTTAAACATTAACACTTACGATGGCAAATATTTAGCTACCAATAGTAAAAATGCGTTGATTTTCTGTGCATAAATCGCATAGATTAGCAGCTGTTTTTATATCCTAATAATGAACAGGGAATTGTATGAATGCATCCGTATTGGCCAGCAGACTTTGCTTGTTGCTGCTGTCATTGTGGCTAACCGCTTGTGGCGGTAGCTCAGACTCTGACACAACTCCTCCTCCGGTGGTGAATACTCAACCCAACCCTTTTAGCTTTGCCAGTGTCAGTGATGCAGAACCATCCACCACCGTGACCTCGGAAAGCATCAGCGTAACAGGCATCAATGCAGCTGCCAGCATCGCCATTCAAAACGGTGAGTACTCCGTCAACAATGGTGATTTCACCAGCGGGACTGCCACAGTCAACAACGGTGCACAAATCCGTGTTCGTCATCAAACGGCTGCGCAGTATTCGACCAGCATAACCAGCACCCTAACCATTGGTGGTGTTAGCGCTGACTTCGTTAGCACCACACGCGATGAACCACCACCAGTAGGCGATGGCACACCACCAGTAGGCGATGGCACACCACCACAAGCCTCAGTGATTTTTCCCTGGAGTCAATCCAAAGCGAGTACCGGCACACTGCGGATCCGGGGAACAGCCAGCAGCCGAAATGGTATCAGTGCTTTGTCGGTAAATGGTGTTGCCGCCACAATTCAGAGTAGCTCTGCGTCTGCGGATCGTGTCAGTGCACAAAGTGTCAGTGCACAAAGTGACGAAGAGAGCGATGCAGATGAGTACGAATGGACGGCTGATGTTGAGTTGGATGCCTACAGCGATATCGAGCTGGTAGTCACTGTCAGCGATGCCGATGGCAATCAGGACGATGAAGCAGCCAAAGTCCGCACCAATACCCAACAAGCGCCCCTTTTTATTGCATACGATGCCGTCAATGAGCGCTTAATTGGTATGATGGACAACCGCGATGTGGTTTCAATGGATCTAACCGACCTCAGTGTTGATGTGATAGCGGCTGTCGGTGAAGCCTCTCAGTTCAGTTTGGATGCTGAGGGAAACCGCTTGTTCTACAGTCGTTATGTCAATACGACCTTGTATTCCTTTGTACTGGATTTAACTTCAGGAGAAATCAGCACCGTTGCCAGTGTTCAGCCAGAGCTAGCAGAAGAGACACATGTTCGTCAGGCGCGCACCCGTTTTGATGCAGTCAACCAACAGCTATTCGTTGTACTGGGCCTGGTAGAGCAAGATGCAACTTATGCTATAGACCAATTGTATCTGGTGGATTTGCTTGAGGAGAGCATGACCCTGCTATCAGCAAGCACAGAAGACGACACTCCCTTTTTACCCATTTTCGATATGGTACTGCATGATAACCGTCTGTTTGCACTGTCACAAAATGGTCAACTGATCGAAGTTGACACCATCACAGGTGAGCGCACTCAGCTGATGTACCTGGATAACAGCCCCAGGGTGTTAAGCGTAGGAACAACGCCTGAACAGCTTTTTATCGCCGGCTTTTCCGGTATCGTATCTGTTGATTTAACCCTACTCGAAGCACAGATGCTGTCAGCAGAGACAGCTGTGCTTGAGTTCCCGACCGCACAAATTCAAGACGCGATGCTGTTAAATAACGAAACCTTGCTAATTACAGATTCCAGCTTTGAAGTGGTTCTGCAGATAGATACCACCAGTGGCGAGCGCTCGGCTCTGCTAAGCTCTGGCATTGGCTCTGGCCGTGGTTTGTTGTCACCACAGTACCTGACCTTTGGCAGCAGCGCCGATATTCTCTACGTGCTGGATGACGGTCAAAATGCGGCAGAGTCCTTGTTTGCCATTGATCTGCAGACTGGCAACAGAACCCAGCTTATTGAAATTGTTCGCGAGTTTAATACCTACCCCAGCGGGCTCTTCTATAACGCTGCCACCGATGCACTGCTGGTTGGCTTAAGTGATGCCATATGGTCTGTTTCACTGACGGATAACAGCAAAACTGTGGTTAGCGATGCTGAAACCGAAAGCGGTATCGAAATCGATACGCTCAGTGGCGGGGACTTTGATACAGAAACGCAAAGACTGTACATGACACAATTTCAACTGGAAAATGCCATCCTGCAAATTAATGCAACCAATGGTGCTCGTACTTTGCTGGAGTTCGATGGCAGCGCGGGGCCGGCTGGGGTCATTACCGGCCTGAATGCTGCTGCCCTGGATGCTACTGGCAACCAGTTATTCCTTGCCAGTCAAAGCCAAAGCAGCATCTACCGGCTGGATTTGGAGACGCTGGAAACAGAGTTGCTGCTGGATAGCTGCACCAATAACATCGGACAGAATGTATTGGATATCGATGTGTCCGGTATTCAAAAGCTCAATTTCGATGCTGCGGACAATCGCCTGTTGATTGTGACAAGCCAAATCGCCAGTTACGATCTGGCCACAAGCCAATGCCAGATTGTTGGCGAAAGCCACGGGTATTACAACGTACTACCGTTGGACAATGGCACCATGCTCACCACGGGCCAGGCTGCCCTGAAACAACTGGATCCTGTCAGCCAAAAGCAGGTCATCCTGTCGAAGTAACGGTACCAGAAGGCTGGCTTTTAGCCAGCCTTTTTGCTGGTTTCTTCATCGTCCTTTCTCTATAATTCCCGCCCCTTTATTGCAGCTGAGTTTGCCATGCAAATTGTTCTCGCGCCGATGGAAGGCGTGGTTGATCACTTAATGCGCGATATGCTGACCCGCATTGGCGGCTTTGATCTGTGCATCACTGAATTTGTCCGGGTGGTGGATCAGCGGTTGCCGGCCCGGGTATTTCGGCGACTGTGCCCGGAGCTGGAGCACGGCGGTAAAACACCTGCCGGGGTACCGGTACGGGTGCAATTGCTTGGGCAAGAGCCGCATTGGCTGGCGGAAAATGCCGCCAAGGCGGTGCAGTTGGGTTCACCCGGTATTGATCTCAACTTTGGCTGTCCGGCAAAAACAGTCAATAAAAGCCGTGGTGGCGCGGTGCTGCTAAAAGAAACCGAGCAGCTGTATCAGATCGTCAAAGCCGTTCGCCAAGCTGTTCCCTCGGAGCACCCTGTCAGCGCCAAAATCCGGCTGGGTTACGACGATACGGCTCTGACACTGGACAATGCCAGCGCCATTGAAGCCGCCGGTGCCACTGTACTGACGGTGCATGCCCGCACCAAAACCGATGGTTACAAGCCTCCGGCCTATTGGCCCTGGATCGGCCGTATTCGCCAACGGATCGCCATACCGGTGATTGCCAATGGTGAAATCTGGACACCGGCTCAGGCCGCGCAATGCCAGCACGAAGCCAACACCCAGGACATTATGCTGGGACGAGGCGCTTTGGCGCTGCCCAATCTGGCAAAATGCATTCGCAGCGGCCAGCAGGCCATGTCGTGGCCCGAGGTATTGCAGTTACTGATGCGGTATTCCCAGTACGAAGTGGCGGGTGACAAAGGCAAGTACTACAGCAACCGCATTAAACAGTGGTTCAGCTACCTGAAGCTGCAATACCCTGAGGCAGAGGCTTTGTTTCGTCAATTGCGGGTGCTAAAACGCAACGACGAGATCCTGGCGTTGCTGCAACATGCGGAAAAGACCTTTACTTTATCGGCTAAGTCGCTACAATAGCCGCCGCACTTTTGTGTAAGTTTTAACCGCTCTTTTTCCAATAAGGTAATCGCTATGCATCCGATGTTGAACATCGCCATCCGTGCTGCCCGCAGCGCAGGAACACTTATTGCCCGCTCTTGCGAGCAGCTGGATATTGTCAAATCCACTGAAAAATCCAGCAACGACTTTGTCACCAACATCGACCGTGAAGCCGAGCAGCTGATAGCGCAAACATTGCGTAAATCCTTCCCTGGTCATGCTGTGGTGGGTGAAGAACTTGGCCAGCAAGGACCAGCAGACAGCGATCACCAATGGATCATCGACCCGCTCGATGGCACCTCCAATTTTATCCGTGGCATTCCTCATGTGTCGATTTCCATTGCGCTGAAAGTTCAGGGCAAGCTGGAACAAGCCGTGATTTACGACCCACTGCGCGATGAACTCTTTACAGCTTCTCGTGGCCGCGGCGCTCAGCTCAATGGCCGTCGTATTCGGGTGGGCAACCGGCCGGAATTGACCGGTGCCTTGCTGGCGACCGGTTTCCCGTTCAAACAAAAGCAATTGCTGCCGGTGTACAGCAGTCTGTTCAATAGCCTGTTCCCATTGGTGGCGGATATGCGTCGTGCCGGCTCTGCTGCACTGGATTTGGCCTATGTCGCTGCCGGGCGTTTGGATGGCTTTTGGGAAATCGGCTTAAAGCCATGGGACATCGCAGCCGGTGAACTGATTGTGCGGGAAGCAGGTGGTTTGGTGACCGACTTTGCCGGGGGCAACAACCAGCTGAAAAGTGGCAATGTGGTCGCGGCCAGCCCGAAAGTGTTGCAGGCCATGCTCAAAACCATGCGGCCGCACCTGACCGAAGAACTGATGCGCTAAAGATGGCGCCGTTATTAAACCCGGCCTGAGCCGGGTTTTTTATTGGGTCAAGGGCATGTGGTACTATGGAAGCTCAATCGGCAACCCCTGCTCCTGCCAGGCGCGGTAGCCGCCAGCCAGACTGAACACCTGTTGGTACCCCATCTGCTGCAAGGTCTGCGCGGCCAAAGCCGAGCGATAGCCACCGCCGCAGTACAAAATAATCCGCTGCTGTTTATCCTGCACCGTCTGTTCGATGTCCCGCTCGATAATGCCTTTGCCCAGATGCATGGCGCCAGGCAGATGGCCCTGTTGCCATTCGTGATCTTCGCGGGTGTCAAGCAACACATAGGGCGTCCCTTGCTGCTGCAGATCGGAAATCGTCATCTCATGGATGACGGCTTTGGCGGCGTTCACCAAAGCCAAAAAAGCCGGCGAGTGCTGCATGCTAAGCTCCATAAAAAATGCCAGTCGATGGACTGGCATTTTGTCGGTTATACCAACTTATAGCAAGGGTTCGGTATTCTCGCCTTCTTTTTCCACCGGCGGTGGCATCAGATCTTCGCGGCTGATGCCCAGCAACAAGGACATCGAGCTGGCAATGTAGACCGAGGAGTAGGTCCCAATCACCACACCAAACAACAGCGCAGTGGCAAAACCATGGATCAACTCACCGCCTTTGAAAAACAGCACCAAGAGCACCAAAATGGTGGTCACCGAGGTAATGATGGTCCGGCTCATGGTGCCGGTCAGGGACTCGTTCACCACCTCAATCGGCTCACTTTCGCGGATACGGCGGAAGCCTTCACGGATCCTGTCGCACACCACGATGGTGTCGTTCAGTGAGTAACCGATCACCGCCAGCACTGCGGCCAGCACCGTCAGGTCAAACTCCAGTTGCAGCAAGGAGAAGAGCCCTAAGGTCAGGATCACATCGTGCGCCAAAGCCGTGACCGCCCCCAGTGCAAAACGCCATTCAAAGCGAAAGGCAACGTAGATCAAAATGCAGATCAGCGCAGCCAGGGTGGCCAAACCGCCCTGCTCTTTTAATTCCGCGCCAACGCTGGGCCCAACGTACTCAATCCGGCGCATATCGACCCTGTCGGCATCGGCCTGGTCCAGCAGCCGCAGGATCTGCTCACCCAGGGTCACCTGCTCGATGTCGTCCCTGGGGCCAATGCGGATCAGCACCTCGCGGCTGGTACCGAAGTACTGCACCACCGCATCCGGAAAGCCTGCTTCTGCCAGCACAGCACGCACCGCTGTCAAATCGGCATCGCGCTCGTAACCCACTTCAATCACGGTGCCGCCGGTAAAATCCAGGCCCCAGTTCAGGCCTTTGGTGGCCATCAAACCGATTGAGGCGGCAATCAAAATACCGGACAACACCAGCGCCGGTATTTTAAAGCGCATAAATTGGATGGTTTTGGTAAAAGTAATCGCAATCATGCCGGCCTCCTTAAATTGGCAGTTTCTGCAGGCGGCGACCGCCCCAGATCATGTTGACCAGCACACGGGTACCCACAATGGCGGTAAACATCGAGGTGATGATGCCGATCATTAAGGTGACCGCAAAGCCTTTAATCGGCCCGGTCCCAACGCCAAACAGGATCAGCGCTGCGATTAAGGTGGTCACATTGGCATCGGCAATGGTCGACAACGCTCGGTCGTAACCATGATGAATGGCTTGCTGCACACTGCGCCCATCGCGAAGCTCCTCACGAATACGCTCAAAAATAAGTACATTGGCATCCACCGCCATACCAACCGTCAGCACAATACCCGCCATGCCCGGCAGCGTCAGGGTCGCGCCCGGGATCATCGACATGATGCCAACAATTAAGACCAGGTTGGCAACCAAAGCGGCATTGGCGACCAGACCAAAGGCCTTGTAGTAAAGCACCATAAACACCAGTACAGTAGCCAGACCGAGCATAATGGCGGTTTGACCCAACTCGATGTTTTCCTGACCCAGGCTTGGGCCTATGGTCCGCTCTTCAATGATTTGAATAGGCGCCAACAAAGCACCCGCCCGCAATTGCAGTGCCAAATTATGCGCTTCACCAGGATTATTAATGCCGGTAATCCGGAAACTGCGACCAAGCCGGGCCTGAATGGTGGCTACGTTAATGACTTCCTCGATTTTTTCCAACACCGGATCGCCATCCGGGCCAATCACATCGGTTGGTTTGTATTCGATAAAGACAGTCGCCATTCCACGGCCAATGGCATCACGGGTGGCCTGGGAGAACATATTGCCCCCCTGCGCGTCCAGCGAGATATTCACCTGTGGCCGGCCATACTCATCAAAGCTGGAGCTGGCACCGGTAATGCGATCACCGGTGAGCATAATACGACGCTGCAACACCACCGGGCGCCCGTCGCGATCGTAGTACAGCTGCGCATTGGGTGGCACCCGCCCCGCCAGTGCATCGTTCAAGTCAACACTGTCATCGACCAAACGAAACTCCAGCGTAGCGGTCGCCCCCAGAATCTCTTTTGCCCGGGCAGTGTCTTGCACCCCTGGCAACTGGACAATGATGCGCTCCCCCTGGCGCTGCACCACAGGCTCTGCCACGCCAATTTCATTGACCCGGTTGCGGATAATGGTGATGTTTTGCTGCAATGCATAGTCACGGATTTCAGCAATTTTGGCATCCGACATCCGAACTTCCAGGCTGAACTCCACCGGACCACTGCTGACATCCAGATCGCGGTCCTGACTGATCAATCGGCGAGCCGCCGTCAAATCCTCGGCATTGCGCAGCTGCACCAGCACGTTACCATTACCAACATCCGGTTGAATGTTGCTAAAGCGGATACGGGCTTCACGCAAGTCGGTGCGAAAAATTTGCGCCATGTCCTCGACTTGCTTATCGATAGCGGCCTGCATATCGATGGCCATCAGGAAGTGCACGCCACCACGCAAGTCCAAACCGAGATTCATCGGGCTGGCACCGATGGCAGAAAGCCAGCCGGGTGTGGTTGGAGCCATATTCAAGGCGGAAACGTAGGTATTGCCCAGGGCCTGATCGACCACACTCCGGGCCCGGAGCTGGTCTTCGGTATTAAAGAAACGAGCCAGCAACTGACCATCCTGCAGCTCGATGCCTTTTAGCGAAATGTTTTCCTCGCTAAAACGCCGCTCAAGCAACGCCAGGCTGTCCTGACCAACTTCGCCACCTCGGGTGGCACTGACTTGAATGGCGGGATCTTCCGGATACAGGTTGGGCAAGGCATACAAGGTGCCGACCAGCAACACCAGGATAACCAGGAAGTACCGCCATGCGGGGTTATGATTTAACACTCAAGGATCCTTTTGCATCAAAAGCTGTTGAATTACAGCGACTTCAGGGTGCCCTTTGGCAAGACCGCAGACACAGACGCCTTTTGCACAGTCACTTCGGTGCTGTCGTTCAGCGCCAGCACGATAAAGTCTTTTTCATCAGAAATCTTGCTGATGCGGCCAACCAAACCACCCTGAGTGAGAACTTCATCGCCTTTGCCCAGCGCGCCCATCAGGTTTTTATGCTCTTTGACCCGCTTGGCTTGTGGCCGGTAGATCAAAAAGTAAAAAATCAAACCAAAGGCCAGCAGCATGATCATCAGATCCCAACCACCGCCAGACTGGCCACCGGTTGTCGCGTGCGCATTTGCAATAAACAGACTCATCGTATTCCCCTTATAATCATTAATTAAGTGCTGGCACATCCATACCACGAGCGGCATAGAAGTCGGCAACAAATTGGTCCAAATTACCAGCGGCGATGGCTTCACGCAATCCCTGCATCAGTTTCTGATAAAAATGCAGATTATGGATGGTGTTCAGGCGTGCACCCTGGATTTCATTGCAGCGGTCCAGATGATGTAGATAGGCTCTGGAATAATTTTTACAAGTGTAGCAATCGCAATTTTTATCCAACGGCGATGGATCCGCCTTGTGTTTGGCATTGCGAATTTTGACCACCCCATCACTGACAAACAAGTGACCATTGCGGGCATTGCGGGTCGGCATCACGCAATCGAACATGTCGATGCCCCGGCGCACCGCCTCGACAATGTCCTCCGGCTTGCCCACGCCCATCAGGTAGCGGGGTTTTCCGGCCGGCATCTTGTCGGTGGTGTGGTTTAAAATGTTGATCATGTCTTCTTTTGGCTCGCCTACCGACAAACCGCCGATGGCATAGCCATCGAAGCCAATGTCTTCCAGCCCTTGCAAGGAGACATCGCGCAGCCCAGGGTACATGCCGCCTTGAATAATGCCGAATAAAGCAGATGGGTTGTCGCCATGGGCCGCTTTGCTGCGGGCCGCCCAGCGTAGTGACAGCTCCATCGACTTTTTCGCTTGCTGTTCGGTGGCCGGATAAGGCGTGCACTCGTCAAAGATCATCACGATATCGGAGCCCAGCGCTTGTTGCACTTCCATCGAGCGCTCCGGGGTCAGCATGATTTTTTCACCATTGAGCGGCGAGCGAAACAGCACGCCTTCTTCGGTGATTTTACGCAGCTCGCCAAGGCTAAACACCTGAAAGCCACCAGAGTCGGTCAGGATAGGCTTGTGCCAATGCATAAAATCATGCAAGTCGCCATGCAGCTTGATAATATCGGTGCCAGGACGCAGCATTAAATGGAAGGTATTGCCCAGACAGATCTGAGCTCCGGTGGCTTCCAGCTCTTCTGGCGTCATGCCTTTAACGGTGCCGTAAGTACCCACCGGCATAAAAGCAGGTGTATCGACCACGCCGCGCTCGAAAACCATTTGACCACGGCGTGCTTTGCCATCGGTCGCAACTACTTCAAATTTCACATCGAACCTCATACGCCGGAGAAACAGTCCGGCTTAACGGCCGCTATCTTACCCTGTCTGGTGGAAAATTGCGACGTTGGCCACATCTATCCAGCAGGCAGCGACCGGATAAACATGGCATCGCCATAGGAATAAAACCGGTAGCGCTGTGCCACTGCGGTCTGATACGCCTGCAGCACATGATCACGTGAGCTGAAGGCCGATACCAGCATAATCAGCGTTGATTCTGGCAAGTGGAAGTTGGTAATCAATGCATCCACCACCCGGAACTGATAGCCCGGGTAGATGAAAATCTGGGTATCGCCCTGAAAGGGCTGCAGTCCATCTTCTTGTTGCGCTGCACTTTCCAGCGCTCGTACCGAAGTAGTGCCCACCGCCACCACCCGATTGCCCCGGGCTTTGCATGCGTTTACCGCATCCACCACCCCTTGTTCCACCTCGATGTATTCGGCATGCATTTGGTGTGTCTTCACATCCTGCACCCGCACCGGCTGAAAGGTTCCGGCCCCGACATGCAGGGTGATAAAGGCGAACTCGACCCCTTTGGCCGCTAAGGCATCCAACAGCGGCTGGTCAAAATGCAGCCCGGCCGTCGGCGCTGCTACGGCACCCGGCTTTTGGTGATAGACCGTCTGGTAGCGCGCCTTGTCTTCATCGTTGTCCGGCCGGTCAATGTAAGGCGGCAATGGCATATGACCCAGCCGCTCCAACATGCTGAGCACCGTTTCGGTGCCCGCTGCCGCTTCATCGCTTAGCAGAGCCAGTTCAAACAACTCGCCCTGACGTCCCAGCATCTGAACTCTGGCTTCTTGCTCCAGCAGCAGCTCAGTGCCGGCTTTGGGTGATTTACTGGCCCGTACATGCGCCAAAAAGCGCCGCTCATCCAGGATACGCTCAACCAGGACTTCCACTTTGCCACCCGACTCTTTCTGACCAAACAAACGGGCCGGAATCACCTTGGTGTTGTTAAACACCAGCAGATCACCAGGGTTCAGCTCCACCAACAGATCGCGAAACACCTGATGCTGCAAAGCACCAGTCTGCCGGTCCATGCAAAGCAAGCGGCTGGCCGAACGCTCTGGCTGTGGATAACGGGCAATGAGCTCCTCGGGGAGTTCAAAGTGAAAGTCTGAAAGCTGCATACAACACCACTCCGGTACAAACCTATCGGCAGGTTAACGGGCCGCTAGTCTAAAGAGTGCCCGCCATCAGAACAAGAAAAATCTGCCTCGCAACCGCTGAAAAACGACTACACTTTAAACAGGAGGGTCCGATGCGATTTCCCTGTTTAATCCCGTGCATTGCCTTAACCTGGCTGCTAAGCAGCTGGAGTTTGGCGATGCCTGCTGCCAAGCCCGTCTCCACCGAGCTGAGCATCAATCCGATTTGGGTGGCCACCGATCTCTGGCCGGGTTTTACCGAGCCCAGTCAGCAAGGCGCTTACCTGCATTTGATGCAGCTTATTTTTCCGGCTGAGACGGAGGTTCAAGTCTATTTCACCAGCTTTATTCGTTCCATTTTAATGACCGAGCAACAACAGGTGCATATGGTTATCGGCATAGGCGCAAAAGACAGCAACAGCTTGCTGCTATCGGAATGGCCTTTTGACATCGATAAAATTGCTCTCTTGCATCTCGCAGGCCAACTTCATCTCAGCGACAAAGCCGATCTGGCAAAGCTCCGACTGGCCACCCAGCGTGGCTACAACTACGATCAGCTGCTGAATATCACCACTGAGAGCTACGAGGTGGACAGCATCCAAACCGGAGTCAGTCTGGTGAAAAACAATCGGGTCGATGCTTTTTTGGTCGAGAAAGCCGAGCTGCGCCATCAACTGCAGGAGCAGGAGCTATCCGGGTTGCAACTGGTATTTTTAAAGGGAGAGCCTATTTACATGGGGTTTGCCGACAATGAAGCAGGCCGGCAACTAAAGGCCTGGTGGGATCAACACTACCAATACTTTTACCGTGAGGGACTATTGCTTCCCTTGTACCAGCAATACCCCAACTTTCACTTACCCGAGCCAATCGAACCCTACCCAGAGTAATGCTGGAAAAAGTCGAGATAGCTTAAAGCTGACACTTTACCTGCAGTACCAGCCGAATCAACTCCGCCAACACCCGATAGCTGTGCAATTTGCTGGAGGTTGGCCGCCAGGCCACACCAATATCCCGGCTGGCCGGCCCGGTTGCCGGTGCCTGACAAATCAAATCCGTGCCCTGCAACAAGCCGGCATTGATGGCCAATTGCGGCATAAAGGTCACTCCCAGCTTATTATTAACCATCTGCGTCAGGGTGTGCAGGCTGGTAGCAAAAAATGGATTAACCTTGCGGTTGTCTTCCAGCTCACAGGCTTTGACGGCATGCCCTGTTAAGCAGTGCTCACGCTCCAGCAAAAAAATACTTTCATCCGGCCAGTGGCTGATATCTTGCTCGAAACCAGCCCCCTGCCAATCGCGGTGCATCACCAATTGAAACGGATCTTGTGCCAGCACTTCAGTGTGAAAAGCACCGGTTTCATAAGGCAGCGCCAACAACACCATATCGAGCCGGCCTTCAGCTAAGGCATGCAAAGAGTTATCACTGGTATCTTCCCGCAGCAGCAGCTGCAATTCAGGAAACTGCTGGCGACACTGCGCCATAATGTCACTCAGGACAAAGGGCGCTATGGTGGGAATGCAACCAAGGCGAAAAGGCCCGGACATCGGCTTGCCCTGACATTGGGCAAACTGACTGAGCTCTTCACACTGTTCAATAATACCACGCGCCTGGCGCACAATATCCTCACCCAGGGAGGTGAAAATAAAGGTCTTGTGGTCGCGCTCAAGCAACTGAGCATCCAGAGTTTCTTCTAAGTTAGCAATGGCAGCACTTAACGTCGATTGACCAATAAAGCAGGCTTCTGCCGCCCGGCCAAAATGCTGATGTTCATGCAGGGCTAACAGGTACTGCATTTGCTTAATGCTGGGTAAACGCTTCATATCGCTCCCTCTGAGTTCTGCCTGATTATATCAGGCTCTGCACCGATTGCACGACGTCCCTCACAGCCAACATTAACATCTTTACCTATTTCAGGTAATCAATCAAAGCCAAATCACCGAATAAAAATTTTTATCCATCAAAACAACAATAAGTTAGCGTTAAAGATGCGAAAACTGTGAATTACTTATTGAATGCATCATTCAATTGTTATAGGTTAAACATGCAACAATGTTCCAGGTTAATTTGCAAAAGCCAGGTCTACATTGACTCAGGTTGCCACCTTGTCAGGAGCTGTTTTGTCGTCTGTTTCTTTAGCAAGTGCGCTACAACCATAATCATAATAATCACCTTGGGAGGGTGAACTCATGTCGAAGTCCTCAAAAACTCTGGCTAATGCCAGAGGTAGTTTGTTGGCCATGGCAGTTTCTGCGGCATTAGCGGCGCCAATGGCGCTTCATGCTGCAGATCAAGCCGAGCCAAGCTCCAATCGTTTTATCATTCACTACAAGGCGGATCATCTGGCTGAGCAAAGCATCTCGCTGCGCCCTGGCCAAAGCCACGAGCAAGCTGCTTTGCAGGTATCTGCCCGCGCTCTGGAGCGCATGGGTGCAAAAACCAAGCTCATTTTAGGACCCCAGCGCGCTATTGCGGCTGAATTACCAGAAGCAGCACTGAAGCGTTTGCAAGCCGATCCAAGCATCGAGCTGATTGAACCGGATTTAGTTCGCTACCCGATGGCGCAGGAAGTCCCTTATGGCTTTACCATGGTTCAGGCCGATCAAGTCTCGGACCAGTTTGCCAGCAACCAAACGGTTTGTGTCATTGACTCAGGTCTGGACTTACCGCACGAAGATTTCTTAAGCAGCAACATCACCGGTACCAATGATCCGGGTACCGGCAACTGGTTTGAAGCCGGTGGCCCACACGGCACCCACGTAGCAGGTACCATTGCCGCTCTGAATAACGATGTTGGCATTGTGGGTGTGCTGCCCAATGGCGAAGTGAAGCTGCATATTGTCAAAGTTTTTAATGCCAGCGGTTGGGGCTATTCATCCTCGCTGGTGAACGCCATCAACGTCTGTGCGCAAAATGGCTCGACCGTTGTCAATATGAGCTTGGGTGGTGCTGGCTCCAGTGTCGCCGAGCGCAATGCCCTGCAAAGCATTTACGACTCAGGTGTGTTGTTGGTCGCCGCAGCCGGTAATGCTGGCAACACCTCATTGTCTTACCCTGCCTCCTACGACTCGGTAATTTCTGTCGCCGCGGTGGATCACACCAAAACGCTGGCCAGCTTCTCGCAGCGTAACGCTCAGGTTGAACTGGCAGCGCCTGGTGTTGATGTGCGCTCTACCTACCCGGAAGGCACCGGTGTAGAATCCATTTTGTCGGTCAATGGCGTTGCGTTTAGCCCGAACCCCATTTCAGGTGCTGGTTCAGGCAGCATGAGTGCCGAAATCGCCAGCTGTGGCCTGGGTCTGACCACCTGCGACGATATGGTTGGCAAAATCTGTCTGATGCAACGGGGTGAAGTCTCTTTCGCTCAGAAAGTGGAGTCTTGCCAGGATGGCGGTGGTGTTGCAGCCATCATCTACAACAACGAGCCAGGCAACTTCAGCGGAACTGTCGGTGATAACCCGACCACCACCATTCCAGCGGTCAGTTTATCGCAAGAGGAAGGTACTGTGCTGATGGGCCAACTGGGTGATGTCGCCAACTTTACCTCAGGTGCCAGCAACTATGGCCTGATGAGCGGCACCTCCATGGCTTCGCCACATGTTGCTGGCGTCGCGGCGCTGGTTTGGAGTCACTTCCCGCAGTGTAGCAATGCAGAAATTCGTGCAGCTCTGGCCGCATCGGCTGAAGATCTGGGTGCGCCTGGCCGTGACACCTCTTATGGCTGGGGCCTGGTTCAGGCAAAAGACGCTGTGGATTACTTAGCGGTACATGGTTGTGAAGGTTCCGATGAACCAGATGACCCGGTGGATCCGGATCCAGAGCCAGAACCAGGAAACGAGCTGGAAAATGGTGTACCGGTAACCGGTCTTGCCGGAGGCACTGGTGAGCAACTGTTCTTCACCATGGAACTGCCAGCCGATGCCAGCGATTTAGCCTTTGTCATGTCAGGTGGTACCGGTGATGCCGACTTGTACGTCAAGTTTGGCTCTGAGCCAACCTTAGGCGACTGGGATTGCCGTCCGTTCCGCTTTGGCAATGAAGAGCGTTGCGATTTTGCCACGCCGCAAGAAGGCACCTGGCACGTGATGATCAATGGCTACACCGCCTTTAGCGGCGTCAGCCTGGTCGGTAGCTTCACAGCACCGGAAGAGCCGGACGAGCCGGATGTACCGGATGCAGGTGGCTATGTGGTGAACGACATCAGCATTGCCCGCCGGACTTGGGATTACTACAGTGTGGACGTACCAGCCGGTGCTACCAGCCTGGTGGTTGAAATCTCCGGTGGCCGTGGCGATGCTGACTTGCACGTCCGTCATGGTGCTGTACCTACAGCCACTCAGTTCGACTGCAAACCTAACCAAAATGGCAACAATGAGACCTGTACCTTCACCAACCCGGCTGAAGGCACCTGGCACATTGGCTTGCATGCATTCCGCGCCGTTAGCGGTATGAAACTGGAAGTTCGTTACGAGTAATACGGCAACTTCTCCCTGCCAAACAAAAGCGCCGCTCTTTGAGCGGCGCTTTTTTATTGCGGTATCAGCTGTTTAGCTTTTTCTGGCCTGGGCCAACCCATCAATCCGCATCGCCTTCAAACGACGGCCTGATGCCGACTCATTGACATTCAGCACGTGATCGCCAATCCGCTCCAGACGGTTCAGCATGTCGATGAAAATAACACCGGCACGAGGCGCGTAATCACCGGCTTCCAACCGGCCGTAGTGATTGTTGCGGTACTCATCACGCAGCTTGTCGATTTTATCTTCCAGCACAATGGCATCTTTCAGGCTAACAGCGGAGGGCTCTTTCGCCACATTGTTTTTCATCGCCACAATCGAATGCTGCAAGGCCGTCATCATCACTGCCATTTCCTTGCTGGCATCTTCTGGCCAGCTGGATTTGGTTTCGACCATCCGCTCCGACAACTTGGAGACCTGGTAATAAATGTCGGCAATCCGCTCCATGTCGTTGATCATGGTTTGCATAAAGCGAATGCGCTCGGTCATCCAGTGCTCCAGGTTGGTGTGCTCGCTGACCCGCACCAGATAATCGGATATTTCCACTTCCAGCTGATCGGTCGCATCCTCGTATTTTTGGATTTTTTCCATCAGCTTTTCGCGGTTGCTGTCCGGGTCAAACAGCAGTTCATTGACCGACTCATGCATTTTCTCAATCACACCGGCAAATTGTTGAATTTCTTTCTGCGCCTGAGCCACCGACAAACCGGGCGAGGTCATCACACCGGCACTGATGTAACGCAGATGGAATTCCTCGTCTTCACCGCCACGATCCGGCTGAATGTACTCAACGAAGCGGATGAGGTAAGGCACAAAGGCAAACAGTAGCACTACATTGAGCACATTAAAGGTGGTG
Organism: Alkalimonas delamerensis; assembly: GCF_030717955.1. NCBI lineage: Bacteria > Pseudomonadati > Pseudomonadota > Gammaproteobacteria > Alkalimonas > Alkalimonas delamerensis. The sequence continues at coordinate 245,363 of NZ_JAUZVY010000003.1, read as the reverse complement.
TGGAACAAGGACAGTGCCAGCGTGGCATTGGCACGGGCTTCCTGAGTGCTGTCCATCACCGATACCGGGTTGCCGGTAAAGTATTGCACCGCCGTGTCCATCAAACTCAGCATCGGGAAGATGATCGCCATCATCCAAAGCACACCGACGATATTAAAGAAGAAATGGAAACGCGCCGCCCGCTTGGCATGGACATTGCCCACCAAAGCCGCAATATTGGCGGTCACGGTGGTCCCAATGTTCTCACCCAAAATCATCGCCGCGGCAATCGGGAAGGATATCCAGCCTTCAAACAGCATCACCAGGGTGATGGCCGTTGCCGCCGAGGAAGATTGCGTTAGCAGCGTCAGGATGGCGCCGACCACCACAAACAGCAATAAAGACAAGTAGCCGTAGTCGGTAAAAGCATCCAAAAACGCAAACATCGCCGGATTGTTGTTGATATCCGGCACCGCGTCTTTGATAAAGTTCAGACCGATGAAGAGGATACCAAAGCCCACCATGGCCTCAGCAATGTTGCGCAGTCGGCTGTTACTGGAAAACAAAAAGGCAAAAAAGACCCCGATGACGGCAACCGCGATCGGGGTGATCTGAAATTTAAAGCCGAACAATGCCACCATCCAGGCGGTAATGGTGGTGCCGATATTGGCCCCCATAATGACGCCGGTCGATTGGACAAAGGTCAGCAGGCCAGCGTTGACAAAGCTGACAGCCATCACCGTGGTGGTAGTGGAGGATTGAGTTATGGCAGTGGTGCCAAAACCGGTCAAAACGCCGGTCAAGCGATTGCGGGTCATGCCGCCCAAGATACTTTTCAGTCGGTGGCCAGCTATTTTTTGCAGGCCTTCGCTGAAAATCTTCATACCAAAAATAAAAATCCCCAGCGAACCAATCAACTGGAGAAAATCAAACAATGTATAGCTCATGCGTTTTTGCCCTGAATAGGCCGTCTTAAAGGCTTTTCGCCTTCAAAAGCGGTCATATTTTATGCATTGGTGCAATTCAGTCGGCATTATAGCTGCGAACTAACGCAATAAAAATGAAATATTTCGATTTTATGACCATCAGCTGCGGGCATTGCGCTCCAGCTCAGACTCATCGCTGTGCCGCACCACTTTGCCCTTCACCAGATAAATAATGTACTCCGACAGATTTTTGCAGCGATCGCCAATGCGCTCTAAAGAACGGGCCGACCAGAGCACATTCATCACTTTGGGAATGGAGCGTGGATCTTCAATCATGTAGGTCATCAACTGGCGGGTAATGGCCTCGTACTCCCTGTCCACCCGCTTGTCTTCTTTGTAGACACTCAAGGCCGCTTCGACATCCATCCGGGCATAAGCATCCAGCACATCGTGCAGCATCTGCCAGACATGACGCCCGAGGTTGTCTAAATTCACCAGCAAGTCTTGCTGTTCGTTGTTGAAGGACTCAAGCGCCACCATGGCAATGCGGCGGGTTTCATCGCCAATGCGTTCCAAATCGGCTATGGTTTTTAAAATCGTCATCACCAGCCGCAAATCACTGGCTGCCGGCTGACGCCTGGCAATGATACGGGTGCACTCGTTGTCGATGGTGAGCTCCCAGTCGTTGACTTTGCGATCGTTGTCGATTACCTGCTGTGCTTTGTCGGTATCGCCATTGGCAATGGCCTGCAAGGCATGGTGCAGCTGCTGCTCCACCAGACCGCCCATCGCCATCACATGATTGCGAATTTGCTCAATTTCTTCATTGAACTGACTGGAGATATGGCGGGATAAGTGCAAAGTATCCATCGGGTGTCCTTAGCCAAAACGGCCGGTAATGTAATCTTCGGTTTGCTGCGAGGCAGGCTGCGTAAAAATGGTATGGGTGGCGGCCCACTCCACCAGCCGTCCCTGATTCAAAAAAGCGGTGTAATCCGACACCCGCGCTGCCTGCTGCATATTGTGGGTCACAATCACCACAGTATAGGCGGCTTTTAGCTCGTAGATCAGCTCCTCCACCTTCAGGGTAGAAATCGGATCCAGTGCCGAAGCCGGCTCATCCAGCAGCAGCACCTCGGGTTGCAGTGCAATGGCTCTGGCGATCACCAGCCGCTGCTGCTGGCCGGTCGATAGGGTCAACGCATTTTGATGCAAGCGACTTTTCACTTCACTCCATAGCCCAACCTGCTTTAAAGCCGACTCAACCTGCTCATCCAGATGCCGCCGGCTGCGCTCGCCCTGCAGGCGCAAGCCAAAGGCAACATTGTCGTAGACCGACTTGGGAAAAGGGTTGGGCTTTTGAAACACCATGCCAACCCGGCAGCGCAATCGCGCGACATCGGTCTCTGGCTGGTAAATGTTCTGACCATCCAGCAGAACCTGCCCTTGGTTGCGACAATCAATCATCAGCTCATTCATCCGGTTCATCGCCCGTAACAAGCTGGATTTGCCACAACCGGACGGACCAATCAAGGCAGTCACCTGATTGGGCGGGATGGTCAACTCAATGGAGTCCAGCACCAGCTGATGCTGGAACCACAACGAGAAATCACGAATGGCTACTTTGGTTTGCATGGTAGTTGGCATAGTGGTTTGCATAGCTGTTGGCATAGTCACTCTAATCAATTAACCGGTACTTACGGCGTAAGCGCTGGCGCAACAAAAAGGCACTCAGGTTCAGCAGCAAAATCAGTGTCAACAACACCAGGCCGATGGCATACACCAGCGACATGGCGACCTCGGCATCCGGGCTTTGAAAACCAACATCGTACAAATGATAGCCCAGGTGCATGAACTTTCGCTCCAGATGAATAAACGGAAACTGCATATCGACCGGCAACTGCGGTGCAGACTTCACCACCCCCACCAGCATTAGCGGCGCTACCTCACCGGCGGCACGAGCAATGGCAAGGATAAGACCGGTCAACATGGCCGGAGCCGCCTGAGGCACCACTACTTTCCAGATGGTTTCAGCCTGAGTCGCGCCCAGCGCAAAGCTGCCCAGCCGCTGAGCCTGCGGCAAACGGCTCAGTCCTTCTTCGGTAGCCACGATCACCACTGGTAGCGTCAAGAGCGCCAGGGTCAAGGCCGCCCAAAACAGGCCGGGCGTGCCAAAAGTGGGAGCTGGCAGCTGATCCGCGTAGAACAGACGATCAAGACTACCACCCAGCACATAGACAAAAAAGGCCAGCCCAAAGACCCCCATGACCACCGATGGAATGCCGGCCAGGTTGTAAACACTGGTGCGAATTAGCTGAGTCAGCCAGTTTTTCGGCGCATACTCGTGCAAGTAAATCGCCGCCAAAATGCCAAAAGGCGTCACCAGCACCGCCATCAACAGCACCATCACCAAAGTCCCAAAGATGGCCGGGAAAATGCCACCGGCACTTTGATTTTGACTGGGTGCTGCTGTCAAAAAGTGACGCCACTCCTGCCAGAAAACCGCCCCTCGCTGCCACAAGCTTAACTGATTGGGCAACCAGTAGGCACGGATATCCTCTGCCGGAAGCAGTACCGGCCGTTGTGAAGCCAGTTCCAGCCAAAGCCCGGTTTCTGCCTGCTCCTGGCTTTGCCAAACCTCGGCAGCGTCAAGCATGGTGCCATAAAGGGTGCGGCCATCATGCAGCTGCACCAGCACTGCATTCGATGGTCGCTCAGGCAAAAGCTGCTGCGCTTCGAGCAGCAGATAACGCCCCGACGAAGCCGTATTCTCCGCATTCTCCTTGCTCAGCCCATCACCACGGTCCAGCAGCCAGAGCCCGTTTGTCGCCGCCTCGGAACGGTCCGATACCTGGCGAACCAATCGGCCCAGCTGGGGTGTGTCCTGCTCGCTAAGCTGGAATTGCACCAAGGGCGCAGGCCAAAAGTGCTGCATGCCTTTCACCGCAATCAGTCCCAACAACGCCATAAACAGGCCAAGGCACAACAGCAAGGCAGAAGCGCTAAGCCATACCCAGGGACTGCCTTGTTGCCACCATTGCCGCATTGTAGCTCCTAAAGCTGCTGATAGCGCTGACGGATCCGTTGTCTGAGCAAGGACACCAGCGTATTGATCAAGAAGGTTAACACCAGCAGCAACAAGGCTGCCAGCAACAGAACTTTAAAATGACTGGAGCCGACCGCCGCCTCCGGCATTTCCAATGCCAGACTGGCGGTCAGAGTACGCATGCCTTCAAAAGGGTCAAAACCAAGCAGCGGGGTATTGCCGGTTGCCATGATTAAAATCATGGTTTCGCCAAGCGCCCGTCCAAGCCCAAGCAGTATCGCCGCCAGGATCCCTGGTGCGGCCACTGGCAACACCATGCTGCTTAACGTTTGCCAGCGACTGGCTCCCAGCGCCAGCACCCCTTGCGTGAGCGAGGCTGGTACCTGGGAAACCACCTCTTCGGTCAGGCTGAAGATGCAGGGGATCACCGCCAGCCCCATCGCCATGCCAATAATCAACGCATTGCGCTGCTGATAGTCAATACCCTGCCCGGCCAGCCAGAGCTGCAAGCTGCCATCGAACCAGGCATGCTCCAGCACGGGCGCCAGCATCAGCGCCAACACAACGCCTGCGACCAGCGACAGCAGCAGCAGAGCGCCCGGCTGCTCGGCTTGCTTTTGTTGCCGTTGGCGCCAGTGAAACCAGAGTCCACTGCACACTAGCAAGACGGCCGGCACCAACACCAGCAGCACAAAAAACAGCATCAACTGCTTCTCCAACCAGGGCGCCAGTAAAAAGGCGGCAATAAAGCCCAGGATCACCGTTGGCATCGATTCCAGCATTTCCATGGTGGCCCGCGTCCGGTGACGCCAGCGCTCCGGCAGGTAAAACGCAGTAAAGACCGCAGCCAAAATCGCCAAAGGCGTCGCAAACAGCATGGCATAGGCCGCCGCTTTTAAGGTACCTGAGGTCAGAGGTACCAAGGATAAACGTGGGCTGCTATCATCGGCTGCTGCCGCCGTTTGCCAGACATAAGCAGCCTCGCGCCGGCCTTCGTAATGCACCTTCGACCACAACTGGCCGCCGGCCACCGCAGGATGCTGCCAATGCAGTTGGTAGTCCTTGCTCTGTCCAGCACCCCAGTCCAGTCGCAACTGCTGACGATCGGCACTGAGCTGAAGCTGTTGCAACGGCTGATCCGGCAGTCGCAGCTCAGTCAGGCGCTTGCCGGTGGTTGCATGGTACCAGTGCAACACCTCTGGGTGCAGGCTGAAAAAGGTATCGGCCGACAACGGGATCAGCGCCAGCACCTCGCTCTGGTGCAAGGCGATGCCCGGCCGCGCGATCAGCTGCTGATGCAGCCGAAACCAGGAGTGCAGCTGAGCCTGCTGATCCGCCACCAACAAGGTTCTACTGCCCGGAAGTAAAGTCGCTGCTTGCCAGTTGCTAAGCGCCAGCTGGCCCTGCAAACTGAGTTGCCAATCCTCATTCAGTCGCTGGTACCAGCGAAAACGGCCATCGGCATGCAACTGCACCCGCTCATCCAGGCCATTGTCCAGCCAAAGCGGGCCGCTGTCAGACGGGTGTTTTTTTGCTTCGACCAGATAGCGGTCGGGCAAGGATGGCTCTGCTGCTGAAGACTGCGCACTGATGCTGGCGGGCTGAAACAAGGGCCATACCTGCCAGACTAAAAAAACGAAGATGATGGCAAACGCCAGAAGCACGCTGTAACCAACCAGAGTCACCAACCATCGGCTGAAGCAGTCCCGACTTTGTCTAGTCCACATGCAGCGCCTCCGTTAATCGCTGCCATAAGTCGACTCGAGTCTCCAAAGGCATGGCTTCAAATCCATGCTGCACCGCCAGCTGTTGCCCGGCTTCAGATAGCACCAGCTGCATAAAAGCCAGTTCCGCAGCCCCCGGCCCCAACACCGGATGCGCATTCAAATAAATGTACAAGGTGCGCTGCAAAGCGATCGGCTGCTTATCCTGCATCAGCGGCACGGTTTTAACAGCAGCGCTTTGGTGCCGGGTCCCGGCAATACCAATGCCATTCTCTGCCAGAGCCACCGCCTGAATTACGGCTGCGGCACCGGGCAACTCATGCACTTCTGGCTTAAAATCGCCATGGCACAGCAGTTGCTGCTTTAAAAAGCCATAAGTACCGGATGCCGAGTTGCGGCCAAACAGACTGATACTGCGAGGTCCCAGTGGCGAGGCTATCCCCAGTTCAGACCAACGGCGGATAGACCGCCCTGGCTGACACTGCGGCTCGACTGAAAACAACGACTCCAACTCAGCAAGTTCTATCGATTGCAACGGATTGCTGCGATGGACATAGACCGCCAGACTTTCCAGTGCGACCGGTATTTCCAATGGCGGATACCCATGCACCCGCTCAAAATGCTGGCGCTCGGTCTGCGTCATGGGCCGGCTCATTGGCCCAAGGTTGGCGGTCGACTCCGTTAAGGCTACCGCCGCCGTTGCTGAACCACTGGCTTGAATTTGCACATTGAGCCCAGGATGTTGCTGCATAAAGTGCAACGACCAAGCTTGCATCAGACTGTTCAAACTATCCGAGCCCGTGGACGTCAGATTGCCGGCAAGTTGGCCCGGTGACACCCTGGCCAGGTCATCACTCAGCGCCCGGAAAGTGCCACAGCAAAGCATAATGCCTAAACAAAAGGCAAGCAGCATGCTGCCAATACGCTGGTTCAAATGCCATTTTCTCCTGGATTGAATCTGGTTGTGAGGCAATCCAAGCGCGAGCACTGCGGCTTGGTTGGGAACATGCTGCTATAGTAGCACCGATGCCAGAGCTTGTTGACCTCTACGGAGCTGTTTTTGTCTGTACTGACGCCAGCTTACTTACAAAACATCTAGCCTAGAACAAAAAAATCTGGGAGGCGCCTTTAATATTTTCGTCACAGGTCTACACTTAGGGGCAAGGAGCCCCCTGTTCCTAAAAAAATTAAAAAACAACCACGACAACCGATGTGAATTAAAAGGAATCGCTATGAAGCAGTTGGTCCTGACCGTCATAGGACGCGATAAATCAGGCCTGGTAGAGCAATTGGCTACTGTGGTCAATCAACACCATGGCAACTGGATGGCCAGTAACCTGAGTCATCTGGCTGGTTATTTTGCCGGCATTGTCCAACTCGAAGTTGCAGACACCGACTTAGCCGAGTTAACTGAGGCCTTGCAAGCCATTGCCGATCTGGATATCCACATTCATCATGGCATTGACAGCGATGGACAAAATCAGCAATTGCTAAAATTTGTCATCACCGGCAATGATCGCCCCGGCATCGTGCGGGAGCTGTCCTCGGTGATTAAACACAAGGGCACCAACATCATCCACTTTGAAAGCTCCAAGCAAAGTGCCCCCAACTGGGGCTCTCCCCTGTTCAATGCCATCGCCACCGTTGAACTGGCCCCCGGTTTAAGCCGTGATGAGGTGATAGCCGCGCTGGAAGCCATTGCCACCGATGTGGTGGTGGATGTTGAGACCGCCAATTAAACTTTTCTGCAGCGGCTTCGGCCGCTTCATCCAACTGTCACAAAAATGCCATAGAGTACAACCATAGCTATCAGGAGCCGTGCTATGGATACCAACCCCTTTGACTCAGAACACACTCATGTCCCGATGATCCCCCGCGAACTAAGCTGGCTGTCCTTCAACGGCCGGGTGCTGCAAGAGGCGGCCGATACCCGCAATCCAGCGATAGAGCGCTTGCGCTTTCTCGGCATTTACTCCAACAACATGGATGAGTTCTTTCGAGTACGGGTGGCCGATGTGAAACGCCGGATCTTATTGAAAAAGTACCAGGCCAGCCCGGACGAAGATGCCGAGCAATTGCTGCAGGACATTCAGCAAAAAGTGATTGAACAGGGCGAGCAGTTCAACCAAATCTACAAAGATATCCAGTTGGAGCTGCGCAAGCACAGCATTGAGCTGATTGACAACAGCCGGCTGACCGAACAGCAACTGGAGTGGATCCGAAGTTACTTTCGCAGTGAAGTCAAAAAGCACATCTCACCGATTATTCTTAGCAACGAAGAGCAGCGGCTGGCTCGCTCGCTGGAAGACAATACCACCTACTTATTCGTCGAAATGAGCGGTCAGGGCAAACCCGAATACGCCATTGTCGAAGTACCCACTCAGGAGCTGTCTCGCTTTGTTGAGTTGCCACTGGAATTGAACACCCGCAAGAAAAACGGCCATTACCGCCGTCAATTGCTGCTGCTCGATGACATCCTGCTACTCTGTCTGGCCGACTTATTCAGTGGCTTTTTTGAGTTTGAACAGATCCAAGGCTACTCGCTGAAAATGACCCGGGATGCCGAGTACAACATCAGCGACACCCTGGATCAAAGCCTGTTGGATAAAATGTCAAAAGGGATCCGCCAACGGTTAAAATCCGAACCGGTACGGCTGGTGTACGACAAAGAGATGCCAGAGGCCATGTTGAAAGTGTTGCGCAAACAGCTGGGCACCAGCTCCGGCGACTCGTTGATCCCTGGTGGACGCTACCGCAACTTTAAAGACTTCATCGGCTTCCCCAACATGGGCCACCACAGCCTGGAGTTTGCCCCCTTACCGCCGCTGCCAAGCCCTGAGTTTGAGCAGCATGCCACCAGCTTCGATGCCATTCGCGCCAGCGATATCCTGCTGCATTACCCCTATCAGGATTTTGGCTATTTTACCGAGTGGATCCGTCAAGCCTCCTTTGATCCCAAAGTCAGCAGCATTAAGTTGACCATGTACCGGGTAGCCAAAAACTCCCGGGTGATCAGCTCCCTGGTCGATGCGGTGCGCAACGGCAAAAAAGTGGTGGTGGTGGTGGAGCTAAAAGCCCGTTTCGATGAAGAAAACAACATCAACTGGTCACGCCGCATGACCGAGGCGGGCATTCATGTGGTCTTTGGCCTGACCACACTGAAAATCCACTCCAAGCTCTGTTTAATTACCCGATTGGAACGTGGTAAAGCAATGCGCTATGCCCATATTGGCACCGGCAATTTCAATGAAAAAACCGCCCGTATTTACACCGATATGAGTCTCTTTAGCTGCCATCCAGAGCTCACTGCTGAAGTGGACCAAGTGTTTGAGTTTATTGAATACAGTTACCGCCCCTATCAGTTTCAGCACCTGATTGTCTCCCCCACCTGGAGCCGACCCCGGCTAATGGCGCTAATTCAGCGGGAAATCGCCTTTGCCACCAGCGGGCGCAAAGCCGAAATTATTTTAAAAGTGAACAATCTGGTGGATAAAGAAATCATCGCGCTGCTGTATCAGGCCAGTCAGGCCGGCGTGAAAATTCGCATGATCATCCGCGGTATGTGCTCGCTGATCCCTGGCGTACCTGGTCTCAGTCAACACATCAAAGTGGTCAGTGTGCTGGATCGTTTCCTTGAACACAGCCGGGTCTATGTCTTTCACAATGGCGGTGAAACCGAGGTGTATATTTCCTCCGCCGACTGGATGACCCGCAACATCGATCACCGGGTCGAAGTTGGAGTTCCTATCTACGATTTGCGTTTGAAGCAGCAAATTCTTGACATCCTGCACATCCAGCTGAAAGATAACGTCAAAGGGCGGCTGCTCGATGCCAATCAGAGCAACAGCTATGTGAAGCGTGGCAACAAACGCAATATCCGCTCGCAACAGGCCACCTACGATTATCTGGCTGCGTTGCAGCCGGACGAGCCAGCAAGGACAACCGATTGAATCAAACTGCGACAACCACGCCCCAACCCAGCCTGATGGCGGCAGTGGATTTAGGCTCCAACAGCTTTCACCTGGTGATCGCCCGCGATCTGGCGGGCGATTTGCAGTTGCTGCACCGGGAAAAACAGAAAGTGCAGCTGGCCGAAGGCCTGAACGAAGATCTGGTGTTAAGCGAAGCCGCCATCGAACGCGGCCTCGCTGTGTTGCGTCAGTTTGCCGAGACCTTGTCCGGCATCCCGGCCGATGCGGTGCGGGTCATTGCCACCTATACGCTGCGCCGGGCCAGCAACAGCCAGACTTTTTTACGCCGTGCCCGCAGCTGCTTTCCTTATCCGATAGAAATTATCTCTGGCCAGGAAGAGGCCCGCTACATCTATCAGGGGGTTGCCCACTTTGAGCATGCCGCCGAGCACCGGCTGGTGATGGACATCGGTGGCGGCAGCACCGAGTTTGCCCTGGGTCAGGGCTTTGAAGTACTGCGTCTAAGCAGCCGCAACATGGGCTGCGTCAGTTACGGCCAAACGTTTTTTCCCGGTGGCAAGCTAAGCGCCAAACGCTTTGCCCGCGCCATCCTGCAAGCCGAGCAGGAACTGGAGTCCATTGCCGATGGCTTTAAAAAAACCGGCTGGCAACAAGCGCTTGGCACCTCAGGTTCGGTGAAAGTGCTGCGCGATATCCTGCAGCAGCAGCTCCATACCGATGGTGTACTGCGATTGGCCGACCTACAGGCTTTAAAAGCCTTGTTGCTGGCCGCCGGTCATACCCAACAACTGCAACTGGCGGGTCTGAGCGAGGATCGCAAAGCGCTGGTGGCACCCGCTCTGTGCATTGCCATTGCCGCCTTTCAGATGCTGGATATTGCCGCCATGCAGTACTGCGAAGCAGCCCTGCGCGAAGGGGTGCTGAATGAAATGCGCCAACGTCGCTATCAACAAGATATCCGCCAAAGCACCATCGACAGCCTGCAGCAGCGTTATCAGGTTGATCAAGCTCACAGCCAACGTTTGCAACACACGGCACGACAGTTGCTTCGCCAGGCTAGTACAGGTGCTTCCCTACCAAGCGAAGCACAGCAGCTGGTGCTCTGGGCCTGCCAGGTAGTGGAAATCGGCTTGCAGATCAACTCCTCCGGTATTCAAAAACACTCAGCTTATATCCTGCAGCACGCCAACCTGCCGGGCTTCAACCAGGAGCAGCAGCAGGTATTGGCCTGGTTGGTCCGTTACCATCGCAGTAAACTGAAAGGCTTTAGTTTGCCAGCCTTGTACCTGTATCCACCAGAGCAGTTAATGCCTTTGCTGGTCTTGCTGCGCCTGACGGTGTTGCTCAATCAAAAGCGGCGGGATGACTGGCTGCCAGAATTCAGCCTGATGACCGACAGCCACAGCATCGTTTTGAACCTGCCCCATGATTGGCTGCAGCAGCAGCCACTGCTGTTGGCTGACTTGCAGCAAGAGGCCAGTTGGCTGCGTAAACTTGGCGTGCTGTTGCAGCTGCCGGAGCTGATGGAGGATACAACCGATGTCTGACAGCCAGCAGCGCTGCCCCTGGCTGGATGCCGGCAAACCGGACTATCTGGCGTATCATGATCAGGAATGGGGCGTGCCGCTGTTTGATGATCAAAAGTTGTTTGAATTTATTACCCTGGAAGCGGCTCAGGCCGGTCTGAGCTGGTACACGGTACTAAAAAAACGGCCGCATTACCGCCAGGTCTTTGCGGGCTTTGATGCCGGGCAAGTGGCCCGTTTCGACAGCGCGCGGATTGAGCAGCTGCTACAAGACCCGGGCATTATCCGAAATCGGTTAAAAGTGGAAGCGGCGGTCAACAATGCCCGCTGCTTTTTGGCCATTCAGGAAGCCTTTGGCAGCTTTGCCGATTACCAGTGGCGCTTCGTCGATGGCAGACCGCTGGTCAATTGCATCCGTGGCCCGGGAGATTACCGCGCCACCAGCAAAGAATCCGATGCGATGAGCAAGGATTTAAAACAGCGCGGTTTTAAATTTGTCGGCTCCACCATCATCTACGCCCATATGCAGGCCTGTGGCATGGTGAATGATCATAGCCTGAACTGCTTTCGCCGCCAGCAGATTATCGACAGCTATCCGGTGCTTGGGCTAGGCTGATACTGAGCTTTAGTCTTCCGCCGCCAGGCTAAAAGAAAAACTACTACCGGCACCGGGCTCACTGAAAATCAGCAAACGGCTGTTGTGACGCGATAGCACGTGTTTCACAATGGCCAGCCCCAGGCCACTGCCGCCGGTAGCACGGCTTCTGGCCTGATCCACCCGGTAAAAGCGCTCGGTTAAACGCTTGACATGCTTGGGCGCTATGCCTTCGCCGTTGTCATTGACCGAGAACACCGCCTTGGTGTGCTGCCGCTGCCAGCTGACTTTGATCTTTCCACCGGGCGGGGTGTACTTGATGGCATTGGTGATAAGATTGGAAAAGGCAGAGCGCAGCTCATCGGCGCTGCCTTTCACTACCAACTGCTCGTCAATGTGAAATTCTATCTGATGCTGCTTTTCCCGGTTGAGCGACTGGGCTTCTTGCTCCAGGTAGTGCAGCAGCTCCGGTACCTTCACAATGTGCTCGTGTTGTACCGGGCCAGAGGCCTCTATCCGCGATAAAGCCAACAACTGCTGCACCAGGGCCTGCATTCGCAGCGTTTGGTCCAGCATCACCGGGTGCACTTTCTGCCACATGGCTTCATCCGGCAATTGGCCGGGCTCCAGCATTTCCAGATAGCCCTGCACCACCGTGAGTGGAGTTCGCAACTCATGCGACACGTTGGCGACAAAGTCTTTGCGAATTTGCTCCAGCTGTTTCAGCTGAGTGATGTCGCGCACAATCAGCAAGTACTGCTGGTCGCCATAAGGCACAAAACGGAACTCCAGCACCAGCTCCTGGGCATGGTGCGCCGTTAAAATTAACGCTTCTTTAAACTGCTGGCGATGCAGGTAGTTTTGAAACTCTGGGTGGCGCACCAAGTTGTCGATACGCTGACCTTCGTCTTGCGGCCAGCGCAGGCCAATCAACAACTGGGCCAACCGGTTGCACCACAAAATGGTCCATTCATCCGAGAGCAATACGATGGCCTCAGGCAAGGCTTCGGCACCATCGCGAAACTGCCGCACAACGGCACGCATTTGCTTTTGTTTTTGCCGGGCTTTGCGCTGCTGGTAATAAATACCATCGAAGATCTGCTGCCAGCTCCAGCGCCCTTCTGGCGGGGTCAGCTTGCGGTCGCGCCACAGCCAGCGATCCACTTTAAACAGGTGCAGGTAGTGCCAACTCAAGAGCCCAAAGGCCGCCAGCAGCATGGCTTCAGTAGCAAGACTCCAGATGCTGCCAATCAAAGCAGCGACCAGAAATAAGCAAGCGACCCGGAACAGGATCGCTCGTTTGGACAATAGAAGGCGCATGCGTGTTGCTTACCTGCCTTATTTTAAAGAAAACCGATAGCCGGAGCCGCGTACCGTCTGAATTAAGCGATCATGACCGGCCGGTGAAATGGCTTTGCGCAGCCGGCGAATATGCACATCCACGGTTCTGTCTTCCACATAAACATTGGTGCCCCAGACATGGTCCAGCAACTGCTCACGACTGTAGACCCGCTCCGGGTGCGTCATAAAAAAGTGCAGCAGACGAAACTCCGTGGGCCCCATATCCAGCGCTTCATCATTAGCACTGACACGGTGCGCGACCGGGTCCAGCCGCAGTCCCTGGACTTCAATCACATCATCCAGACTGGTCGGTGAAACACGACGGATCACCGCTTTGATGCGTGCCATCAGCTCTTTCGGTGAAAACGGCTTGGTGACGTAATCATCGGCGCCGACTTCCAACCCTTTGACCTTGTCTTCTTCCTCACCACGGGCGGTGATCATGATGATAGGAATTTGCCGCGTCAGTTCGTGCTGTTTCATTTTTTTGGCAATTTGAATGCCACTGCCGCCAGGCAACATCCAGTCCAGCAACACCAAATCAGGATAGGGCTCAATTAAAGAGTCCATCGCCTGATCGACATCTTCTGCCGTAGCTGCCTGATAGCCATTTTGCTCCAGTACAAAACACAGCATATCTCGGATTGGTGCTTCATCTTCCACCACCAGTACACGTCGCGACATAGCGTTTCCTATCTGCTAACTCTCTAAGTGCGCTTAGTATCGCCTGCTATTATGACAGATTTATGAAAAAACCCGAACAAGTTAAGAAAGTGACAATAAAAACCCACCATATTAACACTAAAATCAAAAAAAAGCCCTCCAGACAGGAGGGCGAATCCAGGGTAACAGGGTTAGCAACAGTGCAGGAACAACACCATCGAATCACAGTATGCCGATAGCAGATGATCATTTCATGGCAGTTTGGCGACACTTTTATGAAAAATGGGGCCAGAGGCCCCAGTGGTATGCAGCAAAGTACAGCCCTACTTGCGGCCTTTATCGACCACCGCTTCCACTTCTTCTTCCGACAAGTGACTGACGTTCTGGCCTTTGGCAATAAAGATGCTGAACTCACAAATATTCTGCGCGTGATCGCCGATCCGCTCCAGCGCCCGGGCAACCCAAATCAAGTGCAAGCCGCGGGTGATCTGGCGGGTATCTTCCAGCATGTAGGTGAGATTGTGGCGCAAAATACGACCGTAGTCATGATCAACCAGCTTATCTTGTTTCAGTACCGCCAGAGCGAGTGCGGCATCCATTTCTTTAAATGCTGATAGCGATTGCTGCAACATCTGCAGCACTTTATCGCCCATCATTTCAATGTCTTCCAACTGCGCTTCGGTTGGGCGCTGGCAGTCTTCATCCAGTAGCTGTTTAGCAATGTGCTCGGCCTGATCCCCAATGCGCTCAACGTCGTTGATGCTTTTCAGCACCCCGACAATTAAACGCAGATCGCGGGCCGCCGGCTGACGGCGGGCTATGATTTCCAGGCAATGCTCTTCAATGCCAATTTCCTGGGTGTTGACGGTACGATCGGTCTGAATAACCTCCAAGGCTAAATCACGATCGCCTTTGATAAAGGCTTTGATCGCGTCGCGCAGCTGCTGCTCCACCAGGGCACCCATGGTCAGCAGGCGGTCGACCGCTTCGTTCAATTCATCGTCGTACGACTGAGAGTAATGTCCGGTAATTTTATTCATCATCAATGTCCTCTGATCCCGACTGCTTAGCCGTAACGGCCGGTGATGTAATCTTCGGTCCGCTTGTTTTGCGGGTTGGTAAAGAGTTCGTTGGTCGGCCCCACTTCCACCAGCTCTCCCAGGTGGAAAAAGGCAGTGCGATCCGACACCCGGGCCGCCTGCTGCATGTTGTGCGTCACCATGACGATGGTGAAGTTGGTTTTCAGCTCATCGATCAGCTCTTCAATAATGGAAGTGGCGATGGGGTCCAATGCTGAACAAGGCTCATCCATCAGAATCACTTCAGGGCTGACCGCGATGGTCCGGGCAATGCACAGCCGCTGTTGCTGACCACCGGACAAACCGGTACCCGGCTGGGCTAACCGATCTTTTACTTCATTCCACAGGCCGGCTTTACGCAAGCTGGATTCAACAATCTCATCCAAGTCCGACTTTTTGCTGGCCAGGCCATGCAATTTCGGGCCATAAGCAATGTTGTCGTAGATGGATTTCGGGAAAGGGTTGGGCTTTTGAAACACCATGCCAACCTGAGCACGCAACTGCACCACATCGAGCCGTGGGTCATACATGTTCTGACCATCCAGTTCAATCAGGCCGGTGACCCGGCAGCTGTCGATGGTGTCGTTCATCCGGTTCAGGCAGCGCAAAAAGGTCGACTTGCCGCAGCCGGATGGGCCGATAAAGGCCAGGACTTCGTTTTTCGCCACATCCATGTCGATGCCTTTGATGGCCTCGCTCGCGCCATAAAAGACTTTGACATCGCGGGCTTTCATCTTCAATTCGGTTTGTGCATTCATTGCCGGACCTGCTGTTAAATTCGGTTGTTCTGTAAGTACACTTGCATTGCGTTGATCTTGAATATCGCGTGTCATGGTTACCACCGCCGTTCAAATTTCTTACGCAGCCATATGGCCAGGCCATTCAGACTGATCATCATGGTCAGCAGCACGATAATGGCGGCTGAGGTTCTGGCTTCAAAGAAGTTACGCAGTTCATTGCCCTGCCAGAGGAAAATCTGCACTGGTAAAGCGGTCGATTGCTCAAAAGGGGTGGCCGGTACGCTGGCAACGAAAGATTTCATGCCAATCAGCAGCAGCGGTGCCGCCTCGCCAAGCGCCTGGGCAACCCCAAGAATCGAGGCGGTCAAAATACCCGGCAGCGCCAGCGGCAACACATGGTGGAAAATGGTCTGTGTCTTGGAGGCGCCGAGACCCAGCGCTGCTTGACGAATGGACGGCGGAATGGCCTTCAGCGTTGAGCGGGTGGCAATAATCACCGTCGGCAGTGTCATCAAGGACAGCACCAGACCACCCACCACAGGTGCCGACATCGGCAAATTAAACCAGCCGATAAAGACCGCAGCCCCCAACAAACCAAAGACGATGGAAGGCACCGCTGCCAGATTGTTGATGTTGACTTCCACCAGATCGGTGATCTTGTTTCGCGGGGCAAACTCCTCCAGGTAGATGGCTGCTGCTACGCCCATCGGCACAGCCAACAGCATGACAATCAGCATCATAAAGAGTGAGCCCATAAAGGCGCCGGCCAAACCGGCCGAGGCCAGTGAACTGCGTGAATCCGGATTCATAAAAAGGGCGAAGCTAAAGCGGTTTTGAATCACGCCGGAAGCATAGAGCTCATCGGCCCATTGCCGCACTATCGGAGCCAGCTGCTGCTGATGATCCGGCAGGCTACGATCAATATTGCCTTTCAGCCAGACATCGACGTTGGCATCGGTCAGCAGGTTCAGCCGCTTGGTCTGGCCAATGATGGACGGGTCGTCAATCACCATATCGCGCAGCGCAAAACGTTCGCCGGAGGTCACCATCCGCAGCACCTGGCGGCGGTGCTGGTCGGCATCGGGCAGTACCTGCATCAGGGCATCGGAAATAATGCGGTTGAAGTTGATCATGCCCACTTCACTGCGCCAGGCCAGATCGCGCTCACGAAAAGCATTGTCGCTTTCGCCACGCTGCTGCACCGGCTTCTCGCTAATCTGGATAATGGCCGGATCAAAGTGAATGTCCAGTGTGATGCTGGCCTGCCAAAATGCCGGTAAGCCTTTGGAAAAAATATTGATAAAAAGTAGCGCTACCAATGCCAGGCTGATCATCACAGCCGTTAAACCGGTAAAGCGGAACAGGGTTTCCTGCCGGTGCCGGCGCGCCAACGAAGCCGCTACTTTTTGCTGCACAGCACTTTTCGCTGGCTGTGCCGGAGCCTTTTCAGTCAAAGTCGTCATGGCTTACTCGTACTGTTCACGGTATTTACGGACAATCACCAGAGCTACCACATTCAGCAGCAAAGTGATCACGAACAAAGTTAAACCCAGCGCAAAAGCCACCAACGATTGTGGACTGGAGAAATCGTTGTCGCCGGTTAACTGGTTGACGATGGTCACCGTCATGGTGGAGACGGCTTCGAATGGGTTGGCGGTTAATGAGGGACTGTTGCCCGCCGCCAGCACCACGATCATGGTCTCGCCAATGGCCCGACTGGCTGCCAACAAAATCGCACCGACGATGCCCGGTAAGGCCGCAGGCAGTACCACTTTGCGAATGGTTTCCGATTTGGTGGCGCCAAGTCCCAGCGAGCCATCGCGCAAGGACTTTGGTACCTGAGTGATGATGTCGTCCGACAACGACGAGATAAAAGGGATAATCATAATGCCCATCACCACTCCGGCCGTTAAGGCCGAAGTCGCGCGGATATCCAACCCAATGGCTTCACCCATGTCGGATAAAAAAGGCCCGACGGTGACCAGTGCAAAGAAGCCATACACAATGGTCGGAATACCAGCCAGCACCTCGATAATCGGCTTGGCGGTAGCGCGCAGCTTGGGTGATGCATACTCCGCCAGGTAAATCGCCGCCAACAGCCCGAGCGGAATAGCCACCAGCATGGCGATGCAGGCAATCATAAAGGTACCGGCCAACAGCGGCAGCATACCAAAGCTGCCCTGATCGCCGGTTAAGGAACCTTCACCGACCCCAGAGGTAGAAAAACGAGGATTCCAGGTGGTGCCAAAGAAAAAGTCCATCGGGCTGACAAAAGAGAAGAAGCGCAACGACTCACCAACCATCGACAACACAATGCCGATGGTGGTTAGAATGGCCACGGTCGAGCACAGCACCAAAGCCGTTTTCACCACTTTCTCAATCTGGTTGCGCGCCCTGTGCAAAGGGCTAATGTTGCGATAGCTGTACAGCATACCGGCGGCAGCCACAGCGGCCATCAGCGCCAGCATCAGGCCATTGCTGAGCTGGCGGGTATCGCGCAAAAAGGCTGCCGCCTGCAATTCCCAGTCGGCCGCTTCACTGACCACGCCAAAGTTAGCCGCCAGATTACCGATACGGCGCAGTGCTACCCGTAGCTCTTGCGGATCCTGCGCGATAGCGTCTGGTAATTGCGCCGTCAGCAATTGCTGAATGGCCCAGGGCGAGCCCCAGCTCCACAGCAAAAAGACGAAAAAGGCCGGTAAAACGGCCCAAAGCCCCACCATCATGCCGTAATGGTGCGGCCTGGAATGCATTCTCTGGGTAGGGTGTTGTCCGGCAACCTGTCGGGTTCGTACCAGACCTAGCTGATAGGCGATGGCCATCAAGGCCAACAGCGCCATCATCAGGGTGAGATTACTCATGCGAGCTCCATGTTACAGCGACAAATTTCAGCTGCGGCCAGTGTAAAAGATGAAGATGACAGAAATATGACAAAGCCACCTGCAAGAGGTGGCTTTGTGACTTGCTAAAGGTAAATGCTCTTATTGAGCTTTTACAGCAGTACGGCTGCGGATGGTTTGCAGTACCTGAGCGCGCTCGCTGTCAGACAATGGGATCAGGCCAGCTTCTTCCAGCGGGCTGCCAAAACCGGCGTTGCCTTCAGATACGAAGAACTCAGCAAACTCTTGCAGGCCTGGGATCACGCCGATGTGCTCGCCTTTGACGTAGAAGAACAGTGGACGCGATACCGGGTAAGTACCAGCAATGATGTTGTCGATGGTGGGTACTACGCCAGATACGGTCGCTACCTTGATACGGTCACGGTTCGACTCGTAGAAGCTCAGACCAAAAACACCAATGGCATCACGCTGCGCTTGCAAACGGGCCAGAGTTTCGGTGTAGTCACCAGCGATTTCGATGATACGACCATCGGTACGCATCGCCAGACAGAAGTTGTTGCGCTCAGAACGGTCCATCGCTTGCACTTCAGAGAAGGTGTTGCAGCCGTCCAGAATCACGTTCTCTTCGTACACTTCACGGGTACCGTGGTTGGAGCCAGGGATGGCCAGAATGATTTCCTGGTTTGGCAGTGAGCTGTCAATCTGATTCCAGCGGGTGTATGGGTTGGCAACCATGCGGCCGTTTTGTGGCACTTGCGCCGCTTGGGCTAAAAATACATGTTTAGGCTCCAAGTGAAAGTCACCGGCATCAATGCGTGAGGCAAACACAATGCCGTCGTAACCGATTTGCACTTCAATCACCTGATTGACGCCGTTCTGATGGCAGTTGGCCAGCTCGTTTGGACGAATGGCGCGTGACGAGTTTGCCACGTCGATGGTGTTGGCGCCTACACCCTGACAGAACTGACGCAGACCACCGCCTGAGCCGCCTGAACCAACCACAGGGGTACGGAACTGGGCGAAGTTGTTACCGAACTCTTCTGCAGCAATGGAAGAGAATGGCAATACGGTGGATGAGCCTGCCACCTGAATGGTGTCACGTGCAGCCTGCACGTTGAAAGCTAAAGTCAGAGCAGCAGCAGTCAGAGCTACCTTGGTCAGTTGGTTCAGTTTCATAATAGAGTCCTTAGTCGGGCTTAAGTTGTTGTCAACGCGCTTAGTCTGCAGCGCTTATATGTCAGGAATATGACAAAATAAATTTTTACGCTTTAAATTGCTGCCAACCCAATGCCAACTGCTCCGCCTGCTGGTTCAGCTCGGTGCTGGCCGATGCAGCATCGCTGGCCGCGGCTGACAACTGGGTGATTTCATGGTTGAGCTGGTGAATATTTTCGGCCGTACTGCCAGCCACTTGTTGCTGCTCATCGGTGGCGGCAAAAATCTGCTGAGTGACCTCTGCCATGCCAGCGATGGCCTGACGGATGTCGGCAAAATGCTGCTCACTGCGCTCCGCCAGGCTGACACTCTGCTCCGTTTGCTGGCGAGCCGTCGCCATCGCCTCAGCTGCAGAGCTGGCTTGCTGCTGCAACTGCTCGATCATGCTGCGAATCGATTCGGTGGCCTGATGGGTATTGGCGGAAAGCATGCGTACTTCATCGGCGACCACCGAGAAGCCCCGACCGGCTTCACCGGCTCTGGCCGCCTCGATGGCGGCATTCAGTGCCAACAGGTTGGTTTGCTCCGAGATCTTGCGGATCACATCCAGCACTTTGGAAATTTCGTTGGAGTCTTGCTGCAGTTTCAGCACCACCTCCGATCCTTGAGTGACCTGACTGGCCAGCTGCTGAATGGTTTGCATGCTGTGCTGCACCACCTGCTGGCCGGTATCGCTCAGGGTGCCTGCTTCACTGGCTTTATCGGCGCCACTTCGCGCCAGCTCCGCCACCTGGCGAACCGCCATGCTCATTTGTTCCACCGCGGTGGCCAGCAAATCGGCCTGAGAGGCCTGGGTTTGAGTGCCGCTGCGAATATCGCTGCTGCTGCGCTGCACCTGAAGCGCCTGAGCATTGAGCTGCTCAGAGCCCTGCGATAACCCCTGGATCAGCTGCTGCATATGACTGAGCATGGTGTTGAGCGCTTTGGCCGCCGCACTGATTTCATCCTGCCCCTGCTCAGGGGCCCGCAGCCGTAAATCCGAGCTGGCGGCAATTTGCCTAAGCAACTGACTCAAGCCATCCAGCGGCTTGCGGATGGATCTTTGGATGGCCCAGATAAAGAGGCTCATCAGCAACAGCAACAGCAAACCGCCCAGCAGGTAAGCCAGACTGAGTCGTGCGGTTAATAAATCGGCGTCATCTCTTACCAGAGCAGCGGCTTCAATTTGCTGTTGCACAAAGGCATCGACCAGGGCACCAAAGCCATTGATGTGTTGCTCAATTTCACTGCTGACCGTCGACTCGTTCAGGATCCGCACCAACAGCGCATCGGTGCCAGCCGGGCTTAACCACTCGCGGTATTTGCCGATGGCCGCTGCAAAAGCTTGATCAAGCTCGGCGTAGCCTTCCTCGGCAGAACCGGGCCGCATGCGCTCGAATGCTTGCCAGTGTTGCTCAGCCTGAGCCAGATAGCTTTGCACCTGCTGCTCGGTGGCTTCTGCAGAGGCCCAACCGGTGCGGTACTGCCGAATGGGGGCCAACGCACTTTGTTGCAGCAACTGCTGCGCGCCCATCACATCGGCTAAAATGGCCAGGTGTTCATCGTACAATAGGTGGAAGTAGCGATCTTTGGTGCTGGCGACCCAAAACGAGGACAACAGCAACAACACAATCAAGGCAAGCGGGATCCCTCCCAATAACAACACCCGGGTTCGAATCTTCAGGTTAGACAGCATGGGACAACTCACTAGGTTGGCGGGGATGAGCCGATGCTAGCGCCTGAAGATGGCATTTTTATGACAAGGCGCCCAAACGTCACAAAACTGTCATTTGACATTCGAAATTTCATATATATGATTTCGTGCATATCCAACAATTGGAGACACGCATGACGGCCAGCAAAAGCATCATTTTTATTTGCACTGAAAATTCGGCCCGCTCTCAACTGGCAGAAGCCTACTTTCGCGAACAAGCCGGTGATCGTTTTATGGTGGCAAGTGCCGGCACAGCACCAGGTCAGATTGACCCTCGGGTCTTCAGCACCTTAGAAGCCAGGCAAATTCCAGCCAACACCCTGCGCAGCAAGTCTTTGAGTGAATTTTCAGATCACCATTTTGATTATGCGGTGCTGCTGTGTGACAAAGCCAGGCAGGAATGCGTGCATCAGCTCAGTGCAACGGAAATTTTAAGCTGGGACTTTGAAGATCCGAAACCGAAAAAAGGCCAGAAACCTTTTGATGTGGTGCTGAATGAATTATCCGAGCGCATTAAGTATTTTTTATTGTTTCAGGATAAGTGAGCCAACCAGCATGCAACCTTTAGCACTTTTTAAAGCTTTGTCCGACGACACCCGGCTGCGTATTTTGCTGCTGATTGTGCAGGAGCAGGAGCTTTGCGTCTGCGAGCTAACCTGTGCACTTGGCTTGTCGCAACCGAAGATTTCCCGCCATCTGGCCTTGCTGCGCCAGCTGGGCATTTTGAGCGACCGCCGTCAGGGCCAGTGGGTGTTTTACCAACTGCACCCACAGCTGGACGACTGGGCGCTGACTATCTTGCAACAAACCCTCAGCGCCAATCAGGCCTTGCTCAACCACAACCAGCAGCAACTGGCGCAAATGGGCGATCGCCCCGAACGCTCCAGCCAATGCTGCATCGCTTCTTGTTAATTTTTTCTAAGGAATCATCATGACCATCAAAGTAGGGATCAACGGCTTTGGCCGTATTGGCCGGCTGGCCCTTCGCGCCGCTTTCGACTGGCCGGAGTTTGAATTTGTCCGTATCAACGATCCGGCGGCCGATGCTGCCACCTATGCCCATTTGCTGAACTTCGACTCGGTGCATGGCATCTGGCGGCACAATGCCACGGCCGACGGAGAAAGCATGCTGATCAACGGTCAGCGCATTTTGGTGACCGCCAACAAAGCCATCGCCGATACCGATTGGTCGGACTGCGATCTGGTAATTGAAGCTTCCGGCAAGATGAAAACCGTCGCTGCGCTGCAGGCTTATCTGGCGCAAGGCGTGAAACGGGTGGTGGTCAGTGCGCCGGTCAAAGAAGCCGGAGCGCTCAATGTAGTGATGGGTGTTAATCAGCAGCGCTATAACCCGGCCGAGCACCGCATTGTGACCGCGGCCTCCTGCACCACCAACTGTCTGGCTCCGGTGGTCAAGGTCATCCATGAGTCGCTTGGCATCAAGCATGGTTCCATCACCACCATCCATGATTTAACCAATACCCAGAGCATCATGGATACGCCGCACAAAGATCTGCGCCGCGCCCGCGCCTGTGGTAGCAGCCTGATCCCAACGACCACCGGCTCTGCCACCGCCATCATTGAAATTTTCCCGGAGCTAAAAGGCCGGCTGAATGGCCATGCGGTAAGGGTGCCGCTGACCAATGCCTCCCTGACCGACTGTGTGTTTGAAGTGGAGCGCGCCACCAGCGCCGAAGAAGTGAACCAATTGCTAAAAACCGCTGCCGAAGGTGAGCTGAAAGACATTCTGGGCTACGAAGAGCGGCCGCTGGTGTCGATTGATTACAAAACCGACCCACGCTCCAGCATCATTGATGCGCTATCCACCATGGTGGTGAATGGCACCCAGGTGAAAATTTATGCCTGGTACGACAACGAATGGGGCTACGCCAACCGCACCGTTGAGCTGGCCAAACTGGTGGGCCTGAGCGATCAGCCCAACAACCAAGCCGGAGCCTGATGCCATGCTAAGCCAGCTGAGCCCGGCCATTCGCCAGTATTTAGTTGTTACTGGCAATTACTGGGCTTTTACCCTGACCGATGGCGCCCTGCGTATGCTGGTGGTGCTGCACTTTTACAGCCTGGGCTACGATGCTCTCAGCATCGCCATGCTGTTTTTGTTCTACGAGTTTTTCGGGGTGGTGACCAATCTGGTCGGCGGCTGGCTGGGCGCCCGCATTGGCTTGAATAAAACCATGAACATCGGCTTGCTGCTGCAAGTACTCGCCTTGTCGATGCTGCTGCTGCCGGCCGAGTATTTAATCGTGCCCTGGGTAATGGCGGCTCAGGCGCTGTCCGGTATTGCCAAGGATTTGAACAAAATGAGCGCCAAAAGCAGCATCAAGCTGCTGGTGGCCGATGCCGAGCAAAGCACTCTGTACAAGTGGGTGGCCATTTTAACCGGCTCGAAAAATGCGCTCAAAGGCGTCGGCTTTTTTATCGGTGGCTTGCTGCTGGCGCTGATTGGCTTTTGGTGGGCCATTTTTACCATGGCCGCCCTACTGAGTCTGATCTGGCTGCTCAGCATCAAGTTGCTGAAACGCGATCTTGGCAAAAGCAAAGCCAAACCCAAATTTCGTGACATGCTGTCGAAAAGCCGTGCCATCAACCTGCTGTCGGCTGCCCGGATGTGTTTGTTCGCAGCGCGGGATGTCTGGTTTGTGGTGGCGCTGCCGCTGTTTTTGGCCAGTCAGTTTGACTGGGATCACTGGCAGGTCGGTGGCTTTTTAGCACTTTGGGTGATTGGCTATGGTTTTGTGCAAAGCCAGGCACCACGCCTGACCGGCAAAGCCAACAACCGCACGCCGGATGGCAAGCAAGCGGTGTTCTGGGCGCTGCTGCTGTGCGGCCTGCCGGCTGCCATTGCTCTTAGCATTGAGCTGAGCTGGCAGGTCGGCCCGATGCTGGTTGGCGGCCTGCTGCTGTTTGGCGCTGTCTTTGCCATCAACTCCTCCTTGCACAGCTATTTAATTGTCAGCTACGCCGGGCGCGATGGTGTCTCGCTCGATGTCGGCTTTTACTACATGGCCAATGCCATGGGCCGCTTAATTGGCACTGTGCTATCCGGCTGGCTCTACCTGCACGCTGGCCTAGCGGCCTGTCTCTGGGTGTCCAGCGCTATGCTGGTCGCGACAGTATTGATTTCACTGGCGCTGCCGAAGCACCACAGCGCATTGCCCTCAGGCTAACCCCGCATCAATTGATGCCGGTACAAGGCGCGCACAAGATCCTGCTTGCAGTGCAGCACCAAGAGTACATAAAGGTGCTCGCCTTGTTGGCGATACAGCAATCGGTGGTCCTGATCCAGCCGTTCCCGCAGCATCAGGCCATAATCGGCCAGCAGGGGGTTAAAGCGATAACGATCCGGGGCCGCTAAAATGGCCTCTACATTCTGCTGCAAATACGCATCCACCCAGGCGGCAGCCGCCTCAGGGCCTTTAAATTCTGCCTGCCAGGATTCGATATCCTGCAAACAGCGCAGGGCTGTTTGGGTAATATAGAGCGCCAAGCTAACGCCTGGCCGCACGCAGTTGTTGCAAAGCTTGCTCCGGGCTAAGGGTATCCCCCTGCCGGATATCCTGCTCTGCCATCATCGCTAAGCGCAGCAGCGCCATCGCCTGTCGCTCACGTTCCTGTGCGGCCAACTCCTCAGCGCGCTCAGCAGCCGTCTGGATAAACAGCTCCGCCACACCATTGCGCGTCACGTAGCAGCCACCACGAAAAGTATCCGGCGCACCCAACGCTTCACGCGCACTTTTTTGCGACATGGTATTCGTGCTGTACTTTGCTGTTATCTCACTCATTTGAGATCTCTCGTGCCTTAGGGCGTGTTGACCTTTGCTGTTTGTTTTTGCAGCTGCTTGGCTGGTATTTATACAAGGCAAAGGTTGTAAGGTGTAGTTATTCTACATGAAACAAGCTTTAACGCAGTAGAAATGCCAGCCAAGCGCTGCCCGAAGGGTTCGTCTGGCGACGCTCTGCTCTTTGTCACTCGTCACTTATTTAGAATAACTAAACTACGCTCCTCGTTTCGCGATCAAAGCGCCGCCAGAGCGAACAAAATCTAAACAGCAAAGGTCAACACGCCCTAGCCTTTTGTAAGCTTAATGCACCCTAAATCAAGGATCAAATTAAGGACAAATTTTTCCCCTCTAGTGCCTATTGCTCAATAAAAAACCTGCCTTAATGGCAGGTTTTACGAATCAGCAAGACCGTGTTTTTCCTGACGACTCTGCGAAACAGCAGGGAGGCCGTTTCAGGATGGAAACCAATTAAATAATACGTTTCCGTATCGCCGAGGAGATTTGCTCGCAAGCGATTACCACCACCAGAATCACCAGAATAATGGTCAGCGCCTGGTCGAAACGGAACATCCGCATCGCGGTCGACAGCTCCACCCCAATACCGCCAGCTCCCACCAGACCCAGCACCACTGCAGAACGAATGGCTTTTTCCACACTGTACAAGCTTGTGGCGGTCAGGGACGCCATGGACTCCGGCATAATGGCGCCAAAGATGACCGACGTTTTGCCGGCACCGGTTGAGGTCAGAGCTTCTGACGGGCCCGGCCGGATTTCTTCAATCCGCTCAGAGAAAAAGCGCGCGCAAAAGCCGATGGTGTCCATCACAATCGCCAGAATACCGGCCAAAGGGCCTAGACCCACCGCCACTACGAAGATCAGCGCCCAAATCAAATCGGGTACCGTCCGTAAGGTACTGACAATCAAACGCGCCGTATTGCGAATCATGCCATTGGGGCAAGTATTGCGAGAGCACAACAGCGCAAAAGGTACGCTCAAAATAACGCCAAAAAAGACCCCAACAATGGCCATATTCAGCGTTTCCAGCATGGCGTACAGGATGTTTTCAATGCGGGAAAAATCCGGTGGAAACGCCTGAGCAAAGAAAGTGCCCATATTGGAAACGCCTTGTCCAAGACGATCCCAGCTGACTTCAGCCGAAAGAAAGCCCTGAATAAAGAAAGCGGCAAAACCAATCAAGACCACCCAGGCAAAAACACCGGGTGAACGAAAACGTGGCGGCATGGCCGGGTTGGATGATGCATCGGACTGTGACATAACGAAATCTCTACCTGTTAAGTGAATGGGATCAGCCGACAGCTTCGGCCGGTGTCAGCGCAGGAGCCGCTTCCTCTTGCTGCTGTTCATCCGTCTTTTCATGGATGTACAAGGACTCCAGCTGCTCTTTGCTGATCTGCTCCCTGTTGGCATCGATCTGGACTTTGCCATCCATCATGCCAATAAAGCGATCACCGTATTGCAAGGCGACATCCAGATGGTGCAAGGTGCAGACCACGGTCAGCCCCCGCTCTTTGGTGACTTCCCACAGCAGTTCCATCACTTCACGGCCCGACTTCGGATCCAGGCTGGCAATGGGTTCATCCGCCAGCACGATCGGCGGCTCTTGCATTAACATCCTCGCGATGGCGACCCGTTGCTGCTGGCCTCCGGACAGCTGATCGGCTTTTTCGCCGGCTTTGTGCGCCAGTTTGACCCGCTCCAGACAGGCCATGGCTTTATCCCGGTTGGCTTGGCTGGCAAAAGGAGCCATGCAGCTCAACAGGCCAAAACGCTCTTTGCCTAGGGCGCCATAGAGCACATTTTGAAACACACTCAGATTGCCCACCAGGTTAAAGCGCTGAAACACCACCCCAACCTGACTGCGCATGGCCCGCACTTCATGACGTTTGGCCTTGATCATCGACTGCCCCTGAATGTGGATATCCCCGGAGTCAATCGGCGTCAGACCACAGATGCTGCGCATCAGTGTGGACTTGCCACATCCATTGGCGCCCAGCAGAATGACCCCTTCGCCTTGCTGCACCGACAGGTTGATGCCCTTTAAGACATGATTCTCTGCAAAGCGCTTATGCACGTCGCGGACACTTATAACAGACATAATTCGTACCTCAGAACAGAAACGGGCTGGCATCAGGCCAACCCGTTCATCATCAAAAAAACCATTAATCTAGTGGGTAACCCACCAGAGCATAAGCGCGGGTGATGCGGTCGTATTCGGCTTCAGTCAAGTCGTTGACGAAACGGGCCCCCCGGTACTTTCTGCGCTCCCCCGGATTTAAAATGGCGTCTAACAGAGCTTCGCTGTGCTCCATCATCTTGTCGCTGACATAAGCCACGCAGCTGTCGTCAATACCACCCCGCGCGACAAAAATATCCCGTGGCATGGTGTCGCTTTCAGCAATCACCCGGTAACGGCCATTTGGATCGCGTTCCTGCAAGCGCTCAACATCACGGACACCGCTGCCCATGGCGTCGACATCGCGGTTGATCAAAGCTTCAAAGCGAGCGCCATCCAGCAGCATCAAACGCAGGTCACGGTTGATGTTCAGGCCGGCTTCGTGCAGCATTTTGCTGGGCACAATGTGGCCGGTGGTTGAGCCTGGATCTTTCAGTGCAACCCGCTTGCCTTTTAAGTCCTGCAGGCTGTAAATGCCGCTGTCTTCGTGCACGACAAAGGCAGTGCCGTAGTTGGTGCGCTCAATACCTACCATCATTTTGACGGGCTGACGCGCACGCATCACGGCGTACTCCGATGGGCCGGCCAGGATCATATCCACCTGATTGAATTGCAAGGCATTGACGGCAGCAGTGCGATCACTCACCGGAAAGAAACGCACCTCCAGTCCCAGCACTTCCGTCAGTTTTTGCTGAAACTCGCCATAAGTCCGCACCATTTCTTCCATGCCTTCGATGCCGGTATCGGCAAAACGTAAGGTGGCTGGACAGCTGGCTGGTGCCGAAGCAAGGGCCGGCAGCGCCGTAAATGAAGAGACAGCAACCAGGGTTGCCAGCAGTTTTTTGATTGTCATAGCAGTAGCTCCGTGTGTTGAATTAATCAGCAATTGTTAACGAAGCACCCTAACGACCAAAGATGACATTAAGATGACAACTGCACGAAAGCTTTAGGCGCCTCTTCACTGTCATTTAATTGTCATCTAACTATCGTAAAACTGTCACAGTGCTGCGCTTTAATGGGCACCAGTTTGCTAGTGTCCGTTCCGGTTTGCCTGAGCGTGAGCAGCGAAAACCAAAACCAACCACTCAACTTGCTTATGGGATCCGTATGAAAACTCCATTTAAAATCACTGCCGTAGCTGCTGCTGTTGCTTGTGTTACTTTTGCTGATTTCGCTTTGGCGAAGGACGTCAATGTTCGTGGCCGGATGCATCTGGATACTGCAGCTTATGACTCCGATGTCACTGAACTGGGTTCAAGCACCGCGGTTCGTCGTACCCGTCTGGGCATGAATGGCAAACTGAACGACACCTGGTCTTTCCAGATTGAGTACGATTTTGCAGAAAACGGCACCAGCGCCAACGACGTCTATCTGCGTCGCTCACTGTCCGGTGGCAATCTGACCATTGGTCAGGTCAAGGTCCCTATGGGCCTGAACGAGCTGACCAGCTCCAACGCCATCACCTTTATGGAGCGTGCCTCCAGCAGCAACATCACCGCTGACAGCCGTCGCCTTGGTGTGCGTTATGACCGCGCTGCCGACAACGTCTTGTTCCAGAGCATGCTCTATACCCGCGGTATTGGCAGTGGTCGTGACTCCAGCTCTGATGCCCCTATGGGTGTTGCCGGACGTCTGGTATTCACCCCGGTGACCGGTGACAACCTGCTGCATTTAGGTGTCTCAGTCGCGGCTGAAGATCGCGGTGATTACAACAGCCTGCGCTACCGTGACCGTCCTGAGATTCGCCCGGCCGATATCCGTCTGATCGATACCGGCAACCTGACCGATGTTGACTCCACCTTCAAATACGGCCTGGAAGCAGCTTACCAGGCGGGTTCTTTCTCTGTTGAAGCTGAGTACCTGTCGAACACGGTTCGCCGCAGCGACAACGACAACGTCACTTTCGATGGTTTCCATGTGCAGATGAGCTACATTCTGACTGGCGAAAAGCGCGGTTACCGTGGTGGTAACTTCCGCGGTGTCAGCCCGAAAGGCGATGGCGGCGCCTGGGAAGTGGCTGTGCGTTACAGTGAAACCAGCCTGAACGATGGCGCTGTGGTTGGCGGTGAGCAAAGCAACATCACCTTTGGTCTGAACTACTACGCAACCTCCAATGTCCGCTTTATGGCCAACCTGATTTTTGCCGACATCAAAGACGGTGTGAATGGTGACGAGAAGCCAAAAGCCCTGGCACTGCGTGCTCAGTTTGCGTTCTAATCGCATCTCCAAGGGATGAAACAAGCGGAGGCATGACCTCCGCTTTTTTTATGGTTATTTCGCTCCTTTAGCCTTTGGCAGGCGCTTTTTTGCTTGATCTCTGGTCCGGACCCGCTAAAATACTGTATAAATAAACAGTCATTTTGTGGGTAATGCCATGGCAGCGGCAAGCTTTCGCAGTGAACAAGGGTTGGAGTGGCTGGGCGCACCCGATGCCGCCAGCAGCCGTGCCTTGCCGATGTATTTAAATACGGTGGCGGCGGGCTTTCCTTCGCCGGCGCAGGATTATCTGGAAGGCTGCCTGGATTTGCACGAGTTGCTGATTCGCCATCCTACCGCGACTTTTTTTGTCCGGGCTAGGGGCGATTCAATGCGCGGCGCCGCTATTTTTGATGGCGATATCCTGCTGGTAGACCGCGCTTTGCAGGCGCAGCATCAGGATATTGTCATTGCCAGCGTCAATGGCGATATGACCGTCAAGCGCCTGTTGCTCAAACCCGAGCCGATGCTGCAAGCGGCCAACCCGAAGTACCCGCCGATCCGGCTGGACGAGGGCATCGATTTTGAGGTGTTCGGCGTGGTCAGCAGCGTGATCCATCAGCTCAGGCGCTAAGCCATGGCAAAGCTGCCGCTTCCTGAGCGTCGTTTTGCGCTGGTCGATTGCAACAACTTTTATGCGTCTTGCGAAAAGCTGTTCCGCCCCGACTTAAAGCATCGCCCCTTGGTGGTGCTGTCCAACAACGATGGCTGCATCATTGCCCGCTGCGCCCTGGCCAAGCAGCTTGCTATCCCGATGGGGGCACCCTTTCATCAGCTCAAAGCCCTGTTAAAACAGCAGCAGGTAGCAGTGTTTTCCTCCAACTACGCGCTTTATGGCGATCTGTCGAGCCGGGTGATGCAAACCCTGGAACAGCTGGCCCCCAAAGTGGAGATTTACTCCATCGATGAGGCTTTTCTGGAGCTATCTGGCCTCGATTTTTGCCAGAACCTGAGTGACTTCGGCCAGCACATCCGCACCACCATCAAACAGCAATTGGGCTTGCCGGTTTGTGTCGGCATCGGCCCCAGCAAAACCCTGGCCAAGCTGGCCAATTACGCCGCCAAGAAATACCCGCAGTTTGAGGGAGTGCTGGACCTGAGCGAACCGCACAAGCGACTGCATATTCTAGCCAGAACACCGGTGCAAGAAGTCTGGGGTGTTGGCCGCAAGCTGGCCGAGCACTTGCACGCCATGAAGATCGAAACCGCACTGCAATTGGCACGGGCCTGCCCGCAGCAAATCCGCAAGAAGTTTTCGGTGGTGCTGGCCCGCACTGTCAATGAGCTGAACGGCCTTGCCTGCCTGGCGCTGGATGAGGTGCAGGAGCCCAAGCAGCAGATTATCAGCAGCCGCAGCTTTGGCCAGCGTGTGACCGACAAAGGGGCCATGCAGCAAGCGATTAGTCTGTACCTCAGCCGGGCCGCCGAAAAGCTGCGGGCCCAACAGAGCCTGGCGCGTCGGCTCAGTCTCTTTATTCGCAGCAGTCGCTTTGAGCAAAAAACACCGTTTTTCGGTGATCAAGCTTGTTTGGAGCTGACAACCCCGAGCAACGACAGTCGGGTACTGCAACAGGCAGTGATGCAGCTGCTGGACAAGATTTGGCGCCAGGGTCCGGCCTATGCCAAGGCCGGCGTGGTGCTGAGCGATCTTTGCGCCATCCAGGGCCTGCAAAGCCAGCTATTTGCACCGCCCCCTTCGGAGCGCAGCCAACGCTTGATGGCCACCATTGACCAACTGAACCAGAAACACCGCGGCAGCGTATTTATTGCCCGGCAAGGCAAAGATGGTGACTGGCAGATGCAGCAAAAGTTTCTGTCACCGGCCTACACCACCCGCTGGGATCAACTGCCGGAAGTGCGCTAAACATTTATTGTTGTTTTCCGGCAGCTGCTACACTTTAATTAAACATCAATAAACCATTCTTGCTTCAAGCTGTCAGGAGCTTTTTATGCCCAAGTTTCGTCAACAAGCTTTCCAGATCGCACTGTACGTCAACTGCGGCTTGCTGGTGCTGGCCTTTTTATTGGCCTTTTTGCACAACACCTGGTTGCTGGCTTTGCTTATCGGCGTGCCCGCCGTGGCCATTCCCTTTTGGTTGCAACAGAGCCTGGGCGATCATCCATTGGCACGCATCAGCTATGGCATCAGCTTTATGCTGTTTTCTGCGCTGCACATTCAGCAAAGCATGGGCATGACCGAAGTGCACTTTGGCATTTTTGTGCTGCTGGCCGTGTTGATTGCCTTTCGGGACTGGCTGGTCATTCTGGTGGCGGCTGGCGTGATTGCTGTCCATCATCTGCTGTTTATGTGGCTGCAAAGTAGCGGCCAACCGGTTTACCTGGTACCGGACTCGGATGCAACCTTCACCATCGTGATGATCCACGCAGGCTATGTGGTGGTCGAAGCCGTTGTACTCATGTTGATTTGCCGCTACAGCTACAAAGAAGCACAAATCGGTCAGTTCTTTATGACCAGCTCGCATCAGATGCTAAATGAGCAAGGCAAAATTAGCTTGCAAACACCCGAACCGGTTGTCCGCTCCAGACTTATTGATCGCTTTACCCAGGTGATGGCCACCGTCCAGCAAACGGTGCAGACCATTGATGGCGTTGCCCGGCAACTCAACCATGAGTCTGGTGAGCTGCTGGAGCAAGGCAGCTCGCTGGCCGATAGGATGACACAAAAAATGAAAGAGGTGGAGCGCATAGCTTCTGCCACCGAACAAATGTCGGCCAGCATTCAGGAGTTGGCAGAATTGGCGAACCAGGTGGTGTCGTTGGCACACGACTCCGATCAGGCCGCAGGCTCAGGACAAGCCTCCATCACTACCACCATTCAAACCATCCAGGCACTGGCTGAGAATCTGGCCGCTTCCAGGCAGAAAGTGCATGGCATGGCAGAGTCCACCCAGGAGATTAAAGGGGTGCTTGATGTGATCCAGGGCATTGCCGAGCAAACCAACCTGCTAGCGCTCAATGCTGCCATAGAGGCAGCCCGTGCCGGCGAACAAGGTCGTGGTTTTGCCGTGGTCGCCGACGAGGTGCGCACCCTGGCATCCAGAACCAACAGCTCAGCCGGTGAAATTAAAGGCATGATTGAGCGGATGGTGCAAAGCAGCCAGCAATCGGTCGAAGCCGTCGATCAATGCCTGAATCAGCTGGAACAAACCAAAGAGAGTGCCAGTGACAGTGGTGAGCAACTGAGAGCCATTTTGCAGCAAGTGCAAAGCGTGCTGCAATCGGCCGAAATTATGTCCACCACCTTAAGCCAGCAAGGTCAGGCCAGTCAGGAGATTGCCGAGTCAGCGCAGGAGTTAAGCTCGATGGCGATTGAGCAGCAACAACAGGGGCAACGCGTAGTCGATGTGGCCCAGGGCGTAAAATCCGCCTCCGATACCTTGGCCATTGAAATGAAACGCTTTAGTCATTGAGATGAAAGTTGCATTGAGTTCGCTGATGCTACTAGGCTGGCTGCTACTGAGCGGTTACCTGTTGTGGCAGGATCAGCGCAGTGTGGTTGGCGTTTTTGACCCGGAGCAGCGCTGGCAGCAGCAAGGCACGCATGAGCTTGAGCTTAGCAGCTTGCTCGCAGCACCGAGCGGGAGCTCTATGCAACTGCTGCATGTGATCGACCCCGCTTGCCGCTGCCATCGTCAGCAGCAACAACACCAGCAAACACTGCAGCAGAGCTTTGCAGGGATCCCGCAACAGACCCTGAGTATTGCTGAGGCCAGGCAACTGGGATTAAGCATACCAGCAGCGCCAATGGCCATTTTACTGAATGGAAATGAACTGGTGTACGCAGGCCCATACACTGCGGGGCCCATCTGCGGCTCTGGCGATGGTTGGATAGAGCGATTGCTGCGTGATGAAATCCAGTTTGCCGGAACCTGGCTTAACGGCGAAAGCAGCAGCTGCCGCTGCTTACAGTCTGTCTAAGGCGTCGTCCGAATCAAAGCCAGAATAATACCGCCACCAAGCTGGCGGCCAGGCAGTAATACAGCATCGGCAGCAGGGTATAACGGATAATATCGCCTTCACGGCCACTTAAATTGACCACGCTGGCGGCGGCCACCACATTGACCACACAGATCATATTGCCAGCATTGGCACCCAGCAGTTGCAATCCCAGCACCAGTGTCTCTGGCAAGGCCGCTTCGGCGGCGACCGCTTGCTGGAAAGACGCAAACATCATATTGGAAAAGGTCGCCGAGCCGGCCAAAAAAGATCCCAAAGCACCAATTAAAGGCGCAACCCAGAGCCAATAATCGGCCAGATGCAGCGCAGCGACCTGCGCCAACTCAAACGGCATCGCCGCAAGGCCAGCATCATTGACACCGGATTGCAGGAAAATCCGCACCATCGGCACCGAGGCCATCAAGGCAATGGTGGCCGGCCCCAGCCGGGCCAGGCTGTCGCGCCCGGCTTGTTGCACCATGCGCCAGGGGCTTTGCTGCTTTGGGTTCTGGTGCAACCAGAGTGTCAGCAGCGCCACCGCCAAAAAGAAACTGCCCGGCAAGTACAAAGGGGCCAGGCTGGCACTGATGTCGGTTCCCAGGATATTGGCCCAGCGCCATTCCAGGCTGCGCAACCAGCCTTGCAACGGCAGCTGCGGTATACGGCTCAGCACCAACAGCAGCGCCACCAGACCATAGGGCAGCCAGGCCCGCCACAGAGGCATGATCCTGTCCGATGCAGCCACCAGCTGCTGCAAAGCCTGGCTTTGTTGCTTATCCTCAGCAGAAAAATACCAGGGCGTTTTCGGCAACAAAATACCAAAGTGTGCCAAAGTGCTCATCAGCACAAGGCCGGTTAAGGCCCCCAAAATGGATGGAAACTCAGGCCCAAGCAACCAGGCTACGCCATAAGCGGGCACGGTAAAGGCCAAGCCACCCAGCAGCGCAAAAGGTGCCAGTTGCAAGGCTGGCCACCAGCTTTTTTCTTCGCTGAAAAAACGGGTCAGGATCAAGCAAAGGATCAGTGGTAGTAAGGAGGCCACCAGCACATCAATGCCAATGGCGGTCAGCGCAATGGCTTGCAATGCCTCCGGGCTAGCCCCTTCCATGCCCTGGGCAATGCCCACCAGCACCGGGGTCCCGACTGCACCAAAAGACACGCTGCTCGAATCGGCGATCAGCGCCAGAACCACCGCAGCCAGCGGCGAAAAGCCCAGCGCCACCAGCAAGGGCGCAGCAATGGCGGCTGGGGTACCGAACCCGGCCGCCCCTTCTAAGAAGCTAACAAAAAGCCAGCCAATGAGAATGGTTTGCACCCGCCGGTCTGGTGAGAGTTTGGCAAAACCGGCCCGAATGGCATCCAGGCCACCGCTGTAACGCAACACATTCAGCAGCAGGATAGCGCCAAACACAATCCATAAAATACTGACAGCAATCACGCTGCCTTCCAGCATGGCAGCCAGCAACTGCTTTAGCGGCAGCTGCCAGACCCAAAGAGCCAGCAGCGCCGACACCAGTAAACTCAGTGGCATAGCACGGGTCGCCGGCAAACGCAGCAACACCAAAAGCACAAAGACGCTGAGCACCGGCATCAGGGCGGTCAGCCATTGCAGGGTCGTCATCTAACGGCCTTTAACTAATAAAACCATAGTGCTGCGCCACCCTATCAAAGTACTGCAGACAGATTTTGGCGTACTGGCGCTTTTCAACATAGCTGCCGGGAAAGAAGTTCTTCTTAAAGCCGTAGGCCACCATGTCTTTTAGCCGCTTGATCGGGATATCAAAGTGATCGAGCGCCAGCTGGTATTCATGGCTCAGGGTGGTATTGGACACCAGACGGTTGTCGGTACAAATCACCGTCGCCATCCGGTTTTTCAGCATCTCGCCAAACGGATGCTGGCGGATATCGGCGATGGCCGGGTTGGTTTGCAAATTGCTGGTCAGGCAGACTTCAATGGCAATGCGCTTATCCGCCATAAAAGACGCCAGCCGCTGGCTGTAGGCTGTCGGATCGGCAATGGCCGGGTCCTGAATCCGCTCTGGTAAAAACAACGAATAGCCATGACCAATCCGATCGGCATGGCACTCGGTAATGGCTTCAAACACACTCTCGGCGCCATAGGCTTCGCCGGCATGTACGGTTTTCAGCAAAAAGTGCTGATGGGCGTAATCGTACACTTCTTTAAACTTGCTGGCCGGATAACCCGATTCCTGGCCGGCCAAATCCAAGCCGACAATGGGTATGCCTTCATCATCACGCAGCCGCACGCTGGCCCGAACCAACTCCATTGCCGCCAGTTTGATCACCTGCATCGGCTCAAAGTCCCGCATCAGCTGAAACAGCTGATCGTAATAAGGCGAAAAGCCTTTGGCCGCGACCATTCGCATCGCGCAGTTGATGATGCCATAGCGAAACGGCGGCTTGCCCTGGTCCAACACCGCGGCCGAGCTGTTGTACTCCAGCTCCGCCCGCTGTAAGCCCGCATTAACCGCTCGCATGACGGTATCAAAGTCCAAGCCTTTGCTTAAATCCATCAACAGCTGTGGCGCAAAACGCACTTCGATGTAATTGACGCCTTCGGCCAGATTATCCAGCGCCAGCTCGTACGCGGCCTGAGTTAAATGATCGGCATCCCGCAGCACGGCACAGGTGTATTGGAAACCGCGCAGGTATTCGCCCAAATTCTGATAGGCCGGCTTAAACACCTGGGCCTGCATCCCCTCTACCGTATCGGCCGGCAGCGGCACTTTCAGGGTTTTGGCCATAGCCAGCAGCGTATCAAGCCGTAAACTGCCATCTAAGTGCAGATGCAGATCGGCTTTGGGCATGGCGCGGATAAAGTCGCTGGAATAACGGGGCATAGCAAGTTCCTTAAACAAGTCCCTTTAGTTTAGCTGCAAAAGCCCCCTGAAAGAAGGCAAAAAGGCCAGCTACACCTAGCTGGCCTTCCGTAGTAAAGCAGGGCAGAACTTATTGCATCTTAACCCAAGCAGCACACCAACCTTCGTTGGCGACCAATTTGCCTGGGAAGATGGCGCAAGGACGCCAATCGGCGTCTTCACCCTGGATCAGGTTGCAGTTGTGGCAGTACTGGCCTTCCACTTCCGATTCGTGGGTGTAACGCATCGCCACTGCCAGCGGATCGTCCAGTTTAATTTTCTCCGCCGCCACTGCACGCAAGCTGATCCCACCCAGCGTCATTCCGATCAGACCACCGGCCGAGAGCTTGAGAAACTGACGACGTTTTTCATTGGTATTTGACATGGTTAAACTCCTGCATAGTGTAAAAAATATTTTTTATTATCTTTTTATTGTACTTTCTAAAGAGCCGATTGGTTTTGATACCGCGCAAGAAAACCAATCCTTTGGCATAGCATAGCTGCTATTTGGCCGGCTACCAAACCTGGATTGAGGTACAATAGATGACCATGAAACACCGCAGGAGTTTCCTTGTGCAAGTCGATCACAGTTATGCACGCCTTCCCAGCCAGTTTTATCAGCCTTGGCAAGCCAGTCCGGTAGAGGCTCCCGACTGGCTGGCCTTTAATCAGCCACTGGCAGACTACCTTGGGCTGGAAAAAGCCGAGCAGCGCACTGAGCTTGGCTTGCAGCAGTTTGCCGGAAATAGCGTACCAGGCTGGGCCAAACCCATGGCTCAGGCCTATGCCGGTCATCAGTTTGGTCAGTACAACCCACAGCTGGGCGATGGCCGGGCGCTGTTGTTGGCCGAGGTGATTGCACAGGATGGCAAGCGCTTTGATGTGCAACTCAAAGGCGCTGGCCCAACCCCTTTCTCCCGCGGTGGTGATGGCCGCTCCGCCATCGGCCCGGTGATCCGTGAGTATTTGGTTAGCGAAGCCATGCAGGTGCTGGGCGTGCCCACCACCCGGGCATTGGCTGCCGTTGCTACAGGTCAGAATGTCTATCGGGATGAGCCGGTACCAGGCGCCATTCTGACCCGGGTCGCCAGCAGCCATATTCGCATTGGCACCTTTCAGTACATTGCCGCTTTGGGCAACCCCGGTTATTTGCGCCAGTTCGCCGATTATGTGATTGACCGGCACTACCCGGACTGCCAACAGCAGGACAATCCTTACCTTGCCTTCCTCGCGCAAGTAGTGACCAAACAAGCCAGCCTCATCGCCCACTGGATGCGACTGGGCTTTATTCACGGTGTGATGAATACCGATAATACCAGCATCTCTGGCGAAACCATCGACTATGGCCCCTGTGCTTTTATTGATCAGTACCAGGCCGATAAAGTCTTCAGTTCGATTGACCGGCGCGGCCGCTATGCCTACAGCAATCAGCCCCCGATCGCGCTGTGGAATCTGGCCCGGCTGGCCGAGTGTCTGCTGCCACTGATCGCGGGTGATGAAAAAACCGCGGTGGAGTTAGCCACCAAAGCCTTGCAGCAATTTCAGCCGCAGTATGAAGCGCTGTGGCTGTCGCAGATGGCGACCAAAGTCGGCATCACCGAGCCCAGTCCGGCCGACAAAGTCTTACTCGATGATTACCTGCACTTGCTGGAGCAACATCAGGTCGACTTTACCCTCGGCTTTCGCTACCTGAGTGATGAACTGCGCCCAGCCGCCGATAGCAAAGCCCAAGCGCTTTTCGCCAACAGCGCTATCTTCACCGAATGGCGCGAGCGCTGGCTGACACGACTGGCCCAACAGCCACTCAGTCATAGCGACATCGCAGCGCAGATGGATGGCGTCAATCCACTATTGATCCCACGCAATCACTTAATTGCCAAAGCCATCGATCAGGCGCAGGACCAAGGCGACTTGCGCTTTTTCCAGCGCCTGCAACAAGCCTGGCAGACACCTTTTGCCAGCACCAGCGACGCGGATTTAATCGCCCCGCCGAAGACCGAAGAAGTGGTACACCGGACTTTTTGCGGTACTTAAAGAGTTAACGCAAAAGGCCGTAAAGCTTTTGCCCATCCACGCAGGTACCGGTTAAAACTTAC
Source organism: Alkalimonas delamerensis (assembly GCF_030717955.1). Lineage (NCBI taxonomy): Bacteria > Pseudomonadati > Pseudomonadota > Gammaproteobacteria > Alkalimonas > Alkalimonas delamerensis. Next base: position 206,879 of record NZ_JAUZVY010000003.1, on the reverse strand, counting down.
CATGGCAGCTTAACTGCCTGACAAAATAAACCATCAATAGCAAAGACAGCACAAAGAGTGGTATCGCTGCCCCAGCCGATAACATGGGCGCATCCTCCATTGCGGGGAATGCATAAGACAAACTTATCGCAATAAAATTATTGACGCTATGCACAATAATGGCTGGCAGTAACGACTTCGTTTGCCAAGTGATGTAACAAAGCGCAAGGCCAAACAAGGTAGCTCCAACTATATCCGAATGCATCACACCAAACAGAATTGAGCTGATCATGGCCGCAGGCCAAAACGATAATTTTTTCATCAGAACAAACAGCAATATGCCGCGAAACAGCATCTCTTCCCACACAGCAGTAACTACAACAATGCCAAGGACATCGAGCACGATAACCCAGCCAGGATAAGCTAAGGTGACTTGCTCGACACTGCTAAAAATATAGCTAGCCAACCAGGCTGGCATGCTCTCTCTTAGAGGGTAGTAAATGGCATCGTACCCCATTATTGCGGAAAAAATGAAAATACCGCCTAGCATCATGCTAAGCAAAATCATCCCATCGGAGAGGCCTTCACCAAAAGCTGCTTTAAAGCTTCCGCACTTTTTCAATAAAAGGTAGATAAAAGATGAAAATACAATCAGGTAAAAAATTCTGTTCCAGCTAAGGGACCAGAGCTCTTCTGGCATGGGTAGTGCAACATCGTGAAACGCATCTGAAAGCAGTAAAAACACCACCATAAAAACCAACGAACCTGGCAGCCACCAAAGGCTTCGTTTTGCATAACACGATTGCAGACTATCCATAGTCCTCACTTCCTTTCACTGTTTGCTGTCGGCTAGATTAGAAAGTTTGCACTAAGCGCCACAGTGCTTAAAACCTGCCAGGGCTTGCACCGCTGGCAGGTTTTTTTAATGGTTTAAGATCTTACTGGCCTTTGATTTCGCTATGGCCTTTGTAAATGGCTTTGTCGCCCAGCTCCTGCTCGATACGCAGCAGCTGGTTGTACTTGGCAACGCGATCCGAGCGGCACAGCGAGCCGGTTTTAATTTGACCAGCTGCGGTACCTACCGCCAGATCAGCGATAAAGGCGTCTTCGGTTTCGCCGCTGCGGTGTGAAATCACCACGGTAAAGCCGGCATCTTTGGCCATTTTAATCGCCTGCAGGGTTTCGGTCAGCGAGCCAATCTGATTGAACTTGATCAGAATGGAATTGCCGATGCCTTCTTCAATGCCGCGGGTCAGGATCTTGGTGTTGGTCACAAACAAATCATCACCGACCAGCTGCACCTTGGCACCGATTTTCTGGGTTAAATCTTTCCAACCGTCCCAGTCGCTTTCATCCAGCCCGTCTTCAATCGAAACGATCGGGAACTTCTGGGTCAGGTCGGCCAGGAAGTCATTAAAGCCGAAGGAATCAAAGCTTTTACCTTCGCCCGACAGCTCATACATGCCGTCATGGTAGAACTCAGAGGCCGCACAATCCAGCGCCAGGGTGATGTCTTTGTTCATCTCGTAGCCGGCTGCTTTGACCGCTTCAACGATCACCGTCAGGGCTTCTTCGTTCGATTTCAGATCCGGCGCAAAACCACCTTCATCACCAACCGCAGTGTTCAGGCCGCGCTGCTGCAGCTCTTTTTTCAGCTGGTGGAAAATTTCAGCGCCCATGCGCAGGCCTTCACCAAAGCTCTTAGCGCCGACCGGCTGGATCATGAATTCCTGAATATCGACGTTGTTGTCGGCATGCTCACCACCGTTGATGATGTTCATCATCGGCACCGGCATCGAGTACTGGCCTGGGGTACCGTTTAAATCGGCAATGTGCTGGTACAGCGGGATTTGCTTATCGGCAGCGGCGGCACGCGCTACCGCCAGCGATACGGCCAGAATGGCGTTGGCACCCAGCTTGCTTTTGCTCTCGGTCCCATCCAGCTCGATCATGATGCGATCGATCTCAGCCTGCTGCTGCGCATCCTGTCCCACCAAAGCGGCTTTGATAGGACCTGTGATGTTGGCGACAGCCTGCTGCACGCCTTTACCTAAATAACGGCTTTTATCGCCATCGCGCAGCTCCAGCGCTTCACGCGAGCCGGTCGAGGCGCCGGATGGGGCGCAGCCACGGCCAATAATGCCGCTGGTTAAAATCACATCCGCTTCCACGGTCGGGTTGCCACGTGAGTCGATGATTTCACGGGCAATGATGTTGGCAATCGTAGACATAGTAATTTCCCTGTAGATAAAACAACAAAGCCGCACTCAAAGAGCGCGGCCCGGATTTGTTAGACGCGTTGTTGCTTTTGGTGCTGGTGGCTGGCCGCCACAAAGCCTTCAAACAGTGGATGTCCATCCCTGGGTGTGGAGCAAAATTCCGGATGGAACTGGCTGGCCACAAACCATGGGTGGGTAGGGATTTCTATTATTTCCACCAGTTGGTTGTCGGCAGATAGCCCGGATACCACCAGGCCTGCTTCTTTGAGTTGAGGTAAAAAATGATTGTTCACTTCGTAGCGATGACGGTGACGCTCCTGAATCACATCCTTGCCGTAAATCGCCCGCGCTTTGGTGCCTTTCACCAGATTGCAGGCCTGGCTACCCAGCCGCATGGTGCCGCCCAAATCGGAGTCTTCGCTGCGGGTTTCCACCGCACCATCAGAATCCAGCCATTCGGTGATCAAACCCACCACCGGGTGGGTGCTGGCTTTGTTGAATTCGGTGGAGTGCGCATCGGCCATGCCGGCGACGTGGCGGGCGTATTCAATCAATGCCACCTGCATGCCCAGGCAAATGCCCAGGTAAGGCACGTTGTTTTCACGGGCGTACTGAGCGGCTTTAATTTTGCCTTCCACCCCGCGCTCACCAAAACCGCCGGGCACCAGAATGCCATCCAGACCAGCCAAGATAGCGGTGCCCTTGCTTTCGACATCCTGCGAATCAATGTACTTGATGGTGACGGTTAAGCGGTTCTTCAGACCGGCATGTCCCAGCGCTTCATTGACCGATTTGTAGGCATCCGGCAGTTCGACGTACTTGCCGACCATGCCAATGGTGACTTCACCGGTCGGGTTGGACTCCTGATACAGCACCTGTTCCCACTCGGCCAGATCGGCGACTTTGCAGTCGATGTGAAAGCGGCGCACAATCAAATCATCCAGTCCTTGTGACTTCAATAAAGCCGGGATCTGGTAAATGCTGGGCACATCTTTCAGGCTGATGACCGCCTTTTCTTCCACATTGGTAAACAGAGCAATTTTCGCCCGCTCATTGGCTGGAATGGGTCGATCGGAGCGGCAGACCAAAATATCCGGCTGAATACCGATGGAGCGCAGCTCTTTGACTGAATGCTGGGTCGGCTTGGTTTTGATTTCACCGGCAGTGCCCAGATACGGCACCAGCGTCAAATGCATAAACAAGGTGCGCTCGCGGCCCACTTCGGTCGCCAATTGACGAATGGCTTCCAAAAACGGCAAGGATTCGATATCGCCGACAGTGCCACCAATTTCCACAATGGCAATGTCGTGGCCTTCGCCACCGGCAATAATGCGGGCTTTGATTTCGTTGGTAATGTGCGGGATCACCTGAATGGTGGCACCCAGGTAATCACCCCGGCGCTCGCGGCGTAGTACATCGGCGTAAACAGCACCCTGGGTGAAGTTGTTGCGCTTGGACATCTTGGTGCGGATAAAACGCTCGTAGTGGCCTAAATCCAGGTCGGTCTCGGCACCGTCTTCGGTGACGTAGACTTCACCGTGCTGGATCGGGCTCATGGTGCCTGGATCCAGGTTGATGTAAGGGTCCAGTTTCAGAATGGTGACGCTTAAACCGCGCGCTTCCAAAATGGCCGCCAGCGATGCTGCTGCGATGCCTTTACCCAGGGAGGAAACCACCCCGCCCGTCACAAAAATATACCGTGTAGTCATGAGACCCCTAGACGACGTTAATGAAAGCGAAGATAACCAATGGCCCCATGCAGCAGCAACGACAAAATCACCCACAGCATGGGTGTTGCTTACGATGGAAATTTGGTATCAGGACGGGAGGCAAGTATAGCAAAGCAAAGCCAAGTGCTCAATGCTGTTGCAACGAAAATCGCCAGGCCAGCAGCAACGACCAGCAACAACAACCAGCAGCAACAAAAAGCCCGGCAGCTTATCTGGCCTGCCGTTTCACCTTCTCCCACAGCGCATCCATTTCGATTAAATCGCTTTGCTGCGGGGCTTTGCCCAGCTTGGCCAGTTCTGCTTCTACCGCCCGAAAGCGGCGTTCAAACTTGCTGTTGGCCTGGCGCAGCACGCCTTCTGGCTCCAGTTTGTGTTTACGTATCACATTGACCAGTGCAAACAATAAATCGCCGAGCTCTTCGGCCAGCGCCGGGCTGTCCGCGGGCAGCTCTTCAACTTCGGCCACTTCTTCTTTGACTTTGTCCCAGGCACCAGCCACATCGCTCCAGTCAAAACCAACATTGGCGCAGCGTTTTTGCAGCTTGTAAGCGCGGCTTAATGCCGGCATGGCAGCCGGAATGTTATCCAGCACGCTGTGCTTACCACTGGCTTTGCGCTCTTCGCTTTTCAGCGCTTCCCAGTTTTGCAGCACCTGCTCGGCATTCTCGACCGAATGGTTGCCCGCACTCTCGGCAAACACATGCGGATGACGCCTTACCAGCTTGTCACAGATGGCCTGCACGCAGTCCTTGAACTGAAAACGGCCCTCTTCTTCGGCTATCCGGGCGTAAAACACCGTTTGAAACAGCAAATCACCGAGCTCGTCTTTGAGTTCATCATAGCTTTGCCGCTCAATCGCATCGGCCACCTCGTAGGCCTCTTCCAGGGTGTAGGGCACGATGCTGCGAAAGGTTTGCTTGATGTCCCAGGGGCACCCCTGCTCCGGGTCACGCAATCTGGCCATAATGGCCAGCAAATCATCCATTTGGTACGACGTCATCGCTGATCCTAGTGGTTTGACTGTTGGTGGCAACGTTTGGCTTCCAACACATCCGGCACCTGACTGACTTTGCTCAGCAGTTTGTTCAGGGTGTCCTGATTGTAAAGCTCCAGCGTCATGTTGATCACCACACTTTGCTCTTTGATGTTGGAGTGGCTGTTCATTTGGGTTACATTGGCTTTTTCATTGGCCAAAATGCTGGTGATATCGCGCAGCAAGCCATTGCGATCATGCGCCAGAATACGGATATCGACCGCATAGCCCGAGGCGTACTGATCGCCCCAGGTCGCTTCGACCACCCGCTCCGGATGCTGTGACTCCATCAGTTTGAACTGCTCGCAATCATCCCGGTGCACCGCAATGCCTCTGCCCTGGGTAATGTAACCAATGATGGCATCACCCGGCAGCGGCTGACAACAGCCAGCCATATGAGTCAGCAGATTGCCCACGCCTTGCACCACCACATCGCTTTGCACTCTGGGCGCACTGGGCTTTTGTTTCAGCCGTGGGTCGATTTCCGGCTCATTGCTTTTTGGCTGCTGGCTCTGCAGGTAATGCACCACCTGCGTCAGTTTGATGTCGCCGCCGCCGATCCCCACCAGCAGTTCGTCCATGCTGTTGACATTAAAGCGCTGCAACACTTTGGCCGGATGCTCCATCGGCAAGTTCAGCTTGGCCAGTTCACTATCGAGTAAATCGCGGCCGGCGGCCAGATTTTTATCTTTGTCTTGCTGCCGGAACCAATACTGCACCTTGGAGCGCGCCCGGCTCGACTTCAGATAGCCTAAATGCGGGTTTAACCAGTCCCGGCTGGGGTTTTGCTCCCGTCCTGTCAGTATTTCGACCTGGTCGCCGGTTTTCAGCTGGTAGGTAAAAGGCACAATACGACCGGATATTTTGGCACCGATGCAACGATGCCCGACGCTGGAATGCACATAGTAGGCAAAATCCAGTGGCGTTGAACCCAGTGGCAAATCGACAATATCGCCTTTCGGGGTAAAGACATAGACCCGGTCTTCAGTGACCTGATTGCGCAGCTCTTCGGCCAAATCGGCGCTGTCGACCACTTCTTCCTGCCATTGCAACAGCTTGCGCAGCCAACCAATTTTCTCATCGTAGCCTTCGCGACCGTGCTGGGCGCCTTCTTTGTATTTCCAGTGTGCCGCCACCCCCAGCTCGGCATCTTCGTGCATCTGGCGGGTGCGGATCTGAATTTCCACCGCCCGGCCTTGCGGGCCTATCACCACGGTATGAATGGATTGATAGCCGTTTTGTTTCGGGGTGGCGATGTAATCGTCGAACTCGGTCGGCAAATGCCGCCAGGAGGTATGCACCAGACCAAGGGCGGCGTAACAGTCCTGCACTTTCTCGGTGACAATGCGCACAGCGCGGATGTCGTACAGCTGGTCAAAGGCCAGCTGCTTTTTCTGCATTTTTTTCCAGATGCTGAAAATATGCTTCGGCCGGCCATAGACCTCCGCGTTCACACCAGCCTCTGCCATTTTGCGCTCAACCTGAGCGACAAAGTCTTGCATAAACTGTTCGCGGTCGAGCCTTTTTTCTTCCAACAAGCTGGCAATTTGCTTGTACAGCTGCGGATGCAGGTAGCGAAAAGCTAAATCTTCCAATTCCCACTTAATTTGGCCAATACCCAGCCGGTTGGCCAAAGGAGCGAAAATGGCATTGGTTTCCTTGGCCGCCAGCACCCGGGTTTCTTCATCGGCATTTTTGACATTGCGCAGTTCGCAAATCTGGCTGGCCAGTTTAATAACCACAGCCCGGACATCTTCCACCATCGCCAGCAACATGCGGCGCAAGTTATCGGCTTGCTGAGGCTGCAGCGTTTGATTGGCACCGAGTGGGATGCTGCGAATGGCTTCCATCTGTTTGACGGCCAGCAACATCGGCAGCACCGCCTTGGGGAAGCTGTCTTCAATGCTTTCGGCTGCAAGGACACCGGCATCAAACAGCGGAAACAGCAAAGCCGCCAGCAGCGCATCTTTGTCCATCCGTAACTCGGACAGGATCTCGACCATCTCCCAGCCATCGCGCAGCTTGGGCTCGTCTGGCGTTACCTCGTGCTGCAGCAGCCAGGATTCAGCCGTTAACAGTGCATCGATTTTCTGCTCCGATAGCTTCAGAGCCGTTAAACGGCTTAGCAGTTCAGTGCTGTCGGTCCGGTGCACATGGCGAACGGTGACCATGGTTTTCCCCTTGTATTGTCAGATCAAAACGCCAAAGCCGATGGGCTGTAGCGGTTGGGTACGCTAAGCAGACGCTTTTTTCCATGGAAGGAAAAACGCAGCCCCCATGGATGGGTTTACGGCGTGTCTGTGTGCGCTACCCAGCCGATGCAGCCTGGCACCCAAGCACCAGGATGCACCTCATTAAATCAGTTCAAACAGCGCCATCACTTCCAAATGGCGGGTTTGCGGAAACATCTCCACCGCAGCCAGTTTACTCAAACGGTAGCCCTGCCGCAGCAAGTGGCTGGCATCGCGTGCCAGGCTCTCCGGGTTGCAGGAGACATAAAGCACCTTGCTGGCTCCCAGGCTTCCTAACTGCTCAATGCTGCCACTGGCGCCGGCCCGGGCCGGGTCCAGTAAAATTTTATCGTACGGCTGACGGCACCAGTCGCTGTCCGGCCAGGGCAGATGCAAATCGGCCTGAACAAAAGTCACATTGCTAAGACCATTGTTGGCGGCATTGGTTGCCGCCCGTTGCACCATGCTTTCCAAGCCTTCCACGCCTATCACTTGCGCCGCCTGCTGTGCCAGCGGCAAACTAAAGTTGCCAATGCCGCAGTACAAATCCAGCACCCGATCCTGCGGCGCTATGGCCAGCCAGTCAAGTGCTGTCTCAATCATTTGTTGATTGACGCTGGCATTGACCTGGATAAAGTCAGCGGGCTCAAAAGCCAATTGCAACTGCTGGCTGGTCAAAGGGTAGCAAAGTGGCTTCTCCTCCCCTTGCCAGGCCTGAAAGACACCCGGTTCAGCCTCCCCGAGCCAACGCGCATCCGGCCAACTGGCACAGAGCATCGCAATATCATTGGCCGGCAAGGCTTCGGTGTGGCGTACCACCACAGTGGCCTCACCATCGGCATCAATCAGATCCAAATGGGTAATGCTGCGCCCTTGCTGCAATTGCTTGAGCACCGGCAGCAACACCGAGAACACCGGCTGCAACACCGGGCTCAGTACCTGGCACTCGGTCAGTGGTTGAATGCGAAAATCACCTTGCTGGCGAAAACCAAGCTGAAACACTTTTTTGCTCTGTTGGTACCAGACACCGAGCCGGGCTTTGCGACGATAGCCCAGAGCAGCGCCTTGAATTGGCGTTTGCCAGGGCAAGACAGCAAGCCCCAGCTGATGACAGAGTAAGTTGTCAATCGCAGCCTGCTTCCAGGCCAGCTGCGCCTCAGGACGGGCATGCTGCAACTGGCAACCACCGCACTGCTGAAAGTGCGGGCAAGGTGGCGACTGGCGCGCCTCAGCCGGCTGCAGTACTTGCTGCAGTTCGGCCAGGCTAAAGCCTTTCTTTTGACGGGTCACTTTTACCTGCACCCGCTCACCGGGTAAGGCGCCAGGCACAAAGACAGCCTTCCCCTGATGCCGGGCCAGCCCCTGACCCAAATGATCCAGGCTTTCAATGTGCAACGACAGACTTTTATTTGGTGCTTTTTTTTTGGCAGCCTGGTAGATGATGGCCATAACGGAAGCCCCTTATAGGCATTTGCTGACGCTTATGTCATGATAGTTGTATCGAACCCTATTGTAGCAAGCTGCCCTCACCATGACGACTCTTGCACTGCATCATCGAATTTTGTTGATGATCGTCGCACCTACGGTGCTGATCAGCCTGTTGCTGGGCAGTTATTTTACCCAGGTGCGCACCCAGGACGTGCAACACTTTCTGGAACAACAAGCCAGCAACATTGCCGAACCGTTAGCGCTGGCCAGCAGCGATGCACTGGCACAAGGCAACGATGCCTTGCTGCGGCAGCTGCTGGATGTCAGTCACCGCAAGAACTCACCGCTGGTCAAAAGTCTGGCCATCTTCGATCCTCAGCACCAACTGCTGTTCACCAGCAATTACCACCCGCAAATACAAGGTTTAAGCCGCAGTTCCACCCAACCAGCCATGCAGTTCACCGAACTGGAATCCTTGGATCAGTGGCTGATTATCCGTAGCCCCATTTGGCAAGAAACAGGCTACAGCAGCCAGCCACAGTTGCTGGGTTACCTGGCAGTCCAACTGCAGCGGGATAGCTTACGGCTGGCACGCAACGCCTCCTTACTGGCTTCGCTGCTGGCGGTTTTTGCGGCTTTGCTCCTAAGCACCTTGTTAGGCTGGCTCACCAGCCGTCGGATCAGTCTGCCAATAGAACAGTTGCTGCAACGCCTGCAGCAGGCGCCGATGCGGCTACCAACCTCAGTTGAACCCAGCCGAAACGAGCTGGAGCAACTCTCTGCCGGCATTGATGGTCTGCTGCGCTGCTGTCAGGAGCTGCAGGAAGACATGCAGCAACAAGTCGAACAGGCCACCGCCGACTTGCAGCAAAGCATGGAGCAACTGGAGGTACAGAGTATTGAGCTGGAACTCAGCCGTCGCAAAGCACTGGAAGAAAACCGCCAGAAAACTGAGTTTCTGGCCAAAATGAGTCATGAATTGCGAACGCCTTTAAATGGCGTGCTTGGCTTTACCCGCCAGCTGCTAAAAACACAGCTTAGCGCCAGCCAGTTCGACTACCTGCAAACCATCCAAAAGTCCGCTAATAGCCTGCTGGTGCTGGTCAATGATGTGCTCGACTTTGCCCGACTGGAAGAAGGCCGGATGCCGCTGAATCCACAACCGGTGTCGTTGCGCGAACTGCTGGATGACGCGACCGAACTGCTGGCAGCTCAAGCCTTTGAAAAGCAACTGGAGCTGGCGCTGATCGTCGACCCCAGCTGCCCGGATGATCTGGTGCTGGATGCCACCCGCCTGACGCAGGTACTGGTGAACATCGCCGGCAATGCCATCAAGTTTACCGAACGTGGCAGCGTGGTGATCCGGGTACGGGCCAGTATTTTATCCGAACAGCAGCTTGGCCTGCATATTTCGGTGCAAGATACCGGCATCGGTCTGACCGAAGAGCAACAACAACAAGTGTTGCGTGGCAGCAACCAGCAAAAAACCAGCAGCGGCAAAGGCAGTGGCGCCGGCCTTGGTTTGATGATTTCACAAAAGCTGGTGCTTGCGATGGCGGGCCATATTGGGGTCGAGAGCCAGCCGGGTAAAGGGGCGACCTTCTGGTTTACCCTGGAATGCAAGCGCCACCCCACCACAGTGGCAGAGCCTTTGCCATTGGAGCTGTTGGATGGCAAGCGCTTGCTCTATTTTGAGCCTCAGCAATACTCCCGCGAAGCTTGCAGCAATTTGCTGCTCAGTTGGGGGCTTGATGTCACCCTGTGTGCAACCCAGGCTCAATTGCGTCAAGCTCTGGCTCACCAGCAACATTATGATCTGGCGCTGCTGGGTCGAACCCTCTCTTTGCATCAGTTGCAGCAAATTCAGGAGCTGGCCCAGCGCGTCAGGGCGCAAGCCGATCACTGTGTGTTGCTGGTCAATACCTTGTCGCCGCACTTACGCGAAGCCATTCAATTGTCCGGCGCCGATGCCTGCCTATCCAAGCCCGTGCATCACCGCAAACTGGCCATGGTACTGGCCCAACCCTACGCACACCATGAGCAGCAGCCGGCTATCGCCTTAAAACCCACCAAAGCCAACTTAAAAGTGCTGGTGGTGGATGATAATGAAGCCAACCTCAAGCTCATCCACACCCTGCTGGCTGAATTGGTACTGCATGTCGATACCGCCGTCCATGGCGCTGAAGCCTGGCAAAAAGCCACCTTGCACCTGTACGACATTATTTTTATGGACATCAATATGCCGGTGATGGATGGCGTTGAAGCCTGTCAGAAAATCCAGCAAAGCTCGCTCAATGAGCAAACCCCCATTATTGCCGTGACCGCCCACGCCATCGCCGGCGAGCGGGAGCGCTTGCTGGGGCTTGGGTTTGCCGATTTTCTCAGCAAGCCGCTGGATGAGCACATGCTGCAACTGACTTTGCAGGAGCATGTACCGCAAACCAAGGTGCTGGCAGCAGGCAGCAGCAACGCCCGGCAAGAGCTGGTGATCCCGCACAGCCACTACATTGACTGGTCTTTATCCTTGCAACGCGCCGGTGGCAAAGCCGAGCTGGCGCTGGAAATGCTGCAAATGTTGTGCAGCTCCTTACCCGAGTCGTTTCAGCACATCCAACAAAGCTGGCAAGCCGGCGATGCCGAGCAGTTGCTGCACCATGTGCATAAGCTGCACGGCGCGACCTGTTACAGCGGCGTGCCCCAACTCAAGCAATTGACCGAGCAACTGGAAACTCAGCTGAAGCGCGGCCAGCCATTGTCGCAGTTGGAGCCTGAGATGCTGGAGCTGACCGATGTGGTGGAGGGCTTGTTGCAGGATTTGTCAGGCGCAGAGTGGCAGCAACTGGTCAGCACTCCGCCAGCTGCAGCACAGTCGTCTTAACGCTCCAGAATGACCGTGGCGCAGGCGTAATCCTGCTCATCGCTGATGCTAAGCCAGCAGTGCTGGATACCCCGCTGTTGCAGCAACTCCAGGCTGTAGCCGCTGCAGCGAAGCAAGGGTGCTCCAAGCGCATCGTGATCAATCTGAAACTGCTGCCAGGACACACCGCGACCGATGCCGGTACCCAGCGCTTTGGCTGCCGCTTCTTTGGCGGCAAAGCGTTTGGCCAAAAAGCGGGCCGGCTCGGCATGGCCGATAAAGTCACTCAGCTCAGTCGGCGTCAACACCCGCTCTGCCAGCTTCGGGCTTCGTGTCAGGCTGCGCTCAATGCGGCTGAGCTGCACGATGTCGGTGCCCAAACCGGCGATGGCCATTAGCGACGCGCATCCAGCATCAGCTGCTTCATATCGGCTACAGCCGCATGCAAGCCACTAAAAATAGCGCGCGCGACGATGGCATGGCCAATGTTCAGCTCGTAGATTTCCGGTATCGCGGCAATGGGCTGCACATTGTGGTAATGCAAGCCATGGCCGGCATTCACCACCAGCCCTTTGCTGCTGGCGTAGCGAGCGGCGTCTTGAATGCGTGCCAGCTCTTGTTGCTGCGCTTCTCCGTCGCTTTCGGCGTAACGGCCGGTATGCAATTCAATGTAAGGGGCTCCTGCAGCCAGCACCGCATCAATTTGCACCGGATCCGGATCAATAAACAAGGACACCAGAATGCCTTGTTCAGCAAGGCGTGCGCAGGCCGACTGCACCTTCTCCAGTTGGCCGGCGACATCCAGCCCGCCTTCCGTGGTTAGCTCCTCGCGCTTTTCCGGGACCAGACAACAGAAGTGCGGCTGAACTTCAAGCGCGATGGCGAGCATTTCTTCGGTCACCGCCATCTCAAAGTTGAGCCGGGTGCTGATGGTTTGCTGCAGCAAATAAACATCGCGATCCACGATGTGGCGCCGGTCCTCACGCAAATGCACGGTAATGCCATCGGCGCCGGCTTGCTCGGCCACCAGGGCCGCATGCACCGGCTCCGGGTAGTTGGTACCACGCGCCTGGCGCAAGGTCGCCACATGATCGATATTCACACCCAGATAAATTGACGACATCAGAGGCTCCTTCAGGGTTTGTCAGCCGAGGCAATCCCGCCTGGGTTGTCCGGCTGCTTCGTTTGAAATAAAGCTTTACTTTGCAACGGCTTATCGCCAAGCAGTGGCCGCAGCAATTGCCGGCTGAGTTGTTTGGCTGCTTGCCGGCACCCGGCTTGCTCCCAGCAACCGAGGCCAAGCTGCAGTATCAACGCACCCAGCCAGCCGCGTTCGGCAGCACACCAGCCTTGTTCAGCCTGCCATTGATAGTAGCATTCCGGCTGCAACGGCTGGCCATCAGCATCGCACTGCCAGTCCACTGGCATCCCAAGTTCAGCCAACAAGGCAAATTCGAATTGTCGTAGCACTGGCTCAAGGCTCGGCAAGACAGGCTCGACCCTGGCCAGCTGCTGCACACTGTGATGGTAAAGCGGAAACAGCTCGTCGCTGGCCAGGTTGTCCGGCCAAAGCCGGCACAACAGTTCATTCAGATACAAGGCACTGAACAGCGCCTGCCCCTGCAAAGCAAGGCCAGGGGCTTGTTCTTCCAGCTTCACAATGCTTTTGAGATCCGCCCGGCCACTCAGCTGCACACTCAATAGCTGAAAAGGCTGCAGCGGTTGACGCTGCTTGCCGCTGCGCGGTCGTATCACCGCCGATAAACGGCCCAGTTCGGGCAGCAGCAATTGCAGGATCACTTTGTGCTCGGCCAGAGGTCGGCGATGCAGAATGAACGCCGAGTGCCAGGGCAGTGCCAGGCTAGTTTTCGCCATACCCCAGGCTGCGCAGAGCGCGCTCATCGTCGGCCCAGCCGGATTTGACTTTCACCCAGATTTGCAGAAACACTTGCTGCTCCAGCAGACGCTCCAAATCTTTGCGGGCTTCGGTGGCAATGGTTTTGACCCGCTCGCCTTTATTGCCGATGACCATCCGTTTTTGGCTGTCACGTTCAACCAGCACCAGGGCAGCAATATGGTACAGCTTGTCTTCCCACTTGAAGCGTTCTATTTCCACCGTCACGGAATACGGCAGTTCATCGCCTAAAAAGCGCATCAGCTTTTCCCGGACAATTTCCGCAGCCATAAAGCGCATCGAGCGATCGGTGACGTAGTCTTCCGGGAAAAAGAATTCACAAGGTGGCAATTGTTGCTGCACCAATTCGCGCAGCTCCGGGACACTTTTACCGCTCTTTGCCGACACCGGCACGATCGCCAGGCAATCCAGCTGTTGATGCAGCCACTGCAGTTGCTGCATCAGTTTTTCTTTGTCGGCGACCTGATCGGTTTTGTTGACCACCAGCACCACCGGCTTGGCCGCAGCCTTTAACCGGCTAAGCACCATTTGATCGTCTTCAGTCCAGCGGGTGCCTTCTACCACAAAGAGCACCAACTCCACATCCAGAATCGAGCTGGCTGCAGCACGGTTCATTAGACGGTTGATGGCGCGCTTTTCTTCAATGTGCAGGCCAGGCGTATCCACATAGACGGTTTGCACATCATCCCGGGTATCAATCCCCAATATACGATGGCGGGTGGTTTGCGGTTTACGCGAGGTAATGCTGACCTTTTGCCCAATCAGCTGATTGAGCAAGGTCGACTTACCGACATTGGGTCGGCCAACGATCGCCACCAAACCGGCACGGGTTTGAGGCGCTGTGGTTTCAGTGTTCATCCTGGATCTGCTCCAACATGGTGTGTGCTGCATCCTGTTCGGCTTTGCGACGTGAACTGCCGGTTGCCAGCACCGGTGCGCGCCCCTCGATGGTGCAGCTCACGGTAAATTGCTGGTTGTGCGCCTCACCCTGGGTTTGCTCCACCTGATACACCGGCAAAGCCAAACGACGACCCTGCAAATACTCTTGCAGTCGGGTTTTGGAATCTTTTTGTTGCTGCGGCGTAATGCGCTGCAAGCGGCCGGCAAACCAGAATAAAATCCGTTCTTTGCAGACCTCCAGGCCACCATCCAGGTAGATGGCCCCAAGGATGGCTTCAAAGGCATCGGCAAGAATCGACTCCCGGCGATGACCGCCACTTTTCATTTCACCCGGCCCCAGTCGCAGGTAATCGGCAATGCACAGTTCGCCGGCAATTTCGGCCAGAGTCACGCCTTTGACCAGGCTGGCACGCATCCGGGTCAGCTCCCCTTCTTTGGCATTGGGGAAATGCTGGTAAAGTGCCTCGGCAATCACCATGCTTAAAATGGCATCGCCCAGAAACTCCAGCCGCTCGTTATGGCGTCCTTTGCAGCTGCGATGTGTCAAAGCCTGCTGCAGCAGGCCAATTTGCTCAAATTGGTAGCCTAACAACGGCATCAAACGACTTAGCGGGTGTTGTTCTTTCGTCATTTAGCGGATACGCCCCAAACGTTCAAAACGGATGCCCACCGGGATCCAACGTGGCAACACGCGATCGGGATTGTCGCTAAACTCGAAGCTCATCCAGATAAAGACCGCCTTGCCTACCATCAGGTCTTCATGCACAAAGCCAAAGAAGCGACTGTCACGGCTGTTGTCTCTGTTGTCACCGACCGCAAAGTAGTGCCCTTCCGGTACCAGCCACTCATCGATGGCAGTGCCGGATTGTCGGTAGTAATCACGCTTTTGTTCAGGCAAGGCCGGTGTCAGCAAAATATCGTAACTGGCCTCACCCAGGGTTTCCTGGTAACGGCGCTGCGGCAAGCCTTGCTGGGTAAACTCACCATCGGCTGCAAAGGTATAGCGCACTTGCTCCAGCCCCGGGCAATTGCCCTGATGCGCTTCGGTACAAGCACGCTGAATGTAGAACTGCTTGTCACGGTAAATCACCCGATCGCCCGGCAAACCAATAATGCGCTTGATGTAATCCAGTCGCGGGTTTTCCGGGTATTTAAAGACGGCAATATCACCATGTTGCGGCTGATTGTTGCGGTACAAGGTACGGCGAAAGACCGGGTCTTTCACATCGTAGGCAAACTTTTGCACCAAAATAAAATCGCCCACCAGCAAGGTAGGCATCATCGAGCCCGATGGAATTTGGAAGGGCTCGAACAAAAAAGAGCGCAAAATGGTAATGGCCGCAATGATCGGAAAAATGGAGCGGGCAGTCTCTGCCAGCCAGGGCTCTTGAGCCAGACGGTCAAGGGTTTCCTGCGGCAACTTGCCACCGGCGGCAGCCAGAGCGGTTTCCACCTGCTGACGGCGTTTGGGTGCAAACAACCGGGCATCCAGCAGCCAGATTAAGCCACTGGCCAGCGTCAGCAGCACCAAAAAAATTGCAAAGTATCCTGCCATAAAAAGTCCTGTTATTTGTCCATTCGCAGCACAGCAAGGAAGGCTTCCTGCGGCACTTCCACGTTGCCAACCTGCTTCATCCGTTTCTTGCCTTCTTTTTGCTTTTGCAGCAATTTTTTCTTCCGACTGACGTCGCCGCCATAACACTTGGCAATCACGTTTTTCCGCAATTGCTTCACCGTGGTGCGGGCAATAATGTGGTTGCCAATCGCCGCCTGAATGGCAATATCAAACATCTGGCGCGGGATCAGCTCTTTGAGTTTATCCGCCAGTGAGCGGCCACGATTCTGCGCAAAGTCACGGTGGCAAATCATGGCCAATGCATCCACCCGCTCACCGTTAATCAGCACATCCACCCGGACCATATCCGACTCCTGGAAGTGCTTGAAGCTGTAATCCAGCGAGGCATAACCACGGCTGGTGGATTTTAAACGGTCGAAGAAATCCATCACCACTTCGGCCATCGGCAGCTCATAGACCACAGCCACCTGACGACCATGGTAGGTCATGTTGATTTGAGTACCCCGCTTCTCGACACAGAGGGTAATGACGTTACCAAGATACTCTTGCGGTACCAGAATGTGGGCTTCCACGATGGGCTCACGGATCTGGGCAATGTCATTGACCGCCGGCAAGCTGCTGGGGTTGTCCACCATCACCACATCGCCCGACTTGGTTTCCACTTCGTAGATAACGGTCGGCGCTGTGGTAATCAAATCCAAATCGTATTCCCGCTCCAGCCGCTCCTGGATAATCTCCATGTGCAGCATGCCAAGGAAGCCAATACGGAAACCAAAGCCCAAAGCGCCCGAGCTTTCCGGTTCGTAAAACAAAGAGGAGTCGTTCAGGCTGAGCTTGGCCAGGGCATCGCGGAAGTCTTCGTAATCGTCGGATGAGATGGGGAAGACACCGGCATAAACCTGGGGCTTAACCCGCTTAAAACCTGGCAAGGGCGCGCTGGCGGCTTGTTTGGCCAGTGTCAGGGTATCCCCGACCGGCGCGCCTTTGATTTCTTTGATGCCGGCAATGACAAAACCTACTTCGCCGGTTTTCAGCAGCTGAGTCTCGGTGGCCTTCGGGCTGAAGATACCAATTTTATCGACTTCATAAACCTGACCGGTCGACATCACTTTGATTTTGTCTTTTTTGGCAATCTGGCCATGTTTTACCCGCACCAAAGAGACGACACCCTGATAAGGGTCAAACCAGGAATCGATGATCAGCGCCTGAG
Organism: Alkalimonas delamerensis; assembly: GCF_030717955.1. Classification (NCBI taxonomy): domain Bacteria; kingdom Pseudomonadati; phylum Pseudomonadota; class Gammaproteobacteria; genus Alkalimonas; species Alkalimonas delamerensis. The sequence goes on along the minus strand of NZ_JAUZVY010000003.1, from coordinate 189,801 downwards.
TTGGGGCTTCGGGCTCGCCTTCCGGTGCCGGGATCTTTTGCACGATAGCTTCCAGCACCTCTTCGATGCCCAGCCCGGTTTTGGCAGAGCAACGCACCGCATCCATGGCTTCAATGCCAATAATGTCTTCAACCTCGGCACTGACCCGCTCAGGATCGGCCTGTGGCAAGTCAATTTTGTTGAGGATGGGTAAAACTTCCAGGTCCATTTCAATGGCAGTATAGCAATTGGCCACCGTCTGGGCTTCAACGCCCTGGCCTGCATCCACCACCAGCAAGGCCCCTTCACAGGCCGCTAAAGAGCGGCTGACTTCGTAGCTGAAATCGACATGGCCCGGTGTATCGATAAAGTTGAGCTGATAGGTTTCTCCATCACGCGCTTTGTAGTGCAAGGTCACACTCTGGGCTTTGATGGTGATGCCACGTTCGCGCTCCAGATCCATCGAATCAAGTACCTGTTGCTGCATTTCACGATCGGACAGGCCACCGCAATGCTGAATCAAACGATCCGACAAAGTGGATTTGCCGTGGTCAATGTGGGCAATGATCGAGAAGTTACGAATATGGTTGAGTTTAGGCATAATGTCTCAAGTTGTTAAAGCGTTGCATTCTGGCTCTGCTGCGATGCGTTCAAACCGCAGTCTGGTGGCAGATGGCATGATTGGGATATCGGCGAATTGTACTCGATCCTGTGACGGCTGGCTATGTGATCTGCTGGCTAAGTGATCTTCGCTGTATTGGCAGCGGGCTGTTGACAAAGTCCCAGCTCGGGCAAGACTTCGAGCAACCGGACCGCATCGCGCTCTAACCGATGGGCAAAATGCCCTGCCAACCGATAGCCGCCCCACAGCAACAGCAAGGCCAATCCTACCCAGATCCACTCCGCAACAGCAGGCAGCAACCAGGATCCCAACAGCACACCGGTTATCATCAACAGCAGCGGCATCAGATACAATGAAAAAGCAGCCAGCAACAGCTGCTGCTCCGTGGTGGCGATGCGCACCTTTTGCCCGGGTAACAAAGCTGTGGTGGTCACTAAAAAGAACTGAGAGCGTCTGGGCGTAAAGGTTTTCGCCACCACCCCGGTGCCGCATTGCTCACTGGCGTGGCAGGAATGGCAGGTGGTCACCGGGGTGGTCTCCAACCAAACACCACCCGGCTCAAGCTTTCGCACTGTGGCAATTTGCTCAATCATAACGCACAGCTGCGGCAATTTGCCGCGCAATCTCCAGGGTGACAGGCCCAATGACAGTGACATCAAACTGTTCGGTCGAATGCACATAAATGGTAGTGGCACCATCACGGTAGGCCTGGGCTGGCTGACGGTTGGGCTTTTGCACAAAAACCGACACCTGATGCAAACCGTCGCTGAGCAGCCAATAATGCAACAACGGCACGCCAAGCGACGGCACCACCAATGGGTCTTCGACCTGCTTAAAGCCCGAAGGCAGCCAGGCCAGCTCAATGTTCGAGGCCTGAGGCGGTGTTGCTACGGGTTGCAAGTGCTGCTTGTCGGGTTGAGGCAAAGGTAAATCCAACAACGCCTTTAGCGCTTCCGGCAACTGCGGAGACAGCAGCATGTGCGTGACTTGCCAACGCTCCAGCAACTGGTGCCCCTCAGCCACGGTATCAATCCTTAGTGGAAAACCCGTCTCAACATCCAGCCATAGCCAGTAGCTTAACCGGCCCGGATGAAAAGCGGTTAACCTAAGCAACTGCGCAGAACGGCCTCCCATCTGGCTGACACTGCCGGAAACGGGATCGTACAACTGCTTTAAGTCAGCCACAGGCTGATAAAGTAAAGAAGGCAATTCTTTGATGTAGGAGCTGAGCGTTATTAAAACGGGACGTTCCGGGGTCAGGTAATAAACCACCTTGCCTTTACGTAAGATATCGATGCCATCGACATCCATCGGCACCAGTTGTTCCAGTTGTTGCTCTTGATGCACGCCGTGCAACCAGCGGAAACTGGTGACCTGTTCGCCTTTGAAAACCACATAGGACACATCAAAATTATGATTTCGAACAGCATCCTGGCTTTGTTGAAACAGCTGCCAGCCTTTGGTATCTGCCAGCAGCAGCGGGGGAAACAACAGGCTGCTGACCAGCAGCAGCAGCAAGGACCATCGCATTAGTAATTTCCGTCAGGCTCCGGCTCGGTCACCACCGGCGCTTGCTCGTTCAACAATGCAGACTGCTCCAACACCCGTACCTGTTGATGGTGAGCATTCAGTAAATCCTGCAAGCGGCGTTGTTGTTCCAGCATGGCTTGGTGCGCATGCTGTTCCAGACGGTCATCCACCGTAGTCTGACTCAAACTTACCGGGGTAGCAAAACCGGAAACTGGCTGAGTATGCAACACAGGCAGAGGCGACATCAACTCTTGCTCGTAGGGCTGCTGCACGTACTGCACACCCAACACCGCCATTAAGGCAACACTGGCAGCAATAGCGGTCTGAGCCGTCGGCTTCAACCATTCGCTGTTCGCAGCCTGACGCATCCCCTGCTGAATACGATGGAAGAATGAGCGATGCACGACCAACTGATGCACCGGTTCTTGCTGCAAACGGGCGGCAAAACTGGCACTAAAATCCGCTGGCAGCTTGGGGGCTAACTCGTTACGGAGCGCAGCACCAATCAAGTGATAACGTTCGTAGTGCTGTTGCAAGGAGGCGTTTTCGCACAGCTGATGCAGCTGCTGCTCCGAAATAGCTTCTCCATCTGCAGCGGCAGACACCCATTCCTGTGACGATTGAACGGTCGGCTCAGTCGAATGGGTCTGGTCCACCTGTTCGGCAACGGACCCATGCTGTTGTTTTGACGACATAGTCATTCCTGTCATTCACTCATGCTTAGCTTAGCAAAGGTTTAAGCTGTAAGTCTATGGCTTCACGAGCCCGGAAAATCCGGCTTCGCACTGTGCCTATGGGACACCCCATCACATCGGCAATTTCTTCGTAACTCAGGCCGTCAAGCTCGCGCAGGGTTATGGCCGTACGCAACTCATCTGGCAAGCCTTCGATGGTGTCAAAAACCACCTGGCGTATTTCATCGGATAACAGCAGTTTCTCCGGTGAATCTTGCTCTTTCAGTGCATCGCTGCCCTCGAAGTAATCGGCTTCTTCAGCATCGACATCACTGGACGGTGGCTTGCGCGAAGACGCCACCAAATAATTTTTAGCGCTGTTGACCGCAATGCGGTACAGCCAGGTGTAAAAAGCACTGTCGCCGCGAAAGCCAGGCAAAGCCCGGTAGGCTTTTAAAAAAGCTTCCTGTGCCACATCAGCAACGTCACCATGGTTAGAGACGTATCGGGCGATTAAGTTCGTGATCCGATGCTGATATTTTTTGACCAGTAAATTAAAGGCAGCCTGCTCGCCCTGCTGCACACGCTGGACAATCTGCCAGTCCGATTCTTGCTCGCTCATCCGAGCTTATCCCCTGTAACCCATTCTACTTCTTTCGTTTTTTGTAACTGGCGCATGTCTTGCGTACTCAGTAGGACAAAAGGTGTCATAAATAGTTCTGCCCCTTGCAGGAAAAAGTTACAATAAGCTTATGCCATCGCCCTAGTAAGTGCGAATTCATTTCAGAGCGCAGTGTACCGTATGAGCCAACAAAAAGAATACCTATCTGATGTCCTTATTATTGGCAGTGGTGCCGCCGGTTTGTCGCTGGCACTGCAGCTGGCCGAGCATGCAAAGGTGTTGGTGCTGAGCAAAGGCGCGCTGCGCGAGGGCTCCACCCTCTACGCGCAAGGAGGCATCGCTGCCGTCTTTGATGAGAACGACAGCATCGCCAGTCATGTGAATGATACGCTGATTGCCGGGGCCGGTTTGTGCGACCCGCAGGCCGTGCAATTTACCGCCGGCCATGCCAAGGAAGCCATGCAGTGGCTGATCCGCCAGGGGGTGCCCTTCGATCAGTACCGCGATGAAGATGGCAAAATGAAATACCACCTGACGCGCGAAGGGGGACACAGCCATCGCCGTATCCTGCATGCGGCTGATGCAACCGGCAAAGCGGTGCAAATCACCCTGGTGGATCAAGTCCGTCAGCACCCGAACATTCAATTGCTGGAGCATTACCACGCCATTGATCTGATCACCAATGCTGACAAAAGTCGCTGCCTGGGCGCCTACATCTGGAGCCAGCAGGCTCGAAAAGTCGAAGTCGTCCGGGCCCGCTTTGTGGCCCTTGCAACCGGCGGAGCCAGCAAAGTCTACCTGTACACCAGCAACCCGGATGTCGCCAGCGGTGATGGCATTGCCATGGCTTGGCGGGCGGGCTGTCGGGTGGCCAATATGGAGTTTAACCAGTTCCACCCCACCAGCTTGTACCACCCAGATGCTCCCAACTTTTTAATTACCGAGGCCATGCGTGGCGAAGGTGCTTATTTAAAGCGACCGGATGGCAGTCGTTTTATGCCGGACTTTGATGAACGCGCAGAACTGGCCCCCCGCGATGTGGTGGCCAGAGCCATCGATTATGAAATGAAGCGCTTGGGTGCCAACTGCGTCTACCTGGACATCAGCCATCAGCCGGCAGACTTTATTCTGGAGCACTTCCCCACCATTTATGCCAAGTGCCTGAGTGTCGGTCTGGACATCACCAAAGAGCCGATCCCGGTGGTACCGGCTGCCCACTACACCTGCGGTGGGGTTTTAGTCAATCTGAACAGCCAAACCGATGTGGCCAATCTTTATGCCATTGGCGAAGTCGCCTGCACCGGCTTGCATGGCGCCAACCGGATGGCGAGTAACTCCCTGCTGGAATGCATCGTCTTTGCCCAGGCCGCAGCCCGTCATATCCGTAGCCAGCTGGCTGATGCTCCGATGGCCGATACCTTGCCGCAGTGGGATGAAAGCCGGGTCAGCGACTCCGATGAAGAAGTGGTCATTACCCACAACTGGCATGAGCTGCGACTTTTTATGTGGGATTATGTTGGCATTGTCCGTACCGATAAGCGGCTGGAGCGGGCCTTGCACCGGGCAGAGCTGCTGAAAAAAGAAATTCAGGATTATTACAGCCACTTTAAAGTCAGCAATAATCTGCTGGAGCTGCGAAATTTGGTGCTGGTGGCCGAGCTGATTATCCGCAGCGCTTTAGCACGCAAAGAAAGCCGGGGCTTGCACTACAATTTGGACTACCCTTTTAGCCTGAAGGATGACGAAACCAGCCCCACCATTTTAACACCCGGCCAATGGTAGCTAGGCCGCCGGCTCAGCTTGCTGCCAGCGGCATTGCCGGATAGCCCGGGCCAGGGCGCGAAAATCATCGTCACTGCATTGATCGGCCAGCAACCAGTATCGGTGCAGCTGCCCCCTGGGGTGGCCTTTTTCAGGCAGGCCGCGCCAACGCAGTAAAATCGCCCAGGGCAGCACCAGACTGTCCTGCTGCAAGCTACCTGCTGCGCGCCCTGCCGGGAGCCAGCGCAGCTCGCCCTGCTCACCCAGCAACAAAGTACAAGCGGCCTCTTGCTGCTGCCAACAACCCCACCAACACCAGCCAAAAGCGGCCCCGGCCAATCCATACAGCAATAGCCAAAAGCCTGACAGGGGTATCAGCAGGGCCGACACCAGAGCCAGCACCAGCACACACAGCAAGCTGTAACGGCGCCAGCGTGAAGGCGCAATCACCAAGCTAGACGCGAACACGATCCAGAATCACCCCAATCAGGCGTTGCAGGTCGGCATCGTCGCTTTTGGCGTGCCCCATAAACCAGGCAAACAAATCGGGATCATCGCAGGCCAGCAAGCGTTCAAAGTGGCCTTTATCGGCGTCAGTCAGGGCATCGTAGCCTTCTTCGACAAAGGGGGCTAACAGGACATCCAGCTCCAACATGCCGCGTCGGCAGGCCCAGCGTAGCCGTGGTTTGCTCATTAATTCCGACATTGACTCGTCTGCTCCATCGGTAAGATTTACAACAAGGTGATCTAATTAATTTCCATCCTGAAACGGCATCCCTGCCGTTTCGCGGAGTCGCCAGGAAAAAATGCGGTTTTTCCTGGCTCGCAAAATCAATGGCTTACACCAATGATTTTGACAGCGCATCCCTGCTCTGCGCTAGCGCCCGCCTTTCTGGACGGGCACTAATTATACCGGAAAAACAGCTGTTAAACAGAACAACACCGGACAGAGGGAAAATTTTCTGTTCGAAAGCTTGAGCTTTGCGCTTTGATCCCCAATGATCACCAGAGTCCTTTTTTGAAAAACACTATCATTATGCAATCAAGCTGGATCCAAGCCGACCAATTGGCTCGACTCTCCAATCAGGCAAGTCCTGTGTGCCTGGCCCCTTTGCCTGCTTTTGACGTGCTGCGCGCCCATGGGCCCGACGCCATCAAGTATCTGCAAAGTCAGAGCACCTGCGATCTTAGGCGGCTTAATGACACCAATGTCTTGCGTGGTGCTCATTGCGATGCCAAAGGTAAAATGTGGTCTGTCTTTCAGCTGCTGCAAGCGGATCAGGATGAGCTCTTAGTAGTAGCGCACCGGGATGAGTTGGCCGCTTCGCTTGCACAATGGAAGAAGTTTGGTGTTTTCTCCAAAGTACAGTTTGAACCTGGTCAATTGGACTGGGCGGTGTTTGGCATCAGCGGTGAACAAGCCGCCGTCAGCGTTTTGCTGCAGCAGCTGGGCTTTGTTGCTGCCGAGCCAGGTGAGCGCCAATCCAGCAATGGCTGCCATCTGCTTTGTCTGGCCCCGAATCACTACCTGCTGCTGAGCCCTCACCCTCAAGCCAGACAATGGCTGGAGGACAGCACCCTGCCGCTGGCAGCACCCACCCGCTGGTTGCAAGCTCATATTCAGCATGGCCTTTGTTACCTGGAGCAGGAAAACATCGGACACTATGTGCCGCAAATGCTAAACTTACAGGCACAGGATGCCATCAGCTTTGATAAAGGCTGTTACATGGGCCAGGAAATGGTCGCCCGGATGAAGTATCTGGGCAAAAACAAACGCGCTGCATTCATTGCCACAGCAACCACCGAGCATACGCCTGTGGCAGGAACCGATATCGAAATGCAGCTGGAAAGCAACTGGCGCCGGGCTGGCCAGGTCATCAATGCCGTGAATGTGAATCAGCAGCTCTGGGTGCTGGCGGTACTGCCGAATGATACAACAGCGGCCACACAGCTCAGGTTAGCATCGGACCCGGAGACGGTACTTCAGATGCAACCTTTGCCATACACTCTTCAATAACTGAGGTCTTCATGTCTATTTCTCAAAACAAAGTCGTTGCCATGCACTACAAAGTTACGGATCCAAACGGAGCTGAGCTGGATTCTTCCTTTGGTGGCGACCCACTGATTTTTCTGTATGGCCACGGCTCGTTAATTCCTGGTCTGGAAAAAGCCTTGGCAGGCAAAGCCCCTGGCGACACCTTCAATGCCACCATCGAAGCTGCAGAAGCTTATGGTGAGCGCCACGATCAACTGGTGCAGTCGGTGCCACGCTCGATGTTCGAAGGCATGGAGGTTGAAGTCGGCATGCGTTTCCGGGCTTCCGGCCCGGATGGCCGCGAGCATTCCGTCATCATCGTGGAGCTGGGTGACGAGGAAGTGGTGGTCGATGGCAACCATCCGCTGTCCGGCATTGATTTGACCTTTGATGTTGAAGTTTTGCAGGTGCGCGAGGCTACTGAGGAAGAAATTGCCCACGGCCATGCCCATGGCCTTGACGGCACTGCTGGCCACTAAAACACAGAAGCCGCTGCCAAATGCAGCGGCTTTTTAATAACCCCCATCAGTCGCAGGCACTGTACAAAACTTGACAGGATCCTCGTTTCACCTTATTTTCTGTTCTTTTCGCCGCACACTAACCGAGATGCAAAGCACGCATGAAAGACCAACTGCTTATATCCATTTCCAGCATTCATGGCTCACGCCATTACAGCATTGGTAAGCTACTGCGCCGTTACATGCTTGTGATTGCAGCGATGTTGGCAGTGCTGACTCTGGCCACCGTCATTTTTGTCAATTACCTGCTCAATCAAGTCGAACAACACCACCGCCAGCAGCTCAGCCTGCAGCAGCACAGCGAGCAGTTATTGGCCGACATCGCCCGGCTGGAACAGCAGCGCGGCACTTTGGAAGAGGAGCTGGCAGAGCGTACCGATGAAATTTACATGGCCACCAGTCGGCTTGGCGAAATCGAACAGGCTCTGGGCTTGGATCAGGTGTACAGCAATAATCTGGATCAACGGCTGGATGTCGCCACCATCAACTCGGCCGTGCGCAGCACCATGCTGCAAATGATCCCCAGCGGTTCACCACTGGAGTTTCGTTACCGTTCATCCCGCTTTGGCAACCGGACCCATCCCATTCACGGCAATGTTCGGCATCATCGCGGAGTTGATTTGGCCGCCAACCGGGGAACGCCGATTTACGCGCCAGCAGATGGCGTGGTCGAAAGCGTCCGCCCCAGCAACAGTGGCTACGGCAATATGTTGAAAATTAAACATGCCTATGGCTTTGCCACCCTTTACGCCCATCTGCATGAATTTAAAGTCACCGCTGGCAGCTTTGTCGAAAAAGGCCAGCTGATTGCCACCGTAGGCAATACCGGCGCATCAACCGCACCCCACTTGCATTACGAAGTACACTTTCTTGACCGGCCTATCAACCCGCAAGCCTTTATGGATTGGGATGCCACCAATTTTGATCATGTTTTTACGCAGGAAAGGAGTATTCAATGGGATTCTTTAGTAAGCATGCTGGAAACCAAGGTAAGCAATCAGCTGCTACTGTCATCGCACAAGGCAGCTCCTTCCATGGAAGTTTCCGACTAACCTGTGACATCCATGTTGATGGCTACATGGAAGGAAAAATCAATACCGAGAAAACTCTGATTATCAGCCGCTCTGGCCGGGTCAAAGGGGAAATCATAGCCGATAAAGTCATTATCAACGGCTTATTCGAAGGCGAGTGCTACGCCAATCATGTCGAAATCCTGCCGCATGGCAAAGCCCAGGGCACCATTCACAGCGATGAACTTAGCATTGAGCGCGGTGGCCACTTTATCGGTGAAAGTCAGCCTACCACCGAGGAACAGGTGGTGAAACTGCAGCAAAGTGGCAAAAAAGGCGAGTTAAAAGACGCAAACAACAAAAGCAAGACCGAAGAAAAGTCGGCCAGTTAGCCATAAAAAAACCGTGCGTTCAAGGCACGGTTTTTTTGTTGCAAGAAAGCTGATTAGGCTTTTTGCACGAACTCTTCACCCAAGGTGATATCCCCTTGCAGTGTTGGCAGCATATCGGCCATGGCTTTTTGCTCGAAGGCACTCAGGTTGCCAATCGGCAACAAGCGCTCAAGGCCGTTTTTGCCCAGCACCAATGGCTGTGCAAAGAAGCGGGCATGTTCGCCTTCACCTTCCACATAGGCATACTCGGTAACTTCTTCGCCCTGCAGACCTTTCACCAGCGACACACAGAAACGTGCCGCAGCCTGGCCCATGGACAAAGTCGCAGAGCCACCACCGGCTTTGGCTTCCACCACTTCGGTGCCGGCATTCTGAATGCGATGCGTGAGCGAGGCGACTTCATCATCGCTGAAGCTGACACCCGCTACCTGAGACAGCAACGGCAGAATGGTGGTGCCACTGTGACCACCAATGACCGGCACCGTGATATCGGCCGGGTTCTTGCCCTTTAACTCAGCCACAAAGGTCTCAGCACGGATCACATCCAGCGTAGTCACCCCGAACAGACGACGCGGGTCGTAGGTTCCGGCTTTTTTGAACACTTCGGCCGCAATGGCAACGGTGGTGTTGACTGGATTGGTAATGACACCAACCAGCGCTTTCGGGCACTGCTCTACAATGGCCTCAGCCAGGGTTTTCACCACGTTGGCATTGACATTGAACAAATCAGAACGGTCCATGCCCGGTTTACGCGGCATCCCGGCAGGGATCATCACCACGTCGGCATCTTTCAGTGCCGGCGCCAGGTCGTCTTTGCCATAGCCCTTCACCTCAACAGCAGTTGGGATATGGCTTAAATCCACAGCAACACCAGGGGTCACTGGTGCCAGATCGTACAATGCCAGCTCTGTTCCGGCTGGCAAATCCAGCTTTAATAACAACGATAACGCCTGGCCAATCCCACCGGCCGCACCTAACACAGCTACTTTCATTGGAAATCCCCTTGTTCAACTGGTCCGCAGGCATAAATATGCATGCATTGAATAAAATCGCGGGTATTTTACCCCATAATGAGTTAATTTACTGCACAGACTTTAGTAATATATTCAGCCGAAGCGTATAAAAAAGTGACCGTTATGACCAAGCAATCCAAACAAGAAGCTCTGATACAGGCATTTAAAAACTTGCTGAAAGAAGAACGCTTTGGCTCACAAGGCGACATCGTCGATGCACTGAAAGCGCTGGGCTTTGATAACGTCAGTCAGTCCAAAGTCTCGCGCATGCTGAGCAAGTACGGCGCGGTTCGCACCCGCAATGCCAAACAGGAGATGGTCTACAGCCTGCCACCTGAGCTCGGCGTCCCCACCACCAAAAGCCCGCTGCGGCAGCTGGTGCTCGACATTGAGCACAACGACGTGATGATTATTATCCGTACCAGCCCGGGCGCTGCACAGTTGATTGCACGTCTACTGGACTCCGTTGGCAAGGCCGAAGGTGTGCTGGGCACCATTGCCGGCGACGATACCATCTTTATCGCCCCCATCAGTGTGAAAAACATCAACTTCACACTGGAAAAAGTCACCGAGCTGTTTGAAAAGGTCTAGCACTCCCCCCGCTCAGCCATGCTCAAATTGCTCTAAAAAGCTGACCGAGGGCGCAAAAAATGCCGCCCCAAGGTCGGCCTGGCTGTAATCCAGCAAGCGATCGTAACTGTCGCTGGCCAGCTCCGCCAGCCCCAGGCGTTGCCGCATCAGAGTTTCAAAAGCCGTGCTGTCCGCACTGTAAGACAACCAAAGCAACCCCTGTTGCTTTAAATCGGCAAAAGGCATGTTCTGCGTCAGTAGCGGCAAGGGCTGCTGCCGGTCCTTGTCCTGATAAAAACACAGGCTGTGGCAATCCGGCTCCAACTGCGCCAATGGCAGCCACTGGCCATCGGATTTATGCCGGCCGATAATGGCTTGCTGAGCAGAAACCGCTAAGCGCTGCCACCGCTTTATGTCGTGACGAAAGCGCTGCAGATGCAGATAACTGCCGCCGGAAAAATGCGGCTCTTGCTCAGCGGTAAGCAAAGCCAGCTCACGCCGCTTGCGGCCCCGTACGGCCTCTGGCGCATCCAGAAAGCCGGTTAAATCACGGCCATCCAGGTAACGGAAGCCGCGCATATGCTCCACCAACTCCACAGCCGGCAGCAACATCTGATAAATTTGCTGCGCCACCAGGTAATTGACATCTTGCCGATCCGAACGAATTTGCAGCAATAGATCAAAAGAATCGGCCGGCATCAGCAATTCAGACGATTCCAGCGCCGGAAAAGGCAACAGACCTGCTGGCCGGGCTTGTGGGTACAGGCTATCCCAATAATTGGCACCAATGGCAACCACGCCGGTCAACAAGGCTTCCGAAAAATGATCCGCCAACTGGCTCAACAGTGCGGGGATCTGCGCCAGCTGCTGCCGCAGCAAGGCTTCTTGCCCATCCAGTGCATTGAGTAGCAGATAATCGCCATGCAAGTTGGCTTCTGCACAAATACCCAGTTGCTCTCTTGCCATCCAGTGGATACTCCTTTCAGTCCTGTGGGGGCTGTTGTAAGCCAAAAGGCAATTACCCCAATCGCTTGTGAGACATATCTCACAAATTAGTGCGCCAAAGCGGCAAAAGCTGCCTTATCAGGAGCACCATAATTATTCATCCAACTGTTTTTATTGGTATTTTATTAAAAAATTTATTTTTACAATCGTATGACAGCAAAGTTTTTTTCTTACCCTGACTGTTCGCAGCCCTCCCTTCATCGCATACTAACCATGTCAGCGGATGACAAGTTCAGGAAGAACGAAGCGCAGCAGGATGCCACTTATTATATGACATTTTAAGTGAATAGCGATCCACAGGATGTGCAAGGACGATTCAGGACAGGTTCAGGACGAACCCCGCATGCTAAGGAATAAGCATGCAGGTCAGGATGACCACAGGACCACTCAGGATGAGTGATGCTGGCAAAGGCTAGCCAGCGCGGGATGCAGCGGACACGCTAGGGACAGTAAGTCACGTTAGGAACAACGTGAATCAATGGACAGGCAGGAGCCACGATCGACCGGATTTCGATTGACTAGCGCAAATGGATGGCACGGACGACGCAGGAATCACTCAGGATGAGTGCGAGGTTGCAGGAAGCACCTCTACGGACAACAGGACACGGCAGGACGCCACGCAAGGAACCTCGGGATGAGGTGAAGGACGCAAGGCAAGGACAGCAACAGCAGGATGCTGAGCACTAGACGCAAGACGGCCGCTTTTAGTAGTGCGGCCGTTTTCTTTTTGTGCCCTAACAACTGCGATAAAAAACCCGTGCATAGCACGGGTCCTGTTGGATGAACTTCGAGCATTAACGGCTTGGCACTTCAGGCACCGCCCCAGTCAAAACTGGCGCTGCCGTTTGAAGGGAGCCGTCATCCACAGCTCCCGGCTCCATTACTTTACCGAAGAGACAAACTCAGGGTAGGCTTCAATGCCGCACTCACTGCGATCCACCCCTTCATACTCGGCCTGCTCACTGACACGAATGCCCATCACTTTCTTCAGCACCGACCACACCACCAGGCTGGTAACAAAGACCCAGACAAAAATGGTAGCCGCACCGATCAACTGACCACTGAAGCTGCTGTCGCTGTTGGTCAGTGGTACCAGTAACAGACCGAATAAACCCACCACGCCATGCACTGAAATAGCACCCACCGGGTCGTCAATCTTCAGCTTATCCATGCCAATGATGGCCCCAACCACAATGCAACCGGCGATAGCACCGAACAAGGTTGCTTGCAGGGGGGTCGGTGTGGACGGCTCTGCTGTGATGGCAACCAGGCCTGCCAGAGCGCCGTTCAGCACCATGGTCAGGTCGGCTTTACGGAATAAAATTACCGACAAAATCAAGGCGCCTATGGCACCGGCAGCTGCTGCCGCATTGGTGTTAACAAAAACCACCGCTACTTCGTTGGCATTGGCCATGTCGCCCAGCTTTAACACCGAGCCGCCGTTAAAGCCAAACCAGCCCATCCACAGCACCAGGGTGCCCAGAGTCGCCAGCGGCATGTTGGCACCAGGAATGGCATGCACTTTGCCATCGGCGGTGTATTTGCCTTTTCGAGCCCCAAGTAATAGCACACCAGCCAATGCAGCAGAGGCACCCGCCATATGGACAATGCCAGAACCCGCAAAATCAGAAAAGCCCAGTTCGCCTAAGTCGTACAAGCCAAAGACCGGTACTTCACCCCAGGTCCAGCTGCCTTGCATCGGGTAAATCACACCGGTCAATACCACAGCAAAGACCAGGAAGGCCCACAGCTTCATCCGCTCAGCCACAGCACCAGACACAATGGACATCGCTGTTGCCACAAAGACCACCTGGAAGAAGAAATCGGACGCACCGGCGTAAATGGAGTCCCCGGTAAAGCCATCTTCCCGCCCGGCAAAGTCCGCCAGGGTAGCATCCACATCCAGCTCAGTAATGCCGCTTAAGAAAAAGCCGCCCTGGTACATCAGCTGATAGCCACAAATCAAATACATGATGCAGGCAATCGAGTAAAGCGCGACGTTTTTGGTGAGGATTTCCGTGGTGTTCTTGGAGCGCACCATGCCCGCTTCGAGCATCGAAAAGCCGGCAGCCATCCACATCACCAGCACACCACACATCAGAAAATAGAAGGTGTCCATGGCAAATTGTAAGTGATAGATTTGTTCTTGCATGGTCGTTCTCCCTAGATCGCATCGGCGTCGGTTTCACCGGTGCGGATCCGCACCACCTGCGCCAGCTCAAACACAAAAATCTTGCCGTCACCTATCCGTCCGGTGCAGGCTGCTTTTTCAATGGCCGCGATCAAGCGATCGACATGCTCATCCAGAGTGGCAATTTCCAGTTTGACCTTTGGCAGAAAGTCCACCTGGTACTCCGCACCACGGTAGAGTTCGGTATGCCCTTTTTGCCGGCCGAAGCCTTTGACTTCGGTGACCGTTAAGCCTTCAACGCCGATTTCCGCAATGGCTTCACGGACATCGTCCAGCTTAAAGGGCTTGATGATGGCACATACAAGCTTCATAGATGTTTCCTTCTGGGTTTATCGTTATTCGCCCATTAGCATAAGGAAATCATGTGCCAGTTTTTCAAGGTATTGAATTGGAAGGATTAAATAAATAAGGCTACCCGTTGGCGAAAAAAAACGCACCAGAGCGGTGCGTTTATTCCCAGCCAAAGTGCAGCCAGGCCTCAGCAGGCAGTGGCAGCAAAGTGGACAACAGCAGGTGAAAAGACAATGGCGGACAAAGGCAACGCATAAAGCAATGAGACAACGGCAAGAGCACGCTATTGAGAATGGGCGCCATTCAACCGCCCCCGCTGCCCTGCCACAAACACTTGCCACTGTTCAACCAGTCGAATCAAATCATCCAGGCCACATTCGCCTTGCAGGTTGTCTTCATCCAGCGCCAGCTGGCTGCCAGCCAACTTATCAGGCAAGGGCTCGTGTTCCAGCTCCAGCAGTGAATGATGACACACCAGCACATCACCATCTTCGACAAACAAGGACCAGTTCCGGCCCTGATACTGCCAACTGCTGTGGTTGCCCAGGCCATGCAACTCACGCAGCAACAGGTGGTAACCGGCCTGATCCAGCACAAACTCATCCAGTAAAAAGCGGGCAATGGCATCCTGCTCCAGTGGTAAGTTCAGGGCAAAATTTCCGGTGTCCCGATTGTAATAAAATTCGTAATCCACGGTGCGCTCCTCCTGCAAAGAAGTATAGCTGAAATCACCGCTGTCAGCCTGTGGAAAACCCCGGACAGTGATAACAAGACGGCTGCCTGGGACACCGGGTGCCGCGCGAGCAAATCAGCTGAGCCGGCTTGTCCAGACTGCGGCCGATCCAGTTTATATTTAAGATATTGGCAACACTGATCAGTGGACTGCGTACCGAAGCCGGAATTTTAGCAGCGCCGCCTTCGGCAATGCACAAGGCTTTCATATCCGCTGCCAGGCTGTCGGCATCCAGCCCCTGAGCGGCAATGGCAGGGGTTAAGTCGATGCCGGCACAAAGCACATGAGCATTGCTGGCTAAATCTTTGACCCGTACCGACTCACAGCAATAGATACGGGGTTTGCCATGCACATCCAGCAAAGACAGCTGCGCCGAGCTGCCCTCACCGGTGCCATCAAACATCCGAAACACCGCCCAGTGCTGGCAGGGATCGTCCACCTCGCGCATGTTGCCCCAAGGCAGCGGGATGCCATTGCCCCGATAAACAGCCTTCAATTTACCAGGGGTGTAGGCATCAAAGTAGTGCCAGTGCGGATAGCTGGAAACAGCCGTCATGCGCCGCATGGCAACGGATGCCGACACCTCCGCCAATCGATGACTGTTGATCTCATAGCCATGGCGGTCCAACAACTGGCGAAACGGCACCTTGGGGCAAAGCAAAGCCCCGGCAAAAAAGCTGGATTCAAAATCGCGCCAGGCATGCAGGATATCTTCCGGCGACACCGAGTCGGTGACCATGGCTCCGGCAGTATGGGCGCCGCCGACCGACATCGCACTTTTCACACCATCTTTATTGTGCAGCACCGCATGGCCAATATGCACCGCCAGCTCGTACTTTAACCGGGTTGGGTACTGCTGCAACAAGCGGTTAAGCTTCAATGCCTTGGGTGGTTCGAACCAGGACGTCGGCACATTGCGGCTGCGCACCCCCAGCTCATCCAACAGCTCGGTCGGCGCTTCATCAAACCAGCTGATCTGCAAGCCCTGCGCTTTGGCCAACTGCAGCAAATCCTCGACACTGAGCGGCATGCGTTTTAAACCAATGTCCTCGGCGGCTCTTTCCAGCTCCGGAAAATGGTTTTGATGGTGCTCCTGATGCGCGCGGATCAACAACTGAGCAAACTGCCGCGAGCTGGTGCCGGTTTGGGACAGCAGCTCCGGCAAAGCAATTTGCAAAATATCGGCTGAAAATAAAAAGCCGGGTTCCAGCGGCATGCCATGAATACCGCCGCGGCTGCCTTTATTCGGAATAATGTCTTCTTGCAGTTCGTCGCCATCCAGAAACCAGTCCAATGGTTTTTGGAATACCTCCGCAATAACTTCCAGCATCTCGATGCTGGGCACCCGTTTGCCGCGTTCAATCATCGACAGATAAGACACCGATGGTGCCGATTCCGGGTTCACCCGAACGCACCGGGTCGACAAGTCTTCCATGGTTAAATGGTTGCGTTTTCGCAAGTTACGTATTTTGGTGCCGAGAAAATGCGACTTTCGCAGCAAGGATTTATTGGCTTTCATTTTGTAAAATTCACATTGTAAAATTTTTATTGTCAAATTACGCTTCAAATTAGCCTAGACTAAAAATCGAGCAAGGGCAATAACTCCCTGCCGGTACCCGACAGCACCAGTGGCATGAACCACGGGCAAAGCATACGGATAGAGCGTGAGGAACAAACAATGAATACGATGACACAAGCCGCAACGAGCCAAAGAGACCTTCAGCCGCTGATCCAGCAGGAAATCAGCCAGATCCATCAGCTGAACGAACATCATGTGCAGCAGGTCATGGCGTATTCCAAAGGGGTGTTGGATAAACTCTTTCCACTGACCGAAGGCTCGCACCGCGATGTCTGCCAGTACGAAGTCTACTACCAGCATCTGTTGGTGTTCTTTGCCGATGGCCGCAAAGCCGGTTTACAGCAACCAGGGCAATTTGTCGCCTTGTGTGGCCGCAAAAGCGCCCCGGATGCGCTGGTGCTGAAGCAGGATGGCCGCCATGTCGAAATCAGCCTGGGCCACTGTGAGCACAGCGACGCCGCCGGCATCAGCGATATTCAGATTGAACTGCCGGAGCAGCAAGCCTGGTTCAGCCTGGTGCATGGTTGCCAACTGCCAGCCTGTACCAAGCAGTTCACCGCACCCGATGGTGAGGATTACCAAATTGGTTAAGTAATCCAGCAGGGCGCACGCCGCGCCCTGCGTTGTTATTTGTTGCTCAACAACCCGAGCTCAGCCGGCACAAAAGGGCGACCTTTGGCATTGACGGCCGTTCCTATGACCAGAGCTTCCAGCATCACCTTGTCATCCTTACTGCGGATCACCTGCTGACGGAAACCAAAGCGCAGTTTGGAGATGGCCTCAAAAGCAACCGTCACCACAAAGTGATCGCCACTTTGCAACGGCGCTTTGTAATCCATTTCCGAGCGCACCACCACCAGATTAACCTGTTGGCGGGCTAGCTCGGCAAAATCAATGCCTTTGCTGTGCAAAAACTCATGGCGGGCATGCTCCAGGTAATTAAAGTAAACCCCATTGTTCACAATGCCCTGCATATCGCATTCGTAATCCCGCACTTTGAACTCAACAGAAAACACCGGACGATTCTCCTTAGGACCATGGTTGGAAAAGAGCTTGCAGTGTAGCAAGGAATGCGCAGGAAGTGGTCGGCTATCTGGAGGTGGTCACTGCAATTAAGCACACTCTGCGCAACAGCATTTGTGGCGCAAGTCTTGGAGTCAGACAACGGCTAAGCTACACTGTTGCCATCTCTTTACAAAAAAAGAATGGTCATGCCTTTAGATATCCAGCCACTGCTGAATGCCATAGAACGTCTGCACGAAGGTTTGCAACGCTACCAGCAGGATATTCGTGATATCCAGATCCGTGATGGCTTGGTGCAACGCTTTGAATTTACCTACGAAATCAGCCATAAAACTCTGAAGCGCTATCTGGAGTTTAGCTCGCCGTCCCCAGAGCAGTTCGATCAAATGCCTTTTGCCGATTTGATCCGCACCGCCAATGAGCAAGGGTTGTTGCAAGGTGACTGGCCGACCTGGCGAACCTATCGCGATATGCGCGCCAAAACCAGTCATACTTACGATGAAGACATTGCCCTGCAAGTGGTGGCAGGGATCCCTGACTTTCTGGCGGAAGCCCGGTTTTTAGCCACGCAACTGCAGCAACGCTTAGCTCATGAATAAACCCGAACGTTTGCAAGTCAGTGAACTGGAATGGCAACACATTGCTGCTATTTTGCAGCAGTATCTGTCGCAGTATCCGGTGTGGGCTTTTGGCTCCAGAGTACAGGGCAAGGCCAAACCCTATTCCGATCTGGATCTGGCCATCATCAGTCAACAACCGCTTCCCCTGAGTCAACTGGCCGAAGTGGCCGAAGCGTTCAGCGAATCCGATCTACCCTGGAAAGTAGACTTGGTCGATTGGGCCAGTACCTCTGCCGATTTCAAACGCATTATTGAAGCGCAAAAGCTCGTTATACAGCCTTAAAGACAAGGATAGTGATGCTTACCCTGCCCCATTCACACCGCCTTAGTTTTATCCTGCTTGGCATGCAAGACGCGGAGCTGTTGTACGAAGTGGATTAAGTATTTGGCCAGGTTACAACGACAAAGGCCGCAAATGCGGCCTTTGTTTATTGATTTAACGAAGAAAAATTACTTTTTCTTCTTTGCCTTAGGGTTTGGCAAGTCGGTGATCGAGCCTTCGTAGATTTCGGCGGCCAGGCCGATGGACTCGTTCAGGGTTGGGTGGGCATGAATGGTCAAAGCGATGTCTTCAGCATCGGCGCCCATTTCAATGGCCAGGCCAATTTCACCCAACATTTCACCGGCATTGATACCGACAATGGCGCCACCAATAATACGGTGCGTTTCTTTGTCGAAAATCAGCTTAGTAAAGCCTTCGGTGCGGGCAGAAGCGATGGCGCGGCCAGAAGCAGCCCATGGGAAGGTCGCGGCTTCGTACTTGAGGCCCTGTTCTTTGGCTTCTTTTTCGGTCACACCCACCCAGGCCATTTCCGGATCGGTGTAAGCCACCGAAGGAATGCCGCGCGGGTCAAAGTAATGCTTCATGCCAGCGATGACCTCAGCCGCGACATGACCTTCGTGCACCGCTTTGTGCGCCAGCATCGGCTGGCCAACCACGTCACCGATGGCATGGATGTGCTTGACGTTGGTACGCAGCTGCTTATCGACATTGATAAAGCCACGCTCGTCCACGTTAACACCGGCTTTGGCTGCATCCATCAGGTTGCCGTTTGGCTTGCGGCCAACCGCCACCAGGATTTTGTCATAACGCACGGCTTTTTCTGGCGCGTTTTTGCCTTCAAAGGTCACGTACAGGCCGTCTTTCTTCGCTTCCACGCCCACCACCTTGGTCGACAGCATGATGTTGAAGTTCTTGCTGTTGAATTTGGTGTAGGCTTTCACGATATCAGCATCGGCGGCAGGCACCAGCTGGTCGGCAAATTCAACCACTGATACTTTGGAGCCCAGCGCCCGGTACACAGTGCCCATTTCCAGGCCAATGATACCGCCACCCAACACCAGCATTTCGCCAGGGATGTCTTTCAGTTCCAGTGCGCCTGTTGAGTCAATCACCCGGTCGTCTTTTGGAATAAAGGGCAGCGCTACCGGCTCTGAGCCAGCCGCAATAATGGCGTGTTCAAAGGTAATGGTGGTGTCGCCCGCTTGCAGGGTGTTGGCACCGGTAAACTTGCCGTAGCCATTGACCACCTTCACTTTACGCATCTTGGCCATGCCATCCAGACCCTTGGTCAGTTGGCCAACCACTTTGTCTTTCCAGGCACGAATTTTATCCAGATCAATTTCTGGCGCACCAAAGCTCACGCCGTGCGATGCCATCTCTTTGGCGTCGTCGATCACTTTGGCAACGTGCAACAAGGCTTTGGAAGGAATACAACCCACGTTCAGACAAACACCGCCCAGGGTGTCGCGGGCTTCTACCAGGGTTACGTCCAGGCCCAAGTCGGCAGCGCGGAATGCTGCGGAGTAGCCACCAGGGCCTGCGCCCAATACCACGACCTGCGTTTTGATCTCTTTGCTCATCGTTATACCTTTCACCTTGTGAACCATAGTGGCAGCGCGCGTACTGTGTGGTTGCTAACAACCGCGCAGGCTGCCGACGAAAAATGTGGCTGAATTTTATCATCCAGCCTGAATGATGTCTTGTAACTTTTCAGCGCAGCAACAAAAGTTTGCTGGCTAATAACGGCCTTAGAGTTGACTTAGGGAGTTGACCGGGTAGCGCACGCGGCCACACAGTTCTCTGCCAGTGCTGCTGATTGGGTACGCTAAACAGACGCTTTTTGCCAGGGATGGCAAAACGCAGCCCCACGGATGGGTTCACGGCGTGTCTGTGTGCGCTGCCCAATCAGCAGCACCTACACCCAAGCTATCTCGGCCAGTGCTGCTGACTGGGTACGCTAAACAGACGCTTTTTGCCAGGGATGGCAAAACGCAGCCCCCATGGATGGGTTCACGGCGTGTCTGTGTGCGCTACCCAGTCAGCAGCACCTACACCAAAACTATCCTTGCCCGAAATTACATAATAATCTGACGAATATCCGCCAGATAACTCGCCAAAGTAGCAGTAAAGCGTGCCGCCAGCGCACCGTCAATCACCCGATGGTCGTAGGAGACCGACAATGGCAGCATCAACTTCGGCTCAAACTCTTTGCCATTCCACTTCGGTTTCACTTCCGATTTGGACACACCCAAAATAGCGACTTCAGGTGCATTCACAATCGGCGTAAAGGCAGTACCACCAATGCCACCCAGGCTGGAGATGGTAAAACAGCCGCCCTGCATATCGGACGAGGTCAGCTTGCCATCCCGGGCTTTGGCCGAAATCTCCATCAGCTCTTTCGACAGTTCAATCACACCCTTGGTGTTGACATCCCGCACCACCGGCACCACCAGGCCATTCGGTGTATCAACCGCAATGCCCAGATGGACGTACTTTTTCAGGATCAGGCTCTGACCATCTTCCGACAACGACGAATTAAAGGTCGGGAACTCTTCCAGCGCCTTGGCCACCGCTTTCATAATGAACACCAGCGGGGTGTACTTCACGCCCAGCTTTTTCTTCTCGGCCAGGGCATTTTGCGCTTTGCGGAAGTCTTCCAGGGCGGTGATATCGGCTTCATCGAACTGAGTGACATGCGGAATACGCACCCAGTTGCGATGCAAATTGGCACCGGAGATCTTCTGAATACGGCTCAGCGGCTTTTCTTCAATCTCACCAAAGCGGGCAAAATCCACTTTCGGCCAGGCCAGCACGTCCATGCCAGAGCCGGAGCTAACACTGCCAGACTCCACCTGCTTCACCACCGCCTTGACGTAATTCTGCACATCTTCACGCAGCACCCGGTTCTTACGGCCAGTGCCTTTGACCTTGGCCAAATTGACGCCAAACTCGCGCGCTAAGCGCCGCACCACCGGTGACGCATGGGCATAGGCATCGTTTTCAACAAACTCGTCCTTGCCGGCTGCTTTGCTGTCGCTTGCCGCAGGCTTGCTGTCTGAGCTGGCGGTGCTGTCCGCCTTGGTCGGTTGCTCTGTTTTAACATCAGCCTTGCTCTCGGCTTTTTGCGCGCTTGAAGCCGGCTTGTTGGCCTTGCTGCCAGAGCCTGCCACTTCAAACACCATGATCAAACTGCCGGTTTTCACTTTATCGCCGGTGGCGACCTTGATGGCTTTGACGGTACCGGCAAAAGGTGCCGGCACTTCCATCGAGGCTTTGTCGCCTTCCACCGTCAGCAAGGATTGCTCGGCCTCGACGCTGTCACCAACACTGACCATGATTTCAGTCACTTCAACTTCATCGCCACCGATATCCGGTACTTCAACGTCTTTATCTTCGCTGCTGGCAGCATCGGCGCTGTCGGCAGCGTCCTCAGCTTTGGTCTCGTCTGCGCTTTCTTGCGCATCCGTTGCATCATCGGCTTCAGCAGCTTCAAACACCATAATCAGGCTGCCGGTTTTCACTTTATCGCCGGTATTCACCTTAATGGCTTTGACCACGCCGCCTTCGCTGGCCGGGACTTCCATCGAGGCTTTGTCGCCTTCCACCGTCAACAGGGATTGTTCTGGCTCCACCGTATCGCCAACGCTGACCAGAATTTCGGTCACTTCAACTTCATCGGCGCCAATGTCCGGCACATGAATTTCAATACTCATTGGTCGTCCTCTTATGCGTACAGTGGGTTGGTTTTATCGCTGTCGATGCCGTACTTTTTGATGGCATCGGCCACCACGGCTTTTTTCAGCGTGCCTTTGCGGGCCAACTCGTTCAATGCAGCCACCACAATGTACTCCGCGTTCACTTCAAAGTGACGACGCAGATTTTCGCGGCTGTCCGAGCGGCCAAAGCCATCGGTGCCCAGTACCTTGTAAGACTCTGCCGGCACAAAGGCGCGCACCTGCTCGGCGTAGCTCTTCATGTAATCGGTAGCGGCAATGGCCGGCGCATTGTTCATGACGGTGGCAATGTAAGGCACTTGCTCATCGGCTTCCGGATGCAACATATTATAACGCTCGCAGGCCTGACCATCGCGCGCCAGCTCGTTGAACGAGGTAACGGAATAAACATTGGAGCCAATGCTGTATTCTTCGCTCAGGATTTGCGCTGCCTTGCGAACTTCGTTCAGGATGGTGCCGGAGCCCAGCAGTTGCACCTGCGCCTTGTCGCCAGTCAGACTTTCCAGCTTATAAATACCACGGCGAATGCCTTCTTCAGCACCTTCCGGCATGGCTCCATGGTGATAGTTTTCGTTCATTACCGTGATGTAGTAATACACATTCTCCTGCTCAGGGCCGTACATCCGGCGAATGCCGTCCTGAATGATCACCGCCAGCTCGTAAGCGTAGGTTGGATCGTAGGAAATGCAGTTCGGTACGGTACCGGCCTGAATATGGCTGTGGCCGTCTTCATGCTGCAAGCCTTCGCCATTCAGCGTGGTACGACCGGCGGTAGCGCCCAGCAGGAAGCCACGCGCTTGCTGATCGCCGGCCAGCCAGGCCATATCGCCGACCCGCTGGAAACCAAACATTGAGTAGTAAATGTAGAACGGGATCATCGGCAAATCGTTGGTGCTGTATGAGGTTGCCGCCGCCACCCAGGACGACATGGCGCCCAGCTCGTTGATGCCCTCTTGCAACACCTGGCCCGATACGTCTTCTTTGTAGTAAGACACCACAGAGCGGTCTTCCGGCGTGTAGCCCTGCCCGCGCGGGTTGTAAATACCGATTTGACGGAACAGGCCTTCCATGCCGAAGGTCCGGGCTTCATCGGCGATAATGGGCACAATCTGCTTGCCGATATGCTTGTCTTTTAACAGGATATTCAGCGCCCGTACAAAGCCCATGGTGGTGGAGATATCGCGTTTTTGCTCGTCCAGCAGCGGCTCAAATGCACTGAGCTCTGGCAGGGTCAGCTCGCCACTGAAGCGCGGCAACCGCACCGGCGTGTAACCATGCAGCGCTTTGCGTCGCTCATGCAGGTAGCTGTGCTCTGGCGAACCTTCCTCCAGAGTGATGTACGGCAGTTCATCGACCTGATCTTCGCTGATAAAGTCTTCCAGGCCCAGACGCTTGCGAATTTGCTTCACATGCGTCATGTCCATTTTCTTCACCTGGTGGGCAATGTTCTTGCCCTCTGCCGCTTCGCCCATGCCGTAACCTTTGACGGTTTTCGCCAAAATGACGGTTGGCTTGTCGCTGCATTCCTGGGCCGCTTTAAAGGCCGCATACAACTTGGATGGCTCATGGCCGCCGCGTTTTAAGGCAAAGATTTCTTCGTCGGTCATGTCGGCAACCAGGGCCGCCGTTTCCGGGTAACGACCAAAGAAATGCTTGCGCACATAGGCACCATCTTTGGATTTGTAGGTCTGGTAATCGCCGTCAACGGTTTCGTTCATCAGCTCTAGCAACTTGCCGGTGGTGTCTTTGGCCAGCAACTTGTCCCAGCCACTGCCCCAGACCACTTTGATCACGTTCCAGCCGGCACCACGGAACAGGCCTTCCAACTCCTGAATAATTTTGCCGTTGCCCATCACCGGGCCATCCAGCCGCTGCAGGTTGCAGTTAATCAGGAAGCATAAATTGTCCAGGCCTTCACGGGCGGCAAAGGAAATGGCACCGCGCGATTCCGGCTCATCCATCTCGCCATCACCAAGGAAAGCGTAAACGCGCTGCTGACTGGTATCTTTTAAGCCGCGGCCATTCAAATACTTCAAGAAGCGCGCCTGATAAATGGCGGCAATCGGACCCAGCCCCATCGACACGGTCGGGAACTGCCAGAACTCAGGCATCAGCTTGGGATGCGGGTAGCTGGAGAGGCCCTTGCCATCGACTTCCTGCCGGAAGTTATCCAGCTGCTCGGCGGTTAAACGGCCTTCAACAAAGGCGCGGGCATAAATACCGGGCGAAATGTGGCCCTGATAAAACACCAAATCGCCACCGTCTTTGTCGTTCGGTGCGCGGAAGAAGTGATTGAAGCAGGTCTCGTAAAAGGCCGCCGAGGACTGGAACGATGCCATATGGCCACCCAGCTCCAGTTCTTTTTTCGAAGCCCGAAGGACAATCATAATGGCATTCCAGCGGATCACCGAGCGAATACGACGCTCCAGATTGACATCGCCCGGGTAAGCCGGCTCGTCTTGCGGTGGAATGGTGTTGATGTAGTTGGTGGTAACGCCGGTTGGCATGTCCACGCCATCCAGCCGGGCTTGTTCCAGCACCTGCTCCAGCAAGAACTGGGCACGCTCGACCCCTTCTTCACGGACCACTGACTCCAGCGCTTGCAGCCACTCTTTGGTTTCGAGTGCATCGATGTCCACTTGACTGACTTCAGACATATCGGGATTCCTTAGGTTGTTCACACCACGACGCATCGGGGTGTCAGGTTGCATCGCTCTGCTGCGAGCGGCGTAAAGAGCGTTCCAACCGGGATCGCTCCTTGCCCACTTCCAACAGGGCTTCTTCGATGTAGGCCAGGTGCCGGTGGCTTGCCTGACGCGCTTTTTCTGGTTCGCCCTGAACAATGGCTTCCATCAGGTGTTCCCGATGGGCGTTCAGTTGCGCCTTGATTTCTGGTTTTTGCTGTATGGTCGCCAGGTTGGCGTAAATATTCTGCTCGACCAAGGGCGTCATGCCACGCACCAGGTGCAGCAGCACCACATTGTGCGAGGCTTCGGCCACGGCCTGGTGAAAGGCACCCACCGCATGCGACTCGGCCGGTAAATCGGCATTGGCCTGGGCCTGACAAATGCTCTGGTAACGCTGTTCTATTTGGGCAAAGTCGGCGGCTGTACCGCGTAGCGCCGCGTAATAGGCGCAAATGCCCTCCAAGGCATGACGAAACTCCAGCAAATCAAACTGCGACTCCGGATGGCGGGCAATCAGCTCAAACAATGGATCGGTCAGGCCGGCCGCCAGATTGTCGCAGACATAGGTACCACCGCCCTGACGCCGCTTCAGCAGCCCCTTGGCCTCCAGCTTTTGGATCGCCTCGCGCAGCGATGGACGCGACACCTCAAACTGCTGGGCCAATTCACGCTCTGGTGGCAGCTTTTGCCCTGGAGCAAAGCAGCCCTCCAGCAGCATGTTTTCCAGCTGCTCGACAATGCGATCCGATAATTTGGCTGGTTTAATAATCAAAATGCCATCCGTTGTCTCAATGGTACAAGCTGTCAATGGTACAAGCCGTGTAAATTGGTAAGACCAATTATCCGTTAAGGTGGTTAAGGTAGCAGTTTCTGCCTAACAAGTAAATAAAGCAGAAGAAGGTTGCAGGTGCAAACCAAAGAAAAAGTTAGAGTTAAGGCTCTAGAAGTGGCAACGCAAAACGGGACAGGCTAAATTGGTCTGACCAGATTACTCATTCAACAAAAAACCGCTGACTGGCAGCGGTTTTTTTTTAAGCCGGTGAGAAGGCTAACCCAACCAGCCGGCCAGGGTGAGGATAGCGGTAAAAGCAAGGAAGAACAGGATATTGCGTTTGGCCAGCTGCACCATAATGGCCGTTTCTTCGGCGGTATTGAGCACCGACTCGTCAATCGGCTCTGCCGCTGTGGCAACCTCAATCACCACTTGCTCATTCGGGCTGGTAAAATCCAGGAAATAGCCCAGCAAGGTGCTGGATGCCCGTGAAAAATAGCCGACCAACGCAAAACCAATGCCAAACAAACGGGCCGGCAGCCAGTCGGCCAGATGCATCAGCCGCTGGTAAGCCGGGGTGCCTTCATGGTCTTGCACCAGCAGGGCCTGCAGTTGTTGCATGCTGCTGTCTTCTGGCTCTGCCGGCTGATTCAGCTGCCGCAAAATGACGTAACTGATGACGCCAAAGGCGCCCAACAACAAAAACCAGAACAGCACAGCGGCGTAATAACGGAAGTTCAGCCAGACCAGGCTTTGGCCATAGCTGGCATCCTCTTGCTCCAACCCGCTCTGATGACGGATTTGCTGCATGGCTAAAAATGCCGCTTCGTCATCGTTTCGGTCCTGAGCATTCAAAAACTGCTTGTACAACTGGCGGTACTTCCAACAGCCTATCGCCAACAGCAGCAAGAGCGCATTGACCAGGGTTGTCACCAGCCAGTGATCGATCAAACAGAGCAGCCCCCACACCACAGCACCGGGCAGCAGGATCCAGCCATACTGCCCCACCGGATGCCGGGCCAGCTCCGACAGCTTGCTGTCGCCGGTCAGGCGAAACCAACTGCCGGCATAGCGGCTGCCCTGCCACCACTCACTGCGGGCGGCCAGCCGCTCCACAATCAGCGCCAGTAACATACTTACTAAGGTCATAGCGTGCTCTCCTGTAATGCCAGCCGGTATCTCGGCCAATCAAAGGCCGGGCCTGGGTCCGTTTTTCGGGTTGGTGCAATGTGCTGGTGTCCGACAATGCGCTCAGGGGTGATCGCCGGATACTGCTGCATCAGCCACCGAGTAAGTTCGGTTAAACGCTGGTACTGCGCTTCAGTATACGGCAAATTATCGGTGCCTTCTAACTCAATGCCAATGGAAAAATCATTGCAGCGCTCCCGGCCGGCATAACTGCTGACGCCGGCATGCCAGGCACGCTGTGCAAAAGGCACGTACTGCCAAATCGCACCGTTACGCCAAATCACGCAATGGGCCGACACCCGAAGCGCAGCAATGCTGGCAAAGCTTGGGTGTGCTTTGGGGTCCAACCGGCCCAGGAATAAATCATCCACCGCACGCTGTTCGGCATTGTCCGGAACAAAGTCGCCCGCCGGTAAACTAATATTATGAATCACCAGCAAATTAATCTCGGTGCCAGCAGGGCGTTGATCGCAATGCGGCGAGTGGCGTACCTTATCAACCGGGCATGGCAGCATAGAAATTCCGTTGGCATTGACGCATTTACCCGTATCATAGCACTGGTCGAGTGCAGAAGAGAATTGGCATGACAGAAAAGCAACCTGTTGAATCCACAGAACATCTAAGCAGAGGCTTTACCATCCTGGCCTGGCTCTGCCTGTTGGGGCTGCTGGTGTGGTGGTTTCACGGCTACCTGCAAGGCCAACAGAACCCGAATCAGCAGCTGCACAGTGTGCATGGCAGCCAGGGAGAAGTGCGCACCACCTTGCTACGCAACCGTTCGGGCCATTATGTCGGCACCGCTCTGATTAACGGCCAGGCAGCAGATTTTATGTTGGATACCGGCGCCACCACCGTCGCGGTTTCCGAACTGGCAGCACGCCGGCTGGGCCTGCCACGCGGCCAGCGCATTCAGGTGATGACCGCCAATGGCATCGCCGACGCCTGGCGCAGCCGCATCGACGAACTGCAACTGGGCGATATCCGGCTCTATCAGGTCGAAGCCAGCATCGTGCCCAATCTGTCCGGTACCGAGATTTTATTAGGCATGAGCGCCCTGAACCAGTTAGAATTCAACCAACAAGCCAACCAACTGACTCTGATACAGCGCTAACCCTATGTCGATGACCATTTCTGCAGAACTGCACCATCATATCCGCGCCTCCGTTGCGGCAGCCCTGGCCGAAGATTTGGGCAACCTGCCGGTTGAGCAGGGCGATATTACCGCCAGCCTGATCCCGGCCAGCCAGCAAGCCAGCGCCACCATCATCAGCCGCGAAGCCGCCATTGTCTGTGGCATCGCCTGGGTCAATGAAGTCTTTGCCCAGCTGGACCCTGCCGTGCAACTGGACTGGCAGGTGCAAGATGGCGACAGCATCGCCCCCAATCAACTGCTGTGCCGCTTGCAGGGCAAAGCCCGCAGCTTGCTGACCGGTGAGCGCACCGCACTGAACTTTTTGCAAAGCTTAAGTGGCACCGCCAGCACCACCGACCACTATGTGCAGCAACTGGCTGGCAGCCATACCCAACTGCTGGATACCCGCAAAACCATTCCCGGGCTGCGACTGGCACAAAAATACGCAGTGCTCTGTGGTGGTGGCCAAAACCACCGCATCGGCTTGTTCGATGCTTTTTTGATTAAAGAAAACCACATCGCCGCCGCCGGTGGCATCGACCTGGCTGTGGCGCAGGCCCGGCAAAACTTCCCTGGCAAGCCGGTTGAAGTGGAAGTCGAAAACCTGGCTGAGCTGCAACAGGCACTGACCGCCGGTGCCGATATCATTATGCTGGATAACTTCAGCCTGGCCGATATTCAGCAGGCCGTTGCCATCAACCGGCAGCAAGCCAAACTGGAAGTCTCCGGCAACATCACCAGCGAGCGCCTGCGCGAACTGGCCGCCACCGGCGTCGATTACATTTCCTCCGGCGCCCTAACCAAGCATGTGCAGGCCATTGATTTATCAATGCGGTTGCAAATTGACCAAATCGAACGTTTCGACCATAATTGATGCAAATTCCTCTACAGGTTTAAACTATGGAAACTCTTACTGCAAATGAGGCCAAAACACACTTTGGTTCCCTGCTGCTCAAAGCTCAAGCCAACCCGGTAGGCATCAATAAAAATGGCAAAGCTATTGCGGTTATGATTTCAGCTGAAGAGTTTGAAAGCATCAATGCACTAAAGCTTGAGCTTTTAAAACTTCGAGCTGCCAGTATCGATGAAACCCAGACCTCGGATGGAGCTAAGTTTATGGAGCAGCTGCTGGCAGGAGACCTTGATTGAGTGGATATGAGCTTACCCCGGAAGCAAAAGCTGACATCCATCAAATAAGAAGGTTTAGTTTGTCACATTGGGGTGAGTTACAAACAAACCTTTACCTCACTAAGCTTACTAATAGTTTTTCAATGCTTGCAGAGCACCCAAGGCTCGGCACCCATCGGCCAGATGTCAGGCAGGAGGCATATAGTTTTCCCTGCCAAAGTCATGTTATTTACTACATCTGTAAAACTGAAAAAGTTATTGTATTTGCAGTTTTACACAAACACATGATCCCCGAGCAGCATCTAACCGAACGCGATACACTCTCAAAAAACTGACACAAAACTGTCGGTTTCTGATACACTCAAAGCAGAATGCTCAGTGAGGATGCACAAGCCATGCAGCAATCAGAACAAGCGCGCACCGGGCGGGTCGTGTTCTGGCAGGATGTGAAAGGCTTTGGTTTCCTGGTCTGCCAACAGAGCCAGCAAAAGCTTTTTTTTCACATCCGCGACTTCGTCAGTAAGTCCGCTCGCCCTGAGCTTGGCGACGAGCTTCGCTTTGTGCCCGGAAAAGACAAACGTGGCCGCCCCATCGCCACCTCGCTGCAGTTTATAGAACCCCACAAACAACAAACGCCCGCCAACAATGCCAGCCAAAGCATTAATTTGGACTACGCCGAAGATGTATCGCTGTATTTTCGCAGTGGTTTCTTAATGCTGCTGATCATTGCCTTGCTGTTTGGCAGCCTGCCTTACGTGCTGCCCATTTTGTACATCGAAGCCAGCCTCTTTACCTATTGGCTGTACCAACAAGACAAAGCCGCAGCCATTAGTGGTCAGGTGCAGCGCCTGCCTGAAGAAAGCCTGCAACTGTACAGCTTTATCGGCGGCTGGCCCGGCGCTTTGCTGGCACAAAAACAACTGGCGCACAAACGGAGCAAATTTCGTTTTCAGCGGGAGTTCTGGCTGGTGGTGTTTGGCAATGCCATGCTGATTGCCTGGCTGCTCAGCCAGCATGGCCAGGAGTTTATGGGCCGATTGGCGTTGTTTGGCAGCTAAGCAGCAACCCTACCCTTGCGGAACTAAGTCACGTATACTCAATTTATTAGACCATTGATCTGAGCAAGTCATGCCACCGCCTATCGATGACACCGTGCACCAACAATTGGTGGCTCTGGCCCGCACAAACCGTCAGCTGGATGCACTTTGGTTGTATGGTTCCCGCGCCAGGGGTCAAGTCACTGCACAGAGCGATTACGACTTGGCCGTGCTTTTTTCTTACTATGAGCCGGATCCCCTGGAGCGTCGCCTGACCCCGGAGCTGCTGGCGCTGGATTGGCAACAACAGCTGCCGGGTATAAAACTATCGGTAATTGATATCCAACAGGTGGCGCTGCCTCTGGCCTATACCGTCATCCAGGACAACACCCTGTTGTTTTGCCGCAACGACTTCGCCCGGCTCGAATTGGAGCGCCGACTGATGTCCAAATGGGAACTGGATCATCTGTACCACAAGGCCCACTATGCTTGATGCGTATTTAGACAACCTGATCGAGCACAGCCTCGAATGCTTGCAGTTGCTGGATGAGATTTCGCTGTTGGCAAGCAAGGGAGTCCTCACCAAAATCGAGCAAAGCGCAGCCGAACGGCAATTGCAGGTGCTCACCGAAGCCGCGATTGGCATTGCCAAGCACTGGGTGAAGCAGCAGCAAGGCAGCGTACCAGCCGATGCTTACAGCAGCTTTGAAAAACTCAGCCAGCTTGGCTTGTTGACAGCGGAAGAACTCAGCCAATGGCGTAAAATCATAGGCCTGCGCAATGCCCTGGTGCATGACTACCTGAACTTTAGCCGTGACGTATTGCAACGAGTACTGACCCAACGCCATTACCAACAGGTGTTTGATTTTATTGGGCAGGCGGCGCAGGCTTTGCGTTCAGAACCCTAAGAGAAATGTGAATCTGACCCTGATTCTATGAAGCTTTCCCTTCAACAGCCATAGTTTGTATTTCATCAAACAAGCCGATGGCATCACCATTATTCGGATATTGCATCAACGCATGGATCCAGCGGGTCAGGTGCACAAAAAATTCGAACCATGAAAAAAAGCGCATCTGACCGTTTTCAGTACCCTTAGAGAAATGTGCCCCCGAACTCCAACACTCATTTAACCGCGAAAGCATATAATTTGCGCTATAGTTGCTGGTTTTGGAGTAAATAACTGCGTTCGCATCAATTTTGTTGAATTTATCGGCTGCATCTATAATATAACCGCGATAGCATTTATTTGAGGTTGATATGCAAGTGGCCGTGAAAGATAGCAAGCAACTAGGGCAATTGGCACGTGTGATCAGAAAGGCTCAGGGGTTGGATCAGGTAGCTGCTGCCGGTTTGTCAGCCAATGGCACAACCTTTCTGAGTGATTTTGAGAATGGCAAGGCTACTGTTGAGCTGGGGCGGGTATTGCGGGTGCTGGACATACTGGGTATTCGCCTTCACATCGATTTGCCGGTGGAGAATCTCCACTTAACGAAAACTCAGCAGCAGCAACTGGCTACTCTGCTTCAGGATGCTCGTTGATGAGTCGAAAGCTTAATGTATTTGTTGATACAATTCTGGTTGGTCAGCTCACAGAAGACAATAACCTCTGGGCTTTTCAGTATCATACGGACTGGCTTGCCAGCGAAGAGAGTTATGCATTATCTCCGGCTATACCCTTATCAACTGCAAAACTGATCGATGGTGCCTCTATCCGGCCCGTGCAGTGGTTTTTCGACAACCTGTTGCCAGAGGAAGCGGCCAGGACCTTGTTGGCCAAAGATACCCAATTGCCGGTTAGTGATGCATTTGGGTTGCTTGAAGCCGCGGGTGCAGAGTCTGCGGGTGCGATAACCTTGTTGCCGCAGGGGCAGTCACCAGGTGCTGGTGGTGTTGAACTACTGACTACCGATGAATTAAGTGCCCGTATTCGGGCATTACCCAAAACGCCACTGAATCGAGCTGAGCACAAAAGGATGTCACTGGCTGGAGCTCAGCACAAAATGCTGATTATCTATCATAACCAGCAGCTGTATGAGCCCTCAGGTTTTTTTCCATCCACACACATTCTGAAACCGGAGCATCCATCGTCAGAGCTCTATTTTCATACGCCAAGAAATGAGTGGTTTGTGATGAAGTTAGCCGCTGCCTGTGGCCTCAAGGTGCCACAGGTGGATATTCAGTACCTGCCTGAACCGGTGTACCTGATTGAACGTTTCGACCGCAAAGGCCAGTACCCCAACCAGCAGCGTTTGCACGTACTTGATGGCTGCCAGCTGCTGAACTTGGCGCATACCATGAAATACAGCAACAGCAATGCCACGACCCTTCAGGCATTGGCCGAAAATGCCAGAATGATCGGTGTTACCCGGCTTACTCTATTTAAATGGGCAGTTTTTAATGCGCTGGTAGGCAATGGGGATGCGCATCTGAAGAACCTGTCGTTCTTTATCACTTCCGGTGATGCAGTGCTCACGCCACACTATGATTTGTTGTCGACCATTATTTACGCCCGGATGGGCAACCATATGCATGAAAAGCTATCACAACCCATGGGCAATGCCACCACTTTTGGCGAGTTAACCCAAACCGACGTGATGGCCTTTGCGAATGCATTAAACATCCCCGATAACCTGGCCAAGCGTGAGCTGCAGCAGTTGCTGGCTAAGGTACCAGTCCAGGCAGACAAATTGTTTCATTTAGTGCAAAGCCTGCCATGGCATCATGGTATGGCGGGTGAATTAAGAATGCTAAGACAAATTTGCACCTTGGCGATTGGTGAAATGGTACAGCGGTTGAGCGCGCCCGCTTAAACCGGTTCGGTGCGAAGGTGTAATGGATGCTCACAGAGCAATGCACGAGAATCGTTCTGGAAATTTTGCTCTGACCCCGAAATTCCGAAATTCCTGCCCCTGACTCTTGCAACGATTCTATTTGTGCAGCTACTTCAGCTTGTCGTAATCTGCAGGCTCTGCATCTGCTACCTTGCTGATACTGGCAAGAAAAGCTTGCTCATTGCCTTGTTGTTGCCGAGCTTGCAGATACTCTTCCGTCAGTAAGGCGGTCATTTTTTCTGCCACGGCAGAGGACACAAACTGATTGATTGAAACGCCATCCTTTTTTGCCAGTGCCTTGACCTGTTGGTGCAGGGAGTCTGGTAGTCGTAAACTAAGGGTACTCATTTTGGCCTCGCACTGAATCAATTGTGGTTCAACTGAGCGCTGCTAGACTGCCCCGACCTCATTGGACATAGTCGCAGGCGCGTCCCCGCCCTCCAGAACCACTCGATTTGCCCGCCACTGTACACTGTACTGGCCTAGCATTCGCTTTCGTGCAAGGGCATCTTGTACTGCTTTGCGTAAGGATTCATGTGTTTCCTGCGCTTTAGGGCTTTTTGTGGGTGACTCAGTCATGGGTAATTCTCTCTTTTAAAAGCTGATACATCATCGGATGGTGCACTGTAATGCTGGAACCCCGCTGTTCAAAAACCAGCTCTGGCTCTTCATCGGCATTCATGTAACATTGGCAATAATCAACCATGGGCCCATACTCACGAAATAAGTTTGCTAAGCTGCGAGGAAAGCGGCGCTTAGAAAAAATGTGAATCTGACCCCGAATTTCAGTTTGCTAAGCTGCGAGAAAAGCGGCGCTTAGAAAAAATGTGAATCTGACCCCGAATTTCTGCCCCCGGACCCCGAAGGTTGGAATCTGCCCCTGACTTCTATTCAAATAGTGTAGTCACTTTGGCCAGCACTTCATCCATAATGGATGCTGGCAGGGTATCTACCTTCCGGGCATGCCGTGCTGAAAGATCAATGACACGGGGCTGATCACAACGCACTACGCCAGTCGTATTACCACCTTCAACGGGTACGGCAAAACCTAACCGCTTGGCAAAGGCCCCGCCTGTGGTAATTGGGCAGATGACCGGCAGCTTGGTAGCATGATTGAAGGCCGTGGCTGACACAATCAGCACCGGACGCTGGCCGCTTTGTTCATGGCCAGCAGTCGGATCAAGAGAAACCAGGTAAATATCTCCCCTGTTCATAAAAGCTCCTTGCCAACCGCAGGTGCGTCAACCCATTCGCGCTCCTCCGGTGACAACGGTTGCGAATAATCGGAAGCGGCAAGCAGCTCTTCAAGGGTATATCGAGGCCGGGGATTGGGATTAACGACCAAACAACCATGATCAACTGCCAACCCAACAGTGGTACCAGCCTGAAGGTGTAACTGCTCTAAAAAAGCTGGTGGAACGGCTAACATGACAGAGCCACCGACTTTGCGAAGTTTAGTGGTGTGCATCATAGCTCTCCAATAAAATAAAGTTATATATAAATATAACATCCTATCACATGCCACGCAAGCAGACGGAAAATGAAAGCCAGTGGCGTAACACCATTATTGGCCTGCGCAGTGCCTTAGTGCATGATTACCTGAACTTTAGCCGTGACGTGTTGCAACGGGTAGTGATCCTGCGCCACTATCAACAGGTGGTTGATTTTATCCAGCAGACTCAACGCTCAAACTGATTAGAAAAAATGTGAATCTGAAAAAATGTGAATCTGACCCCGAATTTCCACAAAAAATTTCGAACCATGAAAAAAAGCGCATCTGACCGTTTTCAGTACTCTTAGCGAAATGTGAATCTGACCCCGATTCTAGATAGTCTGCCAGCCCCTAAATTGTCCCTTCAACAGAAAAAAATCAGCAGAAACTAACCCATTAAGGTAGGGTTTGTCGCTAAAACCACCCCAAACACTAGTACTTTTTTACTATATTTTTTTGGCGATTTTAGCAACAAAAACAGGTTATTTGTATTTAAAATCAAACAACTAAAAAAAATTCAAAAAAAATGCGAATTTCAACTTGCGCATTTGGTAATTTACCGCAAAATAAGAGGTAGCCTCCCATTGGCTGTTAACAACTCAGGAGTTTTACCATGAAATCTATCCAAAAAACCCAACAGGGTTTCACCTTAATCGAACTGATGATCGTGGTTGCGATCATTGGTATTTTGGCAGCTGTAGCATTGCCTGCTTATCAAAACTACACCCAGCGTAGTGCCAATGGTGCTTGTTTGGGTGAAGCCCGTTCTTACATGGGAAGTGCCGTTGCTGATCTTGCACTTGGCGGTGAAACTGCAACAGTTGCACCAGCTCCAAATGTTGCTTGTGCAACCAGCCCAACACCAACATGGGCACAACATACTGGTGGAACAGACATTGTTTTCACACCACGAACTCGCGGTAACTCTGCCGAGTTAAGAACCGTATCATGTAACGCAGGTACAGGTACATGTGAATTGGCCGGTGCCCCAGCGGGATCGTAACTCCAGTACATTTCATTTTGAAAACCTCAACTACATTGTTGAGGTTTTTTTATATAAAATCATACTGTTAATTTCGTTTTATACAAAAAAATATACCTGTCAATAGTAAACTTGCCGCCATTAACTCCAGCGACTCTTCCAAAATATAATCCATCCACCAAAAACCGAGTGGATCTTGGAAGTGAACGATATCATGGCCTCGCCATGGTATATCATGCTTCAACGCCAAAGTATCAAACAGCTTACTACCAAGGTTGGCATACCAATCACCAACATTTCGGCTAGCAGAACCAAATGCAGCAATGCCATACAACACATAGCCACTGGTGAAAATTATGAATGCCGGCCGGCTTAACAGCTTGCGAGACCACACCAACCAATAAGCAACAGCCATTGCAGCCGCCATGCCAGCATAAATGGCTAGTTCGATCATTGTTCGTGCTCTCGAACGACGCCATTCCAAACTAGCAGTGTCATAACCAAGCCAAGCTTCCCCAAGCCAGGCTGATGTCAAATGCCGCACATTGTAACAATCTTCGGCGTACATCCAGAGCAAACCAAAACATAAAATAACGGCTGCCAAGCGGGCTTGCTTTGACTGCACAGCCACCAAGCCGGAAAAAAATGCTGCCAGCAGCAAAGAAAACCATTGCAGGTTTTCAGTAAGGGACGCTTCGCCAAACAAGACCAACCAAAGCATCGGGGTATGGCCTTCATCCATTAACGCTTGTGACCAAGGGAACAGGGCACTGGGCTGCTGCAAAAAATCAACCTTGTAGCAGGTGTACCAAGCCAGCAGTAAATACCCCAAAATAGCCAGCGGGTAAGCGTACCCCACCCATTGCCAACGATGCGTGATTCTTTGTTCCAATTTAGATCGCCTTAAGTACAAGAAGGGATTTAATGCATCATAGCAGACCTTTATAGATTCGGGGGCAGCTCCTTGACGCTCCAGCTCGGGAACAACCGACGAAATATCGAGGTCAGAGAAAAATTTATTGCATCTCTGTTGGCCGATACAACATGCTTCGCAAACCCAACCTGTAGGACTAGCTACCTAACACACCAAGATAGATTAGCCATCCAGACATTTAGATTGACAGCTTTATCGCAGCGTGCTTTGATGACCTATCCCTAATTTTGGAGGAGACTTCGAATGAAACGCGAAACCATTGCCCTGCACCACGGCTACCAGCCAGACAACCAACACTCGGTGGCGGTCCCCATTCACCAAACCAGTTCCTTTAGCTTTGACAGCGCCCAGCATGCCGCTGATCTGTTTGATTTAAAAGAAACCGGTAATATTTACTCGCGCATTATGAACCCGACCTGCGCGGTGCTGGAGCAGCGCATTGCGGCGCTGGAAGGTGGCATCGGTGCTTTGGCAGTCGCCTCCGGCATGGCGGCCATTACCTACGCCATTCAAACCATTGCCGAAACCGGCGATAACATCATTTCCATCAATGAGCTCTATGGCGGCACCTACAACCTCTTTGCCCATACCCTGCCACGCCAGGGCATTGAAGTGCGCTTTGCCGATAAAGACGACTTCGCAGCCATTGAGCAGCTGATTGATGCGCGCACCAAAGCGGTGTACTGCGAGAGCATTGGCAACCCATCCGGCAGCATTGTCGATATTGAAGCACTGGCCGAGCTGGCCCATCGCCATGGGCTGCCGCTGATTGTGGACAACACCGTGGCCACGCCCTTCCTGTGGCGGCCGATTGAACAAGGCGCCGACATTGTGGTGCACTCGGCCACCAAGTACATCGGTGGCCACGGCACCACCATTGGCGGCCTGATTGTTGATTCCGGCAAATTCCCCTGGGCCCAGCATGCCAAGCGCTTCCCGCTGCTGAATGAACCGGATGTGTCCTACCATGGGGTCAGTTACACCCGGGATGTTGGCGAAGCGGCCTTTATTGCCCGTGCCCGGGTGGTACCGCTGCGCAATATGGGCGCTGCGCTCAGTGCTCAGGCCGCCTGGAACCTGCTGCAAGGCCTGGAAACCCTGGCCCTGCGCATCGAGCGCATCAACCAGAATACGCAAGCCGTTGCGCATTGGTTGCAGCAACAGCCGCAAGTGCGCTGGGTCAAGTATGCCGGTTTGCCTGAACACAAGGATCATGGCCTGGCGCAAAAGTACATGCAGGGCCAGGCGTCCGGTATTTTAAGCTTTGGCATTGACGGTGGCCGGGAAGCGGCAGCCCGCTTTTACGATGCGCTGCAGTTGATTTTACGGCTGGTTAATATTGGCGATGCCAAAAGCTGCTCGGCCATTCCGGCTGCTACCACGCACCGTCAGCTCAACGATGCTGAGCTCAAATCCGCCGGTGTTAGCCCGGACATGGTGCGGCTGTCGATTGGCATTGAGCACATCGATGACTTGATTGCCGATTTAACCCAGGCCCTGGCTGCGGCCCGTTAAGTTCATCCGCCAGAGCGTTTAAAGCCGCTCTGGCTCACCCTGCCTACTTTGCTGACCTGCCCCTCTGGATCGCGGGCAGAGCCCAGCCTCGATCTATTAACAAATTCGACTACGCTTAACAAAGCGCACCTTGCTACCGATGGCTATGCTTGCTGCAAAGTTCAGTTTGTTTGCACATGGGAGCTTGTGACACTAAAAACTTGAATAAACAACGAATATTGGCATAATCAAAACTATCAACGGCGGGTTCATCCTGGTTATCTAAATTATGGCGGTTAACGCAAACTCTTCACTTTTTAAACGCTTAGTTCAGCAAGGGCTGATTAACGCCACTGCAGCCACTGAATTGCTGGGCCGCCGCGGTGGGCAGTACAAAAGCCTGCCCGAGTTTCTGGTGCAGGAAAAACTGATTTCCTCGCGCGAGCTGTCTGAGCAGGCCGCTACCTTAACTCACCACGCCCGCTTTGATTTGAGTTTCTTTGATCTGAACAGCATTCCGAAAGAGCTTCGCAACGAAAAATTGGTGCGCAAGCATCAGATCATGCCATTGTCACGGGCCGGTCGCAGTTTGCACCTGGCGGTGGCCGATCCAACCAACATCGCTCCCATCGAGGATTTCGAGTTCAACACCGGCCTGCATGCCGAGCTGGTGGTAGTGGAATATGATCAGCTCAAGCAGTTGATTGACAAGGTGTTTGACAGCGGCATGGATACGGGTGATGGCGACTGGGATCTCAGCGCACTCAGCACCGAAGAAGACGACGACGAGGATGATGCAGCCGTCCAACCCGATAAAGACGATCAGCCGATTATTGCTTTTATCAACAAAATGCTGCTGGATGCCATTCGCAAAGGCGCCTCCGACTTGCACTTTGAACCCTATGAAAAAATGTACCGCATCCGCTTTCGGATTGACGGCATCTTGCACGAAGTGGCTTCCCCGCCCATTGCACTGGCCAATCGCTTATCAGCCCGCTTGAAAGTCATGTCGCGACTCGATATTGCTGAAAAGCGGGTACCGCAAGATGGCCGTATTAAGCTGAAGATATCCGGCAAAAAGTCCATCGACTTCCGAGTCAGTACCCTGCCCACCATTTGGGGCGAAAAAGTGGTGATGCGGATCTTAGACTCTGACAGCGCCATGCTGGGCATTGATATTCTGGGCTACGAAGAAGCGCAGAAAAAGCTCTACATGGATGCACTGGCGCAGCCTCAGGGCATGATTCTGGTGACAGGCCCAACCGGCAGCGGTAAAACCGTGTCCTTGTACACCGGCCTGAATATCCTCAATACCGAGGGGTGCAATATTTCCACCGCGGAAGATCCGGTCGAAATCAACCTGCCGGGCATCAACCAGGTGCAGGTCAACCCCAGAGCTGGCCTGACCTTCCCTTCTGCTCTGAAAGCTTTTTTGCGGCAAGACCCCGATGTGATCATGGTGGGGGAGATTCGTGATCTGGAAACCGCCGAAATCGCCATCAAGGCGGCGCAAACCGGCCACCTGGTGTTGTCGACTCTGCACACCAACTCGGCGCCGGAAACCCTGACCCGCTTGCTCAATATGGGCGTGCCCGCCTACAACGTCGCCAGCTCGGTCAGTCTGATCATCGCGCAGCGGCTGGCCCGTCGTCTTTGTGGTCACTGCAAAGTCGAGGAAAAGCTGCCACAGGCCGAGTTGCTGCAACAGGGCTTTAGCGAAGAGCAAATCAGTGCCGGGATCACTTTGTTCAAACCCGTTGGTTGCGATCACTGCACCAATGGCTACAAAGGCCGGGTCGGGGTGTACGAGGTGATGCCGGTCAGCCCCAGCATGGCTGAAACCATTATGGAAGGTGGCACCTCGCTGGATATCGCGCAGCAAGCACAGCGCGAAGGGGTGAACAATTTGCGGCAATCTGGTCTGATTAAAGCCGCGGCTGGCCTTACCAGCCTGGCCGAGATCAATCGGGTGACCAAAGGGTAGTTGAATGTTGAATGTTGAATGTTGAGTGTTGAGTGTTTAATACTGAATGCTGAATGACACGGTTAAAAAGCTAAGATTACGTTGCATGCACACTACCGGTGCTGTGCAACTCACATAGGATACAGACCATGGCTCAGGCCCAAAAATACAAAATCAAAGAGCTTGAAACCTACAGCTGGAAAGGTTTGAATCGCCGCGGCAAAAAAGCCGATGGCGAGCTCAAAGGTGGCTCCATCCAGGAGGTCAAAGCTTTGTTACGCCAGCAAGGCATTACCCCATCCCAGGTTAAGCGCAAGCCAAAGCCACTGATTAACATGGAAAAAAAGGTTACTGCTGCCGATATTGCTGTGGTCACCCGACAAATTGCCACCATGTTGGGTGCAGGCGTCCCGCTGGTGCAAACCATTGACTTAATTGCCAGTGGCGCCGATAAAGCCAACTTGCGTACCCTGATGCAAAAAATTTCGGTCAAGGTGCAGGCCGGTTTGCCCTTATCGGAAGTGCTGCGCGAACACCCGAAACACTTTGACGAGCTGTACTGCGATTTGGTCAAGTCCGGTGAGCAGTCCGGTGCCCTCGATGCCATCTTTGACCGCATTGCCATCTACAAAGAAAAAGCCGAAGCACTGAAATCGAAAATTAAAAAGGCCATGTTCTACCCCATTGCCGTGCTGGTGGTTGCCGCCATTGTCACCTCGATTTTGCTGATCTTTGTGGTACCGCAATTTGCCGAAATCTTTGCCGGCTTTGGCGCTGAGCTACCGGCCTTCACCTTGTTTGTGCTGGGCATCTCCGAGTTGATGCAGGCTTACTGGTGGGTGGTGCTGGGTGTGCTGTTGGTCGCCGGCTACCTCACCAAACAGGCTTACACCAAAAATTTGAAAGCCCGTACCGCCATGGATGCCATGCTGCTGAAAGCGCCGGTCTTTGGTGGCATTTTAAACAAAGCCGCCGTGGCCCGCTTCGCCCGCACTTTGTCCACCACCTTTGCCGCCGGTGTGCCGCTGATTGATGCGCTGGAATCGGCTGCCGGTGCCTCCGGCAATGAAATTTACCGCAACGCCATTTTGGAAATCCGCGATGAAGTCACCGCCGGTAACCAGATGCAGCATGCGATGAAAAACACCAAGCAATTTCCGGAAATGGTGGTGCAAATGGTCGCCATTGGCGAAGAGTCCGGCGCGCTCGATGGCATGCTGACCAAGGTCGCCAACATCTATGAGCAGGAGGTCGACGATGCGGTCGATGGCCTGACCGCCTTGCTGGAACCGATGATCATGGCGGTGCTTGGGGTCGTCATTGGCGGTTTAATCATTGCCATGTACCTGCCTATCTTCCAGCTTGGGGATATCGTAGGTTAATGATGAGCAACCTTATTTTAGTGCTGGAACAAGCGCCCT
This sequence comes from Alkalimonas delamerensis, assembly GCF_030717955.1. Lineage (NCBI taxonomy): Bacteria > Pseudomonadati > Pseudomonadota > Gammaproteobacteria > Alkalimonas > Alkalimonas delamerensis. Next base: position 148,554 of record NZ_JAUZVY010000003.1, on the reverse strand, counting down.
GGTTTTTTTACAGTCTGGTGCTGCTGCTGGGCCTTTTTGTTGGCAGCTTTTTAAATGTGGTGATTTACCGGCTGCCAAAAATGATGGAGCTAAGCTGGCAGCAGGATTATCAGGCCTATTTTCAACCCGACCAGGCAGCGGCTGCCCAGCCACGTTTTAACCTGGCGGTGCCCCGCTCGGCTTGCCCCAGTTGCCAAACCCCCATTGCTGCCTGGGACAACATCCCGGTGCTAAGCTGGCTTTGGCTGAAAGGCCGTTGCCGCCACTGTGGCACCAGCATCAGCGCCCGCTACCCCTTGGTCGAAACACTGACCGCTTTGCTGTCTGTGCTGCTGGCCTGGCGTTTTGGGCCAGGTTTAACCACCCTGGTTTATTTGCTGGTGCTTTGGGCCATCATTGCTTTGAGTTTTATTGATCTGGATACCATGTTGCTGCCGGATCAAATTACCCTGCCGCTGCTGTGGCTGGCTCTGCTGTTTAGCTTAACGCCGGCAGGGCCGAGCCCGGCCGATGCCATACTGGGTGCAGCTGCTGGCTATCTCAGCCTCTGGTCGGTGTACTGGGCCTTTAAACTGCTGACCGGCAAGGAAGGCATGGGCTATGGCGACTTTAAGCTGCTGGCCGTCTTTGGTGCTCTGCTGGGTTGGCAGCAGTTGCCGCTGATTATTTTGCTCTCATCCGCTGTGGGTGCCGTACTGGGCTCACTGTTGCTGCTGCTGCAAGGCAAAGGCAAAAGCACGCCCATTCCCTTCGGCCCCTACATTGCCATTGCCGGCCTGATTGCCATGCTGTGGGGCAATGCCCTGACGCAGTGGTACTTGGGTGTTCTGGCTCTGTGATGGCGAACACGGCCAGCACCATCCCAGCTTTGGTTGTGGGCCTGACCGGCGGTATTGGCTCAGGTAAAAGCACCGTGGCCGAAGCTTTTGCGGCCCTGGGCATTGAACAGGTTGATGCCGATGTCGTGGCCCGCCAGGTCGTTCAACCCGATAGTCCTGCCTGGCAACAGATTGTCGCCCACTTTGGCACCGGCATCTTGCAACCCGACCGCCAACTGGACCGCGCCGCGCTGCGGCAACGGGTCTTTAGCCAACCCGACGACAAAGCCTGGTTGAATCAGTTGCTGCACCCAATCATCCGCCAGCAAATGCAGCAGCAGCTGGCCAGAGCGCGCTCGCCTTATGTCTTGATGGTGGCGCCCTTGCTGCTGGAAAACCAACTGCAAAGCCGGGTTGACCGGCTGCTGGTGGTGGATGTTCCACAAAGGCTGCAACTGCAACGAACTTTACTGCGCGATGGCGGGTCTGAACAACAAGTAGCCGCCATTATGACAGCTCAAGTCAGCCGCGAAGAGCGCTTGGCGGCAGCCGACGACGTGATCGATAACAGTGCAGAGCCGGCGCAGATTGAAGCACAGGTCGCACAACTGCATCAGCGCTATCTGGCGCTGGCAGCAGACAAAGCCAAGGGTACCACCAAGCACCATGACTGATGTATTGTATGAACATCCTTTAAACGAAAAAGTTCGCACCTATTTGCGGCTTGAGCATTTACTGCGTCAGGTGCAGTACCACGCCCAGGCATCGGAAGCAGCCGACCAGAGTGCCCGGCAACAGGCTTTCTTTACCAGTTTTTTTGCCTTGCTGGATGTGCTGGAACGCAGTGATGTGCGACCAGACTTGCTGAAAGACATTGAGCGCTGTGAGCAGGCTTTGGTAACCTGGTCCAAGCACCCCTCGGTATCCAACGATGCCCTGCAGCAGATGCTGCAAAAAGCAGTGCGGCTGCAAAGTGAGCTGAACCGCAGTGGCAAACTGGGCAGCCCCTTCAAAGACGATGCCTTTTTAGCCCCCATTCGGCAGCGCTTTGCCATGCCAGGTGGGGCCTGTGCCTTTGATGTGCCGCAGCTGCATTATTGGTGTCACCAGCCGCAGGCAGAGCAGTCACTCAGTCAGCAGAAATGGCTCGATCAAATCGAGCTTAGCCGGCAAAGCATCGATTTTGTGCTGACCTTTGCCCGTGAGCGGGGTCAGTTTCAACAGCTGGAAGCCGTGAATGGTTTCTACCAGAATACCACCGATCAGTATGAGTTGTTGCGCTTGAAGTACGACAGTGCGCTTGGGGTTTACCCCACCGTCAGTGGCAACAAATACCGTTTTGCTATTCGCTTTATGCAATTAAGCGATGCCAATGGCCGGCTGGCCAGCGAGAAAACCATCCCATTCGCCCTAGCTTGCTGTTAAAATTGCGGTAGATTTTAGCAGCAGAGTCTTTCCAATGAAGCAGCCCACTGTCGATTGCCCGGTATGCCAAAGCAAGGTGGTCTTTAGTCCCGAGTCCCCTTTTCGTCCCTTTTGCAGCGAGCGCTGCAAGTTGATTGATTTGGGCGACTGGGCGGCGGAAAACCACCGGATCCCGGATAAATCACCGGTCAACCCCGAGCTTGGGGAGGCGTACTTAGCAGAGCTTGAAGCAGAGATGATGGAGCAGGACAACGCTTTCTTTAAAGACTAAGTTGCTGCAGCCGTTCGACAATGGCTTGATTGGCATCGGGGAAGGTCAGTTGATGCAAGGAATCAATGGCAAACCAGCGCACCGGCTGCCCCTCCTGTCCTGCCGGCTCGCCTGAAAACCCATCCACCAGCCAGATATCAAGCAGCACCGTCCGCTCCGGATAGGCATGCCGTACCTCCATCAGCGGACGGGCACTTTGCACCGCAATGGCCAATTCTTCGGCCAGTTCACGGTGCAGCGCCTGCTGGACACTTTCTCCAGCTTCCACCTTGCCACCCGGGAACTCCCACTTGTCGCCCTGATGCTGATGTTTGGCGCGCAAGCTCAGCAGCACTTGCTGCTGCCGTACAATCACGCCCACAGCCACATGCAGCACAGGGGCACCAGGCCCCTGATTGACCACAGCAGCTGTCATTAGCTCAGCTTGCCGTGGCACTGCTTGTATTTTTTGCCCGAGCCACAAGGGCAAGGATCGTTGCGGCCGACTTTGACACCATCGCGCACCACCGGGCCTTGCGGCTGAGCAGGCGCACTGCCACCCACCTGCTCGGCTTCATCGTGCTGGTACTGATGCGGCACCGAGTCGGCCTTGCGACGTTGTTCTTCCACCGCATCGACATCTTCGGCTGCCCGTACCTGCACCCGGCACAACACGCTGACCACATCCAGCTTCAGGTTATCCAGCATCTGGGAGAACAGCTCGAACGACTCGCGCTTGTACTCTTGCTTCGGGTTCTTCTGGGCATAGCCACGCAAATTAATGGCCTGACGCAAATGGTCCATGGCAGCCAGATGCTCTTTCCAGTGCGTATCCAGGCTCTGCAGCATGATGGCTTTTTCGAACTGGCGCAGCACCTGTGGCCCCACCTGCTGCTCTTTGGCTTGATAGGCCGTTTCTACCTCTTGTTGAATGCGCTCACGCAGCTTTTCTTCGTACAGCTTGTTGTCATCGGCCAGCCACTGCGCAATGGGCAGCTCCAGCGAGAAGTCGGCTTTTAACCGCTGCTCCAGCCCTGGAATATCCCACAACTCATCCAGCGACTGCGGCGGAATGTACTGGCTGATGACTGAGTCCATCACATCGCTGCGGATCACCTGGATGGTTTCCGCAATGTCCTCGCTGTCCATCAGCTCGTTGCGCTGCTCGTAAACCACTTTACGCTGATCATTGGCGACATCGTCAAATTCGAGCAGTTGCTTACGAATATCGAAGTTGCGGGCTTCCACTTTGCGCTGGGCATTTTCAATGGCGCGGCTGACCCAGGGGTGTTCGATGGCCTCGCCTTCTTCCATCCCCAGTTTGCGCATCATGCCGGCCATCCGATCCGAGGCGAAAATGCGCATCAGTGGATCTTCCAGCGACAGGTAAAAGCGCGATGAGCCCGGATCGCCCTGACGGCCGGAACGACCACGCAGCTGGTTGTCGATGCGGCGTGACTCATGACGTTCGGTTGCAATGATGTGCAAACCACCGGCTTCAATCACCGCATCGTGACGCTGTTGCCACTCGGCGGTCAGTTTGGCAAGCTGCTCTTCGGTTGGGTTCTCCAGCGCAGCAATTTCGGCCTGCAGGTTGCCGCCCAACACAATATCGGTACCCCGACCCGCCATGTTGGTGGCAATGGTCACGGTGCCCGGCTGACCGGCCTGTGCAATGATTTGCGCTTCGTTGGCGTGGAACTTGGCATTCAGAACCTGGTGCTTGATTTTGCCTTTGTTCAGTAGACCGGAAAGGTACTCGGAGCTTTCGATGGAGGCGGTACCCACCAAAACCGGACGACCGGCATCACGGCTTTGTTTGATGTCTTCAATGATCGCCTGGTATTTATCGGTCGCAGTCAGATACACCAAATCAGGCAAATCCTGACGCACCATCGGCTTGTTGGTGGGGATGACGATGGTTTCCAGACCATAAATTTGCTGGAACTCAAAGGCCTCGGTATCGGCAGTACCGGTCATGCCGGCCAGCTTGTCGTACAAACGGAAATAATTCTGGAAGGTAATGGACGCCAGCGTCTGGTTTTCATTCTGGATCTTCACGCCTTCTTTGGCTTCCACCGCTTGGTGCAAACCTTCCGACCAGCGTCGGCCTTCCATGGTACGACCGGTGTGTTCGTCAACAATGACAATCTCACCGTTTTTCACCACGTAATCGACATCTTTTTTGAACAGGTTGTGCGCCCGCAGCGCCGCATACACATGGTGCAATAAAGTAATGTTGGCGGCGGAGAACAGGTGGTCATCCGGTTGGATCAGGCCATGCTCTTTCAGCATTTCTTCGACCCGGATTTGACCCAACTCAGTCAGATAGACCTGACGGGCTTTTTCGTCGATGGTGAAGTGGCCATCGCCTTCGACCCCTTCCTCGTCTTCTTTTTCCTGCTTCTCCAGCTTAGGCACCAGCAAGTTGATCTGCTTGTACAGCTCGGAACTGTCTTCGGCCGGGCCAGAAATGATCAACGGCGTCCGGGCTTCGTCGATCAAAATGGAGTCGACTTCATCAATAATGGCAAAAGCCAGCTTGCGCTGGACCCGCTCTTTGGCCGAGAAGGCCATGTTGTCCCGCAGGTAATCAAAGCCAAATTCGTTGTTGGTACCGTAGGTGATGTCGGCCTGATAGGCCTGCTGCTTTTCCTGTGGGTGCATGCCAGGCACATTGACGCCGACCGTCAGTCCCAGAAACTCAAACAAAGGAGCATTGGTTGCTGCATCGCGTCGTGCCAGGTAGTCATTGACGGTAATGACATGAACAGCGTCGCCGCTTAAAGCATTGAGGTAGGCCGGCAAGGTCGCGGTCAGGGTTTTCCCTTCACCGGTACGCATCTCGGCAATCCGGCCCTGATGCAACACCATGCCCCCGATCAGCTGCACATCAAAGTGGCGCATTTTAAAGACCCGCTTGCTGGCCTCACGCACAGTGGCAAAGGCTGCAACCAGCACATCATCCAGACTGGCACCATCTGCCACCAATTGCTTCAATTCAGCAGTTTTGGCTTTGAGATCAGCATCGGATAAGGCTTCAAACTGAGCTTCCAGCGCATTGATGTCGTCGACTTTTTTTTGCAGTTTTTTCAGGAAACGGTCATTGCGACTGCCGATCAATTTGGTGAATAATTTTCCAAACATGTTGTGGTTACCATTCAATTCGATTTTATTTTTTCATCCGCGGCTGACATTACCCATCTATGCCGCAGATGTCTATAGCCGATTCAACAGCCTTGGGCCTAAGCGTGAACGGGCCAGCATGAAGCATGGTTGAGGATATGGAGTCAGCCTGCGCTCGTTTCAACCGTTGGCAGCAAAAAGCCATGCATGCCGGACCATTCATGCTAGACTAAGACAAGCTCGTTTTAACGATACTCTGATGGCCCGTTACTCACAAAAACCCGCCCAACTCAACCAGCTGATGGCTGAATTGCCGTTGTTGCAGCGCCAGCAGAACTTCACTCAGCTGCAGCAATTAAACCAGCTGCTGCATCAGCTGCTGGGACAACAACAGCATGGCTGCCAGGTAGCACGCATCCATCAAGGCCGGGCCGTAATCCTGTGCCAGTCAGCCGCCTGGGCAACCCGGGTCAAAATGCAGCGCGACGCCATTTTAGACAATTTCCGCCAAAAAATCTTGCCTGATTTAGCCGGGCTCGATATCGACATCACCCCCAAAGCCAGTATCCGACCGCCGCAACCAGCTGCCAAACACGAGGTGGCCGCCAACAGCCAGCAAGCCAGTCAACGCTTGCAGCAACTGGCCGACGCCTGCTCTGGCCCACTGAAAGACAAAATCGAAGGCTTAATTCAGCGTCGCCAGCGCTAAAAAAAACCAGCCGAAGCTGGTTTTTTAAAAGTTGCAGCGCTGTTACGCCAGTTGGGGTGCCAAAAAGGAAATTGGCATCTTGGCGTCGTCTTCAAAGGTGACGAACTCCCAGCTGCTTTGATCGGCCAGCATGGCACACAACAATTTGTTGTTCAGCGCATGACCGGTTTTGTAGGCTTTAAATTCACCCAGAATGCTGTAGCCGGCCATGTACAAATCGCCGATAGCATCCAACACCTTGTGCTTGATGAATTCATCGTCGTAACGCAAGCCATCCTGATTCAGCACCCGGTATTCATCCAGCACCACGGCGTTGTCAAAGCTGCCGCCCAGCGCCAGATTGTTGGCACGCAGGTACTCAATATCCTGCATAAAACCAAAGGTCCGGGCCCGGCTGATGTCTTTGATAAAACTGGCAGCAGAGAAGTCCATTTTCAGACGCTGCTGGGTACCGGCGATTACCGGATGATCAAAGTCGATGGCCACATCCAGTTTAAAACCGTTGTGTGGCTTAAACTCGGCCCATTTATCACCGTCTTCTACCCGCACTGCGCGCTTAATGCGAATAAACTTCTTCGCTTGTTTTTGCTCGCTGACACCGGCTTCCAACAGCAGATAAATAAAAGGGTTGGCGCTGCCATCCATAATCGGTACTTCGGCCGCATCCACTTCCACAATCAGGTTGTCAATGCCAAGACCGGCAATGGCCGCCATCAAGTGCTCGGTGGTGGACAGACGAACGCCTTCGTCATTGATCAGACAAGTACAGAGCACAGTATCCCCAACCATTTCAGGGTTGAGTTTAAAGTCGACAATCGGATCCAGGTCAACCCGCCGGAAAATAATCCCGGTGTGATCAGGCGCAGGCCGGAGAGTGAGCGTGACCTTTTCACCCTTGTGCAGGCCAACCCCAACCGACTGGACGGTTTGTGCGATAGTACGTTGTCTGATCATAGTCGTTTCCAGTTCAAAATTTGAACAACTTACGCGGCCGCGCAGCATAGCATATGTTAACAATTATGCCAAGCTTAACTGAACCTGCGATGAACTCAAATCGCAGAATCCTAATAGCACGCCGCAAATGAATCGCTTTTTTTAATCAGCCTGCTTGCGCAAAAAAGCTGGAATATCAAAGATATCCTGCGCAGGCTTCTGCTCCGTGCGCTGCTCAGCCTGAACTTTTGGCTGTGCCACCGCCTCGGTTTGCATTTGCTGGGCGGTATTGCCACCGGCAGTCCGGTACACAGGCGCAGCCACTTCGGCACGCGGATTGGCTACCAGGCTGATATCTGGCCGACGTGCAGCGCCGATACCGGTCGCGACCACAGTCACCCGCAGCTCTTCGGACATTTCCGGGTCGATCACCGCGCCCACCACCACAGTGGCATTTTCAGACGCAAAGGCCTTAACCGCATTACCGACGGTTTCGAACTCTTCAATGCTGATATCCAGGCCAGCCGTAATGTTGACCAGGATGCCTTTGGCACCTGACAAATCGATGTCTTCCAGCAAGGGGCTGGAAATGGCTTGCTCGGCGGCTTCTTCAGCCCGGTCTGAGCCTGACGCAGTGCCGGTGCCCATCATGGCGGTGCCCATCTCAGACATCACGGTACGGACGTCGGCAAAGTCGACGTTGATAAGACCCGGACGGGTAATCAGCTCGGCAATGCCCTGCACCGCCCCCAACAGCACGTTGTTGGCCGCTTTAAAAGCATCCAGCAAACTGGTGCCTTTGCCCAGCACTTTTAACAGCTTGTCGTTTGGAATGGTGATCAGGGAGTCGACGTGCTTGCTCAGCTCCAGAATGCCGTCATCGGCAAAGGCGGTGCGTTTTTTGCCTTCAAAAGGAAACGGCTTGGTCACCACGGCGACGGTTAGAATCCCCAATTCGCGGGCAACTTCGGCCACCACAGGCGCAGCGCCAGTCCCGGTACCCCCGCCCATGCCGGCGGCGATAAACACCATATCGGCACCTTGAATGGTCTTTTTGATGGTTTCGCGGTCTTCTTCTGCCGAGCGCCGACCGATATCCGGGTTGGCCCCTGCACCCAGCCCCTTGGTGACCGCAGCCCCCAGTTGCAGTGTGACATTGGCCGAGGAATTACGCAGCGCCTGGGCATCGGTATTGGCGGCAATAAACTCCACCCCTTCGATGTTGCTGGCGACCATGTACTCGACGGCGTTGCCGCCGCCACCACCAACACCAATCACTTTGATGACAGCTTCTTCGCTGTGGCTATCCATTAATTCAAACATTGCTCTCTCTCCGTTTTTTGCTTTTTCGTTCAGTCGTTGTGTTGAGTTCAGCCAACGACCGGCGGATCCATAGTGGGCTTTGTGACAACAACCCGCTGGCAGCCGAAGCTGCCGTTAAAACTCACCTTTAAACCAGCTGGCCAGCTTTTTCACCAGGCCACTGACGGTATCTTTCGGGCTGGCTGCAGCTTTGCTTTGCTGCTGATTTTCCAGCCCGTACAACAACAGGCCGACCACGCTGGCGTAAGCCGGGTCCTGCACGTAATCTTTTAAGCCGGTGACCTGCATCGGGTGCCCCAACCGAACCGGCATTTGGAACACATCTTCGGCAAACTCGACCGCACCTTCAATCTTGGCGGCGCCACCGGTCAGCACTACGCCTGCGGCAATTTGCTCTTCCAGGCCACTGCTGCGAATTTCTTCCAGCACCAGCTCGAACAACTCCTGGTAGCGCGGTTCAATCACTTCGGCCAGGGTATGGCGCGACATACTGCGCGCCGGGCGTCCGCCGACACTGGGTACTTCAATGCTTTCTTCTTTGCCGACCATGCTGCGCAGCGCACAACCGTACTGCACTTTGATGTCTTCGGCATGGCTGATGGGGGTGCGGAAGATTTTGGCAATATCGCTGGTGACCTGATTGCCGGCGACCGGCACCACGGCGGTATGGCGCACAGCGCCATTGGTGTAGACCGAAATATCAATGGTGCCACCGCCCATATCCACCACACAGACTCCCAGCTCTTTTTCATCTTCAGTCAGCACCGCGTAGCTCGACGCCAGGGCCGAGAAGATCAGCTGATCGACTTTCAGCCCACAACGCTCGGCACACTTTTCAATGTTTTTCGCCATGTCGTTGGCGCAGGTAATAATGTGAGCGCGGGCTTCCATCCGCACGCCCGACATGCCGACCGGGCTCTTGATGCCTTCTTGCATGTCGACCGAAAACTCCTGCGGCAGCACGTGCAGCATCCGCCGCTCGGCAGAAATCGGCACCGATTTGGCGGCATGGATCACGCTGGCGACGTCGTCGGCTGTCACTTCGGTATCGCCTATCGGCACCATACCGCTTTCGTTCTGGCAGCGAATGTGTTTGCCGCTGATCCCCAGGTAGACCGAGGAGACCTGACAATCTGCCATCAGCTCAGCTTCGTTGATGGCACGCTGCACCGACTGCATCACCAGATTCAAATCGTTGACACCGCCTCTGTCCATACCGCGGGTGGTGTGAGTGCCAACCCCAACAATGCTGAGCTTTTGATCCGGCGTCACTTCGCCCACCACGGCTTTGCATTGTGCCGTGCCGATATCCAGTGCCACTATCATTTCCCGATCCAACGACTTCGTCATGCTTTACTCTTCTGTTCTAATGGGCTGAAACGTACAGCAACCCCGGTGTCGTACCGCAAATCCACCTCGGCGATGGTCGCATCGCTGTGCTGCTGCAACACCGGGTACAATTCTAAAAAGCGCTGCACCCGTGGCACCGTCTGCTGCCGTCCAAGCCGCAGCCGGATGTCATTGCTCAGCTCGATTTGCCAGGCGAAGCGTTCGCTTAGCTCCAATCGTTCGGCGCTGAGCTGATGCAAATTCAGCAACTGCTCAATGTGACGGAACATAGCAAGGGCATCCTGCTCGCTGCCGGTGGGGCCTGTCAGCTCCGGGAGTTCGGCCATCAACTGGTCCAGCGGTGCGCTAAACAGCTCGCCCTGCCGGTTGAGTAATTGATTGTCATTCCAAATGGCCACCGGTTGCTGCTCTGTCACTACCACCACCAGGGTGTCCGGCCATTGTTTGCGCACGGCGACCTGATACACCCACGGCTGCTGCAGCAGGAACTGCTGCACCTCTGCTACATCCACCCGAAAAATATTGCCAACATACTGCTGGTGCAGCCGTTGCTGCAGCCTGTTTGGCTCAATATGCTGAAAATCCCCAAACAAACGAACCTGGGCGATGGGGGTGGTTTGTTGCCGCTCAACGTAGAGCTTCAACTGCCAGCCGCCCCAGGCCAGCGCCAGCAACGACAGCACAAAAAACACCAGCCCGGCAAGCCAGGTACGGTGGTTTTGTGTTGGGCTGGACCGCTGTGTCATGCGTTTGCCTGCTCCGTTTGCGCCAGTACCTCAAGTACCAGCTGTTGAAAACTCAGTCCGGCCGCTTTAGCAGCCATCGGCACCAGGGATTTTTCTGTCATGCCCGGCACGGTATTGACCTCCAGCACATAAGGATTTCCCTGCTGATCCAACATAAAATCGACCCGGCCCCAGCCACTGGCACCGACCGCATCAAAGGCTTGCCAGGCCAGCTGCTGCACTTGCTCGGTTAAGGCTGCATCAATGGGTGCCGGACACAAGTATTGGGTGGTCGAGGCCTGGTACTTGGCGTTGTAATCGTAAAAGCTGTGCGGGGTGCGCATCTCAATCACCGGCAACACCTGCTCACCCAACACGGCCACCGTCAGCTCCCGCCCCTGGATCCAGCGCTCAACCAGCACATTGCTGTCGTAGCGCAGTGCTTCGGTCACCGCCGCTTGCAAGCTGGCGTCGCTGTCAGCGACACTCATGCCAATGCTCGAGCCTTCACAGGAAGGCTTCACCATGACTTTGCCGCCAAGCTCAGCCAACAAGGCTGGGGTGGCCTGGCTGGCAGTGTGCAGCACCCGAAAATCTGCGGTGGCAATGCCCTGCGCCCGGAACAACCATTTGCAGCGCACTTTGTCCATCGCCAGTGCCGAGCCTAAAACCTTGCTGCCGGTGTAAGGCAAGCCAAGCAACTGCAAAGCGCCCTGCATGCTGCCATCTTCACCACCTCGGCCATGCAGCACAATAAAGACCCGATCCGGTTTCTCTGCGGCCAGCTCCGCTAAGGGCTGGGTTTTGGGGTCGAAGCCATAAGCATCAACGCCGCTTTGCAGCAGTGCCTGCAGCACCGCCTGCCCGGAGCGCAGCGAAACTTCGCGCTCGGCAGAGCTCCCACCAAACAGAACCGCGACCCGACCAAAACGGCTCATAGTGTCTCCTCCGCCTGCTTTAATCGCTCGCAATCCAGTTTTTTGGCGGCCAAATCCCGCGCCAATGCGCCAATGTTACCGGCGCCCTGAGTTAACAGCACATCGCCATCTTGCAGCACATCGGCCAGCACCGGCCCCAACTGCTGCGGCGGGGCAACATAAATCGGGTCCACCTGACCACGGGCCCGGATGGACCGGCAAAGGCTTTTGCTGTCCGCACCCGGAATGGGCTGCTCCCCGGCGGCATAGACATCCAGCAACAGCAGCTGATCAACCCCGGACAGCACCTGGGTAAAATCTTCGTACAGATCGCGGGTACGGCTGTACCGGTGCGGCTGATAAGCCATCACCAACCGGCGATCGGGCCAGGCGTTGCGGGCCGCGGCAATAGTGGCCGCCACTTCGGTCGGATGATGGCCGTAATCATCAATCATCAGCACCCGGCCCTGACCGGTCTCAAATTCACCGTACTGCTGAAAACGCCGGCCAATGCCTTCAAAATTGTGCAGTGCCGTTAAAATGGCTTGCTCGTCGATGCCTTCATCCTGCGCCAGCGCAAAGGCGGCGGTGGCATTGAGCACATTGTGACGGCCCGGCAAGTTCAGCTCGATGTGCCAGCTTTGCTGTTGGGGGTCTGTCACCACAAACTGACTGCGGGCACCTTGTTGCTGAAACTGGCTGATGCGGTAATCAGCATCGTCGCTAAAGCCATAGGTCAAAATCGGACGGCCGATGGCCGGTATCAGCTCGCGGATGACGTCATCATCCAAACAGGCCACCACCACGCCGTAAAACGGCTGATTGTGGCAAAATTCGACGTAGGTGGCTTTAAGCTTCTCGAAGTCGCCGCCATAGGTGTCCATGTGATCCGGCTCAATGTTGGTGATCACCGCCGCCATCGGTTGCAAATGCAAAAAAGAGGCATCGCTCTCATCGGCCTCGGCAATCAGGTAGGGGCCTGTGCCAAGCCGGGCATTGCTGCCAGCGGAATTCAACAAACCACCAATCACAAAGGTCGGATCGGTACCGGCCTCGGCAAAAATTGACGCCAGTAAGCTGGTGGTGGTGGTTTTGCCATGGGTGCCGGCAATGGCAATGCCATGGCGAAAACGCATCAGCTCGGCCAGCATTTCGGCCCGGCGGATCACCGGAATTCGCTGGCTTAATGCCGCGACCACTTCCGGGTTGTCTTTGGCGATGGCGCTGGACACCACCACGACACTGACACCCTGAATGTGATCGGCATCGTGGCCAAAACGAACATCGGCGCCCAGTGAAATCAACCGCTCGACCACAGTACTGGGCGCAATGTCGGAGCCACTGACGCTGTAGCCTTCATTGAGCAAGACTTCGGCAATACCGCCCATGCCAGCCCCACCGATGCCGACAAAATGAATTCGGCCAATGCGACGCATGGCCTGACTGTGCTTTGGTAATACTGCTTTATTCATACCCGAGCTCCCAGTTGTTGCGCACACAGATCCGCCAAGTGGCTGGCTGCATGGTCGGTTGCACACTGACGGGCCTTGGCCGCCAGTTGCGCTAAGCTGTTTTTATCGGCCAGTAAAGGTTGCAGCAAGGCAACCAAACCACCGTCCTCCAGTTGCTGCTGAGGCAACAGCAAGGCAGCATCTTGCTGTACCAGCCAGTTGGCATTGGCCGTCTGATGGTCATCAATGGCATGTGGCAAGGGCACAAAAATAGCAGCAATGCCGACAGCGGCCACTTCACTGACCGTCAGGGCGCCTGCCCGGCAAATCACCACATCGGCCCAGCGATAGGCCTCAGCCATATCCTCGATAAAGGCCACAGCATCACCAGCGAACTGACTGCTCTGAAGCTGTTGATACTGCTGCTGCACCTCGGCCTGCATAGCAGGACCAGTTTGATGCCGTACCTGCACCGCCCAACTCTGGCTTAAGGTGGCCAACTGAGCGGGCAGTTGCTGATTCAATACTTTGGCGCCCAGACTGCCGCCCACCACCAGCACCCGTAGCTCCGGATGCGCTGCCAAGGCCTGGTCCGCTTTCACCCCGACCAAAGCCCGGCGGACCGGATTGCCAACCAACCGCTGCTTGCGGTGTCCGGCAAAGGCTTGCGGAAAAGCGACCAACACCTGGCGTGCCAGCCGGGCCAGCCAGCGGTTGGTGGTGCCTGCCACCGCATTTTGTTCATGAATCAGCAATGGGGTGCGCGCCAACCAGGCCGCCAGACCACCCGGACCACTGGCATAACCGCCAAAGCCCACCACCAAATCAGGCTGCAACTGACGCAGCAGTCGCCCGGCTTGCCAGAGCGCGCTAAACAACATCCAGGGTGCCGTCAGCAATGAACCAATGCCTTTGCCACGAAGTCCCCGCACCCGAATGCTGTGAAAAGGCCAGCCCAGTTCCGGCACCAGTGTTGCTTCCATTCGATCGGCCGTCCCCAGCCAGTGGATCTGCCAACCGCGACCGGCCAGCTCTTCGGCCAGTGCCTGCGCCGGGAAAATATGACCACCAGTACCGCCGGCCATCAACAACACAGTGGGCGCTGTTGCAGTCATGTGCTGCGCCCTCCACGGTTGATGGCATGCTTGCCTTCCATCCGAACTTCAAAATCAATCCGCAGCACTAAAGCTGCTGCCATCAACATAATAATCAAACTGCTGCCACCCGAGCTGACAAAGGGCAAGGTCAGGCCTTTGGTTGGCAACACGCCACTGGCCACGCCAATATTGACGGCAGTCTGAAAGCCAAACCAAATGGCCATGGCCAGTGCCAGAAAGCCATGAAAATGCATCTGCTTCAGCATGGCCTGACGACCAATCCAGAGCAATCTGGCCACCAGCAAAAACAGCAATGCCAGCACAGCAAAAACACCGATGAAGCCGGTTTCTTCGGCGATGATGGCAAAAATAAAGTCGTTGTGCGCTTCTGGCAGGTACTCCAGCTTCTGAATGCTGTTGCCCAGCCCCTGACCACTGAAACCACCGCGGCCAAAGGCCATCAACGACTGGGTTAACTGGTAGCCACTGCCAAAAGGATCGGCCCAGGGGTCCAGAAAAGCGGTGACCCGGCGCCAGCGGTACTCGCTGTAGACAATCAAAAACAGCACCGCACTCACGCCCGTCAGCGACAGCACGATAAACTGCCACAATTTGGCGCCCGCCAAAAACAGCAACACCAGAGCGGTGGCGAACATCACAATCACCGTGCCCATATCGGGCTGCAACAACAGCAACACCGACAGCACCAGCAACACCAGCATCGGCTTGGCAAAGCCTTTGATATTTTCCCGCACCTCTTCGTGACGCCGCACCAGATAGCTGGCCAGATAAACAAAGAAGAATAACTTGGCCGGCTCGGCCGGCTGGATGCTGATGGGCCCCAAAGCCAACCAGCGGGTGGCACCATTGACAGTACGGCCAAAAATAAGCACCGCCAGCAAACCGGCAACTGCCAATGCCAGCAACAGCAGATTGCCCTGGTGCCAGCGCTGCACCGGTACATTCAGCACCAGCACCGCCAAAGTGCCGCCCAGGCCCAGATAAATCAAATGGCGGATGGTAAAGTGCAGTGGGTTGCCGAACAAGCGCTCAGCCACCGGCACCGAGGCGCTGTTAACCATCACCACCCCAATCGCCAGCAAGGACAACAGCAGCAGCAACAGGAAACTGTCGTAATCACGAGGCTCGTCGGGACGAGCCAGCAATTGCTGTAACCTGGGCATCCAGGGCAGTGCCTGCAGATTCATCGGCCTACCTCCCTGGCTATTTTGGCGAACAACTCACCCCGTTGCTGGTAGTTGCTGAACATGTCCAGACTGGCGCAGGCTGGCGACAACAGCACCAGATCGCCAGGTCTGGCTAGAGCCGCCGCCTGATGCACCGCAGCGGCTAAGTTCGCCACCTGATAGCTGCCGGCTTTCAGAGCCGCAATGGCCGGCCCATCCTGACCAAAGGTAATCAGCTGGTCGACCTGCTGCTGCAGTGCCTCGGTCAACTCCGCCATCTGCTGGCCTTTGCCATCGCCACCGGCCAGCAAAATTAACTGACCCGGCACCATGGCTCGTACCCCATCCAGCGCCGCTAAGGTGGCACCGATGTTGGTGGCTTTGGAATCATTGACCCAGCGGATGCCATTGTGCTGATGCACCAACTGACAGCGGTGCGCCAGACCTTCAAACTGACTGAGAACATGCCGAATGCTGGCAAAATCAGCACCCGCCGTCAGGCTCAGCGCCGCAGCGGCCAGCGCATTGTATTGATTGTGCCGCCCAAGCAGGGACAACTGGCTGACCGGCATCAGCTCACTGCCGGCCAACATCAGATAATCCTGACCCGCCCGCTCAGCAATGCCATAGCCATCGGCCTCTTCCGGGGCATCCAGCCCCAGACTGTGGGCGGCATCGACCCGCTGCTGCGGCTGGGTGTTCTGGTCGGCTCGGTTGTAAAAAGCAAACCGGCAATGCCGGTAAATGCTTTGCTTGGACTGGCAATAGGCCTGCATCGACGGGTAGCGATCCAGATGATCGGCGGAAACATTCAGCACCGTGCTGGCGAGAGTTTGCAAGCTGTGGGTGCTATCGAGCTGAAAACTGGACAACTCCAGCACAAAGACCTCGGCATCCGTTTGCTGCAAGGCGTCGAGCACCGGCAAACCAATGTTGCCGGCCGCCAGCGCCTTGATGCCACTGTACTGCAAAATGGCTTCAACCATTTTGGTGACGGTGGACTTGCCATTGGAGCCGGTAATGGCCAGCACCGGCTTTTGATTGCAACGGGCAAATAGTTCGACATCACCGATGACTTCAACCCCCTGCGCCATCGCAAAGCGAATGGCCGGGTGGCGCAAGTCCAATCCGGGACTCACCAGCAGCACGTCCATCTGTGCCAGACGATTGGCATCAAACTCGCCCAGGTAGACACCATCGGTTTTATCCAATGGCAAGCTGTCGAGTCCTGTCAGCTTGCGCCGACTGTCCATCAACACCGGTCGGATGCCATGCTGCAGCAAAAAACGCACCGTGGCCTGACCCGACAGGCCAAGCCCCAAGACTGCGATGCGTTTCTGTTGCCAAGTCGTCAGCATGCGTTGTTACCTAAGCTTCAGGGTGGCGAGACCCACCAGCACAAAAATTACCGATAAAATCCAAAACCGCACAATCACCCGCGGCTCTGGCCAGCCCTTTAATTCGTAATGATGATGAATGGGTGCCATCCGGAAAATCCGCTGCCCCCGCAACTTAAAGGACCCCACCTGCAAAATCACCGACAGAGTTTCCATCACGAAGACCCCACCCATAATGAACAGAATCAACTCCTGCCGCACCAAAATGGCAATCACCCCCAACACCGCTCCCAGCGCCAGCGAGCCGACATCGCCCATAAACACCTGCGCCGGATAGGTATTGAACCAGAGAAAACCCATTCCGGCCCCTATCAGGGCCGAGCAGAGCACCACCAGCTCACTGGTATGGGGCAAATGCGGAATATTGAGGTACTCGGAAAACACCACATTGCCGCTGGCGTAGGCAATGACCGCAAATGCTGCCGCCACCATAATCACCGGCACGATGGCCAGACCATCCAGACCATCGGTCAAATTGACGGCGTTGCTGGTGCCAACAATGACAAAATAACTGAGCAGCAAAAACATCAGCCCCAGTTGCGGCATTACGTCCTTGAAAAAGGGGACCAGCAAGGCCGTTTCAGCGGGCTGTTCGGCGGTCATGTACAAAAACAAGGCGGTGATAATGGCAAATACCGACTGCCAGAAGTACTTCCAGCGGGCAATCAAGCCTTGCGGATCTTTACGGATCACTTTGCGGTAATCGTCGATAAAGCCAATGGTGCCGAAACTGACCAGCACAAAGAGCACCACCCAGACATACTTGTTGGCCAGGTTGGCCCACAGCAGGGTACTGACCAGCACCGAGCCTAAGATCAACAACCCACCCATGGTGGGCGTGCCTTGCTTGGAGAAATGGCTTTCAGGCCCATCGTTGCGCACCATTTGGCCAATTTGCATGCGCTGCAACCGGGCAATCAGCTTGGGCCCGAGATAGACGCTTAACAGCAAAGCGGTCAGGATCCCTAAAATGGAACGAAACGTCAGATAACTAAAGACGTTAAAAAAAGAAATGTACTGTGTGAGGTACTCGGCGAGCCACACTAGCATGGGGTTTTCTCCTGCTGACTACGTTCTAGCAAGTCCTGCACCACCAGCTCCATATTGGCACTGCGCGATCCCTTTACCAGGACAGTGGTGGCTTGCTGGGCTAACAAAGGCATCAGCCGCTCCACCAGGTTCTGGCGGGCGCTGAAATGATGTCCCTGACCGTTAAAACAGTCACTGGCGCTCTGTGATAGCACGCCCAGCGTGAACAACAGATTAACCCCTTGCTCCTTTGCGTATTTTCCCACCTGTTCGTGGTACAAACGGGCATCACTACCCAGTTCGGCCATATCCCCCAGCACCAGAATGCGTTGCCCGGGGTAGCTGACCAGCAAGTCGATGGCCGCTTTTACCGCCCCCACGCTGGCGTTGTAGCTGTCATCAATGATGCGCAAGTCCGGCCGCACCTCGATCACCTGGGTACGGCCTTGCACCGCACTCATTTGCGCCAGTCCCAGTTGCACATCCTGCAAGCTGGCTCCCAGCGCCATGGCACCGGCAGCAGCAGCCAGCGCATTGGCCACGTGGTGCATGCCCGGCAACGTCAACTGCATAAAGCGGCGCCCTGCCGGGCACACCAGCTCAAAACCAGCATTGCCATGGCTGTCCAGCTGCACATTGACCGCCTGGTAATCGGCTTCTGCCGACAGACTAAAGGTGATCACCTGCTGCTGGGTCAGACGGCTTTGCCAGTAGGAGGTAAACTCGCTGTCAGCCGGGATAATGGCCACCTGACCGGGTTTCAGTGCTGAAAAGATCTCGCCTTTGGCCCGGGCCACGCCCTGCAAATCGCCAAAGCCTTCCAGGTGAGCCTCTGCCACATTGGTGATGATGGCCACATCGGGCTGCACCAGCCCACTGGTGTAGGCAATTTCGCCCTGATGGTTGGCACCCAGTTCAAAGACGCCGTACTGATGCCCGGCTTCAAGGCGCAGCAGTGTCAAAGGCACACCGATGGCATTGTTGAAGTTACCGGCCGTGGCCAATACCTTGCCGCGGCGTGACAAAATGGCCGCCATCATTTCTTTGACCGTGGTTTTACCGGCACTGCCGGTCACGGCAACCGAAGGAAGATTCAGTTGTTGTTTGACCCAGGCCCCCAACTGCCCCAGCGCCATGGTGGTATCGGGCACCACCACCTGTGGCAGTTCAACGGATTGCGGACTGTGAACCAGAGCGGCAACGGCGCCTTTGCTGGCAACATCGGCGACAAAGGCCTGGCCATCAAAGCTCGCCCCTTTCAGGGCGACAAAGAGATCGCCCGGCTCAATACGCCGGCTGTCGGTGCTGACCGAAGTCACCGCAACCTGGTCCCCGAGCAAAACTCCGCCGGTAATGGCGGCTAATTGCGTTGTATCCAGCGCGATCATAAGCGCATCTCCCGCTGCAATTGGCGAATGTAAGCCCGCTCGTCGTAATCACGGAAGCTTGCGCCAATCTGTTGGTAGGTTTCGTGGCCTTTGCCAGCCACTAAAATCAAGTCTCCCGGCTGCGCTTCTGCAAGCGCCAGCTTAATGGCCAGCTCGCGGTCAGGTTCAATTTGGTAACAGGCGGCATCGGTCATGCCAGCGGCGATTTGCTGGCAAATTTGCAGCATCGGCTCATGCCGAGGGTTGTCGGAGGTAATCACCACCCGGTCGGCATAACGCTGTGCGATCTGCCCCATAATGGGCCTTTTGCCCTGGTCGCGGTCGCCACCACAGCCGAACACGCACCACAGATGCCCCTGACAGTGCGAGCGCAGCGCGGTTAACGCCAGCTCCAGGGCATCCGGGGTATGGGCATAGTCCACCACCAGCAGCAATGGATGCGGAAAATGAAATTGTTCCATCCGGCCGGCAATGGCCTCGAGCCGGTCAGCCGCCGCCACCAAAGCATCCAGATCCGCGCCTTGCAGCCAGAGTGCCGCCATGGCCGCCACCGCATTGTCGATGTTAAAAGCGCCCATCAGGGGCAGCTTCAGCGTCCAGTTGCCGTCGGCACTTTGCAGCTGGCAACGAAAGCCAGTGGCCGTGGTTTCAACCTGGCTGTACCCCAGATATCGCTCGTGACCCTGGCAATCGTCCAGAGCGCCAACGGCACAGTAAGGCACCGACAGCTTGGCAGCCAGCTCAGCGCCATAGGCATCGGAGACGTTGACCACCGCCTGACGGCAGTAATCGGGCGTCAGCAAGCGGGCTTTGGCTGCGCCATAAGCCGCCATGGTGCCATGGTAGTCCAGATGATCGCGGCTTAAGTTGCTAAAAACAGCCACATCAAACTTCAAACCGGCGACCCGCCCCTGCGCCATGGCATGGGACGACACTTCCATCGCCACCAAACGGGTGTCCTGCTGTTTAAAATGGGCGAAAATTTTTTGCAGCTCCACCTGATGCGGCGTGGTGTTGGGCAAAGGCGTCAGCTTGCCGGGCCGGCCATAGCCCAGAGTGCCAATCAGCGCCGCCGATTGCTGCAGCTGCTGCGCCAGCTGCTGAATGAAGCAGGCTGTACTGGATTTGCCATTGGTGCCGGTGACGCCAATCAACTGCATGCCTTGTGCCGGCTGGCGGTAGAACTGGCTGGCCAGCGCTTGCATCTGATTGACTAAATCCGGCACCAACAGCACCCGGTCGTCGCTGCAGTTCTCGGGGAGCGCATCGGTCAGCACCAAAGCCGCGCCGCGCTCTAACGCATCGGCAATAAAGATCTGACCGTGCTGCTGATGGCCCGGCAGCGCCAGAAAGACATCGCCCGGCCCGACCTGGCGGCTGTCAATTTGCAGCTGCTGCAAAGGGGTGCTATCCAGATGAGCTGCGATGGCTCCCAACCAGTTGGCGGCGGTATTAGCTGGCATCCCGACCTCCCTGGCGCTGTGAGATTCGTACCCGCTCGGCATCCGGGGCTATGTTTTTCAGCCGCAACACGGCGCTCATGATGTTGGCGAAGACCGGGGCCGCAATTTCTCCGCCGTGGTAATAATCACTGGCGGGTTCATTTAACACCACCACGGTGGCAAAGCGCGGGTTGGAAATCGGCGCAACACCGGCAAAAGAGGCAACATAATCATCGCCATAGCCACCGGCCACGGCTTTACGGGTGGTGCCGGTTTTGCCACCGACCCGGTAGCCATCGACCCGGCCACGGGTGGCAGTACCACCCGGCTCGATCACCGCTTCCATCATCGCCAGCATCGCCTTTGCATACTCCGGCGACAGCACCCGCTCACCGGGCAAGCCCTGCTCAGATTTTAAAATGGTCAGTGGCCGTAAGATGCCGCCATTGCCAATAGCAGCGTACACCCGAGCCAGCTGCACGGCCGTCACCGACAGGTTATAACCAAAAGACAAGCTGGCCAGCTCGTGTTCGGACCAGCGATTGCGGTGACTGAGCATGCCCGAACTTTCCCCGCTCAGGTTCAGGCCAGTGTCGCTGCCCAGTCCCATCGAAAAGTACAGATCCAATAAATGTTGATGCGGCATCGACAACGCCAGCTTGGTCACTCCGATGTTGCTGGAGCGCGCCATAATGCCGGTTAAATCCAGCTCACCATGCCGGGTGCTGACATCCCGCACCCAGCTGCCACCAACCCGCAGCATGCCAGGGCGGGTATCAATGACGGTGGATAAATCGGCACTGCCAAACTCCAGCGCCGCTAAAATCGGCAACGGCTTGATGGTCGAGCCAGGCTCAAACATATCGGTCACCGCCCGGTTGCGAAAATGATGCACCGGGGTATTGCGTCTGTTGTTGGGATTAAAAGATGGACTATTGGCCATTGCCAGCACTTCGCCGGTGTCCACATCGACAATCACCACCGAGCCGGATGTGGCGCCATAGGTCAGCACCGCTTGCTTCAGCTCGCGGTAGGCAATGCTTTGAATGCGCTGGTCGATGCTTAATTGCAGATTGCGCGGTGGCTGAGCATCTTCGCGCTCCAGCACTTCAATATCGCGGCCTTTGGCATCGCGCCGGACCAGGGTGCGGCCGGCGGTGCCGGTCAGCAGGGTGTTGTAACGACGCTCAATGCCTTCGACCCCAACATCGTCAATGTCGGTAAAGCCGATCAGGTGCGCGGTAATTTCCCCGGCCGGATAAAAACGCCGGGATTCCTGGCGGAAATAAATACCGGGCACATTTAAGCGCCGGACATAATCGACCGCCGCCGGGCTGACCTGACGCTGCAAATAGACAAAGCGGCGCCGCTCGTCAGTACCGATGCGTTGGTTCAGCTGCTCTGTGCTCATGTTCAGGCCTTCGGCCAACGCCTGCCAACGACGCTCGTCCTGTTGGGAACCACGCTCCAGCACTACCTTGGGATCGGCCCAGACTGCTTGCACCGGCACACTGACCGCCAGCTCTTCACCATGACGATCGGTGATCATGCCGCGCAGCACGGTATTGGAGGTCACCCGCAAGCTGCGCAGATCCCCCTGGGTCACCAGCATCTCGGGCTCCAGCACTTGCAGATAGGCGGCTCTGGCAACCAGCACCACAAACACCATGGCCAAAGCCAGCATCACAAAAATAAAACGCCAGCCCACGATGCCCGGGGCCTGGTTGCGTTTGGCGTGCTGTCGGGTTTGGGCTCTGGTCATGGCAAGGTCACCACCACTTCACGTTCGCCGCTTGGCCGACGCATATTCAGCCTGGAGCTGG
The DNA here is from genome assembly GCF_030717955.1 of Alkalimonas delamerensis. Classification (NCBI taxonomy): domain Bacteria; kingdom Pseudomonadati; phylum Pseudomonadota; class Gammaproteobacteria; genus Alkalimonas; species Alkalimonas delamerensis. The sequence goes on along the minus strand of NZ_JAUZVY010000003.1, from coordinate 126,164 downwards.
CAATGTCTTCAACCCGGCTGTGTTCGGACAAGGCCCGTTGCTCCAGCAGCAGGTTGCGCCATTCAACATCCAGCGTATCCCGCTGCTGGTACAGTTGGTTGTGCGCATTGACCAGCAAGCGGTTGCTGTGCGACAGCTGCACCACCGCCAAAGCCGAAAGCACGCAGAGGCACAGCAGCAGTATCGGCCAGCGCAGTCGGCGCCAGTCGGCTAAAATAACCTGGGTCAGGCGAATTTGACTCATGTGCCCTCCCCGGTTTTTTCTGCAATCCGTAACACCGCACTGCGGGCACGCGGATTGCTGGCCAATTCGTCATCCGACGCCATAATGGCTTTGCCAATCAGTTTCAGTGGCAAGTGCTGCTTAAGCTGGTCGTCGGTCAGCGGCAAGCCGCGTGGAATGGGGGCTGCCTTGCTGTGCTGACGCATAAACTGCTTCACCAGCCGGTCTTCCAGTGAATGAAAGCTGATCACCACCAAACGACCACCGGGTTTCAGCACACGCAAAGCCGCATCCAATGCCTGCTTCACCTGTTCCAGCTCGCTGTTGATGTAAATACGAATGCCCTGAAAGCTGCGGGTGGCCGGGTGTTTTTTCTCTTTCGGGCTTTTTGGCACCACGCTGGCTATCAGCTCGGCCAGCTGACCGGTGCGGGTAATGGCAGCTTCCTCCCGGGCCCGGACGATGGCGTTGGCAATTTTCCAGGCAAACTTTTCTTCGCCATAGGCTTTAAGCACAAAGCTGATGTCCTCAACATCCGCCTGCGCCAGCCACTCGGCTGCCGACTGGCCACTCTCGGGGTCCATGCGCATGTCGAGCGGGCCATCGCGTAAAAAACTAAAGCCTCGTTCGGCGTCATCCAATTGTGGGGAGGAGACACCTAAATCCAGCAGAATCCCGTCCAGCTGGCCGTGAATGTGCTGTTGCTGGCAGATCAGTTCCAGCGCCGCAAAAGGGCTGCGGCTAATGTGAAAACGGGGATCAGCTTGCAGTGGGGCTGCAGCTGCAATGGCGGCGGGATCGCGATCGATCGCAAATAAACGGCCCTCGGATGCGAGCCTGGCAAGAATTTGGCGACTGTGTCCGCCCCGACCAAAAGTCCCGTCCAGGTAGATCCCGGCCGGTTTTATGGCGAGTCCGTCGATGGCTTCCTGCAGCAACACGGACAGATGAGGGCTGGCAGTCATTTACAGTGCAAAGTCCTGTAATCGTTCAGAGAGTTCAGTATCTGCGGGCATGTCACGCTCTAAAGCCATGTCTTCTTCGACACGCTCCAGCCAGCGGTTTTCATCCCAGATTTCAAATTTATTCAGTTGGCCTACCAGGCGGATGTTTTTTTCGAGCCCGGCATGGCTGCGCAAGGGCGCAGGCAGCAAAATACGGCCGGCTTTGTCCATGTCGCATTCGGAGGCATGCCCCAGCAGCAAACGCTTTAACCGCAATTCCTGCGCATTAAAGCTGGACAAACGCTTCAATTTTTCTTCAATGTCTTCCCACTCCGCCAGTGGGTACAGCATCAGGCAGGGGTCTTTGTGATCGATGGTGCAAATCAGCTGGCCGGAACACTCAGACAGCAAAAAGTCACGGTAGCGCGCAGGCAGCGCGATCCGGCCTTTGGTGTCCATTGTTAGTGTAAACGAGCCACGAAGCATAGTTGTGTCCTGAGATCCGCGATCTGATCCATCGCGATCCACAATTACCCACAAATCCCCACAATGCTACAGTTTAGGGCGCGGTTCTGACCCTTGTCAAGGTAAAAACCCAGCCAATTAGGCCGGAAAGATCCAGTAAAAATGCAGCCTGTGGCAAAACCACTGATTCTGTGGGGGAAAGTGGGTAAGGAGCCCAAACGAAGTGGGATTAAAAGCATGACAAAGGAGGGAAAAGTGAGTTGGCCAATAAGCCGGGTTCTGTTCCCTGTTTCCAGGGTGGCAACCATTCCTCTAGGATGCATGTCACCATGCACCTCAAGCAACCTACCCGCCCCCAACGCGGGCCACGCCATAGGGGGCCTATTTGGTCTTGCTCCGAGTGGAGTTTACCGTGCCACGAACTGTTGCCAGTCGCGCGGTGCGCTCTTACCGCACCCTTTCACCCTTACCTGATCCCGCAAGCGGGCCATCGGCGGTTTGCTCTCTGTTGCACTGGTCGTCGGCTCACGCCGCCCAGGCGTTACCTGGCACTCTGCCCTGTGGAGCCCGGACTTTCCTCCCCTTGCAAATGCAAGCAGCGATTGCCCTGGCCAACTCGGCGCGCAGTATACGTTAAATGCAGCCAAAGCGCAGGTATTATTTTTGGGCGGGGTTTCGCGAATTAAGGTGATCACGAATTTTCCGTTTGCATTCGCTGACGGCCAGCGGCTTTTATGGCAGCAAGATCAAGTGGCTTGGGTGTCCCGCTGGACTCACCTTCAGCAAGGGCCTGCCTCAGCATCGAAAGACGCTGTTGCGCCTGTTGATCTCTCCGAATGAGATCGCGAATGTATTCGCTATCATTGCCAAATTGACCGCTTTCAATTTGGCTTTTCACCCAGTTGTCTTGCTGTTCAGTTAGCGTGATGGTTTTCCGGTGCATGCTCATGGCTGCTACTCCTGACACACGAAGAGTATGATATTATCATGCTCCTTCAGCGCACCAAATCAAGGTCGACGCTGCTTCACCTCAGGGTCGCTTTTTCATAACCAAGTAAACTGAACTTACATTGTTAACTCACGTTGCAACAGAGCAAGCAAATTACCAGTTTTACCCCCACCATCACCGGTTATGTTTCTTTGGCTGGTAATTCAAGCTCCCTCTCACTTCGCCAGACGCGTATGATCACAACCTCATTTGCTTGCCTGAGATAGACAACTCGAAATGGCGCGTGAATCAATTCGCGAATATGATCCAGGTTGAATTCAGGAACAACCCGGCCAGCATCAGGGTGGAGTTGGAGCATTTCGCAATGCTCGAGGATTGCAGCCACGTAATCATCACCGATTTGTCGCACATCCTGCTCTTTGTAATATTCCTGAATCGTCTGTAAGTCTTCAAGAGCAGACTGTGCGATGCGTAATTCCATTTACTTGATGCCTAATTTTTGCTTGGCGTCCTCCAACGATACAGTGTTGCCCTCGCGAACGTCCACAAGCCCCTGCGCCACTGCTTTTACAAACCGCAATTCCTCGGCAGTTCTCTCATAATCCTCGAGCCCCTGCACCACAGCGACACCACGGCCACGACTGGTGAGCAGAATTGGCCGATGCGTATCCTGCGCTCGACCAACCACCTTTCCGGGATTGATTTTAAGGTCTGATAGAGGAATAACATCCTCGGAAAATTTCACGTGCATAGTGATTATCCAACCAATGAACTGGCACCATTAATAGCACCAGTTAACAGGTGCGGTCAAGAAAGTAACCGTTTTGATTTGCCGGGCCAAAATCAGGCCAAGGGCCCGATGCTGAATGAAAACAAGCAAACACCCTACTTTGGCTGCAAACTCAAACCATGCTGGTACAACGCATTTTTCTTCAGGCCGTGGATCTCGGCGGTCAGGGCGGCGGCTTTTTTCAGGGGCAGTTCTGCCATTAAAAGCTGAAGGGTGTGCTGAGCCGCTTCGCTGATCTCACTGTCGGCTTTGGCCGTCGGCGCTATCATCAACACCATTTCGCCCTGGCAGCGCTTGGCGTCTTCTTGCAACCATTGCAAAATGTCATCGGCGCTGCCGCGGGCAAAGTGCTCGAAGGCTTTGGTCAGCTCTTTGGCCAGCACCAGTTCGCGCTCTGCGCCGAACACTTGCTGCACATCCAGCAAGGTATCCTGAATGCGGCGCGCCGTTTCATAGCAGGCCACAGTGCCAACCCCGGCAGGAATGGCCTGCAGCTGATTCAGCCGCTGCTGTTGTTTCGCCGCCAAAAAACCAATAAACAGGAATTGGTCGGTCGGCAGGCCCGCCGCTGACAGCGCGGCAATCAGCGCACAAGGGCCTGGCACCGGCACCACCTGAATGCCAGCCTGCTGACAATGCCGCACCAGCTTGTAGCCGGGATCGCTGATCAGGGGGGTGCCGGCATCGGAAATCAGGGCAATGCTCTGCCCCTGCTGCAGCAGCGCCAACAACGAGGCCGCACGCTGCTGCTCGTTGTGATCGTGCAGCGCCATTAATTTGCTTTGAATGCCGTGGTGCTGCAGCAAACGGGATGAATGACGAGTATCTTCGGCCGCAATCCAATCCACCGTTGCCAGAATATCCAGGGCACGCTGGCTGATGTCGGCCAGGTTGCCAATCGGGGTTGCTACAATGTAGAGCTGTCCGCTTTGGGTGGTCATAAGGTCGCTTTTCGTTTGAGCTTCTGAGTGGGACTCAGTAAGATAGTGCCAGTTTTCCACTATGGTACTGGGCATTTTGATGAGCAGCAAACAAAAACCATGGCTGATGGCTGGCTTGTTCAGTCTGGTGTGCGTTGGCTGCGCACAGCAGCCATCGCCGGTCACCCCGGCCCCGGAACAGATCACTGAAGTCTCAGAGCTGTCCGAACCTGAGCAACCAAGCTACAGCGCGCAGCAGTGGCTGCAGCAAGCCGCCGCCAGCCAGGGTTCAGAGCAGCACAACTTGCTGTTGCAAGCGGCAAAAGCGGCATTGGCAGAATCCAACCCAAGGCTGGCGCGCGCCATCGCCAAAGAATTGGCTGAACAACAGGATCCCTGGCTGGATGCCCGCCTGCCCGCCATTGAGCTGCAGGCGCTGGTTCAGCAAGCCCACTACCCGGCGGCTTTGCAAAAAGTGGAGCGCCAGCAAGCCGCTCAACTGGCGCCGGAAGCCCGGCTCAGCTACAGCCTGGCGGCAGCACAGCTGTACCAGCAGCTGCAGCAACCGGCCCGAGCGGCTTACTGGTGGTTGCAGTGGGATCAACAAGCCAACCTGCAGCAACCAGAAGCCGACTACTGGGATCAGCTGTGGCAGCAATTGATTCAGCTGGATAGCCAACAATTGGAGCAGCTTCGACACAATGCCGGCGCCCGCACCCTGGCCTGGGTCCAGCTGAGCCAGCAGGTGCGCCAGAGCATCGGTCAGCCAGAAGCCCTGCAACAAGCGCTGACCCGCTGGCAGCAACAGCAGCCGCATATGCCGGCTTTATCGGAGCTGCCAGAGGCCATTCAGGCTTTGACAGCGCTAACGCCCTACCAGCCAGAGCGTGTTGCCGTCTTGCTGCCCTCGCAAGGCCAACTTCGGCCTCATGCGCAAGCCATCCAAAATGGCATCCTGGCAGCAGCCCGCTACCACCCCGATACCGAGCTGTTTTTTATCGACAGTCAGCAAGAAAACAGCAGCCTGCAGCAAGAGCTCAAGGCGCTGAACATCGATTTTGTCATTGGCCCCTTGCAACGCCCTCAGGTCGACCGGGTTCGTCAGGCCGACGACTGGCCATGGCCGACCCTCTTTTTGAATCACAGCAGCCAGCAGACGGATCCAAGCCGTGAGCAGTTCTTTTTTAGCCTCAGCCTGGAAGATGAAGCCAGCCAATTGGCGGAGCTGTTCCAGCAACGGGATTACCGTCGCCCGGTGGTGATCCACGCCCAGCACGGTGGCAGCGAGCGTTTGGCGCAACACTTCAGCCGTCAGTGGCAGGCGTACGGTCATCCAGCGCCAGAGCTGTACAGCTTTGCCGGCCGGGACGAGCTGGAGCCGATGATCGCAACGCTGCTGGAGCTCGACGCCAGCCGGCAGCGGGTGCGGCAAATCAGCCAGTTGATCCCAGGTGAAGTGGAGTCGGAGCCGCACAGCCGCCGTGACATTGATGCCGTTTACTTGATTGCCGATCCCACCCAGACCCGCTTATTAAAGCCATTTCTGGATGTGTCGGTCAGCTCCACCGCGCCCAGCCTGCCGGTCTATGCCAGCTCACGCAGCCACAGCATTCAGGCCGACCGTACCGATCACCGCGATCTGGCCGGCCTGACCTTCACCGAAATGCCCTGGATGCTGACCGCGCAGCAGCATCAGGCACTGCGCACTGACTTTGATCAGCTGTTTCCGGACCAGGATGAAAGCCTGCAACGCTTGTTTGCCATGGGCTATGATGCCCTGCAGTTGATTGGGCTGCTCAAACAGCAACAGCATCTGCCCGCATTGCGCCATCCGGGGCTGACCGGCGAGCTCAGCCTGAATTCGCAGCGGCAAATTCGCCGCCAACTGGACTGGGCCCGTTACAGCCAGCGGGCACTGCAACGCTTGCAGGCACCTTAATATGGCCAATACCCTGGGGGCAGTCTACGAGCAACTGGCCGAACAGTACTTGCAACAGCAAGGGCTGAATACGGTGGAGCGCAACTTCAGCTGCAAACTGGGGGAGTTGGATCTGGTGATGCGTCAGGGCAATCAGCTGATTTTTGTCGAAGTGAAGTACCGGGCTTCCGACGCCTACGGTGGGGCCAGTGCCGCCATCAGTCACCGACAGCAGCAAAAACTACTCCGCACCGCTCAACTTTACTTGCAGCGCAGCCGTCACCAAGGCCCCTGTCGCTTTGATGTGCTGACCATCAGCGGTGCCGAACCCTATCAGTACAATTGGATGCAAAGCGCCATTCAGGCAGGGTAAATTCATGCAGCCTCATACTCACCCAAACAGGACCAGCAATGCAGGATAAAATTCGCCAGCTTTTTAGCGAAACCATTCAAACCATGATAGCCACCAGCGAAGTGCTGGCCGAGCCCATTGAACAGGCGGCTTTTCGGATTGTCAGCAGCCTGATTGAAGGGGGCAAGGTCATGTGCTGTGGTGATGGAGCCAGTGCCGCTTTGGCGCAGCACTTTGCTCAGTTGTTGCTGGATCAGTTTGAAACCGAGCGGCCCTGCCTGCCAGCACTGGCACTGCAAGCGGATCACGGTGCCCTGCATGCCGGCGCAGGCCAGAACAGCGACTATCTGGCACGCCAGGTGAAAGCCCTGGGTCAGAAAGGCGATATTTTGCTGGTCATTTCTCTGCGCGGTAACGAACAAAGCCTGATTAAAGCGGTCGAAGCAGCACTGACCTGCGACATGAGCGTGATTGCTCTGACCGTCGACGGAGCCGATGAGCTATCAGGCCTGCTCAATGCACAGGATACCGAGCTGCGGGTACCGGCGCACCGCCATGCCCGGGTGTATGAATGCTATGCCTTTTTACTGCATTGCTTGTGCGAACTGATTGAACTAAACCTTTTCCCACAACAGGGGGAGTTATGAAGCACTACCGTATTTTGGCTTTGCTCGTCACCTTGGGTCTGCTGCAAGGTTGCGCCGCTGCTGTGCTGGCTGGTGGCGGCGCTGCCGTGGTCTCGGCGCAGGACAGACGCACTCTGGGCAGTCAGATTGACGACACCGGTATCGCGATGCGAGCCCGTCAGCTATTTTCACAGGAAGATTTAAACAAGCAAGGTCGCATCAATGTCACCAGCCACAACGGCGTGGTGCTTTTGACCGGCCAGGTGGAATCCGAACAGGTCCGGCAACGGGCTGGCCAAATCGCCCGCGATTTGCAGAGTGTGCGCGATGTGCACAATCAACTGCGGGTCGGCAATACCATCTCCTTGTCCACCCGCAGTCGCGACAGCTGGATCAGCACCCGGGTGAAAACCCTGCTTTTATCCGACAGCGACATCAGCGGCCTCAATATCAAGGTGACGACCGAAGATGGTGAGGTGTTTTTAATGGGGCTGGTGACACCGGCTGAAGCCGACAAAGCGGTCGAAATTGCCCGCCATGTCGATGGCGTCAACCGCGTCGTTCGGGCTTTCGAGATCCAGTGAAGGCTTTTTGGCTGAAACGGCAGCAACCGCGTTTCAGCCGTTAGCACTCCCGCAGCGCATGCAGCACCTTGGAATGAAACTCCCGCTGCTTCATGATCAGCACCACCACCACGGTCGCCATCATAAAAAATACCGGATCGATAAACCAGGCCAAAGCGGCCAGTGACAGATACATGGCGCGCAGGCCATAGTTAAAGGAGTGGCCGGCCTGGTCAATCACTTTGGCGGTGCGCAGTGCATAAGCCTGACGGTCGGCCTCTTCCATGCTGCGGCCATCCGGCGCAGCCCCGATCAAAACACCACCAAAGCCGTATTGGCGCAGCGACCAGGTAAACTGGAAAAAGGCAAACACGTAAATCAGGGCGATGCACAGCAGCTTCAGTTGCAAGGAGACTTCGGCCTGCGAACTCCAGGGCAGAATGTTGCGCAGCACCAGACTGATTTTATCGGCAGACGCCAGCGCCGTAAGCAAACCCGCCAGCACCAGCAGAGTGCTGGAGGCAAAAAAACTGACATTGCGCTCCAGCGTGGAAATCAGCCCGACATCGGCCATTTTGTTGTCGCGGCTGAGCATCTGTTTCATCCAGTCGTTGCGCTTGCGACGCAACTCAAACGACAAGCAGCTGACGGTTTTGGCCCGGCGTTTGGCGTAGAGGGTGTAACCCACCCAGATGGTTAAAAACCACAGGATTGCGATAAGATCCAACCAACCGGCCATAGCGACTCCTTCGTTTGCTGCCTGTGGCTGTTATACCACAGGCAGCGCTTTGGCCGAAAGCTCAGAAACGCAGCTGCATCCCTACCGTCAGATTACGGCCAGCCAGAGGCGCGTCTTCTTTGATAAAAGAGCTGTGGACAAAGGCCAGCTGATTGGTCAGGTTTTGCGCCTTGGCAAAGGCCATTAGCTCCCATTGCTGCCAGTGGAAATGGTAGTTCACTGCAGCTTCGACCAGGGTGTAGCTGTCGGTCGGCGTTTCATTGGCTGCTACCTTGTTCTGGCGGCCATGGTGCATGACTCCCAGCTGAGCCGTCCAGGCATCGGCAGTAAACTGATACTCGGCGCCCAGTCGAAACGGCGGAATGCGCGGCAAATTGCCACCATCACTCAGCCGGGCCCGCACCAGATCGCCCATCAGGCTGAGCTGATGATCCGGCGCCAGCTGCCAGCGCACACTGGCCTCTGCGCCATGCAAACGAGCATCGTCCTGCCGGTACTGATAGGCATCAAAGCCGGCAATTTCAAAGCCCAGATTGCTTAAATAGGCAAAATCATCAATCTGGTTGTAGAACAAATTCAGCTGGTACTGCACCTTCTCCAACTGACCACGCACACCGAAATCGACGTTGTTGGCTTTTTCCGCTTTGGATAAGCTGGCATCGCTGAGGATTTCCGTCTGGCCATCGCTGTGCGTCACTCGATAGGCGGTGCCGATCTCAAACGAGCGAGTGCCGACATGGATGCCATTGGCATAGAGTTCGTTGGCCGCTGGTGCCCGCTGGGCCTGGCTGAAGGCTGCAGTCAGCTGATGACCGTCGGCCAGCTGATAGACAGCACCGACCGACCAGCTAAAGAGGTTGAAGGGATCGCGGATATCGCGCACGCCCAGCGCATCCTCGACCTCGGAGGCGTTTTGCGTTAAACGTTCATAACGGCTGCCAAACTCAAACTTTAAGTCACCAAAACTGCGCTCTTGCAACAGAAAGACAGCGTGACTGTCGGTGTCGGTGTTGGGCGTAAAGGCCTCTTCACCCACCGCTTCATAGTCCCGCACGGTGCCGTGGTAACCGACAATGCCGCGCCAGCCTGAATCCAGTAAATAAGTGCCGGTCAGTCGCAGCTCCCACTGCTTGCTGGTAAACTCGGTTTCGGCTTCGCCCTCGTCGTATTCGGCATGATCGTAATCGGTAAAGGCCAGATCGGCGGTCAGCAGTTCCCAATTGGCATGCTGTGGCCGGTACTCGGCCGCTAAGGCAAGGCGTTGTTGATTCAGTTTAATTAGCTCACCATCGTCGTCATCCAGCGGGTCCTGCGGCCCTTCCGGCAAGCCGTATTCGCTGCTGATGTAGCCGTAACTGATGCCGACAAAGCCCCAGTCGGCGACATGGCTGGAGCCCAGATTCAGCACCTTATGCTCTGACCAGGAATTGTCCAGCCGCTTGCTACGAAAGCCCTCATCGCTCTGATACTCCGGCACCCGGTAGTCGTTGCCTTTGCGGTAATAACCATCGGCATGAAACGCCAGGCTCTCGGCTGCGCTGTCATGGGCAAAAGCCAGCGAGCGCTCAGCTGCAGCACTGTTAAAGCGCCCCTGCAACACGGTTTCTGGCTGTACCAGGGCCGTGCGGGGAATGCGGTTATCCACCACATTAATGACGCCACCAATGGCGCCACTGCCATACAATAAAGTAGCTGGGCCGCGCAGCACTTCAATTTGCTGGGCGGTAATGGCATCGGCAGTAATGCTGTGATCCGGCCCTTCGCGCGACACATCGCCGGTGCCCATGCCATTGTGGATCACCTGCACCCGCGGGCCATCCAAACCACGGATCACAGGGCTGGAGGCCACAGGGCCAAAGTAGTTGCCATGCACGCCGGGTTCAAATTTTAAGGTTTCGCCAATGCTGGCTTCGGTGCGCCGTACCAGCTCATCACCGCTTAATACCGAGACTGGCCCCGCCATCTCCACCACATCGCGCCGTAAGCCGGAAGCTCGCACTTCAATGCGTTCCAGCTGCGCACCGTCGTCCTGAACGTTATCAAAGGTGACTTCACCTGCATTCAAGACAGCAGGCAATGCCACAGCGACAGCTCAGGCCAGTGGGGATAGTTTTAACATCAGCAACTCCATAACAAACTTTTAAAATCCGCCGGCATGCTAAAGCAAGCAGAGCCCTATCGCAACAAAGCTGCGACCAGCAGGGGTGTGATAACGACAAAATGTGATAGTATCACATTTTGTCGTTGGAGCAGGAGTACACCAGAATGCAAACAGAGTTGCCGGATATTACCCGCGAAACCGTGCAGCAAACCAGCAGCAGGCTGGATGAAGTAGGCATGCAGCAGCTGGATTTGCTGCTGCAAGTATCCGATGGCGGGGATGCCATGGTGCAACCGGTCAAAGCCAGCATTGGCATTAATCTGCCAAAAACCGATGCGCGCGGCATCCATATGTCCCGCCTGTACCGTTTACTCAATGACTTTGCCGAACAGCAGCTGTGCACTCCAGCGAATCTTAAACAACTGCTGCAGCAATTGCTGCACAGTCACCAGGATTGTCACAGCGATCAGGTGCTGCTTGAGCTGTCCTTTGATCGCCTGTGCAAGCGCCCGGCGCTGCTGACGCCTGATCTTGCCGGCTGGCGCCGTTATCCCATAAAGCTGAAAGCCAGCCTGAGCCCCATAGGCTTTCAACTGAAATTTACCGTGGCGGTGCAGTATTCGTCGACTTGCCCCTGCTCGGCCGCCTTAAGCCGGCAATTGCTGCAGCAAAAGTTTCTGGCCGACTTTAGCGATGAAAGCCTGCCCAAAGCCAACGTAGCCGACTGGCTGCTGCAACACGGCAGCTATGCCACACCGCACAGTCAGCGCAGTGTCGCCAGCATTGAACTATCGCTGGCAGCGACTGCCTCCGGCTTTCCGATCAGTGCCGTCATTGAGCAGGCCGAAACGGCTTTAGCCACCCCGGTGCAAACGGCGGTCAAACGTGCCGATGAGCAGGAATTTGCCCGGTTAAATGGCGCCAATCTGATGTTTGTTGAAGATGCCGCGCGCCGCCTTGCTGCCAGCTTAAGACCACAGTACCCCGATGTTTGCATTGAGGTGCAGCATTTGGAGAGCCTGCATCCGCACGATGCTTATGCCCGAATTCATGCGTCCAGGGAGCCTTGATATCAACACAACCGACTGGTTACTTCGTGTAAAACGACGAAGTCGAGGATGAGTACGGAAGCAAGCCCAATTATATTTGCTGATGCTTGGCTTCAGGATGACAAACCTTGTCCCTAAGCCGTTTTTCTTTTAGGCTGCAGTGATTTTTTTAACAGACAACAACACGAGGTTTCCATGACAACCCCGGTCTCAGACAGTCAAACCGGCTTTATTGCTTTTGTGGAGCGTGTCGGCAGGCGGATCCCGGATCCGGTAATCATCTTTATCTATTTTCTGGTTGGCGCTCTGCTGCTGACCGCCCTGATGGGTGGTATCACCTTTGAAACCCATGGCGCGGGTGGCGTGCCTGTGGTGCATGAAATTCAAAACATGCTGGCACGGCAAAATGTGGTCTGGCTGTTTGATAACGCCTTGCTGGCCAACTGGCTGGGCTTTGGCGGCGGCGTGCTTGGGGTTATTCTGATTGTGATGCTGGGCGTGGGCATTGCCGAGCACTCTGGCTTGTTTGGCGCTGTGCTGAAAAAAATCAGCCGCGCCTTGCCGGTCAAATGGCTGCCACTGCTGCTGGTGTTTTTGGGCATTATGAGCTCCATTGCCACCGATGCCGGTTATTTGATTTTGATCCCACTGGCCGGTTTGCTCTATGCCGGCTTGGGTAAGAACCCTTTGATTGGGATGGCGGCCGCTTTTGCCGGCGTCTCGGCCGGTTTTAGCGCCAACTTGATCCCAGCGACGCCGATTGATGTGATCATTGGCGTCAATGCCCAGGTTTTTGCCGAAGCGCAGGGCATCCCTTTCGTCAATGCCGCAGGCGACGCCTTAACGCCAGCCACCATGCACTACTACTTTATCTTGGTGTCGACCTTTGTGCTGGCTGCCGTTGGCGCCTGGGTCACAATTAAGTTTGTCGGCCCACGGCTGGAGCACAAACCGTACACCGTTCCTGAAGATCTAAAGATTTCCGACTTTGATGTCACGCCACAAGAGCAGCGCGGTCTGCGCGCCTCTGGCATCGCCTTGCTGCTGGCACTGGCCGCAGTCGCAGCCCTGGCGCTGGGTCCCTTAGCACCCTACACCAATGAAGCTGGCCAGGAAGTGACGCCCTTTTTGAACAACATCATCCTGGTGATCACCTTTGTGTTTGCGGCCATCGGCATTGCCTTTGGCGTTGCCAGCGGCAAATTTGGCAGCATGATGGATGTGGTGAAAGCCATGGTGAAACAAATGGACACCATGGGCTACATTCTGGTGCTGACCTTCTTCTGCTACAACTTTCTGGGCGTGCTCAGTTACAGCGGCCTGGGGGCTTACATCACCTATCTGGGCGCCAATGCGCTGATTTTACTTGGCTTGCAAAGCTACCCGGTGCTGCTGTTAATTGGCTTTGTGCTGGTGACTGCGCTTATCAACCTCTTTGTCGGCGGGCTTACCTCGAAGTGGATGCTGCTGGGGCCGATTTTTATTCCAATGCTGTACATGGTGAACCCGGCGATGACACCGGATTTGGTGGCAGCAGCCTTTCGGGTCGCCGATTCGGCCACCAACATCATTACCCCAATGATGACTTACGCCGGCATTATTCTGGCCTTTATGCGCAAGTACAATCCTGAGCTGCGTTTTGGTGAAATGATTGCGATGATGCTGCCTTACTCGCTGGCATTTTTGGGAGTTTGGATCCTGCTGTTGGTGGGTTTCTTCAGCTTTGGCATTCCGTTGGGCTTTTAATCAGCCGTAATGCGAACAGGCGGATTGCTTTAACGGTAATCCGCCAAAATTGCTTCCAGACTGCCATCCTGCTTTAGCGCCTCCAGTGCCTTGTTTAAACTCTGAATGACCTCCGATGGCATGGCTGGATTGCAAGCCAGCCACAGTTCGAACACCCGCTCCGTGGTAGCGACCGGAAATACCTGAACGCCTTCACGGCGGGCTATAAAAGGCCCACCAACCGAGCCTGCCAGCCATAAATCAATACGGCCGGATTGCAGCATGGCTAAATTGACCGGAATCTCTGTCACCCGTTCTACGCGAAGGCCCAGGCTCTCGGCATAGTCGGTAAACGCGTCCTCCGTCTGGCCGCCAATACGAAACCCTGATACCGATGCAAAATCAGTAAAACGGCTTGCTGCAGGATCCAGACTAAAAAGCTGCACCGACTCCTGGCTCAAGGGCCCAACCCACTGATAGATATTTTCCCGCTCCTCACTGCGCACCGCAGAAAAAAAGCAGCTATCCAACTCGGTCTGGGTAAAGCGCTGTGCCCTCCCCCAAGGCACAATCGAAAAACGCCCGTCATACCCCGTATTGTGCAAAACCAACTGCAGCAAGCGCACATTAATCCCGCTGACACCATCTTTAGCGGGGTAACTCCAGGGGGGATAATCCTCCGTGTATAGATTGAGACGAAACGGCTCATCTGCCAGCACTGGATGGGCAGCCAAAAACAGAATTCCTATAAAAGAAACAAAGCGTTGAAGCACAGCATCGCCGATTGAATTAGGTCGGCTTTAAGTGTAGAAGCGCAGCGAGGCAATTGCCATAAGTTAACCCTTTTTTCATGAACAGCAGCCGCAAAATCTCTATACTGGCGACAAGACTCTCTGCGAGACCCGGCTATGTATCTGCGCAAACTGATCGTATCGCTCTGCATTCTGGTGGGCATCAGCCTGCTGCTGTCGGGTATTGGCTTTTGGGCACAACAAAATTCAGAGTTTCATACCAAGCGCAATCGCATTGCCAATCAAATGCTGACCGAGTTTATTTCATTGCGGGCGGATAAGCAGCGCTTAAAAGTCTGGCTGGCCGAGTACCTGCTGACAGAGGATGCCAACACCGGTTTTCGCGATACCTTGTTCCAACGGATGCAGCTGCAATTGGAAGCGCTCGACCAACTGGCCATTCGCGACCAGTTTTACAGCACCAGCGAAGCTGATTTGCAGCACATTATGCAGCAGGTGAAAGTAATCTCTTTGCTGCAATCCAACCTGATCACCTTGGAAAATGCGCTGAAAACCCGTGAAATTGCAGCTTATCAAGACGACATTGAGCGCTGGCGCACCCTGATTGCGCTGTTTGATAAGTTCCAGGATACCGACTTATCCGAACTGCTGCAGCAAGCCATTGCTGAGCAAAAGCAGCGGGCTGAAACCACAGAAACCGATGCACTGCATGCCTTGCAGCGGGTACAGCTGATTATGCTGTTGATCAGTCTGGCAGGCTTGCTGTTTGCCATTGTCATTGGCTGGCATTTATCCCGCTCTCTTAGCCGGCCGCTGCAACACTTGTTGGCGGGTACCCAGCAACTGCAACAAGGACATTTTTCGCACCGCATTGAGGAACAAGGCCCAAAAGAGTTTGCCGAGTTGGCCCGGCAATTTAACCTGATGTCAGGCTACATCGAAGCCTTTGCCCGGCAGGAAAAGCAAAGTCAGCATGCCACAGAGCAACAGGTGAAAGATCGGACAGCCGAGCTGCAACACGCATTGGCCCAGTTGCACCATGCCGAGCAACGGCAAAAGCAACTGCTGGCCGATATCAGCCATGAGCTGCGCACCCCGGCGACCAGCATTCAGGGTGAAGCCGAGATTAGCCTGCGCGGCAAAGACAAAGACAGCAGCGAGTACAAAGAAGCCTTTGGTCGCATTCTCGCGGCCAGCCAGCAACTGAGCCGCCGCATCGATGATTTGTTGCTGTTAGCGCGAGGGGAAGAGCGTCTGCTGCAAGTGCATCTCACCCACGTTCCGTGGCAGGATTTTCTGCAACACTGTCAGCAAAGCATCCGGCAGCATTTACGCAGCGATACCCGTTTTACGCTGGAGCCCCTACCGGATCTGCCCGCTTCAGCCTGGCTGCTGCTGGATCTGGATAAATTCGCCAGCGTTCTTCGCATCCTGACCGACAATGCCCAACAGTACTCTGAGGAAAGGCCCTGCCTGACCCTAAGCATCACCACTCATGGCAGCGAACTGGTGCTGGAGCTGGCCGACCAGGGCATTGGCCTCTGCCCGGAAGACACCTCCAGGCTGTTTCAACGGCATTACCGCTCTGCAGCTGCCCGCCAGGCCAGGCCGGATGGCTTGGGCATTGGTTTGTGCATTGCCAAAGCCATTATGGAAGCGCAGGATGGCGGCATTGCCCTGCTGCCCAACTCACCCAAGGGAACACGGGCTCGCCTGTGGCTGCCTCTTTTTACTGGACAGGATCATGAAAGTACTGATTATTGAAGATGACGATAAAGTGGGCAGCTTTTTATCGCGTGGCCTGAAAGCGGAGGGGTACCTGACCTTGCTGCTGCAGGATGGCCGCGCCCTGATGGATGTCTGCCGTCAGTTTGAACCCGATGTGATTGTGCTGGATCGGATGCTGCCACACCAGGATGGTTTGCAGTTGTGCCAGCAAATTCGCAGTCAGGCGATCCCCGCCAGAATCTTGATTTTATCGGCCTTGTCGGAGGTGGATGAGCGGGTAAAAGGCCTTCGAGCCGGCGCCGATGACTACCTGGGAAAACCTTTTCACTTTGAAGAGCTGCTGGCGCGCATTGAGGCACTGTTTAAACGGGACCTGGGTCAGACCCAGTCACGGCAATTGCAGGTTGCGGACTTGCAACTTGATTTGGACAGCATGCAGGCGCAACGCGCGGGTGTACCGCTCAACCTGACCGCCAAAGAGTTGGGCATTCTGGAGTTGCTGATGAGCAACAGCGGCAAGGTCTTTAGCCGGGAACGGATCCTGACCAATGTGTGGGGCTTGAACGAAGATCCATTGACCAACATCGTGGATGTGTATATGGCACGGCTGCGAAAGAAAGTTGATGAGTCGCATGTCGTTAAATTGCTGCATACCCGGCGTGGGCTCGGCTATTGCTTGCAACCGGAATAAAAAAGGGCTGGCCGCAGAGGAGGGATGGCCAGCCAAACTGGGTTGGGATGAACAACTTTCCAGAAAAATTACCAGGTTACTCAGTAAACACTTGCCAATAAGCAACGGCTTCCTTGCCGTGGCCCCCTTTAGTTGGCACTAAAGGGCAGTGACGAATGGTGCAGTACGATGCGCAGGGCACCCTGATCGTCTTTTTTGAAGCCCCAGGTTTTGTCAACCGTAGTCACAGCGCCATTGGCGTCGGTCAACATCACATGCCCCATGGTCAAGGCTAAATCACCATTGATGTAGACGGCGGCGTTACGAAATTCGTAACCGGCCCAGCCTTTCAAGGCAAAACCGCTGTCGGCCGGGTAAGCACTGTTACCACCGACAAAATAAGCCAAAGCGCCCTCGTAACTGGTACGGAAGGTTTGCTCACCACTGGCCAACGTAGGCTTGAACAAGACAGCACCGTGGCCATAACCATAAGCCGCATCCAGTACTGAGCGTGCTTTTTGCTCCGCCTGATCACGACCACCGTCCTTGTAGGCTGAGCTGATGGCAATCAGCGCTTGCCCCCAGGCCTGCTGGGCGGCTTTGACCTCAGCTTCGGTGATGTTGTTGTTGACCACCGGCGCCGCAACCACTTGCAGCGCAGCCAGGCTGAGCACAGTGCCAGAAATAATGGATACAATTCGAGTCGACATAGGTTTTCCTTTTCAGTGAAAGGTGCTCTCACACCGGACAAGGACTACTCTACTACCCGGGTATGAAGGGAAAACCGACAAAGGGATGAACACAACACAGCGAACAGATTAAAACAAGATGAACAGCACCAACACAGCAGTTAAGGTCGACGCTTCAATAGCTTGCGCTGCAAAGTACGACGATGCATGCCCAGAACCCGGGCTGTTTGCGAGATATTGCCCCCCTGCTCGGCCAGCACCCGCTGGATATGCTCCCACTCCAGTTGCTCCGGGCTTAGCAAACTGGGCGCCGAAGCAGACTCTGGCTGTTCACTTGCCGGGGAGCCTGGCTCTGTAGACAAGAGCGGACCACACAGCACCTGGCGCAACTGCTGAAAATCGACCGGTTTGGTCAGGTAATCGTCGGCACCGGATTTTACCGCCTGCACGGCATTGGCGATGCTGCCATAGCCAGTTAACAGCACAATACGGCAGTTGGGCAGCGCCGCGCGTAGCGGTTCAACAAAGCTCAGACCAGACTGGCTGGCAAACCGCAAGTCCAGCAAGTAGGCATCGGCCTGTTCGGCGATCAACTGGTCGCTGGTACAAGGCTCAGCAAAGGCCACCACGCTGGCGCCAGCTTGTTCAAAACGACGCGTCAGGGTGCGCAACAGCACCACATCGTCATCGACCAGCACCAGCTTGATGGGTTGTTCAGTCATGCCGGGGCCTTGGCAGCTCAATGCAGGTAAGGGCGCCATCGGCCAGATTGCTGCGCACGACCTTGCCGCCCAATCGTTCGATGCTGGCATTGGCCAGAAACTGACCGATACCAAGCCCTTGGCTACTAAGCTGTGGCAAATGCCCCAGCTCCTGCAAGCGCTGCTCGGAAAAACCCTCACCATAATCACGAATGCGGATGCTGCAATCTTGTGCGTTGAGCTGACAGCTAATGGAGAGCTTTGGCTGTTGCCGAGCCAAGCCGGCATCGGCAGCGTTATCCAGGATATTCAGCAAGGCCGCGGCCAGGCTTTGCGGCTCTGACAATAAAAAATCAGCGGCCTGGCTGTCAAACTGACAGTCGGCTTCAATATCAGGCCGGCTGGCCAACCAGCGCTGCACCGTTTGCTCGGTCAGCTTGAGTACCGGCTCGGCTTGCTGCGGCTGGCGCAGACTGCCAGCATCCTGACGCAGCTGCTGCACCAGGTGCTGGCAGCGTTGCAATTGCTGTTGCAAGTCCTGCAACTGGTCACTTTGGGCGGCGTCGACCTCAAGCTCGTCGGCAATCAATGCCATGGTCTGAATGGGCGTGGCTAAATCATGTGCGGCATTGGCGGCAAAGGTGGCCAGCGCCAGCATTTGCTCCTGGCGCAGCTGTTGTTGCTGCAACTGATTCAGCACTCGGGCTTGCTTGCGAATTTGCCGGGCCTGAGCACTGATAAACCAACTGATCAAGGCCGCAGAAAGCGCAAAGGCCCACCACATTTGCAGCAGATGCTGATCGAAACTGCCATGGCCAGCACCATGATGCGCATGCGCTGCGCCAGCCGCGTGCTCCGGCTGCAACTCAAGCCAACCGCCAGCAATCGGCAGTGCGCTGATATCCCCTAATTGCATCAGCAAGCTGTATGCCAGCACCGCGATCAGCGCCACCAAATAACACAAGCGGCCCGGCAGTAGCACCGAGGCCATCGCCACCGGCAGCAGCAGCAGCGCGACCAAACCATTGCTGACCCCACCGCTTAACACCAGCATGCAGCAGAGCAACACAATATCCGCCAACGCATAGAGCGCATACAAACGCATGCTGTACTGGCTTGCATTGGGCAATAATGGCAGTAACACATTGGAGGCAGCAAAAAGCACCAGCAAGAGCCCAAGCAAAGGCCAGGAACTGACCGGGTAATGCAGCAACCAGGCGGCCAGCATCGCCAGCGCAATAAAGCCAATCACCCCCCAACGAAAGCGGGCCAACTGGCGCAATTGATGCTGCGGTTCTAGAACGGTCAGGGAAAGCATGACACACAGGTTCCACAAAAAGACGGCTGCCAGGCAGCCGTTGCAAAATGTCATTACAGACTATCGCACAGCAGTGGAAAAGTCTGCAACAAGGATAGCGGCTGCCAGCCAAAAGCACCATGCGACATAGTGTCGCAGCTGATCGCATCGCAATTAAGAGTTCGCTGTTAAGGGAATGCCATGAGTCGTATCGCAGCCAGCATTAGTAACAGGACGTCAGGGCAACAAACTGTATGCAATCAGCAGTTGCTGAGCGCTTTGTTTTTGCCGTAAAAAAGCCATCACAAAAGCGGTATCCTTATCGGCATCGTAGCGATAGAGGATTTTGTATTTATCGACCGTGATTTGTCGGTAGTCGGTCACCCCCAACCGCTCCAGCTCATAGCAAAGTGGAAACTGCAACGGCCCAGGGCTCATTTGCCCTACGTCTAACCGCTCTTTACAGTACCCAAGCAATTGCTCCGCCAATGATAACGCTTGCTCGGCACCCAGAAATTCGGTCATATAGCGGGTTAGCATTAGCAGGGTCTGGTGCGCCAGTTGGGTCACCACCAGTTGCGTCATTCTGACGCTCCGCGAAGCGTTTGGCGCAACTGCTGTAGGCTTTCATCCAGCGTTAAGGTATGACCATCACGGATATCGCGCTCAGCCAGGTTCATCAACTTTAGCAAGGCAATGCCTTCATCCCGCAGGCGGGCGCTGGCTTCAGACTCTATCCGATACACCGCTTTACCACCTTGCGTCACCACAATCGGTTCTTCAAGTTCCAGCTTGGCAGCATGCTGTTTGATGTAACTGATGGTTTCAATACGCATTGCAAATCCGGCCACAGGCTCTAAGTAGTCTTTTAATAGACTATTTATAGCCTATCACCTGACTCTGAGCAAGATTAACGCCGTCTAAGCCGCATCGCGAAGCCCATGCCGGCCAGCAGCAAAACCAGTGCCATCATGCCAACCACCAACCTATCGCGGCCATCGCGCCCCAACCAGGGCTGCAAAATGTTCCATTTGTGCACAAAGGAAAAGCTGTAACGTTCAAAGCGGCTGCTGCGGCTTTGTTGCTCCACCAACTGACCACTGGCACTGTCGACAAAAATACGTCCCTTGGCATAATCGAGCTGCCAGACCGGCAGGCGCTTGTTGCGAAAATCGTAATCCGGCCCAAAACGCTGCACCAGCTGTTGTCCGGATATCGCTTCGGGTGTCAGGCCAATAAAGCGCTCCGCCAACAGCTGCGCATACGAAGCATCGTCCAGCGCCGGCGCATTTGGCAGCAGAGGGATAAAGAGCGCCCCACGCTCGGATGCCTGACCAGCAAAGCGGCTGTGGCGGTCGGCCTGCTGGGCGGCATTGTGCAGCGACAAACGCCAGTACCAGTGCGAAGCGGGCCCTTGCACCAGGCTGGCACTGTTTAGCACCGCATCTGTCGGCAAAGCGCCTGCCGGCAGCTGCCAATGCTCTGGCAATGGCTGGGCGCTACTGGCCGTTAAGCCCAGTGTATCGGGCTTGACGTACTTGTAGGCAAAGTGGTAGATGCCAGTCAGCAAATACAAGGTTACGGGCAGCAATAACCCCCAGGACAATAGATAGTGCCAGCGGCGCAGGCCGCGACGTTTTGCCTTAAACGGCAGGCGCAGCAACAGCCAGCCACCGGTTAGCACCAGCAACAAGGCACTGCCCAACAGCACTGTCATCACCAGAGCTTTGATAATCGGCACCCCATCCAGCCACTGCCAGCTGTGAAACTGGCGAAACAGCGCCTGCAAACTGGTTTTATAGCTGTTGGTGATGCCTGCCATGCTCAGGGTTTCGGTATGCACATACAGACTAAGCCCGGAATCAAAATCGACCTGCCACACCGGCAATAAGCGATTGACCGACGGGTAGGCGCTGTCGAATTCGGTTTGCAAACGGCTGCTGCGAACCTGGGTCTCCTCCAAACCGCTGTAATGACTGGCCAGCCAAATAGCCATTTGCTGATCGCTGATAGCAGCTCCTTCTTCATGCAAGGTCAGGTACTGGCGTGGGCTCTGCAAATCCGAGGTCAGCTGCAGCAGCACTTGCCGCTGGTAAGGCACCAGCTTCACCAGCGACTGGGCAGGCAGATTGGCTTGCTGCAACCGCTGCATGGCCTGGTTCAGCTCGGCTTCGCTCAAGCTCAGTGTCGGCGGTCGCATGGTGACGGCCTGCGGTCCGGTCCAACTCATGATGGGGTGCGTGACGCCAGTCAGCGCAAACAGCATCAAAGTGATGCCACCCAACCAGAGCAACCCACGGTGCCAGCGCACCAACTGACTGGTGCGAATTGCGTTTGATGTGGTCATGGCTGCATCCTCCTACCTTCTGCCTTAAAATTGCCAGGTCGCCGACACAAAGACACTGCGCGGCATGCCCGGCCGGTAGTCGATGTCGGTCGAGCCCACCTGATTGCTGGTCAGGGTAGAATAGGTCTTATCGGTCAGGTTCATTAACCGAATCGCCAGCTGCCAGTGCTCGCCCATTTGATAGCGCGCCCGCAGATGGAACAGATCATGCCTTGGGTAAGTATTGGTGTTGGTCTCATCGGTGTAGTAACGGCCAACCTGCTGCCATTCCAGCTCCAGCCAGAGCCCCTCTATACTGAGTGGCTGGTAACTCAGGCTGCTTTGCCAAAGCTGGCGTGGTGCCCGACCCACATCAAAACCTTCGAAGTTTCGGGTTTCACTGATAGGCGGAACGCAAACCGGTGGAAAGCAGCTGAACAGATACTGAAAATCGCGGTACTTTTGCCGGGTAAAGGTGCCACTGAGGTTCCACGTCCAGGCGTCGCTGAGTTGCCAGCTGGCCATCAGCTCCAGCCCCCGATGCGAAGTTTCACCCGCATTGGTGACCTTGCGGGTGTTGCCATCAATGTAACTGACCACATCGTC
Organism: Alkalimonas delamerensis; assembly: GCF_030717955.1. NCBI lineage: Bacteria > Pseudomonadati > Pseudomonadota > Gammaproteobacteria > Alkalimonas > Alkalimonas delamerensis. The sequence continues at coordinate 104,031 of NZ_JAUZVY010000003.1, read as the reverse complement.
TTTGATTTGCAAGTCGTAGACACTGGCATCCAGTCGCAGTCCATCCAGCTGCGCCCGCCAGCCCAGCTCATGGTTGATGGCGGTGACCGGTTTCAGCTCGGTGGTGTCCTCGCTGGAACCTGGCCGGAACACCTGACCGACCGAAGGCACCCGAAAGGCATGGCGGCGATTGGCATACAGCTGCTGATTCGAGGCCAACTTGTAAACCACGCCGAACTTGGGACTAAGTTGCTGATAGCGAATGCGCTGCGACTCGGGCCTGAGCCAGGAAGTCCGGTCTACTTGCTGCGGCACCGACGGATCCAGACGATCGGTGTAATCGACTTCAAACCAGTCGTACCGGGCGCCGAGGCTCAGGATCCATTGCTCGGAGGCAAACCATTGCAACTGCGCATAGGGCGAGATGCTGGTTTGATCGGCGTCATAATGGTAATTGCTGCGACCGGTTTGCTGGTAATCGACAAAAATATCTTCTTGCATCAGCACGCTGATTTGCTGCTCGCGGAAGGTGGCAGGTGTCAGGTCCAGATCCAACCCGGCTGTCCAGTTGAAGTCTGCTGAAGCCTGCTGCGAGAATTGCGTCAGTAGCCCATAGGAGGAAAAACGGGTGGACTGCAGCACCGGATCATAGGTCAGCATCCAGCTGGGCATCAGTTCTGAGCGGTTGTTGCGGTAAAACGGCGTCAGCATCCATTCGCTGCTATCGGATAGCTGATAACGCAGTTCCGTCGATAACCGAAACGCCTGCACATCGCGCGCGCCCATATCGCCATGAAAGCGGTTTTTGCGCGGATTGCTGGTAAAGTCGGCCTGGTTTAAACCGGAAGTGCCGCTTTGGTCAATGCTGCCAAAACTGGCCAGGGTTTTAAGTTGCAGCTGCGGTGTTAGGTCACTGTCTAAGCGCAGGCTGCTGGAAAAACGCTGATAATCGGCTTCTTCCCGAAAGCCATCGCTTTGGGTGCGATTCAGTTGCAGCCGGGCCCGGTGCTGGGCATTCAAGGCACCGCTCACGGCCACCAGGCCACGTTGCCAGCCATCGCTGCCAAGCTCGGCTTGCAGCCGGCCACTGAGCTGATCGGTTGGCTCTGGGGTCAGAATATTAAAAATACCGCCAATGGCATCGCTGCCATAGAGCGCAGAGCCCGGCCCCTTGGTCACTTCCACCCGGCCGGAATTTGGCATATCAATTTCATACAACCCATTGTGGTTAAAAAAGCCGGTTGGCCGGGTTGGCAGGCCATCTTCCAAAAAAAGGTAAACCCCGCCGGTGGTGATAGGCTGGCGAATAGCGGTCATATGGCCTTCCCCACCCAAGTCATTGACATGCACCCCTGAGACCCGGTTTAACAGCTCAGCCGGATGACCAGGACTGACATTCTGGATACTGTCTTCGCCCAATACAGCGACCGATTCCGCCAGATTGGTCAGTGCCTGCGCCTGACGGCTGCTGGTCACTACCATGACTTCAACGCCATCCGGTGCAGCCGCTACCTTGGCAGGCGTGTCTGAGGCAGCTGTACTCATGGCCATAAGTGCCAGGCAAACATTAGAAATCATGAATAAACCTTTGAATTGATTTGATTTACTCTACCAGAGGCAAGCTGCTGCGGGGATGCGACATAATGTCGCAGGGCAGCACAGGTTGCTTAACGCTAAATCTGGTCAAAACAGTGTGGCCTGACTAGACTAAGCAGGATGCTTTTCCCAATGTAACCATGGAGATGGAACCGATGCGATGTTCGCTGAATAAAATAACTAGCCTGCTGCTGGCCGCCAGCCTGACCTTCGCTATTACCAGCCAGCAGGCAGAGGCTTGCACCCGGGTGATGTACAAGGGCCCAGAGCAGACCATTCTGACCGGGCGTAGCATGGACTTTGCCATGCCAATACCTGCCAATCTCTGGGTATTTCCACGCGGCATCGAGCGTCAGGGTGAAGTGGGTGCTAACTCGGTACGCTGGACTGCCCAATACGGCAGCTTGGCGGTCAGCTCCTGGGACATTGCCACTTCGGATGGCATGAATGAAAAAGGCCTGGTAGCCAATATGCTGTGGCTGGTTGAATCCGAATACCCCGAGTTTAACCCCGATAGCGGCAGGCCAGGTTTGTCCATTTCGCTGTGGGCGCAGTATGCGTTGGATAACTTCGCGACCGTTGCCGAAGCAGTAGCAGCCCTTAGCCGGGAAGACTTTGTGGTGGTGACCGATGTGATCCCAGGCACCGATAGAATGACCACTATCCATTTATCGTTGTCGGATCCAACCGGCGATAACGCCATTTTCGAGTACATCGAAGGCCAGCTGGTGATCCACCATGACCCATCCTACGTGGTGATGACCAATGATCCGCCGTACCAGCAGCAACTGGCCATTCAAAAGTACTGGGACAGCATTCCGGGCAATGTGTTTTTACCGGGTACGGTGAAAGCCCCGGATCGATTTGTACGGGCGCACTACTACATCCACAGCATTCCCCAAACCAGCGATCCACAGCTTGCTACTGCCAGTGTCTTTAGCGTGATCCGCAACACCTCGGTGCCCTATGGCTATCAGATTGAAGGCTACCCGAATTTATCCACCACCCAATGGCGGGTGGTGGCCGATCACAAGCATTTGCGTTATTTCTTTGAAACCGCGCTGACGCCCAATACCTTTTGGGTCGATCTGACGAAACTGGATTTTAGCGAAAATGCTTCGGTCAAAGTGCTACGCGCCGATACCAACCAGGTGTATGCCGGTGAAACCTCGGCCAAGTTCACTGAGGCACAAGCTTTTCAGTTTTTAGGACTTTAAGCAAAACTCATGGCCTGGTGGTGCCTGTGCTAAGCTCAATAGACAGCTAAAAGCACAGCCTGCCCCATCCAGGCAGTCCTGCTTTCGGAGGCTTATGCAGCGCAGTACCCAAGGCACCAAGACCATCAGCTTTAGCCGCTTCCTGTTTCGGTGGCTGCTTTGCACTATACTGCCCTTTATTGGCTTTAGCGCCTGGTATGCCTATCAACAAGCCTACCAGTCCACCGAACGTTATGCGCTTGAGTTTGCCAATCAGGTTGCCGAGCATATTCAAACTGAAACACAGCGATTTTTAATGCAGCCTGAGCGACAACTTCAAGCCGTCATAGCGCTGGGTCAAGCAGACTTGTTGCAGCTGGATGACCCCTACCTATTGGTCAAGCAGCTGGCTGTGTTGCAACAACAGGCACCGAACTTAACCTTCTTGTCTTTCGGTTTTGCCGATGGGCAGTATGTCTCCAGTGCACGCCCGCCAGAGCCCAACAGCAATCTGGAAGGGATTTTGTCGTTGCTTGAGCATGATCGTCACTTAACCTTTGTTGATATTGATGATGATTTAACCATTCAGCTCCAAAAAAAGCCAAGATCAAACGCGCATTACGATAGCCGGGAACGCTCATGGTTTCTTCAAGCCATAGAACAAGGAAAACCCAGCTGGTACCCGGTTGGACGTTACCGAGCTTACGATTCTTTAGGCGTTGGCATTTCCGCCCCGGTACTGGACAGCCATGGGCAGTTTTTGGGTGTAGCCACGGCCGATATCGCCCTAAACCAACTAAGCCACTTTTTGCAAATCACAGCTAAAAGCAAGCATGGGCTCTATTTCGTGGCCGAGCCAGATGGCGCCTTGCTGGCCGTCTCGGATGCATCACCAACCTTTCAGGTACTTGAAGTAGGCTACCAGCGGATTGATGCGATAAATGCCACAGATCCTGTCATTTCATTAATGTGGCAACACCACCAAAGTGGAAAGTCTGGCCAAGTGATGGCAAAGCACAATGGCAACGAGTTTGTCATTCATCTGCAGTCGCTGCCATTGACCAATGGGCCTGAGTTATTGATTGCCATGGCACACCCTCAGGAAATGTTTACGGGACCACTCAATCAATTGGCAACAACCTTAATGACCGCCTTCTTTTTCATCACCGTAGTCAGCATTCTGGTGATGCTATTGGTGGCGCGCCGGGTCACCCGGCCTTTAACGGCATTAAGCCGTTGGGCCGAGCAATTGTCAAAGCAAAACTGGCAAGCACCACAGCCTTCATCTGGCGGCATCAAAGAGCTGCAGGTGGTCAATGCTGATTTGAAACAGATGGCAACACAATTGCAAAACCAAACCGAGCAATTGGCGCAACAAGTAGAGCACCGAACTGAAGAACTGCAGCGCACCTTGGTGTTGCTGCAACACATTCTGCGATCTGCCGCCGGACTCAGTATTGTGGTGACCAATTCCAGCGGGAAAATTATCTTATTCAATAAAGGTGCAGAGCTGTTAACCGGATACAGTGCCAACGAAGCAAAAACAGAGGATAATCTGCTTTTTTTGCATGCTCAGGTACAAGACAACATGGATGCCTGCCGCTTTATCAACCACCTGCTAGAACAGCAAGCTACGGCGCCACTGATGCATTACCGGCACAAGTCGGGGCTGGAGTGCCCAGTATCACTGCTTGTCACTCCTATTCTTGATAAATCTGACAACCTGACTGGCTATTTATTTATTGCTCAAGATAAAACCGAGCAGCAAAAACTGACTAAATTAAAAAGTGACTTTGTCTCCATCGTCAGCCACGAACTCCGCACCCCACTGACTTCCATTTCGGCTGCCATGAAACTGCTGAATGCCGGTGCAATGGGCGCTTTGACTGAGCCTCAGCAGCGCTTAACCAGCATCGCTGAACAAAATTGCCTGCGCTTGCAGCAGTTGATTAATGATTTGCTGGATATGGACAAATTACTGGCTGGTAAAATGAATTACCAGATGCAAGTTTGGCCCATCGCGCAGTTGGTGCAAGACGCTGTTGCGCAAAACTCCGCTTATGCCTCCCAGCATCAGATCAGGCTCATTCTAAAACTACCGCAAGCTGAGCACTGTATTTTGGTTGATGAGCTTCGCTTTCAGCAGGTGATGTCCAATCTACTTTCCAATGCGATCAAGTTTTCTCATCCAGGCAGCGACGTTGAAATTCAGGTGGATTCGAAAGCAGGTGCTGCAGTAATTCGGGTCATCGATCAGGGGTGCGGCATCCCCACTGAATTTCAGGCCAAGCTGTTTGAAAAGTTTTCACAGGCTGAGGCCATCAATACCCGTCAGCATCAGGGCACTGGTCTTGGCCTGGCCATTTGCAAACAACTGACCGAGCAAATGCATGGCAGTATTGGTTTTCGCTCAGAGCAGGGTGTGGGCACTGAGTTTTATGTGGAGTTTCCACTTCATAAGCCAGAAAGCTAGCCTCAAAGAGCCGTATCCAGCACCAGCATCAACACAAAGCCCAGCATCAGACCATTGGTAGCTGCCATTTCATGGCCCTGCCGGTGCGACTCTGGGATCATTTCATGGCTTATCACAAACAACATGGCACCTGCCGCCATCGCCAGGCCCCAGGGCAGCAGCATCGGATTGGTCATCAAAATGGCACCGATCACCGCCATCACAGGCTCAACCAAACCGGATAACATGCCGACACTAAGTGCCAGCAAACGGCTGTATCCAACAGCTAACAAGGCCATCGCCACCACAAAGCCTTCCGGCACATTCTGCAACGAAATACCGGTCGCCAGCGCCGAAGCCCCGACCGCATCGCCACTGGCATAGGCCACACCAATGGCCAAGCCTTCCGGGATATTGTGCAAAATAATGGCAATCACGAACAACCAACTCCGCTTCAAGGCCAGTGCCTGGTGGCCTTCAGTCCCTTTAATGAAATGCTCGTGTGGCACACTGCGTTCCAGCGCCAGCATCAACAAAGCACCCAGCAAAATGGCAGTAGCCACTTGTGTTGGCCCTTGCCAGCTGCTCAGGGCACTGCCCTCAAACAAGTCCAATGCAGGCACGATCAGCGAAAAAATGCTGGCTGCCAGCATGACACCACCACCAAAGCCCAGCATGGCTGCGTGCAACCGGGCCGAGAGCTTGCGAGAGAACAAAGCGGGCACTGCGCCTGCGGCTGTCGCCACAGCGGCCACCATGCCGGCGTAAAACGCAAAGCGCACATGCTCTTGCTGCTCCATCAGCACTACCAGCTGCTGAATGCCATAACCAGCCCCGAGCAGTAAAATACTCCAGCCCAGCAGTTTGCGTGGGGTTAGTTTGCTGAATTTGCTCAGGCTGACTGTATTCATAGCCTACTCCGCAAGATGGTTTTTTCCATTATAGAATGAAAAACCGAACAGAACTTGAATTAAATGAGAATTATTCTCAATTTAAATCGATGGGGTCATTCTGAAAAATTGATTGATAAGCAAAATTTCAATCAGAAATAGAGCATTTTGTAGGCTACTCCCCCAGCCCTGCAGGGGGAGCAGAATTAACTCTGCGATTGCAGGTAATTGGGCAGGCCCAGCAGTTTGATCAGGCGCAGCTGCTGCTCCAGCCAGTAGGCGTGGTCGTTTTCCGTGTCATTGAGCAGTTGTTGCAGGATGCTGCGGGTGACGTAATCCTGCTCCTGCTCGCACAGTGCCATCGCATCTTTCAGCAAACGCTGGACTTTGTATTCCACATCCAGATCATTTTGCAGCATTTCCGGCACATCCTTACCCACTTTAATGCCATCGCGCTTGGTTAAATCCGGTGTTCCCTCCAGAAAAAGGATCCGTTCGATCAGCGCAGCGGCATGGCCTTTTTCATCGTCGAACTCATGATCAATGCGCTCAAAAAGCTTTTGCAGACCCCAGTCCTGATACATCCGTGAATGGATGAAGTACTGGTCCATCGCGGCCAGCTCATTGGCCAAAATGGTGTTTAAGGTATCGATAATGCGTTGCTTGCCTTGCATCAGGCACCTCCGGCTTGCAGTTGCAGATAGTTGGCCAGACCCATGCTGCCAATCAGTTGTTGCTGTGTTTCCAGCCAGTCAACGTATTCTTCTTCGTCTTCCAGCATCTCGGTCAGCAGGTCACGGCTGACAAAGTCCTGATGCTGCTCGCACAACGCTATGGCTTGCTTGAGTTGCGGCAGTTGTTGCAGCTGGAAGTCCATGTCGCATTGCAGCATTTCTTCGGGGGCTTCGCCAATGTTGAGCTTGCCAAGCGCTTGCAGATTGGGCAAGCCTTCCAAAAACAGGATCCGTTCGATTAACGCATCGGCCTGTTTCATATCCAGAATGGATTTTTTATAGCAGGCATCGTTCAGGCTTTTTAAGCCCCAGTTTTTAAACATGCGGGCATGCAAAAAAAACTGATTGATGGATGTCAGTTCCGTGGTCAGCAACTGATTCAGTTGCGCCAGTACCTGTGGCTGGCCTTGCATAGCAAACTCCGAAAATGAAAAATGGGTACTAAGCATAGTTCAAGATAAAACAGATTACAAAAAGTGCTTTTATATCAACAATATAATATTGATAATGATTCGCTTTTATGCTGCTTTTCAGTTTAAGAAGTGGGCTTTATCGCGACCAGCCGTTATTAACCGCAGGTCGCTGGCACTGAGCTCTTTTTTCCGCTTAAATGCAGAAACCTATCCCGACTCGACTTAACATTATGCTTCGTTCGCTTATCCTGCTTGCTCTGCTGGTCAGCAGCATTAGTTACGCCACCACCCGCCAAATTGAGATTGATCAGGCGGTGGAAACCAAACACCAAACCCGTATTAATGGCCAGCGCGTGCAGTACAGTGCCTTAACCGGGACTCAGCCAGTCTGGGATGAACAGGGCGAGCCGGTGGCTACCTTGTTTTATACTTATTACCGCCGCACCGATGTGACCGATGTTGGCAGACGGCCTTTGATGATTTCTTTTAATGGCGGTCCGGGCTCCGCCTCAGTGTGGATGCATGTCGCCTACACCGGCCCTAAAGTGTTAAACATTGATGCCGAAGGCTACCCGGTGCAGCCTTATGGCGTAAAAACCAACCCTTACTCGGTACTGGATGTGGCCGATATTGTCTTTGTGAACCCGGTCAACACCGGCTATTCGCGGGTGGTGCCCAATAGCCAGGGCGAGTTGTTATCCCGCGAGCAACAGCGCGAGCTATTCTTTGGTGTCAACGCCGATGTCAGCTACCTGGCTGAATGGATCAACACCTTTGTCACCCGTCACAATCGCTGGACGTCACCAAAGTTCCTGATTGGCGAAAGCTATGGCACCACCCGGGTGGCCGGCCTGGCGCTGGAGCTGCAAAACCGTCAATGGATGTACTTAAATGGGGTGATTCTGGTGTCGCCAACCGACATGGGCATCGACCGCCAGGGACCGGTGAAAGCAGCCAACCGCCTGCCTTACTTTGCCGCTACCGCCTGGTACCATGGCGTGCTACCGGACGATTTGCAGCAACGCGATCTGTATGAGTTGTTGCCAGAAGTCGAAGACTTTACCCTGAATCAGTACCTGCCAGCGCTGGCCAAAGGTGCCTTTATTGACGAGGCTGAAAAGCAACGCATTGCCGAGCAGGTAGCCCGTTACTCTGGCTTGTCCTTGCAGTCGGTGCTGGGCAGCAACCTGGATATCGACACCGCCTTTTTCTGGAAGGACCTGCTGCGCGATCAGGGCAAAACCCTTGGTCGGCTGGACTCCCGCTACTTAGGCATTGATAAGAAAGAAGTCGGTGATCGGCCGGATTACTGGGCAGAATTAACGTCCTGGCTGCATTCCTTTACCCCAGCCATCAACCACTACATTCGCAATGATCTGAACTACGTCACCGACATCAAGTACAACATGTTCGGCCCGGTGCACCCCTGGGACAGAAGCAACGACAACACCGGCGATAACCTGCGCCAGGCGATGGCGCAAAACCCCTATTTGCAAGTGTTGTTTCAGGCAGGTTACTACGATGGCGCCACCAACTACTTTGATGCCAAGTACAGCATGTGGCAGCTGGATCCCAGCAGCAAGATGCGCGACCGGTTGCACTTTGCCGGCTATCGCAGCGGCCATATGATGTACCTGCGCTACGAGGACTTGAAAAAGTCCAACGACGACTTGCGCAACTTTATCCGTGCGGCCTTACCGGCCAATGACCAGTCAGCAAAGTACCACTTAGCTGACTGAGTCAGATCCCGTGTGAAGGAGGGTGCTATACTCAGGTATGGCACCTCACCCGGACTCGCTATGCGGAAAACAGCAAGCCGTCTTCAACCTAAAACAACGTCCATGCCGTTTCACCACATTAGCAGGAAGAAGCACCTTTTTGCCTGGCTTGCGCTGTTGCTCACAAACGCTGCAACAGCGGCTCCTCCCAAGGCTGAACAAACTCTCGTGTTCAGCCATGGCGGCCACCCTTTTGTTATCCAAACCCTGAACCCTATTTTGCAGCGTATCTACCATAGTCTTGGTTACGAGATCGAGTTTATTAAAGCGGACGGCATTCGAGCACTGTCTTTGTTTGAACAAGGCTTGGTCGATGGTGACTCCAGTCGCACTCAGTTTTGGCTGCAGCAGTACAATGCTGAGCTGCCAAAAATCCAACTGGATGTGATCCAAATACGCTTGTACTGTAGTCAGGGTGTGCCATGCACGACCACTGTGCTGCAAGATCCACGAGCACTTGTTGTGGTTCCGATGCAGCAAGCCAATTTCAGCATTTATCCGCTGGAGATCAAAGCGCAGTTGTATTTTGTGTCTGGGTTTTCAGCCGCTACGCAAATGCTATACCAGCAAAGAACACACTACCTTTTATGGGGGGAAGGCGCATTGCTAGCTCCACCTAATCAAGAGGGCTTGCAGCAATCAGAGGTCATCTTGGGCAAGTTCCCGAACTTCCATATTCTGCAGGAGCAACACCGGGCCTTGCTTGAAAAAGTCCAGCCGCTTCTTGCGCAAGAACTCGCCAAGCTTTAAAATTCTGCAACGCATGCTCATTAACGTTCGATTCTGGATAAGCCCTGAGTCGGCCAGTCAACAGCCACACCGAGCCAAAAGCACTGGCGATCACCAGCCATACCCCTTAGATTGTGCTACTGGTATCAAAAAGAGCCACAATCAAGGAGAGTGCCATGCCTTTGATCCCCCCTTTAGCACAAGATCACGATGACGAAGTTCACGAACTGGCGACATTTTTCAATGAAACCCTGGGTTTTTGCCCTAACAGTGTCCTCACCATGCAGCGCCGCCCTGCGATTGCCAAGGCCTTTATCCAGCTGAATAAAGCCGTGATGGCCAATGAAGGCCGGGTGACCGCCGAGCAAAAACGACTGATTGGCTACCTGACTTCTGCCAATACCGGCTGCAACTATTGCCAGGCGCACACAATTTTAGCGGCCGAGCGTTATGGTGGCAGTCAACAGCGTCTGGCTGCGATCTGGCAATTTCGCGACAGCCCGCTGTTCAGCGCTGCCGAAAAAGCAGCCTTTGAATTTGCCTTAGCCGCATCCAGCGTGCCAAATGCCGTCGACCAAAGCATTCAGGATGCCATGCACCAACACTGGGATGAGGGCGAAATTGTCGAAATTCTCGGTGTGATTGCGCTCTTTGGCTACCTGAACCGCTGGAACGACTCGATGGCAACCACGCTGGAGCCAGGCGCCATCGCTGCTGGTGAGCAGCATTTGCAGCACAGTGAGTGGCAGGTCGGTAAGCATCGCTAAGCCTGAACAGCCAAAATACGGCTCAACCAAAAGCCATTGCCTTCGTTGCGTCCTGGGGCCGTACTGGCTATAGTTTAGTACGGTCTTATCTATCAGGTGAATTGCTATGTGCAAATGGGTATGGACAGCCCTGCTGCTGTGCAGTGCCACCCGGCTGGCCGCGGAACCAATGCCCGTTAAAAACCTGGTGATCAGCTACAGCGATCACCCCTATGTGATGCACATTCTCAATCCTCTGCTGCAGGCCGCCTACAAGGAGCTGGGCTATCAGGTCGAGTTTGTCCAGGCCGATGGGGCCCGTGCCCATACCCTGTTTCAGCGCCAGTTGGTTGATGCCGATTCAGGGCGCACTTCCTATTGGCTTGCCGAGTATGACGCTGAGTTACCCGTCATTTGGCTGGACACCTTGCAACTTTCCCTCTATTGCCGACAAGAAATACCCTGCAATGCCGAAATCTTGCAAGACCCGAGAGTGTTCATCGTCATCCCTGCGCAGGAATCCACCTACCAGCAGTTTCAGCTGGAGATGAATGCTCGGCCTTATTTTGTCTCGGGCTTTGCCACCGCGGAAAAAATGCTGTTGTCGGGCCGGGTGGATTACCTGCTGTGGGTGGAAGGTCAACTACTCAGTCCACTCAATGATCCCAACCTGCAGCGGGCAACCGGCAGCTTGCGGCAGTTTGATGTCTATCATGTCCTCCACAGTCACCATCAGACACTGCTACCTGAACTGGAAGCGGCTGTACGATTACGGATACAAGCATTCACCGAAAACTCAGGTGGTAACTAGAACACTTGCAGTCCAACCAGCAGCAACAGCGCGTAGCGCAGGCCCTTGCCCACAGCAACCAGCAACAGAAACAGCGAAAACCGAACCCGCATCACGCCTGCCACCAAGGTAAAAGGATCACCCACCACAGGCAGCCAACTGAGCAATAGACCCCAACTGCCATAACGTTGAAAACGCACACTGGCTTTGTTCATTTGCTCTGGGGTAAAAGGAAACCAACGCTTGTGCTGAAAACGGTTGAGTTCTTTGCCAAGGTACCAGTTGACGCAAGAGCCCAGGGTATTGCCGGTGGTGGCTGACAGCCAAAGCCAGAATACCCCATAGCCTTGCTGCTGCAGCGCCAACAGCACCACCTCGGACGAGCCTGGCAGGAGGGTGGCAGCTGTGAAGGCGCTGAAAAACAGCGTTAGATAAGCCAGCATGGACCGGGCCGAAGCGATGCCATCAAATGAAGGGTTGTGTTAGCGCTTTTGCGCCAGCAGGGTTTCTTCGTCCATTTGCTGGATCATAAAAGCAACCTTCTCAAAGAAGGCTTCACGGCCTTCATCCGGAATGGGTTGTGCCAGCGGAATATTGGCCGTCATCGGATTGACCGGTCGGTTGTTGACGTGCAGCTCGTAGTGCAAATGCGGCCCGGTGACCCGACCGGTAGCACCGGATAACGCAATACGCTGACCACGCTCAACCCGTTGGCCATTGCGCACCAGAGCCCTGTCCAAATGCAGGTAACGGGTTTTGTACTGGCCATGGTGCTGAATTTCAATGTAGCGACCGGCAAAAGGGTGATTCTCGACCCGGATCACCACACCATCGGCAGCCGCCAGCACCGGGGTGCCGGTCGGGGTGGCGAAGTCGGTACCGTTGTGCGGAGACACCCGCCGCGTGACCGGATGCAAGCGACGCGGGTTGAACGGCGAGCTGATACGGAACTCTCGCTGCAGCGGAATGCGCATAAAGGCACGCTGCAAACTATTGCCTTCGGCATCGTAGTACTGACCGTTTTCGTGCAAAAAAGCCGTCAGCTGCTGACGACGGTTAAAAAGTCGAATGCCTTCAATGCGGCTTTGACCGGTGGCTTCTTCGCCCACATAGTTGTCGCTGCGGATCACTTGAAAACGGGCACCGGCCTGAATGTCACGGGAAAAGTTAATGCGATCGCGAAACAATTGGCTGACGGTGGCGATCTCGGCATCGTTCAAGCCTGCACGCTGTGCCGACAAGTAAAAACTGCCATGGATTTCACCCACCAGGGTCTGGCTGTACCATTCGCCTTCATCCAGCAGCTCTTGATAGCTAAAGTCGCCATCGGCTTCGCGTTGATACAGTACCCGGTTGCCGGCGTGAACAAAAAGCTCCATCGAAAGCAGCTCCTTGTTGTCGTCCAGCTGAAAGGTCAGGCTATGGCCCGGGCGCAACACATCCAGCGCCAGCAGCGACTGATCGGCCGCCATAATTCGATGCATCAGTTGCTGACTAAAACCAAGGCGGGAGAAAATACGGCTGAGGCTATCGCCAGACTGAATGGCGTAATGAACAATGGACTCATCCACCTCGGGTTCTGGCTCAGGAAAGAGAGTTTGGTTAAGCTGCTGCCATTGCGCTTGCCACCCCAACTGTGGTTCCAGCTGCGATAGACTGGAGCTTACCAGTACCGGCATCAGGCTGAGCAAAGGGCTTTGCTGTTTAGGGCTGCTAGGCCAAAACACTATCAACAGACTGATCAGCAATAAGGTGCCAAGCAGTCGCCGGTGCGTTCCGGGCAGGCGGTTTGTCAACGTAAGTAGTGGTTGTGGCATGGTTTAGCGCTTATATTCAGTCAGACAACGGACAGGGTTCCCCTCTGTCACTGCTTTATTTTGTTAGCCTATCACAAAATAACCAAATCCGCTTCGATAGCCAAGTACCAAAATGGTTCCTCAACGTATCCGACAAAATCAGCCACTGGTCTAAGCCCTCAGGAATGCAGCGGCTCCTTTGCTAAACTCTGAGGTAAATCCGCCAAATCATGGAGCTCATTTTGAAAGCAACCCGAACCGAACGCGACAGCATGGGCGAACTGGAAGTTCCGGCCGATGCGCTCTATCAGGCTCAAACTCAAAGAGCGGTGCAGAATTTCCAATTGAGTGGCCTCAGCATGCCACTGCGTTTTATTCAGGCCTTGCTGCAGATCAAGGCAGCAGCGGCCGGCGCCAATCAGCAGTTAGGTTTGCTGCCAACGGCCAAAGCCGAAGCCATTATTGCCGCCGCCAAATCCCAGCTGCAGCAAACCGACTTAACGCACTACCCGGTTGATGTGTTTCAAACCGGCTCTGGCACCAGCAGCAATATGAACGTCAATGAGGTGTTGGCCAGCCTGGCCAGTCAAAGCCTGGGTGAGCCGGTCAGCCCGAATGACGATGTCAATCTGGGGCAAAGCAGCAACGATGTGATCCCAACCGCCATTCAGCTCAGCTCGGTACTGGCGCTGGAGCAGCAATTGCTACCTGCCTTGCAGCACCTGGTTGACAGCCTGCAACGCAAGGAAGACAGCATTGGCCAACTGGTAAAAACCGGTCGCACCCACTTGATGGATGCCATGCCGGTGACCTTTGGTCAGGTGCTTTCTGGCTGGCAAAGCCAGTTGTTGCACAGCCGAGAACAACTACAACACTTGCTGCACAGCCTGCGCCAGTTGCCGCAAGGTGGCACAGCTGTGGGTACCGGCATCAATGCCCATCCCGCCTTTGCCAGCAGCTTTTGTCAGCAACTGAGCAGTGAGCTTGAGTCCTCCTTCAGCCCGGCCACGGATTTCTTCTTTGGTATCAGCAGCCAGGATCTTAGCGTCAGCTTGTCAGGGCAACTGAAAACACTGGCGGTTTCACTGCTGAAAATCAGCAACGACTTGCGCTGGATGAACTCTGGTCCATTGGCTGGGTTGGCCGAAATCGAACTACCGGCGTTGCAACCGGGCTCGTCCATTATGCCCGGCAAGGTCAACCCGGTGGTGCCCGAAGCCGTCGCCATGCTCTGTGCTCAGGTCATCGGCAACGACAGCACCATCACGGTGGCCGGCCAGTCCGGTAATTTTGAGCTCAATGTGATGCTGCCGGTCATCGCCCACAATCTGCTGCAAAGCATTGAGCTGCTGGCCAATGGCTGCAGAGCTCTTGCCGATCAAGCCATTGAGGGCTTTACCGTCAATAAAGCCCATATTGAGCAGGCGCTGCATCGCAATCCCATTCTGGTGACCGCCCTAAACCCGGTGATTGGCTACTTAAAAGCCGCTGAGATTGCGAAAAAAGCCTATCAGCAACAGCGGCCAGTGCTGGATGTGGCGCTGGAAGAAACGGACTTGACGGAAAAAGAACTGAAAGCCTTGCTGGATCCCGCTAAGCTGTGTCGCGGAGGCCTGTCCTGATACTGGCTCGGTTGAAAAGGACAAGGGGGCAGCCCTGCTGTCGGCAGCATGATTTCATGCTACAGTGAGTTATCCGCTTTAATCAGGAGCACATGATGCGAACTATGCTCGCCCTTACTTGCTGTTGTTTTCTGCTAACAGCCAAGGCCAATGCTGCACTTCCTGACACAGTCGAGGAACAGCGACTGGAAGCCGCCTGGCAGCTGATGCCGCAGGTGCTCAGTCGCTTCGAGCCTTTGGTTAACAACCTGCGGCTGGAACTGCAACACACCGAAACCAGCCATGATCTGGCACCCCGTTTGCGCCAGCATGGTGAACAACTGTGGTATCAAGCAACTTATCAAGCCAGAACGAACCCCAACTACGATGACAGAGCGCTGTACTGGGCCCGGCTGATGATGACGCAAAGTGTGCGGCAATGGTGTGCCAGCCAGTCGTGCAGCCAGCTTGCCATCTTGCTGGAGGCCCTGGAGCTAAGCAGCCGTGGCCAGCTCAGCATTCGCTTTGCAAAAGACAGCGATGTCCGCATCTTGCTGACCGGCTTTGATCCTTTCTTGCTGGACCGCAATCTAAATCAATCCAACCCGTCCGGCGTCACGGCGCTGATGCTGGATGGCTGGGTATTCCAGCAAGATGGCCGGCAAATTGAAGTGCAAACGGCCATGATCCCAGTGCGTTTTGCCGATTTTGATCAGGGCATGATTGAGCAGTTGCTTCGCCCACTGCTGCAGGAGCAAAGCGTGGATCTGCTGCTCACCGTCAGCATGGGCCGCGAACACTTTGATTTGGAACACTTTCCAGGCCGTCGACGCAGCGCTGAGGCACCGGATAACCTGAATGTCTATACCGGTGGTAACGCCGACAACCCGGTACTACCACTGCTGGATGGTAAACCTTTGGCAGGGCCGGAGTTTGTTGCCTACAGTCTGCCCTACACGGCCATGATGCAGGCTGAAGGCCGCTTTAACATCAACGACAACCGCAGCGTCACCACGCTAGAACGCGGCGAGTTCGCCGCCCAGTCCCTAGCCGAACTGGCAGACCAAACCGCAGTGCAAGGCGGCGGCGGTTATCTGTCGAATGAGATTTCCTACCGCAGTATTTTGCTGCGCGACCGCTATGCCCCAGCACTACCGGTCGGCCATATCCACACCCCACGCATCGCCGCTTTCGAACCCGACACTACGGCTGCTATTGTCGGGCAAATTAAAGCCATGATCCGCCTGGCCGTTGCCAGCACCCCAGCCATCGCAGAGCCTGACAGCGGCAAATAACAGCTGCTATAGTAGATCCGGCGAGCAAAGACTCGCCGTTCACACAATAAAAACGACAACCAACACAACTCCAGGAACCAAGTATGCGATCCATGTTAGTACTCAGCACGGTGCTGCTGTTTTGCAGCACCGCTTTCGCCCAGCAACTCGGCTGGACCAATATCAAGGGCTATGGCTTTGATACCGATGGCCAGCTGGTACAATTTCAGCAACTGATTATCGATACCGACAGCGGCAAAGTGCTGGCCCGTGGCGATGCCATTCAAGCCGATTATCCGGATGCCCATTGGCAAGATGGCGGTGGCAAAGCCATTCTGCCCGGCCTGATTGACGGCCACGGCCATATTCTGGGGCTGGGCCAAAACCTGATGCAGGTAGAACTGCGTGGCACCCAGAGTGAGCTAGAGGCAGTGGAGCGGGTAGCTGAATTTGCCGCCCGTCACCCGGAGCAGCAATGGATCCAGGGCCGCGGCTGGAATCAGGTGCTGTGGGAAAACAACGAATTCCCAAGCACAGCTTTGCTGGATGAAGCCGTCTCGGACCGACCCGTCTGGCTAAGCCGCATTGATGGCCATGCCGGTTGGGCCAACAGCAAGGCACTGGAGCTGGCAGGCATAACCAAAGACACGCTGGACCCACCCGGTGGCCGCATTCTGCGCGATGAGCAAGGCAACCCGACCGGAGTGCTGCTGAACAACGCCCGCCAGTACATCAGTAACATCTTACCCGAATCGAACGAAGCTGAGGTGATTCAAGCGCTGGAGGCCGCTTTTGCCGAGCTGTTATCGCTGGGCATTACCAGTGTGCACGATGCTGGCATCGACAGCGCTTTGGCGCGGCTGTATCAGCGACTCCGTGATGAGAATGCCATCCCCCTGCGGATTTATGCCATGCTGTCGGCCCGTAACCCAGATCTGCAGGACTGGCTGGATCAGGGCATCATTGAGGACGAACAGGATCGGCTGCTGATCCGGGCGGTAAAGCTGTACGGTGACGGTGCCTTGGGCAGTCGGGGCGCTGCCCTGTTAGCCGATTACAAGGACCAGCCGGAACACCGTGGCCTGTTAGTCACCGAGCCGGATAGACTGACTGCCCAGATGCAAGCCACCATAGAAGCAGGCTTTCAAGCCAATGTGCACGCCATTGGCGATAGAGCCAACCGCATGGTGCTGGACAGATTTGAGCAATTAGCGACCCAGGAGCAATTAGCGCAGGGCCGCCACCGGATGGAGCATGCTCAAATCGTCTCGCCGCAGGATATTCCGCGCTTTAAAACTCTGCATGTGTTGCCGTCGATGCAGGCAGTGCATGCCACCTCGGATATGAACATGGCCGGCGACCGGCTGGGGGCCGCACGGCTGCGGGGTGCCTATGCCTGGCGTACTTTTGTCGATCAAGGCAGCCCCATTGTTGGCGGCTCGGACTTTCCGGTCGAACTGGCCAATCCGTTTCATGGCTTGCACGCCTCCGTCACCCGACAAGATCAGCAAAACCAACCGGTCGGAGGCTGGCTGCCTGAGCAGCGGTTGACGTTAACCGAAGCGCTGCGCAGCTTTACCCGGGATGCCGCCTATGGAGCCTTTCAGGAGGAGCGTTTAGGCTCGCTGGCCCCTGGTATGTGGGCAGATTTTATTGTGCTGAAGCAGGATCCTTTTGCCATGGAGCCAGAGCAACTGTGGCAGTTGGAAGTGCTGCAAACCTGGTTGGCTGGCAACAAAGTGTTTCACCGCGAATAACCAACAACGGCGCCAATGGCGCCGTTTCGTTAGATAACAATCCTGCTGAAATTTAGCCCTGTTCTGGCTCTGCTGCCTCTGGCTCAGAAAAGTCTGGGCTGACCGAGCGGCTTTGCTTATCACGCAGCTTGCCAATCACCGAACTTAACTTGCGCTGCATTTTATCAGCAGCGCCGGTCACCGCCTGCCCCACTTCAGCAGCATGCTCGGTCACCGCCATCGGCTCCATGCCTTGCAAACGCGCCTCCAACAGGCAGCGCTTGTCGTTGCCATCTTGTTTGGTATGGCTGTTTTCATCGCTTAAGTGCACTTCAATCCGGGTGATGTGATCAGAAAAACGCTCAAGCTTGTTTTTTAAGGTATCACGGACAAATTCGGCCAAACGCTCATCGGCCTGGATATTACGATCACTGTTGATTTGGATCTGCATAGACAACTCCTTTGATCATCATTTAAAAGTGGGAAACACCTGATATCGACCATCCGGGTGTTGAAATGTTTCCCTTACTGTTTGATTTGGAGGCGACAGTCGCCACAAGCAAGGGGGCGCTGCAAATTTATCGACGATAAAATCAGACAGCAGCACCATCTCTGGTTAAAATAGCGCTATTCTTCATCGACTTCAGCCAAGCGCATGACCAGCATCAGCACGAAATGGGCCAAACAGATCAAATCCCTGCACCTGAAAAAGTACCGCAAGGCTGAGCAGCAGTTTATCGTCGAAGGCGAAAAAGCGGTGCTGGAAGTGCTGGCCTCCAACTGGTCGGTGACTGCGCTGTTTGCCACCGAAAGCTTTTTGCAACAACACCCGGAAGCTGCCAGCAAGGCACAAATGGTGCAAGCATGCAGCAGCGATGCGCTGTTCAAAGTGGGCACCTTTAGCAGCAACGATGCAGCCCTGGCTGTGGTGGCCATACCGCAGTGGCCGGCATTTCGGGAACAAAGCCAGCAATGGACTCTGGTGCTCGATAGCATCAACGATCCGGGCAATCTGGGCACTATTATTCGCATTGCCGACTGGTATGGTATTGAGCATATCCTTTGCTCACCAGATACGACCGATTGCTACAACCCCAAGGTGGTCGCTGCCGCCAAAGGCTCCTTTTTGCGGGTACAACTGCACTATGCTGATCTGACCGAGCGGCTGGCCGCTACCCGCTTGCCGGTCTTTGGTGCTTATTTGGGGGGTGAGAATGTCCACCAACTGCAGCTTAATGAGCCGGGCGGTTACATCGTGCTTGGCAACGAGGCCAATGGCATCAGCCAGGCTGTGGGCCAGTTTATCAGCCGAAAAATCACCATTCCGGCCTTTGGCAGCGCCGAATCGCTGAATGTTGGCATTGCAGCGGCTGTCATTTGCGACAATCTGAAGCGCCTGACAGCGCACTGCTAACTCAGGTATACTGAAGCAAAGTGACCAACAGGTGATCTGCATGTTCCCAACCATCGAATCCTATGTCGGCCAAACCCCGCTGGTCCGCTTGCAGCGGCTGGCCAGCCATACCAACAGCACTGTGTTGGTGAAGCTTGAAGGCAACAACCCGGCTGGGTCCGTCAAGGACAGACCGGCGCTGAATATGATTCTGCAAGCCGAGGCCAGTGGCCGCATCAAGCCCGGCGATCGCATCATCGAAGCTACCAGTGGCAACACCGGCATTGCGCTTGCGATGGCCGCGGCCATTAAAGGCTACCGCATGACCTTGATCATGCCAGCCAATGCCACCGAAGAGCGCAAAGCCGGCATGCGCGCTTATGGCGCTGAATTGATTGAGGTAAGCAAAGAAGACGGTATGGAAAGGGCACGTGATCTGGCACTTAGCATGCAGACTGAAGGCAAAGGCATCGTGCTGGATCAGTTCAACAACCTGGACAATCCGGCCGCTCATTACGCCGGTACCGGCCCGGAAATCTGGCAGCAAAGTCAGGGCAAAATCACCCACTTCGTCTCCAGCATGGGCACCACCGGCACCATTATGGGGGTGTCACGCTATTTGAAAGAACAAAACCCGGCCATTGAGATTGTTGGCCTGCAACCCTCGGAAGGCAGCCAAATCCCCGGCATTCGTCGCTGGCCCGAGGCCTATTTGCCCGGTATTTTCGACAAGAGCCGGGTCGACCGGGTTATCGATATCGACCAGCAGGATGCGCTGAACGCCATGCGCCGCCTGGCCCGCGAAGAAGGCATTTTTGCCGGTGTCAGCTCTGGCGGTGCCGTCCATGCTGCATTGCAACTGGCCGAACAGCTGGACAATGCGGTGATCGTTGCCATCATCTGCGATCGCGGCGATCGCTATTTATCATCGGGCATATACTAGCCTTAGCAGCTGTAAACAGGCTTCAGCGCCAAGCCGCTTAATACTTAAAGCGGCTCATCTGGGCATCAATATCCTGCGCAATGGTGGCAATCAGCTGGCTTTGCTCAGCGGCATCGGTTGCCGCCTGGCTTAAGCTGGCTACCGCCGAGCTGATTTCCACCACATTTTTGCTGATGTCCTCACTGACCACACTTTGCTCTTCAGCAGCACTGGCAATCTGGGTCGCCGCATCGCTGATGCGGTGGGTGGCGGCAATGGCCAGCTCCAGTTTTTGCTGGGCTTCTTTCGCCTGTTGCTGGCTTTGGCTGGTCATTTGCTGATTTTGCTGCATCGCTTGCACCACCGCCTGGGTTTTACTGGTCAGCTCGGTAATCAGCTGCTGGATCTCACCGGTTGAATCCTGGGTGCGTGATGCCAGGCTGCGCACCTCATCGGCTACCACCGCAAAACCACGGCCCTGCTCACCGGCACGGGCAGCCTCAATGGCCGCATTCAGCGCAAGCAAATTGGTTTGCTCTGAGATATTGCGGATCACCTCCACAATGCTATTGATGCTGCTGCTGGCCTGTTCCAGCTCATTCATCATGCCACCGGCTTGCTGCATGCTGTCGGCCAGTTGTTCAATCACAGCCGTGGTACTGACCACCGCCTGATCGCCTTGCTGCACCGAGCCGGCCGCTTCTTGCGCCGATTCCGCCGTCAGCGAAGCCTGGCTGGCAACTTCGGATGCAGTGCTGGACATTTGGGTTACCGCGGTCGCGACCTGTTCAATCGAGCGTTGCTGCTGCGCCACCTCCTGATGGGTGCGCTGAGAAATGTCGGCACTGGCACCAGATGAACCTTGCAGTTGATGCACCAGCTTGGCAGTATCGCGCACGATCTGGTGGGTTTTATCCAAAAACAAGTCCAATGCCGCCGCCAGCTGGCCGATTTCATCGCGCCGCTTTAACCCCAAACGCTGGGTTAAATCGCCTTCGGATTGCGCCAGGTTGTCCACCATCAGGGTCAGCTGCTGCAACGGCTTAGCCAAGCGGCCCGCCACCACAAAGAGCACTGCACCGCCCGCCAGAGCTACGGCAATGCCCAACAATATTTGCCAAAACAAACTCTGATTAAAACGGCTGCTCAGGGTATCGTTCAGTTGCACCAGCTCTGCCAGCGCAATATTGGTTGGCACCCGGTACTCCAATAACCAGGGCGTCTCAAAAGCCGTTAACTGAATGGGGACCGTCACCACAAAATCATCGGCCTGCTGCCGGAAACTGGCGGTTCCTGAGCGCACCAAAGGTTGCAATTGCTGCCACTCAGCGCTGCTCAGCGGCTCACCCACCCCACGCTGACTGCCACTGCTCCCGGCCAGGAAGCCACGGTACGACACAATCCGCAGCTCGCCATTGCCCTGGTACAAATTGTTGTCCAACTCCTGCAGCAATTGCTGCAAAAAGGCCATCGAGATATCGACACCACTCATGCCGACAAAGCGGCCATTCACCAACACCGGATGGACGATGGAGCTCATCAGGGTGGGCACCCCCTGCACCTCCCAAACTGCCGGGTCTATCACACAAGAGCCACGCTGATCGCGCGAACACAGATACCATTCATTCAGGCGCATGCCCTGAGCATCGCGGGTTTCGCTGTACAGGTCAACGGTAGTAACTGGCCGTAAATCCAGTTGGTTGCGCTGATCGCGGGTCCAGTAAGGTCCAAACTGACCATCATCGGTCGAGTGACGCCCTTCGCCCCGGTAATTTGCATCCTGCCCATCCACTTCATTGGGTTCCCAGACAATGTAAGCACCCAGTGCCTGCGGATTGTTTTCCATCGCGGTTTGCACCAGGTGGCTGATATGCTCCCGGTTAAGTTGCGCCATGGCCCCTGAATCCAACAAGGATTGCATGGTATCGGCCATGCCTTTGGCCACCCCGAGCGACTGCATAATCACCTGCTCAATTTCATCGGCCCGCACCTGCAACTGGTTGCCCAAAGAGCGCTCGACCTCGCGCTGAAACAGCTCGGTGCTGTTGCTGCGGTTAAACTGGAACAACTGGTGCGATAACAGCACCCCCAAACCAATGCTGGCTGCAACCGCCAGTATCAGGCATGCACCTGCTATGGTCGCAATCTGACTGCGCATGGTGTTAAAAGTAAAGATGGACATAACCAACTCCGGAAAGGGGCATTACTCTAATTATGCTGCAAATTTGGGTTCTTGCCAGAATTGGGCTATGATCCTTTACATAATCCTTCGCTATTTCAAACAGGTACCCACCATGCACTGTAAAAGTCGCCTGGCGCTTTGCCTCGCCCTCGTTTTTAGCCCCCTCACCCTGCAGGCCTCCGATGTGGATGAACTGCGCCAGCAACTGGAACTGCTTAAGCATCAACTGCAGCTGCTCGAGCAAAAAATTGAGCAACAGGAAAAGCAGCTGACAGCGCAGCAGCAAAGCATTGACAAGGTAGAGCACAGCAGCACGGAACTAGCCTCTACCCTGGAAAGCCTGGAGCCAGCCGAAGCCAGCAGTGATGGCATTTCTTTGGGCGGTGCTATTCGTACCACTTACAGCCACACCTCCTACAGCGACGGCAATAAAAACCGCGGCGGCGATTTTGCCTTTGATATTTTCCGGCTCAATTTGCATGGCAGTATTGGCGATGTGTTGCTGAATGCAGAAATCCGCTTCTTTGATTACATGACGGCGGTCAAGTATGCCTATGTCGGTTATCAGCTAAACGAAGACTGGCAGGTGCAAGCGGGCATTACCCAGGTGCCCTTTGGTAACTGGCCCTACAACTCGCACAACTGGTTTTTTAGCACCAATTACTACATCGGGCTGGAAGATGACCATGATTTAGGCATCTTGTTCAAGCGCCGTATCAAAGACAATTGGCAGCTGGATCTGGCCTTTTTCAAAAACGATGAACTGGGCGGTGTCGATGGCTATGTCAGCAGCCGGGCCGATCGTTACTCTTACGATGTGGTCGGCTTCCGCTTACCCGGCGATGGCATTTTTGATGACCCAAACCAGCCACTGGGAGAATACAACACCTTATCCGGCCGTTTTGCCTACCACTTTGACCACCGTGAAGGCTTTACCACCGAAGTGGGCGTGTCTGCCCTAAGTGGCGGCTTGCACGATGGTTTAAACCGGGCTGGCGATTACAACGCCTGGGCCGTCCACCTGAACAGCCTCTTTGATCGCTGGAACCTGCAGCTGCAGCACGGCGAATACCGCTACAATGTCGATGGCATCGACCGGATGGCGGTCGGGGCTTACGCCTTTTATGACAGCATTGCCGCCAAAGCCAAAACCAGCACATTCAACCTGGCTTACAGCCTGCCAGTGGAGTGGGGACCAGTGACCGGGCTGCAGTTTTACAACAACTATGGCCTGGTGCACGACAAGTCCGACAACACGGCAGACACCTGGATGAATGTCACCGGCTTCTCGGTGGCCGCCGGCGGCTTCTTTAGCTACTTCGATTTGGTGCATGCCCGCAATCAACCCTTTGTTGGAGGCTCAATCGCTGGCGACAGCAACGACACCGAGCGACGCTTTAACATCAACATTGGCTATTACTTCTAGCCTGCTCAGTGAAGGCCTGTTTCAGGCCTTCATGCTTTGATCCCCCAAGAACAACGACAACCAGGAGAAGCACAGATGGCAGATCCAAATGACCCGATGAAGCCGGATGGCGAGGTCAACCCCATTGATACCGACTACCAGATTGGTCAGGACAATATTGTGGTCAAAGTAGGCCCCTTTGGTCTGGACATTCACAACCGGGTATTTTTAATCTCAGGCCTGTCGGTGATTGTCTTTGTGCTGCTCACCATTTTGTTTCATAGCCAGGCAGAGCCTTTTTTCGCCAGCATGCGTGGCTGGCTGACCTCCAATTTGGACTGGTTCTTTATCAGTGCCGCCAATATTTTTGTGCTGCTCTGTCTAATCCTGATAGTCTCGCCACTTGGCAAAGTGCGATTGGGAGGCACCGAGGCCACGCCGGATTTTAGTTACCTTGGCTGGTTCTCGATGCTGTTTGCCGCGGGCATGGGCATCGGCCTGATGTTTTTTGG
The DNA here is from genome assembly GCF_030717955.1 of Alkalimonas delamerensis. NCBI lineage: Bacteria > Pseudomonadati > Pseudomonadota > Gammaproteobacteria > Alkalimonas > Alkalimonas delamerensis. The sequence continues at coordinate 79,907 of NZ_JAUZVY010000003.1, read as the reverse complement.
TGTGTCCGAACCTTTGGCGCATTTTAGCAGTGCCTATGGCGGCACCAGCTTTGAAGATGGCGTCCGCACCGACTGGGCCCCCTTAGCCGGCGCTGCCGGTGATGCCGCCGCCGCCGAGCGGCTGGGCATGGCTGCCACCATTTACCATTGGGCGCTGCACCCCTGGGCTATTTATGCGGTGCTGGCCCTTGGTCTGGCACTGTTCTCCTTTAATAAGGGCTTGCCGCTGACCATACGTTCGGTGTTTTACCCACTGCTGGGTGAACGGGTTTGGGGCTGGCCTGGCCACATCATTGATATATTGGCGGTCTTTGCCACTTTATTTGGCCTGGCCACCTCGCTTGGCTTGGGGGCTTCTCAGGCCAGTGCCGGCCTGAATTACCTGTTTGGCCTGCCGCAAGATACCGCCATGCAGGTGCTGCTGGTGATTGGCATTACCCTGATTGCTTTAGTTTCCGTCTTGGCGGGACTGGAGGCTGGGGTAAAACGCCTGTCCGAAATCAATATGACACTGGCCGCCTTGCTGATGCTGTTCGTCATTATTGTCGGGCCCACCATCGCTATTCTGACCGGCTTTGTCGCCAATCTGGCGGCTTACCTGCAGCATCTGCCGGCCCTTGCCAACCCCATAGGGCGGGAAGACGCCAACTTTGCCCAGGGCTGGACCGCCTTTTACTGGGCCTGGTGGATTTCCTGGTCGCCGTTTGTCGGCATGTTTATCGCCCGGGTTTCCCGTGGCCGCTCAGTACGGGAATTCCTGGTATCCGTGCTGCTGATCCCATCGTTGGCCTGCGTGCTTTGGATGTCGGTCTTTGGTGGCACCGCCATTCGTCAAGTGGTGGACAAGGGCTATGAAGCCGCCGCCTCGGCCGATTTGCCGCTGCAATTGTTCAGCATGCTGGACTTTATGCCTTGGGCACAGGTCACCTCCTTTATTGCCATTATTCTGGTGGTGGTATTTTTTATCACCTCATCCGACTCCGGCTCCCTGGTGATCGACACCATCGCCGCCGGCGGCAAAGTCAATGCGCCGACCCCGCAGCGGGTGTTCTGGTGTACCTTCGAAGGCCTGGTGGCGATAGCCTTGATTTTGGGTGGCGGCCTGGTCGCACTGCAAGCCATGGCGGTTTCGACTGGCTTCCCCTTCACCCTCGTCTTGCTGGTGGCCTGCATCGCCGTAGTGAAGGGGCTGATGTCTGAGCCCAGACCCGGCAAAGTTTAACAACCCCACTGGTCATGGTCAGGTGCACCGGCGTATCATGGTGCTCTGACCTGACCACCGAGCCGGGTGCTGCCAACCATGCACATTGAGCAAATCGAAATTCTGGAGTTTTTAAAGCGGCATACGCCCTTTGAGCAATTGCCCGAAGCCATGCTGGAGCAAGTTGCCAGCGAAACCGATGTCCGCTACTTCAAAGCCGGCAGCAGCATTTTGCAATTTGGCCAGCCACTGGATGCGCTCTACCTGATCCGCAGTGGCGCGGTGGAAACCTTTCGCCGCACCGGCGAGCTGTACAACCGGCTTAGTGAAGGAGGCATCTTTGCCGAGCAAGGCCTGCTGATTAACCGCAAGGTGCGCTTTCCGGCCACAGCGCTGGAAGATACCCTGATTTACCTGATCCCCGCCGATCGCTTTGATGCGCTTTGCGAGCAAAGTGACTTTTTTGCCGATTACGTGGAAATCAGCGACGAAGAGCGCCGCAAACACAACCCCAACCGCCGGGCCGATGCCAATGAGCTGATGACCTCCAAAGTCAGTACCTTGCTCAGCCGGGAGCCGGTGACCTTGCCGCATACAGCCAACGCCCGCGAGGCTGCCATCGCCATGCAGCAAGCCGGGGTATCCTCTTTGCTGGTATTGGGTGAGAACGGTGTTGCCGGCATTCTGACCGACCGCGACTTGCGCAATCGCCTGCTGGCCGAAGGCCTGCCTTACCAAACCCCGGTACAGGACATCATGACCACTGAGCTGGTCAGCATTTCCCATCAGCGCTTTGTGTTTGAAGCCATGTTGCTGATGCTGCGTCACAATGTGCACCACCTGCCGGTGCTGAAGGATGGCGAGCCACTCGGCGTCATTGCCATTTCCGACATCATTCGCTACGAGTCGAAAAACAGCCTCTTTGTGGTCAGCAGCATTTTTCGCCAGCAAAGTGTGGCTTAGTTGGCGAGTCTGGTGCCGGATGTCCGGGCCTGCTTTGTCCGGATGGTGAATGAAGATGCCAACTCCCAGATGATAGGCAGCGCCATGGCGGTGATTGGCCGCAGTTTTAAGCAGCGCTTGCTGGAGCTGGCAGAAGCCGAGCTGGGCCCGCCGCCGGTGCCTTACTGCTTTTTAGCCCTTGGCTCGATGGCGCGCGAAGAGCAACTGATTGTCACCGATCAGGACAATGCACTGATTTTGCACAATGATTTTGATGCCGACAAACACGATGACTACTTCCGCCAGTTGGCCGACTTTGTCTGTCAGGGCCTGGCGGCCTGTGGCTACCCGCTGTGCAGTGGCGACATTATGGCCACCAACCCGAAGTGGCGGCAACCGCTGAAGGTCTGGCAGCAGTATTTTGCCGACTGGATCAAAGCCCCCAGCGCCGAACGCTTGCTGCACAGCTCGATTTTCTTTGACCTGGCCGGCGTCTGGGGCAAGATCGAATGGGCTGAGCAACTGCAACGCCAAATTCGTCAACTGGCAGCCAAACAACCGCTGTTTCTGGCCTCCATGGCGCGCAATGCACTGCAACGTACGCCACCACTGGGTTTTTTTAAAGACTTTGTGATGGAAAACGACGGCCGGCACAACAACTCGCTGAACATCAAGCGCCGCGGTACCGCCCCGATGGCCGATTTGATTCGGGTGCATGCGCTGGCCATTGGCAACAGCGACAACAACTCCTTCGATCGCTTAAAAGCCATCATGCAGGCCGGCTTGCTGCCTCGGGGGCGAGGTGAAGACCTGCGCGATGCGCTGGAGGTGATTGCCATGACCCGGGTCCGCCATCAGGCCCGGGCGCTGGAAGCCGGCGAAGAGCCAGACAATCAGGTGGCACCCGAGCAGCTCTCCGACTTTGAGCGGCGGCATTTAAAAGAAGCCTTTCAGGTGCTGAGCAATGCCCAGAAATTTCTGAAGTTTCGGTATCAGGGGGCCCGGGGCTAAGATGCTGTACCTTGGACCGGCCAAGCCCAGACATCAGCGGCCAGATGATCCCAAAGTCGCCGACTGGCCTCAGCAGTACCAGCAACTGGCCCGCCAAGCGCGCAACCCAGCGTTGCAGCAGTATTACCAGGCCGGTATTCCCGCGGGCGAGACGCCCATTGGCCAGGTGCCGCTGCTGGCGATGGACTTTGAAACCACCGGGCTGGATGCCAGGCGCGATGGCATTTTAAGCATTGGCACCGTGCCGATGCAGCTGGATCGCATCTACAGCAGTCAGGCCCGGCACTGGTTGCTTAAACCCAAGTTTCAGCTCACCGCTGAATCGGTGCTGCTGCATGGCATTACCCACAGCGCCATCGAGCAAGCCCCGGATATCACTGAGATTCTGCCGGAACTGCTGCAGCAGATGGCCGGCAAGCTGGTGGTGGTGCATTTTCGGGGCATTGAGCGACCTTTTTTGGATGCGACCCTGCATGATCGACTGGGCGAAGGCATCCAGTTTCCACTGCTCGACACCATGGACTTAGAAGCACGCCTGCACCGGGCCCGACCGCCCAGCCTGCTGGACAAGCTGCTTGGGCGTCAACCGGTATCCATCCGGTTGGCCGACAGCAGGCGGCGTTATGGCTTGCCGGATTACCGCCCCCACGATGCCGTCACCGATGCACTGGCCTGCGCCGAGCTGCTGCAAGCCCAAATCGCCGATCGCTTCAGCCCGGAAACACCGCTTTCAGAATTATGGCGTTAACCGCAACACCAATAAGCGTTTTGCTCGCGCCCGCTGAAGCAGTTCTGGTATAGTGGTGTTGTTTTGATAATCTGCAAGGAGCCAAACTGCATGCAATGGCAGGTGCTGACTTTTGAGCAACTGGATACCCACACCCTTTATGCGTTGCTGCAACTGCGTGTCGATGTGTTTGTGGTCGAACAAAACTGTCCCTACCCGGAGCTGGATGACCGGGATCTGCACCCGCAAACCCGCCATGTGCTACTGAAAAAGCACGATAAGGTGTTGGCCTACGCCCGGGTATTGGCACCCGGAGTGGCCTTTGATCACTACCCGGGCATTGGCCGGGTCTGTGTGTCGCAAACGGCCCGCCGTTTAGGACTTGGCCAGGTGTTGGTGGATAAAACCATTGCCGTGGCCCAAGAGCACTGGCCCCGGATGGACCTGCATATTTCTGCCCAGTGTTATTTGCAACAATTTTACGAACAGCATGGCTTTCAGGCCGCCAGCGAGCCTTACCTCGAAGACGACATTCCGCATTTGAAAATGATTCTGCCTTACCGTTCAGGCAGCAAAACCTAACCGGCATAACGCATGAGCCTGACGGCCTGGCCTCCGCCATCCGTCAGGCTTTCAGGGGTTAGAAGCGGTAGCGGAAACCCAGTTCGAAGGAGCGCTCCGGCCCTACATAGATGCCCTGACGCAAGCCAGCAATGTACTGCTTGTCGGTCAGGTTTTTCACCGCACCAAACAGGGTAAACTCGCTGGAGACACTGTACTGCGCCGTCAGATCCAACACGGTATAGGCTGGCAGCAAGCCGCCCCAGATGCCGCCGGCAGCATCGGTCGGCAACTCAGCCTGATTGCTCGGGTCGCCGTATTGCTCACCGCGGTGGTGTGCTGTCAAAGCCACTTTCAGCTGATCTGCACTGTAGTTCAGGCCGAGATTGGCCATCAACTTCGGGGCATACGGCAGACGATTGCCCTGGTGATCCCCGGTCTTAAACTTGGAGGTTGGGATCCAGGTGGCATTGGTGTCCAGGCTAAAACCTGCCCCGAAATCATAAGCCAGTGCGAACTCCATGCCTTTGTGCTCGGTTTTCCCCGCATTGGACTGCGACAGGTTCGGATCGGTATTGCCTGTCACCACCTGATTGCTGAAGTCCATAGCAAAAGCCGCAACTTCAAACGCCAGCGATCCCTGGCTGCCCCGAATACCTACTTCATAGTTGGTGGAGCGCTCACCGTCCAGGTTTTGATCTTTCAAGCCATCCAGTGCAACCCCATTGGAAGCTGGCGAGAAAGCGCGATAGACACCACCGTACAGCTGCACCGACGAGGTCAGTTCATAGGTTGCCCCCACCCCCGGCAACAACTCGGTGTTGCTGGTTTTCGCCGACGCATTGTTGTTGGTCAGCACCTCACGCTCCTGGGTATAGGACTCAACCCGAATACCCGGCGTCACCGCCAGGTTGTCGCTCAGTTCGATCCGGCTTTGCAGGTAGCCCGCCACGCTGGTTGCAGAGTCCACAATATGACGATCATTGATACCCGTCCGGTCTTGCTCACGTGTCGCACGCACACGGGTATCGTTGGACTCTTCCTGCATCAGTCGCAAGCCAAACTCGGTATCGGCATTCCTATCGCCCAGGGTGTGTGCCAGGCTCAAACGTGTTTCAACGCCAAAACGCTCCCAGCTGCGGTTATTACCGGTTAAATCATCGGTATACACCCAGCGCCCCGCTTCATTCGAGGCCGCCGTATCGACGCCATAGCGCCAGTAATCCCGGGTAACATCGCTCCAATAGACCAGCGTCTTTAAAGTAGCGATGTCATTGATGGTCCACTGGTGGTTGACATCAAAGGCTTTGCGATCGGTCAGGTACCAGTCATCCGGTGCCGGGTTGTAGCGTTCTCCGGCCAGGTAATCGTTCAGCAGCAGGCCGCGGTAGGAAATATTGGCTTCGTTTTCATGGTATGAGAACTTCATGCCAATGCGCTGGTTATCGCCAATGGCTGTGCCGGCTTTCACCATCACATCGCTCATCTCGTAGCCTTTGTCCATAAAGCCGTCGCTTTGAGCATGGCTGGCGACCACACCGGCGTAGGCATCGCCGCTGTTGTTTTTACCACCGGCTTCAATCCCTACTTCACGCAGGTTGAAAGAGCCCAGCCGGCCAGAGAGCTGCACCCCGTCATCCGGTGTTTTAGTGATGTAGTTGACCACGCCACCGATGGTGGAAGGGCCATAGCGCAGTGAGGCGGAGCCTTTTAAGATTTCAATGCCGTCCATCCGCTGAATACGCGGGTTGAAGTAGCGATCGTTGCCGATAAAGAGGCCGGGAGCTACCGGCACACCATCTTCCAACACCAATGATTTGGCTTCACTGGCCGACAAACCGCGCAAACCCAAGTTGGCGACAATGGAGGTTTCTTCCTCCCCCTTGATGTTGACACCCGGTACCCGGCGCAATACATCCTCGGTCGACAAAGGCTGAATGGCTTCAATTTGTTCAAAATTAATTAAATGAACCGTACCGGTTTCAACATGGGCATGGCTGAGCTGATCACCCCGCACCCGGATCACTTCAATCCGAGGGCTCAAGCCGTGTTGGGCGCCATCATCACCATCGCCGGCAACCGCCAATTCACCAGCGATACTGCTCAAAGGCATGCTAGCCACCACCAAAGCCATGGCCACTTGATTCAATGTAAAACGATTGCGTAACGACATCCGATTCCCCTAACATCATCATAGCGCGCAGTGCAGCGGCACTGCCCTTGTATTTGTTGGGGCGGATCTTAATTGCAAATGATAATAGTTGTCAATTAGCTTTGCATGTTTTTTTGTGCTGCGATTATATAAAAAAGCCAGCGCTTGGCTGGCTGCTACTTTGACTGCGGACTTGCTAAAGCGTTTACCCCGCGGAGCCGTACAATTGCTCGGCCCGTTGAAACAAAATCCAGCTGGTCAGAATGTATTTGTCGTTGGATACCGGAATGCAGCCCCGGTGGGTATGGGTAAAGTAAGCCGGCGCAATGACCATGCGGCCAGTTTTAGGCTGAATGGCTTTGTTCTGGTAGTAAAACTCAGTCTGGCCGCCTTCATCAACATCGTTCAGGTAGAACATAAACAGCAGCGCCCGGTGCAAGGCTTCGTTGTGCGGCGGTTGCGGGTACACTTCCGAGTGCCAGTAGCTGTAGTTGCCTTTGCCGGCATCGTACTTTTGCATTTGCACGGCGCCAATGCGAAACAAGGCGCGCATGTAATCGGCCACCTTGTCGCTGCCAAACTCCATAAAGTTGTCGTGGGTCAATGCCACCGGCTGACCGGTTTGCGGATGCTTTATCGTTAGCGCAATAGGGCCAATCAGCGCAAAGTGATGCTTGCGAAAGTACTGCTCGGCGCACCGGGCGGTGGCTTCCACAATGGTTGCCAGCTGCTGCTGGTAAGCGGCGTGATCGTTTAAATACAGATCGGTGCTGATTTTTTTGCTGGTATCTACCCCGCCGCCGGTACGGCCGGGCTGGCGGTGGCTGCTTTGCTCAAAGTCGGCAATCAGCTGTTGGCAAAAAGCCGGGCTTAGCGCATCATCGTACACCTCGATAAAATCAGTCATGGGTCTCTCTTGGTATGTTCACAGAAGTTATACAACCGCGCTTTTCAGAAACGGATGCCTTAGGTCACATTAACAATACCGTGGTCGCGGTCTGGTTTGAAGCCTGCCGCACGCCTATTTTTAAGATTTTCACGCCGGAATTGGATTTACAACGCTGGCCGTTGATCGTCGCCAGCATCGCGGTGGATTTTAAAGCCCAGCTGCATTATGGCAGTGAGGTCGAAGTACGCAGCTGGATCAGCCGGATTGGCAACAGCTCTTTTGAAGTGACCCAACAAGCCTGGCAGCAGGGTCAGTGCTGCGCCGAAGGCAAAGCCGCTTTGGTGCATTTTGACTACCAACTGCAAAAAGCCAAAGCGCTTAGCCCGGCGCTGAAAGCGGCATTGGAAGCGCATGCGTTGCAACCAAGCTGAAACAAAGAAGCCAGCTATTATTGCTGGCTCCGTAAGCTTATGGCTTAAGCTGCAATGCCCAGAAGCGATCCTGCCAACAAGAAGTACACGGCAAGGCCGGTGAAGTCTTTGATGGTGGTGATGAATGGATCGGCGCCAGGCGCGTGATCGACACCAATCTTCAGCATGATGTAGGGCAACAGGAAGCCTAGAATGGCCGCCGTCAGCACCGAGAAGAACAGAGCTCCGCCAACCACAACCCCCAACAGCGGCATGTCGTTTGGAGCCCCTTGCCAGAAGTAGGCAATGGTACCAGCAACTACGGAGATAATGGCCGCCATCGCCAGGCCCACCACGGTCTCCCGAATCATGTGCTTACGCCAGAATTTATCCAGGCTGATGTGGCCAAGTGCCAGACCACGGGCGAAAATGGTGGTGGATTGAGTACCGACATTGCCCCCCATGTCCATCACCAAAGGCACAAAGACGGCCAGAGCAATCACTGCGGCCAGCGTATCTTCAAAGAAATCGACCAAACCCCCGACCAGCAAACCGCCAGCCAGAGTGACCATCAAGAACATCAAACGAACCCCAATCGGGTAACGCAAAGGTCCGGCCGTCAGCAGCTCGGAACGAATGTGGTCTTTGGCATGAATGGCACTGAGTCCGGCTTTCATGTAGATGTCATCGGATACCTCTTCATCCAGAATGTCCATCGCATCGTCAAAACGCAGAATGCCTGTCAAGCGGTTCTGACTGTCGGTAATGGGCAAGGTGGAAATATCCAGCCGCTGCAACTTGCGTGCGGCGGTTTCCCGATGCTCGGACTCTGGCACCGCAATGCCTTTGCCTTCAATCAAATCCAGTACGGAGGCATCTTCCTGACTACGCAGCAAACGCGACAACCGGACAAAGCCCAGGTACTTGCCATTTGTTTCCGTAATATAAACTTTGTTGCTCACCTCATCGGGCAGCTTGGATTCGCGCACTTTGTTTAATGCCGTTTTGACGGTGGCACTGCTGACCACAGCAATAAAGTCGGTACGGCGGTGACGACCAATGGACTCACTTAAGTCGCCTTCGGTGATTTTTTTAGCATGCTTGCCAAGATGGCCTGCATTGATCGCAGCAGTGTTGGTATGACGAGTGTTCATGTTCGTTTCCCCTAAAAATTCGTTTCCATTGCTCCAGCCGAAGACATGATCAGGCCGCACATTCAAGTCTGTGGCATCTGTCCAGGGCTCCCGGCTGGATCTGCGCTAAGCCGTTAAAACGCGATATTCAGGCCAATGGTCAGCACATTGACTTTGTCTTCAAAATCGCGGGCGTAGCTGGCATCCAGCTCGATACGATCGTTGAGCGCTGAACGAAAGCCCACAGCAGCAGCTGGGCTGTCGCTGCCAACGCCAGCGGTTTCAACAATCAAGTCAAGGCGCTCATGGACAGTGAAAGTGCTGGCTAGGCCCCAGGTTGGGTTCCAGTCGGACTCGAACTTGTCGTACTCAACGCCCAGATTGACATGCAGCATCACCGCATCGCTGATTTCAGCGCTGTAGGGCACATTGATAAAGCCCCCTTCAAATTCACTTTCCTGATGATCACGCATTACACCGAAAGAAAGCGCTAAAGCACCGCCATAGAAGTCGGTCGACAGCATGGTTTTCAGCTCCAGGCCATAGCCTGCCAGCTCGCTGTCGCTGGTGTTGTAGGCCAGTGGCAAGGCGATTTCCCAGCCATTCCGGGTGCTGCACATGGGTTGAACTTCCAAGCCATGGAAAGAAGCACCACCAACGGATGCACGTTGAAACCAAGTTTCCACCGCACACTCACCAGGTGGTGTGATGTCGGCATCGTCGACCAAAAAGTGAGCACCATTGGCATGTGCCTGCTGGATGCCCAGCGTCAGAACAGCGGTGGTAGCCAGTGTAGCCAGAGTCAGGGTAGATACTTTGTACTGCATAACATTTCCTCTTAAAGTGTCGAAAAAATGTCCGTGCAGGCGTAAGGGCGCAGCACTGAGCGCCATCATGGGTCGGGATCGCAACTGCACGATTGCAGGCGCAAGCTCAGCAGGGCACGCACAGCTGCAGCGGCCAGACAGGCATGCAAAAGCGTTCCCCCTGAACCGTGCAACAGGCAGCACGATCCATTCCGGATGGTTTTCAGTGCAAGACAGAATGTACAAAACGTCTTACGACCGGGTCAGTTGCACCCAAGGTGCAGCATCACACAGCGGCGATACCAGTCAGACGGTTTGTAGATTTTGCAGTCCTCAGCTCACGTCGTCGGTGTGCTGAAAAGCTGCGAGACTAAAGAATTAGGCAGGCAGAGAGACAGACACAACGGCGAAGCGTTGCACATTCAAATTTTCATATTTAGCTAGGCGGCAACTCGGAGGTTCCGCGTGGCTACTGTGTTCGTTCATTGTTCTCTCATGTTGTTACCTGCATGTGCAGGCGCGGCAAATAATACTTAGGTAAGATTCGAAGTCAAGTTAAAGTTTGGAGAATCATCGTTAAGAGAATGGGGGTGAGCAAAAAACAACCAATTTACCAGCGCAGCTGATGAACTCTTTGCCATCATTCTTCAGTTTTGGCTGTCTTTAAGCTGGGCAGCGCCCCTCAAAGCGCACCGTCATGCTAGCCTGGCGGATTGGTGGAAACACCGAGACCGTGCCGGAGGCTTTCAGCATTCCATCTTCCACCCAGCGTTTGAGCTCCGGGGCCTCAGCGCTGTCTTCAGGGCCGCGATGCACCCACTGGGCGTTGTCGTAAGTGACCGACAATGCGTGCATACCCGGCCAGCGTTGCAACATCAGCGTGACGCTTTGCCCATCTGCCAGCGTGCCCCGTGCACCAGCTGTTTCCGGATCCCCAGCACAGCTGGTCACTTCCACCGGGTAGGCTTCACCGTCCAGCCACAGTGTGCCGGTACCGGCTGACATGGCAGAAGTGCTTAGTAATAAGGCCATCGCGGTAAAAAACATAAAACCTCCTTGTAGTGAGTGTTGGTACTTCCTGTCAGGTTTGCCCCTCTAACCATAGCACAAGGGGGCAGTGTTGAGACAAAGGAGCTTGAAAGCCAGCACGACCACCTGCCCGGCACTCAGGCATTTTAGGACTACTCATCGACTGTACATTCAATTACATGCCGACGTTCAAACTAAGCCGGCACAGTGGCAGCAATCACATAATCATGGCCGCTGGCCAGTACGCCGTGCTTTGCCAGTAGGGCTTCGCCGCGCTGTTGCATGGCATTGGCGTGCTGCAGCATGGCATCGGTCAGCGCCTGGTTGCCAAAACGCTGGGCGCGCTGGCGGCACATGCCCAGCTGGCTTTGCAGAAAACGCTCACCGTAGCGGATGCCAAAATGCTTGCAGCTCTGCACCTGATAGCCGCTGCGCTCGAGCTGGCGCAAGGTCCAGTCGGCCGGGTATTCGCGATAAGGGCGCTCCTGCGCCAGCAGCAGGCAGGCATCGCGCAGCCGGCCAAGTTCGGTGACAAACTGATCGACGTCGTTGTTGCGGTAAAGTGGCACATAAGGCTCCAGCGCGGTGATGTACAAGCGCCCGCCTGGTTTTAAGTGCTGACGAATACGAGGCAGCACCTGATCCTGCCAATAAGGCGCAAAGCCATCGATGGCGCCGATAAAGTAATCCAGCAAAATGGTATCGAACTGCTCACCGGCCAGCAGCTGTTCGTCCATCCAGTTGCCAACCACCAGCCGATCGTCTGCCCGCATGGCGGCTGGGTAGTTTTGCACACTTTGCCGGGCCATGGCTTCGGAGGCGGTAATGGCGGTCCAGCGCTCGGTATTTAAGGTGCTGATCCATTGCAGCGAATTGACGCCGGTACCAGCATCCAGCAGATGGCCCCAGGGCGCATCGCCTTGCAGTTGTTCGATGTGACGAAATAATGCAGAAACTTTAACCGCTGCTGGCTTGACTGCTGTCATACAGGCCTCATGATGGCTGATCAAAAAGTTATATTATCACATTGCCCGGCACAACTGCAGTGCCTCCTGCCCTGCGCCCTGGCCGCTTTAACGTCAGGCTGCCGCCATTGGTCGACTCTGCCTTGGAAATGGTCAGCAGACTGGGTTAGCTTCTAGCCATACCTATTGAGAAAAGAAGCTTTGCCATGAAGGTAATTTACTCCGACAAACATCAGGCGCATCAGGGCGGCATGGAGCTGCACCGCGGTGAGCTGGTGCCCTGCTATGAAATGCCATCACGGGCTCAGTTTATGCTGGATGCGCTGCGTCAGGCGGACTTTCCCATCCTGCCACCGCGTGATTTTACGCCAGAGCATCTGTCTCGGGTGCACAGCGCCGATTACCTGCAGTTTCTGCGCACCGCCTACAGCCAGTGGCAAGCCGCCGGCAAAAGCGGCTTTATGCTGCCAAGCGCCTTCCCGGCCCGGGGTCAGCGCCAGGATAAGATCCCAACCGGGATTCATGCCAAACTGGGGTATTACAGCTACGATGCCAGCACCCCGATGGTGGCAGGCACCTGGCAGGCGGTGGAAGCCGGTGCCCATTGCGCCTTAACGGCTGCCGCCTTGGTGGCCGAAGGTGAGCACAGCGCCTATGCCTTATGCCGGCCGCCGGGCCATCATGCCGGTTACGCGACCTTTGGCGGCTATTGTTTTTTGAACAATGCAGCCTTGGCGTCGCAGTACCTGCGCGATCAGGGCAAGCGCAAAGTGGTGGTGCTGGATGTGGACTACCATCACGGCAATGGCACCCAGGATATTTTCTGGCAGCGCGATGATGTGCTGACCATCTCGATTCACGGCGATCCAGCCACCGAGTACCCGTTTTTCTTAGGCTATGCCGATGAGCAAGGCGAAGGGGCCGGCCTTGGGTATTGCCATAACTTCCCGCTGCCCGCCGGCACCGATTGGCCGACCTATCAGCAGGTGCTACTGAAAGCGCTGCAGCTGATTAAGGACTTTCGTCCCGATGCCATGGTGGTTTCCCTGGGGGTCGATACCTTTGAGGATGACCCGATCAGTGCTTTCAAGCTGAAAAGCGAGCATTACCCATTGCTGGGCACGCATATCGCCAGTCTGGGGTTACCCACGGTCTTTATTCAGGAAGGCGGTTATGCGGTGGCTGAAGTGGGAGAAAATGTGGCGGCGGTGCTGCAGGGGTTTGAGCAGGCGGCAGCGCTTTAGCTGTTTGACAGCATGTAAGCACGAAGCTGCTGCTCTTCTCGCATCACACAGAGGATATACACCAGGGGTCCATCATCACGATAAAAAATGCGACAGGGTGGAACTACCAGCTCCCGATAAACCGAGCCTGCACATCCACAAGGTAAGCGGATGGCGATTATGATCTTACTAGCTTGCTCAGTGAACTCGATAGTTGAAGACTTTTGATAAAGCCATTTGTGTTTACTATTGTTGCTAAAGCTAAACCAGCTGACTTTATTCAAGTTCTTCAACTCTAAGCATTTCACTGCCACGCCGTACCGTTAGTACAGATATTCTTTGGGCAGGCGCATCAATGCCGTATATGACCCGGTACGCTCCGTAGATGATTTCCCGTATTCGCTCGACACCAACCTCAGGCACTTTTCTTCCGCTCATGGGGTGTGTCTCTAAGCGCTCAACCGACTCGAACAGCCCCTCTACCCAGTCCTCGGCAGCCAAAGGCTTGTCTAACGCAATGTAGCTGGCAATGTCTCTAACGCGCTCTAACGCGAGCGGGGACCATTCCAGCTTCACGTACGCAACTGCCTCAAAATCATGTCCTTCGCCTCGGCATGAGGCACCCCATCCCCTGCCTCTATTTGTGCTTCTGCACTGTAAATATCCTCCAGCAGCTCTAACCGCTCCTGCATGCGTTGATATTCATGCACGCCAACCAGCACGGCAACGCCACGGCCACGCTGAGTTAGCACCATCGGACGATGTGTCTCGTTAATCTGCTTTACGAAGGATGCTATTCCAGCCCTGAAGTCAGATAACGGGCGAATATCTTCATCAACTCTGAGTTTTGTCATGGCAAACCAAACGTACTGTTGGACGTACTTCTAAATGTACTTCATGAGACTAGAAAGCGCAATTGACCATTACCGATAAAAGAGCTGGTTACTGTTGATGTGCTGAGTGATTTGCTCTGGCGGGGACCACGAAATTCGTTAATCTGTCCCCGAAAATCGAAAAATACTCGAGAGACTGCCGCAGCACTTAGATAGGTAAGCCATCCATTTCAAGATTTTAGTGGTTATGCGCCTTGCGCTTAAAGTCATCAGATACCATAATTAGGTACTTTTTGGTATTTGGGGCTATTGATGGCTAAAAACACCAGCATCACGCTTGGCGATCACTTCGAAAAATTTATTGCCAGCCAGATTGACAGTGGGCGTTACGGCTCCGCCAGTGAAGTGATTCGCTCAGCACTGCGCTTACTCGAAAACCAGGAAGCCAAACTGCAGTCACTGCGACAACTGCTGATCGAAGGGGAACAAAGTGGTGATGCCGATTATGATCTCAATAGCTTGATCAGTGAACTCGATAGTGAACACGCTTGATGAAGCCATTTGTGCTCACTGCTGCAGCGAAAACCGATTTACAGGATATCGCTGTATTTACTCAGCGCCGTTGGGGCAAAGATCAGCGAAATGTTTATTTAAAACAATTCGATGATTCATTTTGGCTCTTAGCTGAAAACCCCGACATTGGTAAGTCATGCGATGAAATCCTACCAGGATACCGAAAATTTCCTCAGGGTAGTCACCTGATTTTTTATCAGCAAACAGGCAGCCAACAAATAAGGATCATCCGCATTCTTCATAAGAGCATGGATGTTCACCCGATATTTGGCACATAACACTGCGACAACAGCACCCAAGCATAGGCTATCTTGCTGATGCAAAAACAGACCATTAAGCTCGTAAATTTTGTTCTGACCCGAAATTTCAAATTCGTTGATCTGTCCCCGAAATTCGAAAAATACTCGAGAGACTGCCGCAGCACTTAGATAGGTAAGCCATCCATTTCAAGATTTTAGTGGTTATGCGCCTTGCGCTTAAAGTCTTCAGATACCATAATTAGGTACTTTTTGGTATTTGGGGCTATTGATGGCTAAAAACACCAGCATCACGCTTGGCGATCACTTCGAAAGCTTTATTGCCAGCCAGATAGACAGTGGGCGTTACGGCTCCGCCAGCGAAGTGATTCGCTCGGCGCTGCGCTTACTCGAAAACCAGGAAGCCAAACTGCAGTCACTGCGACAACTCCTGCTCGAAGGGGAGCAAAGTGGTGATGCCGATTATGATCTCAATAGCTTAATAAGTGAACTCGATAGTGAACAGGCTTGATAAAGCCATTTGTGCTTACAAAGCTAACAATAACCTTCTCATGACCGACTTTTGTTTTAGGTTAAGTTCGGAAATTTTTATCTGACCCCGAAATTTTGATAGTGATCAGGCGCGATGAAGCCACTTTATTCATCATCTGATTCAGCACTTTTATTTTTGTCTTCGTAATAATTAAGGATTTTGATTAAATTTTCCCTACCTGAAAAAGAGTCTTGGTAAGAGTTTAGGATTTTTTGTAGTTTCTCATTACCCGAAAATGGGTCTTGATAAGATTTTAAGGCTTTTTGTAATTGCTCGTTACCCGAAAATTTGTCTTGATAAGACTTTAGGGCTTTTTGTAATTGCTCGTTATCCGAAAATGCGTCTCTATAAGACTTAAGGGCTTTTTGTAATTGCTCGTTATCCGAAAATGCGTCTCTATAAGACTTAAGGGCTTTATGTAATTGCTCGTTACCCGAAAATGGTTCTTGATAAGATATTAGGGCTTTTTGTAATTGCTCGATAGCAGCTGGCTTCAGATGCTGAACCTCCGCATCTTCGATAGAGCTTTGACTTACATCAACAGATAGATTTGCTTTACCGTGCTCTAGAAACATTGATGTACTATACATGTGAAAGTTTTCTATATTTGACTCTCTATATATTTCAGATTGCAGCTCAGCAAGGGGGCCAATGGTTTTATTACCATTTGAATTTATTTTGCACCACCAGTCTTCTTTGGAATCGTCGGTGATGAAAATCACATTCTTAACGTTATCACTCTGTGACTTCTTAATTATTTGCTTCCAAATAATAAGATCTCCATATTGACTCTCATAGCTTAAGCCATCGTTGTAAAAGTGCGCTTCATCATCACCATTGCTTTTTCCTGCATCCTTAAAACCCGGTGGTATTCTATTTTTAAATCGCTCCTTTCCTTCAATGTAAAGTTCGTCTAACCAGTTTTGGCTTTCTGGTTTTTCACCAACCTTCTCATGAAAAAAATAATCGAGTTTGTCTCTTATTTCATCATGAGATCTTACACATGGCTGTTCACTATCCCAGTACTGAACTGACTTTTTATAATTTGAAATACTTCTGTTAATCTCTTTCTCAAGTTTCTCAGTACTTTCAAACAATTTAGGAAAACGGCGCTTGAGTGCCAGTCTCTCAAAATCCCCTTTAAAAACTTTCTGAATCTTATCCAAATTATTTGAGATTTCATTAAAAACTACTTTTTCATTCTTAATAACTATTAATCTACGTCTTTGATATTCTAAGCCCACGTGGTACGGGATCCATAATTTATCATTAACAGCATCAAGAATGCCGAAGAAGTCATCCCTAGTTTGTTTAGCATATCCATATAAATTAAGTAGAACGTTGGTATCAAAAACAAAAATAGTATCTTCATCCTTCCATAAATCTTTCAGCACTGCGTCATCAACACTGTAAAATCCTTTAAATACGTCTTTCATTAATATTCCTAAATAATGCTATTCTGAAATAAATATGATGATGGTTTCTATTAATTATTCATGTAAGCCTATCATTTATTCGGCCGAAAAATCCGTTTTTAAACAAAGATCTGTCCGCCTTTGTAAACTTTATGTACCCAACCCTACCCGCTTTTTTGCTTTGTGACAATCACTTACAGAAACAGACATGGAGTGCCAGCAGCAAACACAGATGCGTCCGTCTAAGTGCTTGCTGCCCTAACTAAGCTCAGAATCAGCCAGTTCGATTTTCGCATCAAAGTGCTGGCGGATCTCTGTTAGAGCTGCTTGCAGGGCGCCGCCGCAGGGTAGTGTCATCGCCTGGCGGGCTTTGCGTTGGCGGATGCGCTCGGCGCTTTGCAGGTAGCGCATCACTTCCAGCTCGCTGGTTAAAATAAGCCGGGGTACCGGCACGCTCTGGCCCTGCTCGTCTTTGGCAATCATGGTGAAGTAAGAGGAATTGCAGTGCTTGATGGCATCGGTCTGGATGTTTTGCGCATCGACCCGGATGCCGATCACCATGGAGCTGCTGCCGACAAAGTTGACCGAGGCTTTTAAGGTAACCAGCTCGCCGACTTCGATCGGGTTCAGAAAATCTACCCGGTCGACCGAAGCGGTGACGCAATAGCGGCCGCTGAACTTGGAGCCGCAGGCAAACGCCACCTGATCCATTAAGGACAACAGGTAACCGCCGTGGATTTTACCGCTGAAATTGGAATGCGATGGCAGCATCAGCTGCGATAAGGTGACTTTGGAACTGGCAACGGTTTTGTAGTCTGCGCCCATAAAAGCTCCGGCTGGTGTTTTAAACACTCTAGCCGAAGCCTGCAGGATGGTAAAGCGCACAGGTTACCACCTTGCCTTCCGTCCTGTATACGCATACCCTATGCACATGCCCTCTATCGAGCAGCAGCTATGAACCATGCCTACGACACCCGAGCCGCTAAAAAGCCGACCAATGTCAGCATTAACTGTGATTTACTCGAAAAAGCCCGGGAGCTGAACATCAATCTGTCCGCGACACTGGAGCAGGCGTTAGCCGAACAGGTGCGAAACGAGCAACGGGCACAATGGTTGCGCGAAAACGCCGATGCCATTCAGGCCTACAATCAATTTGTTGCAGCCAACGGCACCTTCAGTGACAGTGTAAGGAAGTTCTGATGGCGCATAACGCACTTTTCGCCCAGCGACGCTAAAACTCGTATCTTGAAGTTACTGGGATATAACGTCCGCCACTAACCAGTGGCGAACAGCTTAGTTCAGCTGGCTGGCGGTGGGTTTGTCCTGCACCAGCACCCAGGGCGCGATCACCACAGCCCAAAGCTCTTGCTCGGCATCAAACCACTGTTTGGCTTGCGCTTCCTCCACCCGCTTCACCAACCCCTGCGTTAGCCAGCTTTGCACCTGCTGGCTGTGATCCTGACTAAAGGCATAGGCCACATCCACCAAATCCAGGCTGAGATCCACCGCCACCACTGAGCCGGCGGCGTAGAATTTTTGCAGTTCCAGCCAGTTGATGCGGGCGGTTTCGCTGGTGATTTTGGCTTTGATCAGTTCCGGGGTTTCAATCTCCGGTGGGGTGATGGCAGTCATGGGGTTTCCTTAAAAGCAGTTACTGCCTGCAGTATACCATGGCCCAGCGCTGGGTTTTAACCCACACAGAACTGGCCGGGGGCTTTACTCGCTGGCTTCTTTGTCTTCCGTCACCTGCTGGGCGCTCAGATCATGCTTTTTCAGCAGCTTGTAAAAATCGGTGCGGTTGCGCCCGGCCAGCTCCGCCGCCCGGGTGACATGGCCATCGGTCATTTGCAGCACCCGCACCAGGTACTGGCGCTCAAACTGATCGCGCGCTTCGGTTAAGGTAGGCCAGTAGCTGCTGTCCTGCGCCAGCGCCTGCTCGACCAAACTGGCACTGATCACCGGGCCATGGGTTAAGGCCACACACTGCTCCACCACATTGACCAGCTGACGGACATTGCCCGGCCATTTGGCCGTGGTCAGCAGCTGCATCGCATCGTCGGTAAAACGGGTGGCATTGACCTGATGACGCTCGGCGCTTTGCTGCAGCGCATGGCGCGCCAGCAATGGAATATCTTCCGGCCGCTGCTCCAGCGCTGGCAACTGCAAATTGACCACATTCAACCGGTAGTACAAATCTTCGCGGAAGCTGCCCTCGCCCATCGCCTGCTGCAAATCCTGATGGGTGGCCGACAGCACCCGCACATTGATCGGGATGGTTTTGCTGCTGCCAACCGGCCGGATTTGCCGCTCCTGCAAGGCGCGCAATAATTTGACCTGCAGCGGCAACGGCATATCGCCGATTTCATCCAGGAACAAGGTGCCGCCATCGGCTTCGCGGAACAGGCCATTGTGCTCATTCACCGCGCCGGTAAAAGCGCCTTTGGTGTGACCAAACAGCTCGGACTCCAGCAGGTGCTCGGGCAAGGCGCCGCAGTTAATCGCCACAAAAGGCTTTTCTGCCCGTGGGCTGGCACAATGAATGGCCCGCGCCAGCAGCTCCTTACCGGTGCCACTGGCGCCGGTGATCAGCACACTGACATCGCGCTGCGCCACCCGCTGCGCTTGCTGCAATACGGTTTCCATCTGCTCGGAGCGGCTGATAATGGCCGCGCGCCAATCCGACTGCTCCGGCAGGCTTTGGTGCAGCGCCTGCTGCAGACTATCGCGCAGCTCGCTGTGATCGAGCGGCTTGGTTAAAAAGCCAAAGACGCCGCGTTGAGTCGCCGCGACCGCTTCGGGGATGGAACCATGGGCGGTCATTAAAATCACCGGCAAGCCGGGATTGCGGCGGGCGATTTCATCGAACAAGGCCATGCCATCCAGCCCCGGCATCCGCAGATCGCTCAGCACCACCTCGACATCCTGTTTGGCCAGCACCTCCAGCGCCGCTTCGGCGCAATCGGCGGTTTGCACCACCATGCCTTCGCCTTCCAGACGCAGCGTTAGCAGGCGCAGCAAACTGGGATCATCATCCACCAACAACACGCGACTCATGGTGTTACTCATGATCCACTCCATTATCCGGCTGATTCAGACGGGCTTCGATTTGGGTCAGGGCTTCGATTTGCTGCTCCAGCTCCCGATTGCGGGCTTGCAGTACTTCCTGCTCTTGCTGCACATCGGCCAGGCTGCGACTCAGGGCGCTGATGGCCGACTCGGCTTCCAGCAGCTTTTGATTAAAAGCCAAATCCCAACCAAACAATGCCGCCAGATCCGGCGCTGCCTGCATCAGGTGTTCGCCCAACTGCATCTGAGCCCGGAAGCGGGTTAAGTAATTGTTCTCCGGATGCAGCTGCATCAGGCTCTGTTGAATGGCCGCCACGTCTTCGGAGCTATCCAGTTCCCACTGCTCCCGTTGCAAGGAGCTGCTGTTTAGAACCTGCTGCCGAAACTGCAGCCAGGCCAGTACACTGCTGTCATCGTCACTCAGCGCCAGCTGATGTGCTTCCTCCGGTTCGGCTGCTGCTTCAGATTCGGGCTCAGGCAACTCCGGCACCACCACCTCTGGCGCTGCGGGCTGGGTCGCCAGCAGTTGGCAGCCGGTCAGACCAAGCAGCAACAACAGTATCACGAAAGTTTTCATTCACCCTCCCCGGGCATCGGCAGACGGATACGTACACAAAAATCCGCCGGCGGAGCATCCACGATGTCGGCCTTGCCCCCCAACAAACGGGCACAATCGGCGACAATTGATAAACCTAAGCCTGAGCCCTGCACCTGATCATGGCGCTGCGTCTGACCGCGCTGAAAGGGCTCGAACAGCCGTTCGCGCTGCTCGGGCGCGATGGGCTGCCCCTGATTGGCCACCTCCAGCCACCAGCAGTGGTCCCGGGCGTACAGCCGGATATGCACCTCGCTGTTCTCGGCACCGTAGGCCTGCACATTGTTGATCAGGTTGTCCAAAATCCGCCGGAACAAGACCGCGTCGGTAAACAGCTTGTCGGGTTCACAGCGCAGCTGCACCGCCTGTCCCCGCTGCTGCAGCGCCAGGGTATGGTCCTGCACACAGGCTTCTATCATGGCGCGGGCCGGGTGCCATTTTAACTCAGGTTTGGCTTGTTGCAGCAAGCGGTTGTAATCCAGCAACTGCTCGGTCAGCTGACTCAGCCGATCGGCACTGCCGTTTAGCAAAGCCACCACTTCCTGCTGCTGCGGCGTTAAAGGCCCGACCAACTCTTCGGTCAGTAAAGAACAGCCTTCACGAATACTGGATAACGGCGTTTTCAGTTCATGCGAGGCATGACGCAGTAAAATCAGCCGCAAAGACTCCAGCTGATGCAAACGACCGGCCAGCACCCGCAGCTGCTCACCCAGCTCGGTCAGCTCTTTCGGCCCCTGCACTCGGGCTTCCGGGAAAGGCTGCTGCCGGCCAATGGCACGGATCATCCGCTCCAGCATGGTAACCGGGCTGGTAATACGGCGCGAACCCCAAATCACCAGCAATAAGGTTAAAAATACCAACAGTATGGTTTGCCAGGTCAGTTGCTGCTGGGCCGAGGCGACGTCGCGCTGCTGCGTTGCCAGTTGCAGCTCCAGTTGTTGCCAGATCTGCTGCGACAAGCGGCTTTGCTGCTGACGCAGTTGCTGCAGTAAAGGTTCTAACTGGTCGGCACTTTGCTGGGTAAAGGATTGATGGAGTTGCTGCAGGGTCAGCTCTTGTTGCTGGCACAAGCTGCTTTCGCTGAGTGACTGACAAACCTGAGGCAACAGTTGCTGGTAACTGGCCAGATGGTTTTGCGCCAGCCGGGCCAGTGCTTCGGTTTTCAGCACGGCAAACTGGCGGATGGCGCGCTCAATATCCACCACCTGGTTTTGCATTTGTTCCATCCGCCGCACGCTGGCAGCCGAGGTGCTGGCCTGCTCTACCGCTTGCTGGCTGATGCCAGTTAAGGCACGGTGACTTTGCCACATCAACACCGCCACCGGGATCAGCGCCAGCACAAAGCTGGACAACACCAGTTGTCGCAGCGAAGCGGTTTGCAGCAGTTGAAGTTTCATCGATTGGATACGGTCGTCCGATTTAATGCAAGCATACCGTGTTTAGAGAAGAAGCGACAGTCTGTGGCCCAGCGAACCGGAGTGACCCAATTCACCGGAATGAACCGGCTGTTCAGGCCACAGACCATCAAGGGGAATCAATTGCCCGTGGCAGGCTCAACCTCTGGCGACAGGGCTGTTGCAGCAGCGGCTGTCGATGCCTGCTCACGCTCCCAGGCAATAACGCTTTCATTGTTCAGATCGATACGACGCAGCATGGCGGTAACCAGCATCAGATTCAGAATCAAAAAAGTGACCAATGCAGCAATAACAGGGTCCATCGTAGCCTCCTCAGGCGCTGTGATACAAAATTCATGGTGAAATTCCAGCGCGTTCTGAGGTGATGAATACAACTGTTGTGCCAACTTTATTTTTGCCTATGAATCAACACTTTATCTAACAATCGATGTGCTGCACCCCAAATACTGTCGCTGATTGGCGACAATAAAGCGCAGCAATTGGCAAAATACAATTAAATCATGAGCTTACACTGTCACAATTTTGCGACAAGGCGCTAAAACCCAGTGCTGACGGCAGCTTGCCCCTGGCAACCGGCTGCGCCGACCACTGAAAAAGATCGACGTTTAGCCATCTATACTGTTGCAACCCCAAAAAAATGGTGGTACTAATAGAGCCAGTACAAAAATAAGGCGAACCACAATGCCACTGAATGCTTGCCACAACAGCATTATTATCAACCTCCTCCTCCGTCGTATACCACACGGGGCAGTTGGTGCTGTGCGCAAGTAACGCAGCCAAATTCTGAAAAAAACCCCGTGCCACAGGCCGGGGTTTTTTGCTTTTAGGCAGCAAGCTCCCAGCCAGGCAACAAACAAGTAAGGAAAGCAGCATGAGTGCGGACAATAAAATCTGGATCTTCGACACCACCCTGCGTGACGGCGAACAGGCACTTCGGGCCAGTTTAAGCCAGAAGCAAAAGATCCAACTGGCCCATGCCATCGCCCGGCTGAATGTCGATGTGATGGAGGTCGGCTTCCCGGTGTCGTCCCCCGGTGATTTTGACTCGGTGCAGCGCATAGCCCGCGAAGTCAAAGGCCCGGTAATCTGTGGCCTGGCCCGGGCCGTGGCCGGCGATATTGAAGCCTGCGGCGAAGCGTTAAAAGACGCCGAGCGTAAGCGGATCCATACCTTTATCGCCACCTCACCGCTGCACCTGGAGTACAAGCTGCGCAAGACTCTGCAGCAGGCGACCGAGCAAGCGGTGGCGGCCATCCGTCAGGCCAGCCGTTACACCGACGATATCGAGTTCTCCTGCGAAGATGCCGGCCGCACCCCGATAGACGATCTGTGTTACATCATTGAACGTGCCATTGCCGCCGGTGCCACCACCATCAATATTCCGGACACCGTGGGCTACACCATTCCGACTGAGTTTGCTGCCATTATTCATGCGCTAAAAAACAAGGTACCGAACATCGACAAAGCCCGGTTGAGCGTGCATTGCCACAACGACTTAGGGCTGGCCGTGGCCAACAGCATCAGCGCGGTGCAGGCCGGGGCCCGTCAGATTGAGTGTACCGTCAATGGCATTGGCGAGCGTGCCGGCAACTGCTCGCTGGAAGAAGTGGCGATGATCGTACGAACCCGCCAGGATGTGTTTGCGCCGCTGTACACCGACATTAAAACCACCGAGATTTACCGCAGCTCGCATCTGGTCAGCCAGATCTGCAACATGCCCATTCAGCCGAACAAGGCGGTGGTTGGCGAAAATGCCTTTGCCCACTCATCCGGCATTCATCAGGACGGGGTGTTAAAAGCACAGAATACCTACGAAATTATGGCCCCGGAGCAAGTCGGCATTCGTCAGAACGAACTGAACCTGACCTCACGCTCTGGCCGTCATGTGATCCAGCACCGCTTAAGTGATCTGGGCTACAGCCAAAACGACTACAACCTGGACGAGCTGTACCAGAGCTTTCTGGCACTGGCCGATCAGAAAGGCCGGGTGTTTGATTACGATTTGGAAGCCCTGGTGTTTTTCCAGAACCTGCAGGAGCAGGACGAGTTTTACCAACTGGAGTTCTTAAGCTCCTCCACCCATACCGGCCATGTGGCCAGCGCTACCGTTGGCCTGCGCTGCGGCGACGACCTGCTGACCGAAGCCGCCACCGGCAATGGTCCGGTCGAAGCTGCTTTTCAAGCCATTCAGCGCATCAGCAAGCTGCCCATCCGGATGGTGGATTTTAACTTATCCGCCAAGGGCAGCGGCGAAGATGCGCTGGGCCAGGTCGATATTATTGCCGAATTTGAAGGCCGCCGTTTTCATGGTGCCGGCCTTGCCACAGACATTGTCCGCGCCTCGGTGCTGGCCTATGTCCATGTGTTGAATATGATCCAACGCGCCCAGCAGGTCGATGCCTGCAAGCAAGCGCGTCAACGAACCGCAGGAGCAGAAACAGAATGAGTCAGACACGTTTTAAGGTTGCCGTCCTGGCAGGCGATGGCATCGGGCCGGAAGTGATGGCCGAAGCCCACAAGGTACTGAATGCGGTGGAAGCGCGTTTTGGCCTGACCTTTGAGCGCACCGACGCCCTGGTTGGCGGCGCCGCCATTGATGCCGTTGGTCAGCCACTGCCGCCGCAGACCTTATCCATCTGCCAGCAAAGCGATGCCATTTTGTTTGGCTCGGTCGGTGGCCCAAAGTGGACCGGGCTGGCACCGGATCAGCAGCCCGAGCGCGGCTCTTTGCTGCCGCTGCGTAAAACCTTCGATTTATTCTGCAACCTGCGTCCCGGCCAAATTTACCCGGCCTTTGCCGACTTGTCGCCGCTGCACCCACGGGTCAGCAGTCAGGGCATGGATGTGCTGTGCGTGCGCGAGCTAACCGGAGGTATTTACTTTGGTGAAAAAGGCCGCGGTGAGAACAGCGCCTTCGATACCCAGACCTACAGCACAGCAGAAATCAGCCGCATTGCCCGGGTGGCTTTTGAAGCGGCGCAAAAACGCAGCCACAAGGTGACTTCCATTGACAAAGCCAATGTGCTGCAAACCAGTATTTTGTGGCGCGAGGTGGTGACCGAAGTGGCGAAAGATTTCCCGGATGTTGCGCTGGAGCATATGTACATCGACAACGCCGCCATGCAACTGATCCGCAGCCCACAACAATTTGATGTGCTGCTGTGCGACAACCTGTTTGGCGATATTTTATCCGATGAACTGGCCGCCATTGCCGGCTCGATGGGCTTATTGCCTTCGGCCAGCCTGAACGGCAGTGGCTTTGGCCTGTACGAGCCAGCCGGTGGCAGCGCGCCGGATATCGCCGGCCAGGGCATTGCCAACCCCATCGCCCAAATTTTAAGTGCCGCCCTGATGCTGCGTTACAGCTTTGGGCTGGAAGAGGCCGCCAAAGCCATTGAGCAGGCGGTGCAGCAATGCCTGCAGCAGGGCATTGTCACCCGCGATATTCAACCCGATTCGTCCTATGGTACCGCCGATGTCGGCAGTGCCATCGCCAACGCCATTGCAGGAGCCTGAGCATGGGCCAGACCTTATACCAGAAAATTTACCAAAGCCATGTTGTCGGTCAGTTAAATGCCAGCACCGATTTGCTGTACGTCGACCGCCACCTGATCCACGAAGTGACCTCACCGCAAGCCTTTGCCGGTTTAAAGCAAGCCGGGCGGCCGGTGCGCCGGCCGGATCTGACCTTTGCCACCATGGATCACAATGTGTCGACCCAGCGTCGCAGTATGGACGCCGCTGGCGAAACCTCGCGTAAGCAACTGGAAGCCCTGGCAGAAAACTGCGATGAGCACCGGATTCCACTGCTGGATTTAACCCACCCGGATCAGGGCATTGTGCATGTCATTGGCCCGGAGCTGGGCTTAACCCAGCCTGGCATGATCATTGTCTGTGGCGACTCACACACTTCGACGCATGGCGCTTTTGGTGCCCTGGCCTTTGGCATCGGTACCTCCGAAGTCGAGCATGTGCTGGCCACCCAAACCCTGCCGCAGCAGCGCGCCAAAACGCTGAAGATTGAAATTAACGGCAAGCTGTCGGCGCATGTGACGCCAAAAGACGTGATCCTGGCGGTGATTGGCCAGCTGGGCACCGCCGGGGGCAATGGCTATGTCGCCGAGTTTTGCGGCAGTGCCATCCGCGCCATGAGCATGGAAGGCCGGATGACGCTGTGCAATATGAGCATTGAAATGGGTGCCAAAGCCGGTTTGATTGCGCCGGACGACACCACCATCGCTTATTTACAAGGCAAAGAGCACGCCCCCAAAGCCGAGCACTGGGAGGCAGCGGTCAGCTACTGGCAAAGCCTGTATTCGGACGCGGATGCTGTGTTTGATCAAGTGGTGACGCTGGATGCCAGCCAGATCAAACCGCAGGTCAGCTGGGGCACCAGCCCGGAGCAGGTGATCGCGGTCGATCAGCCCATTCCATCTGCCGAGTCCTTTAGCGAAAGCAGCAAGCAGGATGCCGCCCGCCGTGCTTACGAGTACATGGGGCTGCAGCCTGGTCAGAAGCTGACCGACTTAGCGGTGGATGTGGTCTTTATCGGCTCGTGCACCAACAGCCGGATTGAAGATTTGCGCGCGGCTGCCAGCCTGGTGAAAGATAAAAAGGTGGCTGCCGGCGTGCGCGCCCTGATTGTGCCTGGCTCTGGCCAGGTGAAGCGTCAGGCCGAAAGCGAAGGCCTGGCCACCATTTTCAAAGACGCCGGTTTTGAATGGCGTGAACCGGGCTGCTCGATGTGCCTGGGCATGAACGACGATCGGGTTGATGCCGGTCAGCGCTGCGCCTCGACCAGCAACCGCAACTTTGAAGGCCGTCAGGGCCGGGGCAGCCGTACCCATCTGGTCAGCCCGACCATGGCCGCCGCCGCTGCCATTGCCGGCCGTTTTGTAGACATCACCACAGGAGACTGGGCATGAATCCAAGCATCCACCCGGTATTTGCCAGCGGCCTGGTTGGCCCGCTGGATAAAAACAACGTCGATACCGATCAGATCATTCCAAAGCAGTTCTTGACCTCGGTCAGCCGCGATGGGTTTGCCGAAGCGCTGTTTTACGACTGGCGCTATCTGGCCGATGGCAGCCCAAACCCGGATTTTGTGCTGAACTTCCCACAGTATCAGGGTGCCACCATCCTGCTTAGCCGCGCCAACTTCGGCTGCGGCTCCAGCCGGGAGCATGCCCCCTGGGCCCTGCAGCAGTATGGTTTTCAGGTGATTATTGCCGAGAGCTTCGCCGATATTTTCTACAACAACTGCGCCAACAACGGCATGCTGCTGATTGCGCTGAGCAAAGGCAACATCGACAGCCTGTTCACCCGCTGCAACGAAGGACCGCAGCAGTGGCAAATCGATTTGAAAAATCAGGAAATCCGCTTTGGCAACAATGCCGCGCTTGGCTTTGAGATTGATCCGGACATCAAGCAGCGTCTGTTAAGCGGGCTGGATTTTATCGGCAGCAGCGAGCAGTTTGCGCCGCAAATCAGCGATTTTGAACAAAGCCGCAAAACCAGCCAGCCCTGGCTGGGTTAGCCTCCACTCCATCAGCCCCGCTTTCGGGGCTGATGCTATATTTCGTTACAAATTCACACCGCCCTGCCACTTTTCTTTTGCCGCTGGCTTCGCTACCTTGGGACTCTTACTGCTGAAAGGAGTCTGGCTATGTTATTTACCACCACCGATGCACTTCCCGGTTATGTTGTGCGCTCAGTTTTGGGCGTTGTCACCGGCAATGTGGTGCAATCCAAGCATGTTGGCCGCGATATTATGGCTGGGCTAAAAGGCATTGTTGGCGGCGAGCTGAAAGGCTATACCGAGATGATGAGCGAAGCTCGCAACAAAGCCATTCAACGGCTGGTGGATGAAGCCAGCAAGCTGGGCGCTGATGCCGTGGTGGGTATTCGTTTTAGCACCAGCTCCATTCTGGCTGGTTCCTGCGAACTGCTGGCCTATGGCACCGCGGTGAAACTGCAGCGAGCTTGAGTATGAATAAGCTGAATGAACAGCAAGCTAAAACTGTTGCCGATGCACTGCTGAGTCCGCAGCAGGCAAAAATCGATGCTCAAAGGCAACGTCAGGAAAAAGCGCGGCAGAAAGCCATGGCGCAACGAAAGCGCATGGCATGGGCTTTGCCATGCATGGCTGCTGGCTTTGCATTGGGTCTGATAAAGACAGCGCCAATAGTGTCGGCTCTGCTGGCAATCCTGGCGGTAGCGGCACTGTTGAAACTATGGTTACGCCCCACTATCAAGGAAGAATAATGATCATCCGCACTTTATCAATCCCATCGATTCTGATTGCTCTGACAGCTTGCAGTATTGCACCAACACCTGAGTCCCAAACCACATTGGACTTAACCGCCGAACAGCATTGGGTATCTCACTACTGGCAAGTCAGTCGGACCGCAGTACCTGAGTATCCAAGACAAGCGGCGCAACGAGAGCTCAATGGCTGTGTTCGTTTTCAACTGACCATTGATAGCCATGGCCGCCCGCAGCAGATTGAGCTGATTGAGTCTTTTCCGGCTGGGGTGTTTGATCAGTCAGCACGACGAGCCCTGGCAAAGTTTCAGTGGCAGCCTGGAGAGAAAAACCCGGAAGCTCAGCCAGCCAGGATCCCTTTCCAGTTGGATTTTACCCTGGAAGGCGGAGGCAGCAACTATGATGAAGCCGGGACATTTTGTTTTATTTCGGGCAACGAGCGGAGTGTTGCGAGTGTGAGCACAAGCAACAATCGATAGAACCCTGAAATTGAAGCAGCATCAGGGTTTGTAGTAAACGGTAGGGTATTTTATTCGCTAGCCCTGATAGCGCCTAAAACCGCCATGGCAGCCTGTGCTTTATCGGCAGGCACAAAAATATGATCGTGGTAGTAGGCAGCCATCACATTGGCGCTGATACCGGCAGCGGCCAGGGCGGATGAGACTGCAGCCGTTAGGCCAACGGCCTCAAGACTGGAGTGCACCGTCAGGGTGATCTGGCGAAAGCAGCCGCTACACGACAAGCCCGCCGCCTCGGCCCGGGATTTTTCCAGCACCAGGGTTAGCCCTTCCGGCTCAGTAAAGCTTGCCAACGGCTGCAGTGCCAGAAAGGAGCTAACAGGCCCCGGCACGGAGCAAAATACATACTCAGCAGGCTGCAGCTCTGGGTTTAATGATGCCAGCAGGACATCAAGCTCGGTGGTACCAGACATTCATTCGCAATGGTTTGAGGGCTATAGTTCTACTCAAAGATAGCACAGCATAGTCTTACATCCACAACACACTAAGAATCATCAGTGCGACCGAAGCAAACAGAAAAACCAGGCTGTAGATGGAACTGGTGAACCAGAATTTCAGCAGGGTTTTGCCCCAGCCTTGTTGGTAATAAAACTTCTGGCACAGCAATAGATAGAGTGGGATCCACCAGAAAAGAGCCGTTTTCAACCACTCCACCGGGTTAGCCAGCCAAAGCCAGGGAATGCTGCTTTGCAGCATATCAAGCAGCAGCACAAACACACCCATTTGCAGAATAAAGCTGTGGCTGTGCAGCGCCAGGATCAGATGCTCCATGTAAAAGCGGTTGGAACGGATGTATAGTAGCTTCAACAACAGAGCAAACAGAGGGAGCAGCAACACCATCATTTGCGGCGCCAATGAAAACAGCTTGCTGACCAGCCGCCCCGGTTCATCTTGGAACAAGTTAACTTGTCGATTAAAACGCTGCTGCGCTCTGTCCGAGAGAAAAGGGATCGACATATCAACATGAAAGTAAGCGCTGTCGCTGGCAGATTGCTCAGAAATGCTGAGCTGAACCGGCTGACTGGCCACTTCTTCTTCCAAAGCATTCAAAGTGTGGAAGCTAAACAGCTGCGCCATAATCAAAAAAGCCAGCACCGAGGTAAAAATATACAACCGCAGCGGTGGTACATAAGGCACTCGGTGCCCCTGCACATAACGGCGAGTCAGCAAGCCGGGCCGAAACCACAGTGGCCACAAGGTTCGCCATAAACGGCTGTCCCAGTTGCTAAACTCGCCAAAAAACTCACTCAGCACCCCAGTCAAATTTCGAATGTAGCTCTTTTTTTCCTGACCGCAGTGATGGCAGAAGGCGCCTTGCAGCGCAGTGCCGCAGTTATCGCAGTGTTGAGGCAAGGTTTCCATACTGGTTATTCTTGTTATGTAAAAGTCCTGTGTTGATTCTACTTGACTGGAAGCCTTTGGCAATAGCCATCAGCAAAGCCGTTTTACCGACCTTAGTCGGCTTTTTTTCAGTGTGAAATCAGGCTATTGTTATACTAATTTTGAAACTGGCCAAGATGGAGCCGCCTGTGGCGACAAAAACCAAGCAAAAAACCCCTGCCTACGACTTTGACAGCATTATTATCGGCACCGGCCCGGGCGGTGAAGGGGCGGCGATGAGCCTGGCCAAAAGTGGCCAACGGGTCGCCGTGATTGAGCGCTATCAGTCGGTCGGTGGCGGCTGCACCCATTGGGGCACCATCCCCTCCAAAGCGCTGCGCCACTCCGTTAGCCGCTACATTGAATACAAAGAAAACCCGCTGTTTCAGCTGGATGAAAACAAAACTCACCTGACCTTTGATGAAATTTTAAAACACGCCGCCGGCGTTATCCGCAAACAAGTACGACTTAGAAGCAGCTTTTACGATCGCAACCGGGTGACGATTTTTCATGGCGATGCCACCTTTGTTGGCCCGCACCAACTGGAGATCACCGAAGCGGATGGCTCCAAGCAGGTGCTAAGCGCCGCCAATATTGTGATTGCCAGCGGCTCTCGCCCTTACCGGCCAGCCTCTGTCGACTTTAATCACCCACGCATTTACGACAGCGATACCATCTTGTCGCTGCGTGACGATCCGCGTCATGTCATTATTTATGGTGCTGGTGTGATTGGCTGCGAGTACGCCTCGATTTTCCGTGGCCTTGGGGTACGGGTCGATCTGGTCAACAATCGGGATCGCCTGCTGGCCTTTATGGACAGCGAGATTTCGGACTCGCTCAGCTACCACTTCTGGAATTCCGGCATCAACAT
Organism: Alkalimonas delamerensis; assembly: GCF_030717955.1. Taxonomy (NCBI): domain Bacteria; kingdom Pseudomonadati; phylum Pseudomonadota; class Gammaproteobacteria; genus Alkalimonas; species Alkalimonas delamerensis. The sequence continues at coordinate 49,139 of NZ_JAUZVY010000003.1, read as the reverse complement.
TCGCCATGGTGAGGAATTCGACAGCATCGAAGGCCGCGATGATGGTGTGGTGCTGCATTTAAAATCTGGCAAGAAAATGAAAGCCGACTGCATTCTGTTTGCCAATGGCCGCACCGGCAACACCGACAGCCTGAATCTGGCGGCGGTGGGGCTGAAAGCCGATGGCCGTGGCCAGTTGAAGGTCGACGACAACTACCAGACCGAAGTGCCGCATATTTATGCGGTGGGCGATGTGATTGGCTACCCCAGCCTGGCAAGCGCTGCTTACGATCAAGGCCGCATTGTCGGTACCGCCATTGTCAAGGGCCAGTGCGAAAGCCAGCTGATTACCGACATTCCAGTGGGCATTTACACCATTCCGGAAATCAGCTCGGTTGGTAAAACCGAGCAGGAGCTGACCGCAGCCCGTATTCCCTATGAAGTGGGCCGGGCCCAATTCAAACACCTGGCCAGAGCGCAGATTGCCAACACCAATGCCGGCAGCCTGAAACTGCTGTTTCACCGCGACACCAAAGAAATTTTAGGCATTCACTGCTTTGGCGAGCGGGCGGCAGAAATCGTCCATATCGGTCAGGCCATTATGATGCAAAAAAATGGCGGCAATACCATCGAGTACTTTGTGCACACCACCTTCAACTACCCGACCATGGCCGAAGCTTACCGGGTGGCGGCGTTGAATGGCTTAAACCGCTTGTTTTAAAGCTTTGCACTGCCTTAAAAGCACAAAGCCTGGCAGTTGCCAGGCTTTGTGCTTTTTTACCGAGCTTAATCGTCGGTATTCATATGGTAAGTCGGGCTGAACGACTGCACCGCATCAACAAAGACGCTGACCCGCTCTGGATCGACATCTGGCGTGATGCCATGGCCGAGGTTAAAGACATGGCCTGTGCCCTGGCCGTAACCGTCCAGAATGGTCTGCACTTCCTGGCGAATGCGCTCTGGCGTGCCCAATAAAATATTCGGGTCCATGTTGCCTTGCAGTGCCACTTTATCGCCAATGCGCTGACGCGCCTGACCGATGTCGATGGTCCAATCCAGGCCAACACCATCGCAGCCGGTGGCGGCGATTTGTTCCAACCAGAGACCGCCATTCTTGGTGAACAGGGTCACCGGCACCTTACGGCCATCGGCTTCACGGGTTAAACCATCGACAATCTGCTGCATGTAACTGAGCGAGTACTCTTTGTAATCGCGCGGTGTGAGCACCCCACCCCAGGTATCAAAGATCATGATGGACTGAGCACCAGCGGCAATTTGCGCATTCAGGTAGGAGGTGACGCTCTGCGCCAGCTTATCCAGCAGCATGTGCAGCACTTCCGGCTCGCTGTACATCATTTTTTTGATGATGCTGAAGGTCTTGCTGCTGCCACCTTCCACCATGTAGGTCGCTAAAGTCCAGGGGCTGCCGGAGAAACCAATCAGCGGTACGTCGCCGTTCAGCTCGCGGCGAATGGTCCGCACCGCGTCCATCACGTAGCGCAGCTCCTGCTCTGGATCCGGGATAGGTAAATTCACCACATCCATAAAATCACGAATAGGCCGCTCAAACTTAGGCCCTTCGCCAGCGCCAAAATAGAGGCCCAAGCCCATCGCATCCGGAATGGTCAGAATATCGCTGAATAAAATGGCGGCATCCATCGGGTAGCGGCGCAGCGGCTGCAAAGTCACTTCGCACGCCAGCTCCGGGTTTTTGCACAGCGACATAAAGTCACCGGCCTGGGCCCGGGTTGCACGGTACTCTGGCAAGTAGCGCCCGGCCTGACGCATCATCCAAATCGGGGTCCGGTCAACAGGTTCTTTGCACAGGGCGCGCAGGTAACGATCATTTTTTAATTGCATGATGAGATTGGTCCAAATGAGAATAGGCTTATCTTAGCATTGCTGGCGCAACGGCTCTAGCTTGAATGCTGATCCGCATCAAACTGACCGCAGACTGAATAAATCAAAAAAAGTTCACAAAGGTGCTTGTAAGCAGAAAATACATCTGCTATAAAATGGATGCGCTAGTGAAGAATAAGAAGTAAGAAGCCCGTTCACGGGACCTGTTAATCACCTTGTGTTTCAAGCACTTAGTGATTTAAGCCACGTTAAGTGGCTTTTTTATTGCCTAAAATTCGCTGCTGAACCCGGGCAATCATTTGGCCAGACAAGGTTTGCACCGGCGGCACCTCCGGCAAGGCATCCAGCTCAAACCAATGCGCCTCTTCAATCTCATTCGGCTGACAACGAATCGCCCCGCCCACATAACGGGCAATAAAGCCGGTCATCAAGGAATGCGGAAAGGGCCAGGGCTGGCTGCCGACGTACTCCAACTGATCGATGTCGACCCCAACCTCTTCTTTGACTTCACGCACCGCGGCCTGCTCTAAGGTCTCGGCCGACTCGACAAAGCCAGCCAGAATGGAGAAAAAACCGGCTTTGTAACGGCTGGAGCGGGCCAGTAACAGCTGATCGTCTTTCACCACCGCCACCAACACGCAAGGAGCAATGCGCGGGTAACAGCGGTGACCGCAGCGATGGCATAAAGCCGCCAGCTCCCAACTGACCAGATGCATGGCCGAGCCGCATTGACCGCAGTAACGGTGGGTTTGCAAAAACAGCGCCACCTGCACTGCCCGGGCGGCCAGTTCAAAAACACCGTCACCCTGGGCCAGCAACTGGCGCGGGCTCAGCCAATTGTCTTCGTCATCGCGTTGGTCATTCAGCACCCAATAATACGCAGCCTGACCATTCAACTCTCCCAGCGAGCCACTTTGCTCCGGTTCGCCAAACAAGGCCACCAGCTCACCCATGCTCATCAGCGCTAAGCTTTGCTGCTCTGGCGGCCAGTAAAGCTGCTGATGATTAACAATAAACCAATAGCCGCAGGTATCCGGCTGCATGGGTAAGCTGTGACTGATCATGCTGAATCCTTGTTTTGGGAACATTTGGCAACAACAGTTGGCCTGCCGCACTCAAGGGAGTATGATAAATGTTCATGGTGTTCTGACCAATGAAAAACAATTGATTTTAGCAGCAGAATTTTATTAACTGGTTGCTAAGCCGGAACGATGTTTTCGGATGGACAGTAGAGACAGGTAAGGAGCAGGTCATGTACAGGCGGGTTCAGGCAGCACAACAAAAGTGGGGCGGCGCTTTAACCGCAATCGACCATTGGCTGGAAGAGCGGCAACAACTCATTATCAGCTATTGCAAGCTGGCTGGTTTGCCCCCCTTTGATGACAAACAAAGGTCCAAGCCCAGTCAGGAAGCGGTGCAGGAGTTTTGTCAGATCCTGATGGATTACCTGTCTGCCGGCCATTTTGAAGTCTACGAGCAAATTGTTTCCGAGTGCGCTGTCAACGGCACCGACAGCCGGCAATTGGCCAACCGCCTCTACCCAAAGATTGCGACCTCGACAGATTTGGCGCTGGATTTTAACGACAAGTACGCCGAGCACTTCAGCACCCGTCAAAGCGGCGCCTTCGATCTGGAGTTATCCGATTTGGGGCAAGCGCTGGAAGAGCGCTTTGAGCTGGAAGATGAATTGATCAACACCTTGCACGATAAGCACAGCGATCAAGCCAGCATGGCTTAATCAAAAAGGGCAGCCAATGAGCTGCCCTTTTTGTTGTGACTACGCGACTTATTCGCCAGCTTTTTTGATGTCCAGCAGTTCCACTTCAAACACCAGCACGCTGTTCGGTGGGATCACACCCATATCACGGGAACCGTACGCCAGTTCCGATGGGATGGTAAAGCGGAACTTGGAGCCCACATTCATCAGCTGCACCCCTTCGGTCCAGCCTGGGATCACCCGGTTCAATGGGAATTCAATTGGCTCGCCACGCTCGTAGGAGCTGTCAAACACAGTGCCATCAATCAGAGTGCCTTGGTAATGCACTTTGACGGTGTCTTCAGCAGCAGGCTTGGCACCATCGCCTTGCTCAAGTACTTCGAACTGCAAGCCTGAATCCGTGACTTGCACCCCTTCTTTGCTGGCATTGTCAGCCAGAAAACGCTGGCCTACCGCTTGCGCTTCTGCCGCAGCCGCTTCGGCTTGCTGCTCTTGCTTTTCCCGGAAGCTTTGATCCAGCGCCATCAGGTGCTGTTGGATCTCGTCTTCATTCACCAAGGCTTGCCCCGCAATGGCGTCTTTCATACCACGGACAATCAGCTCGGCATCCAATTCAATGCCCATCGCCTTGTGCTCGGCCACTGCATTTTCAATGTAATAACCAGCCGATACACCAAAGCTGTAGGATTGTTTTTGGGTTTCAGAGTCCAGCGTGACCGGGCCTTCGTCGGATACAGAAGCTGGTTGACAAGCGGCCAGAGCCAGCACAGAAGCAGCCACCAGGCTGAGTTTGGTTGTTACGCGCATTATTTTCTCCAATTCGGGCAGCCGAAACTGCTCATTGTGTTATGATTTTAATCATCCACCTATACTAACGGTTTGTGCAGATGAGGTTAAGCCATCGCAGCAAATATCTGGCAATTTTCCTGTTGCCACTGCTGTTAGCCAATTGCAGCCGGGTTGAAACCACCCCGGTGCAGCAATGGAAACATGCCGCTCAGGCAACCTATGCCGCCGCCCTATCCAGCGATGGCCGCTATGCGGTGCAATCCTCCGTTCAGCACGGCATCACCATCTGGGATACCGAGCGCCAGGGACTGATGTATCAGTGGAACCACCGCGACGCCGATGAAAACATTGTGTTTGCGCTGGCCATCAGCCCGGACAACAGCCATGTGGTCAGTGCCGACCGCACCAACTTTGCGCTATGGCGCATAGCCGATGGCGAAAATGTTGGCTACTGGCAGCTGGATGAGTCCTCGGTGCGCGATGTGGCGATTTCTCACCGTGGTCGTCAGCTTCTCATAGGCAAAAGCAATGGCAATGTGCTGCACATTACCTTTGAAAGCGGGCGCCGTTTGTTGTTCTTAGGCCACAGCGAGCGTATCAACAGCGTGGCTATCTCGCCCAATGGCCGTTTTGCCCTGACCGGCGGCAACGATTACATGGCCTACCTGTGGGATACCGAGAGCGCGCAAATCATTCACAGCTTCCCACACCCAAGCCGGGTTACCAAAGTCGCTTTAGACCCACAAGGCCGTTTTGCCTTTACCGCCGACAGCCAAAGCACAGCGCAGATTTGGGATATTCAGACCGGTCAGTTGATCAGCCAGCTGCAATTTATCGCCCGCCAGCAAATTTTCAGTGCGGTGCGTTTTAGCGACGATGGCCGCTGGCTGGCTACCGGGGCACCCAGCCGCAATTTAGCCTTGTGGGATGTGCAAACGGGTCGGGAGCTGCAGCGCTGGCGGGTGTCACCGCGAGTCGGCAGTCGCCCACCCAGTGCAGCCGTGCATGCCGTGGCCTTTTTCGGCCCGGATCAATTAATCAGTGAAAGCTCCAGCGGTCTGGCAGAGGTTTGGCAGATCCAACTGGACAGCCCTTAATGGCATTGCGTAGACTTGCCTGCCGCAGCCAACGATGAGTAGCCCCATGAGTGACACCAAGCCGGATGAGTTAGAACTTCACATTATCGAGCTGGAAAGTAAAATTGCTTTTCAGGACGATGCCATGCAGCATCTGAGCAAAGAGTTGCTGCAGCACCAAAAGCAAATTAAGTTGTTGCAGCAGCAGGTGCTGCTGTTGGCGAAGCAGTTACAGCGGCAGGATCAGGATGAACTGATGCCGCAAGAGCAAGAACCGCCGCCGCCGCATTATTGATGCGGCTGTAGCAGGCAATTACTCAGGCTTGAAGACCCCAATCAATTGCTCGCTGCTGCCTGCGGCCTTGCTCACCTTCGCATCTGGCTGCGTCATCTGGTAGCCGCACTGCACACACTCCACCTTTTCCACATTGTGCTCTAAAAACAACATCATGCTGTCCATGGCATGGCATTTGGGGCAGGTTGCGCCAGCGATAAAGCGTTTTTTCTTACGGGTTGTCATGCAGCTTAGTTCCTCCGGTTTCGTGCATTATACACCAGCCAGGCTCGCTGTGATCAGTGCACTTCAGGTATACTCATTGCTTTGTGCCATCCCGCAACCGAGATGCTTTCATGATCCAACTGCAACACCTTGAATTACGCCGTGGCAGCAAAGCCCTGTTCAGCGATGCCAACCTGACCATCTTTCCCGGCCAGAAAATCGGTATTATTGGCGCCAATGGCTGCGGCAAGTCGTCTTTATTTGCCTGCTTTTTGGGCCAGCTGGCGCCCGATGCCGGTGAGCTCAGCATTCCGGCCAGTTGGGCCATCTCGACGGTAGCGCAGGAAACACCTGCGCTGGATTGCCCGGCGATGGACTATGTGTTGCAGGGCGATGAAACCCTGTATCCTTTACTGCAGTTACTGAAGCAAGGCGGTGACGGTGAGCAGTTAGCGCAGGCGCACCAGCAGATTGAACAACTGGGTGGCTACAGCGCCGAGGCCAAAGCCGGCATTCTGCTGGCAGGGCTGGGCTTTGATGGTGCCATGCAGCAACAGCCGGTGAAATCCTTCTCGGGTGGCTGGCGCATGCGGCTGAATCTGGCGCGGGCGCTGATGAAGCCCTCCCAGCTGTTGCTGTTGGATGAGCCCACCAACCACCTCGATCTGGATGCCGTACTCTGGTTGGAAAAATACCTGCAAAGCTACGATGGCACCTTGCTGCTAATCAGCCACGACCGCGACTTTCTCGATGCCGTCACCGACAGCATTATCCACATCGAGCGCCAGCAGGTGCAGCTGTACAAGGGCAACTACAGCCAGTTTGAGCGCCAACGGGCAGAGCGGCTGGCGCAGCAGCAATCCATGTTCGAGAAACAGCAGCAGCAAGTGGCGCACTTGCAGCAGTTTATCGACCGTTTTAAAGCCAAAGCCTCGAAGGCCAAGCAAGCGCAAAGCCGGGTGAAAGCCTTAGAGCGCATGACCCTACTGGCGCCGGCTCATGTCGACTCGCCTTTCAGCTTTGCCTTTCGCCCCCCCAAAGCCTTACCAAACCCGCTGCTGAAGCTGGAAAAGGTGCAGTTAGGCTATGGCGATCACACCATTTTGCACAACATCAATTTTCAGCTGCTGCCGGGCAGCCGCATTGGCTTGTTGGGCCGTAACGGCGCCGGTAAGTCGACGCTGATCAAGCACCTTGCCGGCAACCTTCCGGCCCAGGCCGGTGAACTATGGACCGCCAGCGGCATCAGTCTGGGCTATTTTGCCCAGCACCAGCTGGAAACGCTGCGCCCAAGCGACTCAGCCCTGCTGCAATTGCAACGGCTGGATCCGGCCGCCAGCGAGCAAAGCCTGCGTGATTTTCTAGGTGGCTTTGGCTTTCATGGCGATAAAGCGCTGGAGCCCTGCGCACCTTTTTCCGGTGGCGAAAAAGCCCGGCTGGTACTGGCCCTGCTGGTGTATCAACGCCCCAACTTGCTGCTGCTGGATGAACCGACCAACCACCTGGATCTGGATATGCGCGAAGCCATCGTGATGGCATTGCAGGATTTTGAGGGTGCCATTGTGGTGGTGTCGCACGATCGTCACCTGCTGACCAGCACCACCGATGAGTTTTATCTGGTGGCCGATGGCAAGGTAGCCCCTTTTGCCGGTGATTTGCAGGATTACTACCAGTGGTTGCAGCAAGACAGCCGCAAACAAAGCACGCCATCCGAGGCAAAGCCAGACAGTGCCAGCCAACGCAAAGATCAAAAGCGCCTCGAAGCCGAGCTGCGTAATTTGCTGCGGCCACTAAAGAAGAAGCTGGAGCAGGCCGAGGCCCAACAAGAGCAGTTAACGGCCCGACTGACTGAGCTGGAGCAACTACTGGCAGAGCCAGAACTGTACGAAGCGGCGCGTAAAGCCGAGCTGACCGAACGGCTGGCCGAGCAAGCCAGCGCCAGCAAAACCTTGGCACAGGTGGAAGAAGACTGGTTCTTGCTGCAGGACGAGCTGGAACAAACCGAGCAAAGTTTCTGGCAGCAGCATGGTTAAAGGGCCCAGCACAGAGCAATTCTGGCAATTCTGTCTTGCCAGCTACCCAGGCATTCAGCAGCCCTTGTTGCGCTTGCAGGATGAACTGGGTGCCAATGTCAATCTGCTGCTGCTGTTGCTCTATGCCGAGCAGCAGCACTGGATCTTAACGCCACAGCAGATTGACCAGCTGCACCAGGCGGTCGCCGGGCCCAATCGCAGCTACACCCAGCCAATTCGTCACTTGCGCCGCCGCCTGAGCACTCAGCCGGCCATCAAAGCGGCCTTGTTGCAGGCCGAGCTGGTTGCCGAGCAGCTGGAGCAGCAAGCCTTGCTTGCTGCCTTGCCAGAGCTTACAACCGGTCAAGATGCCGATTTGATTGCTGCTTATTTAACACAGCTGACCCCATCCAGCGCCCATTGGCATCCCCTGTTGTTTGATCTGCGTCAAAGCCTCTCCAGCTAAGCCAGCAAGCTGACCGCAAAGCTTGATCCAGGTCAGTTTTTATCCAACCACTTGCTTCTACACTGAGTGCAGTTATCAGACAGGAGGAGCATCCCATGAACCTGTGGCAAGAATTTATATCGGATCCGGTGATCTTTATTTCCTTTTCTGGCCTCGCCATTGTGATTGGCCTCTGCATCTTTTATGCGGTGTACTTTCTCTACAAGATTGACCACGACGAACAGCAGGCTAAATAAGCAGCAGGCCCGTTAGTGCGGGCCTGCTTCGGTAACTTCACTTGCAAGTGCGGCGCTAATGCCCGGCCACTTGCATTGATTCAATCAGCACCGAGCCGGTCTGCACCGCGCCCCGGATATCGACATCCTTGCCAACAGCAACAAGGCGCTGAAACAGCTCGTTCAGGTTGCCGGCTATGGTGACTTCGGCGACCGGAAACTGGATCTCGCCGTTTTCCACCCAAAAGCCAGCCGCGCCACGGGAATAATCCCCGGTCACGGTATTAACCCCCTGCCCCATCAGCTCGGTGACCAACAGGCCGCGCCCCATCTGCTGGCAGAGCGCCGCCAGATCCTGCTCGCCATGCTGCACCTGCCAGTTGTGGATGCCACCGGCATGGCCGGTACTGGCCAGACCCAGCTTACGGGCTGAGTAGCTGGTCAACAGCCAGCTGGTCAGCACCCCTTGTTCAATCACGGCTAAGTCGCGGGTTTTCACCCCTTCGGCATCAAAGGGACTGGACGCCAGCCCTTGCAACAAATGCGGTCGCTCCACAATGGTCAGATGCTCCGGGAAAATACGCTGACCGAGCTTATCGAGCAAAAAGCTGGACTGACGGTAAATGCTGCCACCGCTGATGGCGCTGACCAGATGGCCGAATAAGCTGCTGGCAATATCGGCCCGGAAAATCACCGGTACTTTCTGAGTCGGTACCTGACGTGCATCCAGGCGGGCGACCGTTTCCTCGGCCGCCTCACGCCCGATCTGCTCCGGGCTCAGTAGTTTGGCAAAGTCGCGCTGCACGCTGTAGCTGTAATCGCGCTGCATGTCCTGCTCGGATTTGCCGATCATCACGCAGCTGATGCTGTGCCGGCTGCTGGGGTAGCCCACCAGTTGACCATGGCTGTTGCCATAGACTTTGATGCCCTGATGCGACGAGAACGACGCCCCTTCGGAATTGACAATGCGGCTGTCGTAATCAAATGCTGCTTGCTCGGCGCGGGCACAGCTGGCAATGGCGTCGCTGGTATCCACCTGGTGCGGGTGAAACAAATCCAGTTCTGGCGGGTTAAACTCCAGCCAACCGGCTTCCGCCACACCGGCGCATGGGTCTTCCGAGGTGTAGCGGGCAATATCGACCGCAGCTTCTACCGTGCGTTTCAATGCCTGCGGGCTCAGATCGGCTGTGGATGCCGAGCCTTTGCGCTGACCAAAATACAAACTGATGCCAAGGCCACCATCCTGGTTAAACTCCAGGGTTTCCACCTCACCATGACGGGTTTCCACGCTCAGGCCACGGGTACGACTCATCGACGCCTCAGCGCTGCTGGCCCCCAGCTGTTTCGCATGCGCCAGCACCTGGCTGACCGCTTCTTTGACTTCCGCAATTTCCTGCTGGATATCTTGCTGTATGTGCTGCTGTGATGCTTGCATAGCCCCTCGTTATTGCAATAAAGAGCTCGCTCGTTGCAAGGCGCTGCTCTTTCCCACCGCGATACGTTATAATGATGGCATATAGTGTACTCAGATAAGTGACAAGATGACAGAATTTCTCCACGGTGACTGGGATGAAGACGAAGTCCTGAAAAGCAAAACCCAGGTCAAACGCGAAATGGATGCGCTGCAACAGCTCGGCGAAGAGCTGGTCGCCCTGCCACCGGCATCGCGTGCCAAAGTGCCGCTGGACGAGGAGCTGCGGGATGCTCTGCTGCTGGCGGATAAGCTGGCGAAAAAACGCGAGGCACTGCGCCGACACATCCAGTTTATTGGCCGCTTAATGCGCAGCCGTGATATCGAGCCGATTGAGCAGGCTCTGGCGCTGATCCGCAACACCAACCAGGCGGCTACCCGCAAGTTTCATTTGGTTGAGCAGTGGCGGGATCGCTTGCTGACCGAAAAAGACGCCGTCACCGCCTTTGTCGCCGAGTACCCGGAAGTGGACGTCCAACAACTGCGCCAACTGATCCGGCAGGCGCAAAAGGAACAGCAAAAACAGCAGCCCCCCAAAGCCTACCGAGAGCTGTTTCAGCTGCTGCGCCCCTTCGTCACCGAAGCGGAGTAAGTGCCCGTCACTGAGCAAAGGGTGAGCACCGGCCGCTTCGCCATGGCTGTTGAGGCAGCTGAAGCTGCCAGGTAGTCATCTGGCAGTGGATGCCGAGCCCCCAGGCCTGATCCGATGCACAACCGTTTGCCGTCAGCTGTTTTCGAAAGCTGTTGACATAGTCGGCTGCAAAAAAATCAGTTAGTATTCTGCTTACCCATGGTCAACAAAAGATCGCAGCATGGATACCGGCGCATCCGACCCAACCGCTTTTCACAATGAGCCGCTGCACCCCAGCCTGCTTCCCGACTTGCAGCAGCTGGAATGGCAGCCCTTATCGCCGCGCTACAGCCAGCTGGCTTTCTGGCTGAATAACGCCACCACCTTGCTGTTGCTGCTGGTGACTCTGGCTTACTGGCTGCAGCCTTTCTGGCAGCCAAGTGAGGCCAACCACCAACTGCTGTTGGGTCTGGCCGGCTTACTGATTGCCGGCAGCCTTTGGGTTACCCTGTACTGCCGGCTGGCATTCCCGCGTAAGCGTTATGCACTGCGCGAGCATGATCTGAGCTTTCGCAGCGGCTTGCTGTTTGAAAAAAGTGTCACCCAGCCGATTTTGCGCATTCAGCACATTGAGCTCAAACGTGGTCCCATTGAGCGCAAAGCCGGCCTGGCCACCTTGCAGGTATTCAGCGCCGGAGGTGCCCTGCACACCTTTGAAATTCCTGGCTTGCCGCTGATGGAGGCGAAGAAAATTCGTCAGTTTATTCTGCAGCACAAGGACAACCGCCAGCATGACTGAACCGAGTGCCAACCCAGTCAGGCCAGAAGCACAATTGCAATCGCTGACCCATTGGCAACGGGTTTCGCCGATTGCGCTGCTGTATTTTGCATTTCGCCTGTTCAAGGGCGTCTTTGGCAACCTGGCCTATCTGGCACCAGCCTTGCTGGTGTTTTATCAGGGCATTAAGCGTGAGCCGGGCTATTTTGCATTGGGACTCTTGCTGCTGATGACAACCTTGCTGCTGATTGCCTTGCTGCGCTACCTGGCGTTTCGCTTCCGGGTCCATGGCGATACGGTGGAAATCCGCTCCGGCGTGCTCAGAAAAACCCAGTTGAACCTGCCGTTTAGCCGCATTCAGAATGTGCGTCTGCTGCAGCCGCTGTACTACCGGCCAAGCGGCCATCTTTGTCTGCAGCTCGACACCGCCGGTTCGCGGCAGCAAGAAGCCCGGCTGGCTGCCCTGCCGAACACCCTGGCCACCGAGTTGCAACAAGCCATTTATGCCACCCAGCGCCAGCAAGGGGCCAGCACAGAGTTGCCATCCACCGAGGTGCTGGCCAGCGAACCCGATACTGCAGCCGAGCATTCAGCCGCAACCGCTCAGCCGGAGGAGCAGCTGCTTTGTCAGCGCTCGGTTGGCGATCTGGTGCTGTACGGCATCAGCAACAACCGGCTGCTGCTGGCCCTGGGCCTGGCGGCGCCTTTTTACAACCGCATTACCGAGCTGGTCAGCGAGCTGCTGCGGCGGCTTGGGCTGGATATCGCCCACTGGTTTAACCCGGAGCAGCAGTCCTGGTTTTGGCTGGGACTGGCGGTCCTGGCGCTTACCCTGATGATCATGCTGTTGATCACCTTGTTTTCCATTGCCGCTTCGGTCCTGAGCTACTACGGCTTTCGGCTGACCCGCAGCGAAAAACGTTACATCCGGCGCAGTGGTCTTTTTACCCGTCATGAGATCAGCATGCGGCCCTCTCGTTTGCAATGGCTGCAACTGCAACAAGACTGGCTGGATAAAGTCTTTGGCCGCTGCAATCTGCATTACGAGCAGGTGCAGTCCAGCCCGATGGCCGCAGCGCAGGGGCATGCCAGTCAGGGCAAAATCATGGTGCCATCCCTGCCGCCAACCCAGGCAGCGGCCTTGATGACCGAAGCCATGCCCGGCCAAAATAGCGCTGGGATCGCCTTTTCAGGGGTAAATTGGCGTTTTTTACTGCCTTCGGTGCTGCTGTTCTGGCTGCCGGCACTGGTGCTCAGCCAATGGGCACTTCGGCCAGACGATGCCCTGCTGGCCAATCTGCTGCTGCCAGTCTTTGCGCTGTTGCTCGGGCTATTGCTGCTGCGCTGGCGCCGCTTTGGCTATGCGATGGATGAGCAGTATTTTTACCTGCGCCGTGGTGTGATCGGGGTGGATTATTACTGCCTACCGCTGTACAAGCTGCAGCAACTCAGCCGCCAGCAGCACTGGCTGATGCGCCGCGCCGGTTTGATGCACCTGCAACTGGTGTTTGCCTCTGGCAGCCTGACCGTGCCCTACATGCCCGCCCGGGACGCCGATACCATCGCAAATACTCTTCTATACCACACTCAAAGCAGTGGCAAGGGCTGGATGTAACGATGCCAAGCGATAGCAAGCCCAAAAAAAGCCCCGTAAACAGGCCTTATGAAGGGTAAACGGTAGGCTGAAAAGTTCTACTACTACGGGGTGGTATTTTCAACCTGTCGGAGTTCAGGTGGAATCTATTTAGTTTCCATTCTGAAACAGCAACCTTGCCGTTTCGCGGAGTCACCAGGAAAACTCGCAGTTCTGTTCAACGCCTCCATGCGCTTCCCCCTTTCGGGGCACCCGCGAAAACTTGCACCAGACAAATTTGTCCTGACTCGCTAGCGCCCGCCTTTCAGGATGGGCGCTATTTAAGGAGATACATGCCGCAAAATCTCCTGCTTTAGCTCTGCCGGAATATCCCAGAACAGGCGTTGCCTTAGTGCCTCCTCTGCAGCGGACAAATCGGCAGCTGAGTTACCAATCGCTCGAATCAAAGCCATATTCACCGACAACTGTTGCGGATCCGCAAGCTCAGCTTGTTGCAGCTGTGATAATAACCAGGCATTGCGCTGCTCCGCTTGCTGCATATCCTGCACAGACTGCAGTGCCACTTGCCGCACTTCATCGGAAGCTTCTCCCTGAAATGCCCGCGCGAAGCTGGCAAAACTATCAGACGTATCCATAGCAGCGATGGTTTCAAAAGCAGCTGCCCGGACGGATTCGGCCTCATGCTGCAAAAAACCTTCAACGGCCGTCAGTGCCCCGGCATCTGCTGTATTATACAAAGCGCTCAGGATCAAGGCCTGATCATCATGGCTGTTTGCGCTGTACAGCATACTGACCAGATAATCACCGATATTGGTCGTCATGTCCGAGGTATCGCGACTTTGGTCACCTAAACTGCCAACGGTGAGTAACGCCATATCGGCAATATAGCTATCCCGCCCATGGTAAATTCCCAGCAAACCATCGACAAAATCCTGCACCGGGGCCTGTACACCGTGCGAATGAGCCAGCGCCCTGGTCCTGGTAGACTCCATCCGGCCAGAAGCAGCCGCCTTCAGCAAGGCCATTTGATGGGCACGTCCTCCAACATAGGCCAACGCATGCCAAACCATAAGCTCTTGTTGTTCCGTCATCCCTGAAATGCTATCCAGCACTTCGACCAGGTCGGCGGAGGCTTCCGGGTGATGCGTTAAAAAAGCAATTAACAGCTCTCGTGCTACCTGCGGGTTTTCAGCAAAGACACTCTGATACAACAGCAGAAAGTCATCTGCGCTTAAACCATCCACCATCAACAACAACTCGGCAGAAATCGCCTCCTGCAATGTGCTAAGTACGGTTTTTGCAATAAGCTGTAAAAAATCGGCAAAGTGTGCCGGAAAAGGTATGGCCGGCTGGTCATGACCTCGGATTAAACGGTAGTAGCTATGCATCTCACTGAGCGGCAAAGCACCGAGAGTGCTGCTTAACTGCTCCTGCCCCTCGACGCGCTGGATCCAGGCTCCCTTCGCAGAGAGCTCATAAAAGGCCTGATTATCCCCCAGCCAGGCATCGGTGCGCCCGCCCTGCTCAAACAGATAAGGGCTGTGCAGTTCGGCATAGCCTGTTTTGGTTTTTTGCACCACGGCCAACTGCTCCAGGGTAAGTTGCACCAGGCGGTAAGCCCCCTGATATTTCCCCATGGTATCAAACTCAGTGGTAGTCCATTCGCTACGTGCCGAACGAGGCAGCGGCAATTGCAAATAATGCACCAGTTGCCTTATCACATGCTCTGCATCGTTGTGCAGATTTTCAGGAAAAACAAAATGGCTGATCACCCCCTGGGCCGAAAGGCGGAATGCAAACGGGGTTTCCATATGAGGCATAAAAATTGGTGCCAATTGATTAAGCAACAGCAAATCCGGCTTAATCCGGCCCGCCACCTGCCAACCCGAGTTTTCAGCAGGGTACAGCGCCATGAACAGAGTGCCGCTGAAATCCATGCCAAGGGGCTCCATGGTGGCTGCCGTGGTAGCCGCGCTTTGCTGAAAAGCCGCCGCCTGGATGGCTGCGGTATTGACCAGACCGGTTGAATGCACAGCAAAAGTAAAACTGATGGGCTCTGCCGGCGCAAAGCTCAAATAAAAGTTCAGCGGCTGCTCAAGGGTAGCGGCCTCGCTCAGGGCCTGATGCTTAAGCTGAACACTAGCTTGTGCTTGTGGCGGCAAAGGGGCCGTATCATCCTCGACCTCAATCACCAGATACCCCAGCACCAGGCAAAGCAACACAAATGCCAATAACAGCACAGTTTTAAAACGGGAAAAGATGGTCATATCATTACTCAGGTTTTTGCTATCAGCTAACAACAACTCTAAAAAAATCTCCGGGAGAGGCTCCCGGAGATAGCTTTATCATTTAATAGAGAATACAGGTACTAACCGGCATTGACTTCCAACTCGGTTGTTCTATCGAGCCAGGTCCAGGTTTTACGCACCCCTTTCCACTTTATGAGCACTTTCCTGGCGACTGTCTTCCATTCAAGCCCACATGGGTATTTGATTCTTTTACCAAAGACTCTTCTCTTGCAGGTTTTCACACCTCTGATTTTACCGGTAGCCGTAATATTTCCATCTAACGAGTGTAGTGTTACAGGTGCTTGAAACCTAGCTACTAACCTATTATTTCGGGAAGGGTTTGCAAACAAATCCAGAACCAATTTCTGATCAATCCCAAGCAAGGTCACTCTTCCAGTAACATCAGCTTTTGCCAAAACCATATTTGTTCCCGCACTCGCAGCTCCCTCTAAGGCAGCTACATAACCTAACTCGTTTCGAAGTTGAAGCATCAAGTGCCGCTGAGAGGGGTTTGGTAGGTAATAAAATGAAACACGTCCCTTTGGGCCAAGCCTGCTATCAACACCAACTCTGACAGTCACCGGAATCGGGCCTAACGGAAAGGTGGTTGAAACACGGTTTTCATGGTGAACAATAAACTTCTCTTTTGCATCTCTCCCAGTCCCTTCCAATGTAGTAAAAAGTTCCCGCCCATTCATCTGGGAAACAGTAAAGTTCTTATCAAGTATTTTTTTAACCACTCTGAAATCAATTTTCAACCCACTATCTGCAATATTGTATTCATTTACAGCCAGCCGGGTGTCAAATCGAAACAAATTAAAATTCCTACTTAAAACAGTGGTATTAATTCGATTATTCGTTGAATAATGGGCAGCATAAGTTCGCCCTTGATGCTGGGCAAAACTCACATTATTTTTTTGTTCGTAGGAAGAGCCAAAGAAACTGTTGCCAAAACGATCTTTCATCAGGCCTTCCCGGTTGCCATCCACTTTCACCCGGTCGGTATAAGGCCCTAAACCATGGTTAATGGATGCAGCAGTCTGGCCACAAAAAGCAACCCCCAGTAACAAAGAAAGCAGTGCGATTGTTGTACGCATTTAATCATTCCTTTTTAAACTAAAATAGTGTTAGCGAATATAAAGCAAAGGCAGGCTGGCCTGATTATCAGACAGTTGTCCTTGCCACTCTTCAATCCGCCCCTCCGGGTTTACCGTGACCTCCAGCTGGGCTATAGCTGTTTCTGGCATTTGCTGCAGGGCCTGCATGGCCGCGGCATCTACCAGCAAGTTCAGATCGTAGGTTTTCACCTGACCGGGTTGCAATGCATAGCACTGGGTAACCAGTTGCGTTTCGTCTTCAATCTCTTCCCACTCCATACCAGCGCTTTCATTGCTTACCAGCACCTCAACCTGGCTGCATTCAGGTTCAATCCAGAACTCACTCTGGATCTGTTCACTGTCGGCAAACACATAGCGCAGCGGGAAACTGCCGTAATTGGGAATAGTTAACTGAAAGGCAACATCCAGGGGCTCGACTACCAGTTCAGCTTCCGTGCTTACAGAGAAGTTCAAGCGCAAGGTTGGATAAGCCTCATCCCCAAGCTCGATAAAGGAAGAACTTTCCAGGCTAAAATTGTAGCCATTGGCACCAAACAAGCGGGCTTCATCGAGCTTAATATTCGGTAAATCTGGCTTAATCAGCTGCAATGACCAGTCGGCAAAAAAGGTACGCTCACTGCTAACAGCAACATCAGGCAACTCATCCTCTATCACTTCAGCGACCGGCTCCTGCTCGTACTCTGCGCGATCCAGCACACTAACCACCAGGAAGTAATGATCGGGCCGCAGCGCCAGCGGCAACTGAAAACGGGAACTAAGCTGACGATGTTCATGCGGTTGCAGCCCCCCGACCTCCACAGTTCCCAGCCACTCTTCAATACCAGCCGACTCAAGTTCAGCCTGGTATTCAATCAATGGAAAACCCGGGTCATAGAACTTCAGCCCAAACCGCGCGATCAGATCCCGAGGCTGATCATCATTTACTAAAACAAATTCCACCTGCTGCGACATCCCCGTGTACCAGCCAGCAGCGGCATCAATACTCTGTACTGTAACCTGGCCGTAGCTCGCTGCCGATGCTGCAATCAGCGCTGTGGCAATCATTCCCTTATTGATTTGATGTTTCAACCCAGCCTCCCAAAACAAAATATTAACAACTGTTTTTTTTCGCCGCGCATCATAACAGATGAAAATGAATTGCAAAATACTCCGCATCAATTTTCTCTGTGCTATAATCGCGCGCCTGCCGTAATCTGAGTTTATTTCCATGAAAGACACCCTGCTTATTGCCCTTACCCTGCTTATTTTTTTTACAGCTTCTGCACTGGCCGATGAACGGATCCGTTGCGGCAAAAGCACCCTCTGCTCGGTGGAAAACGCCAGGCCGCCATTTGTGCTGCGCAACCTGCCGATGCCTGATGGTATCCAACCAAGCCGATTGCCGGTCCTGTTAAACACCTTCTCCGATGAGCAGATAGTCGACGTTGCCTTTACCCCGGAAACCCTGGTGCCATTACAGCTCATGACTGAACGCTGGCTGGCCCAGCACACCGACCTTGCTGTGCTGCCTCCACCACCAGTATCTAATCAGCATTATCCTGGTATGAAACTGTCGCACGACCTCGCCACGCAACGCACTCATTTAGTAGCCTGGAGTGCCAGCACAGCTTTTACTAAGGCAATGACGCAGCCATCCCAGTACCAGGCAACAGATAGCTTGTTGCTACTTTTCATTAGCCGCAACACCCTGCTGCCACATGGCAGCATTCCGCCCTACCTAACTCAAGGCAGTTGGCAGGAGCGGGGAGAGAAAGCCAGGCTGGGGACTGAGTTTTTTGAATCACTGGCTTACCAGGCGGTGCTGATTAACCATCAGGGTGAAGTCATTGCCGCTGCTACGGAAGGCTTCCGGGCGGGCAGCAGTATCTATACCGATCCACTGATATTCTTGACCATAGGACCAGACAAATACCTGCGTAGCTGGTATCAGCTTAACCAGCGCGATATTCGCGACAGCATCACCGCATGCGAGCAGGATGCTAGCTGCCCGGCCTATCAGGCGTTGACCCAGCTATTTGCCAACCTGCAAATAGCCATCCAAGGAGCACACTAATGGTTCGTACGACATGGCGTCAACTGCTGTTGCTGGCATTGGCTGTATGCCTTGCCGCCTGCAGTAGCATCGATTTTAGCAGCTACAACTGGGCTGAGGATCCAAGAGGCTGGTTAAACAAATACCGGGTTTACCATGCTCAAGACAGCAATGATAGTGCGCTGCACTGGGTGATAACAGAGGAAGAAATACAGCAAATTGGCCTGCTACCGCTATCACTGGATCCACGCCTGACCGACAGTTATCCCGGTACCCGCCTTAAACAAAAAAACACTGTTTTTTACCAGCCATCGCTGTCTTATTCGTCCACTGGTCGTACGATCTTGTTAGCTCAGTTACAACCAGAGATGTCGGCACAGCTTCACCACCTGTTGGCTACAGCACCGGGACTTGATAATCGCTTACCCTGGGATACCCAACACAAACCCGATGTATTCTGGGGAAAACCCAGCCAGTTTCGCTTTGTAAATGGTGCGTTCAGGTACAATTATCTGGATTGTGCTTTTCCAATTTCCGCTCCCTGCTCTTTGCTACCGCAGCCAGCAAAAAAAAGCGATGCTAACTGGCAACTGGATGGCTATCTGACCAATCAGTCGGCAGCGGAAGACCGCTACCTATTGGTCATGAACTGGAACCCTGAGACCTCCCTGTACGAGCGCGAAGATCGTTTTAACCTTGATATCAAACCCACACGCCGTTTACTGGGTGCACTTTCGGATGAACTGGGCGTCAGCCATTGGCTGATGCTGCAGTTAAGTGTCGCCGATTTTGATCACTGGCTGAAAGCCGATGCCAATGGAGATTACCAACACGATTTTGTGCTGCAGGCTCTGTTACTGGATACCGCAGGAAGGGTGCAGCAAGCCAAAATCAGCCCCTTTACCCTACGCTGGAGCTCCACTTCCCTGCTGTTGTCTGAAGAGGAGCTAGCACAGCTGCAGCACAGCTGGCTGCCGGCGCTGCTACAGGTGCTGCATGCTTTCGGTCTGCAGCGACAGGAGCAGCATGAAGGCACTTAGCAATAGCAGCTAGAAAAGGTCGCTGTGGGAACCAATGCGTGCAAGTTGCAAAGTCTCATTGGTTATTCTGTAGATTAACACCAGATCGGGTTTAATGTGGCAATCACGAAACCCCAGCCAATTGCCCGTGAGTGGATGATCGACATTTTTGGCAGCTAGAGTTTCACCCCGTTGCAGTTTTGAGATGATGTTGCCCACTTCCACTATGTCAGGGATAGGCATTTTGGCAATTTTTTTAAAGTCTTTTTTGAATTGAGTAGAGTATTCAAGACTGAGCATTGCGAACTTTGCCCTCGGTCAACTCATTGAGCATCTGCTCAATGGATTGACTGCGGTTGCCTTTCCCTTCTGCAAGTTCATGAATAGCAGCAGCAGTCGTTGCATTCGGCTGAGGCACCTTCAGCTCAAAGGGGATGCCTCCGTGGTTAATAACGGCACGCGCAAAGAGCTTAAGTGCTTGCGATGGGCTTAAACCAACTTCATCACAAATTGTAGTAAACGCGACTTTGGTGTCATGATCAATGCGCGTACTGAGCATTTCGCTTTTCATACGACCCCACCCCATAATGTGTTGCAATGTCTAACATTGTAACACGCTGCGTGAATAATGCACAAAAGTACTCTTTAGTGCCTTTGTTTTTGGGCCGCTGAATGCGCGGAAACAACAAAGGCCCATTCAAGGGCCTTTGGGGAGTATTGCAGCATGGCTTAGACTTTGCGTAGCCAGCCGTGTTTGTCTTCGGCTTTGCCCCACTGAATGGCATTCAGTGCCTGGCGCAGCTTCATGGTGACCGGGCCTGCTTCGCCGTTGCCGACCGCATGCTCTTTATTGCCGCGGATTAAGGTGCCTACCGGCGTCAACACCGCTGCGGTGCCCGACAGTGCGGCTTCGGCGCCTGGCTTGGCAGCGCGCTCCAGCAGCTCTTCTACCGTCAACTCACGCTCCGATACTGTCATGCCCAGATCGCGTGCCAGTGTTAAGATGGAGTCGCGGGTGACGCCGTGCAGGAAGCTGGTATCCAGCGCCTTAGTAATGATTTCATTGCCGTCAATCAGCAGGAAGTTGGCCGCGCCGGTTTCCTGCACATCGCCGCCCGGGCAGAACAGCACCTGATCGGCCTGCACGCTGGCGCGGGCTTTTAAAATCGGTTGCAGCGCACTGGCGTAGTTGCCCCCGCTTTTGACCATGCCCATATGGGCCGCACAGCGGGCGCCATTTTCTTCCAGCAACAAGCGCAGTGGCTTGGCACCACCGGCGAAGTAATCACCGACCGGCGACAGCAACACATACAACAGCGAGGATGCGGTTGGCGCCGCCGCTTTGCCGATGGCAGCTTCGGTGCCGATGTGGGTAGGGCGGATGTACATGGACCCCGGCGGGGCCGGCACTTCGGCAGCAAAACGCTGAACGATGTCGGTGATCATCTGCTCCAGCATCGGCGCTTCAAAGGCCGGCAAGGACAACAGCTCGCTGCTTTGCTGCATACGGGCCACATTGCGGTCCATCCGGAATAAATGAATGGAACCATCGTCATGGCGGAAGGCTTTTAAACCTTCAAAGCAAGTGCTGGCGTAGTGCAGCACATGCGCGCCCGGATGCAGGCTGATGCTGTTGGATGAAACAACTTCCGGCTGGCTCCAGCCGCCATCGCTGAAACGGGCCACTGCCATTTCTGGCATAAAAAGGGTACCAAATGCTGCCATAACTACTTCCTGTCAGGGTTCGGGTCAAGGCCCGCTCTGCTGGCGGGCTTAAACAAGGGGTAAAGTTTACTCAGTCACGGGGTTTCTGGCAAACTAATCGCACTAGTGCTCTTTCCAGTTAATTATGACGGATTCAGTCGGAATTAAAACACCCTCAGGCTAGGCGTTTGTTTGCAGGTTTAGTGGTGCTAAATCAAAAACAAGCAACAACGTCTGAGGGTGTTTTAAACCGACCCTACGGGCGAGCGCCAGGACTTCCAATGCGGCGTTAGCTCGTTTCGACAGAGCACCACTATGCCTTCAACGAGCTGTCTTGCCTTGAAAGCCCTGGCACTCGCTGAACCGGTCATAATTAACTGGAAAGAGCACTTGCACGCATTGACTTTACTGGGTGCCACCGACCGTCATCGCATCCAGCTTCAGGGTGGGCTGGCCCACGCCGACTGGCACGCTTTGGCCCTGCTTGCCGCAGACGCCAACACCGGTATCCAGCGCCAGATCGTTGCCCACCATCGACACCTGCTGCATCGCTGCCGGGCCATTGCCAATCAGGGTTGCGCCTTTAATCGGCGCGGTGATCTTGCCATTTTCAATCAGATAAGCTTCCGATGCCGAAAACACAAACTTGCCGGAGGTAATGTCGACCTGACCACCACCAAAATTCGGCGCATAGATACCTTTTTTCACGCTGGCGATAATGTCTTCCGGTGCGTGTTCACCAGCCAGCATGTAGGTGTTGGTCATCCGTGGCATCGGCAGATGGGCAAAAGTCTCACGCCGGCCATTGCCTGTTGGTGCTGTGTTCATTAGCATGGCATTGTGCTTGTCCTGCATGTAGCCTTTGAGAATACCGTTTTCAATCAGCACATTGTACTGCGACGGTGTGCCTTCGTCGTCTACGTTGAGCGAGCCACGGCGATGCGCCAGGGTGCCGTCATCAACGATGGTGCAGTGTTTGGACGCCACCTGCTCCCCTATGCGGCCACTGAAGGTCGAGGAACCCTTGCGGTTAAAATCCCCCTCCAGGCCATGGCCAACCGCTTCGTGCAGCAGCACGCCAGGCCAACCAGCGCCCAGCACCACCGGCATGGTGCCAGCCGGGGCATCGATGGCGGTTAAATTCACTTGAGCCATCCGCACCGCTTCGCGGGCATACTGCTGCCAGCGTGGGCTGCCATCCAGCTCGGCGGTGAAGTAATCGTAATTGCTGCGGCCACCACCACCGGCACTGCCGCGTTCGCGCCGCTCTCCCTGCTGCAGCAACACCGAGCAATTCAACCGGATCAACGGCCGGATATCGGTGGCGAAAGTGCCATCACTGGCAGCGACCAACACTTCTTCATAGACCCCGGTTAAGCTAACCATCACCTGTTTCACCCGATTGTCCAGCGTGCGGATAAAGGCTTCGATCTGATGCAACAGCGCCACTTTTTCGGTATTGGTTAAACTTTGCAAGGGTTCGCATGGCAGGTAAATGGCGCTCTGTTCGCGCCGACTGAAGGCTTTAACGCTGCCTTGCTGGCCTTGGGCGGCAATGCCACGAGCCGCCGCGGCGGTGCGCTGCAGCGCTTCCTGACTGATGGTATCGGCATAAGCAAAACCGGTTTTTTCACCGCTGATGGCCCGCACGCCAACGCCTTGCTCAATGTTGAAAGAGCCATCTTTGACCAAGCCATCTTCCAGCACCCAGGACTCGTGCACACTGGATTGAAAATACAGATCGGCATAGTCCAACTGATGCTGCAGCAAGTAGCCTAAATTCTGTTGCAGTTGCTGCTCACTTAGCTCGTGAGCTGCCAGCAGGTTTTGTTCGACTCGGTTCATGGTATCAACTCACAGTTAAAACGGTTGTGTTGCTGCAGCGGCATGGCTTGGCGCACCTCTGTCAGCAGCTTTAAATCTATACGGGCCGATATCAGCCCCGGTTCCGTGCCAGCATCGGCCAGCACCCGGCCGTAAGGATCGAGAATCAGGCTGTGGCCATAGGTTTCCCGGCCATTGGCATGAACCCCGGTTTGATTGGGGGCCACCACAAAGCATTGGGTCTCAATGGCCCTGGCTTTAAGTAAAGCGTGCCAGTGCGCCGCGCCGGTAACCCGGGTGAAGGCCGACGGCACCGCCAGCACCTGCATGCCCAGAGCAGCCAGCTGCTGCATCATGGCTGGAAAGCGCACATCATAGCATATGCTCAGCCCGAGCTTCAGCCCCCCACAATCGGCCAGCACTACTTTTTCACCGGCCTGGGTGCTATCCGATTCGCGGTAGCTGCCGGTGCGGTCGGCCACCTCAACATCAAACAGGTGCAGTTTCTGATAATCGGCCAGCAAGCGGCCATCAGGCGCAAACAACAAGCTGCTGGCAGCAAAGCGGGAAGGATCGGCACTTTGGGTTGGAAAGGATCCCAGCAATAGGTACAGCTGAAATTGCCGGGCCAGCGCGGCCAGCTCCGCTTGCAAGGGTCCCTGCCCCAGCGGCTCGCTAAAGCGCTGTTGCCAGCCTTCCGGGCCGCCAAAGATCAAAGCGCACTCCGGCAACACCACCAAATGCTGAGAATGCTGCGGCAAGGTCCCCAGCAGCGTCCGCAGCCTGGCCAGGTTGTCAGCAGGATCCGGGGTGCTGCACCACTGCAGCGCAGACAGCTGCCAGTCAGCCACCATGCGGTTGACCATTCAGTGACTCGGGCTCATCTTCTGTGCCGGGCTGCGCCACCCGAACCGGCACCGGCACCTCGGTGCTGTGACGGTTCACTTCCGTCACCACCGGCTCATCAAAACTGCCGGTCACGGTAAAGTTGACCCGTGAGATGACTTCGGCCGAGGTAAACATTTCATCCAGCGCCAATGCCGCCAGCCCCGAGACCGGATTCACCATCCAGGCAATGATCACCGGCAGACTGGAGGTGACTTTAGGCACCAGCGTCATCTGATAGTCCAGCTTGCGATTCACCAAATCGGCGTAGCCCTGCATGCTGAGGTTGCCGGCCACTCCGTCGATGGTGCTGTTGCTGGTTTGCGCCACCCCCTGATGCAAGCTGATGTCCCCTTGCATCCGGTTGTAAAAAAAGCCTTTGGCAAACACATCGCGAAAATCCAGCCGCAATTTGCGTACCAGCGAGTTCAGGCTGAATATCGAGAACAAGCGCGCGCCCTTGTCACTGACTTCCGCCAGGGAGCCTTCTCCCAGTTGCCAGCTGGCTGTACCGCCCAGGCTTGCCAGCTCAAATTGCAGCGGGCTGCCTTGCCAGTGCAGGTCAAAGGCAAGGTCTGCCCGGCTGCCACTGATGGCTGAGCTGAGTTCATACTCGGTCAGCAGGGCGCCGATATTGGGGCTGGTCAATTGCCCCTGAAACTGACTGCGGCCCAGACCTGCATCCGGTTGCCACAGGCCGCTTAATGTTAACCGGTTGCGCTTGTATTCGGCCTGCAACTGTTTGAGTTCCAAACCTTGCTCGGTATTGGCCAGCTCGGCCTGGACCTGACCAAAAGCATAGCTGTCGTAGCGGCAGTCCTTGCACTGCAGCCGAATGGGCGGCAAGGAGCGCAGCCAATTCATCGGCTCAGGCGTTGCTGCTGGCGTGGGCTTGTCGCTCTGTTGCGACGGCTGTGCCGCCAGCCGCAGGTAATCCATATCGATAGCAATGCCTTGCTGCTGCCAGTCATGGTAAAAACGCCACTGGCTGGCAACCTCACTGCCATTCAACTGCAAGGCCCAGTGATCATCAGCCGGTGACAACTCGAACAAGGTTTGATGCAGTGCCAGTTGCTCCGTCAGCTGCAAAGCACCCACCCGGCCACGGACCCGGCTTAACTCCGGCCAAAAACCGCTACTTTGCTGCTGCGCTGCGGTCAGCGGCGGCAGCAACAATTCGAACCAGGGCGCGAGCTCGGTTTGTGCCAACTCGACTTCCACCACCAGGCCGGGCTCAAGGACGCCATAGTGCCCGGCACCTAAGCGCAGCAACACCTGGTCCAGGGTCCCGCTGTCGTGTTGCAAGCGCGCCTGAGCAAACAGGGGTTCGGAATAAGCCGCGCGGATAATGCTGTATTCAGGCTGCCCCTGAACCCAGACTTCCAACGCCGCTTCCTCACCAGCCGTTTTGAAGTAGGGTGCCGGCAATTGCAAGGCGGTATCGGACAGGTCAGCCTGCAACTGTGCCTGATAAGCAAAGCCTTGTCCCGGCAACTGCACATCCAGGCTAAGCTGCCAATCCAGCTCGCCCGTTGCGAGTTCTGGCAGGGTTAACGGCAGCTGCGACAGCAAGCGGCTGGCCTGCTGCTTTCCGGCCAGTTGCAGAGCCAGCTGGTATGCTGCTTCCTGCTGCTGGCCTTGCAACTGCAACTCAAAAGGCAATTGCTGCCATTGTCCGCTTAGGTTGCTGGCTTCAATCTTGTCGTTGTCAAAGCGCAACTGCCCCTGAATTTGCTCAATGCCAAGGCTGGGCGCCTGCAGCCGGGCCTGATTGTTGTGAAACCAGACATCCCCACTGGCGTGGACCTCGGGCTCAGTCAGACTGACCGCCAGCTGCACTTCGCCTTTGACCTGCCCTGTTAATCCAACATAGGCCAGCGCCTCACCGACAGAGCCAGCCAAAGGGGACTGCGCCATCAACGCCTGCACAGCTTCCGCCTCGGCGCTGGTGGCAATGTCAATCCACAGGGTCTCGGCGACAAATAAATCCTCTATCCAGACCCGTACCTGATCGTCGATGCTAAGCCCAAGCAGCTGGCCCTGCTGACTGTCAATCGACATCCTGCTGTTTTCAAACCAAAGCTGCGCTTCAATGCCGGTGAGTTCAGGCCAGTCCGGCTGAAAACGCATCCGACCTTGTGTCACCAGCCCGCTTGATTGAAAGATCCCATCGCCATCGCGAAATGGAAAGCGGCTGAGCGGGCCATGCCACAAGGTCGCCGCCTGCTGCAACTCACCACCGAGCAGCGACTGCGACAAGTACTGAATGATGCCCTCAGGCATGTAATGACGGGGGTAGAAATGCATCGCATCACGGACGGCAACGCCATCGGCGGTAGCCAGCAGCATCAGTTCGGGTTCATCGTGAAAATTCAGTACCAGCTGCGCATCGGCCTGAACGGCCTCCCCATGCAGTTGAAAACGCGGCAGCTGCAATTGCCAGAAATGATCAAGATAACGAAGCTGCAATTCGGCCTGCAACCTTTGGTAGGCCATCGGCTGACTGAAAGCCCCTTGCCACAGCACGGCATTGTCCGCACCTTGCAGGCTAAGTTCGGCAAAGCCCGCAGCCGCCTGCAGCTGCCCCTGCAACTGCTGAACACCGGGTATATCGCCATAAGGTTGGTTGCTAAGCTGCTGCACGTCCAACTGCAACTGCCAGTCATCCGGCTGGATCGCCCAGGCCAGCTGCTCGACCCGACCACTGGGCTGCAATTTGGCCAGCATACTCAGCTCTGACCGCTGCTGCGCAATCAACTGCATCAGCGGCTGCAAGGCGGCCAGCTCCAGGGCTTGCAGTTGACCATACAGGCTTTCATCACGACGGCTGAGTTGCAGCTGAATGCCGGCAAAGTCGGCCTCCGGGCCACTCAATGCGATATCCGAGGATTGCAGGTACCAGCCCTGCGCCGTCGGTTGCCACATCAGCTGCCCTTTGCTGAGCTTTAACCAGTGCTGCTGGCTGCCCAGCTGCCACCCCAGGGTGTTGTCGGCCAAATCGACCTGAATGCGCTGAATGGCCCCCCGATCAACGCGGCCCCAGGCTTGCAAGTTGACATGGGCGTAGTCGAGCTCGGCCAATTCTGGCAAAAACTGCCGCAGCCAGGGCTGAATATCCAGTTGCGCGCTTTGCAAATAGAGTTGACCAAAAAGTCCGTCCAGCCGACCACCGTACAGGTCCAATGCAAAAGACAGGCTGTTGCCGGTCACCCCTTCGACGGCCATCATGCCCTGCCCCTGGTGACGCTGATCCCGGTTACGCCAGTTCAGCTGCCGTATGGCCAGCACCAGAGGGTCGCTGTGTGCCAGCTCCAACCGAACCCGGCTGTCCCGGATGGTAAATTGTTGCAACTGGCGGAAAAACAATTGCTCCAGCGCATCGGTCAGCGGCTCCTGCTGACCATTGCCAGCGGTACCGACCAGTCGCTCAGCGGCCAGGTGCAACTCGACGCCGGATAACTCGACATGGCTGGAGCGTAACTGCAGGCTGCGCAAGCTGCGCCAAAAATGCAGATGAATGCTGGCTTTGGCGACGGAAAAACCCAAATCGTCTTGCTCACTGGCAAAGGCCAGATCATGCAGCAGCAGGGCAGGGCCTCCCCCCTGCCAGCTGGCACTGAGCTCGCCAATCTGCACTTCGGTGCCATATTGACTGGAGAGCAGGCGCTCTATCTGGTTGCGGTATTGATCGGCATAAGGCAAGCTGTAGCGCAGGAAAGAAACCAGCACCGCCAGCAAGACCAGACTGATGGCAAACAACAGCCAGAGCTTGTGCAAACAAAATAAACACAGCCTGCCGAATTTCTGCACTAAATCATCACCACATCAAATTGTTCCTGGTTGTATAAAGGCTCTAGCTGCACGCTAATTTGCTTACCAATAAAGACCTGCACTTCAGCCAGGTTATGAAACTCATCGTTGGTCAGAGCATCCTTCACTTCCGGCGAGGCATACACCACAAACTCATCGGCATCATAGGCCCTGTTCACCCGCACGATTTCACGCAGCACTTCAAAGCAAACGGTTTCTACCGTCTTTAAACTGCCACGCCCCTTACATACTGGACAATCAGAACAGAGGATATGTTCCAGACTTTCGCGTGTTCTTTTGCGGGTCATCTCAACCAACCCCAGAGCAGAGAAGCCATGGATGTTGGTTTTGGCCCGATCCCGGCTGAGCGCCAGCTCCAGACTGTGCAGCACCCGACGCTGATGTTCCTCATTCTGCATGTCGATAAAGTCGAGGATAATAATGCCCCCCAGGTTGCGCAGCCGCAGCTGACGGGCAATGGCCTGGGTGGCTTCAATGTTGGTGTTAAAAATGGTGTCTTCCAGATTGCGGTGACCCACAAAGGCGCCGGTATTTACATCCACGGTGGTCATGGCTTCGGTTTGGTCGATGATCAGGTAGCCACCGCTTTTCAGCATCACTTTGCGCTCTAATGCCCGCTGGATTTCATTTTCCACATCAAACATGTCAAAAATCGGCCGCTCGCCGGGATAGTATTCCAGCAGCGATGTCATCTGCGGAATAAACTCATCGGTAAAGGCCAGCAGCTCCTGATAGGTGAGTTTCGAATCAATGCGAATACGCTCTAAATCAGTGCCGATAAAATCCCGCAAAATCCGGTACGACAAATTCAAGTCTTCATACACCCGGCCTTCTTTGCGGGTTTTTTGTTTGCGTTTGCTGATCTTGGCCCAGAGCTTTTTCAAAAAACGGGCATCTTGTTTTAATTCTTCTTCACCAGCCCCTTCGGCCGCCGTTCGAATGATGTAACCGCTTTGCTCGTCAACAAACTCGGCAACTACGGCTTTGAGGCGGCTGCGCTCGGTCTCACTTTCAATGCGCTGCGATACCCCCACATGATTGGCATCGGGCATAAAGACCAGATAACGCGAAGGCAAGGTGATATCGGTGGTCAGGCGGGCCCCCTTGGTGCCGAGTGGATCTTTCACCACCTGCACCAGCAACAGCTGCCCCTCCCGCACCAGGCCACGAATATCGCGCGGCATTGCCGCCTGACCGGTATCATCAGCCACCTGTGGCTGGACAATATCGGAGGCATGCAAAAAAGCCGCTTTGTCGAGGCCGATGTCGACAAAAGCGGCTTGCATGCCGGGCAACACCCGACTGACTTTGCCCACATAGATATTGCCAACAATGCCGCGCTTGGCCTGGCGCTCAATATGAACTTCCTGCAGCACACCATTTTCAATCAAAGCGACCCGGGTTTCACTGGGGGTGACATTGATCAGCAGCTCTGAACTCATAAGCTGGCCTCCAATTGCTGCAGCAGTTGATCGGTTTCGTACAAGGGCAAACCGACCACGGCACTGTAGCTGCCTTCAAGGTAACGGACATAACGGCCACCGATGCCCTGAATGCCGTAGCCACCGGCTTTATCGGCCGGCTCGCCTGTTTGCCAGTAGGCCGCTATCATCGCCTCAGTCAAATCGGCAAAGTGCACCTTGCTGCTGACCAGCTGCTGCAACACAGAACCCGCACTAGCAATGGCAACCGCGGTATGGACCTGATGCACCCGGCCTGACAGTTGTCGCATCATCCAGCCAAAGTCTGCTTCATCCCGGGGCTTGCCCAGCACCTCATGGTCGACCACGACGATGGTGTCGGCACCAAGCACAGGCATCCGCCCGCTCACCGCGGCAAAACCAGCCTCGGCTTTGCACTTTGCCAGCCGCGCGACGTAAACAAGTGGCGATTCTGCCGGCAGCAAGCTTTCATCCACGTCCACTTTGACCAATTCGAAAGGCTGTTGCAGCACTGTGAGCAGTTCTTTGCGTCGTGGCGAGGCGGAGGCCAGACCTATCGTTGTTTTCATGCTGGTGTTACCGTACTTTAAATTGTCGTCGCACCCGGCGCAGCAACCAAAACAACCAGGGCCAAACCAAAGTACCTGTCAGCACAGGCCAAAGATAGTCTGGTAAAAAATACACCCCGGTCAAAAAATGGCTGAGCCAGAAGATCATCAGGTGATAAAAAGCCAACAGCAAGCCTATTAGTAAGGATTGCTGCAATACGGAAAAGTTGCGGATCTTTTGGTGATTGGCTGCCATCACAAAAGCAACCACCGAATAAGCCAGTGCATTCACCCCCAGCACGGTCCCGACCAGCACATCGACCAGAAAACCAATCACAAAGGCGGTGCCGATATTGGCACGGAAAGGCAGGGCCAGAACCCAATACAACAGCACCAGCAAGGCCCAATCGGGCCGGAATAGTTTGACCATGGCAGGCATCGGCATCACCATCAGCACCAAAGCCAGCACCAAAGAAAGGTAAATCACACCGATGCCTTTTGTTTGTTGCATCAGTCGCTGCCTCCTTCGTTTGAAGCGTCTTGCTGCGGCCACAGCAACAGCACGTAGCGGATCCGATCAAGCTGGGCAAAAGGTTCTGCCTGAACTTGCAAGAAAGGCTGACTTAAATCCCGTTGAATGCGACTGACCCGGGCCACCGGGTAGCCTTCAGGAAAGCGGCCATCCAGCCCCGAAGTCACCAGGCGATCGCCTTGCTGAATATCGATGCTGTGTGGCAGATGCACCAGACGAATGCGATCCCACTGGCCTAAGCCTTCGGCAATGACACTGACCCCAGTGCGCTCAATCCGCAGCGACATGGCATGGGTGGTATCGGTAATCAACAAGGCCCGACTGCTGGTGGGGCCGACGCTGACCACCTGTCCCAGCACGCCCAGATCGTCGATCAGCGGTTGAAACTCGGTGACACCATCGTTGCTGCCCCGGTTCAACACGATTTGGTGACTGAACGGATGGCTGTACACCGCCATTACCTCCGCCACCAGGCGCTGTCCTTCAGTCACTGGTGCCGAGCCAAGCAATTCGCGTAGCTTGTTGTTTTCCTGCTGCAAAAACTCAAGCCGCTGCAAGGTGCCACTTTGTCTGAGCAAACGCTCGCGCAGCTGTTCATTTTCGGCCAACAGCCGCTGATGCGACATGAACTGTTCCGAGGCGCCGGTGAGCACCACCTGCGGTAAGCTGGCAATATATATCAGCGGACTGACTGCCGTGGTCAGGTAACTGCGCAATTGCGTTGAACTGTCGGTGTAGCGATCGACCACCATTAAGCCAAGGCTTAACAGCGTGACAATAAACAACCGCAGCCTCAGCGATGGGCCGCGTTCAAAAATAGGGTTCATCAGGCAGCCTTGTGACCACAATGCAGCCGGGGCTGCTGTGGTTTACTCATAGCTGAATACATCACCACCATGCATATCAATCATCTCCAGCGCTTTACCGCCGCCACGTGCTACGCAGGTCAGGGGCTCATCTGCAACCACCACTGGGATGCCGGTTTCTTCCATCAACAAGCGGTCTAAGTCGCGTAGCAAAGCACCACCACCGGTCAGGACCATGCCACGCTCGGAAATATCGGACGCCAGCTCGGGCGGTGATTGCTCCAGCGCCACCATCACCGAGCTGACGATGCCCGCCAACGGCTCTTGCAGCGCTTCTAAGATCTCATTGCTGGTCATGGTAAAGCTGCGCGGTACCCCTTCGGCCAGGTTGCGACCGCGCACTTCGATTTCAAGCACATCGTCACTTGGGTAGGCAGAACCAATTTCAGTTTTGATACGCTCGGCCGTGGCTTCACCAATCAAAATACCGTAGTTGCGACGAATGTAATTGATGATGGCATCGTCAAATTTATCACCGCCAATGCGCACCGACGATGAGTAAACCACGCCATTCAATGAAATAATGGCTACTTCGGTAGTACCACCACCAATATCCACCACCATGGAGCCGGTTGCTTCCGAAACCGGCATGCCAGCGCCAATGGCAGCGGCCATCGGCTCATCGATCAAATAGACTTCACGGGCACCAGCCCCCTGTGCCGACTCACGAATGGCGCGACGCTCGACCTGGGTGGAGCCACAAGGGACACAAACCAAGACCCGCGGACTCGGCCGCAGGAAGCTGTTGCTGTGCGCTTGCTTGATAAAATGCTGCAGCATTTTTTCGGTGACATAAAAGTCGGCAATCACGCCGTCTTTCATCGGCCGAATGGCTTTGATGTTGCCCGGGGTCCGGCCCAGCATCCGCTTGGCGGCATGACCCACCGCGGCCACACTTTTCGGGCCACCCGCCCGCTCTTGCCGGATAGCCACAACCGAGGGCTCATTCAGCACGATGCCCTGATCTTTAACGTAAATCAGTGTGTTGGCTGTACCCAGATCGATGGAGAGGTCGTTGGAGAAAATACCGCGCAGTTTATTAAACATGGAACTGATTGATCCTTATGCTCAGTCGAGCCCGGATTGCAGCCATAACGTCGGTACAGACCTGGACAGCAACCGGGGTTCAGATAGACAAAAATTCTGTGGTTATTCTATGTAACAATGCCGCAAGAAAACAGCTTTATCCAGCATTTTTGCTGAATTCCTGTGAGAAAGGCAGAATTCAGCTCAATCGGGGCTTGGACTGCCACTTAAGGCAAAGGTTCACGCCAGAAAATTCGCCGCGGATTGCCGCGATAGCGACCGAAGACAGCTTCAGCTTGTGGGTCTTGGTCCCCTTGCCCTTGCCAGTTGAATTGCAGCCAGTCGTCCGTTGCCAGTTGCCATTGCCAGAACCCCGGCTCCAACGGGGCTGGCAACCAAAGGCTATCGACTTGATTGCGGCCATTTTGCATAAGGCCCCCCGGCCCTTCGAGCACCAGCTCCGGCAAACCGCTGCCAGTTTCGACAGAGGCCGTAGCCACCTCAAGCCAGGTGCACTGATCCTGCGCCGATTGCCGGAAGCGCTGCCCATCCCAATATTGGGTTCGCGCGGTCAGGGGCAAAGGGCTATCTTCCGGGCCAAAAGCATTCTCCAGCACCAGGCGACCGTAACGCTGCCGCTGCAGCCCGGCCAGCTGAATCGCAGTACAGCTTCCATCCTGATTGCAATCCCCTGTGGCTGTCGGGTTCATATCGAGTCCTGTCAGGCCAATGCCATCGGCATCCTGATAGCGCAAACCAAACTGCAACTGCTCAAAGGGACCATCGGGCTCAGTAGCACGTTGAAAAGTTACTGGTTGCTCCAGCCATTCTGCAACCCCCGCTGACCAACTCCAGCTGCCGCCGGTAGCGCTTATCCTAGACGACAGCGCCTGCCCATCGTTAGCATTTTCGGCCACCAGCTGCCAGTCAGGCAGCTGGACAAAAGCATCCCGATAATTCTGGGTGATCTGGCCGGACTCTGCCCGTGCCTGAAGCGCCAGCGACCAGCGCATTGGCTGCCCCATGTAACTAAAGCCTGAGCACCCCGGCTCAATATCGGCATAGCCCAGCGCAAAATGATCCGGTGTCACCCGGCCGACCGGTGAGCTGGATGCGGCTGGAACCGTCATGCCAAGATAAGAAAGCGGCATCGGCCGGGCCGTCAGCAGGAAGACACCCACTTCGGAAAGTCGGGTGTCGACTGAAGCGCTGGCATTGGCAGCCTGCTGATGCGAATAGCTCAAGGGTTGCAGCAGCCCAGGCTCGCCTGCTGCGGGCGCCAGCAACTGATGCTCCAACACAATGCTGCTTAATGCAAAGTTGGGGGTCAATGGCAAACTGCAGTGGTCCGAGACACCGTCCTGCCAGCCATGGGCACTGATATTCAGCGCAAAGGCTTCACCAGCCCGGACAAAAGCCGGACAACTGGCATCGCCAGCAGCGCAGTTGGCTGCTGTTTGCAGACACAAGGCATAGGGGCGCTTACTAAACTGGGTTGCGCCTTGCAGCATCAGGCCTGCATCGCCAGTTGCTGCTGAGCCCTGATAGCGGGCATTCAATTGCACCCGCCCCGCATCGGCGTAATTGACGCTGAGTACCGCTTCGCCATTGCCATCAAAATCCAAGGCCTGAATGGATGGTGCGGCACTGTTCAGGCTGATCGGCTGCTCATTGACTTCAACTGGCCAGGAGACCGGCCTTTCCACCGCATCCGGCGTAATGTAGTCCGACCAAAACCGTACCGACCGACTCACATTGGCAAAAGCTGGCACACAGGCCTGTCCCGGGTCACTTTCACGCACCGCGCGCAGCCGTACGCCTGTCTCCGGCTGATTGGCGATACCATCCGGTACCTCAAGCACAAAACCACTGCGGGCAAAATTCAAGGTACAGCTGGCGGTATTTTTTGGACCCGCGCCCGCCCGGCACAAAGTGGTGCTCAGCGGACGGGTTCCTGGCACAGAGCCACTGACGCCGACCGTGACGGATCCCACGGTACTGCGGCGCAACTCGACCGTAGTGCTGCCACCACTAAAATTGATCACATTGCCTCCAAGCCACTCGCCACCGGGCACTGGCTGAGGGCTTAGCGTGGCGGTCACCGGATCGGTAAAAAGCTCACTGCAATCGGCATTTAAGCAGGCTCTTACCGTCAAAGTCTCCGGCTGACAGGTCAACGCCTGGCCGCTGTGATCAAACTCAAAATGATCGATTTGCACACCTACCGGCATTGAGCGCAAGGCACAGATGCTGACATTATCCAGCTCATGGATGTTGGTTGAGCCACCAGTAGAACCAGTGAGTGATAGTAAGAAGTTTTCAGGCACGTTGGCCTGACCAGGCTGAGCCAGCGCATCAAATGGAGCGATCAGGCTAAGAAAACCAGTGCCATGATCCCGCTCTACCGAGACCATGGCCCGGCCGATGGCTCGCGAATCTATGGTGATGCGATAGCGGTGCGGGTTTGACTGATTGCCATCTACTCTTGGGTTCAGGCAGCCGCCAGCAGGGTTGGTCGCACCATTATTGCAGGTGCCTCGTAAATAACGATAACCGGACGTACCAGAACCAGACCCCCTAATGACAACCGACTGTTGACGCCGGCCTGGCCCACCGGGGCCCCCCTCGGTTGAGAAGTTACCAAACTCATCCAGCCCTATTCCCAACCAGCCTCCGGCAAAGCCGGGTATATTCTGATTGGCCCGACTGCCATAGCCCAGTGGGCCACCAAAGCTGCCTGGTTGCGGTGTCACATTGGCATCCGATAACACAATCGCCAGCCCATCCGCACCGGTACCACCATAAGCCAGGTAGTCAAACTCAATCACCACTAAATTATCTTCAGCAGGAAATAACCGTTGATAAGTTGCTGCCGTTGATTGGTTGCCTACGGCTTGAGTCATCCGTAAGCGTCCATTCACGATAGAAGGGGTAAAACTGCCACTGCTGCGTGAGGTGACCCAGTCATCAGATAAAACGCCACCTGAAAAATTATCATTGAAACAGCCTAAAGTAGCCGCACACAAGCCTCCACCTCGAACCCGGCTCAATGCCTCTGCATCAAATTCCACATTTGCACCGAAATTTGCAGTGGCTCCTTTTGCAGTTACAGCACCACGAATTTGCACATCTTCACTCAAAGTGATGGCTCCGCCAGCCAAAATAAAACCGTTGATACGAGTTCCGGCTTGTATTGTAAGGCTACCACTAACCACCAGGATAAAGTTCTCTGCTGGGCCTTCTTCGTTCAATCGTGAATTACTACCTATTGTCAGGTTGCCATTGAGAAATAATCGTGTTGTTGGGGTTGTAGTGGTTCGAACAGTATCGGCGCTAATGAGCCAGTTGGCGCTGTTTGAATAGTAATAATCTACTGCCTGCAATGGCTCCGGAAAGTTGGGGTTTGGAGCAGGATAGTTGATAACTGATGGCGTAGCGCTGTTACTTCGGATTGCTTGTGTCCATATTTGATCGCATTGCACTGCCTCTAAAGGCAAGCTCAGAATACACAGGAATAACCAACCGATACAGAATTCCCATCGCAGCATCTTCACAGCCCAACCTCCATTTGCACAGTGCGGCTGGCGCAAAGCTCACCGGGCAAGCAAGGTTGTGACCAGTCGGCCTGACTGCGGCACTCGCCGGTGCTTTGCAGCAGGAACAGTTGGATGGTGCCAACCTCGGAGTCCTCTGCGCTGCTGGCATTGCAGCTGATCCTGGCCCGACAGCCACTTAAACCAGCGCCACTAAAGGGGATTGTAGCAGTGACCGCCGCACAGCTGGCCGCGGACTGCTCCAGCGGAAACAGCTCGGTGGCGGCCAGTTCCAAGCCACTATGCGCGGCCAACATCGCCCGGGTTCCCAGTACCTCATACACCACAGCCTCACTGCTGCTTAGCAATACCCGGCTTAACGCCAGCATCAGGCCCAACAGGACCACGATGACAAAAATAGCCACCACCAGGGCGCTGCCTTGCTGTTGCTTGGTTTTAAGGGACATTGGGCAGATGCACCTCATGGTTAAAAAACAGGTCCTCGCTGATGGCAGCGCCAAAGTTCAGCACAATATGCACCACAGCATTGCGACTGAGCACGGGCGCATCGTAGGTAAAGCTTGCCCCAACAGGATTTAACCCTTCGGCCATCAAGGCGCCACCGATCAGCTCCGTGGTTGGCTGCTGAAGGAAAAAGCCATAGTCGCTGTAACGCCTGAGCTGCCCGCCTTGCACGCAATAGCTAACCGGTGGAGCCAACAGATAAAATCGTCGCTCTGGCGAGTGCTGGGTAAAGCTGTGGGCACTGCCAAAACTGGCCGTCGCCACAGCCCCACTCACGTCCAGGCCATCAAGGGTCACATTGTGTGGCCGGCTGGCATCGTACAGATCGTCCGGCACCCGCGGGTAGATCACCAAGCGCTCATTACCGCTCGCCGCAGCAAAACCGACTGCAGTGGCCAGTTGCATCGCAGCGGCGCTGTCCGGGCTTACCGGCGCTTCCAGATAGCGACCACTGGCGATAAAAGGGGTAAATTCCAGGCATTGGCCACTGGCGTCAATGCGGATGCTGTTGGGAACCGCGCCTCGCAACTCACGGCTTAATCGCTCAATGGCAAAACGGCTTTGACCCAGCAGCTGCTCACGCTCGCTGACATCCACCACCATCCGGGCGGCAAAGCCAATGTAGCTGGTCACCGAAATGGCCAGAATGCTCAGCAACACCAGGCTGGTGACCAGTTCAATCAGGGTAAAACCTCGGCTTGCCATCACCAGTTTCCCTTGTAAGCGCTAAAAGCGATGCTGCTGTTGGTCGGCGTGGTAATCACCAGTTCGATGCGTTTCAGCTGACGCTGCGCCAAGCCAAAATCAGCTCCGGCATAGCGCACCGTCACCGCAGCACTGTAGTTGCGGTAGGCTTCGCTTAGCGCATCGTCCAGAATGTTGGTCAGAATATCGGCCCCTTCGGCGCCAAAGCCATGAAAATCATCCACGTCATTAAAACTTAGCCGTGTCTCCCCGGCATCGGGGCCAAAGTTGGCCTCGGCAGTACAAGGCGCTGCACCCAGTGCGATTTCATCGCAGCGCAAAAAACCACCACTTCGGTCGCTCTGTTCATCAAAAGACCGGGCCAGAATTTCATTCATCAAACTGTGTCCCAGTTCCGCAGCCCGCACCTGATGCCAGGGATCGGTGCTACGAACAAATAGCGGTGACAACACGGCAGTAATGAGTGTCAGGGCCACCGCCAGCACAGTAATACCAATCACCAGCTCCAGCAGGGTCACGCCTCGCTGCTTCGTCACTAACATGGCCGGATATACCCCTCGTGCTCGATGCAGATTTGCAGCTGGCTAGAGCCGTTAATCTGCAAAGTGCAAGCAGGTGTTGCGCCATCACAGCCCAGCGGCCGTCCCAGCGCATCAAACTTAAGTTGACTGAAGTTTGCTGCCAGGGTCACCGCATCCCGGCTGGCAATGCAGAGGTGACTGGCATCGTTGCGGCAATCGGCGCTGGTACCTAAAGAAGTGCTGCCAAGTTGCAGGCTGCTGTTGCCACAGAAGCTGACATCGGTGCACTGCATGGCTTCAATCTGCACCCGTCGCAGCACGGCCAATGCCTGATCACGGTATTGGTATTCGGATGTGCCTGCCCCGCTAAAAAAGCGGGGCAGGATGGTGACACTGAGAATCCCCAGCAGCACCATCACTACAACCAGCTCTACCAAGGTAAAGCCTTGCTGGATGGCGGGCTGCCGACACACTGCAAACTCCCAGCTAGCAGCCGCCGCTGCTGACAACAATTGAAGGTTTAGTTGTCGCTGTCGCAGGTTGATAGGTTACCCGACACTCACCACTGGAAGGGGTGAAACTGGCAGCCTTAATGATGGCAGGATTTGCTCCAGTTATAGACCACTCTTCGGTACTAAGTTCAGCGACCGCTCGCAATGAGTCTTCATTGGCAGCAGGGTAGCCAAATTCAATATTTGTTGCACTACCAGGGCATTCACTCTCCCCTACAGGTAAGGCGCTTACATTTCCATTGGCAAAGCAAGCTAAAGGAGCAGATTGGACACCAGCAATGATTGACTTGCCATAAACAAGCGCACTTGAAGACTCTAAAGCACCTCGCACACCTTGCAAAGTTGAGGCCCTGGCATCACCACCAAAATCTAAAAAACGAGGTGCTGCTGTCACGGCTAGAATACCTAAAATCACAATCACAATGATCAGCTCAACCAGCGTAAAACCTTTACTATTAACCATAATGCTCTCTTTTTTATCAGTTCTTAAAGACACGAACCAAGCCAGTGGCAGGTTCATATTGGAACAGGTTGCCTTGTGCTGTGGAGTCAGCAACACCGCCATCCGCAACATCTCGAATGGATTGAGTTTGATAATAACGGCATACCGTCGCGGCTCCATCCGTCCGTACAAAAATACTCGCCTGACGGCGGGCAGCCTGGGTGTCAGTAATAGTTGTCAGAGGAGCCGCTTGTAAAATCTCCTCAATGATCGTCGCACAATTTGCTGCTGTTACTGCACCACCGCCATTTGGGTAACCGTTGGAACCAACAGAAACAGGTACGCCATCATAGGACACAGAGCCAGCAGGCCGCCCTTCGACCTCCCATTGCGCCCGCACCAAGCCAACAGCGGAAGCAAAACCGCCGGCGACACCATCAATCGCTGCATCTTCTGCTTGCTCGGTAATATTCAAAAACCGAGGCAAAGCAGTAGCTGCCAATAAACCAAGGATAATCACCACGATTACCAGTTCGATCAGGGTAAAACCCGCTTGCTTTTTCATCGTCAGTCTCCTGAGTTGCTTTGTTTTAGTATAGAGCGACTTATTAAAAATACACGCTTTTTCGACAACACTAGTTGCTGCCACGATAGGCGCTGAGCATATCCCACATCGGCGTAAAAATCCCCAGCGCTAAAATCAACACCATCACCGCCACAATGGTGATCAAAATGGGCTCAATGCGGGCCGTTAGTGTTTTCAAATCGTACGCCACTTCCCGCTCATAGAAACTGGCGACCTCGGCCAACATCTCATCCACCTGACCGGTTTCTTCCCCCACGGCCACCATTTGCATTACCAAAGGTGTGAACATCTGGCTTTGGGCGCTGACTCGGTAAAGACTCTCACCGCGCTCAATTTTGCGGCGCATCTCGCGAATTTTATCACCCAGGTAGGCGTTATCGACCGCCTCGGCGACCAGGCTTAGAGCCGTGGTCATCGGCACACCCGACTGCAACATCAGACCAAAGCTGCGGGCATAACGTCCAAGCGTTGCCCGGTTGATTATATCGCCCACCAACGGAATACGAAGCTTAAAATGCCCCCATCGCACCCGGCCGGTTTCGGTTTCGATGCTGTAACGCAAACCCAAAAAGCCACCAATGAGCAGTACCAGCAATAACCAGCCAAAACGCTGAAAAAACGACGAGGTAGCCAGCAACACCTGAGTCGACCAGGGCAGTTCGGCATTAAAGCGTGCGAACATCGAGGCAAACTGTGGGATCACCAGCAAATTTAAAATCACCAGCGCCACGGCCAGCGCAATCAGCACAAACGTAGGGTAACGGGTGGCCTGCTTAATCTGCTTGCGGGTTTCCTGCTCTTGCTCCAGGTACTCTGACAACTGCAAAAAAGCCTGATCCAAGCGGCCGGTGTTTTCGCCAACGTGCACAATGCTGACCACCAGGCGGCTGAAAACTTTCGGGTGCGATGACATCGCCACCGACAGGGTCCGGCCTTTTTCCAGCTCATCGGCCAGCTGATGCAGCACCTGCTGCAACCGACTGGAGCTGGTGCTGGCCGCCAGCCCTTCGATGGCCCGAATCATCGGGATCCCGGCTTTCATCAAAGCATACATCTGTCGACAAAACATGATTTGTTCCGTCAGGCCGATGCCTCGCTGCCACTGTGGCAGGGTCAGCCCGGATGAAGGCTGGTCCGGCATAGCTTCAATGAGCACCGGGATCAGCTGGCGCTGCCGCAGCATATCCGCCACACCGGCCTCACTGCTGGCTTCCAGCTTGCCGGCCACCGCCTGGCCTTGCTGGTCCCGGGCCTGAAAACGAAACTCAGCCATGCTCCAAGCTCCGTACCGATGGCTCCGTCTCTAAATACTCCGAGACCCGGATGACTTCATCCAGGGTCGTCATGCCTTGTTGGGCATAGCCCAGGGCCATTTGCCCCAAACTGCGGAAATGCTCGCTGTGGTAAGCCAAAGAAACAAAGGCTTCGTTGTCGCCCCGGCGCAGCGCATCGGCCAATGGCTTGGTCAGAATAAGAAGCTCAAAGACGCCGATTCGCCCTTTAAAGCCGGTATGGTGACAGGACTGACAACCTTTGCCATGCCAGTAGTGCGCGGCTGGGTCGGCTTTGCTGTGACGTAGCCAGTTTTGTTCCAGTTCATCCGGCTGATAAGGCTCTTTGCAGTTGTCACAAATTCGCCGCACCAGCCGCTGCGCCAAAATAGCGCGCAAGGAGCTTGCCACCAGATAAGGGGCTGCGCCCATATCCACCAAGCGCAAGGTACTGGTGACGGCGTCGTTGGTATGCAGGGTCGACAGCACCAGGTGACCTGTCAGGGCGCCACGTAACCCCATTTCAGCCGTTTCCTGATCACGCATCTCCCCCACCATGATGATATCCGGATCTTGCCGCAGGGTGGTGCGCAGTACCTCACTAAATCCCAGCCCAATCTTGTAATTGACCTGCACCTGATTGATGCGGGGAATGCGGTACTCGACCGGATCTTCCACCGTGATAATTTTGCTGCCTTCCTGGTTCAATTCACTCAGCAGCCCATACAAGGTGGTGGTTTTACCCGAGCCGGTCGGCCCTGTGACCAGAATCATGCCATGGGGGCTTTTGATCAACTGCCGCAGCTTGCGGATAAAGTCCGGCGGCATGCCGGTTTGCTCGAGCGTTAGCAAGCCTGCGGTTTGGTCCAGCAAACGCATCACCACCGACTCACCGTACTGCACCGGCATGGTGGACAAGCGCACATCGATTTTGTGGCCTTTGACCTGGATCTGAAAACGACCATCCTGCGGTAAGCGCTTTTCCGAAATATCCAGATTCGCCATCA
This sequence comes from Alkalimonas delamerensis, assembly GCF_030717955.1. NCBI lineage: Bacteria > Pseudomonadati > Pseudomonadota > Gammaproteobacteria > Alkalimonas > Alkalimonas delamerensis. The sequence continues at coordinate 7,895 of NZ_JAUZVY010000003.1, read as the reverse complement.
GCTTCAGGCGCAACACCAGGGCCGAGGCGATACTAACCTCGTTCAGCGTGCTTTCTTGCAACACGCCATCGACCCGTTGCCGGATACGGATCAGTTTTTCATCCGGCTCAATGTGAATGTCCGAAGCTCGCACCTGAACAGCATCCTCAAACACCGACTGCAGCAGCTTCACGATGGTGGTATCGGACTCGGTATCCAAATTCAGTGCATTCAGATCAAAATCACCGGTTTCGGCGTATTCTTCTTTCAGCTGGGTGGCAAAGCTCTCAATTTCTTTGGTTCGACGGTACAGGTTGTTGAAAGCTTCCATCAACTGACTTTCCCGCACCACGGCGATGCGAATTTGTCGTGGAGCCAACATTGGGGCCAGGTGATCCAGCATCGACAGATCGGCCGGATCACTCATACCTAGCAGTACCTGCTGCTCATCCGCTTCCAGTACCAAAGCTCTGCTGCGACGGGCATGCACCTCCGGCAGCAGTTGGGCCACTTTCGGATCCAGCCGCTGCTGACTTAAGTCTAAAAATGGCAAATCCAATTGCTGCGCCAGAAAGTGCAGCAACTCATCTTCTTGCAACAAGTTCAGGTCAATCAAGGTTGCGCCAAGCTTACGCCCGGTTAAACGCTGCTCGGCCAGCGCTTTATCCAGCTGTTCACTGGTGATCATGTTTTCATGCACCAACAAATCACCAAGCCGCATTTTCAGTTTAGGTTTTGCCATCGGCTAATTCAGCTCCTGTAACCGTTGCCGGATGTAGTCCCTGCTGGCTGGCGTGAGATCATCGGCCAACTGCAGGCTGCGTTGAAATTGTGCCAAAGCTTGAGGCCGTCGGCCGAGTGCATCGGAACTGATGGCCATCCCCAGCCACCAACGGCCCTGCTCTGGCTCCGCGGCCGCCAGTTGCTCAAATGCCGCCAAAGCAGCCGGGTGCTCACCCAGTTGCTGCCAGGCTGCGGCTCGCAATGCCAGCTCCGAGCGCTGCAACTCAGAGGCAGACAGCACCGCCAGACTTTGCAACACTTGAGGCCAAAGTTGCTGGCGAGCAAAGCTGGCAGCCAACTCTGGTATCAGCGCTTGCTGCGACGCGCCTTGCTCCAGCCCAAGCTGCAACCAATACTGCACCCCGGCCTCATGCCCGCTTTGCTGCGCCATTCGTGCCAACGCCAGATAGGCCTCTGGCTGCTGAGGGGCCACCAGCTGCAGCTGCTGCCAGTGCCGGCGTGCTTCCTGCCATTGCCCGGCATTCTGTGCCCGGATCGCCTGCTGACGCAGCTGTTGTTGCTGCGCAGCCTCACTCAACTCAACCCGCTCGACGCTCAGCTGAGCGACCGGCTCGGTTGGCGGTGTTTGTTTTTGAGACGCTGCGCTCTCTGCTGCTTTAGCTGGCTCTGTACTTTCGGGCTCGGTGCTTGCGGGCTCTGAATTGAGGCTTGCGGTTGTCACTGCTTCTGCTGCTGACGCTTCCATCTGCACGCTGACGACAGACTCTGGATGTTCAAGCTCGGTCGCCCCACTGGGCAACAAGGCCTCAGCATCCAGAACGCTAATTGCAGTATCCATTTCAACGGTGGTCAGCGCAGCAACGGGCTTTACCAGCTCGACGCTTTGGCTGGTTTCTGAGCTGGCAGACCGGTCAGACAAAGAATGCTCCGTTATGCTGGCAAGCCACCACCAGAGCAGCAAGCCACCCACCAGCAAGCTTAGCAGCAGCCAGATACCAACAGAGCGCTGCGGCGCCACGACAGCGGGCGACGCCTGAGGCTGGGCCTCGGCACCTTTTTGCCGTTGGTCAAGATCCCTCAGCATTTGATTGATAACGCTCATCACTGCCCCCACTGCCAGAACAAAGCGACGGAGAGCAGCAAGAGTGCCAGTGCAGCTGGCCACCAGCTATGTGCTCTGCTGAACTGCACATCATCGGTATCCCTGGCAGCGGCCCCAACATGCCACCAGCTGACGCGTTGCTTGCCCTGGCCATAACACAGCATCAGGGCTTTATGGGCCAGCATATTCACCAAACGCGGAATACCCCGGCTGCTGCGTGCCAGTTGGTACCGGGCCATCGGGCTAAAGGACAGCTCTGGATTGCCGGCAACCCGCAACCGTTGCTGCAGATAAGCGGTCACCTCTGCCGGAGTCATCGGACGCAACCGATAGGAAAAACCAATGCGTTGCCGCAACTGGCGAAACTGTGGTTTTGCCAGCTTGGCATCCAACTCAGGCTGAGCAAACAGCACCACTTGCAGCAACTTCCGCTGCTCAGTTTCAAGATTGGTCAACAAGCGCAGCGCCTCCAGGGTGTCATCTGGCAAGGCCTGGGCCTCATCAATCACCAGAATCACTTGCTGACCGCGGGCGGCAATCAGCATCAAATGGCGTTGCAGCAGCTGATGCAGCTGCTGTTGGTCAATATTCCCCGAATACTGCAACCCCAGCTCTGACGCCAATGCCCAACGCAACTCCTGAGGTGTCAGTGACGGGTCTGGTACATAGGCGAGGCACCACTGGGCTGGTGCGCTTTGCAACAGCTTACGACAGAGTAGGGTTTTGCCGGTCCCAACCTCGCCAATAATTTTAATAAAGCCTTCACCAGCAGACAAAGCCGTCTGCAACACGTCAAAAGCCTGCTGGTGCGGTGTCAACCCAACGTAGAACAGTGTATTCGGCGTCAGGCTGAATGGCGGTTGCTGCAAGCCAAAATGATGCAGGTACACGGCTCCCCCTATGGGTACCAGCGATTCAGACTGTCAGACGATTGCCGGATATGGGGCTGCCACTGCTCTGGCTCTACCACCACCGGCCGCAGTAGGATCACCAGCTCCTTTTTCTGTTCCAGGGTATTTTTGCTGGTAAAGAGCTGCCCCAACAAAGGAATCGACCCCAGCACTGGCGTTCTTGAGACCATGTCGGTACTGACCGACTGCATCAGTCCGCCTATCACCACGATTTCACCACTGCGCGCCCGGATAATGGTATCCGACTCGCGAATATTGCTGCGTGCCAGTGGCAGCACCACATCTTCATTGCTAAGTCGAATGGTTTTGATTTGCTCGGCCGTCTCCGTCACCGAGGGATGCACATGCAAAATCACCTGACCATGTTGATCAATCTGCGGCGTGACATCCAGCGCAATACCGGAAAAGAACGGCTGCAACTCAATCGAAGGCGTACTGATGGTGCCGCCCACAGTGGCAGTGGTATCGCTGCTGATATTGGTGACGTAGTATTCGTCCTGCCCCACCTTAATCACCGCTTTCTGGTTGTTGATGGCGGTCACCCGGGGACTCGACAGCACCTGAGCACTGCCCTGGGTTTCCAGCAGGTTAATCACCCCGGAAAAATCGGCATTGCTAAATGAAATGGCCGTCACGCCCCCTAAAGCAGCGCTGGTTGAGTTGCCGGGTGTCACGCCCGAGGTGGTAAAGTTAAAGTCGGTTGAGCGCACCGACGCCAGCGCATTGCTCCAGTTGATCCCCTGCTGGTATTCATCACTTAAGGTGACTTCGATGATGCGCGCTTCCAGAATCACCTGTCGCTGCAGATGCTGTTCGGCGGTGCCCAAAAAGGTCCGTATAGCGGCAATTTCATCGGGCATGCCACGCACCGTCACCAAGCCCGCCTGAGGACTCACCACCACCATGCGCTCAGGACCAGAGCCCAGCATTTGTTGCAGAGCGCCTTGCAGGTCTTTCCAGAAATCGGTTTCACTTTCACTGTGAATGTTGCTGCCGCTAAATTGCTGCTGCATACCAAACTGGCCGCCCAGCATCGGGTCCTGCAGTTGGGCGCCCCGCTGCTGCCCCATCCGTCCGGATTGCTGATTGCCGCTGCGCATATCCTGAGAGACCCCGCCCGAGTTGACCGAGATGGCCGAAAAACCGCTGCGCTTAAGCATCAGGTAATTCACAGGGATGGTTTCCGTTCGAAGGCCAGCGGGCATCACCTGATAGACCCGGCCATGGCGACGAATATCAAAGCCATACAGATCTTCAACCACAGCCAGCGTCTCAGCCAGGGTGACCTGCCGCAAATTCAGGCTGATTCGGCCTTGCACATCAGGATGCACTGCAATGCTGTAATCGGTATCGACCACCAAAGAGGCAAAAAACTCCGCCAGCTCCACCTGACTGGCCGCAACATTAAAGCGCGGCTCCACCTCGACAGGGGCGGTAGGCTCCCGACTGCCCAGACTGAACAAGTCCTGTGTGACAGAAGCAGGCACCTCGGGGCGGACTTCCGTAGTCGCCGGCAGCGGCTCGGCGGCTGCACGCTCCAGCTCGGCTTTGGCTTGTTGCGCCTGGTGCCCCGCCTGCATGCCCTGACAACCGGCTAACATCAAGGCCAGAGCGCAACTGAAGGTAACACGGGATAGATGGAGTTTAGTCGTCATTGTTCGTCATCTTTTGGAATAAAAATAAGTGAAGTTGCTCGCCTGCCCGTTCAAGCACCACGTGGTCCCTGGCAATGTGATGCACCCGATAGCCATCAATGCTGTCGCCAACCTTCAGCAGGCTGCCATTGATCATGCTGACGGCTCCTTCGTCCCGCCACCGAATCAGCTGCAACACTGGCTGGCCCGTTTCCTGCCGCACCGAAGCCACATCGCCTACCACTACTGCCGGCCGGGTTGGATCGGCCTGTGCGGCAACGCTCAGCAGCAACGCCAGGCTACAACTGAATAAAATCTGCATGATCACCTACCGTGACAATATCCAAAGCAAGTTCTGCCAACGGGTGCTCAGTGACCCGATACTGCAGACTATGCCAACCCAGCTGCCAGGGCAGCTGTTCCAGCGTCGTGAGTAATTGACGTAAGGCACTGTAATCGCCCTGCATCACTAAACGGATTTTGTGCTGGTACAACAAAGGCTGCTGATCTGCATCGTAGGCAACAACAGAGGGTGGCATACTTTGCAGTGACAACAAACGGACTCTGGCATCGCCCATTAAAAGCGACTGCAGCATGGGCAATACCCGATCCGCACCGACAAAATGCGCCGTGCGGGCAGCCAGTTGTTGTTCCAGCTCCAGCGCTCTTCCTTCCAGCCGTGTTAATCGCTGTTGCACTTCCTGATTGATATTGCGCGACAATTCATCTTGCAACTGCACAATCCCCTGCTCAGTTTGCTGCAACTGAGTCGAGACACTGGCAAGCTGCTGGCGTTGTTGCTGATGCTTTATCCAGGCTGGTTCCAACACCAGGACTACACAAAGCCATCCAAACAGTCCCAGGCTGGCAAAGAACACCAACCGGCGCTCGCGCAATTGCAGCTGTTGAAACTTGCTCTGCCAAAGCTCCCACTTCATGGCATACTCCCTGGCTTTGCCTCAACCTGAAACTGCAACACATCCACGTCCGGGTGCTGCTTTATTTGCAGTCCCTGAAAGCGCTGCCCCTGAAAATAAGGAAGAGCCGATAACCTGGCTAACCAGGCAGGCACCTCGGCCGAGCGGGTCGAGTAACCATGGAAACTGCTCTGTCCTTGCTGCAGGCGAAACTCTTTGAGCCACAACTCGGGCGCATCAATGCCTTGCAAATGCGTCAAAACATCAGAGAACAGGACCTGTGGCTGCTGATGCTGCTGCACCAGCTCATTCAGTCGCTGTGCCCGCTGAATGCGGGCTTGCAAGCGCTCTTGCTGTTTTAGCAAATCTGGATCCGGGGCTCGCTGCTGCAATAACTGTTGAAACTGCTCTTGTTGTTGCAGCTGCTGTTGCAGCTTTTGTTGCTGCTGCCCCAGTTGTGTTTGGACCTGCTGCTGTTGGTAACTAAGCACGCCAAAGATCAGCAAGAAAGCCACAGCAAACAACAACAGCCACTGCAGCAATAAGCGTAAACTCCATTGCTCTGGCAAAGGCAGTAGCGTCGGGTCAAACAGGTTGATGCTAGTTTTCAACACCGGCCTCCTGCTGTTGCGTTGCCGAAAGCTGCTCCATCGCTGCCGCCAAAGGAAGCGCAAACTCGGCTTGCTGTGTCGGGTTGCCATCAGTCAGCCAGCTGGTTAAATCCAAAGTCTCAACCTGGGCAAAGCCCAACTGACGAAAGAAGCTGGCAATCTCGTCCTGCAGCTCCGTATCCAACGCCAACAACAACTGCTTTACCGGTGCTTGCTTCAGCTGGCCCTCAAAATAATCCACCGAGCGTTGTACCTCCAGGCCCAGTGTATCCAGATAACCTTGCTGCAAAACATCCAGGCTAAGCTGCTCCAATTGCGCCAAGCCGCGAATACGGCGCGAGAAACAAACCTGGCTGCCTCGCACAATCATCATGGCCAGCTCCTGACCAGCTCGATGCGATAATATCAGGGTAGATGGTGCCTGAGGGGGCAGCAGACTGCGTAACGCCCACTCCTCTGGTACTATCGTCCTCACAGGAAGCTTTGCCCGGTGCAAAGCAGCCATCAACTGCTGTAAAAAACCTTTGCTGCAGGCAATAGCCTGTATTCGCGGCGCTTGTTGTTGATGAGCGTTGGGCAAGTCCATGTAGTCCAGCTGCATGTCATCCGGCTCAATGCTGACCAACTCTTTAAGCTGCCAACGTAATGCGGCTTTAAGCTCTGCTTCTGGGATCTGAGGTTTATCGACTTGCACCAACTGGTAGTACTCCGGAGAGAGCACCAGAACAACATCCTGAGCAGCTGGCATTTGGGCCACCAGTTGCTGTACCACTGAAGTGAAGTTTTCGCTGACAGGCACAGTGACCTGGAAAGTGCACTCAAGGCTACCCTTTGCATTGGTCAACACCAGCGCCCGACACTTGTCAGGCTGCCAATGCAGAGCAGCTACCGCCCGCTGCACTGGCTGCTTTTTAAAAGCTTGTTGTAGCGATGCCCACATAAATGCTCTTACCTGATTGTTTAGTCGCTATACTGAGCAACTTATTTGTTGTTGTAATAGTAAGGAACGCTTTGGTTCAGCTTAGCATGATAACGAAAAAGCCAGCAAATAATTGGCAACAAATTCAAGATGCTTTACTTGATCAGCATCAACTGCAACTATGGTTATTCCAACCAGGCCAAAGCTCGGCGGCACTGTCGGGTAACAAAGCACTGAAGTTAAAGTATCACATCGCACAGGCCTTGCATTGCAAAAAAGCAGGGCTGCTGACCTTTGGCGGAGCTTTTTCCAATCACCTGGCCGCGACTGCCATAGCCTGCCAGCAACAAGGCATCGCATCCATCGGCCTCGTTCGAACTGATCGGTTGGATACCCACAACCCAACCCTGCAACACTGCCAAGCTTCAGGCATGCAACTTGTGCCCATCAGTCGCGCTGAATATCGCATGCGTAACGAATCTGACTGGTTGAAACAGTTACAGCAGCACTACCCTGACTTTTTGATAGTGCCGGAAGGTGGTAGCTCAAAATTGGGCGTGCAAGGTGTTGCTGAGCTGGATTTAACCAAAACCCCGCACGGCAATAGCCAGTATATTGTGGCAGCGACCGGCAGTGGCGGCACCCTGGCAGGGCTCGCTGTTGGCAACCCCGATACTCAGGTGCTGGGTATCGACGTCGTGAACGACTTAAGCTTGCCGGATAAGATAAGACAGTGGTGCCCACAGGCAAGCAACTGGCAACTGATCACAGGTTATACCGGCAAAGGGTATGGTCGCTTTGATGCCGAACTGCTGCAATTTTGTCTGGAATTCAAACAACGGCACCAGATCACACTTGAACCGATTTACACCGGCAAAGCCATGTCAGCTTTGTACCAGTTGATCGCTCAGGGCGTATTTCCGAAAGGCAGTAACATTAGTTTTTTCCATACCGGTGGCTTGCAAGGATTGGCAGGGTTACGCTATAGAGGGTTACTCTCTGAAGCTGACTATCAAGTCCTTGTGACTCCAGGCTGAAACCTTCGCCAGGCGCTGCAACGCAAAAAGGCCTACCGGTA
>NZ_JAUZVY010000002.1:0-827031 GCF_030717955.1 Alkalimonas delamerensis | reverse complement strand
TTTGCCAGCGGTCACTAGTTGCCTATGGCAACGGTTACTAGCTGGCCTTGCCAGCGGTCACTAGTTGCTAGGGCAACGGTTACTAGCTGGCCTGCCAGCGGTCACTAGTTGCTAGGGCAACGGTCACTAGCAGGCCTTGCCAGCGGTCACTAGTTGCTAGGGCAACGGTCACTAGCTGGCCTGCCAGCGGTCACTAGTTGCTAGGGCAACGGTCACTAGCTGGCCTTGCCAGCGGTCACCAAGCCCCAGGAGCTGGTCACGGCTGCTTAGCAGCCTCGTCCTCAACTTCCTTTCGCACCACCGGCAACAAAGGCCGGCACAACCAGTAAGTAACCGGCCGGGTGACGGCCGGATACACCACAATCAAAGCAATGGCATAAGGAATAATGCGCCAGTCGTTGGCCTGCGCCATCATCAGAAAAAATACAAACAAAATCACCAGCTTTAAAATATTCAGCACAAACTTCTTCGGCACCGACAAACGGTCGGCGGCGGTACGCATCACCTGCATCCGTTCGGCAAAGTTTAAACCTTCCAGCTCAGGAATGCGTTGGCTGTTGAAAAACATGGAAACCTCGTAGTAGTAAAACGACCTGACAGCAGGGCGTCAGCTTATCAGAAAGCACAGCTTCTGTCCTGCCTGAAGCCAGTTCGGTGGAATTTGTTTATATTTGTTGCATTTGTGCTGACAGTCTTATTTGATGCTGGCGTCCGATCGGTTGAAGTGATACTATTTTCGCGCTGTAGCTTTAAGCTCAAGACCTGCAACAGCAGAGACTTCGGCCTGATAAAAGGCAGTTAGATGCCCACAGAAGATGGACTTTATGCAAAACACCCGAACCAAAATTCAAGTGCTGCTGATGACGGCCAGCCTCGGTCTGTTGGCAGCTTGTGCCAGTACCCAATCCAATTCCAATGCCGTGTTGGCAGCCAACTCCATCGCCGCTTCGCCTTTGTTACCGGCCAGCAGTTTTGCCCTATTGACAGCGGCCAATAGCGGCGACCAGCTGCAGTTGCCAGAGTCGCCCTGGGGCAGCCCGGCGCAGGTGACGGTGAAGGATCGTTACTTTTCTGCCAGCAACCGACTTTGCTTAACCTTACAACTTACCAGCGGGGCACAGCCGCAAAACGCCCTGGTGTGTCGAAATGAAGCCGAGCAGTGGTATCAGGGCCGGGCTCTGGCATTTTGAAGCCGCGAATAGAACTTTGTGCTTGCCGTTGGCAGGCACCTAACGGAAGAACACGATGAAACACATCTTTATGCGTCCTGGCCATTTTATTGGGGCTCTGCTTGCTGGCTTTATCGCCTGTCACAGCACTGCTTCTGCCAGCCCGATGTCTGAAGCCATGCAAGAAGCGCAGGCCCGCCAGGCTCAGCAAAGCATGCTGCAAGAGCCGGTTTCCAATGTCAATTGGCAGCAAGGCAGCTATGGCCCGGTGCCAACAATGGAGCAGGGCATCAGCCGCGAGATGCGCCCCTTCGGCGCAGAACTGTTCAGCGGCGGCTTCCGTGGTACCCGAGCCGATGGGTTAAACCCGGATTACCGCATCCTGCCGGGTGATCAGGTGACCTTAAGGGTTTGGGGCGCTGTCGATATTGATCGCGTCTTACCGGTCGATGCCCAGGGTAACATCTTTATCCCCAGCATCGGTCCAGTGCAGGTCAAAGGCGTCAGCCACGGCCAGCTGGACAGCATTGTCCGTAACGCAGTGAGCAAAGTCTACCCGGACAATGTGTACGTCTACACCAATTTGCAAGGCGTGCAGCCAGTGGCTGTGTTCGTGACGGGTTTTGTCAACAAGCCGGGCCGTTACGCCGGCGTTCCCAGCGACTCCATTCTTTATTTCCTTGATCAGGCCAGTGGCATTGATGAAGAGCAGGGCAGTTACCGCCGTATCCGTCTGCTGCGGCAAGGCGAGACCATTGCAGAAATGGATTTGTACGATTTTTTGCTGGAAGGCAAGCTGGACCACGCGCAATTGCAAAATGGCGACACCATTCTGGTTGAACGCCGTGGTCCGCAAATCGCTGTGCATGGCGATGTGGGCCGGGCTTATTTTTACGAGCTGAGCGATGATGTGCTGTACGGTGCCACCTTAAAGCAGCTGGCGCAACTGGATGCTGGTGTGTCTCATGCCCTGGTACGGGGCCAGCGCGCTTCCGGGCCTTATGCCAACTATCAGCAGCTGGCCTCTTTTGCAGAACTGAAAATTGCCAATGGCGATGAAGTGGTTTTTGTAGCCGACCAGCATGCCGATACCATCGTGGTGCAACTGGAAGGCAGTTACTACGGGCCATCCTTCTTTATTCTGCCGAAAAACGCCACCCTGCATCAGTTGCTGGACAACATTCCGGTCGACCAGGCCATCGCCGAAACCCGCAGCATCTCGATTCGGCGGGTCAGTGTGGCCGATCGTCAGCGCGAATCGCTGAACGAATCGCTGCGCCGTTTGGAAACCACCTACCTGGGGGCGTCGTCCTCCACTGCGGAAGAGTCTGCCATCCGGGTGCGTGAAGCTGAGCTGATCAGTGCCTTTGTCGCCCGGGCCCGTGAAGTGGAGCCCAATGGTCGTCTGGTGGTCAGCCACCGCGATCAGTTGCTGGACTTGCGTTTGCAAGATGGTGATGTCATTACCATTCCGGAGAAATCCGATTCCATTTTGGTCAGCGGTGAAGTCTACATTCCGCAAGCCTCGATTTTTGTACCGGGCATGAGCGCCTGGGACTACATCGAAGCCGCCGGTGGTTTTAGTCAGCATGCCGATAAGCGTCGTATTTTGATCGTCCGTCAAAACGGCGAAGTCCGCAACGCCCGTGAAGTTGAGCTGCGCCCAGGCGATGAAATCCTGGTGTTGCCAGCCGTCACCACCAAGAATTTGCAGCTGGCCTCGACCTTAACGCAGATCCTGTATCAAATAGCCATTGCAGCCAAAGTTGCATTGGATATTTAACGGCCTAAGGCACAGTTCGTCATGAAAGAGCGCAGCTCCTTACAGGTTACCTTGCACGTTTGGCATGCGCTCTTTATGCGTGAAGCCATGGCGCGGATGACCGGTGATCGCTTCGGCTGGACCTGGATGTTGCTGGAGCCGATAGCGCATATCATGATCATGATCACGGTGCGGGAGTTTTTAGGCCGGGTCCGCTTCATTCCCGGAGCAGACTTCATTCCCTTTTTGATCGTCGGCATCATGGGCTTTTTGTTGTTTCGTAATTCAGCAACACGTTCGATGTCGGCCATCAATGCCAACGGCGGCCTTTTTGCCTATCGTCAGGTGCATCCGGTCGATACCGTGCTGGTTCGGGCTGCACTGGAGGCGACCTTCAAATCCATCATTTTTATGATACTGGTATCCGGTGCCGCCTTTCTGGGCATGGACATTATTCCTCATCACGTGCTGAAGGCCATTCAGGGCTGGCTCACCCTTTGGCTGCTCGGCCTTGGCTTGGGCTTGTTGTTCTCTGTCGTGGTCTCCTTAGTGCAGGAAGCGCAAAAGATTATCGGTATGCTGATGTTCCCATTGTATTTTTTATCCGGTGTTATTATTCCTGTGCAATTTATGCCACGAAGAGTGCAAGAGTACTTGATTTACAATCCAATCTTGCATTCGATAGAGAGCATGCGCTATGGCTTTTTCCCGGCGTACCGCAGTATCGAAGGCATCAACTTACTGTATCCGCTCACCTTCGCGCTGATCATGATACTGCTGGGCCTGATGCTGCAGATCCGTTTAAAAGCGAGGCTGATAGCGCAATGATTGAAGTCCGCAACCTCTACAAACGCTATCACGGCCCGTTCGGTGGTGATTGGGTACTGAAAGATGTCAACTTTGTTATTCCACAAGGGGTCAGCGTTGGTTTGATCGGACGAAATGGCGCCGGCAAATCGACCCTGCTGAAACTGCTGGCGCGGATGGACATGCCCGACAAAGGGGACATCATAACCCGGAGTAAAATCTCCTGGCCCATCGGTCTTAAAGGCGGCTTTCAAGGCAGCATGACTGGCCGGCAAAATGTAAAGTTTGTTGCCCGCATCCACGGTGGTGAAGATCGGATGCGGCACATTATGGAGTATGTGCAGGAATTTGCCGAAATCGGCAAAGCATTTGACCAGCCTGTCAGAACCTACTCCAGTGGCATGCGCAGTCGTCTGGCTTTTGGCTTGTCACTGGCTTTTGATTTTGATGTCTACATTTCCGACGAAGCCACAGCAGTTGGTGATACGGCCTTTAAGAACAAAGCGAAAAAAGCCTTTCGCGATCGCGTAGGCAGGTCAAGCTTGATTATGGTGTCGCACAGTGTGGGTATTTTGCAGGACCTGTGTCAAGCCGGCATCTGGCTGCACAAAGGGCAGGCCATTTGGTACGACAAACTGGGCGATGCCATTAAAGATTACAACAAGAGTATTGGTAAATGAATCGATTGAAGCAAAATCCTCACTGGGTAGCCGCCTTGGCTGCCATCTTAATTTCGATGCTTTACTGGTCTGTTTTGGCGACGGATCGATATGTCTCAGAAAGTCATATAGTATTAAAAAGCCCGGATATCATGCCTGCTAACTTAAACTTTTCGTCCTTGTTGTCTGGTACCGGGGGGGCTGGTGATTTGCTGCTGCTGCGGGACTTCATGCTATCGGTGGATATGCTCAATACCCTGGAAGCGAAACTGCAGCTAAGAGCGCATTACTCAGACAGCAGCATTGATTACTGGTCCAGGCTGGCCAAGAACGCTCCCATCGAAACCTTCCACAATTATTTTCAAAAACGAGTCGATATTCGTTTCGATGATTACGCCAATGTGCTGCGTATTCGCGTGCAGGCCTACAGCCCCGAGATGGCCCAGCAGATTGCCCAGACCCTGCTGGATGAAGGGGAGCGCCATATGAACCGGATGGGGCAGCGGCTGGCCGAAGAGCAGGTCGCCTTTATCGAAGGTCAGGTTGAGGTGTTGGCCGATCGCCTGTTTGCCGCCCGGGAAAGGCTGCTGGATTTTCAAAATACCCATGGTCTGGTGTCACCAACCGGCTCGGTCGAAAGCATCATGATGATCGTCGCTCAGCTGGAAGCGCAAAAAGCCCTGCTGGAGGCGCAGCGCAAAGCGGCCAGCAGCTTCCAAAGTGCCAGCTCGCCGGAGATGCAGCGGTTGGACAGCCAAATCCAGGCGCTGACTACCCAAATTCAGCAAGAGCGCCGCAAAATGGCCACTGCCGATGGCGATGCACTGAACCGGATTTCCGCTGAGTTCGAAACCTTAACGCTGCAAGCTCAGTTTGCGTTAGAGCTATACTCCAACTCCTTGCTGGTATTGGAAAACACCCGGGTTGAAGCCGCGCGTAAGTTAAAACAAATCTCGATCCTGCAGCATCCGACCTATGCCGAGTACTCGGTGGAGCCGAGGCGTTTGTACAATTTTATTGTGGTACTATTCTTTGCCATTATCCTTGCCGCCATTACCCAGCTGACCCGCGCCATTATTCGTGATCACATCGATTAATGCCAACCGCATGGCAGGCCATCAGGCCTGCGTGCTGCAAGAACAGACCAGCAAGGGTTTTTGGCCCTTACTGGTGGCAGCAGACAATTTTGTTGCCGCGCAGTTGGGACATGCTGCAGCTCTGGTCGCCTGGCGCCAGCAACTGACCACAGCGCTGACCGCTGAGCAACAGCAAAGCAGCCATGACTTTATTCGCAGTTGGCAGCAGCTCGGCCTCGCTGGCAGCAATTATTTGCGTCCACCTGCGCTACCGCAGCAGAGCTACCAGCTTCTACTGATTGATCACAGCTGCACCGAGTCGATGGTTCGGCAGATGCTGCAAGCTGCAGCCGTGTTCGATGAGCCCATGCTATGCCTGGCGGCCAATACCCCGAACTGTCAAAAACAGCTGCAAGTGGTGCAACAGCAGCTTGCCAGCATCGATGAGCTAAAAGCGCTGCTGCCCCGACTGCACTTTCAAAGGGCTTGCCATACCGCTCTACTCATGCAGCACTGCAGCCGGGTGTTCTGCCATCGTTCGCCGTTGGCATTAGAGGCCATTCTGTGGCAAAAGCCGCTTTGGTGCCTGCAGGACTCCCCGCTGGCCAGTTATCAGGGCTGTGTTGGGCCTTTCGCCGCCAAACCGGGTTTTAGCGCAGAGCTGTTGGTGCATTATGCCATTTTGGCAGGGAGCCAGGCGCTGCACCCGGAGCCCAACTCTCCATGCTCTGCACAGGCATTGCTGGAGTGGGCCGGTCATCAGCAACGGATGCGACTGCAGTTGCCACCTGAGGTCTTTGCGTATGGCTTTTCTCGGTTTTGGCGCAAAAAGCTGCAGCATTTTGTGCAGGGCAGCCGGGTAACCTTTATCGCCAAAGGCCAACCGCTGCCAAAGCATGGCACCCTGTTGGTCTGGGGGCGGCGGGAGCTTCCGGTTGTTCAGCCTGGTTTAAGCTTGGTTCGGTTAGAAGATGGCTTTATTCGCTCGGTGGGGCTGGGCGCCGAATTCGCCCAGCCACTGTCCTGGATCCTCGATCAGCAAGGGTTGTACTTTGATGCGGGCCAGCCCTCGGATCTGGAACAGCTGCTGCAACAGCAGCAGCTAACGCCAAGCCAACGCCAGCGGGCAGAGGCGTTGCAACAACGAATTTGCCAGCAAGGCATTACCAAATACAATGTAGGTCAGACTGGCTGGCAAAGGCCTCAGGGCAAGCAGCGGGTGATTCTGGTACCGGGGCAAGTGGAGCGTGATGCCTCCATCGAATTTGGTGCCCATCAAGTGCGTACCAATCTGGAGCTGTTGCAACAGGTCCGGCAGCGCAACCCCGATGCCTGGGTGATTTATAAACCGCACCCGGATGTGTATGCTGGCGCTCGTGCCAAAGGGCAGGGTGAAGATAACGCTGCACAGTGGTGCGATGAGCTGGCACTGGATACCAGCATGGCGGAAATGCTGCCACAGGTGGATGAAGTTCATCTGATGACCTCGCTCACTGGTTTTGAAGCCTTATTGCGCGGTAAAAAAGTGGTGTGTTATGGCTGGCCTTTTTATGCCGGTTGGGGGCTAACGGAAGATAGGAAACCCATGCCAAGACGAAACCGTCAACTCGATTTGGCGACTCTGGTGTACTGCACGCTGATAGCGTATCCGCGGTATCTGAGCAGCGTGACTGGGGGCTTTAGCTCACCAGAGCAGATTTTAGATGAACTGGAACTGCGTCGTCAGCGGCAGCCTTCGCTGCTGGAACGACTTACCCTGCACGGACGTAAAGGCATACGCCGTGTTTTAAACCTGCTGTTTGGAATGAAGTAATGCAGCAAAACCAAATTACGCCAGTTTCGACACCTCAGTCCGTCCGTATCGCAGTGGTGGGCTCATTGACGCAGGCACTGCTGAATTTTCGCAGCGACCTGATCCGGGAGCTGGTCGCGGCTGGTCATCAGGTCTATGCCTTTGCCACCGACTACAACGAACACAGTGAAGCCGCAGTGCAGGCTCTTGGGGCCATTCCGGTTGGCTACCAACTCAATCGCTTTAGCTACAACCCCTTCAATGATTTAGGCACCAGTTGGCAGTTGTACCGTTTGTTCCGGCAGTATCGAATTGAGGTCAGCTTTTGTTACTTCGTCAAACCGGTTATTTTTGGCACCCTGGCGGCCTGGCTGGCCAAAGTGCCTTACCGGGTTGCCAAAATTGAAGGGCTGGGCCGTGCCTTTATCGAACCCCCGGAAGGGGCTGGTGTGCGTTGCCGTCTGGTGCGCCGGGTG
This sequence comes from Alkalimonas delamerensis, assembly GCF_030717955.1. Taxonomy (NCBI): domain Bacteria; kingdom Pseudomonadati; phylum Pseudomonadota; class Gammaproteobacteria; genus Alkalimonas; species Alkalimonas delamerensis. The sequence continues at coordinate 819,290 of NZ_JAUZVY010000002.1, read as the reverse complement.
CAAGTCGCCTTGTATCGTTTTGTATTGCCGAAAACACAGCAGGTGTTTTTGCTGAACCCGGATGACTACCAGGATCTTATTCACCACTACCGGATCCCTATCCCTAAACTCACCATGCTAAACGGCATTGGCACCTGTCTGGCGCGCTATCCGTACCACCCGCCACAGCTGGAGCCTATCCGCTTTATTTTTGTTGGCCGCCTGTTGCAGGAAAAAGGCATCCGCTACTTTCTGCAAGCTGCAGAGCGCATTAAAGCCAGCCATCCAAACGTCGAGTTTGTGGTGGTTGGGCAGCCCGATACTGCCAAAGGCTCCATCAGCAAAGCCGAACTTGCAGCAGCGGTAGCAAGTGGCTTGATTGTCTATCCGGGCCTGGTCAACAATGTGGTGGATTACCTGGCACAAGCCAGTGTTTTTGTGCTGCCGTCCTATTACCGTGAAGGTGTACCGCGCAGTACCCAGGAAGCCATGGCCGTTGGCTTGCCAGTGATTACCACCGATATGCCCGGTTGCCGGGAAACCGTCGAGCAAGGTAAAAACGGCTTTTTAATTCCGCCGCACAATGTCGATGCCCTGACTGAGCAGATGCTGTACTTTATTGACCACCCGGAGCAAATTGATGCCATGGGGCAATACAGCCGCCAGTTGGCCGAGCAGAAGTTTGACGTGGTGAAAATCAACCGGCAAATTATCGAGGCGTTGGGGCTGGCCGCAGCCCACTCTGACGCCAGCAAGCAACCAAGCGAGCAGCAAACATGAGTTTACGTATTATGGTCACCGGTGGTGCCGGCTTTATTGGCTCGGCACTGGTCCGATACCTGCTAACCGCCACGCCGCATCAGGTGCTGGTGATTGATAAACTGACCTACGCTGGCAACCTGGCATCTCTGGCCGAAGTGGCGGATCATAGCGGCTATCAGTTTGTTCAGGCCGACATTTGCGTTCAGGCCAAAATGCAGCAATGCATCCAGCAGTTTCAACCCGATGTGATCATGCATCTGGCAGCAGAAAGCCATGTTGACCGCTCTATCGACGGGCCGGCGGCCTTTATTCAAACCAACATTGTTGGTACTTACAGCTTGTTGGAGGCCAGCCGCCACTACTGGCAAAGCCTGACTGCAGATAAACAGCAGAGCTTTCGCTTTCATCACATCTCGACCGACGAAGTCTACGGCGATTTGGCCGGCACAGATGACTTATTCACCGAAACCACGCCCTATGCCCCCAGCTCGCCATACTCGGCCAGCAAAGCCAGCTCCGATCATCTGGTGCGGGCCTGGCAGCGTACCTATGGCCTGCCGACCTTAATTACGAATTGCTCCAACAACTACGGTCCTTACCATTTTCCGGAAAAACTGATCCCACTCACCATTTTAAATGCTCTGGCAGGGAAACCCTTACCGGTGTATGGCAATGGCCAGCAAATCCGCGACTGGCTCTACGTGGAAGATCACGCCAGAGCTTTGCTGTGCGTGGCAACCAAGGGCCAGGTAGGCGAAACCTACAACATCGGCGGCCACAACGAAAAACAAAACATCGAAGTAGTCCGTTCCATCTGTACAATTCTGGAAGAATTGGCCCCCATTCAACATTCAAAACTCAACATTCAACACTACGAAAGTTTGCTAACTTTCGTTCAAGACCGTCCCGGCCACGATCGACGCTACGCCATCGACGCCTCCAAACTAGAACGCGAACTGGGCTGGGTGCCTCAGGAAACCTTTGAAACGGGGTTGCGCAAAACGGTGCAGTGGTATCTGGCTCGTCGGGATTGGTGGGAGCCGTTGGCTGCGAAGCGATCGTGATTAGTTGGCTATGTCAGCCTCAACCGAGCGCTTAGGGTGCGTCCTGGCTCTGAGGGCACCAACCACTGCCTGGTTTTTGTCGATTTATGGCTCCGAATGCTCTAGCATTCTATGATGAATAACATAGACCAGCTGAATCGAGTCATTTGATGCAAGATAGTAGCGTGAACGCCGTCATTTTATCCGCAGGGGTACCACATGTTGGGTCAAAGCCTTCCCCGGCGCAGCTCATTGGTGCCAGTGATACCATTTTAAACTGGCAAATTCGCGCGTTTGAGGCGATGCAAACATTCCTGGTGGTTGGTTTTGAAAAAGAACTGATAACCAACACAGACCAGATTGCGCAGACGGTGAACAATCCACTCTGGCAGGTCACTGGAAGTGCGTATTCACTATCCCTGGTGGTTCAATCGCTCCAGCTCTCAGAGAATGACTTCCGCAATGAAAGTGAGCTGATTGTTTGCTATGGCGATACTCTATTCCGAAACCAGGCCGTAGAAGCATTGCGGGCAAGTACGTCAGATTTAGCTATCGCTTGGGATAGTCGTGTCATCAAAGCCGTCAGCTCCAAATCAGGTAAGAAACCAGAGCGTGTGTATGTGCGTGATTGCGAATTGCAACGTGCAGGGGAACTACCTTCGTATTTGTCAAACGGGACTTTTGTAGGCCTGGTTCGCTTTAAAGGTGAGGCACTCAAACGGTTAGCCCATGTATTCAGACATCAGACCGAACGTTTTAAAACAGCAACAGTTGCCGATCTGGTTGAAGTATTAAGAGGGACTGGGGTGCATGTTGACGCGGTTGATGTTCACGGTGATTGGGCCGAAGTGGGCTCTGATTTTGATATTGTTCGCTTTGTGTTGGGCACCAAAGCTGAGACCTTAGCACGAATGCAGCAAATTGTGTCGAAGTCTGTTATTGCAGATCAGGTTTCATTTGAAGTAAAGCAATGGCGCAAGCAAAAAGCAACATTGATAGCACATATTCAGAACACCTTTCATGATGCTTTACTTATTGTTCGCTCCAGTGCACGCAGTGAAGATTCATTTACGCATTCTAATGCAGGCGCTTACACCAGTATTCTTAACGTTGATGCAAATGATGATCACCTGGAGTCTGCGATAGAAGAGGTGATCGCGTCCTACCACAACCCCCAACCTGATGATCAGGTGCTGGTTCAGCCGATGCTAAAGAATGTGATTCGCAGTGGAGTGGCTTTTACCAGAACACTGGAGCATGGATCACCCTACTACGTGATTAACTATGATGAAACAGGCAGCACGGACGGAATAACGACAGGCAATGGCAGGGATCATAAAACATTGGTCGTCCGTCGTGGTGCTAGTGCCCACCAGGTAGCCAACGCCAGGTTATTGCCGCTATTGGAGGCAATGAAAGAAATCGAGAACTTGTTGAGCTTTGACTCATTGGATATTGAGTTTGCCATGACCGAAGACGAGCTCGTGCATATCCTTCAGATCCGGCCGATAGCCGTGCAAAAAACTGATGATGAGGCCAGTTGTGATGCTTGCAACGAGGCTTTGTTACAAGCAGAAACATCATGGGCAAAGCTTGAAGTTGCGGCTCCTCACCTGGCAGGCGATCATCCTTTGTACGGTGTCATGCCTGACTGGAATCCTGCGGAAATTATAGGTACGAACCCAGGGAAGCTGGCTGAAACCTTGTATAAATATCTTATTATGGATGAAACCTGGGCTACACAAAGAGCAGAGTATGGTTATCGCGATGTCAGGCCTCATCCCCTGCTTGTATCTTTTGCTGGTAAACCCTATGTGGATGTACGCGCAAGCTTTAACTCTTTCATTCCTAAGAATATAAATGACGAAGAAGCAGGCCAGTTCGTAAATTTCTATTTGAGTTACCTGAAAGCAAATCCAAAACTGCATGACAAAGTTGAGTTTGATGTCCTACCGACTTGTGTTGGACCTGCGTTTTATCGTTGGGAAGAACGCTTGCAGCATGAAGGAGGCTTTAGTGCCGAACTTATTGCGAAGTTAAAAAGTGGGCTTTTAGATATTTCACGGCATGCTGTTGAGAAGACAAAAGACTACTTAAGTAATGTTTCGAAGCTGCAAGACCGAATAAACTTAAGACGGCAGCGTCCACAAGTAGCGAGTATCCGGAATGTGCGTTTGCTTCTGGACGAATGTCGTTTGTATGGCACCTTACCATTTGCACATTTAGCACGCAGCGGCTTTGTTGCTGTGACCTTCTTGAAAGAGGGAGTTAAAGAGGGTTGGTTAACCCAGCTGGCGATGGATGACTTTATGTCCAGTGTACGAACGGTATCGCATGAGCTGACTGATGATGCTAAAGCCACAGCTGTTGGAAAAATGAGTTGGGATCATTTTGTTGCGATCTATGGCCACCTCAGGCCAGGGACTTATGACATTACCTCGCCGGCTTATTTGGATGATCCCGAGCAGTTTCTGCGGCCCATTGTTGAGTCAGCGATGGAGGCAAAGCACGCAGTAAAAACACAGAGCGCCTGGTTGGAAGAAAAAGCAAACTTCTTTGCTAAAGTTAAATCATTGGGGCTCGATTTTAGTGGCGATGCATTGGAGCAATTTTTACGCGATGCTATTGAAGGGCGTGAAAAGGCGAAATTCATTTTTAGTCGTAACCTTTCTGAAGCACTCGATATGATGCGTGTGCTTGCGTCTGAGTTCGGTTTAACGGTTGAGGAATGGGCTAACTTATCTGTTTATGATGTTTTCGGGCTCTCGGAAACTACTCTAAGCGCTAGTGAGCAACAAGGTTTCCTTCGTGCAGAGGCCAGTAAAAATGCACGTCAACGTAAGTCTGCTGCTACTTGCGAATTGCCACCCTTACTGACTGGGAAAGATGACTTTTATTCATTTGAGTTAAGTGCTGGCATGCCTAACTTTATTGGTTCTGAGCGGATAATGGCACCATGCATCCACTTGCGAGGTACCGAGCAAGGGGACATTGATGTGCAAGGTGTCGTGGTACTTATTCCGCAAGCAGATCCCGGCTTTGACTGGCTTTTTGGCCAAGGCATTGCGGGCCTGATTACCATGTATGGTGGTGCTAATTCGCACATGGCAATACGCTCTGCGGAGTTTGGCCTATCGGCTGCAATAGGAGTTGGCGAGCAGCTATTTAAACAGTTATCCCAGGCCAAGGCGATTGAACTTGACCCGGCCAATAAGCTGTTACGGCCTTTACGCTAATGAAACCGATCAAAAAACGCATCGCAATCAGCCAACGTTACGACCAGGTGCCCGGACGCAATGAATTCAGAGATGCTTTGGATGCAAGATGGGCTGCTTTGTTTGAACAGATGAGTGCAGTACCCATTGTGTTACCCAGCGGGCTAAGTGATGTTGCGGACTATCTGCAAGGGTTAGAAGTCGATGGATTGGTTTTGAGCGGAGGAAACGACATTGGCACAGCACTGCAAAGAGATCAGTTGGAACAAAAATCACTGGATTACGCGGCACAGTTTGCGATGCCAGTACTGGGTGTTTGCCGCGGTATGCAGTTTCTCAATCATGTGGAAGGTGGAGAGCTCAGGACGGTTGAGGGGCATGTAGCCAGACGCCATTCCTTGAGCGGTGATTGGGCTCGAGGCCTCAGTATCCGTGATGTAAACAGCTATCATCATCAGGCCATCGTGACAGAGACGCTTTCACCAGCATTCACTGCGTTAGCCCTTAGTGATGATGGCGTCATAGAAGCCATGCAGCATATTCAAAAACCCTGGCTGGGAATCATGTGGCACCCTGAGCGAGAAACACCTTTTGCTTCTCATGACTTAAAACTTATTCAAAACCACTTTGGTCTTTAAAATGCGCGTAATAATTTTAGCTGCGGGGCAGGGTACTCGACTTCGTCCCCACACGAACACTAAACCAAAATGCATGGTCGAGTTGTGTGGTAAAGCACTGATCGATTATCAGTTGGATGCATTCAAAAAAGCAGGCATTACCGATATCACTGTGGTCGCAGGTTATCGTGAAGACAAGCTTGTCCGGGCTGGTGTCAATAAGATCCTTAATCCTTGTTACGCCAGTACCAATATGGTGACTACGCTCATGTACGCGCGTGATTTATTTGATGGCCACGATGATGTATTGATTACATACGGCGATATTGTTTACGAGCAGCGTATTTTAGATGCCATTCTTGCTGCCCAGGGGCCTGTAGTGTTGACCATTGACAAAGCCTGGAAGCGGCTTTGGGACCTTCGAATGGAGAATCCTCTGGATGATGCAGAAACCTTAAAGTTGGCAGGCGACAGGATTATCGAGCTTGGCAAGAAGCCAACCAATTACCATGAAATCCAGGGGCAATACATGGGCCTGATCAAGGTAGCAGCAGCGAAAGCAAAAGACTTCGTCAATGCATGGCTGCAAATGGACAAGAAGGCTATTTATGACGGTAAAAACTTCGATAATATGTATCTCACCAGCTATATCCAGCACTTGATTGATAGTGGCTGGTTTGTACGGTCGATTCCGGTGGAAAGTGGTTGGTTAGAGATTGATACTGTTGACGATCTCGACTTTTATCAACAAAAGCTTAAAGATGGTTCTTTAGGTGATATTTTTAAAGTGTAAGCGGCATAGACAACCCTCTATACCTGTAGCTGTCTTTTTCTCGGTGCTGGAGCTTATATGGTGCAGAAAGCGATGGCTAAAGCAGAGCAACCAAATCTCAGACTTGATTACCATCGCCTTTAGCATCCAGTCATAGCAACAAACTTACTTAAGGACGTTATGCAACTAATGATAACCGGCAGCTCAGGCCAGGTAGGCACAGAGCTAAAACAACAACTGGCAGGGCAGGCTGAGCTACTAACACCCAGCCGTTCCGAGCTGGATCTGGCCAATGCTACTGCTGTACAGGGCTATTTGGCGCTGCATCGGCCACAAGCGATTGTCAATGCCGCAGCCTACACCGCGGTAGACCAGGCCGAAACCGAGCAAGAACTTGCCCTGGCAGTCAATGCACAGCTGCCAGAACTGCTGGCTCGTTACTGCGCTCAAACTGGGGCTTATCTGCTGCACTATTCCACCGATTACGTCTACCCGGGTACCGGAACCGAGCCCTGGCAAGAAGACAGCCCAACCGGCCCGCTGAATTACTATGGTTACAGCAAACTAAAAGGTGATTTAGCGGTGCTGGCGCAGTGCCCGCAAGCGGTGATCTTTCGCACCAGCTGGGTTTACTCGGGCCAGGGCAAAAATTTTCGCAGCACCATACTGCGCCTGGCCAAAGAGAAAACCGGGCTAAGCATCGTCGCCGATCAAATCGGCGCTCCCACCCCCGCCAGCCTGATTGCCGCCATCAGTGTGCAGACTCTGCAGCGCTACCTGCAAGGCCAGCCCATCGCTGGCGGTGTCTATCATCTGGCCCCACGCGGCTACGGCAGCTGGTACGACTTTGCCAAAGCCATTGTCCATCAGGCCATCAAGCAAGGGGAAACGCTTGCCTTGCAGCCAGAGGCCATTCAGCCCATTCCCAGCAGCGACTACCCAACGCCGGCCAAACGGCCGCTGAACTCACGGCTTTGTGTCGATAAGCTGGAACATGCGCTTGGCATCCGCTTGCCTGAATGGCAGCAGCTGCTTGCGTCGATGACGCAGTAACTAGCTGGCTTTGCCAGCGGTCACTAGCTCGCAAAGCGAGCGGTAACTAGCCGCTTCGCGGCGGTCACTAGTTGCCTGCAGCAACGGTCACTAGCCGTTTCACGGCGGTCACTAGTTGCCTGCAGCAACGGTCACTAGCCGTTTCACGGCGGTCACTAGTTGCCTGCGGCAACGGTAACTAGCTGGCTATGCCAGCGGTAACCAGGCCTTTCAGGCCGGTAACTAGCCTTTTCAAGGCGGTCACTAGTTGCCTGCAGCAACGGTAACAAAGCGCTTCGAACCGGCAACCCAATTTGCTGATGGCATCTAAACCAGCTAAAATAAAGGCATGGTTTTGTTTAGGAGCCTTCCACTGTGAACGATAAAGAGTTGATGGCAAGACGCTTTGAAGAAAGCAAAGTGACCAACTTTAATGAAAGTCTGCGTTTAGAAGGTTTGCAACCATTAAACGCGCAAACACCATTGCACCCAAAAGTTATAGCCAGACTCAAAGAGCTGCAAAGGGCGCATGATTGATAAATATGGTGCTGGCAACGATAGCTACTGTTACGAAAACACTTCAGTTTTAATAAATCTGCTCGATTTAACTTCAGAGGCAGAGCTTGCTGCAGCTGAAGTGGCGTTCACCACCTACCGGCTTGCTGCATTTAAGCCAGATTTTGAAAACCTTACCTTTTCTTACCTTTGTGACATTCATCGCCATCTATTTCAGGACTTGTATGAGTGGGCTGGACAAATCAGAACGGTCGATATTTCCAAACAAAGCACACGGTTTTGCCATGTGCGCTTTATCGAAAATGAAGCAAATAAATGCTTCAAGTACCTGGAAAAGCGAACTATCTACAAAACGATGATAAAGCAGCCTTTGTCAATCATCTGGCACACTTCTTTTGTGAGATGAATGTTGTTCATCCATTTCGAGAGGGGAATGGCAGAACTCTACGCTTATTTTGCGAGCTAGTTGCCATTCAGGCAGGCTATGAGCTTGATTGGAAACCAATCTCCAAGGGTGTTTGGTTAGCCGCGAATGTAGCTGGATATCAGGGAGATCTTAAGCCATTAATCAAAATATTTTACCAGGTAACCAAAGGGTGATAGTGGTCACTAGCTGGCTGTGCCAGCGTAATGACGTCGCTTTGCGACTGGTAACTAGCTCGCTAAGCGAGCGGTAACTAGCCGCTTCACGGCGGTCACTAGTTGCCTGCGGCAACGGTAACTAGCTGGCTGTGCCAGCGGTCACTAGCTCGCTAAGCGAGCGGTAACTAGCCGCTTCGTGGCGGTCACTAGTTGCCTGTGGCAACGGTAACTAGCTGGCTAAGCCAGCAGCAACAACAAGGACAACCCATGCACTACGACTTAAAAGTCTGGCAACTGGCCATGGATTTGTTGGTCGATGTCTACGCCATCAGTAAAACCTTTCCTGATCACGAAAAATTTGGCCTCAGCTCCCAGATGCAACGAGCCGCCGTATCCATTCCAAGCAATATCGCCGAAGGCGCAGGCAGAGAATCGAAGCCCGATTTCCTGCGCTTTCTTAGCATCGCCCGCGGCTCATTAAGCGAACTCGAAACCCAGCTGTTGATTGCTCAACGATTGGGATACATTGGTGAAGTGGGGGCAGTGCGTATCAAGATTAGGGAGATCTTTAGCTTATTGAAAGGATTAATGAAGTCGTTGAAGTAACTAGCCGTTCCACGGCGGTCACTAGTTGCCTGTGGCAACGGTAACTAGCTGGCTACGCCAGCGGTCACTAGCTCGCGCTGCGAGCGGTAACTAGGCCTTTCAGGCCGGTAACTAGCCGCTTCACGGCGGTCACTAGTTGCCTGCAGCAACGCTCAACAACTAGACAGCCCCAAAGGCCTATTGTAAAGTTAATGAAGCGCACCATGCATGTCAGAGGTCATCATGAACACCATTGATCGTAAGCAATATCCCGAGCTGGATCAGTTGTTGTGGGATACTCAAGCTCGATTTTTAACCGAAAAAGATGCCTTGGATGTCTATGAGCGCCGTTGGTCTTTTGTCGATAAAAGCAAGTTGGTGGCAGCCGAGCGTACTCTGATTCAACAACTTGCCCAGCGTGCCGGTGGTTTTCTGCCTGCTGGGGGCTAATCCTTCCTATGTCAGCTTACAAGCGCCTGCAGCATCAACGGATAGCATCTTGCCTGGAAAACTTTAACAGCGGCTTCCTGAGTCAGCATACTATTTTGTTTGGTAGAGGATATTTTAGATATTCTTGTGATGTGTGCTCACTTAGGGGAAATCCCGCAAGCCGCACTGGACGAAGCGTATAGCCACTACAGCAAGAAAGTGATTGACCAATCATTGCAGAAAAGTTTGCTGCAACTAACCCAAAATACCGCGGTGTATGCAGAAGCTGCTGTAGGTATGGGGGTTGATAGCCACTTTTTTTCGAGTGTCATTTTACCAGCTGCTTATAAGTTGCTGGCAGAGCCAGCGGTCACTAGCTCGCAAAGCGAGCGGTAACTAGCCGCTTCGCGGCGGTCACTGGTTGCCTGCGGCAACGGTCACTAGTCGCTTCGCGATTGTTCCTGTTATACTCAAAGCATGATCCTAGCCACGGAGCATGCCCAATGCGCCTATCGAATCAGCAGCAAATGACGATTAAGCAGATCCTGGCCAAACACTTTGGCTCAAACTCCGAAATCAGGCTTTTTGGTTCACGTTTGGATGATCAGGCCAAAGGCGGTGATATCGACGTGTACATTGAGCCAGAGCTTGTCTCGGTCGATGAGATAGTCGAGGCAAAAATCAATGCGCTGGTAGAGTTGCAACTGCAGTTGGGTGCGCAAAAAATCGATTTGGTGATTAACCGCAACAAAGGCCTCGACTTACCGATTTACCGTGCAGCCAAGCAGCAAGGAGTGTTGTTGTGAACAAGGATGCCTACTTAAGCCTGCTGGATATTTGCCACACTCATGCTGAGCGGCTACGCTGGTCGATGAAAGAACTGGAAAAACACAAGCCATTCACCCCCGCTTCTTTGGAAAAGCTAACTCAGCTGGACTTGGCAATTTTCGATCAGTTTATCGTGCGCTTTTCAAAGCTTCAGGATGCTATGGGGGCAAAGCTGTTGCCAGCAACACTGGAGCTAACCTACGAAGAAGGTGAGTTAGCGACCTTCATTGATAAACTAAACCGTCTGGAAAAAATAGGGGCTTTAAGCTCTGCTGAGCAATGGTTGAAGTTTCGCGAAATGCGCAATCAGTTTGCCCACGACTATCCGGATGATCCAGAGATCCAGGCCAGCCTGTTGAGCAAAGCATTCGATATGGCAGCACTGCTGCTTGATGAGTTACAGCGGGTGCAGACTTTTGCTGGGAAGTATATGTAACTAGCTGGCTCTGCCAGCGGTAACTAGCCGCTTCGCGGCGGTCACTAGTTGCCAGCGGCAACGGTAACTAGCTGGCTGTGCCAGCGGTCACTAGCTCGCGCTGCGAGCGGTAACTAGCCGCTTCACGGCGGTCACTAGTTGCCTGCGGCAACGGTCACTAGCTGGCCCCGCCAGCGGTAACTGCAACACAGTTGCCCAACCACTTGCTCTTTCCCCCCAAAAAACCTAAACTGCCTTTTTAATTTTTCCCGCTTTTTCAACGGGCAGAGGACATCGTTTTGCGCAAAGGTATCGTACTGGCAGGAGGCTCTGGTACACGTTTGCATCCCATCACCCTTGGGATCTCCAAGCAGTTGTTGCCCATTTACGACAAACCCATGATTTACTATCCGATTTCGGTGCTGATGCTGGCCGGGATCCGCGATATTCTCATCATCACCACGCCCGAAGACCAGCCTGCCTTTCAGCGGCTGCTTGGCTCGGGTGAGCAGTTTGGTGTGCGCTTTGAGTACTGCATACAGCCCAAGCCCGAAGGGCTGGCTCAGGCTTTTATCCTGGCCGAAGACTTCTTAGCGCAGCAGCCGGTCTGCATGGTGCTTGGCGATAATATCTTTCATGGCCAAAGTTTTAGCAGCCAGTTGCAAAAAGCCAGTGCGCAGCAACAAGGCGCCACCATCTTTGGCTATCAGGTGAAAGATCCCGAGCGTTTTGGTGTGGTCGAGTTTGACCAGAGCGGCAAGGTGTTGTCGATTGAAGAAAAGCCCAAAACCCCAAAGTCCAGCTATGCAGTCACCGGCCTGTATTTCTACGATGGCAAAGTCAGCGAGCTGGCGCGAACCTTAGCCCCCTCAAGCCGTGGCGAGCTGGAAATTACCTGTTTAAACAACCTCTATCTGGAGCAGGGCCGCCTGCAGGTCGAGCGTTTTGGCCGCGGCTTTGCCTGGCTGGATACCGGCACCCACGACAGCCTGCTCGATGCCGCTCACTATGTGCAAACCATCGAGCACCGGCAAGGGCTCAAAGTCGCTTGCTTAGAAGAAATAGCCTGGCGTCAGGGCTGGGTCGATGACAAAGCCTTGCTGAAACGGGCCCGCGCCTTTGCCAAAACGGGCTACGGCAGTTATTTACGCCGATTAATTGATGAACGTCAGTCAGTACGAAACTAAGGACAGAAGTATGAAAGTTACCAAAGCGGTTATTCCTGTAGCAGGCCTCGGCACCCGGATGCTGCCAGCCACCAAAGCCATCCCGAAAGAAATGCTGCCTGTGGTCGACAAGCCGCTGATTCAGTATGTGGTCAATGAGTGCATTGCCGCCGGCATTAAAGAAATCGTGCTGGTGACCCATTCGTCAAAAAACTCCATTGAAAACCACTTTGATAAAAGCTTTGAACTCGAATCCATGCTGGAAAAGCGGGTCAAGCGTCAGCTTTTGAACGAAGTGCAAAGCATTTGCCCGAAAGACGTCACCATCATGCATGTGCGTCAGGGCGAGGCCAAGGGCCTGGGCCATGCCGTGCTTTGTGCTTACCCACTGATTGGTGACAATCCTTTCGCCGTGGTACTGCCCGATGTGCTGATTGACCATCACGAATGCAATCCAAAAAGCGACAATTTGGCCGAGATGATCAAACTGTTCGAACAAGACAGCATCAGCCAGGTGATGGTCGAACCGGTGCCGATGGAACAAGTCTCCAGCTACGGTGTGGCCGATGTCGAAGGCCACCAAATGCAGCAAGGCGAATCGGTCAAAATGACCGCCATCGTGGAAAAACCTGCGGTAGAAGAAGCGCCTTCCAACTTGTCGGTGGTGGGCCGCTATGTGTTCCCAGCTAGCTTGTGGGAAGCCCTGCAATTTACCCCAATCGGCGCAGGCGATGAAATCCAGCTCACCGATGCCATTGCCATTTTAATGAAGCAAGAGCAGGTCAATGCTTACCACATCAAAGGGCGCAGCCACGATTGTGGCAACAAACTCGGCTACATGAAAACCTTTGTTGAGTTTGGCCTGCGCAGCCAGACTCTGGGCCAGGACTTTACCGCCGCCATGCACGAACTGATGGCCAAGTACCCACAGCAATCCTAAGAGCAGCCTGATGCAGATTGAAGCAACCGCCATTCCCGATGTGCTGCTGCTCACGCCCAAGGTGTTTAGCGATGAGCGCGGCTTTTTTATGGAAAGCTTTAACCAGCGTCAGTTTGAGCAGGCGGTGGGTAAAAAGGTAACTTTTGTACAGGACAACCACTCCAAATCGGTTAAAGGTGTGCTGCGGGGCCTGCACTATCAGATTCAGCAGCCGCAAGGCAAGCTGGTGCGGGTAGTGCAGGGCGAAGTATTGGATGTCGCAGTGGACCTGCGCCGCTCTTCGCCTACTTTTGGCCGTTGGGTCAGCGCCCCTTTGTCGGCCGAAAACAAAGCACAGCTGTGGGTGCCGGAAGGCTTTGCCCATGGCTTTATTGTGCTTAGCGATACGGCAGAGTTTTTGTACAAAACTACCGATTATTATGCACCCGAGCATGAGCGAGCTATTCGCTGGGACGACCCCGAGCTTGCCATCGACTGGCAGTATGCAGGTCAGCCGGAGTTATCGGTCAAAGATCAGCAGGCACTGTTGCTACAGGCGGCTGAGTGTTTCAGCTAACGGCCTCTGCCATGTAATTGCTAGGCAGGTGTTTGAAATGGTATGAGTAGCTTACTTCAGCCATGATAAGTGCTGTAGCCCGTACAATTAGTATGCTAGTATTTTTTGCCTAAATAAGAACGTTTTTAACAACCAGGCGCAACGCTGGTTGAATTATAGGATACTGCAATGAAGTTGGTTCTTTCCTGCATGGAAACGCCGTGGTGGAATACGCTGCAAACCCAGTGGCCAGACTTGACTAAATTTGAGGAAATACCACCGACGTTGTCGGCCAATGGCCTTATTCCAGCCACAGCCAATTTTGAACAGCTGGCAACTTTAGTGCAGCGGGATGATGTAAGCGCTTTGTTGGTGTTTTTTGTGCAGGCAGAGCACGCCATTGCTCAGGCCATCCAGCAAGGCGATTCGTTGCAGCAAGCTTGCGACAGCTGGCTGGCCCAGGCAACAGCACTGACTAACCTTCATCGCAAAAACCGCAAAAAAATTCGCTTAGTCAATTTACACCAGGCCTTGCAGTTCCCTTTGCAGTTGCAAGCTCAGTTGCATAGCATGCAGCTGGATATGCCAGCTTTTGACGCTACCTCGCCAGAAACAACCATGGAATTGCTGCTAAGCTGCCAGGCTGTTCGACAACATGAAGAGTTGCAGCGGCTAAATACGCTGTTGCAGGCAAGTGCCTTGCCTTTGGCTGAAAATGAGCAACCAGAGCTGAATATTGAAGCACTGCAACAGCAGCAAGCAGAACTCCAGGCCAACCTAAAGCAGCAACAAGAGGATGCAAAGCAGCTAAAAGCCGACTTGCAAAGTAGTCAGCAAGAAAATGAGTTGCTAGTGCAACAGCGGGCCGAGCTGCAGGCAAATTTAAAGCAGCAACAAGAGGATGCAAAGCAGCTAAAAGCCGACTTGCAAAGTAGCCAGCAAGAAAATGAGTTGCTATTGCAACAACTGATGGCCGTGCAAGAAGAGCTGGAAAAGTACTTTCTACAAGCTAAAGCCAGCAATAACGAGCTGGAAGCCAATCGCAAGCAACTTAGTCAGACCAAACAGCAGTTGGCTAACGAAAAGAAATCGGCAACTGCACTGCGTAAACAACAAAAAAAACTGGAACAAAGCATTCAGGAGCAAACCCGGCGTCATACTTTGGATGTGAAAACTTTGCAGCAAAAAGAGCGCGAGTTAAAAAAGCTGCAGCAAGAACACAAACAACTCAAAGCCGATTATGCCGGCGTCAATTACCAGCTGTATCAGGTTAGTCAAGAAATTTCGGCAGTGAAAAACTCCAGACTATGGAAGGGCTCTGCACCGCTGCGTAAGCTCAGCCAGTTGGTGCAGCGTGGTAGTGAAGCAAGAGAGCAATTGCAGCGTGATAGTGGCTTGCTCTTTACCTCCGAATATTTCGATGCCGACTGGTACCTGGCTACCTACCCGGATGTGGCCGAAGCGGGCATCAACCCAGCCGAGCACTATCTGCAATACGGTGCCAACGAAGGTCGCTTCCCAAGTTTGCAGTTCGATGGCAACTGGTATCTGCAGCGCTACCCCGATGTAGCTAAAGCTGGCTTGAACCCCTTGCTGCACTTTATCAAGCATGGCCAGGCTGAGGGGCGGCAGGTTTCGCCAAAGCTATTGATAAAACCAATCCCAAAGTCTAAGGCGCGCGAATGAAGCAAGTGCTGGATACCCTTATCTGGCTGGGAGCTGGTGCAGCAGAGCAACCGGCCGACCTCATTGCTCAGGCGCAACGAGTGGTTTTGTTGGATGCTCGACCAGAAGCTTGCAAAGCACTGCATGATCGCTTTGCCGGCGCTGAGCAAATCAGCGTGCAGCAGCAGTGCGTCAGCAGCGAAGGAGGCACTCAAAACTGGTACCAATACAATCTGGCGGAGTTTAGCGCTACTGCGCAGGCAACTGGTCTGCAAGCGCTTTTCCCGGGTTTAAAGTTACAAAAGCAGCAAGAAGTCGAGACCGTTGCGTTGATCCCGTGGCTTACTGAGCAACATCTAGCACAGGGCAAGCATGCGCTGTTACTGGATTGCCCGGCACAAAACCATGAGTTGTTGAAAGCGTTACTTCATCAAAGTGCCATTCAGTTTGAGCACCTTTTCATCACCAGCAGCGAACAAGCTTTGTATCAAGGCATGCTCACCCGGCAGCAACTGATGGCTGAGCTGGAGCAGTATGGCTACCAACTCCAAGCTACCGACAGCGCTGATCCTGATTTACCCGTGCTGCATTTTAGCCGTAACCCATTATGGCAGTTGCTTAAGGAAGTAAGTGAACAAAACTCAGCTTTGAGAAATTTATTGGAGCAGGTTCAGCGACAGCAGACTGAATCAACGCTGCAGTATGATGCTCTAAAGCATCAAGCGAAGCACCAAGAGCAAACGCTAAAAGCGGAGCTTGAGCAAGCAAAGCAGCAGCTAGCTGAATCTAGATTGAAGTCCGATGTTTTAAAGCAGCAAGCGGAGCAGCAAGAGCAAGCTTTAAAAGAGGAACTTGAGCAAGCAAAGCAGCAGCTGAATGAATCAGTTTTGCAGACAGAAGCTTTAAAACTTCAATTTACGGAAAAAAAAGAAGAGCATAAAGTTGCTCATGCCGAATTAACTGAAAAGGAAGCCTTAATCAAAGAGCTTCTAGAAAAAAACAAACGGATCGAGGCAGAAAACCTCAAAATACAACAGCGCCAGTCGTTGTTGGTTGAGGAGTTAAAAAGTGCCGAGCATCAATTTTTACAGCTTAAACAGCTTATTTTTAAACAAAGTAAATCTGAATAATCGAGTTATTGAATGAAAG
This sequence comes from Alkalimonas delamerensis, assembly GCF_030717955.1. NCBI lineage: Bacteria > Pseudomonadati > Pseudomonadota > Gammaproteobacteria > Alkalimonas > Alkalimonas delamerensis. Next base: position 803,060 of record NZ_JAUZVY010000002.1, on the reverse strand, counting down.
AAATCAGCTTTAAAGAAGCCAATCGACTTTTAAAAAATAAAAGCTACCAGCAAGCTGCAGAGGCTTACTTAAAACTGTATGACTACCATACCAATGAAGTTTTAAAGGGGCAGGTTGTGTTTTGCCTTTATTTACTGGCTTCATTTTTTGAAAAAGAATCAGAGAACTTTAAGCTTAACTATTTTAAATCAGCGACTGCAGGTGAAAAATTAGGGGTGCCAACAGCCAGTGTCGAGTTGGATGTTATACCAGCTGAAACTAGCAGCAAACGATTACTTTCAGCTTTGCTCTGGGGTAGTGAGCTCGTTCTGCATAACTCCAAAGGCATACGCCCCAATCATACTTTTTACGAGCAAGAATTGGCGAGCCGGCAGCTCTTACTTAAATCTATCAAGCTTTTGAACAAACAGACCAAAAGACATGATCCATATCATGAGATTTTAACTTCTCTTCTTAAACACACAGATGATATCAAATTATCTGGTTACAGCTGGGTTCTGTACTGTCGTTCACCAGAGATTGAAGAACTTACAAATTGGCTCAATGCGCTGATAGAGTTGGATGATTCACTCAGTCAACAGCTTGAGTTGGTTTTGGTTGTCAGTGAGCCAAGGCCTGATATTGCCGCACTTATTAAAAAGTTAGGTATTGAGCGCATACAATTACATACGTGCCAAGATGCATCCATGGCAGAAGCTTGGGATCATGGGGCTCTGTACGCTAGGCATGAATACCTGATATTTAGTACGTTGGATGTCCATTTCAAGATATCGCCATTGAAGCTGCTCCAACAGAACTTAAATAGCTCTAACAATACTTTGGTGTATGGTGATCAAGATCCTGCATTAGCTTCCCCGCTCTTTGTTGCGACGGCAGAGCAAAACTGGCTAAACCTTGGGGGCTTTAAGCAAGCTCGGCTACATGAAGTGCTTGAGTTGGTATTAGTAAATCAAGCAACTCAAAAATTGAAGCTGACAGTGTTATCTGAGGACCAAGTCACGATAAAACGATCTTTTAAGCACCCCAAGAGTGATGAGTTATCCTATGTAGGCATTAAGCAACGGGCTGAACAGGCATTTGACTTAACTTTAGAATCAAATACCGAGCAAGTCTCTATAGCCGATTGGCATTTTTACCTCGGTATTGCCAGGGAAATGCAACTAAAGTGGGAAACTGCGGCACAAGCCTACCAAGATGCGATTAAACAAGGACGGCAAGATGCTGAGGCTTACTTTCGTTTATTTAGAGTCTTGCACGAGCAAGGTGATATGCAAGCCGCCGCTGCAGCTCGTTTAAAAGCTACACAGATAGTGGCACAAACATTTAATGGCATCCATGCAAGTAAAGAAGCATTCAATCAGGACCAGTTCCTGCTAGCGGATTATGCGCTCGATCTTGAAAAAAAAAAGGCTTAACCTCAGTGCCATTAGACCGCCTGCATGAGCAACAAATGAACTACCATGCATACTCCAATTGGTACATGGGGCAAACCTGGGGGCTTACGAACTGGTATCAAAAAGAAGGCCATAAAACTTTGCCTTTGTTTGGTATTCAAAAGCATGTTGCAACGGATCTAAGGTTAACCAAGCAAAGCTTGGTAAGTTCGTTGGTGCTAGGTGGTGAGTACCTTACTCAGCTTCAGCAGCAGCTACTTACTACCTTACTTACTCAGCAAGGTGCGTTGTTATTTACGGACTACTTCACTCAGCTTAAATCAAACAGCATTGTTAACCTAGTATCGAAGGAAGTGTCGCTTTCAAAGCAAATTACTGAAACCTTTCAGGTCTGTCACAAAACAGAGCTTTGGTTGATGTTGGCCGATCTTTGTTACTGGCATGGCGCTTTTATCCTTGGTTATAGCATAAGGCAGCGAGCAAAGCAGTGTGTAGATGCGATTGAGATCAATCAGAAAACAACCTTATCAGATTGTTTGAATGTTTTACTTTGGTCTTATGAAAATGGCAGTCAACTAAAACAATCAGCTGCGATGGCTTGTTTAAGGAGCAACCATGGTGAGCAAACAGTACTTATTCAGCAGCATGAATCATTTCAGGCACTGCTCGTAGGGGACTTAGCTACCTTCAGAGCTAATTGGCCAGTCATTAAAAGAACGACACAACATGACGCTTTTAAGCAACAAAGGATTCGCATTAAAGGGCCGGCGACACGTGCTGATGCAGAACAAGTCTGTAACGATGTAGATTGGACCTTGTCTTTTAATGTTCAACCCGGCACACATAATCAGTATGCTAACGGTAAACTAGCATCGCTGTACAACGCGCATGATTGGCGTAGGCTTGCGGCTTTGGGGTTAAAAAATAAAGTGATTAACGAATTGGATTTGTGCATGCTCAGACGCGATGTGCCTGAACTTGCACAATTCGATACCATGCATTTATGCCAACCAACCAATGGTCTGCTAATGCAAAAATCATTAAACGCCGCACCGGCAGCTTTGTTTGAATGTATCTTATTAGGGGCGGATGTAATACAGTTTGAAGGGATTGACTTTTTTACCACTGCTCAAATGCATCGTACAGACTATCGTGAGCAACCGGGCCAGCTTTCCCCATTTTTAAACAAGATTAGACCGGTCATTATTAATCATGATGTTTTCTCGCAGCGTTATATGTGCCAAAAACTTCAGCAGTTTGGGGTGTTAGCTTTAGATAAAGCTGGTAGTACCGCGCTGGCGCTATCGGATTATGATTACGCAAAAAAATTATCAGAAAACTGTCAAGGTGTTAAAGGATGAAAGTATTAGTCACAGGAGCGGCGGGCTTTATAGGTAGTCATGTAGCCGATGCGCTTACTAATGCAGGGCATGAGGTTACGTTATTTGATATGAGACCGTCACCTTATCGCACCGATAATCAGCACGAAGTCGTTGGCGATTTGATGAATATGGACTTTATGCAGCAAGTAGTTGCTGGGCACGATGTTGTTTTTCACCTGGCAGGCATCGCCGATATAGACGAGTGCAAAGTAAAGCCGGTAGACACAGCGCGAGTGAATGTGCTGGGTACCGTGCAGTTGCTGGAAGTATGTAAGCAGCAGGCAATAAAACGCTTTGTGTTTGCCAGCTCAGCTTATGTGTACAGCGATTCAGGTTTCTTTTACCGCTCCAGTAAGCAAGCCTGTGAGTCATTTATCGAAAATTATGCTGAACTTTATGGGTTAAAGTATACTTGTTTGCGTTATGGCAGTTTATATGGCCCAAGGGCTGATATGCGCAATGGTATTTATCGGTTGGTTCGTCAGGCAATAGAAACAGGGCGAATTGAATACACAGGTACAGGCAAAGAGCAGCGTGAGTTTATCCATGTACTGGATGCAGCAGAAAGCAGTGTCAAAGTGCTGGAACCTGAGTTTGAAAACACCCACATTACCCTGACTGGTAAAGAACGAATGAGTTTCGAAGACTTATTGGCTATGCTCAACGAAATGTTGGGTAACAACATTGAAATTTGCATAAAGCCGGGGACTCGTAAAGCACACTACAAAATTACTCCTTACAACTTTAGTCCTAAGATGGGACGCAAACTGGTGAATAACCCTCATGTGGATATGGGGCAGGGCCTATTGCAGTGTCTAGGCGAACTGTATGAAGCCATTCATCAGGAAAAAGAAAACGAACTTGGTGTTATTGTTGATAAATAACACTCACTTATTGAATAAGGTACTTGTATGAAAAACATCGTCATTCTCACCGCCAAAGGCGGCCAACTGTCTATCCCTAATAAAAACCTGATCCCAGTATTGGGTGTGCCTATCATGTTGTACCCACTTCGCTGCGCCAAAATGGCGATGAATGTGGATAAAATCTATGTCACTACAGAAGATGCCCGCATTAAAGACTTATCGTTAAAAGAGGGTGTTTCTGTTATTGATCGACCAGCAGAACTGGCGACCCCAACTTCGCAGCATAAAGATGTGATTAAGCATGCTGTCGATGAAGTCTTAAAAGAACATCCAGAAGCACAGAACTTTATTATTCTGCTTGGTAATACTGTTCACATGACACCGGAGCTTATTGATAAAAGCTTTGCGATGTTGGATGAACCGGATTGTGACTCAGTAGCTACAGTGTGGAAAGCCCAAGACGACCACCCTTATCGTGCTATGGTAAAAACTGAAGATGGTTACATGGAGTCTTTTACCGGAAAGGTCGTTAGTTCTAATCGACAATCTTACCCAGATGTATTTTTCTTCGATCAAGGGATCTGGGCATTTCAAAAAGAGTGTGTTGAGAAAATGGAAGGCCCCAGCCCCTGGTTTTGGCTTGGGAAGAAATGCAGAATGTTAGAGCGTATGTGGGTAACAGGACGTGATATTCATTCTTGGATAGATATTCAGGCAAGTACGTGGTATCTCAATGATTTACAAGGGAACGATACAGTCGTTTCAGTAAGCGAAGAAGGTTAGAAGTTGAGTATTATGAACAAAAGTGATCTTGCTGTGCATTATCTCAAGAAAAAAAATTGGGCTGCAAGCGAGTATGTTTTATCAGAGATGCTGCTTGGATATGACAGCAATCTCAGCCCTTTAGAATATATTAAAAACCAGAAGTCTTTGGGCTGTCATACTGAAAGATATATTGTTATAAGGCCATGTGTTTATAATAAATACGATATTTCATGTGATCTTATAGATGAAGCAGAGTATAAAAAAATTCGTACTGAATCTTTGCTTGAGAGTATTGAAAAGAATAGAAGTATTTTATCTCGTATAGAAAACTACTTAGACTTTGAAAGCAAGAAAATATTTTGGTGGAGTCAGTCTATACAGGTAACTGATAGCAGAAATGACGCATTGCATATGATGTTCATTGTTATTTTGCTACAGAAAATTATATCTAGAGTCGGTAAAGTTAAAAAAATAGTTGCCTACTGTAGACTAAGTAATCATGAGGCTACGCTTCTAAAATCCATTTCTCATAGATTCAATTTGAAATTTGTACATGTTAGTGATTCTAGTTTTAAGAAAGCGTCTGCTTTAATTGCACCAAAGAAAACTTTGCCTGGAAAAAATAAATTTTCGCATCCAAAAATCTCGAAAGCTGATTATGTTTTAAATTTGATTTCCAAAGAAATTAAAAGTAACTTTGACAAATTGAACATTCCCAATGTTAAGGAGCTTTATCTTATAGAATGTGCTTCAAGGGATGAAGGCAAGCCAGATTCTATAAAATATATTCGTTGGCGGATGCGAGGCAGAGATAAATCACTAAATGACAATGAAAATTTTGTTTCATTTTATTTTGCTCGCTTGTTTAAAGATCCTAAGTTGGCAGCAAATGCTACAGCAGCGAACCTTCTAAATAATGAATTTTGTATTAACTTTTTGCTTACTGAAGATCAGCTGGCTAATCTTAATAATGAAAAGAAAAGGTACAAAAGATCGTTTAATGAAAATATTTCAAGGTTGAGCAACGAATATTCCTTGGAGGAGCCAGAGTTTAAATATTATATTTCTAAGCTAAGCGCCGAAGTTAATGAAGATTTTATCTGTGATCTAATAACTTCTGAGTATGGTTATATTAATCTAATAAGTAAATTTCCGGATGCTGAAATAGTCCACTCTTCGTCACCTTCGAAAGTTGCTAAATTATTTACATATTTAGCTAAAAGCCAAGGCAATTCCGTTAGGTATATATGTGATAGAATATCTGGCATGCTTAGGCCATCAAACACACCGATAGGCATAAGATCTTTTTCACCTGAATACCTTCAAAATCCTGATTACATTGATGTATTTGATAGTGTATCTTATAACACATTTATTAATCATGGATTTCCTGAAAAAAGAATAAGCTATAATGAAAATGTCTTTAATTTTGACTCTAAGCTGGTTTTCGATAGTTGTGAAAGGCTAGGGGGGGTTAAAGTCTTGCTTTTCACGCAAGACTATAAAGACAACATGTTTGAGTTGCTTGATACAATTATAAAGGCTATTGAAAACACAAACTGTACTTTATATATTAAAGATCACCCGAACTTTAAAATAGATATAAATATAATTAACAGTATTTGCGACCAGTATACTCTAAATATGGGCCAAGTTACTCTACTTGACGATGGCGATTTTAATCCTAATGACTATGATGTTTTTATTTCCGGATATTCTAGCGCCTCATTGTCTCCGTTATCTATGGGTAAGAAAGTGATATGGCTTCCTGATGTTGTTGAGAATTCAGTTTTCTGTAAGGAAATTGTAGAAGCATGTGGTCAAGCTGCTCGTGATCACAATGAGCTATCAAAGTTTATTACAGGTAAATTATCGCAATGAGTACTTCAATAAGTATTGCTTTCAACTCACTCTTGAACGATGTGGAGTTGAGATTTAAAGAGAATGTGCAGCTAATTCTTATTAGTACTCTTAAATAATGGCTATAATTTCTGACAATCAGCACTTACAAGCAGCATTAGAGTGCATAGAAAATCGAGATTGGGCATCTGCAGTCAATGAGTTTGAAAAGATTCATGCAGATAACCTTGCTTTTGAAAACGACCTTTATTTTGCTCTCTATTCTAAAGCACTTCGCAATATCCGTAGATATGCTGCGGCTGATAATGTTGCCAAAAATGGCTTAACCATTTTTGGCAATAGCAGGTCAATTTTAAATGAGTTTTCATGGAGTGCTGAAAAACAAAAAAATTGGACACTAGCTGTAGAACGTCTCTTAAATTTATTAGCTGCATCAAATGGAAAAGCAAAACCGCAAGTTTATCAGCGATTACTAAAAGCTATGCGCGCTTCCAAACAATTAAATGATGCCAAGGCTATTTGTCTGGAAGTGCTTTCCAAATATCCCGAAAGTTCAATTGTTCGAATAGAGGTTGCTTATACTCAACGGGCACTAGGGGATTTAGATACCGCCATTACTCATCTTATTTATGTAGTAGAAAACTTACCTGACGATACCAGCCCTACTTTGTATAAAAATTTGATTAGTTGGCTGCGTAGCGTTGAGGACTTTGAACGGTCTGATTTGTATGCTGAAAAAGCGCTTGCTGTGTTTGGTGAGCTTGCCTTGTACCATGAGTACTTGCTTAATGCGGAAAAGCAAAAGCGATGGACTGAATTTTTAAATAGGCTAGATAACTTACCTATGACTGTTTATAAGCAAGATAAAGCGCAATTTGACCGGCGTAGGCTTGCTGCTTACCGTAAAATGAAGATGGAGTATTCAGGGGATGAACTGTGCTTTGTTACGGAGACGGTACTTGCCATACTAAGTAAACTTCGTGATGTTAAAGTCCCACATTGCTTGATGCGTAACTTTTTGTTCAAGCAGGGTGGTGCTATAGGCTCAGATATTGATCTTGCTGTCGATCATTCGGATGAAAAAGTCATTGATGAAATTATGATTGGTCTTGGTTTTTCCAAACGTAAAACAGCAACTGACTGGTACTACTTCATTTATTCAGAGAAGCTGAATATTTGGCTCTTTATTGACTTGCACGATGGTTCTGCTTTTATGACTCCAGATGCTTTCAAAGTTATGGCGAGCAGTGCTTTTTATAACAACGACGGTTTACCTCTGCCAGCATCGGGGCATTATTGGGGGCTTTTGGTCTTACGCGAGCTTTTTAAACCCGGAAGCTTAAAGCCTCGCCATCTTGAACAGCTTGATTACTTATCACAACAATGTAAAGCTGAGGATTTTTCACTGCACGCGGAAAGTCTCTTTTCTGCCATCCCTCTATCTGGGAAACAACACGCACAATTAAATGATTGTATTCGATATTATTTAAGCTACCCGGACGGTTTTTGGGATACATTAACAGCAAGTCGCTGGGGCAAGCTACCTATTAAAGCAAACGAAGCGTCTAAAAATAAACCTTTGGCTGTGGTTTGTTTAGTAGGGATTGACGGCGCAGGTAAAACAACAGCAATAGAAAACTTAAAAGCTATCATGCCTGCTAAACTCCCTTTGGTTGTGATGCCTATGAAGGCAAAGAGCGCATTAACCTGGTTTGGAAAAAATCGGCTAATAAAATTTAAGTTATTTGGTAGGCAAATCCAACAGCGGTATTTGGGCGCTGTATTTGACTTTGTAGATAAGTACATTCGTTATAAAAAGGCTTGCAAAAAGGCCGCCGCAAAACAGGGTGTTGTGCTATTCGAGCGATGGACAGCTGATACAACTATAGCCGAGCATTTTAAGGAGCCTAATCAACAAAAGACAATGTATATTCGATTTCTGTACCTGCTTGAAAGGCTTATGCCGAAACCTGATACCTTTATTTACCTTGACTTATCGGTAGAGGAAGCCTTAAAACGTAAAAGTGAAGATTCACCAGAAGTCATTCGCTTTCGAGATAAGCATTACAAAGATTTTTACGGGCGACAACCAGATTCGCGTTTTATAGATGCTTGCTTAACCCAGCAAAATTTAGCATATTGCCTTGAAAGAGAAATTTATAAAACGATACAGGCTAACATTCATCGGCACTTAGCTGATGTAAGATAACGAGATGTCCGATTCGATTAATGGCATTACTTCATTACGAAAACAGGTAGCGGCGATGCATGCGTCCTTAGGCCGTTGTTTTTGCCTCTCAGGCGAGTATGAGCATGCCTTAGAGCACTTTGCGCTAAGTGGTAACGAAGAGTTAGGTTCTAATGTTGATGCATTGGAGCTTAGAAAACTGGTCACACAACAGCTGAAAGGCATGAAGAATATTATTTCTATCAATCAGGTATTTGCTTCATCAAGTGTGTCACAGGAAAAGCCGTTTCTTGAATCTAATGTTTTGAGAGATTTTCTGGCATTCACTGATACAAATGAGGAGAAAGTTGCAATTTCATATCGCAGTGTAACTTGTTTAAATGGTGCCTTTTTTTATAAGGGCTATTCTCTAAACCTAAATTACTATCAAAATGAACTACGTTTTTATGAGAATAAAGTTTCGCTTGCACTGAAAAAGCATTTGCCAGAATTTTTAGGTTTTTCCAACAGTAATAGCTGCAAAGTTCTAATTTTTAAACGTTTAGATGGATGTGGACCAAATATTTATGAATGGCCTGCACTTTTACAAGACATAATAAAGCTCCTTGCTAAGGAACTGTACAGCATTACTCATAAAAAGCTAAAGTCGGATGATTTTTTCGACGGTTATCAACACCAGGTATTTTCTAGTTCTGCTGAATTCGAAGCTTTAGACTTTACTAAGCCGTTGCTTAATGAAAAAAATATCCATTTGGCTCAGGTTCATGGTGACTTAAAAATACCCAATGTGCTCCTAACAGATGACAACTGGTTTTTAGTTGACTGGGAAGCAACAACAGTTGCTCCAATTTATGTCGATCTGTTAAAAGCTTTTCTAGACTTCACACGCCGTGAAAAAGACAAACAAGTATTGCTTGAGTTACCTGCCTTGCTGAGGTTAATGCTTTGGGATTTAAACACTGCTTTAGGTATTGACTCCTCAGATCAAGAGCAAGTGCGTTGCGATCTTTATGCTGCAGTATGGCATCTGGTTGCTCAAGAAGTACTCTGGAGTAATAAAAACTGCCTGAATAAAAACTACCGTTTGTTACTTCCACTTATAAAGGCCGCATTTGCGGAAATTCGATAGGCATATTTGATGTTCCAAACTATTTTTTTTGATTTTGATGGTGTGATTCTCGATTCTGTTGATGTAAAAACCAAGGCCTTTGCTGAGTTGTTCGCTGAGTATGGGCCCGATATACAGCAGGGGGTTGTAGATTATCACCTCAAAAACGGTGGTATTTCTAGATATGAAAAATTTTCATATTTTTATAAAGAGCTTCTCAAGCAACCTTTGTCCGAGAAGCAGTCAATTGCTTTAGGTGACGCCTTTAATCAACTAGCTTTGCAAGGCGTGCTAAATTCACCTTTCATCCCTGGCGCAGAAGAGACACTGCAAGCTCTATATGCAAAGCATATCCCGATGTTTGTGGTATCTGGCACGCCTCACGATGAAGTAAACGCTATTGTTGATAAGCGCGGTTTACGCAAATACTTTAAAGAAGTTCATGGTTCGCCCAAGACGAAAGCGGCTATTATTGATGACCTGGCATGTCGCTACCAGTTTAATGCCAGCCAGTGTTTGTTTGTAGGTGATGCCATGACAGATTACGATGCGGCTAAAGCACATAAACTTCCTTTTTTAGGGGTGGTTAAGGCCGATGAGAGATCGCCTTTTCCTCCAAATACAAATATTTGTCATCGTTTGAGTTATCAAAAAATTATTGAGATATAAGGATATTAAAATGGAAAAAAAGAAAGCCCTTATCACCACTGTACCCTTTGGTGACAAAAACCGGTTTCCCTTAGAGTTGTTAGAGGATAATGACATTGAATACGTCATTAACCCTTTGGGGCGTAAAGTTACTGAAGACGAGCTGGCTGAAATGGTTGATGACTTTGATGTCATTATCGCCGGGACTGAAATTATTTCAGACAAAGTTATGAGCCGTGCTAAAAAATTAAAACTCATTTCTCGGGTCGGTATTGGGTTAGATGGCGTTGATTTGTTGGCTGCTGAACGTCGTGGTATCAAAGTAAGCTATACCCCGGACGCTCCTGCCCCTGCAGTTGCAGAGTTAACTATTGGCCTGATGTTATCTTTACTTCGAGGAACACATATAGCCAATGCTAAAATGCATCGTGGCGAATGGCAGCGTATTTTTGGGCGCCGTATACCTGAAATTACCATCGGAATTATTGGTGCTGGCAGGATAGGTGGCCGTGTGATCCGTCGGCTTTCTGCTTTTGGTACACCACGTATTTTAGTCAACGATACCCACCCAGATAAAGATATTGCTTCGCACATGAAGCTGGAGTGGGCCAGTAAAGAAGACATTTACAAGCAAGCCGACTTGATTTCGGTTCATTTGCCTTTAACTGCGCACACCAAAAACATGATAAAAAAAGAGCAGTTGCTGAGCATGAAACCAGATGCGCTGATCATTAATACTGCGCGGGGTGGTATTATCAATGAACAAGATCTTGCCGATGTTATGAGATCCGGCCATCTTGCTGGTGCTGCCATTGATGTGTTTGAGCAAGAGCCATATCATGGGCCATTAGCGGAAATCGAGCGTTGCTTACTCACCTGCCATATGGGTTCAATGTCTATCGACTGTCGAACGCGAATGGAAATTGAAGCAACTGAAGAAGCTGTTCGCTTTCTGACAGGTCGGTCGCTTGAAGCTTTGGTGCCTGAAACTGAATACAATGTTCAAAAGCAAGGTCTATGACTTATAGGGTAAAGCATACAAACTCCCTTGTTTCATCAAATAGGTTTTTTAATTTGAAGCAGCCTCAACAAGCAATCAGTGCTTGTTTTGAGGCTTTGCATCAGTTTAAAGAGCTGGCGCCATGCTGGGAGTTTAATCTTGAACTGTATCGCAATGCTTACCGTAAGCAACGGCGGTCTGAAGGCTTAAAGATCGCTGTTTCTGGTTCAAATATATCTCTCAATGCTGCTGGAAGGGCGCTGACACTTTTCGACCTCTATCGCTATAGTGGGTATGATACGGAGCTGATTGGAGTGACGACAAAGAAGGATGCCAAAGCGATTTGGCCTCCTTTACGTCAATCTGGTGTTGCCCTTCGTAGCCTTGCTATTGACTCGCCGGCAAGCTTTCTTGAAAAAGCGTTGCAATTTGTCCTGGCCAACCCTTATGACATGGTTCATTTATCCAAGCCCAGAATGTCCAATGTAGTTTTAGGCTGTTTGTATAAGCTGGTCTGGGGCAGCTATGTCATTATGGATGTGGATGATGAGGAGTTATCTTTTGTCGGGGCTGAGCATCCGATTATAGCGGATGAGTTTCACTCCATGCCTGCTAAGACATTAAACCAGCAAGGGCTTCTCGCTGAGCACTGGACACGAATTGCTGTAGGTTTAATTCACCTTTTTGATGAGACAACTGTCTCAAATCCTGCCCTCAAAGGGCGTTATCCCGGGATTGTGATTCCACACGTTCGTGATGAAACCATCTTTTCTCCCTCTTTGGAATTAAGAGCACAAAGTCGAAAGCGTTTTGACATTCCTGAGAATGCCACCGTCGTGCTTTTCTTTGGAACCCCACGGGTACACAAGGGATTGATTGAGACAGCTGAAGCCATTGCATCACTGAAGCGTGAGGATGTCATTTATGCCATTGTTGGTGACTTTACGGATTTGGCCTTCAAGCAAAACCTTAAGTCCATTGCTGGGGTCAATTATCGATTTATAGCCGATCAGCCTTACCAGGATGCAGCGAAAGTGGTTGCAATGGGCGATATTTGTGTACTGTTGCAGGACACAGACGCCTTGGTTGCGCAATACCAGCTGCCAGCTAAGCTGATTGACGCCCTTGCCATGGGATTGCAGGTATTTGTGCAACAAACACCAGCTTTGGCGCATATCGTAGAGAGTGGTGTGGTTACTCAGGTAACAAAAGACTCTTTAACTGAGCGGTTGTCAGAGTATTTGGCATCCAACTCCAAAGGCGGCATTCACTGGCCTGCAAATGCTTATTTTAAAAATCAGCTTAGTATGGCTGCAGCAAAAAAAGAGATTGAGCGGTTGGTGCATAGAGCTACCAATAGCAAGGGTTGGGGTTGGCGCTATCACAGTAAACTGCAAGCGTTGTTGACGCCTTGCCAACTAGCACAGTTTATCAAGGCTTGTGAAATAGAGAGTTCAAAGTTCAGCTGCAATTTCTAAACATTGGCAGTGCAACTAAAAGATTGATAGATAGTGCAGTGCCATCCTCTTACCAACCTTCATTTTTGCTATTAAGAATTCATCACAAAGCTGTTATCATTGCCCGCGAACTGCCCGGGTGCGTTCTGCGTACTAGCCTGGAAACGGATGCAACTCTGACTGATGGACTCTTCTATGCAAGCTTTTAAAATCGCGGTAGCCGGAACCGGCTATGTTGGCTTATCCAATGCCATGCTGCTGGCGCAACACAATAACGTGGTGGCAGTGGATATTGTGCCGAGTAAGGTGGAATTGCTAAACACTAAGCAGTCGCCGATTGAAGATACCGAAATCAGCGATTTTCTGGCCAACAAAGCGCTGAATTTTACCGCCACGCTGGATAAGCTGCAGGCATACAGCAATGCCGATTTTGTCATTATTGCCACCCCAACCGATTACGATCCGCAAACCAACTACTTTAATACCCAAAGTGTGGAAGCGGTCATCAAAGATGTAATGGCGATCAACCCCAATGCAGTGATGGTGATTAAATCGACCGTGCCGGTAGGCTTTACCGCTGATGCCAAGCAACGCTTTGGCTGCGACAACTTGATTTTTTCGCCCGAGTTTTTACGTGAAGGCAAGGCGCTGTACGATAATTTGTACCCCAGCCGCATCATTGTCGGTGAGCAGAGCGAGCGCGCCGAGCAGTTTGCAGCCTTGCTGCAACAAGGCGCCATTAAGCAGGATGTGCCGGTGCTCTTTACAGACAGCACCGAGGCCGAAGCCATTAAACTGTTCTCCAATACCTATTTGGCAATGCGGGTGGCGTATTTTAACGAGCTGGACTCCTATGCCGAAAGCCATGGCCTGGATACCCGCCAGATCATTGAAGGAGTAGGGCTGGACCCACGGATTGGCAGTCATTACAACAACCCAAGCTTTGGTTACGGCGGCTACTGCCTGCCGAAAGACACCAAGCAGCTGCTGGCCAACTACAAAGATGTGCCGAACAACATGATCAAAGCGATTGTGGAAGCCAACCGCACACGCAAAGACTACATTGCCGATGCCATTGTTAGCCGCAATCCCAATGTGGTGGGGGTGTACCGGCTGGTGATGAAGTCGGGCTCGGATAATTTCCGCGCTTCGGCCATTCAGGGCATTATGAAGCGGATTAAAGCCAAGGGCATCGAAGTGGTGGTGTACGAGCCTGAGCTGAACCAAGACGATTTTTACAAATCGCGGGTGATCCGCGATCTGGCCGAGTTTAAACGTATCTCGGATGTGATCGTGGCCAACCGGCGGTCTGAAGCGCTGGCCGATGTGGCTGACAAGGTCTATACCCGGGATTTGTTTGGTAGTGATTGACCCTGGAAAGCTGCTCATGCTTTTTCTTATTCGAATGTTCATTTCATTAAAATAAAAAATTCATGAAGTGAAGGGAGCTTCCCGAGGTTAAGTTTGCCAGATGACTTTTTACAATGAAGTTAGGCCTGCTATGGAATGTTTTGGCCTGTTTATTTTTTCAGGCCCAATGTGTGACTTTTAGTTGTGTAATGAAACTAGATAGTTAGGGTTTATCGATTTATGGAATTGTTTTTATTTAGATGGAATGTATGAATAAGAAGCTAATCATCATAATGGGTGGTATGGGCCCTGTCGCCAGCGCCCAGTTGAACCTAAGCATACTTAAAGAGCATGCAGGTGCGAATGATCAAGATTACCCAAGCATAATCCATGTTTCTATACCAGAGTGGATACCCGATAGAACAAGTTATGTTCTTGGTTTTGTAGAGAAGAACCCAGGAATTATTTGTGCTGATATAGTAAATAAAACTCTCTTAGGTTTAGCGGAATCTTTCGGGCAGATACTAGTTGTTATACCTTGTTTTACTTTTCATTCGAGCGTGATTTTATCTTCATTTTACGAGGCCATAAACACTTATAATGGCAAGGTTGTCATTGTTAATATGGTGGATACCACTATTGATTACATGAAGAGTAGCTTAAATAGTAATGATAAGTTGGTAATATGGTCCACTAAAGGCTCTCATGCTGCAAAAGTATGGTCCTCAAGCCTTGAGCAATTGAGGAATATAGAGGTTGTCAGTGATGACCATGTCGTTCTTGGCTCTCATAATATTGTCTATAATGATAAGTATGGGTTGAAGGCGCATCCTTTTGGAAATGCTGAGACAAGCAAAGAAATTAATCAACTTTTCCAGCAATCAGTGCTGGCTGGTGCGACCAAGGTGCTACTTGGATGTACTGAGTACTCAACCTTTTTTAGTCAAGGTAATGTTCCTAATGATTTCAAGGAGAAGCTGGTTGATCCTTTTGAAATTCTAATACATTGCTTATCTAAATCTGGCCTTATTCTTAAAAGAGAATAGTTTAATCTCATGGATTAAACATGATGCAGCTCCAATTTTTCTTAGCTACATCCTTAAGATGCTGCTTGGGCTAGCCCCACTTAATTGGAGCTGTTACAATTTCACTTTCCCTTATGGGCCACCTATCAAAACTAAAAGTGTCTATGCTTATGTTCCGTAAGAGTGTAAAAAAAGTTGCAAGGATGTTTTCGTCTAGGGGTGGGCGAAACAATATAACTTTCAAAAATTTACTTGTTACAAAAGGCTGCTTTGATACAACTTGGTATTTAAAAAAGTACCCTGATATTGCAGCGGATTCCTACTGGTCGGCCAATGCCTTGGAGCACTACCTAAAACATGGTGGATTTGAAGGAAGAAAGCCTGTGCCATGGTTTGACTCTGCTTGGTATTTGCAAAGGTATCAGGACGTTCAAGATTCTGGCATGAATCCGTTTATCCATTTTTTATTGCATGGTAGTCAGGAAGGACGACAATCGTCAGCGACTAAGCTGAACCGAAACAACACGGAATACATACGTTCAAGAATCGTGCGTCACCTTTGGGGTGGTTACTCTGAGCCTGCTTTGAATCGTTTGAAAGCAATCTACAACGATGAAAAAAAGGAGCCTGAGTTACGATTTTTTGCAGCATGGCATGCAGCACGTTGGTACTATTTTGTCGGTAGTTTTGACACTGGTCTTGAGCTTGCTTCATTAATTAAATCACTTGGTGAGCCTTATGCATCGAAGAAAATAACCATGATGATCGATGTATTTTGCAATTTAAATCTTGGACGTTCGGAGATTGCCAAAAAAACCTTAGATTCATTTTTACAGATTTCGCCGAAAGACAGTGATGCACTATTTGCCCTCGCAAACACTTGTCGCCTGATTGACGAAAAGCTCGAGTATGTGAATCAAGTGTATGAAAATCATCAGATGTCACGGGTAGCGCTTAGAGATAAATCAAAACCACTGTCTTTTGATAATCTTGTGTCTGAAGCTAAACCAGTCGAGTCTCCATTTAAAGTATCTGTGATTATACCTGTATACAACGCTGGGCATCGCATTGAAGTGGCTATTAGGTCATTATTAAATCAAAGCTGGGAAAATATCGAAGTGATTGTCGTTGATGATCTTAGCCCAGACGATACCTTTGAGCGTGCGCTAGCAATGAGTCAGCTTGATTCAAGGGTTATTGCTATTCAGCAGCCTGTAAATGGTGGTGCATACAGAGCAAGGAATGCTGGCCTTAAAATTGCGACGGGTGACTTTATAACTACGCACGACGGTGATGATTGGTCTCACCCACAGAAAATCGAAAAGCAATTGGAATTCTTAAATCACAACCCTAAAGTTAAAGGGGTATGCACATACTGGATTAGAGCTCTTGATGATTTAACATTTACTCAGAATTGGCGTTTGAACCCGGAGTTAATTCACTGGAGTCACTCTTCGTTTCTGTTTCGTCGTGAAGTTTTGGATGATTTGGGGCCTTGGGATCCTGTTATGGTGGGTGGCGATACAGAGTTTATTTGGCGTGTGCAGGCTCGTTATGGTAACTGGGCGGTAAAAAATATTCACAATACAGTTCCTATGGCTTTTGCCCTTGATGATGAAGGATCTCTCACAAGAACAAAATCAACCCACGTGAAAACGATTCACTATGGTTTACGTCATATCTACCGTGAATGTGCACAGTGGTGGCATCAGCAGCAGCGGAAAACCAAAGGGCTAATTAGGTTAGAGCAAGAGCAACGAACTTTTCCTGCGCCATACCCTATGCTTAGCCGGCAAAAGAAAGTACTACATTTGGATATTCTTTTTGTCTCTGATTTTTCCTTACGCCAAATGAGCGCAGAAGTTAATAACCAAGCAAGAGAAGCACTTGATGCAGGATTAAGAGTTGGCTTGTTTCATTGGCCTAAGTTTGCAGCTGAAGTTACTGCTTTAAAGCATGAGTACTTCGAATTACTGGCACATCTGGGTGCGGAGCCGGTTGTCTATGGACAGAAGGTTGAGTGTGCAAAAGTTGTTGCAGCTTCTCCAAAGCTTTTACAGCATTTGCTTGATCTTTATCCCGAAGTAAGCGGAGTTCGTGAAGGCGTCCTGTTAAGCTGTAATCATAAAACCATCGAACCCAAAATACAGAGCAGAGCAACTGATAATTTTACGAAAGTGTTTGGTGTGCTTCCTTTGTGTAAAGTATAATAATCATATAAGTACTTAAGATGTTATGGGGTGGTTTGCATGACAGAGCATGCACTATTGTTTGTGATTACTGGGCAGGTACAAAACGTTGGCTTTCGCAAATTTGTAGTAAAAACTGCAATTGGGCTCGATATTGCTGGTTGGGTACAAAATTGTGAAGATGGCTCAGTTAGAGTTTTAGCTGCAGGTCCACGTTGGGCGCAACATGCAATATATCAAGCATTGCTGTCTGGTCCAGCACCGGCATCAGTAGCGAATGTTGTTCTCTATCCGATACAACGCAAAGTTAAAGGTTTTAAGCTTCATTATCAAAAAAAGCCGGCTTCTTTTGCTCATTTCTTTCCAAATCAAACTTTACCAGAACCCATAGCTCCCAATAGCTACTTTGTGGACAGTCACCTTGAAAAACAGGCTGGTACAGATAAGGATATCATTTATAAGTCTGATTTGTCTGAGTTTAAAGCACTGGCACAGCAACAGAAGCAAGAAAGAGAAAAGTCGCATCAACTGGTACAAGATAACATGCAGCAGATGCTTCGGTCTTATCCGAAGCGCTCAGCTGAAATTCTTACTACCTATGGTGCCTTCACGGATGGCTACCACATTAATCATCGACTCGTTAAGCATGCATCGCGTCATGGCAGCTTAGCTTCGATTCCATCTTTTCGTCTACTGATGGGGCTTCGTACTCGAAAGCAATTACTTGCGGATAAGGGTGCTTGCCCAGAATGGCGTCTAAATGATAAATCGAAATCATACCATTTTATTGACTCCCTAGGTCTGCAGCGACCCAAATCATTTCCGGGTTCATATAAGCTTGCCCAGTTGCCTGAAGAGTATAATATCGCAATTAAGCCAACGGCTGGTGCTGCTTCAAAAGGTGTTTTTTTAGTTTACCGGCCAGACTATATTGTTGAGGTTAAAACCGCTCAAGTTTTTGCTAGCTATTCTGCTATGAAAAAGCGAATGCAAATGTTACTAAAGTCTGGTGATGTGAAAGGAGATGCTTGGTTGCTGGAGGAGCTGGTTTTGTTGGACGACAACCAGCAACAACCAGCCCGTGATTTGAAGTTCTTGTGCTTCTATGGCGAGATTGCGCTAATACGCGAAATGTCACGTTTTCCAGTCGTCAGTGATCTTTGGGTGGATAGTTCTGGTAAGCAATTAGATACTGGAAAAGATACCGGTGTACCTCTAGCAGATCCAACTCCAATCAAAAGGGAGTTTTTAGAACTCGTACAGAAACTCAGCCTTGAAATACCTGCGCCATTTATGCGAATAGATTTTCTATTATCTAAAAATCAACTCGTTTTTGGTGAATTTACGCCACGACCTGGTTCCTTCGCATTGTTTAATGAGGAAACTGACAGAATGTTAGGTGATTACTTTTTGAAAGCAGAAGCGAGGTTACAGAGGGATCTTTTACTGGGTAAACGCTTTGAAAAATATAGTCATTATATAAATAAGAGTTTTGATGGTATTTAAAGCCTGATCCATAAAACATTAGACTTATGGCTAGCGATAGGGCACTTCGTTGTTTATCGTACAAGCATGTACTATCAATTTATCACTTAGGTTGATATTGCAGGAGAAGTCTTTGAAACATATGAGCATGGTGATCCTGAGCCTGAGCTTTGCTGGTTGGTACCTACTGGTTTGGCTTCCCACCAGCAGCGCCGGTGAGCAGCTTTTGTTGGAAGAGCGTTTTGATAGCTTGCTGCCCGGCGAATTTGGCCGGGCGGTATTGGCGCATCGCCATACCGAGTTGGCGGATGGCAAAGGAACTGAGGACTCAAAGGCAGTTCGGGTCAATTACCTGGGGTTTGAACGCGGTAGCCGCCGTGTGGTGGTGACATCGCCGCTGACCGCTGCAGAGGAAGCAACCTTGTCTTTTGCCGTGAAGTTTTGCCCTGAGTTTGATTTTGCCCGCGGTGGAAAACTGCATGGTTTAGGCTCTGCCAGGCCGGTAGCCGGTGGTAACCCAGTCACGGATGATCGGTGGAGTGCAAGGCTAATGTGGCGTCGCGAAGGCGGCTTAATGACCTATGTCTACCACCAGGACATGCGTGGCCGCTATGGTGATACCAAAAGCGCCGGTTCTTTTCGTTTTACACCCGGTCAGTACCACCGCATCGACATGACGGTTCGGCTGAATACCCTGCCGGATCTGGCCGATGGGGAAATCACGGTTCAGGTCGATGGCAAGCCGGTCATTCGACACCAAGCCTTGCGTTTTCGCTCAACCGCTGCGAGCGAGGGATTGATTCGCTCCATCATGTTTAACACCTTTCATGGTGGTAGTAGCCCGGAATGGGCCCCTCGTACTGCGGAGGGAGACTTTAAGCAGGATTGTGCTTACTTTGATGACTTTGTGGTTCGGCAAACTGTTGCATTGCCTTGAGGTGGGGGGGGAATGTTGGATTGTGAGTGTTAAGTTTTGAGTTTTGAGTTTTGAGTTTTGAGTGTTTAGTGTTTAGTTTTTGGTGGTGAATTATTAGTTGCTGGTGTTTCATTTGTGATCTATAAATGGTGCTTTGTATTGAGTTGATGGGGCTTTGGATGCCGGTTGAGTCAAGCAGTGTGCTGGGTAAGTCTTTTGATTTTGCTGTTCGGGTTGTTAAGCTTTATCAGTTTTTGACCAAAGAACACAAAGAATATGTCCTCTCTAAGCAGCTGCTTCGCTGCGGTACTTCCATCGGTGCGAATATCAACGAGGCGCAGGCCGGTCAATCGAGAGCGGATTTTATCGCTAAAATGAGTATCGCCAGCAAAGAATCCAGAGAAACCAAATACTGGTTGGAACTCTTGTGTGTAACCGGCTACCTCGATAACAAACAACCACACGTAGCAAGCTTGTTAGAGCAAACTGATGAGCTCGTTAAGCTATTGACCAAAATAGTAAAAACCAGCCAAGCCAACTCAAAAACTAAAAACTAAAAACTAAAAACTCATCACTCAAAACCAAAAGGAGACAGGATGTCGACTCGAACCAGCTTCCTCCACCACGGAGCAGTAGACGGCGTAACAGGCTCATGCCACCAGTACCTGCTGCGGGATGATTACAGTGTGCTGGTCGATTGCGGCTTGTTTCAGGGCGATGAAGCAGGGCCGGGCGGTTCGGCCGGCGAGCCGTCGATTGATTTTCCGCTAGATGGGATCCGCGCTTTGCTGGTGACCCATGTGCATATTGATCATGTTGGGCGTATTCCGTATTTACTGGCGGCAGGGTTTCGTGGCCCTATTTATTGCACCAAAGCCTCGGCGCTGTTGCTGCCGCTGGTGCTGGAAGATGCGCTGAAGGTAGGCGTAACCCGCGACCCGGCCCTGATAGAAACCTTTTTGTCGTTGTTGCAGCAGCAACTCGTGGCGGTGGAGTACAAACAGTGGCTGGATTTACCCGCTGCCGATGGGATGCAGGTGCAAGCTCGTTTTCAGGTGGCTGGGCATATTCTGGGCTCGGCTTATGTGGAAGTTCGTCATCGCACTTTGCCAGCCAGGCGCTGGTTTACTACGGTATTTTCTGGTGATTTGGGCGCGCCTTACACCCCTTTGCTGCCGGCACCGAAAGCGCCGGCCGGGGCCGATGTGGTGGTGATTGAAAGTACCTATGGCGACAAAACGCATGAAAATCGCAAAGAACGCACCAAACGCTTAAAACAAGCGCTGCTGCATTCGTTGCAGGACAACGGCACGGTGATTTTCCCGGCCTTTAGTATTGGCCGCACCCAGGAGCTGTTGTACGAGCTGGAAAGCCTGATTCACCGGTTAAAAGGCCAGGCCATTCATCAGCACTTGCGCTGGGATGAGCTGAAGGTGATTGTGGACTCGCCGCTGGCCGCTCGCTTTACCTCGGCGTATCGCCAACTGAAAGAGTGCTGGGATGACGAAGCCAAAGCCAAACTGGCGGCAGGGCGGCATCCGCTCAGTTTTGAGCAATTAATTACCGTGGACTCGGTGGCCGAGCATCACCAGTTGGTGCAGCGCCTTAGCCAAACCAAAATGCCAGCCATTGTGATTGCGGCCAGTGGCATGTGCCAGGGCGGCCGGGTGGTGAATTATTTAAAACAGATGCTGCCAGACCCGGTGCATCAGGTGATCTTTGTTGGTTATCAGGCCCGCGGTACTCTGGGTGCTCAGCTGCAGCGTTTTGGCAATCGGCCAGGGGCTTTTGTGAACATTGATGGCGAGCGTATTGCGGTTCGGGCTGAAATCCTCAGTCTTGGCGGGTATTCGGCCCATGCCGATCAGCAAGGATTATTGAATTTTGTCGGCCGGATGCGCCGTAAACCCAAGCATGTGCGCATAGTGCATGGCGATCTGGCTGCAAAACAGGCATTGCAGCAACAATTTTACACTTTGGGCGTGCCAGCTTCGATTGCGGATGCTAAGCTCTGGACGCTTTTGGAGCATCACTCTTAAAACCAACACAGGATTTGGATGTGCGTTTAGCGGTTCTATGCATAGTTAAAAATGAAGCAAGCTCGTTATTGGAATGGATCGCCTGGCACCGGGTGCAGGGAGTGACGGACTTTTACATTGTCGATAATTACAGCACCGATCAGACCTGGCCGTTGCTGCAGCAGCTGGCTGTCCAAACGGACTGGCTGCACTGTTACCGGATCCCCACTGTGGGCAGCAGGCCTCCTCAGATGCATGCCTATCGCCGTTTGTTGCCTTTATTGCAGAAAAAAGCCGATGTGGTTGCCATGATCGATGCCGATGAGTATCTGATGCCGATGGGCGAGCACTCCATGGCCGACTTGTGCCAGCAATGGTTTGCCGATGCAGAGGTTGGGGCTGTGGCGCTGAACTGGGCGTGCTTTGGCTCTGCCGGCCAGATTTTTGCTGAGGAAGGTTTTGTGTTTGAGCGTTTTTGTCAGCGATTTGCCCCAGAGCGACTGCACAACCTGCATTACAAAACACTTTTCAGGCCAGGCTCTGTTGATCGTTTAGTCAGTCCGCATCAGGTAAAGCTTAAGCAAGGTCGAATAATCAATAGTGCTGGAGAGCCTTTGCGTGACCATGCCAAGCATACCAAAGGGTTATCGGCTGCACTGGATTGGCGTCATGCCAGAGTGAATCATTATGTGGTGAAATCGTTGGAAGAGTTTTTGGTGCGAAAAAGTACGGTCGGCAGTGCAGCCAGTACCACCAAGAAAAAACACCGCACCTATTTTGACAAACACAACCACAATGACGAACTGGATCAAAGTGCGCTTTCTTACCGTGCTGCGGTGGATACGGACTATCGGCATTTGCAGACGCTGGTTCGTGATGTTAGCCCGAATACCCGCTCGTGGCGCTTGCGGCTGCAGGATAAATACTGGCATTTGAAAATGAAACTGGATGCATTGCTGGGAAACTGAGCATAGGCTCTGGCGAAGCTCTGCAAGCCCGGAAAACTTTGTTATGATGTAGAAAATAATTCGAAGCCGAGAGTGGAATGAGCGCACAGATTGCTGTTTTGGGAGGCGGGAGTTTTGGAACCGTCATTGCCAATATTATGGCAGAGAATGGTTGTCAGGTCCGGCTTTGGTTGCGTGATGCAGCGCGAGCCAAAGCCATTAATGAACACCATGAAAACAGCCGTTACCTACCAGGTTTCACTTTATCTTCCAACCTGATTGCCAATACCGATTTAGCGGCGGTTGTGTCCGGTGCTGAGGCGGTTTTTGTATCCATTCCAAGCAGCAGCTTTCGTCAGGTAGTCGCGCAGGCCAAAGATGTGCTGCGCCCGGAGCAGTTATTGATCAGCACCACCAAAGGGGTCGAAGCCGGTACTTTTGCCTTGATGAGCGATATTTTAACCGAGCTGTGCCCGGATAATCCGGTTGGTGTGCTCAGCGGCCCCAATCTGGCAAAAGAAATAGCGGCCGGCCACATTACCGCTTCGGTGATTGCCAGCAAAAATCATGTGCTGTGCCAACGGGTGCAACAAATCCTGTGCAGTAAAAGTTTTCGGGCTTATGCCAGTGACGATGTTTTTGGTGTTGAGCTGGGTGGCACTTTAAAGAATATTTATGCCATTGCCTCGGGTTTAAGTGCGGCTTTAGGGGTGGGCGAGAACACCAAGAGCATGCTGATGACCCGCAGCCTGGCTGAAATGAGCCGTTTTGCAGTGGCCGAGGGGGCAAACCCGATGACCTTTTTAGGGCTTTCGGGAATCGGTGATTTGATTGTCACTTGTTCGTCCTCGTTAAGCCGCAACTACCGGGTAGGTTTTGCCTTGGGGCAGGGGAAAACTCTGCAGCAAGCAGTCGAAGAGCTGGGCGAAGTGGCCGAAGGGGTCAATACCCTCAAGCAAGTGCGGCAGCAGGCGATTGAGAAAGATATCTACATGCCGTTGGCGATGGGCCTTTATGAAGTGGTGTTTAATCAGGCACCGGTAAAAGAGGTGATTGCCAGCATGATGAGCAATCAGCCCAATGTGGACGTCGAGTTTTCGGTTCCCCGTTAATGAAGGTCACTGAGAAACTGGCAGAGCTCTTTCAGCCAGAATGGTACCTGCAACAGAACCCGGATGTTGCCAAGGCCGGCATGGATCCCTGGCAGCATTTTAGCCGTTTTGGTTTTGCTGAAGGGCGCTTGCCTTGCAAGCTGCAAGCCGCAGCGCTGGAACAGATGCTGTGGTTTGAGCCCGAGCAGGCTGCCGAAAAACCGCTGCAGCAACTGGTACAGGGCGAGGATAGCAAAGAGCAGGCCTATGCCTGCTGGGCTTTGGCCCGCTGGCACGCCAGTTATGGGCGTTGGCAGGATGCACTGCCATTGCTGCAATGCTGGGTTGACAATGCCTGGCATCAGGCATTGCCGGGGCATCATGGCTGCTGGCTGTTGCTAAGCCGGGCCTTGCAGCAACAAGCACAGCAAGCCAAAGCTATGCAGTGCTTGCAGCAGGCGCTGCAGGTCTGCGGCGAGCTGCCGGATTTACTGCTGGCTCAAGCTTCTTTAGTGACCGGCGATGAAAAACGGACGCTTATCAACCGCATTTTTCAACAGGCCGGTCTGGTGGGCTTGCAAGACAGCAGCGAGCCCATGACGCTCGATAGCCTGTTGGCTGAGCCTGCGATTGCAAAACCTCCAACATCCTGGCGGCACAAGTGGTTGCCTTCGCCTTTGGTGTCGGTAATTGTGCCTTGCTTTAATGCGCAGCACACCATCGGTACTGCCCTTGGCAGTTTGCTGGCGCAAAGCTGGCCGCGGTTGGAGATCATCGTGGTGGATGATGCCTCCAGCGACGAGTCGGTAGCCGTGATCAAGCGCTGGGCGCAGCAGGATGCTCGGATTCGGCTGGTGCAACAGTCCGAAAACCAGGGGGCTTACGCGGCCCGCAATGCCGGTCTGGCGCTGGCCAAAGGCAGCTTCCTGACCACCCACGACAGCGACGATTGGTCCCATCCACAAAAAATTGAATACCAGCTGCAGGCCCTGCTGACGCAGCCCAAAGCTCAGGCATCGATATCGCATTGGGTGCGAACCAGTGCCGAGCTGGTGTTTGAGCGTTGGCGTCCCGAGCCAGGCTGGATTTACCGCAACACTTCGTCTTTGATGTTTCGGCGCAAAGTGTTTAAGCAGCTGGGCTTTTGGGACCGGGTTTCGGTCAATGCCGATACCGAGTACCTGGAGCGGTTGCTGGCAGCCTTTGGCCCCCGGGCCATCGTCGATGTGTTGCCCGGCATTCCGCTGTCCTTTGGCCGCAGCGACTCCGGCTCACTGACCCAGCAAAGCCGCACCCATCTTCGCACCCAGTTTGTCGGTGTGCGGCAGCGTTATCTGGCCGCAGCCCGGGCCTGGCATGCCAGTGCCCGCTGTGCCAAGGATCTAAAATTACCGCAGTTTCCAACCAGCTTTGCCTTTGCTGTACCGGCTCTGATGTGCCGTGGCACCAAGGCGCAGCGCGAAGCGCGGCAACTGGCACTGCTGCGGCAAAGCGCCTTATTCGATGCCAGTTGGTATGGCGGCAACTATGCCGATGTCACTGCTGCCGGGATGGATCCGGCGCTGCATTATTTGCGTTATGGCGGCCAGGAAAATCGCGATCCCGGCCCGGACTTTAGCAGCAGCGGCTACCGACTGCTGCAGCCGATAGCTGCCGATGCCAATCCGTTGCTGCATTATTTAGAAAGCATGGAGGAAAGCTTAGAAAGCACGGAAAAAAGCGCAGAGCTAGCCGCCGATTACGGCACAGTGCAGCAAACCGGGCAGTGCGAAGTTAAGCCGGATAAACCCTGGCTGATGCTGGTGGCCCATGCCGCCGGGCCTGAACTCTATGGCGCCGAGCGCAGCTTGCTCGATGTGCTGGACGCACTGCAGCAGCTTGGTTGCAATGTATTGCTGACCTTGCCGGGCAGTCGCTGCCCGGACTATTTCCAGCAGCTTGCTGCCCGGGTACAACAGCTGGCGGTGATGCCCTATGGCTGGTGGCACGACGGGCATCCCGAAAGCCCGCAGACCATTGCGCGCTTTGCGGCTTTGCTGAAGCAGTACCGGGTGCAGCTCTGTTACTGCAATACCCTGGTGCTGTCGGCACCGCTTTACGCCGCGCGCCAGCTGTTGGTGCCCACTGTGGTGCATGTGCGCGAGTTGCCGGAAGCCGACCCTGCGTTGTGTCAGCAGTTGGGAGCCGATGCCGGCCGGATCCGGCAGCATTTGCTGGCACTGGCCGATGGCTTTATTGCCAACTCGAAACGGACAGCCGCCTATCTGGATACGCCGGAGCGCACCCGGGTCGTGCCGAATGTGGTCGATACCGCACGTTTTGCTGCCATTGCACCCCGAGCGCAACAAACGCCGCTACGGCTGGGGATGCTGAGCAGCAATTTGCCGAAAAAAGGGCTGCAGGACTTTATCCGGTTAAGTCAGTTGCTGGCCGAGCAGGCACAGGATATCGAATGCTGGCTGTTTGGCCCGGACAACGATCATGTGGCGCAGTACCGGGCAGATCAGGCTGCCGGTCGGTTACCGCCGTCGCTGATTTTTGCTGGCTACAGCCCAAACCCTGAAGCGGCGTTGGCCGAGTTGGATATCGTGGTCAATCTGTCGCACTTTGAAGAGTCGTTCGGTCGTACCGTACTGGAAGCCATGGCGGCAAGGCGCTGCGTGATTGCGTATCAGTGGGGTGCCTTGCCTGAGCTGATTGAGCACAACCAAAGCGGTATCCTGGTGCCGCTGGGGCAGGTTGATGCTGTGGCTGCTCAGGTGGCTCGCTTGATCAAGCAGCCTGAATTGCGCCTGTTCATGCAACAAAAAGCGCAGCAACAGGTGCTGAACCGTTATCATAAATCGTGCCTGGTAAATGAAATGAAATCGTTTTTAGGTCAGGCGTTGCAGCTTTCAAACATGGAGTCGTTTTGAGCCGTTATCATTTAAAACTCACCCCCTTGCAGCAAGCCCGTAAGCTGGGTGTCCGGTGGTGTCTGGATTATCCGCTGGCCGAGCAGTTATTTGTTCTTGATGAAGAAAAAAACACCCTTTATGTACAAGGGTGGTTGTTGAGTCTTAAACCGGTACAGCGTATTCGGCTGGTTCTGTTGCAAGGTGAGCAGCGGCAATATTTTCCTTTGAACTGTGAACGGCCTGACGTGATTGAAGCCATCTTGAAGCAGCCTTCGGATGCTCATCCCCAACTCCGTTGTGGTTTTAAATTTACCACAGAGGTGCTTGTTGAGCAGCTGCGATTGGGGGTGGAGCTGGATGGAGAGCTCATTGAGTTGATGGCTATAGATGTGACAGGTGTATTCAAGGTACTTCGTGGCGCCGAGTCCTGGTTGTATCTGGACAATGACACCAACAAGAGTGTTGAGCAATATACCGGGAAGTTGTTGCTGGGGAAGGATCGCCTGCAAAGATGGCAGCGCTACCTGGGTGATTTACGTCGTTTTGAGACGCAAAATGGCATTCCAAGCCGGTTGTTGATTGCGCCGTCCAAAGAGATGGTTTACCCCCAGTTTTACCCGCACCAACGCGCTGCAGTGACACCGGTGGATCAAGTCTGTCAGTTGCCTGAAGCAGAACAGGTTTTGGTGTACCCGGAGCTTGCGCTGCAGCAATTAACCGAGCGCAGCTTTCGCATGTCCGATACCCACTGGAGTGCGCCTGGAGCGAAGGAGGCTTGTATGCAGCTGGCTTTGGCTTTGGGTGTGGATAAAGCGGCGTTAACCAAAAAATTTCAGCATGATTTGTATCGGGTTGCCAAGCGTTATGGTGACTTGGGGAAAAAAGTTTTTCCGCCCATGCCTGCTGAAGAGCAGATCTTAAAGTCCTTTAATCATCGCCGGCTGGTACGGTATGACAATGGTTTGCCTAATTTTGGACGGGTTGTTGTGACCACCAACCGCTTGGCTGTTTCTGGCGGGACTTTATTGTTGTTTGGCTCGTCTTCCAGTTATTCCATGATGGATTATTTAAGCCGGATTTTCCGACGGGTGGTCTTAGTGCACTGCGCTGGTAATCTTGATGCTGAGCTTATCGCGCAACTTAAACCGGATTATTTAGTCGCTCAAACCAATGCCCGCTTTGTGGTGATACCGCCGACATCGGAATCTTCTTTACGGCTGATTATGCGCGACAAATTAGCCAAGCTGGCTGTAGCTGAGCAACAGTCTTTACTGAGCAAAGCTGCCTTGATGAAGCAGAAAAGCTCTGAAACCCTTGTCAATGTGTTGCACCAGATCCTGGAGCAGGAGGTGTCTGCCAATGTCCGCTGAAAAAAGCTGGAGCATTCTCCATGCTGAACCGGATGCAGACAACAGCGGCTGGCATGGCGACTCAGCTTCCCGGGTGCAGCTGAGCATTCCAAATGGTGTTCGCTGGGTGGCGTTGGATGCTCAGTTGTTCATCGACCAGTTTGCACCTGGGGTGTTCTTTTGTTGCCAGACCCCGGATGGGCTTCACCGCTTTGCTGTGCCAATGTCGCTTGGTGGCAAGATTCTGGAAGTCTTGGCTGTACCAGAAGACAGCCAATCCTGTTGGTTAGAACTCCTGTCGGGCCCCGGCTTTTTTCAAATCCAGTCTTTGCAGCTGCGACCGCTCAACCTGCTGCAGAGTCGATGGCGCTTTATGCGACGAGGGCTCAGGCTCTGCCTGCAAGGGACGGCAGAAATGAAGCAGCATGCTGAGGTGAATCTATGGCGTGCTATCACTGCCAGTGAACAATGCTACCGAAGGATTGGTCAATTAAAAGCCTGTACCCCACCCATGCCTTATGCCGAGTGGCAACAACGTTTTGAGCAGTTAACTGCGAATCAGTTGCGGATGATAGAGCGGCGGTTGCCAGAACTGTTGGCCCGGCACGGTTTGCTCCTGCTGCTGCTGCAGCAGTCAACTACTGTGGCAGAGGATTGGCAGCGTAGCCTGCTCAGCATTGAGCAAAGCTTGGGGCTTTCTGCTGCTACGGCGAAGCTGACTTGTCTGCTGGTATCTGATGAGGCCACTCTGACTCCTCATTGTCGCTTACCCACGCAGCTGACCACGGTGGCGCAGGCACAGCAGCAGTTGGCTGAACTGCCTGATTCCCAGCCAGTGTTGTTGCTGCCGGCTGGTGTTGCTCTGGCGCCTGTGGCCTTGTGTTGGTGGTTGGAGGCATTCGATGCCGCTGCTGCCAGCTGGTGCTACAGCGATCATGACTTTCTGGACCAGCACGGCAAGCGCACTGAGCCACAGTTTAAGCCCGACTGGAGTCAGGAGCTGGCGCGCAGCAGCCATTACACCGGCGATACGCTGCTGGTGCAAGCTAAGGCTTTGCTGGCCTCCGGCTGGCTGCAGCCAGAGCTTGCGGTCACAGAGCTAAAAGTACAGCAATTGGTGCTGCAGTTGTCGGCGCTGTTGCCAAAGCCGCCGCTGCACCTTCCTGCGGTATTATGGCACCAGCCGCTTGCGCAGCGTCAGCTACCCTCGGCAGATATTCTAAGGCAGCAGTTGCAGCAGCAAGGCATTGCGGCCCGGGTTGAGACCAATGCCCACGGTTTGTTGGATATTCATTACCCGCTGCCAGAGCCGGCACCGCTGGTGTCGGTGGTGATCCCCACCCGCGATATGTTGCACTTGCTCAAGCCCTGCGTGGACAGCCTGTTGCATCGGACCGATTACCCGGCCATTGAGGTGCTGATTGTCGATAACCAAAGCGCAGAGCCTGCTACCCTGGCCTATTTTGACGAGCTGGCGCAGGAGCCTCGTGTCCGGGTGCTGCGCTACGACCACCCGTTTAATTACTCAGCCATCAACAACTTTGCGGTGCAGCAGGCGCGCGGAGAGCTGATCTGCCTGCTCAACAACGACACCGAAGTGATTCGGCCGGACTGGCTCTGCCAGATGGTGGGGCAGTTAACTCAGCCCGGTGTCGGCATTGTGGGTGCGCGTTTGCTGTTTGCCGATCAGCGGGTGCAGCATGCCGGGGATGCCATCGGCATTGGTGGCTGTGCCACCCATCTGCACTTTCGGTTGCCAGCCGATGCCCCGGGATACATGGGACGGGCCCTGGTGTCGCAGGATTTATCGGCCGTGACGGCGGCGTGCCTGTTAACCCCGAAAGACTTGTATCTGGAGCTTGGCGGTCTGAATGAAACCGATTTGACGGTGGCCTTTAACGATGTCGATTATTGCTTAAAAGCCGGTGAAGCAGGCTGGCGGGTGCTGTATACGCCGCTGGCACTGTTGTATCATTACGAGTCGGTGTCGCGCGGTAAAGACGACAATCCGGTAAAAAAACAGCGGGCGGCGAAAGAGGCGGCTTACATGCGAACACGGTGGGCCAGGCAGATGCAGGGCGACCCTTTTTACAATCCAAATTTAAATGGCACCGCAGCGGATTTTCGTTTAAGCGCTGCACCCCGAGTAAGGAAACCATGGCCACGGTAAAGCTCAGTCGTATTTTTGTGGTAGAAGAGCGTTCAAATCCTTCGACGGATTTTTTTGTCGCTCCTAAATTACAGCAGAGTGGGACTGAGGTCGAACACTGCAACTTGCAACAAACGCCCGAAATCGGAGCTGGTGAGCAGGTGGCGCTGGTTTTTGTGCGTTATGTCAGTAAGGCGTGGCAGCAATGGTTGCAGCAACATCGCTTGCAAGTGCATCGTCTGATCTACTTCATGGACGATGACTTGTTTGATTTAGCCGCTTTTCGCGGTTTGCCCTGGCGTTACCGCTACAAATTGGCCCGGCTTGCCTATAGCCGTCGCAAATGGCTGCAGCAAAATAAAGCGGAGCTATGGGTCTCTACGCCTTTTTTGCAAAGTAAGTACGCTTTCTGGCAGCCGAAATTGGTGCAAGCCTGTCTTCCATCGGTCCAACCAGCTCAATTGACCTTGTTTTATCATGGATCCGCTTCGCACCAGGCTGAGATCGAGTGGTTAAAGCCTGTCGTTGCCGGGGTGCTGGAAGAGGAGCCTGCAGTAAGTTTTGAGATTATTGGCAACAGTGAGATTAACTGGCTTTATCGCGGCTTACCCAGAGTGCATGTGCTGCATCCGATGAGCTGGCCGGCCTATCAGGCGCTGCTGGCTCGTGGTCAGCGGGATATCGGTTTGGCGCCACTGCTGGCGGGCCGCTTTAATCAGGCGCGCTCTTACACCAAGTTCTTTGACATTACCCGGGCCAGGGCGGTGGGCCTGTATTCGGAGGGCAGCATTTACCAGCAAGTGGTGCAGCATGACGACAACGGGCTGTTGTTGCCCAATGAGCCGCAGCGTTGGGCCGACGCCATAGTCGATTTGGTGCGTCAGCCCGAGCGGCGCCAACGTTTGCAGCAGCAAGCGGTGCAATCCTGTCAGCGGCTGGAAAACCCGGTGTGGGAGGAGTGATGGCAGCCCTCTGTCCTGAAACACTTGGCGCCAGCCATCGATTGCTGACCTTATCGCCGGTGTTGGCCAGCTTACCGGGTTTAACCGATTTTCTGCAGGGCGCTCAGGTACGTTATGCCGGCCGGTTTCGGCTTTTGAGTCCACAGAGCGATGCGGTTTTGGTCTGGGGTAAGAAACCGTCCGCGGTCAAAGGGGAGCGTTATGCCGCCCGTCATGCCTTACCGATTTTGCGGTTGGAGGATGGTTTTTTACGTTCGTTGGAGCTGGGGCTGCATGGCCCGCCTTACTCGGTGGTGCTGGATGACGAAGGCATCTACTACGATGCAGCGGCTCCGTCGCGGCTGGAGCGGCTTGTTCGCCAGCCGTTAACGGCGGCGCAGCATGCGCGTGCCGACGCTTTGCAGCAGGCCTGGCAGCAGGGGCGTGTCTCCAAGTACAACCACAACCGGGATTTGCCGGTTCTGCCAGCTGATCCTTTTGTGTTGGTGGTGGATCAAACCTTTGGCGATGCCTCCATCCGCTATGGCCAAGCCAGTGCCGACAGCTTTTGGCAGATGTTGCAGGCAGCGCTGGTGCGTTACCCTGAGCATCAGGTGGTATTGAAAGTTCACCCCGATGTGTTGACCGGTAAAAAGCAGGGCCATTTTGATGGGCTGGAGCAGCGCTTAACGCCGGCTCAGTCCCAGCGTGTGCAGCTGCTGGCCGACGATGCTCATCCGGCGTCTTTGCTGCAAGCGGCCAGTGCGGTCTTTTGTGTCACCTCGCAAATGGGGTTTGAAGCGCTGCTGTGGCAAAAACCAGTGCACACCTTTGGCATGCCCTTTTATGCCGGCTGGGGGCTGACCGAGGATGCGCTGCCGGCACCAGAGCGGCGGCAGCCGGTTTCGCTGCAGCAGCTCATTCACGCGGCGCTGATTGACTACCCCCGTTACCGGGATCCCGTCACCGAGCAGCCCTGTGAGGTCGAGACCTTGTTGGGCTGGCTGGCGTTGCAACGTCAGCAGCGTGAGCGCTTTCCACAGCGATTGCAGGCCTGGCGGATACCGCGCTGGAAAAAGCCGGTGCTCAAGCAGTTTCTGGCAGGCAGCCGGCTGGAGTTTATCCAGCAGCCATCAGAGCGCGACCCGGCCTTACCGCTGGCCGTGTGGGGGGTGAAGCAAGCGCAGCAGCACAGCGGGCCTTTGTTGCATATTGAAGATGGCTTTATTCGCTCGGTGGGCTTGGGAGCGGATTTGATTCGTCCGGCTTCCTGGGTGTTGGACTGCGAAGGCATCTATTACGATGCGACCCGGCCATCGGCACTGGAAAGCTTGCTGCAACAGCATGACTTTGCCCCCGAGCTGCTGGCAAGAGCCGAGCGCTTGATTGCACTCTTGCTGCAAAGCAAAGTGACCAAGTACAATCAGGGCCACAGCAGCTGGCAACGGCCTGCGGGGGCGAAGCGGGTTCTTCTGATTCCGGGCCAGGTCGAGTCCGATGCGTCCATTGAGCTGGGATCGCCGCAGTTAAAAACCAACCTGGCTTTGATTCAGGCGGTACGGCAGGCCAACCCGGACGCCTGGCTGGTCTACAAGCCGCACCCGGATGTGCAGGCCGGTTTGCGGGTAGCCGGCAGTGCCGAGCAGCAGGCCAGTCAGTACTGCAATGAGGTGGTGCTGGCAGAAGACATGGCGCACTTGTTGTCGCTGGTGGACGAAGTCCATACCCTGACCTCGCTCACCGGCTTTGAAGCCTTGCTGCGGCAGCGCAAAGTGGTGTGTTATGGCCAGCCATTTTATGCCGGTTGGGGTCTGACCGAGGATCGCTATCCTCATGCCCGCCGTGGTCGTTCGCGCAGTCTGGCGGAGTTGGTGGCAGCCACGCTGATTCTGTACCCCTGCTATCTGTGTCAGCGCACCAAGGCGTACGCCAGCCCGGAGCAGGTGATTTTGCAAATGCAGCAGCAACGTCAGCAGCAAGGCAGCCAAGCGCCCTGGTGGCGGCTCTGGCTGCGTAAGCTGATCGCATTGAACAAGTTTTAGGAGTTCTGCCCTTGACCTCTCGTCAGGCTGTCATAAAGCGTAGTTTGGATCTGTTATCGGCGGTGGTGTTGCTGCTGCTGTTTGGCTGGTTGCTGCTGCTGTGCTGGCTGATTGCCAGTATTGAAACCCGCAGCCAGGGGATCTTTGCCCAGCGTCGGATTGGCCGTTTTGGCCAGCCATTTTGGGTGTACAAAATCAAAACCATGCACGATGCCACTGGCGAGCGTAGCAGCATTACCGCCAGCTGCACTGGCGCCATCACCCGCAGTGGCCGGTTGTTCCGGCGTTTTAAGCTGGATGAGCTGCCGCAACTCTGGAATGTGCTGCGTGGCCAGATGAGCCTGGTTGGACCCAGGCCGGATGTGCCGGGCTATGCTGATTTGCTGCAAGGCGAGGCGCGTCTTATTTTGCAATTGCGACCGGGCATCACCGGGCCAGCCTCCATTAAGTACCGGCACGAAGAAACACTGTTGTCTGCCGTTCCCGATGCTCAAGCCTACAACGACAAAGTTATCTGGCCCGACAAAGTGCGGATCAATCTGGCCTATTACCGGCACTACAGCCTGGGCCTGGATCTGCTGTGCCTGGCCGCGACCCTGGTGCCCAGCCTGGCTGAGCGCCTGAACCGGAGATTTGAAGCATGCTAACTACCGAGCTGGCACCCTGGCCAAGTTTTACCGATGAAGAGGCGGATGCGGTGCGGCAAGTGCTGTTGTCAAACAAGGTCAATTACTGGACAGGTGAGCATGGCCGTTTGTTTGAGCAGGAGTTTGCTGCTTTTTGCGACTGCGATTATGCGGTGGCCGTTGCCAATGGCACCCTGGCACTGGATGCTGCCCTGCAAGCACTGGAGCTTGGCGCCGGTGATGAAGTCATCGTGCCGCCCCGTACCTTTATTGCGACGGTTTCTGCTGTGGTCAATGCCGGCGCGACCCCGGTTTTTGCCGATGTCGATTTGAACAGTCAGAACCTGAGTGCCGACACCATAGCCCCGATGATAGGTCCGAACACCAAGGCCATTGTGGTGGTGCATCTGGCGGGCATGCCTGCCGAGATGGATGCCATCATGGCGCTTGCCAATCAGCATGGTCTTTGGGTGATTGAGGATTGTGCTCAGGCGCATGGTGCCCGCTATCAGGGGCGTTCGGTCGGTTCTTTCGGTCATGTGGCTGCCTGGTCGTTTTGTCAGGATAAAATTATGACCACAGGGGGTGAGGGTGGTATGGTCACCACCAGGGATGAGGCACTGTGGCAACGGCTGTGGTCGTTGAAAGATCACGGCAAAAGTTTTGATGCGGTCTACCATCAGTCCCATCCACCCGGCTTTCGTTGGTTGCATCACAGTTTTGGGCACAACTGGCGGATGACCGAGATGCAAGCTGTGTTGGGACGCATCCAATTGCAGCGGATGCCTGAGTGGAGTGCGCGCCGGCGGCAACTGGCTGCTGAGCTGGACAAGGCCGTCGCCTCCTTGCCTTTGCTGCGGCAGGTTCAGGTGCCGGAGGACGCGATTCATGCTTGCTACAAGCATTATTTTTTTGTCCGGACTGAGCTGCTGGCCGAAGGCTGGAGCCGGGATCGTCTTTGCGACGCTTTAATGGCTGCCGGTGTGCCTTGTTATCAGGGCAGCTGCAGTGAGGTCTATCTGGAGCAGGCCTTTGCCAATACGCCATGGCGTCCGGCACAGCCGTTGCCCAATGCGCGTGAGTTGGGAGAAACCAGTTTAATGCTGTTGGTGCACCCAACCATCAGCGAGCAGCAAATCGAATTTTGTGCGCAGCAATTGGCGATTGTGGTGGCTCAGGCAAGCAAAACTTAATAAATACCAAGGAATGCGCTATACTGGTACAACTTTGACTGCTGTTTACGACCAGTCCCGTTAAGGAATTTTTTCATGTTAGCTTGGCTTTTATCTTTGCCACGGCCGGTTAAACGCGTCTTTTCGGTTATTGCCGATGTAGTTTTTCTTATTTTTGCAATGATTTCAGCTTACCTGCTGACGCAAAATGGCATTCGCGGCCATATCCCTGAAATTGCGTTAGCTTTTGCTATTTCAGTCCCTCTGACCTTAGTCACCTTTACCAAGCTGGGCCTGTACCGGGCGGTGATCCGCTACATCGGTCAGCACGCCTTCGGCGCTGTGCTGGCAGGCATTGTGGGTGGCGCCCTGGTGATCAGTGTCTTTTTTGGCTTGTTTGGGGTGGAAGATAAGGGCAATCTGATTTTTGTTTATGCGCTTCTGGCCATGTTGCTGTGTTCCGGCTCGCGTTTATTGGCCCGGATGTTTTTGGTGCAAATGAACAATGCGTTAAAAGAGCGGGTGCTAATTTACGGCGCTGGTTCCTCGGGCCGCCAACTGGCGCAGGCGCTGATCAATGGCGATCAGTACCATCCGATCCTTTTTGTCGACGACGATTCGACCCTGCAAAAATCGACCATTCTGGGGATGCCAGTGGGCAACCCGCAAAGCATAGCCTTATTGATTAAAACGCAAAATATTCAACGGGTTTTGCTGGCATTGCCATCGGCCAGCCGGGTGCGGCGTCGAGAGGTGCTGGATGCGCTGGAGTCGTTGCCGGTGCCAGTGCAGTCGGTGCCAGGTATGAATGAGTTGGTCAATGGCGATATGCGCATTGATGAACTGCAGGATGTCAAAATTGAAGACTTACTGGGGCGTGACCCGGAAGCGCCCAAACTGAAGTTGATGCACGCCAACATCCAAAGCAAAGTGGTGATGGTGACTGGTGCTGGTGGATCCATTGGTTCGGAGTTGTGTCGCCAAATCTTAAAAAATGAACCCAGCATGCTGGTGCTGTTTGAGTTGTCGGAGTTTGCCGCCTACAGCATTGAGCAGGAACTGCGGCTGTTGATTGAGCGTGACAAACTGGATGTTGAGCTGCGAACCATTTTAGGCACGGTGCAGGACCGGAAGCGATTGCAAACGGTGATGCAAAGTTTTGGCGTGCAAACCGTTTACCATGCCGCTGCTTACAAACATGTGCCTATGGTCGAGTTTAATGTGGTTGAAGGGGTGCGCAACAATGTGTTCGGCACCTGTTATGCGGCCGAGGCGGCCATTGCGGCTGGGATAGAAACTTTTGTGCTGATTTCCACCGACAAAGCGGTGCGGCCCACCAATGTGATGGGGGCCTCGAAGCGGGTGGCTGAATTGGTGCTGCAGGCCATTGCACAGCGTCCGAATGTCAACACCCGTTTTAGCATGGTGCGTTTTGGCAATGTGTTGGGTTCCTCCGGCTCTGTGGTGCCGCTGTTTCGCGAACAAATTCGCCGGGGTGGGCCGGTCACGGTCACGCACAAAGACATTATTCGTTACTTTATGACCATTACCGAGGCCGCGCAGCTGGTGATTCAGGCGGGTGCTATGGGCAAAGGCGGCGACGTTTTTGTGCTGGATATGGGCGAGCCGGTTCGGATTGATGATTTGGCACGCCGGATGATTCATCTGATGGGGTTGGAAATCAAAGATGCCCAGCATCCGCATGGCGATATTGAGATCCGCTACACCGGACTCCGGCCTGGCGAGAAACTCTTTGAGGAACTAATCATCGGGCACAATGTCCGAGAAACTGCGCATCCCCGGATTATGGCCGGCGATGAGGCCAGTTTGGAATGGCCACAGGTGGCCGCCTTACTGGCCAAGCTGGAGTCGTGCTGCGATCGCTTTGCCGTGGCCGAGCTGATTCAGTGCATGAAAGCGGCTCCAATAGATTTCAGCTACTCTGAGGTGCTCAGCGATTTGGTGCTGGCGGCGCAACGCGATGCCAGCAGTCAATCTGTCGGGGAAACCGCAGTTTCCAGGCTGGTCGTTGAGCCAAAAGTGTCTGTTAATCAATTGTCTGCCTGATGCAGCAATCGCTTTAAATTTACACCTTTATGGCTACGAAGTGCTTGCTGTTATTCAAGCTTTCAGGTAGGCTTAGAGGCTGAGAGTCTGTTAAGGGAAATAGAGGGATTTCTATGAAGAAAATTTTATTAGCCGCTGCTGTTGCCGCTCTGGTTTCAGGCACAGCTGCCGCGAATCAAGCCACTGGTGGCGGTTCTGATGGTGCTGAAGGACCTGTTGTAGCGCAAGGCGTTGCAGCCGGTGCCGTTGGCCTTCTGGTTGCTGGCTCTGTGATCAGCAACAGCCGTGGTTCTACTATCGTTCTCCCAGAAGGACCAGAAGAACCGGTAGTTGGTTGTGAAGGCGATGATGAGCTGAACGACGATGGCTTCTGTGTAGGCACAACCACCATTACTACTGGTACTGGTACCAACACTTACACCACTACGGCAACCTTTACTTACGCTCCCAGCGTACAGTAATCGATGCTTCTGAAAAAAAGCCGCCTGCTGGCGGCTTTTTTGTGCAGACTACTCAGAGATTTCGCATGAAACTACTTGGTCATTTTTTCTTGGCTGCATCGGTTGCTTTCCTGCTTGCCAGTTGCAGCTCTACCCAAACGGCCCTTTGGGATACCATTCAGCTTGGTTTTACGACGCCCGACGATGTCACGCTGTCGCTGGAAAAAGTACAGGCGGCACCAGCCGATCTGATTTACATTCGAGTCGATGATCAACCCAGGGCCACCATGGTGCTGGCTTTTTATGAGCACGATCAGCACAAATGGCTTTCGTCCGATGGTGCTCTGTTAACGATGGCGCATGGCCGGATCGTCCGCAGCCTTGGTTTTCGTAATGATCTGACTTATCTTGGCAATACAGCAGAGGACCCGATCCGCCAAGGGCCTGCAGCTGTTGAGAGCGGCGAATGGCTGCGTGTGACCGATTGGCAGTATCGTCAGCAAAGTGGCTATGTGATGCGCTCAACCTTTCACGAAGAGCAGGGGGCAGAGTTGGAGGTGCTTGGGCAGCGCTTTCAAACCCGTTTGGTTCGTGAAGCGGTTCAGGTCGAAAAAACAGCCGCCACTTTTGAGAACCTGTTCTGGTTTGAACAGTCTACAGGGGTGTTGCTGCAAAGCCGGCAACAGATGGCACCCCATAGTCCCGTCTTGCACATTACCTGGCTTAGTGAAGCGGCACGCTTGCTGGCCGCAGACATGGATGACCTGGCACTATCAATGGACCTTTTATGAAAAACATTTTTTGCAGATTGCTACTGGCAACGGCCGTGGTAAGCAGTCCTTTGTTGGCAGCAGATCCCGCTGTTGTTGTGCAAATTCAATCCGAATCGGTGCAGTGGCACGCCTTTGCCGAGCCGCCAAGGCTTAGACAGGTGCTGTCTGAGGTTGCGCAACCTCAGCAACTGTATTGGCCGGCAGCAGCCTTGTTCCGTCAGTCTGAAACACTCAACCAACAACAACAGGCTTTTTTGCAACAGCTAAGGCGTCTTGAAACCCACTGGCAAATGCGTAATGAATCGGCCAAGGTATTGGCTGTTCAGGCACTAGGGCAGCAAGTTCAGAGCTGGCAGCTGGCAGAGCGATTGCCTGTTCGGGTGGATTACGATTTGGCACGTATTCAACCATCTGCCAACCCAAGGCTGGAGCAGGGCCACTACATTTTGCGGGTGATGCCCCGCTCAGAACATCTTTATTTCGCCGGCGCCATTGGCGAGGAGCGTGTGTTGCCCCATCAGGGAGGAACTGCCATTCAGGATTACTTATCGCAGCTCCCTTCATTGGCACAGAGCGATCCCAGTTGGTTGTATCTGGTGCAAGCCAATGGCGAGCTGCAACAGCTGGGCCGCGCTTACTGGAACCGAGAACATGCGGAAGCTATGCCGGGCAGCCTAATTGTCTTTCCGTTGCATCCTAGTATTTTACCAAGAGAATTTCGCAACCTAAATCAAGAACTTGCTCAGCTTGCTGTGCACAGGATTACACCATGAGCATTGTTGTAAAACCGCGCTTTCCTTTTTTTCGATTGTCGACCCTGGCCTTGGCTCTGGCCGCACCGCTTGGCTATGCTGCAGAAGGCTTTGCTATTCCTGCGCAAGCGGTCGAGCCCAGTCAGGGCTCGCATGGTGGCACGGGTTTGATTCAGGTTCCGGTTGCCCGCATGGCCGGCGACGGTCGACTGGCAGTGGGTTACAGCGATAACGATGAGTATCGTTTTTGGACTGCCAGTTTGATGTTGTTTCCCTGGATGGAAGCGACGTTGCGCTATGCCGATATCCGCAACCGCCTTTACAGTCCTTTTCCCGGTTTCAGTGGCGATCAAACCTACAAAGATAAAGGCATTGATGCCAAGTTTCGCTTGTGGCAGGAAAGCTATTGGTTGCCTGAGATTGCAGTAGGTTTTCGCGACTTTGGCGGCACCGGTACTTTTGAGAGTGAGTTTTTAGTCGCCAGCAAACGCTTTGGCCCTGTTGATTTAAGCCTGGGGATGGGCTGGGGTTATCTGGGCGCGGCTGGCAACACCCGCAACCCGTTTTGCGATCTGAGTGATGCTTTTTGTGAGCGTCCCTCTGGCTTTTCAGGCCAGGGGGGGAAGATCGACTACCAGCGCTTTTTCAAAGGGCCATCGTCCTTATTTGGGGGGATTGAGTACCAAACGCCCTGGCAGCCCCTTCGTCTAAAGCTTGAGTACGAAGGCAACGATTACAGCCGGGATCGTGCAGGCATTGAGATGGTGCAAAGCAGTCGCTGGAATGCGGGGGCTTTGTACCAGTGGGGCAACTTTGACTTCAATCTGAATTATCAGCGCGGCAACACCTTTGGATTCGGTGTTCATTACACCTTTGATTTGCATAGCTTATCACAGCTGAAACTCGATCCTGCACCGCGTGAGGTGACTGAAAGCCCGGTAAGAAGCCATGAAGAGATCGCTCGGCAACAATTGGCGTCGATGTTAAGGCGCGAGGCTGGTTTCATGCTGCGCAGTATCGAGGTGACCGATGATAAAGCCGTTTTGATCGGAAATCAGGTGATGTATCGGGACCAGGACATTGCAATCGAACGTGTCGGCCGTGTGCTGGCCGCAGAATTACCGCGCTCTGTTGAGCAGTACCGTATTGTGGTGCTGGAGGGGCATCAACCTATGGTGGAGACGGTGGTCGATGCCAGTGCCTTCGTTGCGGCTGTGACCTATCAAACGCCGGAGCTTGATGTACCGTCCAGCTTTCAGCGCATTGATCCGGTTTCCAGTAAAGCCTGGCAGCAGACAACCGAGCATAGCGGGCTCTACTATGGTGCAGAAACTTTCTGGATCCAAAGTTTTGGTAATCCTGAGGTGTTCTTTATGTACCAGGGTGGGCTCTTGGGGTCTGCCGGCTATCAGTTCAACTCCGGTCTTTCATTCAATGGCACTGCGAAGCTCACTTTACTGGAAAACTTCGACAAGTTTAATTTTACAGTCGACAGCTTTGATACCCCATTGCCAAGGGTACGAACCTATGTCCGTGAGTACGTCACCCGCAGCACCCTGACCATGGAAAACCTGTTTGCTCATTGGCAAAACAACCCGGCACCGAATTGGTATCTGCAGACTTACGGTGGTTATCTTGAGTCGATGTTTGGTGGTGTCGGTACTGAAGTTTTGTATCGTCCGGTCGACAGCAACCTGGCCTTTGGCTTTGATATCAATTG
The DNA here is from genome assembly GCF_030717955.1 of Alkalimonas delamerensis. Lineage (NCBI taxonomy): Bacteria > Pseudomonadati > Pseudomonadota > Gammaproteobacteria > Alkalimonas > Alkalimonas delamerensis. Next base: position 762,443 of record NZ_JAUZVY010000002.1, on the reverse strand, counting down.
GGTACGGCAACGCTCCTTTGAGAATGATTTCGACTTTATGGATTACAGTGTGGTGACCGGGCATGCCAATATATACTGGCAGCCAGAGTTTTTTGACGACATCTTGTTTACTTTAAACATAGGGCGTTTTCTGGCGGGGGATGACGGGGTGAAAATTTCCTTTGCCAGACGCTTTAACAGTGGTATTCAGGTTGGAGCTCATGCAGCTTTCACCAATGTATCCTCGGCCGACTACGGTGAAGGCAGTTTTACCAAAGGTTTTTACATCAGCATTCCGTTTGATTTATTTACTTTGCGCTCAGCCAAAGGCCAAGGGGTGATCCCTTGGGTGCCGATTGCGCGCGATGGTGGTCAGCCGCTGCTTAAGCCGGTAAATCTTTACGACACTACCCGGGCGCGTTCGCGCTTTCATGATTAACAGGCTGTGATAATCGGAAACGCCCGCCGCGCGGGCGTTTCCGAAAGGGGTTTATCTGAGTTGCTCCAACAGCTGCTGCCACATTTGCTGGTTTTGTTGCAGCAGCTGATCCTTTCGTTCGCCTAGTGTGGCTACCGCGTCCGATTTCGGGCCGAGCAGCTGCTCGATGCTTTGACAGAGCTTATCTGCGGTCAGCTGCTCAATGCAGTAATCCTCCATGCCAAAATCCTGCATCATTTCACGGTACTTATGGCTCCAACTGGTCGCTATGCAAGGGACACCCTGGCTCAGCGCATTGATGGCGCCATGGAAGCGGGAGCTGACCACCAGGCTGGCAGCGCCAATGCAGGCTTTTACCTGCAAAGGATCCGCCAGCTCCACCACTTCAGTGCCGGGGACTCTGGCCTGGATATGCTGACACAAGGCGGCATCTTCCTTACCTTCATGGTTCACCAGCTTTACCTGCATGCCACGCTGTTGCAGCAGGGTGGCTGCTGCGACAAAGGCATTGAGGTAATCGTCTTTCAATTGGCCAGCGTCGGCGTGATGGTAGGGAGAAATGACCTTGTTGTTGGGGATCAGGGCCGCATAGGGCTGGTCGACTGCTGGCAAGCTGGCTGGCTTTAGGCCAATGGTAAAGTCAGGGCACTGAATCACATGCGCAGGCAACGGCGACAGGCAGCTTTCCAGGTGTTGTTTCGATACCGCATCGCGGACAAAAATAAGCCGGGCATGCTGAATAATTTGCCGCATCGCGGCTTTGCTGGCTTCACTTTTAAAAGGGCCGAACGCCTGAGGCATAAAAATAAAGGGCTTACCGGCCTTGGCGAAGCGTTCAACTTCACGGGCGGTATTTTGCAAAAATTGCAGCGGCCATTGGTCGCCGTATGCAAAACCACTGGCTTCCAATACCGCATCCACTTGCTGCTCGGTCACCATGCCGTAGCGATTGAACAAGCGAATGATGGGCGCTGGCAGCCGGCCAATCCAGGGCGTTAAATCCATGCCTTTGCGGCGAAAGGACAATTTTTGCCAGGCACCCAGCCGGGCACGCTCCGGGTAGGGCAGGTTGGGGCCGGGGGAAAGCACCAGCTCGGTCTGTGGCAGTGCACGAAGTCCATCCAGGCAAGCCAGTAACATCAGGTAAGCGCCTTTATTGCGAAACTGCACACCTTTGATTTCGATGCGGTAGCTGGGGGTTGTCATTGGGGCTCCTTAGGCGACAACCGCAGCAGTTGCCACAACTGCTGGCGGCTTCGGGCAGAAAAAAACAAAAAGAAGAACGAGGCATAGGCATAGGCAATCAGGGTGGCCCAGGCGGCGCCCTGGATCCCCATGATGGGGATCAGCCACCAGTTCAGGCCTACGTTAATCAGTGCGGCGACACCATGACTGAGCAGCGACAGTGGCTCCTGCTCGGTGATCACCAGGTGCTGGCTAATCAGGTAACGGACAAAAATAAAGCAACCGGCCCAGATATGAATTTTCAATACCGCAATGGCCGGGGCAAAATCGCTGCCAAACAAAGTGGGTACCAGCCAACTGGCCAGCAGCGACATCAGGACCGCGATCACCAGGGCTGCAGCCAGAAAAATGCCGGCAAAGCGCCGCAGCCGGGCAAGGTAACCCGACCAACCTTGTTGGTAGGCTTTGAGCATATCGGGGTAATAGCGTGCTGCCAGGGTGGCCGGAAAGACATACCACAACTCGGACAAACGACTGGCCGCCGCATAAAGCCCGGCTTGTTCGCTGCCGGCCATGGCACCCAGCATCACCAAATCAATTTTCAGGTAAATCACCGACACGATGCCCGAAACCCAAAGCCAGCCGGAGCGCTGCAGCAAGGCTTTGGCCTGGTTAAACCGGACAAATCGCCAGGAGAATCCCGGCCAGGCTCGCTCGCTGCCGGGCCAGGGTTGTTGTTTCTTGCGGTACAACAGGTACTGGCTGACACCAACCAGCAGAAACTCCAGTGCGGTCAGCCACAGCAGGCTGGCAATGCCAAAGCCGCTCAGCAACAGCAAGAGCTTGATGGCGAAGCTGGCACAGGTGATGGCGATTTTTACCACCGCGAGGCTGCGAAAGGTGCCTTGGTAGTTCAGGTAGAACTCAAACAGCAGCAAGCCAAAAAAGCTTTGCAGTACAAAGAGCATGGGAATGGCCAGGCCGGTGTAGCCCTGCATGAGTTCCGGATACCACCACCAGAACAGCGTTACAGCCGCCACCGCCGCCAGCAATGCTGTCGACAGGCGCAGTGCCACTGCAGTGTAAAGCAAGGACATGGCACCTTCACTGCTTTGCTCTTGCTGCATGCGGCGCACCACGATGTTGTTCAGCCCCATGCTGCCAATGGGCACCAGAAAAGCACTCCAGGCCATCACAATGGCAAAGACGCCAAGCTCACCGGCACCAAGCAGGCGTGCTAGCAGAATGGTTAGCACCGCTCCGGCCAGCAACTTAATCAGTTTTTCGCTGAGCATAAATACTGCCCGGGCTTTCAGGAGTTTTTTCAGCATTGCCGTCATGCTCACCGTTTCGATTGGAGTTACCGGTACTTTTTCCGGGCACGTTGCTGGCGCAGCTTTTCGCGCTCGGCCTTTTCTTTGGCTTTGGCTGCCGCTTCGAGCTCTGCCTCGGCGCATTCGCGCTGCACCATATCAGGGGTTTCCAGAGTCAGCCTGCCCAACTGGCTGGTACGAAGATCGCCAATCAGCAGGGTGCCGGCTTTTTGCAGATCGACCACACCGCCTTTACGCATGCAGCCCCGTTTGGCACCAATGGCATCCAGAAGTTCCAGGCCTTGCTGGGGGAGCTCTTCCAGACCATAGCGCTGCAGCACAGCATCCGGATAGTGCTCCAGCAAAAAGTCGGCGGCAAACAAAGCAATGTCGGCGTAATCAAAAGCGGTGTCTTTGATGGCACCGGTAATCGCCAATCGATAGCCGCAACTGGCCGGGCTCAGTTTGGGCCATAAAAAACCGGGGGTGTCGGTCAGCACGACATTTTGTTCCAGTTTGATTCGTTGCTGGGTTTTGGTGACACCGGCTTCATTGCCGGTTTTGGCAATGGTGCGTCCAGCCAGGATATTGATAAAGGTCGATTTACCAACATTGGGGATGCCCATGATCATGGCCCGGGCCCCTTTAAGCTCTAAATTCCTTTCTGGCAACAGTTGCTCACAGAGTTCGAGCAGACGTTTAATCGCCTGCGGCTCATGCTGACTGGTCGGCAGAGCCCGTATGCCGCGCTCTTGCTCCAGATGTTGCACCCAGAGGTCGGTGCGCACCGGATCGGCCAGATCCGCTTTGTTCAGCACCTTGATGCAAGGGGTGTCTTTGCGCAGTTGGTTCACCAGTGGGTTTTCGCTGGAAAAGGGAATGCGGGCATCCAACATCTCGATGATGATATCGACCTGGGGCATCACCTCAGCAATTTCTTTACGGGCTTTGTGCATATGGCCCGGGAACCAGTTAATTGACATGATGGACTAGCTTCAATCAAGGATAGGACGGGTCAGTATACTGGATCCGGTGGATCGGAAAAAGGCGTGAAGGCAATGAAAACAAGCCCTAAGGCAAGAGAGCTGGCAGTAAGAGCGTTAAAAGTAAGACAGCAGTGGATAGAGCAGAGCGAAACTGGCCAGCAGGGGGAGTGTTAGGCCTGAGCTCATCAAATAGGGTTTGAGTTGTACCATGCCCCACTGTTCGAACAGAAAGATCACCAGACCAAGACTGGCCAAAGGTATCAGCACCTGCAAGGTCGCACTGTCGAGCAGCATGCCCACAGCAGGAAACAGCCAGCTAATCATCGGCAGACCTACTGTCGTGACAAACAGCAATAACAATAAGATCACGATCTGCCAGGCAGAAAATTGTGGTTGCGACTCTAGTGGCTCCATGCTTCACCCGGTGAGACTAAACTAAGTCCATTGATTCTAAAAGGCAGTTAAAGCTTTTGTAAGGCTCAAAGTGTTTCGATTTGTTACCGGTTTGAAGGTTACCTGAAAGTAAACCAGTTGTCAAACCCGGATTGGGTATAATTTCAGCTATTGCGCCGCTTGCAACGGAGGTTGGAAGCGGCGAATTTGCAGGATCATGCCCAGTTTCGGATGGTCGATGTAATGCATCTCACCACTGATCACACGCCGGCTAAACTGGATGCGATGGGGCAGTAATTGGCCCGGTTCAATTTCACTGGTGAGGATAAAGTCGGTGTTGACAAACAGGTAGTGATCCAAATGCAACCGAATAAAGCCATCCAGCTGCCACCAGGGGCTAGCGAGCTGTTCCGGGCTTAGCTCGCGCAAGTCGATGCGTTGACCATAGTCTTGAGCGGGCTCGTTCTGGTTGAGCAGGCGTTGGTAGTGCTGCTCAATCCGTTGCATTAAGCCGGGACGGACCAGGCTGATTTGACCTGGCCGCAGCGGACTTTCACTTTGGCTTGGCGACTCCCGCCCGGAGAAGTGTGCGGTCAGGTTCTTGCCTGCGTACCAACGACTGGGAATGCTGCGCCGCTCGGTAACCGGCGCCTGGCGGTAACCCGCATGCAGTAAGAGCTCAATATCGCTTTGACGACGTAAGCGCTGCACGATATCGCCAAAGGTCAGTTCCTGACTGGCCATCAGGTAAGGCCCGTTGCGGTGCTGTCCAGTGCCACCGGGTCTTTGTGCCAACTGCGCTGGCATTGGCAGGGTATCGATGACGCTGTGTCTGCTAAACAGCGATTGCTGCCACAGCGGCGGTTGTGGCTCGAAAATGCAGATGCCGTCGATTTTCGGTTGTTCAAAGCTTGGCAGATACTGACGCCAATCGACCGTGCTATCGGTTGGCTCAGACTTTTGTGGCGTCGGGCACAGCGCCAGCTGTTGCAGTAGCGGCTGAATATCTGGCTGGTAAAAGGGCTTGAGCACATCAAAATAGCGCGCGGGTTGTGGCGCTGCGTCCTTCAGTGGGAAGCTTTCGATTAGATCGGCTGCCGGTGTGCGTTGAAACAGCACAAACTCGATTTCGAACCAGCGATCGCCGGACACCACCCGTTCAGCAGCGACTTCCGTGGCCAACACTGGCGTTAGCAGGCCAGCCAGCAGCAGGCTGACGAATGCGATCTGTTTCATGCATGCTCCGTTTGATGGCTGGCAAAGTCCGCCAGCAGTTGTTTGATGTAACTCAGTCGGGCTGAACTGTCGGTAAGTTCACTGATAAAGCGTAATTTCTGGCCGCCTTCCAGTTTAAACTCACGGCCCCGGGTCTGGAGCAGCTCAATGATGTAACCCGGTGCCACCCGGGTTTGCTCCATAAAGTCTACTATACCGCCTTTAGCCGTGGCTTCAATCCGTTTAATGCCCAGCTGTTGCGCTTGCAGTTTGAGTGCCGACAACGCCACCAGGTTTTTGCTGGCATCGGGCAGCAAGCCAAAGCGGTCGATCAGTTCCACCTGGATGTCGTCCAGTTCGTGCTCGTTGCGGGCCGAAGCCAGCTTTTTGTAAAACGACAACCGCATGCTGACATCGGGAATGTAATCTTCTGGCAGCAGCGCCGGGATCCGCAGCTCAATGTCACTTTGCTGGCTAAGCAGCTGGTCGAGCGACGGCTCTTTGCCTTCTTTCAGGGCGCTGACCGCTTGCTCCAGCATGTCCATGTACAGGTGGAAACCAATGGACTCGATTTGGCCGCTTTGCTCACTGCCCAGCAGTTCACCAGCGCCGCGGATCTCAAGGTCGTGGGTGGCCAGTGTAAAGCCGGCGCCCAGGTCTTCCAGGCTGGCGATGGCATCCAGCCGTTTGACTGCATCGGCAGTCAGTCGTTTTACCGGTGGCGTTAGCAGGTAGCTGTAAGCCTGGTGATGCGAGCGACCAACCCGGCCGCGCAACTGATGCAGTTGCGCCAGACCAAATTTATCGGCCCGGTTGATGATCATGGTGTTGGCGGTAGGCACATCGATGCCGGTTTCGACAATGGTGGAGCACAGCAAGAGGTTAAAGCGCTGATGGTAGAAATCGGCCATGATGCGTTCGAGTTCGCGCTCACGCATCTGGCCGTGGGCGATGGCGATGCGCGCTTCGGGCAGCAAAGTACCCAGCTGCTCGGCCATGTTTTCGATGGTGGCGACATCGTTGTGCAGAAAATACACCTGACCGCCGCGCATGATTTCCCTGAGCACGGCTTCGCGGATCAGCGCTTCATCAAATTCACGCACAAAGGTTTTTACCGCCAGCCGGCGAGCCGGTGGGGTGGCGATGATGGACAAGTCCCGCATGCCGGACAGCGACATATTTAGCGTACGTGGGATAGGGGTGGCGGTCAGGGTTAAAATGTCGATGTTGGCCCGAAGCGCTTTGATTTTGTCTTTTTGTTTGACGCCAAAGCGGTGTTCTTCGTCGACGATCAACAGGCCAAGGTTGGCAAAACGAATGTCGTCCTGCAGCAATTTGTGGGTGCCAATCAGGATATCCACTTTGCCGTCGGCCGCGTCTTGCAAAATCTGTTGTTGCTCTTTGCTGCTGACAAAACGGGAAATCACTTCCACCCGAACCGGCCAGTTGGCAAAGCGATCGCGGAAGTTTTCAAAATGCTGCTGGGCCAGCAAGGTGGTGGGCACCAAAATGGCCACCTGATGGCGATCGTGCACCGCCACAAAGGCGGCCCGCATCGCCACTTCGGTTTTGCCAAAGCCGACATCGCCACAGACCAGCCGGTCCATCGCTTTGGGTTGCTGCATGTCGTGCAACACGGCGGCAATGGCATCGACCTGATCCGGTGTTTCTTCAAAGGGGAAAGAGTCGGCAAAGGCCGCGTATTCGGCTTTATCCAGCTGAAAACCATAGCCTTTTTGCAAGGCGCGCTGGGCATAAATGTCCAGCAGCTCGGCGGCCACATCCCGCACTTTTTCGGCGGCTTTTTTCCGGGCGCGCTCCCAGGCGTCGGTCCCCAGTTTGTGCCAGGGCGCATGCTCGGGCTCGGAGCCACTGTAGCGGCTAAGCAGATGCAAAGCCGCCACCGGCACATACAACTTGCTGCCGCCGGCGTATTCGATGGTGACAAACTCGGCGCTGATGCCACCGGCATCAAGTACCTGCAAGCCCTGGTAGCGACCAATGCCGTGCTGCAAATGCACCACCGGCTGGCCCGGGGCAAGCTCGGCTAAGTTGCGGATAATGGTATCGGCTGAGACTTGCTGACTGCGCTTTTGCCGCCGCCGTTGGCTGATTTTCTGGCCAAAGAGTTCGTTTTCGCTGATCAGCGCCAGCGGCTGCTCCAACTGCAACAAGACGCCTTGCTCCAGCTGGCCGACCAGAATGCCGAGATCCTGCTTGCTGCCAACAAAAGCATTCAGGCTGTCAAACTGCGGCAGGCTGATGTGAATGGTCTTCAGCAGTTGCAGCAAACTCTCACGCCGCCCCTCGCTTTCGACCAAAAACAGTGCCCGGCCTTGCTGCTGCTTTAGTGTCAGCAAAAAATCTTTCAGCCCTTGCAGCGGCTGCTTGTGTTGATGGGCAATGCTGAGATCCGGCAGCAGCTGGCAAGGGGCATTGTCGCTGCCTTGCTTTGCCGGCAATGCCGCTGCGGATAGCCGAATGCGGCCAAAGTTTTTAAGCCGGGCAAAAACCTGATCGACTGGTTGGTACAGCTGCTCGGGCGGCAGCAAGGGGCGCAGCGGGTCGATGCCTCTGTCATGGTGGCGCTTGTTAAGCTCGCGCCAGAATTTGTCTGCGCTCTGCTGCAGATCGCCCAGCAGCAGGCAACGGCTGTGCTTGGGCAGGTAATCGAACAGGGTGGCGGTGTCTTCACTAAACAGCGGGAAATAATACTCGATACCGGCTGGAAACAGCCCCTTACTGACTTGCTGGTACAAGGATTCTGGCTCAGTACGGGCAGTAAACTGTTGGCGGTACTGGCTGCGAAAGCGCTCTATTGCTACCTGATCGGTTGGAAACTCATGCGCTGGTAAGAGTTCAATCTGTTCGACTTTCTCCAGCGTGCGCTGACTTTCCGGGTCAAACAGCCGGATGCCGTCGATTTCATCGTCAAAAAAATCAATCCGGTACGGCAGGTTGCTGCCCATCGGGTACAAGTCCAGCAAAGAGCCGCGGGCAGAAAACTCGCCGTGCTCCATCACCTGATCCACCGCCCGGTAGCCGACGGCAGTGAGCTGTTGCTTCAGTTGCACCAAATCCAGCTGCTGGCCGGTTTGAACCAGCAGGCTGTGCTGGTTCAGGTAGGCCGGGCTGCAGACCCGCAGCAGCAAGGTGCTGATGGGCACGATGACCATAGCGGTTTGTTGCTTGGGCAGCTGGTACAAGGTGCGCAACCGCTGCGAAATAATGTCCTGATGCGGTGAGAACACATCGTACGGCAGGGTTTCCCAGTCCGGGAAGCTTAGAATGCTGAGCGAGGGCGCGGCAAAGACCCGCAGCTCTTGCTCCAGCCGCAGGGCGGTCGGAGTATCGGGCACCACCAGCAGGTAAACGCCGGGCTGCTGTTGTGCCTGCTCGCTGATCAGCAGCGGCAGACCGGCGCCAATCAACTGGCCCCAGTGGATCAGGTCGCCGCTTTTTTTTACGGCAGGCAAGCGATCAAGAATAGGTTTTATCATGAAGTCTGCAATGGGTTGGTGGTTAAAGGCTGGATTTGAGCACACCGGCAGGGAGCTGCATGCTGACGCAATGCAAACTGCCGTATTGATGGATCAAGGGCAGGCAATGCACCCCAACCACCTGGTGATCCGGGTAGGCCCGCTGAATTTGCGCCAAAGCCACACTGTCCTGACTGTCGTGGTAAGTGGGCACCAGCACGGCACCATTGATGATCAGGTAATTGGCGTAGCTGGCTGGCAGGCGCTCGCCTTCGGCGTCAAACTTGGCGGCTGGCCAGGGCAGGGCGATACGGTGGTAAGGTCTGCCATCCAGCGTGGTCAGTTCAGCCAGCTCCTGGGCCATGGCTTGCAGCTCATTGAAGTGCTCATCGGCCGGGTCGTCGCAACTGACGTAGACCAGGGTGTCGTTTGGAGCGAAGCGCACCAAGGTGTCGATGTGGGCATCGGTGTCGTCGCCAGCCAGGTAGCCATGCTCCAGCCAGAGTACTCGCTGCATGCCGAGGTGCTGACAAAGTTGCTGCTCAATTTGCTGCTGGTTCAGCTGGGGGTTGCGGTTGGGGTTTAGCAGGCATTTTTTGGTCACCAGCAGGCTGCCTTTGCCATCGGACTCGATGCCACCGCCTTCCAGCACCAAATCGATGCGTTTTTTCGGAATGTCGGCGATACAATCTGCCTGAAACAGTTGTTGGTTGATGTCGTTATCAAGGTTGGCGGCAAATTTATCGCCCCAGGCGGTGAAAGTGAAATCCAGCAGACAAGGGCTGCCTTCTTCGTCAAGGACGGTAATAGGGCCATGGTCACGGGCCCAGGTATCGTTGCAGGGGGCTTCGACCAGGTGCAGCTGTTTGGCGGGCAATTGCAGCTCTTGGGCGATGGCCTGAACCCGGGCTTTGATGCGGGCATCGTGACAGATCACCACCAGCTGCTCGCGGCTGGCAATTTCTTTTGCCAGTTGACGGTAGACTTGTTCCACCTCGTCCAGCATCGGCGCCCAATCGGTGGCCGAGTGGGGCCAGGTTAGCATCACTGCATCTTGTCGGGTCCATTCACTGGGTAATGCGTAGTTTGACACCTTGATTCCTTCGATAAACTAGTCGGCTGCATCGCGCAGCTGTTTCTTCAATTTCAGTTGCCGGGTTTGTTCATGCAGGCTGGCCCGGACGATCAGCTCCTGATCCAGCTCGCGAATGTGACGAAATACCACATCGCATTGCCAGCTGTCACTGCCATCAGCACCGTCATTCTGTTGCCGGCACTCCAGCACCTGGCCAAGACAAAAAACCGCACCTTCGCCTTCGGCCAGAAAGACTTTTAATTGCAGCCAGTCGCCGACGGCAAAAGGCGTTTTGCTCAGCAAACACAGGCCTGAGCCGCCATAGCTGTGGGTGTAGTAGCGATCTTCGGCTCTGTCTTGCTGCTGCAAAATGTAATGCATCATCAGATCGACTTTTTTCGCCAACTGCTGCAAATAAAGACTGAGCTCGGTAGCGGCCTCACCCAACCGGGACAGGTTACGAATGGAGGCGCTGTTAAGCTGCACCTGCTCGCTGGCCAGCCGGAATGGCTCTGGCATCAGTTGCAGGAAATCGTCGTCGCTCAGCTGCTCACCATCGCCAGCGAAGGGCTGTGCATTGATGGCAATGCTGTGCTCGATTTGAAAGTAATCGGCAAAATCTTCTTTTAGCCGCTTGAGTTGCGCTGGTTCCATGCCGTTGCCTGTTTTTGGATGCTGAACACGGTTTTGTCTGCTACTATGTCGCTCACTTTACCACTTTACTACGACCTTGTCCTGAAGATCCGAATCGCCTATGCAGCTACCAGTCAGTTTGTGGATCGGTTTGCGTTACAGCCAAAGCCGCAAAGGAAACGCCATTATATCCTTCATTACGTTGTTTTCCATGGCCGGGATCTTTTTAGGCGTGATGGCGCTTACTTTGGTCAGCTCGGTGATGAATGGCTTTGAAGCCGAGCTGAAAAAACGCATCTTAGGGGTCTTGCCGCACCTGATCGTCCAACCAGCCGAGCCGCAAACCGCGCAGTGGCAGCAACAATTGACCGCCCGCTATCCGAGCATTGTGCAAATCAGTCCTTTCCTACAAGCCGAAGCCCTGGTGCAATCGCCCCGGCAATTGATGCCAGTGCAGTTGCAAGGGGTGGATACCAGTCAGTTGCCCGAGTTTATGGCGCAAAGTCTGATCCGGGGGCAGTGGCAGCAGCTGCAGCAGCAACGTTTTCCCATTGTGCTTGGCCGCCAGCTGGCTGAAGAGCTGGATGTTGGCCTGGGTGATTCACTGCGCTTGTCGCTGGCGCAAGGCGGCAGCTACACGCCGCTGGGTTGGATGCCGCGGCAACGCTTGTTTCAGGTGGTGGGCATTTTGGAAACCGGCTCGGAGCTTGATCAGGTGTTGGCGGTGGTGAAACTGGATGAATTGCAAAGGCTGTTGCCGAGTCAGGCGGCGGATACTGCCTGGCGTATTCAGCTGCGCGATCCCTTTACGGCACCGGCATTGGCTGAGCGATTGCAGTCTGAGGGTGTTTTTACTGAAGTGCAGGATTGGCGCCAAAGCCATGGCAAGTTGTTTGCAGCGGTGGCGATGGAAAAAGCCATGATGTGGTTGATGTTGCTGCTGATTGTGGCGGTGGCAGCCTTTAACATTGTTTCGGCTTTGGTGATGATGGTGACGGAAAAGCAGGCCGAAGTGGCCATTTTAAAAACGCAGGGCATGCAAAATCACCAGCTTTTTACCATTTTTGCGGTGCAGGGCATGAGCAATGGGGTGATTGGCGCTCTTTTGGGTGCTCTGGTCGGGGTGTTGCTGAGCGGTTCCATCAATACCTTGCTGGGGCTGCTGGGGCTGCAGATTGCCGGGGGCATTGAGCTGCCGGTGGTGATTGAGGCCTCTCAAATCCTGCTGATTGTGTGCAGCGCATTGTTGCTGACATTTTTGGCCGTGCTTTATCCGGCCTGGCGGGCGGTACAAATCCAACCAGCGGAAGTTTTACGTGATGAATAAGGTGATAGAAGGCCGGCAACTGGTCAAAGCATTTCGCGATGGGGCACACCGGACGCCGGTCCTCAATGGGGTTGATATCGCAGTGGACAGCGGCAGTATGGTGGCCATTGTGGGCAGCTCGGGCTCAGGAAAAAGCACCTTGCTGCATTTATTGGGCACATTGGAGCAACCCGACAGCGGTCAGTTGCTGCTGCTGGGGCAGGACCTGGCTGCTCTTTCTGAGCGCGACAAGGCTCGTTTGCGGAATCAGCAGCTGGGTTTTATTTATCAGTTTCATCATTTGTTGATGGACTTTACTGCGCTGGAAAATGTCGCCATGCCGCTGCGGATCCGTGGCGAGCGGGTGGCCAAAGCAGAGCAAGCGGCACGGGCCATGTTGGAGCGGGTGGGGCTGGCGCATCGGTTGTCGCACCGGCCAGCTGAGCTCAGTGGCGGTGAGCGGCAGCGCGTTGCCATTGCCCGCGCTTTGGTGGCACAACCGGCCCTGGTGCTGGCTGATGAACCCACCGGCAACCTGGACCACCAGACAGCCGAGTCAATTTATGCCTTGTTGCGAGAGCTCAATCAGCAGCTTGGCATCAGCTTTGTCATTGTGACGCACGATCCGGAGCTGGCCGGTAAATGCGACCATTTTTACCGGATGCAGGACGGGCTGCTGGAGTCGTCCGATGCGTGAGCGCCTGGCTGAATCGCTGTCCTGGCAGTTGGCGCGTCGTTATCGCCATACCCGCCACAGCAATGCCTTTATTCGCTTTATTTCTGCCTCATCGACCCTGGGCATTGGCTTAGGGGTCGCGGTGATGATTTTGGCGCTGTCGGTAATGAATGGCTTTGAACAGGCGCTAAAAGATCGGTTGTTGGCGGTGATCCCTCATATTGAGTTGCATTCGGTGGAGGGGCAGTTGCACGACTGGCCTGAAAGTCTGGCGCAGATGGCCGAACATCCAATGGTGACAGCAGCAGCGCCTTACATTAAAAGCAATGGCATTTTGCGCAGTGGTCAGCTGGTCAAAGGGGCATCGGTGCGAGGCATCGTGTTGTCCGCTGAGCTGGGGATTACCGATTTCAGCCGTTATCTGCAAGCCGGACAGCTGGATAGTCTGCAACCGGATGCCATTATTTTAGGAGCGGGTCTGGCACAGGCACTGGCCTTGGACGTGGGTGACCAGTTGCAGCTGATGCTGCCGCAGTTCAGCCCGGACGGCCGTTTGGCCCGCAGTCAGACTGTGGTGTTGACGGTATCGGCCATTATTCAGGTCGGTGGCCAGATTGATTACCAGCAGGCCTGGGTGGCGATGCCAGCTTTGGCCGACTGGCTGGCGATGCCAGCAGATACGGTGCAAGGTTTTGCTTTTCAGTTGCAGGATGTGTTTGCAGCGCATCAGGTGGCGCGGGAGCTGGGTGGTATGTCGCTTGATTATGTCTATTTGCAGGATTGGATGCGAACTCAGGGCCATTTGTATCAGGACATACAGATGGTGCGCAGCATCATTTATCTGGTGTTGGCGCTGGTGATTGCCGTTGCTTGCTTTAACATTGTGGCCACCCTGGTGATGGCGGTGCGGGAAAAAGAGTCAGACATTGCCATCTTACTAACCATGGGGCTGGCACCAGGCGCAGTGATCCGTACTTTTATGTGGTTGGGCTGGTTAAATGGCCTGATTGGTACCAGTGTTGGTGCTTTACTGGGCTGGCTGTTAAGCCGCCACATCGAAACGGTGTTTTACCTGCTGTCTCAAGTGAGCGGTAAAAGTTTTCTGGACCCGTCGATTTACTTTATCGATTTTGTGCCGTCGTTGTTTTTATGGCGCGATCTGATCTGGACAGTGTTGATTGCGCTGAGCCTGAGTCTGTTGGCAACCTTGTACCCGGCCTGGCGGGCCAGCAAGGTGATGCCTGCCCGGGTACTGGGGCAAAAGTAGTAAGTTAGCGGCTAGGACTTAAAGCCATTGCCATTGCGGCGATCCCGTTGCTGTCGTCGTATCGACAACACCCAGAGCCAGTCAATCAGAAAGTAGCCAACCACACTGGCCGTGGTGCCCATCAGCAAACAGCCCAGTAAAAAAGGTTTGCCGATGGTGGCCATGCTGCCAACCAGCCATTCCAGACTGGCCTCAAAGGCAAAAGGTTCCAATGGTGCTGCCAGCACCGCCGATCCCACCAGATAACACAAATAAAACATCACCGGCATGGTGAGCGGGTTGGACAGCCAGACGCAAGCCACAGCCAGCGGTAAATTGACCCGCATCGGAATGGCGACAGCCGCGGAAGCCACCATTTGAAAAGGCATTGGCATCCAGGCCCAGAACAAGCCAATAGCAATAGCGCCGCGCGCCGAGCGGCGGTTCAAATGCCATAAATTGGCATCGTGCAGCAAGGTGCCAAAAACCTGCAGCGTTTTATTTTGACGAATTACCTCTGGATTTGGCAGGTATTTTCGAATAGTCTTCTTTGGCATTACAACTCATTTACTCAAAGTAAACATGGTGGCTCTGGGTCTGGGAATTCTGATCGGTTGCATATTGTCGCTATTTTTACCGGCAGTTCCACCTTTTTTTGTCTTTTGTGGCTTGGTTGTCAGTGTAGCATTTTTCAGCTGGCGACGCTGCTGGTTTTGCCTTGGTCTGGTGCTCTACCTGATCAGCTGGCACTGGGCTGTGATGAGCCACCAGCAGGCTGTAGTTGCCGTTTTAACGGCCGATACCCATTACCAGCAAGGAAAAATCAGCTCCATTCCCCGCAGCTACGGTCAAAGCATGCACTTTGAACTGACGCTCACCGCTGGTGCTGCTGCCGGTTACCGTATTCGGGTGCAGTGGTTTGAGCCCTCGCAGCCATTGCATGCAGGCCAAGAGTGGCGTTTGCCTTTGCAAGTTGCTCCGATCGAGGACCGGAGCGAACGAGCCGGCTTTTCCAGAGAGCGGCAAGCCTTGGTGCAACGGCAGGTGGCGCAGGGGCGGGTTCAGACCACACAAGCTGCAATTTTGCTGGGGAACGACAGCTCGCTTCGTCAGCGGGCTTTTAGCGCACTTTTTGATGCCACCGCAGAGCTGGCATCCCAGCATTTATTATTGGCATTAACCTTGGGAGAGCGTCAGTTTTCAGCGGAGCAGTGGCAGGGGCTTCGGCATTCAGCGCTTGGGCATTTGCTGGCGATTTCTGGTCTGCACATTGGCCTGGTGTTTGGTTGGTGCTGCACTTTGTTGTTGCCACTGCGCCTGCTTGGGGCTTCTGCTGTTTGGCAATTGCGCCTGCGTTTATTGCTGGCTTTTGCAGTGGCGGTGCTGTATGCCGCTTTGGCCGGCTTTGCCATTCCAACGGTGCGGGCCTTGCTTGGCCTGGCTTTGCTGGTGCTGTGCAGCTGGCATTGGCAGCGCTTCAGTTACCACCGTTTCTGGCTGCTGCTGGTGTCGGTGTTGTTGTTGCTGCAGCCGCTCTGGGCATTGGCGGTGGGTTTTTGGTTGTCGGTTGGGGCGGTGGCGCTTATTTTCCTTTACCTGTGGCGCTGCCCGCCGTCGGGTGTTGACATCAAGGCACGTCTTTGGCAGTTACTGGGTTTTCATGCCTTTATTACCCTGGCCATGGTGCCATTCACCTTGTTATTTTTTGGTGGCTTTTCCTGGCTGGCTTTGCTCTCCAACCTGCTGTTTGTCCCTTGGGCCGCTTTGCTGGCAATACCGGCTTTGTTGCTAACGGCTGTTGTGCAGTGGCTAGTACCCGATTGGGCTCTGCTGTTGTGGCCCTGGGTCGATCGCATGTTCTGGCCTTTATTGGCCTGGCTTCAGCTGGCGGCGGATAGCGTCTGGGCCTGGTGGCGTCTGCCGGAGCTGCCCTGGTGGTTATTGCTGCTGCCAGCCGTCAGTTTGATGCTGGTGTGGCTGGTTCCACATCGATTGATGGTGGCATTGGCGGTGTTAACAGCATTGCCGTTGCTGGCGGCCGCTACGCCAGCCTCGGGTTGGCGCTTGCATCTGCTGGATGTCGGGCCAGGGCGGGCTATTTTGCTGCAGCATGGCAAAGATGGCCTGCTGATTGATGCGGGCTATGCCAGAGGCAGCCGCAGTGCAACGGCTGAGCAGGTCTTACCTTATTTGCAGCAGCAAGGCATTCGGCAGTTGCATGCTTTGCTACTGACGGAGGATAGCGTGGATGCGCTCGGGCACTGGCCTTTGATACGCCAGCAATACCCTAAAGTGCAGCTGATCACCGATGTTGCAACAGCGCATCCAAGCCTGGGTTGTCAGCAGTTTCCACTGGAGCTGCTATCGGCCCGATTCGTGGTATTGGCGTTGCCAGAGCAAGACAGAGGTGCTGCGCCTTGTGTTATTTGGTTCAAGGCCGCAGGCTGGCGTATTTTGGTGAAGGCGGCACTGGATGCTGGTGCTGAGCGGTCGCTGCTGCAGCACTACCCAGATCTGCGGGCCGACCTGGTGCTGACCTCAACCCGAAGCGCCAACTCGATGCGGTTGGATACCTTGTTGCAGCTTCAGCCGCTGTCTGTGATCAGTGTTCAGAGCAACCGGGGAGACGTGATGAGCGCGCCTCCACAATTGAAAGCGCTGCAGATCCCGTATCTTAGCACAGCAGAGCAGGGCACGATTCAGATAGCCATGGCCCCTGATTCTGTGCAAATATATAGCAAACGCGCTCGCCGGCTGCCGTATTGGCTGGATTCTGTACAGCCAAAGGCTGTGCCCGCTGCGGTTAGGCGCTAGAATAAACAGAACTAGACTACAGGACTAGAAATTTGCATATCAGTGATGTTTCCAATAAAACCTCCAGGCGTTTGCTGGGTTACTTAAAGCCTTACCGAATCGGTTTTGTGTTTGCGCTGCTGGGCATGGTGGGTTACGCCCTGGTGGATGTGGGCTTTATTTCGATGTTGCAGCCGTTTATTGATGAGGGGATTGAAGGCAAAGATCTGGATTTTTTGAAATACGCACCGCTCTTTATTGTCGCTATGTTTGTATTTCGCGGCGCTTCTCATTTTATGGCGACCTATTGCTTAAGCTGGGTCGGTGCCAACATTGTCAAAGACATGCGACAACAACTTTTTGAGCACCTGATGCGTTTGCCGGTGTCCTACCATGACAAGCACTCCACTGGCGATCTGATCTCCAAAATTACCTACGACACTGAGCAACTAAAGCAAGCCACCTCGAAAGCCTTGATTGTGTTGATCCGCGAGGGCGCTTTTGTAACCGGTTTGATTGCGTTGATGTTCTGGCACAGCTGGCAGTTGTCGCTGATCTTTTTGTTGATAGCACCTGTGATTGCCATCATCGTGGGCTTTGTCTCGAAACGCTTTCGTAAAATCAGCAATCATATCCAGACGGCGATGGGCCAGGTGACCACCTGTTCGGAGCAAATGCTCAACGGCCACAAGGTCATCCTCTCTTTTGGGGGCCAGCAAATTGAGAAAGAGCGTTTTGCCAAGGTGAATAACGTCACCCGGCAACAGGATATCAAACTGGAGTCTGCCAAGGCGATGAGTACCGGCGTGGTGCAGTTGATTGCTTCTTTTGCACTGGCTTTTGTTATCTTTTTGGCCAGTCAACCGGCGATGTTGGAGAGTCTAACGGCGGGTAAGTTTACCCTGATCGTTTCATCGATGGTGATGTTGTTACGGCCTTTAAAGCAACTGACTACTGTCAATGGTGATTTTCAACGTGGTTTGGCTGCGGCCAAGAGCATCTTTAAAATTCTAGATCAGACTACGGAGCAAGACACCGGCAGCCGTACCTTGCATCGGGTCAATGGCCACATTCGCTTTGATCACGTTGACTTCAGCTACCCGGGCCATGAAGACAAGCAGGTGCTTAAAGATGTGACCTTTGAGGTTCAGCCTGGCCAGACATTGGCCCTGGTCGGGCGCTCGGGCAGTGGCAAGACCACCATCTCCAGCTTGCTGCCACGTTTTTATGAAATTGAAAAAGGTCGTATTACGCTGGATGACATTTCGATTAAAAGCTGCACCCTCAGTTCGTTACGGCAGCAAATGGCCATCGTCTCGCAGCATGTGACGCTGTTTAACGACAGCATTGCCAACAACATTCAGTATGGTTTGGCCGAGCCGGTACCTGAAGCTCGTTTGCTGGAGGTGGCAGAAAAAGCCCATGTGATGGAGTTTGCCAGCCAGATGAAGGATGGTTTAAACACCATGATTGGCGAAAATGGCGTCTCGCTGAGCGGTGGCCAGCGCCAGCGGATCGCCATTGCCCGAGCACTGTTGCGTCAGGCGCCGATCTTGATTCTGGATGAGGCGACCTCGGCCCTGGATACCGAATCCGAGCGCAAAATTCAGGCGGCGCTGGACGAGCTGTTGAAAGGGCGGACCAACATTGTGATTGCGCACCGTTTGTCCACCATTGAAAATGCCGATCAAATTTTGGTGATGGAGCAGGGGCAGATCATTGAGCGAGGCGATCACCAGAGCCTGTTGGCGCAAGATGGCGCTTATGCCCAGCTGTATAAAATGCAGTTTGGCAGCAAACCTGCCTGAGCTTGTAGAATGAGTCGCTTAGCATGAGTTGCCTGCAATGAGTCTGGAACAAGCCTGGTACCGCTCATCCCGTTGGTGTTGGCTGCTGTTGCCTCTGAGCTGGCTGTTCGCTGTGGTGGCGGCCGCTCGACGTTACGCTTACCAGCAGGGCTGGTTGCGCAGCGAGTCACTGCCGGTACCGGTCCTGGTGGTGGGGAATATCAGCGTCGGCGGGACGGGCAAAACGCCTTTTACGCTTTGGCTGTGCCGCTGGCTGCAGCAGCAGGGCTATCGCCCTGGCATTATTAGTCGGGGTTATGGTGCCCGGATAACGGACCCTGTTGTGGTGAGCCCGGACCATACCGCCGCCGAGGTGGGGGATGAACCCTTGTTGTTGGCCAGACAATCGGGCTGCCCGGTGGTGGTTTGCCCGGATCGTCTTGCGGCCGGTCGGGCGCTGCTGGCTGCACAGCGGTGCGATCTGATCATTAGCGACGATGGTTTGCAGCATTACCGATTGCAACGCTCTTTCGAGGTGGTGCTGATTGATGGCCAGCGCGGCTTCGGCAATGGCTTCTTGCTGCCCGCCGGCCCATTGCGCGAGCCTGTTTCCCGTTTGAACAGCGCCGATCTGGTGATTGCCAACAGTGGCTCGCATCCGTTGGCACAAGGTAAGATGTCGCTTAAGGTGCAAGCGGTACGGCCTTTGCTGGCGGATGATGCGCAGGCTGAGACTGTGTTGCCGACATCGTCGGCTGTCCACTTGCTGGCTGCCATTGGCAATCCGGAGCGTTTTGCCATCACAGTGCAACAAGCCGGCTATAGCATTGCGGAACGTTTCTTTTTTCCCGACCATCATGATTTTACCGAGCAGGAATTGCTGTCTTTGCCCACGCCTTTGCTGATGACGGCAAAAGATGCGGTGAAGTGTCAGGCTTTTGCAAAAGCTGGCTGGTTTTACCTGGAAGTCGAAGCAGAGCTGGATCGGGAAAGCCAACAACAACTTGCTGCCTGGCTGGCAGCGCATTGCCCTAAAACGGAGTTACCATGAGTTTGCCGGTTGCGTTAACTGAAATCCTGGCTTGCCCCCTGTGCAAAGGCAAGCTGAAGTATGCTGCCAAGCAGCAGGAACTGATTTGCACTTTTGACAAACTGGCATTTCCGGTTCGGGATCAGGTGCCGGTGATGCTGGAATCGGAAGCCCGTCCGTTATCTGCTGAGGAGCTCGAAGCATGGACTTCATCGTAGTTATTCCGGCGCGTTATGCCAGCAGTCGACTACCGGGTAAACCCTTGGCCGATATCGGTGGCTTGCCGATGGTGGAGCGGGTGCGCCGTCAGGCGCAAGCCAGCGGTGCACAGCGGGTGGTGGTGGCGACCGATGATCAGCGGGTTGCCGATGCGGTGATTGCCTTTGGCGGTGAGGTTTGCCTAACCCGGCCAGATCACAGCTCTGGAACGGAACGCTTGGCCGAAGTGGTGCAGCAGTTGCAGTTGCCTGATCAGACGGTGGTGGTGAATGTGCAGGGCGATGAGCCTTTTATTCCACCGCAAATCATCAATCAGGTGGCCACCAATCTGGCCAGTCAGCAGCAAGCACAGATGGCAACACTGGCGGCGCCTATTGAGCACAGCGATGATTTAACCAACCCCAATGTGGTAAAAGTGGTGTCCGATCAACAGGATTACGCCTTGTATTTCAGTCGGGCGGCCGTTCCTTTTGACCGTGACCGTAAGTTCGGTCAACAACTGGCAGCGCATTATCGCCGACATCTGGGCATTTATGCCTATCGGGCTGGTTTTATCCAAACCTACCTGAACTGGCCAATGACGGTGTTGGAGCAGATTGAAGCGCTGGAGCAGCTGCGGGTACTTTGGTACGGTGAAAAAATTCATGTAGCCACGGCACTGCAAAGCCCACCGCATGGGGTGGACACGCCTGAGGACCTGGCTGCGGCGCGCCGTTATTGTCAACAGCAAGATGACTGAGTCCATTGCCTGTTTGCGTGAGCACTCGGATTGGCTGGCACTGCACAAAGCTGCGGGTGTCAGCTTTCACTCTGAGTCTGGTGCAGGTTTTGTGGTGCAAGCCGAGCGCCAGTTTGACTGCAAGCTTTACCCGGTACACCGGCTGGATAAAATGACCTCCGGTATCCTGTTGCTGGCCAAGTCATCGACAGCAGCAGCGGCTTTGGCAGAGCGCTTTGCCAGGCAGCGCATCGAAAAATACTACCTGGCACTTAGTGATCGTAAGCCCAGGCGCAAGCAAGGCTGGGTGAAAGGCGACATGACCAAAGCCCGGCGGGGCAGCTGGAAGTTGCTGCCAACGCATCAGCAACCGGCGGTTAGCTATGTCATCAGTCATGGTTTGGCAGAGCTGGGGCTACGGGCATTTTTAGTCAAACCCTGGACCGGCAAAACCCACCAAATCCGAGTGGCGTTGAAAAGCCTTGGCAGTGCCATTCTGGGGGATGAACTCTATGGTGGCAGCCCGGCTGATCGCGGTTATTTGCATGCCTGTGCCCTTTGTTTTGACTGGCATGGCGAACAGATTCGGTTACAATGCTGGCCAGAGTCTGGTCAGCATTTTTTGGCTGCCAGTCCGGCCTTACCTGAGCCATGGTCCAGCCCATGGCAGCTTAGCTGGCCGGGGTATCAGCAACCCAACAGCGATGACAACTGACTATGCAACTGATTGAACAAGCAACTGCAAGCATCGAGATCCGCGACGAGGAGCGTTTTGCTGGCATTGCCCGGCTTTATGGTCGCATTGCTTTGGCGCATTTCCAACAAGCGCATGTTGCGGTGGTGGGAATTGGCGGGGTAGGCAGTTGGGCGGCAGAGGCGCTGGTTCGTTCAGGCATTGGCCGTATTACCCTGATCGATTTGGATGATATCTGTGTCAGCAACACCAATCGTCAGTTGCATACCAGCAGTGCGACCATCGGTCGAGATAAAGTGGAAGTGATGGCAGAACGTTTGCAGGCGATTTGGCCGGATTGTCAGGTGAATGCGGTGTCCGACTTTGTGTCGAAAGACAACCTCAATGAGCTGATCCTACCCGAGCTGGATTATGTGGTGGATGCCATTGATTCAGTAGCGGCTAAGGTCGCTTTAATTGCCCATTGCAAACGACATAAAATACCGGTGATCACCACCGGGGGCGCTGGTGGCCAGACCGACCCGACCCAAATCCAGATTGCGGATTTAACCCAGACCACCCATGATCCCTTATTGGCCAAAGTCCGCAATACCTTGCGTCGTGATTATCACTACAGTCGCAACCCCAAACGCCGTTATGGCATTGATTGTGTTTACTCGACCGAGCAATTGAAGTATCCGAGGCCGGATGGCACTGTCTGTCAGCAAAAGCAGAGCGGTAATGGCCCGATGCGGCTGGATTGCAGTGGTGGTTTTGGCGCTGTGACTGTGGTGACTGCCAGCTTTGGCATGGCGGCCGTGGCGCGGCTGTTGCAAAAGCTGGCAAAAAAAGCCGCCAGGCTTTAATCAAAGACTTTGTTGCTCACGCTAGTCAATATGGTTAGCTAGGGTAAAGCATAAACCAAGGCTGGTGATAATAAGCCAGCGGATCCGACTGCGACGTTTGGCTTGCTCACTGCGAAGGGTACGAAGCATGTAGTAAGCCTGGCGTACATCTTTACCCGCCACAGGAGTCAGCAGCTGGGTCAGACGATACAGCAGCCACATGCTATCCACCAATTGCACACTTTGCTGCCAGACAGCCATCGGTGCCAGCTGCTTGTAGCGGGCAATGGTGTCGGCAATGATAGGACTGTTGGCGGGTAAATAGCGGTACAAGCCATGCACAAACACCAGCAGATCCCGAACTTGACACTGCGCCGGCGTCATCACCCGACCAGGGTCTTCTTCAAAGTCCAAAAAACGAATTTTCTTGCCATCCCAGGCCATATCGCGCAAGGCGGGTCGGCCATGCCAACGTCCTGACTGGTGCAGGGCGGCCAGTGCTTCGGCAGCGGCCAGCAATAATTGCTTTTTCTCTGAGTCTGAAGTGGCAGCTGCAAGCAACCAGGATTTGAGCGAGGGTCCTGCATCGGCTAACGCCAGCCAGTCATCTTCAGCTGCAATTAACTCAGGTACAGGAACATCCAGCGCGCACAGGTAGCGCAAGCGCTTGGCTTCATCGACGATAGCCTCTGGGCCGGCAGCGGCCTGAGTTGGGATAAACAATGGGTTTTTGCTAAACCGCGACAGAAGCTTACCCAGCCAGCTCCAACGTGGCTGCACAAACTCGGCACGCTTTACCCAGACTTTGCGGCCTTCAAACTGGCAGCTAAAAGTTCTGGTTTGGGTGGCATTAATTTGCCGGCGAAGGGAGTCAAAGCGATCCATTTTGACCTGAGTTTAGGGGATGACTGTTCCTAGATTATAGCAGCTTAACTGAACCAAGGCTGAATTTGTTAGCTTTGCTGAATACTTTGCAACCTTTTGATAACAGCAGTTAAGCCTCGAGCTCTGGACTGGCTCAGGTGCTGTGTCAGGTGCAGCCGTTGCAGACAGTGTTCTATATCAGTTGCTTTCAGTTCTTTGGTGGTCATGCCGTTAATCTGACACAACAGCACAGCCAGCAAAGATTTCACGATACGGGCATCGGATTCAAACAGGAAAAAGTGTTGATCGCTGGACTGATTGTGATAGTGCAGCAACCAGGCCCGGCTTTCACAGCCAGCGATCAGCCCGCTGTTCGGTCGGTGTTGCTCTGGTATTTGTGGTAGTCGTTTCGCCTGCTGCATCAGGAAGCGGTAGCGCTCTTGCCACTGACCTGGTTGCATTAACACCGGCAACTCTTGCTGCAGCTGATTCAGTGCTGCTTGCGTGCTGTTGATGGTGTCGGTCAGTTGAAAAGTCATGCAAGCTCCGGCTGCAAAGAAAAAGATCCAAATATACTAACACAACTTTGATTGGGCTCAAGGGATAAAAAAAGCGACCCTAAGGTCGCTTTTTTTAATTAGAACAGTGTATTAACGTTCGTTAATTGCTTTCAAGTCGCGGCTGGCGTGACCGGTGTACAGCTGGCGGGGACGGCCAATTTTGTGGCCTTTTTCGCTGAGCATTTCATCCCAATGCGAAATCCAACCGACGGTACGTGACATCGCAAAGATGACGGTGAACATGCTGGTCGGGATACCGATGGCTTTCAAGATGATGCCGCTGTAGAAATCCACGTTCGGGTACAGCTTTTTCTCGATGAAATACGGATCTTCCAGCGCAATACGCTCCAACTCCATCGCGACATCCAGCAACGGATCTTTGATGTTGAGCTCTTGCAGCACTTCATGGCAGGTTTCCCGCATCACTTTGGCGCGTGGGTCAAAGTTTTTGTAAACGCGGTGACCGAAGCCCATCAGACGGAATGGATCGCTTTTGTCTTTGGCACGGGCGACAAACTCAGGAATACGGTCTACTGAGCCGATTTCCTGCAGCATCTTCAAGCAGGCCTCATTGGCACCGCCATGGGCAGGGCCCCACAAAGAGGCTACACCGGCAGCAATACAGGCGTAAGGGTTGGCACCAGAAGAACCAGCCAGCCGCACTGTGGATGTTGAGGCGTTTTGCTCATGGTCTGCATGCAGCATAAAAATGCGGTCCATGGCTTTGGCCAGTACCGGGCTGACTTTGTAGTCTTCTGCCGGAACCGAGAACATCATGTGCAGGAAGTTTTCAGCGTAGCTCAAGTCATTGCGTGGGTACACAAATGGCTGACCAACGGTGTATTTGTAGGCCATGGCTGAAATGGTCGGCAGCTTAGCAATCAGACGGTGGGCACTGCGTTTACGCTGCTCCGGGTCATTGATGTCCAGATCGGAATGGTAGAAAGACGACAAGGCACCAACCACACCACACAGCATGGCCATTGGGTGGGCATCAACCCGGAAGCCCTGGAAGAAAGAGGCGATTTTCTCATGCACCATGGTATGGCGCGTGATGGTGTTGGCGAACTGATCGTACTGCGGTTGGTTTGGCAGTTCACCTTCCAACAGCAGGTAGCACAGTTCCAGGTAGTTTGATTTTTCAGCCAGTTGCTCAATAGGGTAACCCCGATGCAGCAGCACGCCTTTGTCACCGTCAATGTAGGTTATCTTCGATTCACAAGAACCGGTCGACATAAAACCGGGATCGAAGGTGAAATAACCATGCTGACCCAAGGCGCGAACGTCAATTACGTCGGTGCCGGCCGTACCTGAATAGATAGGCAACTCGAACGATGTGTCATCGATCTGCACGACGGCTTTTTTATCTGCCATTGGATTTCTCCTATTAATTGATTTAAGTATCAGAAGGGGATGCTGCGGCTATTCTAACTGCAAAGCCACCCCAAAAGTCAATTTTAATGCGTTTTTGCACAATAAGTATACGACTCTGGTCGTATTGCAGAACGACATCCTTTATGGCAACGTTCCGCCGCAGGATTTTTTCCTGTAAAACCAAACAAAAATTGTAATAACAAGGCATGAAATATATACTATTGCCGGTGCTGAAACAGTTCACCTTCCTCAGTATTTCTCGCTGAACCATGCCAGGTTTCCGGCAGTATATGCTTGGGGTGATGACTGATTATTCAGTTCTTCAATAATCACAACTAAAGCTCGTGTACGGGCGTCGATGGACAAGAAACTGTGAAAAAGCAAAGACCTGTAAACCTCGACCTGACCACAATTTCACTTCCGGCATCTGCCAAAGCCTCTATCCTGCACCGTGTAACCGGCGTGGCAATGTTTATTGCCCTGATCCTGGTGGTATGGGCCTGGGCCGTCTCACTGTCTTCACCTGAAGGCTTTGAACTGGTGAAATCTGTAATGACCTCTCACTTTGCCAAATTCCTGGCTTGGGGCACCATCACGGTGCTGTTGTATCACCTGATTGGTGGTATCCGCCACATGATTATGGATTTGGGTTACTGGGAAGAGCTGTCTTCCGGCAACACCAGCGCACGTGTTGCTATTGGCCTTTGGGTAGTATTAGCCGTTCTGGCAGGAGGTTGGTTATGGTTTTAAATCAAGCATCCTTAAAACGCGATGGCGTACAGGATTATGTGTCTATTCGTGCAACCGCGACCGTCTTGGGTTTGTACGTTCTCTTTATTCTGGGCTTTTTTCTGGTAACGCCTGAGGTTACCTACGAGGTTTGGGCTGGTCTTTTCTCCCAGCTGTGGATGAAAATTTTTACGCTTCTGGCCTTGCTGGCGGTTGCCATTCATGCCCGCATTGGTTTGTGGCAAGTGGTGACCGATTACATTAAAAGCTCGCGTCTGCGTGCTGTGGTGCAGTTTTTGGTCAGCGTTGTTGCTTTCAGCTACGTTGCTGTTGGCCTCTTTGTGTTGTGGGGTGTGTAAATGAGTATTCCAGTTCGTGAATTTGATGCCATTGTGATTGGTGCTGGTGGTGCCGGCATGCGTGCTGCCCTGCAAATCACCCAGTCCGGCTTAACCTGTGCTCTGTTATCAAAAGTATTTCCAACCCGCTCACACACGGTATCTGCCCAAGGTGGTATTACCGTAGCGTTAGGCAACTCTCACCCAGACAACTGGGAATGGCACATGTTTGATACCGTCAAAGGCTCCGATTACATCGGTGATCAGGACGCCATTGAATACATGTGCAAAACCGGCCCTGAGGCCATTACTGAATTAGAAAACATGGGCTTGCCATTTTCCCGTTTTGAAAACGGCCGGGTCTATCAGCGTCCTTTTGGTGGTCAGTCGAAAAATTTCGGTGGCGAGCAGGCCGCTCGTACTGCCGCTGCGGCGGACCGTACCGGTCATGCCTTGTTGCACCTGCTGTACCAGCAAAACGTTAAGAACCGCACTCAGGTATTCAGTGAGTGGTATGCGCTGGATCTGGTGAAAAACCAGGATGGTGCTGTGGTCGGTTGTACCGCCATTGATATTGAAACCGGTGAAATCGTTTATTTCAAAGCCCGTGCTACTGTACTGGCAACCGGCGGTGCTGGCCGTATTTATGCCTCCACCACCAATGCCCACATCAATACCGGTGATGGTGTTGGTATGGCGCTGCGTGCTGGTGTGCCGCTGCAGGATATGGAAATGTGGCAATTCCACCCAACCGGCATTGCCGGTGCCGGCACCCTGGTGACTGAGGGCTGCCGTGGCGAAGGGGGTTACCTGCTGAATAAAGACGGTGAACGTTTTATGGAGCGTTACGCGCCGAACGCCAAAGACCTGGCGGGTCGTGACGTGGTTGCCCGCTCGATGATGACTGAGATTCGCGAAGGTCGCGGCTGCGATGGTCCTTGGGGCGTGCACATTAAACTGAAGCTGGATCATTTAGGCGAAGAGGTGCTGGAAAGCCGTCTGCCCGGTATTTGTGAGCTGTCACGCACCTTTGCCCACGTCGACCCGGTCAAAGAGCCAATCCCGGTTATTCCGACCTGCCATTACATGATGGGGGGGATTCCAACCAACGTGAATGGTCAGGTTATTAAGCCGACGGCCGATGGCAACGACGCCGTGGTCCCTGGTTTGTTTGCTTGCGGTGAAATTGCTTGTGTCTCGGTGCATGGTGCCAACCGTCTGGGCGGTAACTCCTTGCTGGATCTGGTGGTGTTTGGTCGTGCTACCGGTCTGCATTTGGGCGAGGCGCTGGCGGCAACGTCTGAAGGCCGTGCCGCTTCCGAGTCCGATTTGGATGCTGCCCTGGCGCGTACCCGCCGTTGGGAAGACAGCAAGCCTGGCCAGGGCGAAGACCCGGTGCAAATTAAGAAAGATCTGCAAAACTGCATGCAGCTGAACTTCTCGGTGTTCCGTGAAGGCGAAGCCATGGCGGAAGGTTTGCAAGAGCTGAAAACCATTCGTGAGCGCTTGCAGTTTGCCCGTTTGGATGACAAGAGCTCGGACTTCAACACCCAGCGTATTGAGTGTCTGGAGCTGGATAACCTGATGGAAACGGCGTACTCCACGGCGGTTGCAGCGAACTTCCGGACCGAAAGCCGTGGCGCGCATGCCCGTTTTGACTTCCCGGATCGTGACGATGAAAACTGGTTGTGCCACAGTGTGTACAGCCCGGATACCGAGTCGATGTTTAAGCGGAAAGTCAATCTGGAGCCTAAGTTCCGGGAAGCCTTCCCACCCAAAGCGCGTACTTACTAAGAGGGCCATGCGATGAAGAAGTTAGTATTCTCCGTCTATCGTTACAACCCTGATGTCGATAATGCACCTCGCATGCAGGATTACACGCTGGACAACCCGGAAGGCCGGGACATGATGGTGCTGGATGCACTGTTAAAATTGAAAGAACAGGACCCAACCTTGTCGTTCCGCCGCTCTTGCCGTGAGGGCGTTTGCGGCTCCGATGGCCTGAACATGAACGGCAAGAATGGCCTGGCTTGTATCACTCCGTTGTCGGCTGTTGGCTTAAAGGGTGGCAAAATTGTCATCCGGCCTTTGCCGGGACTGCCTGTGGTGCGCGATCTGGTGGTCGATATGAGCCAGTTCTACACCCAGTACGAGAAAGTGAAGCCCTACTTAATCAACGACAGCAAACTGCCACCCGCAGGTGAGTTTTTGCAGTCGCCGGAAGAGCGGGCTAAGCTGGATGGACTGTACGAGTGCATCTTGTGTGCTTGTTGTTCGACCTCGTGCCCGTCGTTCTGGTGGAATCCGGATAAGTTCATTGGCCCGGCCGGTTTGCTGCATGCTTACCGTTTCCTGGCAGACAGCCGCGATACCGCGACCGAAGAGCGTTTGAACGACCTGGATGATGCCTTTAGCGTATTCCGCTGTCATGGCATTATGAATTGTGTCAACGTTTGTCCGAAAGGCCTGAACCCGACCAAGGCCATTGGCCAGATCAAATCCATGTTGTTAAGCCGGGCGCTGTAAAGCGCCCCTGTTGAGCAAGTAACTGATGCACGCAATCAACGAATGGTACAGAGGCTATACTGTTCGTTTTTTGCCGTTTTTTTCCAGGTGCGCAGAAATAAGGGAAACTAAATGCACGAAGGTGTGATGAAGGCTTGGCTGGAGTCGTCTCATCTGGGCGGTGGCAACATGGCCTATGTTGATGAGCTGTATGAATCCTATTTGGCAGAACCTACCAGCGTAGGGGATGAATGGCGAGAGTTTTTTGCTCAGCTGCCGAAACTTGACGGCGTCGATTTGGAGGTCCGTCACACGGACATCCGACAGCAATTTGCCGAATTGGCCCGCAACAAACACCGTGAAGTCGTGACGGTGCAGGGTGCTCAGGCGGCGGATTCCCGTCAGGTCAAGGTACTGCAACTGATTAACTCCTATCGTTTCCGTGGGCATCAGCATGCCCGGTTGGACCCTCTGGATTTATGGAAACAGCCTCGGGTACGCGATCTGGAACTGTCGTATCACGACTTGTCTGAAGCTGATTACGATACAGAGTTCCATGTTGGATCATTCGCCGGTGGTCCTGAAAAAATGAAACTGGGTGATTTGCACAAGGCACTGGAAAAAACCTACTGCGGTTCCATTGGTGCCGAGTACATGCACATCGTTTCGACCGATGAAAAGCGGTGGATCCAACAGCGGCTTGAGAGCATTCACTCCACACCTTCGTTTGATAAAGAAACCAAGACCCGCATTCTGAAAAACCTGATTGCTGCCGATGGCCTGGAAAAGTACCTGGGTTCGAAGTTTCCGGGTGCCAAGCGCTTTGGCCTGGAAGGTGGCGATGCGATGATCCCAATGCTGAAAACCATGATCCACCGTGCTGGGGAGCAGGGTGCTAAAGATTGTGTGATTGGCATGGCACACCGCGGTCGTTTAAATACCTTAATCAATGTGCTTGGCAAAAATCCATCGGATTTGTTCGATGAGTTTGCCGGCAAATACACTGTGGTGGGTGCTGGCGATGTGAAGTACCACATGGGCTTCTCATCCGACTTTGCCACCGCAGGCGGCAATGTCCACCTGGCTTTGGCCTTTAACCCGTCGCATTTGGAAATTGTGAATCCGGTGGTGATGGGCTCGGTGCGTGCTCGTCTGGATCGCCGTGGTTGCAGCGATGGTACTCAGGCGCTGCCTATCACCATTCATGGTGACTCGGCCTTTGCCGGTCAGGGGGTGGTGGCGGAGACCTTCAATATTTCGCAAACCCGTGCTTTTAAAGTGGGGGGCACCGTTCGCATTGTCATCAACAACCAGGTGGGCTTTACCACTTCAAACCGCGAAGATACCCGCTCCACAGAATACTGTACCGATATCGCTAAGATGGTGCAGGCACCCATCTTCCATGTCAATGGCGACGATCCGGAAGCTGTGGTGCTGGTTTCTCAGCTGGCGGTGGATTACCGCAACACCTTTAAGCGCGATGTGGTCATCGATCTGGTGTGTTACCGCCGCAATGGTCATAACGAAGCCGATGAGCCGAATGCGACTCAGCCGTTGATGTATCAAAAAATCAAAAAACACCCAACGCCGCGTGAGCTTTACGCTGACCAATTGCGTCGTGAAGGCTTGCTGAGCGATGACGATGTCAAAGCCATGATGGATGGCTACCGCGATGCACTCGACAAAGGCGACTGCGTGGTGGATGAGTGGCGTCAGATGGACCACACCAGCTCGGTGGATTGGACCCCATTCTTAAATCACGATTGGGACAGTGCATACGATGCCAGCATGCCACTGGAGCAGTTGGTAGCGCTGGGTGAGCGTGCCATCGATATTCCGGCCAGTCATACGTTGCAGCGCCAGGTTGGCCGGGTGTACGAAGACCGTGCCAAGATGCTGAAAGGCGATAAGAAAATCGATTGGGGTTTTGCTGAAATTCTGGCCTATGCCTCTGTTGTCGATGAAGGCAGCCGTATCCGTATTGTTGGGCAGGACTCTGGGCGTGGTACCTTCTTCCATCGCCATGCGGTGCTGCACAATCAGACCGATGGCAGTACCTATGTGCCACTGGAGCACATCTCAGATAAACAAGGCCCGTTCCAGGTGTACGATTCGGCTTTGTCGGAAGAAGCCGTATTGGCATTTGAGTATGGCTATGCCACCGCTGAGCCACGTGCACTGGTGATCTGGGAAGGCCAGTTCGGTGATTTTGCCAACGGCGCTCAGGTGGTGATTGACCAGTTCCTTAGCTCGGGTGAGCAAAAGTGGGGACGTTTGTGCGGCCTGACTTTGTTGCTGCCGCATGGCTATGAAGGGCAGGGGCCTGAGCACTCGTCAGCCCGTTTGGAGCGTTTCCTACAGCTTTGTGCCGATCACAACATGCAAGTCTGCATACCGACCACACCGGCGCAGGTCTTTAACATGATCCGCCGTCAGCAAGTGCGGCCAATGCGTCGTCCTTTGATTGTGATGTCACCCAAGTCCTTGCTGCGTCATCCGTTGGCCACCTCCACCCTGGAAGAGCTGGCTTCTGGCCGCTACTACAATGTGATTGGTGAAATTGACGACATCAAACCGGCTGATGTGAAGCGGGTGGTGTTCTGCAGTGGTAAAGTGTATTACGAGCTGCTGGAAGAGCGCCGTAAGCGTGAGATCACCGATATCGCCATCATCCGGGTTGAGCAGCTCTACCCATTCCCGCACGATGAAATGGCGCAAATTTTGTCTCAGTACAGCCATGTTACCGACTACGTCTGGTGTCAGGAAGAGCCACAAAACCAGGGCGCCTGGTATTGCAGTCAACACCACTTCCGTCATGCCATTGGTAAAGCTGGTTATCTGACGTACGCTGGTCGTGAAGCTTCGTCTTCACCGGCTGTTGGTTATTTGTCTGTGCACAACAAACAGCAGCAAGCACTGATCAACGATGCTCTGACGCTGAATCACGAGGAAAAGTAATGGCGGATATTAAAGTACCAGTCCTGCCCGAGTCGGTTGCTGATGCAACTGTGGCCAAGTGGCATGTGGCAGAAGGCGATTCGGTCAGTCGCGATCAAATCGTGGTGGACATTGAAACCGATAAAGTGGTGCTGGAAGTCGCGGCTCCGGAAGATGGGGTTATTGAGTCCATCCAGCATCAGGAGGGTGATACCGTCACCGCCGAGCAAGTTTTAGCAACATTGGGTGCTGGTGGTAAAGCCGCTGGCACTGAAAAAACTTCTGCAGCTGGTGAAGATGCACCAGCGCAATCCTCTCAAACTGAACAATCCGCAAAAGGTGAACAAGTGGACATTCAAGTACCTGTACTTCCTGAATCCGTAGCTGATGCAACCATCGCCACCTGGCATGTTAAGCCAGGGGAAGCTGTGACCCGCGACCAGGTCCTGGTCGATATTGAAACCGACAAAGTGGTACTGGAAGTGGTCGCTCAGGCCGATGGTGTGATGGGCGAGATCCTGGAAGATACCGGCGCGACCGTTCAGGCTGAGCAGGTGATTGGTAAGCTGGAAGCCGGTGCGGCCCCAGCCAAGTCTGAAAGCAAATCAGACGCCAAAGCTGAAAGCAAAACAGAAAGCAAAGCCGACGCAGCTGATGAGGGCAGCGACGATGCGCTGAGCCCGTCGGTCCGTCGCCTGATTGCTGAAAAAGGTCTGGATGCCAGCAAAATTAAAGGCAGTGGCAAGAATGGCCGCGTTACCAAAGAAGATGTGGAAAAACACCTGGCTTCTGCTGGTAGCAAAGACGCTGCCAAGCCTGCGGCTGCAGCGCCTGCGCCGGTCAGTGGCGATCGGACTCAGAAGCGCGTACCGATGACGCGGCTGCGTAAAACCATTGCCAACCGCTTGCTGGATGCGAAAAACTCCACCGCCATGCTGACGACTTTCAACGAAGTCAACATGAAGCCAATTATGGATCTGCGCAAGCAGTACCAGGAGGTTTTCGAGAAGCGCCATGGCATTCGCTTAGGCTTTATGTCTTTCTACGTCAAAGCCGTAACCGAAGCTTTGAAGCGCTTCCCGGAAGTCAACGCTTGCATCGACGGTGACGATATCGTTTACCACAACTACTTTGACATCAGCATTGCGGTTTCAACGCCGCGCGGCCTGGTCACGCCGGTACTGCGTGACTGCGACAAGATGAACCTGGCTGAAAGTGAAAAAGCCATCAAAGATTTGGCCATCAAGGGCCGCGATGGCAAATTGTCGATGGATGATCTGCAAGGCGGTAATTTCACCATCACCAACGGTGGTGTTTTTGGTTCCCTGATGTCCACCCCCATCATCAACCCACCACAATCTGCTATCCTTGGTATGCATAAGATCCAGGATCGTGCCATGGTGGTGGATGGCAAGATTGAGATCCTGCCAATGATGTATCTGGCGCTGTCGTACGATCACCGCATCATCGATGGCAAAGAGTCGGTCGGTTTCCTGGTAACCATTAAAGAGTTGCTGGAAGACCCAACCCGTATCTTGCTGGATATCTAACAACCGCAACCGGGTTAAAGCTTGCTTTAACCTTCAGTGGTCATGCGAGCAGTCCCTGGTGACTGCTCGCGTCGTTTTGGCTTGTTATGCCAAAAAAATGCGAAATAATGCTGCAGTCAGACGTATGTAGCATTCCGAATCAGGCAGTGAAGCGCTATACTATGCGCCGATCTGTAGGTCAGGCTGTGCCATTAGGCCAGCTTTCATTCATAAAGAACGGAAAATAGCCATGAATTTGCACGAGTATCAGGCAAAACAGCTGTTCCGCGAGTACGGGTTACCAGTCTCTGAAGGCTTTGCGGAGGAAACTCCTCAGGCTGCTGCTGAAGCTGCAGACCGTATTGGTGGCAATCGCTGGGTCGTTAAAGCACAGGTTCACGCTGGTGGCCGCGGTAAAGCGGGCGGTGTGAAACTGGTTTCTTCCAAAGAAGAAATTCGTAATTTTGCGCAGCACTGGCTGGGCAAAAACCTGGTGACCTACCAAACTGATGAGAAAGGCCAACCGGTCAGCAAAATCCTGGTTGAGTCTTGCACCGATATCGAGAAAGAACTCTATTTGGGTGCTGTGGTCGATCGCTCCAGCCGTCGTATTGTCTTCATGGCATCGACCGAAGGCGGTGTGGACATCGAGAAAGTGGCTGAAGAAACCCCGGAAAAAATTATCAAGGTTGCGGTGGATCCTTTGGTGGGTGCTCAGCCTTTCCAGGCGCGTGAAATTGGTTTCAAGCTGGGCTTAACCCCAGAGCAAATCAAGCAATTCACTAAAATTTACCTGGGTCTGGCACAGATGTTCGTTGATCTGGACATTGCGCTGATCGAAGTGAACCCTCTGGTGATCACCTCTGCTGGCAACCTGCACTGTCTGGATGCCAAGCTGGTCGTTGACAGCAATGCGCTGTACCGTCAGCCAAAGCTGCGTGATTTCCACGATCCATCGCAGGAAGACGAGCGTGAAGCCCGTGCTGCTCAGTGGGAACTGAACTACGTAGCACTCGAAGGCAACATCGGCTGTATGGTGAATGGTGCTGGTTTGGCCATGGGCACCATGGACATCGTCAAGCTGAGCGGCGGTAAGCCGGCTAACTTCCTGGATGTTGGCGGTGGCGCGACCAAAGAGCGTGTTTCTGAAGCCTTTAAAATCATCCTGTCGGATTCTGCTGTGAAAGCTGTGTTCGTCAATATCTTCGGTGGCATTGTGCGCTGTGACATGATCGCAGAAGGCATCATCGGTGCTGTGGAAGAAGTGGGTGTCAATGTGCCTGTAGTGGTTCGCTTAGAAGGCAACAATGCCGATCTGGGCGCGAAGAAGCTGCAAGACAGCGGTCTGAACATCATTGCAGCCAACTCACTGAGCGAAGCGGCTCAGGCTGTCGTTAAAGCTGCAGGAGGCAACTAATGAGCATTCTGATTAACAAAGACACCAAGGTGATCTGTCAGGGTTTCACTGGCAGCCAGGGCACTTTCCACTCCACGCAAGCTATCGAGTACGGTACGCAGATGGTCGGTGGTGTCAGCCCGGGTAAAGGTGGTTCTACCCATCTGGGCCTGCCGGTATTCAACACCGTGCGTGAAGCGGTAGAAGCCACAGGCGCCACTGCGACTGTGATCTACGTGCCAGCACCATTTTGTAAAGATGCCATTGTGGAAGCAGCTGATGCGGGTATTGAGCTGATCGTTTGTATCACTGAAGGTATCCCGACCATCGACATGCTGTTTGCCAAAGAGTACATCGACCGTAAAGGCGTGCGGATGATTGGTCCAAACTGCCCGGGCGTGATCACGCCGGACGAGTGCAAAATCGGCATCATGCCAGGCCATATCCACAAAGCCGGTAAAGTGGGCATCGTGTCCCGCTCTGGTACCCTGACCTATGAAGCGGTCAAGCAAACCACCGACGAAGGCTTTGGCCAGTCGACTTGTGTTGGTATTGGTGGTGACCCAATCCCAGGCTCAAACTTCATCGACATCCTGAAGTTGTTCCAGGACGATCCGAAAACCGAAGCCATCGTGATGATCGGTGAAATCGGTGGTACCGCAGAAGAAGAAGCGGCTGCTTACATCAAAGAGCATGTGACCAAGCCTGTGGTTTCTTACATTGCTGGTGTGACCGCTCCTCCGGGTAAGCGGATGGGCCACGCTGGTGCCATCATTTCTGGTGGTAAAGGCACGGCCGATGATAAGTTCCGCGCGCTGGAAGACGCTGGTGTTAAAACTGTGCGCTCCCTGGCCGATATCGGCAAAGCACTGCGTGAACTGACTGGTTGGTAAGCTGACGCTTTGTTTTAAAAACCCGCTGACTCAGCGGGTTTTTTTGTCACTTTTGTCGGAGTATGTAACCATCACTGAAACAAAAAATTCTCATTGTATAACCCTTGCATAATTTGATGTTCAATATACTATGAGATTGTTGCACCAATGCTTTCAGTGTGACAGTCGGATTATAAATACAAAGAACAGCTACCAGGAACAAGCTATGCACACCTTTCAAAAATCTCTTGTTTACACGGCCCTTGCCGGGGCTATGTCGTTAACCTCTACCTCAGTTTTAATGGCTGATGAAATGGATGCGACAGATGATAATGTTGAAGTGATTACAGTGACTTCGCGCAAGCGGGTTGAAACCATTATTGAAGTTCCAATGAATGTTTCCTCGGTATCAGCGATGGAAATTGCGGACCGTAACCTCATCACTAAAGACGATTTGCAACGGACTTTAGCAGGTGCTGCCTCACCGACCGGCGTGCTGATTTTGCGGGGGCTATCAGGTGGAAACAGTGCAGCCCCGTCGACAACCTCTTCGTTTACTGACGATATCCCATTTAACTTTGTTGATTTGTATGACATCGAAGCGGTTGAGGTGTTACGCGGACCGCAGGGAACTTTATGGGGCTCAAACGCCATTGGTGGAACCATTCGGGTTATTACCAAAAAGCCGATGCTCGATACCTTCGAGTTGAATGCTTCAGTGCAAGCACGTTCAACTAAAAATGTCGATGGCACGAATCTACAGGCCTGGACGGCAATCAACCTGCCTTTGATTGAAGACACGCTTGCCATGCGGGTTACTGCACACAGCAGTCATAAACCCGGTGCTATTGTGAATGCCGGAACCGGTACACAGCGCAAAGTTGAAGATCAATATGTGCGTTCTCAGCTTTTATGGCAACTGAATGACGATACCAGCTTTAACCTCAGTTACTACAATGTGCAGTCCAGCACTGTGGGTACCCGAATTGCTGACTTGTCACGCCCGACTGGCCGCTTGTTTGCCAACACCACAGAGAACCCGGATTCCATCTACGGTTACGATGTTGATTATGGCTTCTCGCCTTGTGCGGAAGGACAAAGCCGAGCTGAGTGCTTTGGAAATGTTTCATCGAATCGTCCCAGCAAGTACATGATTTGGGAGAGTCTGGATGGTTGGTCAAAAAATGAAACCAATCTGTTTTCACTAAGTGCTAACTTTGACAATGTTCTTAATTTTGCAGATGTGACTTATGCAGGCTCTTATCGCCAAAATCGTTCGGACTCGCTGGATAACTGGTCACGCCTTGATATGGCTGATATGGTCAAAACCTGGATCATCAACTATGACAAAACATCTCGTTTGACCCATGAGTTCCGTATCCAGGATATTGGCCAAACAGAAAACCTGAAGTGGACTCTTGGTGCCTTTTATGACAAAGGTTGGCGTGGAAATATTCCAAACAGTCAGTTCCAGTATCATGAAAGTGATCCCCGTAGTATTGCTATTTTCTCTGACTGGAACGACTGGGTTGACTGGGAAGGCTATTGGGGTGAATTAGGTGTGTTTAATGTGGCACAGTTAGGTGAGTACTGGTATGGAGATCCAAGTATAAACTATAACCTGTACTACGATGGTTCTTTCTCAGTCGAAAAGGCGTTGTTTGGTGAGGCCAGTTATACCATTCGGACAGATAACATCGGTAGTTTCGAAGTGACGGCAGGTATTCGTTATTTTGATCTAGAAGATTCTGCCTCTTTTGGTTACTCCGGTATTTGGGAGGCTCGCGAGGGTAGGACTGTTCTCAGTGGTGGGGAAGAGTCTGGTAATCGTAAAAAAGTGAGTGTTGCCTGGTTACCGGATTCTGGCAAAATGTCTGTGTATGCATTGTATTCAGAGGGTTACCGTCCGGGTGGAAACAATGCACCTTTGGCGAATGCTTGCCGTAATGATCCTTTTGCTGAAGGTTACCAAGAGCGTTACACTTCAGATTCCATCGATAATTATGAAATTGGTTTGAAGATGAATACTGGTAATTTCCAGTTTTCATCCGCCATCTATCAGATTAATTGGTCTGATGTATGGGCCAGCGTTTACATGCCCACCTGTGGCTTTAGCTACACGGCGAATGCTGCTAAAGCACGTTCACGTGGTTTTGAGTGGGAAAGTAAGTACAGCTTTGTCAACGATTTAGACTTGGTCTTCAACGCGTCTTACACCGATGCTAAGCTGCTGGATGATGTTCCTTCATTGCAAGCTCAAGCGGGTCAGAATATGACCCAGGTGCCTAAGTACAATGCCTATATCGGGTTGGACAAAGGGTTGAATCTATTTGGCAAGCAAACTTTTGTGCGCCTGGATTTTGAGGCTTATGGAACCTACAACTCACACTTCAACGCGCGCGAAGATGGTGCGGATACATCGGATGCTTATCGGAGAGTCAACCTGTCTGGTCGCATGGAGCTGAATGATAACTTGCGATTAAGTGTCTTTATCAACAATTTATTCGACAACGAAATTGAGTTGTTCCGTCAGGCGCGAACTCGCTCAGGCAGCACAAACAATCTGAATGTGTTGTACGCCGAT
This sequence comes from Alkalimonas delamerensis, assembly GCF_030717955.1. Taxonomy (NCBI): domain Bacteria; kingdom Pseudomonadati; phylum Pseudomonadota; class Gammaproteobacteria; genus Alkalimonas; species Alkalimonas delamerensis. The sequence goes on along the minus strand of NZ_JAUZVY010000002.1, from coordinate 724,765 downwards.
GAACGTTCAGTAACGATGCGAATTGATTACACTTTCTTCTAAGAAAAGCGTATCTCAATGAAAGGGGCCTGTTAGGCCCCTTTTTCATTCAGGAGCCACTGTTAAGTGCAGGTTTCGCTGTTATAATGAGCCAAATTTTCGTTTGCACCAGAAAAGGATTCAATCAGTTATGGCGGACGTTGATCATCGCCCCAGCAATTTTATTCGTCAAATCATTGATAAAGACTTAGCCAGTGGCAAGCACAGCTCGGTGCATACCCGTTTTCCGCCAGAGCCCAATGGCTTTTTGCACATTGGCCATGCCAAGTCCATCTGCCTGAACTTTGGCATCGCCGCTGATTATCAGGGCAGCTGCAATTTGCGCTTTGACGATACCAACCCGGAAAAAGAGAACATCGACTTTGTGCACTCCATCCAGCAGGATGTGAAATGGCTGGGTTTTGACTGGGAAGAGCCGGTGCATTATTCCTCGGATTATTTCGACCAGTTGTATGGCTTTGCCGTTGAGTTGATAAACAAAGGCCTGGCCTATGTTTGTTACTTAAATGCGGAAGAAATGCGCGAGTACCGTGGCAGCCTCACTAAGCCTGGCAAGCACAGCCCGACCCGTGATACTTCGCCGGCAGAAAACCTCGCTTTGTTTGAGAAAATGCGGGCTGGTGGTTTTAAGGAAGGGGAGTGCTCGCTGCGAGCCAAAATCGACATGGCATCGCCCTTTATTTGCATGCGTGATCCTGTTCTTTACCGAGTGAAGTTTGCCCACCACCACCAAACCGGTGACAAATGGTGCATTTACCCGATGTACGATTTTACCCATTGCATTTCCGATGCGCTGGAAGGTATTACTCATTCCTTGTGTACCCTGGAGTTTCAGGACAACCGCCGTTTGTACGACTGGATCCTGGACAACATCAGCATTGATTGTCACCCGCAGCAAATTGAGTTTTCCCGCCTGAATCTGGAATACACCGTGATGAGCAAGCGCAAGCTGCAAACCCTGGTGGAAAAAGAACTGGTGCAAGGCTGGGATGATCCGCGGATGCCAACCATTGCCGGCTTGCGTCGCCGTGGCTACACCCCGGAGTCCATTCGCGAGTTTGCCAAGCGCATTGGTGTCACCAAGCAAGACAACATCATTGAGATGAGCGCTTTGGAGTCGTGCATTCGGGACGATTTGAATGTGCGGGCACCTCGTGCCATGGCTGTATTGGAGCCGTTAAAAGTAACCATCTGCAATTATCCGGATGATGAATTGCAATGGCTGGACGCGCCCAATCACCCGAACGATGATAGCTTGGGACAGCGGAAAGTGCCGTTTGGCAAGGTGGTTTACATCGATCAGGCTGATTTTCGGGAAGAAGCCAATAAAAAGTACAAACGCTTGGTGACCGGCGGCTGCGTACGTTTGCGCAATGCCTATGTGATTCAGGCCGAAGAAGTTGTTAAAGATGACGATGGCCACATCATTGAGTTGGTCTGCAGCTATTTACCAGAAACCCTGGGTGAAAACCCAGCCGATGGTCGCAAAGTTCGTGGTGTCATCCACTGGGTCGAAGCCAGTCAGGCAGTGGCCGCAGAGTTCCGGGTCTATGATCGCTTATTTAAGGTGGCGAACCCGGCTGCCGAAGAAGACTTTTTGCAGTGTTTGAACCCGGACTCGCTGGTGGTGAAACAAGGTTGGGTCGAGCCATCATTAGCGCAAGCCGAAGCTGGCAAAGCGTATCAGTTTGAGCGCGAGGGCTATTACTGCGCCGACAGCCAGGACTCGACACCAGAGCGCCCGGTATTTAACCGTACCGTTGGCTTACGTGACAGCTGGAACGACGGCGCTTAAAAGACCGCTGCTTTGTCTGGGAAAGGGCCTGCTTGCATGGCCCTTTTTTATTGATTAGCGGCCTTTTCGCAGCAGCAAACCCAAGCCCAGGATGACGGCAATGACACCCAGCACCAAATAAAGCACCGTGTTGTCGGTGGGGTTTCCGGTCAGTACTTCGGTAATTTGCGATGCGGTTGAATGGTACTCGGTGTAGGAAAAATAGAGTAAGATGGCTCCGGCAGCCAAAGCTGCAATTCCAATGATCCGTTGCATAACACCTCGCTTTGTTGATTGAGTTCCATTGTTGAAGGGCCTGTTGACCCTAGTCTTCATAATGCTAGTTGAAAATCAGAAAATTGCTTGGTATTTTCGAAGTTTACGGATTGCGATGGTGGTTATGGCCCCTTGTTGCGGCAGTGACATCAAGGCAACATAGGGCAGCAGCGGGAAACAGAAGATGGCATCGGGACGTGACGAAAAAATAGAGCTGGAGCACGAAGCGGCCCGAATTTTTATGCGGCTGTACGAACGCGACTTTGGCGTTAAAATGCGTCATATCTGGCACAATGAACCGCGCCGGCCAGATGTTTCCTGCTATTACGACGATCAAAAGCTGGATCTGGAAATTGCCCACCTGTACGGCAGTGAAGCTGAAGCCATGCATATCCTTGGACGTGAGCTCAGTCCTCATACCCACCGTGAGCTGCTGCAGTTGATGCGAATGCCGGCGGAGGCCCGGCTGGTGGCCGCATTGAACAGTTTATTGGCCAGTAAGGCTGAAAAACGCTACGACAGCAAGCGTGTCTGGTTGGTGATCCGCAATGCCAACCCCTTGTGGACCCGGGATGAAATGCTGGCACATTTTCCACGACTGCATCTACCGGCCTCCCACCCTTTTGAACAAGTCTGGGTGATTGGCGACATGCTTGGAGAAAGCGGGTTGTTGGCGCTTTACCCTCTCTTACAGCAAGTGCATGACAAGCAAAAGGAAAGGACCTAATGCTGAATTTTTATCACCGGATGGCTACTTTACTGGCACCTGGTTTTTGGTTGGTGTTTGCCGGAGCTATTGCTTCCGCACTGGTGTTTGTTTGGCAGCTGTGGCACAGCAGAGTGCCACATCAAAGCTCGGTGCTGTTCTGGCTACTGCTGATGCTGGTTTGTTTGGCGGCTTTGTTGGTGATTAAATTATTTCGAACACCAGCCCCGCGGATCACCAGCGACATGGGCTTCTGGCAGCGACTGAAAGCCAGGGTGGTGCGGTTGGGCTACTTGCTGCTTGCGCTGATGACCAGCGGTTTGCTGCTTGCCATCGCCGTGCTGGGATTGCGGGTGGGTTTTGGCAGCTTGATGCGCTTGTTGCTTGGAGCCTGATGGATGCGCTGGGATATATTTTGCCGGGTGATCGATAACTTTGGTGATATCGGTGTTTGTTGGCGCCTGGCCAGTCAGTTGCGGCAAGAGTATGGTCTGAATATCCGGCTCTGGGTGGATGATTTAGTCAGTTTTCAGCGTATTTGCAGCGAGGTGCAGCCAGCGTTATCCCATCAAAGCCTGTCCGTTGGCGTCGAAGTGCTGCATTGGACAAAGGATGTTGATGGGCTGGTCGCTGAAGCTGGGAGCGCCCAGGTGGTGATTGAAGCTTTTGCTTGCGAGCTGCCGTCCAGCTACCTCAACGCCATGGTGCAGACCAAAGTGGCGCCCATCTGGCTGAATCTGGATTATTTGTCGGCCGAAGATTGGGTCGAGCAGTGCCATGGTTTGCCTTCACCACATCCTCAGCTGCCGCTGCAGAAGTATTTTTTCTTTCCCGGTTTTACCGACAAAACCGGCGGCTTGCTGCAACGAGCTGAACAACGTTGCCTGCAGCAGCACTGGCTGGCGCACGGTGGCCGGCAGCAGCTGCTGCATCATTTTGGTGTGCCCACGGCTGCGCAGTCCCATCAGCTTATTTGCCTTTTCGCATACAGCCATCCCGATCTGGCTGCTTTGCTAAGGCTTTGGGGACAGCAAACTGAGCCTGTAACTTGCCTGGTACCGGCCGGGGCTTTGGTGGAGCAGTTGCGTCAGCTCTGGCCAGAGCTAATCCACACCGATGTACTGCAACTTGGCCGCTTGCGTTTGCAGCTGTTGCCTTACCTGCCACAACAGCAGTTTGACCAACTGCTTTGGTGCGCCGATGTGAACTTTATTCGCGGTGAAGACTCACTGGTGCAGGCGATTTGGGCGGGTAAGCCCTTTGTTTGGCAGCTGTACCGACAAGATGAAGACCAGCAGCTGACCAAGTTGGCGGCGTTTTGGCAGCGGTTTACCGCTGATATGCCGTCTGAGCTGGAGCAGCGACTGTGGCCTTTGTGGTTGCATTGGAATAACCAACAAGGGGTTGTTGCCGATTGGCAAGCGGTGTTACCGCTATTACCAGATTGGCAGCAGCACTGTACACAATGGCATAGCCGGCTGAACCTGCAGGGGGATCTGGCAAAGAATCTGGTGCGTTTTGTTGAAAATAAATTTATACTAACGCCAAATTTTCCAGGTAAGAAGAAACTACTGTTATGATGAAAACTGCACAAGAATTGCGCGCTGGTCAGGTGATTATGGTCTCTGGCGAGCCAATGGTTATTTTAAAAGCAGAGTACAACAAGTCCGGTCGCAATGCGGCTGTGGTTAAAATGAAGCTAAAAAACCTGCTGAACAGCCAGGGAACTGAAACAGTTTACCGTGCTGATGACAAGTTTGAACAAGTGATTCTGGAAAACAAAGAAGTCACTTATTCTTACTACGCTGATCCTATGTATGTCTTTATGGACGAAGAGTACAACCAGTACGAAGTTGAAGCCGAGAACATGGAAAGCGCCCTGAAGTATTTGGGTGATGGCATGCAGTGTACTTTGGTGTTCTATGGCGAGCGTCCTATTTCGGTAGATTTGCCGACCATCGTCGTGCGGGAAGTGGTCTACACGGAGCCTGCGGCCAAAGGCGATACCACTGGCAAAGTGATGAAGCCCGCTAAGCTGGATACCGGCTTTGAGCTGATGGTGCCAGCCTTTGTCGAAACCGGTGATCGGATTGAAATTGACACCCGGACCGACGAGTACCGCAGCCGGGCTAAAAGCTAAAAGCTAAAAGCTAAAAGCTAAAAGCTAAAAGCTATCGATTAACAACAAGGAGCTTCGGCTCCTTGTTTGTTTTTAAAGCGGCAGATTTACTCTGGGCAATACCAACACAAACGGTTTTTTCCCTGCTGTTTGGCCTGGTACAGCCTATCATCCGCTTGCTTCAGGCAATCCTCCAGCTTGTGTTGTCGGTTCGGCGAGCAACAGATACCCCCAGCGCTTAACGTGATCACATCGCTGACCGGGGAGAACTCATGGGGAATGGCCAGCTGAGCCAAGGCGGCAAAGCAATGCTCAATCAGTTGCTGGCTGCCATGTTCGGTGCTGTCTGGTAGCAGCATGACAAATTCTTCTCCGCCATAACGGGCAATAAAATCATGCGGGCGTTTTAAACTGTCTTTCAGGCAATGGGCAACCTGGTGCAGTACCTTGTCGCCGGCAGCATGACCATAGTGATCGTTGTATTCTTTAAAGTGATCGATGTCCAGCATCACCACACAAAGCTGGCTTTGCTGACGGATGGCGCTGCGCCAATACTGTTCCAGCAGTTGACTGTAGCGACGCCGGTTGGCAATGCCGGTCAGTGGGTCGATGTGGGCCAGTTGCTCCAGCATTTTTCGCTGGCGGGTCAGCTGCAGATGCAGTCGGACCCGGGCCTGCACTATGGCGGCGTGGAAGGGCTTGTAGATGTAATCACAAGCACCAAGGCGTAGCCCTTGTTCTTCATGGCTGCTGTCGTTTAGGGCGGTAATAAAAATAACCGGGATAGCACTGGTCAGACTGTGATGCTTTAATCGTTTAATCAGCTCGAAACCACTGATGCCAGGCATCATCACATCCAGTAAGATCAAGTCTGGCAGGTACTCGGTGGCTTTTCGCAACCCTTGCTCTGCCGAGTGTGCCAAAGTCACATCGACATCCTGACGCAAAATATCTGCCAGAATCTTCAGATTGGTTTTTTGATCATCGATGATCAGCACCCGTTGCCGGTGGTTGACGCCAGACTCCATTGATGTGGCAGAATCCATTTCACTCGGGCTCCAATTGTTGCAACAGGGCTTGCAGCAGCTCGCAAGCCTGCTCAAACTCGATATTGGCTACAGTATGGCTGAGTTCGGCAACTTTTTCAGCATAGACAGACTGCCCCAATTGTTGCTGCAAACGTTCCAGCATCGGTTCAGCCGCCAGATCAGATTGCTGCAGCATCGGCAGCAGAGCTTGCAGTTTCTGCCTGAGCTGTTGATTTCTCAGGACTTGCGAAGCAGCGCTGTTGCTAATACCGAGGCGCTGGTGCAACAAAGCCAGCAGCTGCTCCAATTGCGACAGCAAATCTGGCAGGGCCAGGGTTTGAGGTGGCGTTTGTCGTAGCTGGCTTTCCAACTGCTCACACAGTGCAGCAATGCCAAAAGCACCAATGTAAGCAGCTGCTGCTTTTAGCGAGTGAGCTTCATGCTGCAGGGCTTTGAAGTCTTGCTGCTGCAATTGAAGCCGCATTTTCTGTGGCAACTGCTGGTGTTCGTTGTAAAAAATAGGCAACAAGTTGCTGTAGATGGCCGCCTGGGGTCCGAGGTTTTTCCTGGCCTGCTGCTCATCCAGCAACGGGGGCTCTGTACCCGGGCTGTGGTGTTCAGGTGGGGGCCCGGAGGGAGCCGTCATGGTTTGGCCGGGCAAGAAACGACCAAGAGTCTGATACAGCTGGTCGGGATCGATGGGTTTGGTCAGGTGGGCATTCATCCCGGCATCCAGGCTTTTATCAATATCCTCCTGCAAGGCATGCGCGGTCATGGCGATCACCGGCATCTCGGTGAGCTTTAGCTCCTGACGAATTTTCCGGCTGGCTGTTAAACCATCCATTTCTGGCATTTGAATATCCATCAGTACCAGGTCGTAGTGATGTTGCTGCAGCAGGTCAAGCGCTGCCTGCCCATGCTCAGCGCAGTCGATGTCCGCTTCGGTATCTTGCAAGAAACCGAGTGCAACCTGACGGTTGATCAGGTGGTCTTCTACCAGCAGCAAGCGCTTGCCCTGTAAGTTTGGAACCTCGCTGCCCAACGGCGCTGTTGGCGCCGCTGCACCTTGTTGTTGGTAAAGCAGGGGGCTGATGGCATCCAGCAACATGGAGTAGTTGACCGGCTTTTCCAAAAACTGTTCAATTTTCACATCTTTCATGCTGGCTTTGGCCTGGGCTTTGTCGTAGGCCGATACCATCAATATATGGGGGCTGCGTGATCCCAGCCGCTGCTGAATACTGCGTGCGGTTTCGATGCCATCCATCCCCGGCATGCGCCAGTCCATCAGGATAAAGTCGTAGGGGTGCTGGCTGCTTTCTGCTTGCTCTATGCGCCTTATGGCATCCTGACCATTGCTGCATTGCTCTGCTTGCACACCCAGTTCATCCAGTTGCTTTAGCAAGACCATGCGGGTTAGTGCCATGTCATCCACCACCAGGGCGCGTAGTTGACGCTTTACCAGTGCCTGATATTTTTGCTGTGGCTGGTACTCCGAGGCTTGCAACTCAATGGTAAAGTAAAAGGTGCTGCCATAACCGGCCTCACTCTCCAACCAGATTTCCCCCCCCATCAATTCACAGAGTTGTTTGCAGATGGTGAGGCCAAGGCCAGATCCCCCGTACTTACGGGTGATGGACTCATCGGCCTGGTTGAAGGACTGAAACAGCCGTTTTTGTTGTTGCTCGGTCATGCCGATGCCGGTGTCTGTGACCGAACCGTGCAGTTTGTAGCGCCCGCCTGCTTGAGGGGTGCCATGCAGCATCAGGCAGACGGAGCCGCTTTCGGTAAACTTAATGGCGTTATTGAGTAAATTCACCAACAGCTGCTGGATCCGCAGCGGATCGCCTATCAGTTCGGCTGGGATCTCCGCTGACAAATCGGCCACCAGTTCAAGGCCTTTGCTGTGTGCTTTTAGAGCAGTCATATGGATGGCTTGTTGCACCACATGACTGAGCGAAAATCGATTTTTTTCCAGACTGAGTTTGCCGGCTTCGACTTTCGAGAAATCCAGAATATCGTTGATCAGGCTTAGCAGCATCTCGCCGGAACCTCGAATCTTGCTGAGGTAGTCTTGCTGCTCTGGATCCCGACAGTCTCTGCTCGCCAGTCGGCTGAGGCCAATCACGGCATTGATCGGGGTACGGATTTCATGGCTCATGCGGGCAAGAAATGCCGACTTAGCCTCAGTTGCTGCTTCTGCCTTGATTTTAGCCTGCGCCAGATCCCGGGTGCGGCTGGCAACTTTTTGCTCCAGGTTGCGATTGGCTTCCAGCAGTTGTTGCGACAGCCGGGCGTTGTCAAACAAGATAGCCGTTTGATTGGCTAACAATTGCAGCAGTTGAATGCCTTCCTGACGAAAGACACCGGTCAGAGCCTGATGCTGCAAATACAGCACACCCCGGATCTGATCATGCACCACCATGGGAATGCACAATACAGCTTTGGGGCCTTCGTTGGCTGGTGGGTAAAGGTGGCTGTGGCTGGTGTTATTAATCAGTCGGCTTTGTTTGGTTCGATGCACCAAATTCAACAGTTTTTCTGGCAGTACCGGTGGTGGCTGCACCGTGCTGGCTTGCAGCTCGAGCTTATCTCCATCAGACAGCATCAGCAGACAGCCGTCTTGTGCGCCGGCATTTTCCACCATCAGCTGCAGCATTTGCAGCAGGAATGCCTGCAGATCGATCTCGCCTGCCAGGGTTTCTGCCGCTTTTAACACCGAGGCTAAGTCCAGCTGTTGGTCGGCAGAGCTATCGGCTGCAGCCAGCAGCATCGGATGCTGAGCAAGTTCAGGTGCATCCAACATCATTTGTTGTGTTTTGGCATGGCATTGCCAGTGGTGATAGCACAGCCAGGCACTGGCAGTGTGCTCCCGGGCATAGGCGGGCTGCTGCATTCGCAGCCAATAATCGGCAGCCAGCTCATGTGCCAGCGCAGTATGCTGGGTAAAGCTCTGTGTCTGGCTAAGCTCAATAGCTTGTTGGTACAGCTGCCAGGCGTCGATAGCACCGGTCAGGCAGGCTTGCTCGGCCTGAAGCAGTCGCAATTTATGCAGGTGATTGCTCGGGCAGTGGTTGGCCCAATCGCTTAGCTTGTCAATCGCACTGTGCAGTTGTTGCTCAAGCTGATTTTTCTTATCTGGAGTTAAGCCCTGTTGGTGCAGATAGCGGGCGGCGGTCAGCCCCTGGAAAAAGTAAAACTCAGTTTGGTGGTACAGGGCCAGAGCCACGTCGGCTAAAGGGGCGGCGGCTTGCAGATGCTGTTGTTCGTCACCGCTTCGCATGATGAAGGCTTGCATCAATTTTAGGCAGTGGTAACAAAACAATAAGGTTTTATTCTGTGGTTGCTCAAGTTCGCTTAACTGGGTGGACTCAGAAAAGTCCGGTCCTTCCAACAAAGTGGCCTGAGCAGGGGTATCTTGCATGCTTAGCGTAAACTGTTGCCAGAGCTGACAAAACTGCAGGTTGTAGGGGAACTGTTTCTCGCTTAAAAACTGAATGCTTTGTTCACCAAACAGCTGCACCTGAGCCAGTGGCTCCCCACTTAATACCCGGTAAAAGCTGCCAAAGAGCACGGCATGAGCGGCGTATTCAAGTTGTCCATCCTGCAAGCCTAAATGGTGGCTCTGCTCTAACGCTTGCAGTGACTGCTGGAGCGGCGCTCTCCAGGGTAAAACAGCAGCGGCACGTTGGAATTGCAGCTGAGCACGATACTTCTTGTCAAAACCTGCATCGACTTGCACGGCCAGATCGGCAAACTCCAGGGCTTCACTGTATTGACCAAAGATAGCAATCAGGTGCATGGCGTGTCCGAGGTAGCCTAGCGCAGAGGCACTACTGTGGCCATGCTTCAGAGTGAGAGTGAGCAGATGATAGCTCACCGTCATGTAATGCAGTGGGCTGATGATGTAGGCCACGGTAAACAACATACCGAGAATTTCCATCATTTGCAGTTGCAAAGGGTCCTGGGCTTTTTGTTGTTGCAGCAATTGCCCGATGGTATCCCGTTGATACAGTTGCAACACGCCAGGGTAGAGCGCTACCATTTCTGGCTGAGCAACGATATCAATGCCAAGTGGTTTGAGTTGTTGCTGAGCAAGCTCGTAGGCTTCGGTCAGTTGATTCCTGGCAAAATGAATCAAAATCTGTTGCTGACAGCTGCGTAAACGCTGCAGCGGATCCGAGCTCAGACTATTTAACTCTTCACAACAATGCCAGGCAAGGGCGTACTGCTGTGTCAGATAAGCACTTTGTGCCAGTCCAAGCAAAAGCTCCGCCAATAGTGGGTGCTTGTTGTGCTCGCTGAGCAGATCACAGCCTTGTTGGAAAAAGCGCTGGGCGTTGAAGTACGCATTGCTGCTGAGTGCTTTACGGCCCGCCGTTAAATTAAGCTCTGCCAGGTGTTCGGCAGCAATGTGCCGCAAACTCAGTGGTAAGGCTAAATTAAAATGGTGCAGGTAAGTCAGGACTTCGCTTTGCTGCTCATTGGCGCTTAATCGGCTGAAGTAATGCAGTGCGATTTGCAAGTGCAATGCTAATCGTTCATCCGGGCTGACCAGCTGCAAAGCCGCTTGTTGCAGGCGGTCATGAGCAAAACGCACCGCGTCCAGTTGCTGGCCATCGCTGGTGGTATAAGCAATCAGGATGCCGCTGTTGATGGCTTCGGCCAGTTGCTGTTCGAGCTCTGGCGGTGATAGCTTCGCCAACTGTGCCAGAAGCTGGAAACTGACCCGCTCGCCTAAAATGGCCAACCATTGAAACAGCTGCTGAGTACGGCTGGGGAAACGATGCAAGCGATCAGCTGTGATGCTGGCATGGTTGTCGCTGATACTGAGCTCGGCGATAGCCTTTTGATCCCACTGCCAGCTTCCATCGAGCTGCAATTGCAACAACTTGCTCTGGTAAAGCTTTTGCATTAGTTGCTTCAGGTAAAATGGATTGCCACTGGTTTTTTGCAGCAGCAATTCAGCCAGCGGCTCGAAGGTATCGGCGCTGCCATGCAAGGTGTCGGCAACAAACTGCAAGGTAGCCCGGCTTGATAGCGGCTTTAAATCCAGCTGTTGTTGCTGGATTCGACTTTGCTGGAATTGCTTCAGGGTAAAATGCAGTGGATGCTGATCATCAATTTCATGGTCGCGATAACTGATCAGCAGCAACAAGCGAATGTCAGGTGCTATGTCTGCCAGCTGCTCCAGCCAACGCAGTGTGGCCCGATCGGCCCACTGCACATCATCCAGAAACAGCACCAGACTGTAGTTTGCCTCACTGATGGCGTGCAAAAGTCGGAGCATTAACTGATCAAAGCGGGCCAGCTCGGATGCCGCTGCAAGCGAAGATGGCTCTTTCATTGGCTGATTGTTGCTAGCCAGCAACGACTTCCATTCCGGTACCAGCTCCCACAACAAAGCGCCATCATCGCCCGCTGCTTGTTGCAGCCGTTGTTGCCAGTCTGCCAGGGCTTTAGCTGGTTCTTGCAAGATGGCTTCTGCCAGTTGACCAAGAGCAGAGGTCAGCGCTGAGAAAAAACGATTTTTAAGGTACTGATCGTGCTTGCCTTGTACGAAAAAAGTAGGGTGCCCTAAGGTTGCTGGTGGCAGCTGCTCGATCAGGCTGGTTTTGCCTGAGCCAGAATAACCTCGGACCAGCACCAACTGACTGCGGTTATCGCGAGCCCTCTGATAAGCATCAATCAGTTTTTCAACATCCTGCTCGCGTTCATAAAGTCGCTCGGGAAAAGGCAAAGTCTGCATACCGGAAAAAAGCGCTGGTACAAAAGGCTCGGCGCTTACTGGTTGTTCACAGCGCCTGAGGTCAGATAGCACGGCATCAATTGATTGATAACGGGCATTGGGATCTTTCTGCAATAAGGCATCAATGATACAGGCCAGTCTGCTATCGAGCTCGGCTAATAGTTCGATTAATGGTTGCGGTGTTTTGGCAATATGGGCATGGATCAGTGCCAGCGGCTCTTGCTGCAAAAACGGAAAGTCACCGGCTAAAATGGCATAGCTAAGGACACCCAGTGCATAAAGATCGGCGCGCTGATCCAAGGGGCAGTTGATGCGGCCTGTCGCTTCCGGTGCCAGGGTGCGTAGGCTTGACAGCTCAAGGGTACTTTGGTGCAAGCCTGGCCGTACTGTCTGAATGGTGGATGCCTGTGGGCAGTGGATAAGAAGCGCTTTATCAGCATGGGCAGACCAAAAAATAGCTTCGGCTTTGATTTCTTTCAGGATGTAACCTGCCTGATGGGCTTGTTGAACCAGCCGTGCCAGACTGATAATAGCGGCTAGCGCCTGGATTCGACCTTGTTGCACCTCGTGCTGTACTTGCTGGAAGTTCAGCAAGCCAGATTCAGCCGACAGCACCTCAAACAGCTGATGCGACTCGGTGAAAGTGGCGACTTGCTCAGGTAAAAAATCGGGACGAACCGGTGGCGACTGAGCTGGCTGCTGTTGTTGCGATGTACTCAGTAATAAAACGTGCCCCAGTCCGGTATGAAAGGCTGTGAACAACCGATGCGTCGCACTTAAAGAGGGAAGCTCGTGGACAGCACTAAAATCACTCAGTCGATACATCGGATTCTACCTTTAACACCTTGTTTCAAGCATATAATCATTTACAGCAACAATAAAGGGTACTGCAGAGAATGTCATCGGCACAGACTTTTCATTTGAGTTGTCAATGATACTCCGATAGTATTTTATTTCTAACTTAAGTACTAGCTGAGCCGGCAAATTGCTGCCTGGTACCCTCAGTAGGAACCGCTATGATGATTCGATTTTCTGCCACCGCCGCTGCGGTGGCACTTGGTTGTTATGGGATGGCGACTTCTGTTCATGCCGCCAATGACATGGACTCAGAACTGGATGCAATCGAGCGTATCGAGGTGCATGCGCAGCGCCGGCCACAAGATCTGCACGATGTCTCTGTTGCCGTAACACTGATAGATGGTGAGCAGCTGCAACAGCGTCAGATTAAAGATGCGGTTGAACTGGCCAACCTGGTGCCAAACTTTGTTGCCAGCCAGGCGGCGGCTGAAGGTACGACCCCGGCCTTTACCTTGCGTGGGGTCGGAATGTTTGATTACAACACCTCAACGGTTTCCCCAATCGCCATCTACAGCGATGAGGTGGTCAGTGGTGGTGCCAATTTTATGACCGGTCAGCTGTTTGACCTGGAGCGGGTCGAAGTGCTGCGTGGTCCTCAGGGGACCCTGTTTGGCCGCAATACCACTGGGGGAGCCATATTGCTGCGCTCTCGTTTGCCGGAGTATGAGTTCGGTGGCTATGTCCGAGCCAGCGCCGCAGAGCAACAAAGCTACCGGATTCAGGGCGCTGTTAATGCACCGCTCACTGATACTACTGCCGCACGCTTTGCCTTTAACTGGCAGGATTACCAATACAGCATGAACAATCTGTTTCCTGGTGCCAGTGGTGGTGGCATGGAGCAAGCCAGCTTCCGATTGCTGGTTAGCAGTGAGTGGCAGCAGTGGTCGGTGTTGTGGCGCTTGCATTCGGAACATTGGACTGGGCAGCCTAAGCCTGTGTACAGTGCTGGTGTTTTTCGCAACCTGGAAACGGGGGAGTGGTGCAGTCCGGCCGAGGTGGGTAGCCGTCATTGTGTCGATAACTTTGGGTTTTCGGTGCCCAGCGATGACTTTTGGACCACCAGCGCCAATACCCAGCACAAACGCAACCGCACCGACAGCTGGGGCACTAGCCTGCAACTGGAGCGCGAGCTGAGTGCTGCCCTTAGTCTCAAGTCGATAACCGCTTACAAAAGCTTTAACCGCTTTCACTCCTGGGATGCCGATGGCCCCGGCCAGTTTATTGAAGGAGTGCTTGGCTCGGACAATGACTTTTTCAGTCAGGAACTGACGTTGTTCTGGCAACAGCCAGAGCGTTTCTGGACGGCTGGTTTGTTTTATCTCAACGAGCGACTTGAGCAAAACAATGAGTTGGATCTGTTCCGGGATTTTCGGGCGGTGCCGGCTCTTGCCGATGTGCCTGCCACCTTTATTTACCACAACCAGTTACGCAATGAAGCCATGGCGGCCTATGCACAGCTGGAACAACAACTGAGCCCTGACTGGCAGCTGGTCGCTGGACTGCGTCTGACCGATGAGCAAACCCGTTATCATGCCAATGCGGATTTGGATACGGTGGCATTTTACCTGGCTGATTTGTGGGACCTTGGTGGCAAGGTTGCGGACACCGAGCTCAGCGGCAAGCTGGCCTTATTGCAGCGGTTAAATCCGCGCCACAGTCTGTATTACAGTTATTCACGCGGCTACAAGAGTGGTGGCTACAACGCTGGTTTTTCGACCAGCCCCGAAGAAGCGGCCGACTCAAGCTACGACCCTGAGTATCTGGATGCCTGGGAGCTGGGAAGTCGCTGGCGCTCTTCGGATGCATCCTTGTTGTGGGATCTGGCGCTGTTTTATTACCAGTATCGAGACCAACAAAGTTTTGTCAATATCAGTACGGGCACAGCGCCGTACCATGTGCTGAAAAACGCCGGTGATGGTCGTGTTTTGGGACTGGAGTCTGACTGGCGTTACCGCCCTTTGGTAGCCACCGAGCTGATGCTCAGTTTGGGTTATATTCCGAAGGCCAAGCTAGGGGAGTACCGTGAGGGCGATATTCTGGTGTCCGGTACCCGTTTGCCTTTTACTCCTGAATGGACTCTGGCGGCCAGTTTTACCCATCAACAGCAACTGGCCGGTCAGACACTGGACTGGCAGCTGGGTGTCCGTTATCAGTCGGCCATCTATTTTGATCAGTACGAGGATCCCTATGCCCGCCAGCAAGGCTATGCCCTATGGCATGGCCGGCTTGGTTGGCAGGCAACGCCGGATTTAGAGCTGGCACTTTGGGGAAAAAACCTCTTTAATCAGCGCTATGCAGAGCTGAAGTTCGACTCTGTTGCAGCCCTGGGAGCCTATACCCAGTTGCGCGGGGAGGCTCGCCAACTGGGGCTGGAAGTCCGTTATCAGTTTTAACTGGACAATTACCGCGATAAGCTTTGCAGTTCGCCCAGTGTCATGCTGCTGCTGTGTTGGCGTATCTGGCTAAGCAGCAGCTGGGCACAGGCAAAGGCATCGGCCAGAGCATGGTGCTGGGGGGCCTCGGGCAGTTTGTGGCGCGCCAGGCAACTGTTCAGACGCAGCATGTCTTTGGTCAGCACCTTGCCTTTGTTGTGCAGGCGCTGCCACTCAATCTTCAGGGTATCAATGGCTTTAAACTTTGGGCTTCGGCCAAAGCAGCGCTCGGCGGCTACGGTTAGAAAGGCCAGATCCATCTGGGCATGATGGGCCACCAACACATAGCCGGGGTACTGGCTGAGCAAGCCTTGAACCAGCTCACAAAGCTCAATCCCTTTGAGCAACTGATGATCGTGCAGGCCATGAATGACAGCACTCTGACCAACACCGATTGGCGACTTCACCAGATAATGAGCGCTGTCACCCAGCATGATCTCCTGCTGGCGGATAGGCACCCAGCCTGCACTGACAATGTGATCTTTTTTCGGATCAAGGCCAGTCAACTCCAGATCCAACACCAGGAAATTCACCTCTGAGACGGGGGTTTTTGGCGATGGCATTGGGGTGCTGTCGTAGCTGCGAACGATTTCATTGATGGGCATCGGAGGATTTTTAAACCAGCCAAACATAATCAGAGCTCCCGGCAAAAGCGATACTTCATCTGGCTTTGCGCCTGATTGATCACTTCAAACACATCTTTTAACTGATGGCGCTGCAAGCCAGACAAGACGGCAGGGTCCAGCAGGTTGGAGGCTTCATGCCCCTGGGCGATGTCGTGTTGGTGCTTGTCCCAACGCAGCTGCGCCAGCACATCAAAGGCATCCAGTAAGTTCTGGCTGTCTTTGGCATCCATCACTTTTTGCTGCGCCAGTTGCATTAATCGCTGGCGGGTATTGATGGCACTGATGCCTTTGCTCAGGCTGTAAATGCGGGCCAAATCGGTAATCAGAATCAAGCCGCGTTTTTTTAAATCCAGCCCTTTTTTTTGCTTGCCATCGCGCTCCAGCGTAAAGGTTTTAAAAAAGCCTAACGGGGGCGTGCCTTTTAACGCATTGTGGCTCAGGTGGTACAAAAAC
Source organism: Alkalimonas delamerensis (assembly GCF_030717955.1). Classification (NCBI taxonomy): domain Bacteria; kingdom Pseudomonadati; phylum Pseudomonadota; class Gammaproteobacteria; genus Alkalimonas; species Alkalimonas delamerensis. The sequence goes on along the minus strand of NZ_JAUZVY010000002.1, from coordinate 708,708 downwards.
ACCGCTTTATCGGTGGTGCGGGCCAGAATGTCCTGCTGCAGCGCATTAAACAGACTTTTGCTGCCGTAAATCGGCCGCAAATCAAAAAAGATGCTGGATTTCAGTAAGGCTTCCGGCGTTGGCGTTTGGATCCAGCGGGCAAATTGCTTTGACCAGCCTTTTAAACTAAGACGCAGCTCCGGATTGCTGGCCATAATGTTGCCGGGGCAATAGACGATGCCGCATTCATTGAGGCCGTCGCAGACGATTTTTGCCAGTTGCTCAAAATACTGGGCAATGGCACCTTCCGGCTCTTTTTCCAGCAGCAATGCATTGTCCTGATCGGCATTTAAGCCTTGCTCCATCCGTGCCTGGGAGCCAAAGCCCAGCCAGGTAAAGACGCAGGGTGGGGGACCCAGCCGTTGGATGGCCAGCTTAATCCAGCTTTGTGTCAGAGCGTCGGTAACTGTGGTTAGCACGTGACTGGCTTCGTGTGCCGGCACTTGTTGGCTGCTCAGACTCTGGCTTAAATGCAGAATTTGGCTGGCGCACTGCAAGATGCCATCGTCGCTGTGCTGGCGATGAATTTCGCCAATCAGATAAACCGGGTGATCTTGCTGGGCCCGTATCACATCGGTGGCGGTAATCATGCCAAAAAGTTGCTCATCCCTGAGCACGGGCAAATGATGAATGTTGTGCTGACTCATCAGCTGAACGGCTTCAAACAGGTAGGCATGCAGTTCAATGGTGAACGGCTTGTTGGTCATCACCTCGGCTACCTTGCTCTCTGCTGCCAACCCCTCGGCAACCACCCGGCTGCGTAAGTCCCGGTCGGTAATAATCCCCACCAGCTTCTGTTGCTGTTCCACCAGCAGCGAAGATACCCGGTGCTCTGTCATCATGGCTGCTGCTTGCTGCACCGTCGCATCCGGTGAAATGCTGACCTTGCGCGCTTTGGCCACATCGCTGATTTTTAGCGTAAAGCGGTTGGTTGATTGCGCTTTGTACTGGTGCAACCGGCGGCCAAAGAGGCGCTGAAAGAACAGGTCGATGTTTTTGTACTGATAGCGGACCTGCTGAAAGCCCTCGGCACTGAGCCAGTACACCAGACCATCTTCATCGCAAAGCAGGGTATCCTGATCGCTTAAGTCGGTCAGAAGCTGCTGATAGCCATAAAAATCGCCGCTTTGCAGCTTGGTTAGCAGCTGCTGTTGATCGCTGTACAGTGAAAATACCCCGGTGCGGACAATCATTAAACGATTGCTGTCGGTATTCACTTCTTCACCGCCGCGCACGTAATACACCGACATTTGGCGCGCAAGCTCTTGCAGTTGAGCAGTATCCAGCTCATCAAAGGGCGTGGTTTCGGCCAAAAACTTGGTGACTTCAGTGACTTCCATCGGCGACTCAGGGTTGCTTTTTTACATCTCTAACCATAGCAAGGCAGTCGCCAGCTCACCAGACGACTTTAGTCGAAGTGGCAGGCTTGCAGTAGGGGATCGGAGCTGTCCAGTCGATACCACTCTGCGCTTAAGGGCTCACCCGGTGCAGGCAAGCTAAGGCCAGCATGTTCATCGGCCCGAGCCTGCTGAGTGCAGTGAAGTATAATGGTCAGGCCAATGGCCGACATGCGCCGTTCAAACAGGTAGATGGGCAGCCTAACCAGCTCGGGGTTGTGCTGATTGACTTCGATACTGGCAAAGTCGGCGGCAACAAAGCGCATGGTTTGCGGAACCAGGTAACTCCAGGGGCGCCAGAAGGCAGTTTGTTCGGCGGTACTGACCACCTGCACGCCTTCGGGCAGTAGGCTTTGTTGGTGTGAAAACCAGTGGTACTCGGAGTAAATCTGAAAGGTCAGCATGCCAGCACCTGCTGCAACAGGGATCCACCAGCGAGCCAGCTTGCCCCGACTGATCCAACGGGCGGATAACGCCAGGCCAGCAGCGCCTAAACCAGCAAAAACCGTAGCAACCAATTCCCAAAACATAGATACCTCGTGGATAAAAAAGGGCTTTCCAATCGGAAAGCCCGCTTAACATCAATACTTTAGCACAGTTAGGTGCAAGGCGTTAGTGGCCTGTTGCTGCACCGGCACCACGTGGGTAACGGACGCTTTCAACCAGATCCTGGATATCTTGCGGCGGCTCCTCAGTCAGGTAAGAGACTGCGAAGGCGACCGCAAAGTTGATCATGGCACCGATGGCTCCGAATGACAGTGGGGAGATGCCAAACAACCAGTTGGCTTCCACGTTTGCGAAGGTGGCCGTACCAGGGATAAAGAACCAGCCCAGATACAGGAAGATGTAAACCACGGTGCTGATTAAGCCCGCCAGCATACCGGCAATAGCGCCTTTGCTGTTCACCCGCTTGGAGAAGATCCCCATCATCAGTGCCGGGAAGATAGACGCCGCGGCGATACCAAAGGCCAGTGCTACCACCTGGGCTGCGAAGCCTGGTGGATTCAATCCCAGCCAGGTGGCCACCACGATGGCGACTGCCATGGAAATTCGCGCGGCCAGCAGCTCTCCTTTGTCGCTTATCTTCGGATTGATGGAGCCTTTGATCAAGTCATGGCTAACGGCCGAAGAGATTGCCAGTAACAGACCTGCCGCTGTCGACAAGGCGGCGGCCAGACCGCCAGCGGCAATCAAACCGATGACCCAGCTTGGCAAGTTGGCAATCTCAGGATTGGCCAGCACCAGAATATCGTTGTTCACAGTCAGCTCGTTGCCAGCCCAACCACGCGCTTCAGCGGTTTGCTGGAAAGCAGGCACATCGTTGTACAGCTGGATGCGTCCATCGCCGTTTTTATCGTCGAACCGAATCAGACCGGTGTTTTCCCAGGTACGGATCCAGTCCGGGCGCTCAGCGTAATGCAGCGCTTCAGCGGTAGGACCATCCGGGTAAATGGTGGTCAACAGGTTCAGACGTGCCATGGAAGCCACTGCCGGCGCTGTCAGGTACAGCAGGGCAATGAACACCAGGGCCCAACCGGCGGACCAGCGTGCATCGGCCACTTTGGGCACGGTGAAAAAGCGGATGATGACGTGCGGCAAGCCGGCGGTACCAATCATCAGCGACAGGGTAAACAGCACCATGTTCAATTTGTTATCAACGTCGGCGGTGTAATCCTGGAAGCCCAGTTCACGCACCACTTCATCCAGTTTTTGCAGCAGTGGCATGCCAGACTCGGTGTGAGTGGAGAACAAGCCCAGCGGCGGCAGAGGATTGCCGGTCAGCTGCAATGAGATAAAGACGGCTGGGATGGTGTAAGCGATAATCAACACCACGTACTGTGCCACCTGGGTGTAGGTGATGCCTTTCATGCCGCCCATAACGGCGTACATAAAGACCACCACAGCGGCGATCATCAGGCCGGTATCGTTGCTTACTTCCAAAAAGCGAGAGAAAGCAACGCCTGCGCCGGTCATCTGTCCGATAACGTAAGTAACGGAGGCAATGATCAAACAGGCCACCGCTACCAGGCGTGCGCCCGTGCTGTAAAAACGATCGCCGATAAAATCTGGCACGGTAAACTTGCCAAATTTACGCAGATAAGGGGCCAGCAACATCGCCAGCAACACATAGCCACCGGTCCAGCCCATCAGGAAGCTGGAGTTGGCGTAGCCGCCAGCGGCAATCAAGCCAGCCATGGAAATAAAAGACGCCGCGGACATCCAGTCGGCGGCGGTGGCCATGCCGTTGGTGATGGGGTTGACACCACCGCCGGCCACGTAAAACTCTTTGGTTGAGCCGGCACGGGCCCAGATGGCGATGCCGATGTAAAGTGCAAAGGATGCACCGACAAAAATCAGGTTAATGGCAAACTGGCTCATGGCTTACTCCTCGTCCAGGCCGAATTCTTTATCCAGCTGATTCATTTTCCAGGCATAGAAAAAAATCAGTGCGATAAAGGTCAAAATAGAACCCTGCTGAGCAAACCAGAAGCCCAAATCGGTTCCACCAACAGGAATGCCGCTTAACAGCGGACGAAGTAAAATTCCAAAGCCGTAAGATACCAGGGCCCAAATGACCAGACTGATCCAAATCAGTCGGACATTGGCCTTCCAGTATGCCGCGGCATTTTTTTTATGCTCTACCATGGTTGTGCTCCCCTTGTTGTCATTTGGTACACCTTGGTCGGTTTTAATCTAGCAGCGGCCAGAAATAGCGAAAGCCCGACTTTAGTCGAAGCAAAGCAGCCAAATGGTTGACTTTGATCGGTGTTCGGCCAAGAGTAACAACAGAAAAATAAAAAGGAGGGCGGCTTGTGGCAGCCTGGACCATAGCATTACTGGCCTTGTTGTATGTGGGTGGCTTATTCTGGATTGCCAACTGGGGCGAGCGCCATGCCGACGATCGTCTGATACGAAAGTATGGCGGCCTGATTTACAGCCTGGCTCTGGCGGTTTATTGCACCTCCTGGACCTATTATGGGGCGGTAGGCACGGCGGTGACCCAGGGCTGGGACTACATTCCGATTTACCTGGGACCCATTTTGCTCTTTGTGTTTGCCCAGCCATTTTTGTTTAAACTGCTGTACGTGGCTAAAAAGCACAACGTCACTTCCATTGCAGATTTTATCTCGTCTCGCTATGGCAAACGCCGCAACATCGCCTTGGTGGTGGCGCTCATCTGTCTGGTGGTGGTGGTGCCGTATATTTCGTTGCAATTGAAAGCGGTAGCCAGCTCCTATCAAGTGTTGCTGGGGCAGGATTTTAGTGTCGGTAAAGTTGCCTGGTATCAGGACAGTGCTTTGCTAAGTGCTGTGGCGATGGCTTTCTTTGCCATCTTGTTTGGCACTCGCAAGGTTCATCTGACCGAGCAAAACCGTGGGGTTATGGTGGCCATTGCTTTTGAGTCGGTGGTAAAACTCTTTGCGTTGTTGCTGCTGGCCGGGGTGGTGTACGTGTTTTTCCTCGACACCGAGCACTCTGCTTTGCAGCATTTTATTCATCATGCCAATGAACAGCAGCAAACAGGCGCCGGCACCGGCTGGGTCGGCTTTTTAACCAAAACTCTGTTGGCCACCGCAGCGGTGTTTTTATTGCCGCGTCAGTTTCATGTTGCCTTTGTCGAAAATGTCTCCAATCAGCATTTACGCCATGCCAGACGCTGGTTTTCCGGCTATTTGCTGATGGTGACTCTGGTGGTGATTCCGATTGCAGTGGCAGGGATGTTGATGTTTCCGGACCGCTGGCAGCAGGCCGACAGCTTTGTACTGTTGATCCCAGCCTCAAGCGGCATGGATACCCTCAGTGCTCTGGTGTTTATTGGCGGTTTTTCCGCGGCCACCTCGATGATCATTATTGCTACCCTGGCGTTAAGCACCATGATCAGCAACGATGTGGTTTTGCCAGGCTTGCTACGCCGGGCCAAGCGTCAGGGCATGCAGCACGATTACAGCCTGCTGCTGCTGCTGGTACGTCGCAGCATGATTGTGCTGGTGATGGCGCTGTCCTGGCTCTATTACGTCTTTTTTGCCCGCAATTACGATCTGGCTGAAACGGGTCTGTTGGCCTTTGCCCTGACCATTCAATTGGCCCCGGCTGTGGTCGGGGGCCTGTACTGGCGCCATGGCAATGCTCGTGGCGTTTATGTCGGTTTGGCCATTGGTTTCGCACTTTGGTTCTATACCCTGATGCTGCCGCAGTTGGTCGGCGCAGGGGTGATTCGCAGCGATTTGATGGCCGATGGCCCTTTCGGTTTGGCCTGGTTGCACCCAGAGGCATTGTTTGGTTTGACTACCGACAGTTTGACCCATGGTGTCATCTGGTCCCTGGGGCTGAATATTCTGGCCTATATTCTGGTGTCATTGGCGACCCGGGTGCCGCTCAAAGATCGGTTGCAAGCCGTTGCTTTTGTTAAACCGAACCTGCCGATTGATCATCAGGATACACCGGCCCGACGCATTAAAATCCGCAACTCCGACTTACGAACCTTACTTGAGCGTTTTGTTGGGCTGCACCGTGCTCAGGAGTGCTTGCTTGAGTTTGGTCGCCGTCAGCAACAAGAGCTGGACCCGGACGATCAACCCAGTGTGCGTTTGGTTGAGCACGTTGAACGCGAGCTGGCGGGCGTCATTGGTGCCTCGTCGGCTTCGACCATGGTCAATGCGGTGCTGGAAGGCAAGCAACTCGGCTTTGAAGATGTGGTGACCCTGTTTGACGATACCACCCAGGCCATCCAGTTTTCCCGCAAGATCCTGTTTTCCACCTTGGAGCACCTGAGTCAGGGAGTCAGTGTGGTTGACCGTGATTTGAACCTGGTGGCCTGGAACAAAGCCTACCTTGAAATGTTTGACTACCCGGAGGGGATGATTCGGGTTGGGCGACCAGTGGCGGATATCGTCCGTTTGAATGCCGAGCGCGGACTCTGTGGTCAAGGCGATATTGAGGAGCACGTGCAAAAGCGCATTCAGCACATGCAAAATGGGACTCAACATGTGTTTCAGCGGGTACGACCCGATGGCCAAGTGATTGAAATGCGCGGCAACCCTATTCCCGGGGGGGGCTTTGTCACCAGTTTCACCGACATTACCGACCATGTGCAGGCAGTGCAGGCGCTGGCAGAAGCCAAGCAGCACCTGGAACAGCGGGTGCAGGAGCGCACTCAGACCATCAGTGTGATGAATCAGGAGTTGTTGGCTGAGGTGGAGCGACGAAAACTGACCGAGCAGCAACTGCTGCACGCCAAGGCTGAGGCAGAAGCTGCCAATGCCTCTAAAACCCGCTTTTTAGCCTTGGCCAGTCACGATATTTTGCAGCCGCTCAATGCCGCAAGGTTGTTTACCGCAGCCTTATCGGGGCGACACGATGAAAAACAGCATCAGCACATTGTGCAGCAATTGGATAACTCGTTAAAAGCCACTGAGGAATTGATCTCGACCTTGCTGGAAATTGCCAAACTGGATGATGGCAAGTTGCAACCATCGGTTCAGCCGGTGGCCTTGGGTGAGTTGCTGGAGAACCTGGCGGCAGAATACAGTCTGCTTGCCGACCAAAAAGGCTTGCAGCTAAAAGTGCGCAGCAAGGATGTGCAGGTGTTGTCGGATGCGACTTATCTGCGGCGTATTGTGCAAAACATGCTGTCCAATGCCATTAAATACACGCCCAGTGGCAAGGTGCTGCTGAGCTGCCGACGCCGGGGCGACCAGCTGATGGTGCAGGTCTGGGATACCGGCCCGGGCATTGCCGAGCCCGATTTGGCCCGGATTTTTGACGATTTTTACCGCATCGATGCGACGGCCAAAGGGCAGCAGGGCGTTGGTCTGGGGCTGGCCGTGGTGAGTCGTATGGCCAAAGTGCTGGGGCATCGGGTCAGTGTCCACTCAAGGCCTGGCCATGGCACTGTTTTTAGCCTGACCTTGCCGCTGGTTGTTACAGAGAGCCGCCCATTGGCCGATGACAGCGCCAAACCGCGCAGTGCCTTGTCGGGTTTGCAGGTCATTTGCATTGACGACGATGCCACCAATTTAGAGGCACTTAAAGTCCTGTTGCAGCAATGGCAGATTGAGCAGGTTCGGGGCTTTTACGATGAGCAGGGTTTGTTGGCCTATGCCGCAGAGAATTCAGCGCCGGATGTGCTGCTGATTGATTATCAGCTGGGGCAGCACAGCAATGGCCTTGACTTGTATCAGCAACTGCAAGTGTATTGGCAGGGGGTGCCGGGGATTTTGGTATCGGCTTCACCACAAGCGGATTTGGCTCGTCAGGCGCAGCGGCTTGGACTGTTGTTTCTGGCGAAACCCATCAAGCCGGCAGCTCTGCGAGCCAGCCTGAATCAAATCAACTTATTGAAACGACAGGCTGCTGAATGAATCGGCAGCCAGCAGCCTGGGGTTGGTATTCAGGCGGTGGATAGGGCATACTTCAGGGGTTTTATGCATGCAAAAAGGTAGCTTAGGTGCAAGCAGTCAGCAACCCCGTCCTAACCACCGGGGATCGTAGTTTTCAGTTCGGTGATGGGGTCTTTACCACCATCCTGGTGCGGCACGGCGAGCCTGAGCTCTGGCCGTTGCATTTGGCTCGGCTTCAGCAAGGGGTTGCGCGTCTGGGTATTCGCGAGCCAGATTGGGCAGAGCTTAGCGCGCAAGTACGTGCGGCCATTCAGGCACCGCAACAGGTCATTAAAGTGCTCATTTCCCGAGGCCAGGCGGGGCGGGGCTACAGTCCGGCGGACGTCACGGGTCCAGCCGTCTATTTAACCACCGCCGCTTTGCCCGATTTCAGCCACTGGCAATCGGCTGGGATCCGGCTTGGTTTGGCCCGTTTGCAATTGGGTTGTCAACCCTTGCTGGCTGGGATCAAACACAACAATCGGTTGGAGCAGGTGCTGCTGAAACAAGAACTGGCAAGCACCGACTGGGATGATTTGCTGGTGCTGGATCAGCGTGGTTTTGTCACCGAAGCCATTGCTGCCAATCTGCTTTTTTTTCGTGCTGGCCGCTGGTTTACGCCTCGTCTGGATCAGGCTGGGGTAGCCGGTGTGATGCGGGCCCGCTTGATGATGTGCTGTTCGGTGGAAGAAGTGAACTGGACCCTGGATGAGCTGCAAGGCGTTGAAGCCATCTGTCTTTGCAATGCCTTGACAGCGGTGGTGCCGGTTCGGCAGTTTTTAGACCGTGAACTGGCCATGCCGCCCGTTCATCAGTTGCAACAGGAGCTTCAATGCTACGCCGATTAGTTTTCCTGGCCTTTACCTTGCTTTTGATCGCCGCCTTTTTGGTGTACAGCAAAATGCAGCAACTGGCCAGTCAGCCGCTGCAATTGAGTGAGCCGCTTTTTACCGTGCCAGCCGGTGCCTCGGCACTGGGGCTCTGTCGTCAGTGGCAACGTCAGCAACTGCTGACCGAGCAAGACTGTCATCTGCTGCGGTTAAGCCTGTACCTGCAGCCTGAGTTGGCTGCCGTGCAGGCGGGAACCTACCGGGTCTCACCGCAGCAGTCGGTGATTGAGGTGTTGCAACATTTTGTGCGTGGTGAGGAAGCTCAGTTTGCCTTTACCTGGCGCGAAGGTGAAACGCTGCAACAAACGCTGGAACGTTTAGAGCAGGCAGACTACCTGGTGTTTGATCTGAATGAGCATCAGTTGCTAAGCCTGCTGCAATGGCCGGAGTCCTGGGGAGAGGCACCAGAAAAAGGGGAAGGTTTATTCTTTCCGGATACCTACCATTACACCGCCAACAGCCGGGCCAGTCAGTTACTGAGCCGGGCACATCAACGCTTGTTGCAGCAGCTGGAGCACAGTTGGCACTACCGTAGCCTGGATAACCCGTTGCAAACGCCCTATGAATTGCTAATCATGGCGTCCATTATTGAAAAAGAAGCGGGTCACGAACCAGAAAAACCCTTAGTCAGCTCGGTGTTTGCCAATCGATTACGCAGCAACATGCGGTTGCAAACCGATCCTACAGTGATCTATGGGCTGGAGAATTTCAGCGGTCGTATTACCCGGGCCGATCTGAACAATCCACACCCTTACAATACCTACCGTCACCATGGCCTGCCGCCAGGTCCAATCTCCTCGGTCAGCCGCAGCTCTTTGTTGGCGGCAGCTCAGCCGGCAGAAACCACCTTGTATTACTTTGTCAGCCGTGGCGATGGGACCCATGTGTTTTCCGAAACGCTGCAAGAGCACAATGCAGCGGTGCGACGATATATTTTAGGACAAAACAATGACTAAACAGGGCCGTTTTTTGGTGGTCGAAGGCCTGGAAGGGGCCGGTAAAAGTACTGCTATTCAAACCATTACCGACTGGCTGCAGCAACAAGGCGTGCAGCTTGTCAGCACTCGGGAGCCAGGTGGCACGCCGTTGGCTGAGCAGATCCGTTCCCTGGTCAAAGAGGTGCAAGCTGAGCACCTGACACCGGAAGCGGAGTTGTTGCTGATGTACGCTGCCAGGGTGCAGCTATTGCGTAACGTGATTGAACCTGCACTGGCGCGGGGGGATTGGGTGCTGGCCGATCGGCACGATATGTCATCGCGTGCCTATCAGGGCGGAGGCCGTCAGCTCAGCAGCCAGTTGATCGATGGCATCCGCCAGGCTGTGTTGGGCCCCTGCCGACCTGATCTGACGCTTTATCTGGATATTGATCCGGCCGAGGGCTTGGCCCGGGCTCAGGCGCGGGGCGAATTGGATCGGATCGAGCGCGAGCAGCTGGCTTTTTTTGAGCGAACCCGAGCCGTGTATCTTGCAATTGCTGCAGAAGAGCCGAATGTGGTGGTGATTGATGCTGGCCAGCCACTGGCCGTGGTGCAGCAAAGTATCCTGACGGAACTGGACCATTTTTGGAAAACAACCCATGCTGCCCTGGCTTGAACCAAGTTACCAGCAGCTGAGCAGCTTGCACCAACGTCTACAGTTGCCACATGCTTTGCTGTTAAGCGGTCGCCGGGGGCTGGGCAAACAGCAGCTGGCTGAGGCTGTGGTCCGGCTGTTACTTTGTCAGGCGGGGCCTGCAGAAGCCCCTTGTGGTCGGTGCAAGTCGTGCCAGTTGCAGCAAGCAGGGCATCACCCGGATTTTTGGCAAGATACGGATGCTTCAGAACGCATTGGGGTCGATAGCATTCGTCAGCTCAGCCGCTTCTTTCATGAGCATGCCCAGCAGGGCGGAGCCCGTGTGGCTGTTTTGGAGAGAGTGGAGCGAATGAGTGAGGCAGCGGCCAATGCCCTGTTGAAAACTCTGGAAGAGCCGCCGGCTGGTGGCTACTTGATCTTAACCAGCGATCAGCCTGCCCTGTTGTTGCCAACCATTGTTAGCCGTTGTCAGCAATGGTCATTGACAGTCGCAGATACCAAGGTCGTCGAGTTGTGGTGGCAGCAACAAGGCGGGCAGACTTTGGATAAGTTTTTCGAGCCTTTGTTGCATTCGGCACCACTGGAAGCCTGGCAATGGCAGCAAAGTGGTCAACTTGAGCAAGTGCGCCAAAGCCTGCTACAGTTGGAGCAGTACCTGCAAGGACAAGCTAGCATGCAGCAAACGGTGCAATTACTGGCTAAAACAGAGCAACTGCCTTTGGTGCTTAGTTGGTTTGTGCGAGAGCGGCTGGCTCAGAAGTCCAATGCACAGCCTCAGGGCTACTGGCAGTTTTTGCAGCGGTTTCAGCAATGGTGCCGTGACGAACAACAGCTTTTAGGGCAAAATAAGCAATTGGCTTTGACAGCGCTGCTGATTGAACTGAAACGGTTAAATGCCTGATACGAGGTAGACAATGGAAGAAATCCCTCTGGACTTTATGGATGTCAAAGAGCTGTATCGTTGTTACATGTCTTTTTTAAAACAAGGTGGTCTCTTTGTCCGCACCGCCAAAACCTATAAAATGGGCCAGTCGCTGGCATTGAACGTGACCTTGCCCGATGCGCTGGAGCCTTTGCTGGTATCCGGTAAAGTGGCCTGGATTACCCCGCATGGTGCTCAAAACTCCAGCCCGGCAGGCGTCGGTGTTGCTTTTATTGACGACAAGCACCATCTGAACGATCAAATTATTAAACTGGTTGCCGGCCTGCAAGCCAGCAATGAGATTACCTATACCCTTTAGCTTGACAGGAATTTTCGTGTTTGTAGATTCACATTGCCATCTGGACCGTCTGGAGTGGGACAAACTTCAACTTGAATTACCCGAAGTGATTGAACGAGCACAACAAGCTGGTGTTGAACACATGCTCTGTGTCTCGGTTAGTCTGGCAGAGTTTCCGGCTATGGCGGAGCTGGTGGCACCTTATCCGATGGTTTCGGTATCCTGCGGTGAACATCCGCTCCATCAAACCGCAGCCTTGGATGCAGAGCTGTTGTTGCGCTTGTGTCAGGCTCCCGAGGTGGTTGCTGTTGGTGAGACCGGGCTCGATTTTTATTACGCCGCAGACAGCAAGGCAGTGCAGCAAGAGGCTTTTGCACAGCACATCGAGGTGGCTTGTCAGTTGCGTAAGCCCCTGATTATTCATACCCGTGATGCCCGGGCCGATACCTTGGCGCTGATGCGTGCTGGCCAGGCCAGCCATGCTGGTGGTGTCTTGCACTGTTTCACCGAGAGCTGGGAAATGGCCAAAGCGGCACTGGATATGGGGTTTTACATTTCCATTTCAGGCATCATGACCTTTAAAAACGCGGTGGAGCTGCGCGAAGTGGTGAAAAAACTTCCACTGGATGCTCTGCTGATTGAAACCGACTCACCTTATCTGGCGCCGGTGCCTCAACGCGGCAAGACCAATCAGCCGGCTTATGTGGCGCATGTAGCTGAGGCGATTGCTGAGCTGAAAGGGGTTTCGCTGCAGCAGCTTGCCGCCCAAACCACCGACAACTTTTATCGGCTGTTTTCCGGGGTAAAAACTGCATAAAAAAAGGCCCAGAACTAATCCTGTTCTGGGCTCAGGGGAATGGCTCATCGGGAATGAGCCGTGCGCTATCGAAAACAACTATCAGGGAGAAACTGTTTTCAAGTGTAGTAACTTTGATGCTTTTTTTCCTGCAAGGTTCCTGTAAGGTGTGACAGCATTATCGGAACTTTTTCCCCAGCTTGCTCAGCACTTATCCCCAACTTATCCTCTGAAGCGCTTATTATCCCTTACTTGTTGCTGTTTTCATGACAGCTAATGCTACGATTTTTAATAACTAAATATTTTTCTATTGTGTTTTTTATAGAAAATTAATCTGAAAAAAAATAGCTGTCAGCTCTTGCGCTTCAGTTGATAAAGTGAAATCAAAAACTGCCTGCCTTTCCTAAGCTATTGATTAATTCAACAAAAAAGGTAAGAATGCTTTGTATCACTTTCAGTTGAAAGGAAAGCATCATGCCCTCCTCGTCAACAGTGCTGCAAAACAAGGTCTTAGCACCCAAGATGAAGGTGCTGGCGGTCAGCCAGCCTGGCCCCGATAGTCAGCTGCAACTGGAAGAAGCGCCTTTACCCAGCTTGCTGGATGGGCAGCTGCTGATTGAAGTGCAAGCCGCCGGTGTGAACCGGGCGGATTTAATGCAGCGCAGGGGTTTGTATCCGCCGCAGCCGGGAGAAAGTCCAATTCTTGGGCTGGAGGTCAGTGGCGTGGTGGTTGCGGTGCAAAACTCTGAGTTAGAGCACTGGCTTGGCAAGTCGGTGATGGCACTGGTACCTGGCGGTGGCTATGCTCAGTATGTAAAAGTGCTGGCCAGCCACTGCATGCTGGTTCCTGACGGTTGGAGCTGGCAACAGGCAGCGGCCATGCCAGAGGTTTTTCTGACAGCCTATCAGTTGCTGTTTTCGTTGGGGCACTTGCAAGCCGGTCAGCGTGTCTTGTTGCATGCCGGAGCCAGTGGGGTAGGAACCGCTGCGATCCAGCTTGCGCTGGCACGGGGAGCAGAGGTGGCTGTGACTGTTGGCAGTGATGAAAAAGCTGAATTTTGTCGCAGCCTTGGAGTGAGCTGTGCTATCAGTTACCGTAGTGAAGACTTTGTTCTGCGTATTCAACAACATTGGCCCGATGGTGCCCAACTGATTTTGGATCCGGTGGCTGGCGATTATATTGCAAAAAATGCCCGTATATTGGCGATGGATGCTAAAGTGGTGGTCTATGCTTTGATGGCAGGGCGGCACGCGGAGCTTGATCTGGCGCCTTGGTTTCGCAAAAGGGCGCAATTGATTTGTACCACCTTACGCAACAGATCCGATCATTACAAGAGCAAGCTGGTTGCTTCGTTATGGCAGGATTTTTCCGCTGACTTTAGTCAGGGGCGTATCCAGCCAGTGCTGCATCAGGTCGTGCCCTGGACGGATGCAGAGCAAGCTCACCGGTGGCTGACAGAGAACAAAACCATGGGGAAAGTGGTGTTGCAAATCAAAGACAGTGCATCGACACCACCACTCGTTTAAGACCGAATAAGGAACGGATGTCTATGAACTTGGGAAAAATAGCCAAGTCCAGTTACAGCAAAGCTGTACAAACCCTGATCCATAAAATATACGATCAGACCGAGGTTCAAGACTCTCTTTACGAACAAGCGCTGTTGTACTTCTTAGATGCCGATAAACTGCAGCAGCAACAACGTGCGGCAGAGCAAGAGGCTTTCTTGTACCGCGAGCGCTTGCAGCAGGTCACAGGCTCAGATCAGGCGAAGATAGAGCAACGCTTACAACAGGCGGAGAAGAGCCTGACCAGTATGCAGCAGGGAGTTGAAGAGCTTCGCAACGCACGTCTGAGTCAGTTAAAAGAGCTGTGCTACAGTATTTTAGAAATGGTTGAGGGAGCCGATGCCGATGAAACCAACGCCTTAACGGCCAAGCTCTTGGGCAGCATTCAACTGCTTTCACCGACCGAAGGCAAACAGGTCGCGCGTAGCAATCAAAAAAGCAAGCATCTGTACAAAGCTGTGCTGGCTTTGCGGCTGCTGGATCGCTTGTTGCTGGATCAGCAAATTACCAACAGCTATGTGCTCAAGCGCTATCAGCACAATGAAGGCAAAGAGCTGGAAGTGACGGGGGGCCGAAGCTATCAGCCTTTTCGCGACGATGTACAGATCCCTCTTTTAATGGCTGCACTTATTCAGGACATTGGTCAACAGCACCCTGACGCGCAACGAATTTTACGTGGTGAGGATGGCAATCAGGATGAGTTCCGGGTGTTGGACAACCCTGAGCGGTTGGCCATGCTGCAAACCAATTACAAGGAAAGCCTGAAGTTTTTGACCCAGGCTTTGGGTAAAGATCGCTACATTGGCAACAGTAAGGATGAGCGGGATTGGTTTGAGCGCAATGAGCAAGAAAAACTGGGTTTTATGGTGACCTTGCTGAAGAACTCGATTAAACCTGAGCAAGGCATTGGCAATCTTTTGAAGATACCGCAGATCTACACCTCGGTGGTGTTATCGACCAAGCACAATTACAGCTACGAAAGCTTACCGAAGGTAGGCTTGGTGGTCGACAAAGCGGTGGAGAAGGGCATGTGCAGCAAAGCTGCTGCCGATGCCTTGATGCAAATCACCGGAATTTTTCCGCAGGGCTATGGCATTACCTTCATTCCTAAAGACTCGGATCGGCAGGATCTGGATCGCTACGAGTACGCCATCGTCACTGCTTTGTACCCGCCGCATCCCAATGTACCGGTTTGTCGCATGGTGACACGGAACTTGTCGTACCAAATTTCAACCATGGGTTGCACCATCCGGGTCGAGAACAATTTGTTTTTCCCCCAAGCACGTAAGAAGCTGGAAAAAATTAAGCCTGAACGGTTAAAAGAAATCCTGATGAAGTTGGTCTCCAACTATGAGGAGCGAAAAGACATGGACTTGATCCCCCGCTGCTGGCATCCCGAGGAATACTTTTCTTACGCCCGCAATCAAAATCTGTGGAACAAGGTGATCAACCAGCAGCTTTAATCGGTATTTTGGGGCCCTTGCCGCTGAGCCAATCGGCTGACAATGGTCTCAGTGCTATCCGTCGGCTCAGCGGTTGGCTGCTCTTTGTTTGAATCGCCTTCAGTCTTGGTTGAGCCAGGTTTCGTATTCGAGTCGGGCGTTTCTTCATCGGCGGCTTGTCCGGGCTCTTTGCTCGGCTCTTCGTCCGGCTCTGTTGGGTCGATAGCTGAGGACGGCTGCTCGGCCTGGGCCAGTTCGCTTTGTTCAGTCTGCGGATCGTCGCTGTCATCGGTATCGACGTCGTTATCCAGCATTTGTGCTTGCACCACTTCTTCATCGACTCGGGGATCCAGCGCTGCAGCCAGTGGTGATGAAAACACATCGCTGGATGCCATCACGTAATCATCGGGCTGTTGAGAAGCCACAATGCGGGCAGCTTGCTTTTGGCTGTAGTTGACGCGCTGCAACCGCAAAAACAGCAAAAAGCTGCACAGCCCCATAAAACCATACAACATAAAGTTGCCAAGCAGCTGCATCAAGGCGGATGCCAGCAAGGGACCAAGGCAGGCACCGATGCCAAAGGTCAACAGGATAACCGCCGATAACGAGACCCGCTCATCTTGCTCGGCATGCTGATTGGCAAGGGCCGTTGCTATCGGGTAGAGCGTAAAAGCTAAAAAGCCAAAGCAAAAGGTGGCCAGCAGCAAAATATGGCCAGACAGTGGCAAGATGGCAATGAGCAGCACCACTAGTGTGAGTAAGGCGCTGTTGGTGCGGAGTAAGCGACTGCGTGGGATCCGATCCGACAGTTTTCCCATCGGCCATTGTGCCACCAGACCGGCGATAATGGTGACCGCCATAAAAAGAGCCACCTGCTCATTGGCAAGACCGGTGTTGCTGACATAGGCAGGCGCCAGACCATAAAAGGCACCGACAATGATCCCCGCCACCGTGATGGTGGTCAGTGATTGCGGCATCCGTTGCCAAAAGGCGCTGATTTGTAACGGTGCAGGGTGCAACGGCGCAGGGTGGATGCGCCGGGTAATGCCTATCGGCACAATCGATAAAGCAAAACCAATGGCAACCAGCAGCAGAGGCTCCAGCCCCAGCTCGGGGAAAGAGCCAATGATCAGCTGGCCTGCCACCATACCGAAGTAAGACACAATCATGTAGCTGGCAAAAACAGCACCGCGTTGGTGGTTATCGGCTTGCTCGTTGAGCCAGCTTTCCAGCACCATGTACTGGCACATCATGCCCATGCCCACCAAAAAGCGCAGCAACAACCAAAAAGTGAGATCCGGCACCAGACCATGACCAAGTGCTGAAGCGGTGACCAGGCCGGTGCTGGCGACAAAGGCGCGAATATGGCCAACACGGGCAATCAGTTTGTGCCCAACTTTTGAGCCCAGCACCAATCCGAGGTAGTACAGCGACATCAGGCCACCAATCCAGAGCTGGTTGACCTGCTCTTTGGCCAGATAAAGCCCCAGATAGGTGGTGAGCAAACCGGCGCCTAACACCATTAGAAAGGTGGAGAAATACAGGGATGAGAAAGCCCTGAAAGGTCCGGTTTGCTGCATGACGCCTCCGTGTTGTGATGGCTTATTTCACCCGCATACCTGGAGTGGCACCGCTGTCCGGTGACAAAATAAACAAGTCGCTGCCACCTGGGCCTGCTGCCAGCACCATGCCTTCGGACAGGCCAAAACGCATTTTCCGTGGTGCCAGGTTGGCCACCATCACGGTGTGACGACCGACCAGATCGGCGGGGTCGTAGGCCGATTTAATGCCGGCAAAGACCTGGCGGGTTTCGTTGCCAATATCAAGCTCCAGTCGAATCAACTTGTCGGCACCTTCCACAGGCTCGGCCAGCACAATGCGGGCAATGCGTAAATCTATTTTAGCAAAGTCATCAATGCTGATGGTGTCGGCTATCGGATCCAGCGTCTTCGTTGCTGAATCAGCCGCTGAACTCTGCGTTGACGGCTTGGCTGAGTTTGCTTGCGCGGACTGGGATTGCAGGTTTTCTTTCGATGCCTCCAGCATGGCGGCAACCTTCGCCGGATCCACCCGTTGCATCAACGCCTTGAATGGCTCGATGCGGTGGTTTAGCAAGGGCTGCTGGTAGTTGTGCCAGCCAAAGTTATCTTGCAAAAACTGCTGTGCCTGGCCGGTCATCGTCGGCAGAATCGGGCTTAAGTAGTGCATCAAGACCCGAAACAAGTTCAAGCCCATCGAGCAGACAGCATGGGCTTCGGCCTGTTTGCTTTCGTCTTTGACCAGCACCCAAGGCGCTTTGGCATCGATGTACTGGTTGGCTTTATCGGCCAGCGCCATGATCTCACGTACCGCTCTGGCGTAATCGCGGCTTTCGTAGTGGTTGGCAATGCGCTCACCGGCTGCGGTGAATTCCTGAAACAGCTCGGGCTCTGCCAGGCTGTCGGCCAGGGTTGCATCGAAGCGCTTGGTGATAAAGCCGGCACAGCGACTGGCAATGTTGACCACTTTGCCGACCAGATCGGCATTTACTTTCTGCACAAAGTCATCCAGATTCAAATCCAGATCGGTGATGGCAGCGCTAAGCTTGGATGCAAAGTAATAGCGCAGGTATTCCGGGTTTAACTGCTCAAGATAGCTTCTGGCTTTGATAAAGGTGCCTTTGGACTTGGACATCTTGGCGCCATTGACGGTGACAAAGCCATGGGCAAAAACTGCGTTGGGTTTGCGAAAGCCCGCGCCCTCCAGCATGGCCGGCCAAAACAAGCTGTGGAAGTAAATGATGTCTTTGCCGATAAAGTGGTACACCTCGGCACTGGAGTCCTTGGCCCAAAAAGCATCAAAGTCCAGTCCCCGCTGTTTGCACAAGGCTTTAAAGCTGGCCAGGTAGCCAATGGGTGCATCCAGCCAGACGTAGAAGAATTTGCCGGGTGCTCCCGGGATTTCAAAGCCAAAGTAGGGCGCATCCCGGCTGATATCCCACATTTGCAGGCCATCGGTAAACCACTCTTGCAGTTTGTTGGCCATTTCTTCTTGCAAGGAACCGCTGCGGGTCCAGTCTTTTAGCATTTGTTCAAAGGCCGGCAAGTCAAAAAAGAAATGCTCGCTGTCTTTGAGCACCGGGGTGGCCCCGGAAATAACCGAGCGTGGGTTTTTCACGTCGGTGGGGCTGTAGGTAGCACCACAGACATCGCAGCTGTCGCCATTTTGATCCAGAGCACCGCATTTCGGGCAATCGCCTTTGACAAAGCGATCGGGCAGAAACATCTGCTTTTCCGGATCGAACAGCTGACTGATGGTTTTGCGTTTAATGTGACCTGCAGCATCCAGTCTTTGATAAATCAGGTTCGCCAGTTCCTGGTTCTCCGGGCTATGGGTGGAGTGGTACTGGTCAAATTCAATGGCAAAGTCTTTGAAATCCGCCTGATGCTCGATGCTGGTCTGGGCAATCATTTGCTCTGGCGACAGACCTTGTTGCTGCGCCTTCAGCATGATGGGGGTACCGTGCGCATCGTCGGCACAGACATAATAACAATCATGGCCACGGCCTTTTTGAAAGCGTGACCAGATATCGGTCTGAATGTACTCCAGCAGGTGCCCAAGGTGGATCGGGCCATTGGCATAAGGCAAAGCACTGGTGATCAGGATCTGACGTTTCGACATCAATGAGAACTCTTGGCAAAATACAGGAAAAAGAATGCAGGGATGATACAATACCTGCGGCCGGATCGCATCCATCCTGACCCGACTTCGATACAATTAAGCGCATTCTTTTGCAGGGACATCGACACCATGCTGAATTGGTTTTCATCCAAGGGCTCAGACAGCCGCACCACGGCGTCATCCTCCAGCCTTTCGCCGTCTGATACGTCGGCAGCTGAAGCACCGGCTGCAAACTACATTTTCCAGCAGGTTCGTCGCCTGGTATTGGTAGCCTCTGGTAAGGGGGGCGTGGGAAAGTCCACCACTGCCGTGAATCTGGCGATGGCGCTGCAGGCTCAGGGGCTGCGGGCCGGGATTCTGGATGCCGATATCTACGGCCCTTCGATTCCTACGATGCTGGGTCTGGCAGATGCCAAGGCCCAGAGCCGCGATGGCAAGCGCATGCAGCCGCTGGAGCAAGCCGGTCTGGTGGTGCAATCCATCGGTTTTCTGGTCTCGCCTGAAAAAGCCACCGTCTGGCGCGGCCCGATGGCCAGCCAAGCCTTGCTGCAACTGATTCATGAAACACAGTGGCCAGAGCTGGATGTGCTGATTGTGGATATGCCGCCCGGTACCGGCGATATTCAGCTGACGCTGGCGCAAAAACTAAGCGTGAGCGGCGCGGTCATTGTAACGACGCCGCAGGATGTGGCCTTGCTGGATGCACAAAAAGCCATTGCCATGTTCCAGCAGGTGCAGATCCCGGTACTCGGCCTAGTGGAAAATATGAGTTACTATCAGTGCCCGGCCTGTGGGCACGAGGATCCGGTTTTTGGTCAGGATGGCGGGGCAGCATTGGCCGCTCGTTATCAGTTGCCGGTGTTGGCGCAGTTACCACTTAACAGCCGGATCCGGCTTTGTGCCGATCAGGGCCTGCCGATTTTATTGAGTGACGACCCGGCCGATGATGCGTTGTGTGAGCCGTACTTGCAGATGGCAGAGCAGCTGATGCATCAGTTGTCTGCTGTTGCGGCCAGCGACAAGGGCCCCACCATTGTGATGACAGACGATTAATGACAATAACAACTGGCAGCTTTAGCCAAACCTATGGAAAGCAAGCATGAGATTATGTGATCGTGATATTGAGCGTTATCTGGATGAGAACCGGATCCGCATAGAGCCCCGGCCAGCCAAAGACATGATCAGCGGTGTCAGTGTGGATATCCGTCTGGGCAACAAGTTTCGGGTGTTCCAGGCGCATGCCGCACCTTACATTGATTTAAGCGGTCCAAGAGCCGATGTCGACCGGGCCCTGAACTCGGTGATGAGCGATGAGATTGACATTGACGATGATGGCGTCTTTATCTTGCACCCCTCCGAGCTGGCGCTGGCCATGACGCTGGAGTCTGTCAGCTTGCCGGCGGATATTGTCGGTTGGCTGGATGGACGCTCTTCGCTGGCGCGGTTGGGCTTAATGGTGCATGTCACAGCCCACCGCATCGATCCGGGTTGGTCGGGCAACATTGTGTTGGAGTTTTACAACAGCGGTAAGCTGCCATTGGCCCTCAGGCCCAAGATGAAAATTGGTGCCCTCAACTTTGAATTAATGACCGGGGAAGCCGAGCGCCCATACAACAAGCGGGACGATGCCAAGTACAAGCAGCAGACTGGGGCTGTGGCCAGCCGGATCGGAGAGGACGACAAAGGAAGCCGGTTGTAAAACCGGGTGCCGGAAAATAAAAAGCCCATGCAGAGCATGGGCCAAAAGATAAGCAATAAAGCAAAAATGAAGCGCGATGATTATGCAATAAAACTGCATAGTCTGGCAAGAGCCTGCTGGTGAATTTCTTTCACTTTTTGGCCTTTTTTTGCAACAAGGAGTTCCAATGAAACTTTTTGGTTCTATTCCATCGCCATATGTCCGCCGGATCCGTCTGCTGCTGGCTGACAGCGCCTATGAGTTTGTTAATCTGAATATTTTCTCCGAACAGGATCGTGCTACTTTAGTGCGGCTGAACCCCACTCGAAAAATCCCGATGCTGTTGGATGGCGACCAGGTGATTTTTGATTCGGGCTTAATTTACCGGTACCTCAGTGAAAAACTCGGTCGGCCATTGCTGAGCTGGGCGCAGGAGAATCAGGTGGTGCTGATCAATGCGGTCAATGACTCTTTGGTCGAGCTGTTGCTTTGCCAGCGCTCGGGCTTGGATACCAGTGATGACAAACTGTTTTTTAACTTGCAGCGGGAGCGGGTGGCTGAAGTGCTGGCGGTGCTGGAGCAACAGGCTGCACAGCAACACTTTAGCGACTGGAATTACGCAGCAATCTGTTTGTACAGCCTGCTCGACTGGATTGATTTTCGACAGCTGTGGTCATTGGAGCCTTTCCCGACGTTGCAGCAGTTTGTCGCCGCCAACCAACATCAAGCTGGCGTGGCGTTGAGCGATCCCAGGAAAGGCAGCTGACACTGCCTAAAATTGCTGCAGTTGAACGCGCCAGCATTGATTTTGCGCCAATAATCCGTATGATAAGCGCTAAGTCGGTACGTGGCGCAGCTTGGTAGCGCACTGTCATGGGGTGTCAGGGGTCGGAGGTTCAAATCCTCTCGTACCGACCAACAAAACAACCTGTTTTTTAACAGGTTTTTTTGTGCCTACGATTTGGGTGCGGAGTAGGGCGCACCAAATCCGCCCTAACTCCGCACCAAGTAAGTCCAGCCGGTTTTAAACTTTTTCGACGAAAGACTCATGGCTTGGCGGATTGCCAGGCAGTCGGGTCGCTTTGGGAAACTGGCTTTGTTGCCACAGCAGCTGGCGCAGTGTGTCCGTTGTATCCCAGTTGCCATCCAAAATCCATTGCGCCAATGCCTCGGCTACCTTCGGGTACTGTACCTGACCTGCACTTTTGGTTTGCAACCATTGGATAATGGTTTGAGCATTCAGCTCTGTCATGGCGGTTGCCAGTCCCAGCTGACGCAGAGTTTCCACATTGCTTTGTTGTTCGAACTGGCCTTGCAGCGGCTTTAGCAACAGTTTTTTTCCCAGGGACAAGGCCTCTGATGGCAACTCAAAGCCGCCGTTGGCAATGACGCCTTCACAGCGCTGCAAATGCCGTTGAAAATTTTGATGTGATAAGGGGTGCAGGCTGAGGTTGTCGGCAATTTCATGTTCTTTTTGCTCCGGGTGATAGCAAACAAAGCGCTGGTTTTTAATGCGCTGCAACAAGCCTCTGATCTGAGGCAGGCTTTCAAAGGGCAGGTACACCAGAACATAAGGCTCGGTTGCAATGGAATCGGAGTCCAGTTGGTGGACGATGGGTGGCAGAATGGGCTGCTGAAAGTGATGCCAGTGCAAGCCGATGGCGTAATCGACCGGTGCAAAGTACTGCATCACCAGTTTATCCAGTTGGGTCATGCCTACTTTGGGTACCTGATAGCGAAAGGCATTTTGGTGACTGATACCAATGCAGGGGATTTTTTGCCGACGCGCTGCCCAGGCACTGATGGGTTCAAAGTCATTGATGACGGCATCGTAGTCGGATAAATCCAGTTGCTTTATATCTCGCAGCAACTGGATTGGGTGGCTGTTCAGCACCGTTTTTACCGGGCGAACCCGGCCTTGCTCGGTTAGAAAGGTCAGTCCTTGCCGGCTTTGGTAATCGCCAAAATCAGCCATTGAAAAATACTGTTCGGCTGGTCGGCCGGAAAACAGATAGTCCACCTGTACGGGCTGCTTTTTTAGTGCCTGTGCCATGGCTCTGGCCCGGGCGATATGGCCATTGCCGGTTCCCTGCACACCGTAAAGTAGTTTCATAAAACTCCTAGGTTAAGAGAGACAGAGCAATCTGTGCACAGGCCATGCCCAGCAGCGCTCCAATCAATACGTCGGTCATAAAGTGCACGCCCAGTAAGATCCGGGATAAACCGATTAAGGCGGCCCAGCACAGCGCCAGCAGATAAAACTCCGGATAAAACTGACCGATGAGCGTTGCCATTAAAAAGGCCGCTGCAGTATGACCAGAAGGTAAGCTATAACGATCACTTGGGGTGATAAAGCAGGTGAGAAATTCGCACAGTTCTTTCGGACGTCGACGGCGAAAGCTGTTCTTGGCTAACCAATAGATTGGCAAGTGAATACTAAAAGCCAGCAGCCCGGCTTGCAGTAAGCGGTGACTGTCAAGCCACCAGCTGAGTATGCCCAGCAGCAGGTAAAGGTGGCCGTCACCGGTACGGGACACAAGCTTGCTGACGCTGGCCACCTGGCGATTAAAGCGGTGCCGCAGGCAAAACAGCGAAAAGGCTAAATCTAATTCTGCTATGGGTTGTATGGCTCGCATTTCAGATCCTCCATTTGAGCACACAGCACAGAATGCAAAATCAGCATAGTTGGACAGAATGACAGTATGATGACAGTGCAGGGCAGATTTTACGTTGAAAAACCCTACAAAAAAGAAGGAGGTGCTAGCCAATATCGCCAGAGTCGGTAGAATAGGAGGCTTTGATTCATGACTGAAGTAATCGCATGACAGAGATTGAACAGGATCCATTTGCTGATATCCGGCCTTACCACGACGATGAGGTTGCTGGCGCTATTGCCGGCTTGATTGCCGATCAAGAGTTTATCAATGCTATTTTGCACTACCGTTTTCCGCATTTATCCGGCCCCTTGGGCTGGCTGTTGTCACCTTTGGTGAAAGTGGCGCTGAAACGGCGTTGGTCCAGCTTGAAAAGCGTGCGCGATGTGCAGCTGCAAGTGGCGGCATTTATGAAAAAAACCATTGCTACCACCACCAGCGGGCTTAGCTACTCCGGGGTCGAGCAACTGCAACAGGATCAAGCCTATTTGTTTATCTCCAACCACCGGGATATTGCGATGGATCCAGCCATGGTGAATTGGTGCCTGCACAAGTACGGCATGAACACGGCCCGGATTGCGATTGGCGATAATTTGCTGAAAAAAGCCTGCGTCACCGCCCTGATGCGGTTGAATAAAAGCTTTATTGTCCGCCGCTCGGCCAAAGGCCCGCGTGAAATGCTGAAAGCCTTGGGTCAGCTGTCGGCCTACATTCATCACTCGCTGGGCACCGAAAAGCAATCGATTTGGATTGCCCAACGTGAAGGCCGGGCGAAAGATGGCAACGATTACACCGATGCCGCCATGCTAAAAATGCTGTACATGGAAGGCCGACGCCAGGGCTTGAGTTTTGCAGAAGACATTGGCCAGTTGCACATTGTGCCGGTGACCATCAGCTACGAGCTGGACCCATGCGACAAAGCCAAAGTGCGTGAGCTGGTGCAAAAGCAAACCGAAGGACGCTATGTCAAAGGCGAGTTCGAAGACATTGACAGCATTATTCAGGGCATAACCGGCTTAAAAGGGCGGGTGCATGTTGCTTTTGGTAAGATGATCCAGCCGAATGTCGACTCAGCCGATGAGTTGGCGGCAGCGCTGGATGCAGAGATTTACCGCAATTACCGTTTGTTTCCAATCAACTACCTGGCGGCTGGGGTCGAGCACGATAGCATTGGTGCGCAAGACAGAGCCGACTGGCAAGCCAAGCTGGCAGAACACACGGAGGCTGAACAGCACTGGCTGAAGACCATGTACGGCGCTCCTGTGTTGAAACAGCAACAGCAGGCGGATAAAGACGCAGCTCAGCACTGAGTTGCGTGGCCGGGCCGAATTGCAGGCAACAAAAAAGGACACCGCGGTGTCCTTTTTAGATCGAAGTAAGTCAGCCTTACAGCGGAGTTACGTTCGCAGCTTGAGGACCTTTCTGGCCTTGCTCGATTTCGAAAGAAACGCGCTGGCCTTCAGTCAGAGTTTTGTAACCATCGCTCATGATAGCGCGGTAGTGAACAAATGCATCAGCGCCACCGTTATCTGGAGTGATGAAACCAAAACCTTTGTCAGCGTTGAACCATTTAACGATACCAGTTGATTTAGACATGTGATGTCTCCTGAAAAAATAAAAATTTAAGTGTGTAACGCATGATGCGTTGGTAGCCGGCAAAAATGTTACTTATGTGGCCAACCAGCGTGAATCTTCAGGGACATGACTTACTATGAAGCTGTGCTGCGAAGTGTTCAGGAACAAGTTGTGTACATAGGTCTGCATTACAGGCCAGACATCATCATATCAGCTATTTAGCGAATGTATAGTTATTTTTTGCACTGTCACAAAGGTTTCATCAAAAAAAGAGCGGCCCAATAAAAACGCCCGGCTAAAAGCGGGCGTTTTAAGACAAATCAAGCGGTTATTTGTTGTCAGCGCTTAGCTGTTCAAAGCGGTAACCGGCTCAATGAAATCAAACTTCAGCGCTTCGGCTACAAACTCATTGGTTACCTGACCGCGGTAGACGTTCAGACCATTGCGCAGATGTACATCGTCCAGCAAGGCTTGTTTGTAGCCTTTGTTCGCCAACCGAATGATGTAAGGCAGGGTCACGTTGTTCAGAGCAAAGGTCGAAGTGCGAGGCACTGCGCCTGGCATATTGGCGACACAGTAATGCACCACATCATCCACGATGTAGGTTGGATCCGCGTGCGTAGTTGGTTTGGATGTTTCCACACAACCGCCCTGATCGATGGCCACATCGACAATGGCAGCACCTGGCTTCATTCGTTTGATGTGATCAGCAGTGACCAGTTTTGGCGCTGCAGCGCCTGGTACCAGCACGCCACCAATCACCAAATCAGCGGCCAGCACTTCTTTTTCCAGCGCATCGGCTGTGGAGTAAACGGCTTTGACCGCACCATTGAACTGAGCATTGACCCGGCGCAGCACATCGACGTTGCGATCCAGCACCGTGACATCGGCACCCAGGCCAACCGCCATTTGAGCTGCGTTGGTACCGACCATGCCACCACCAATCACAACGACTTTCGCTGGGGCAACGCCTGGCACACCGCCTAACAACATGCCTAAACCGCCACAGGACTTCTCCAGGGCGCGGGCGCCTGCCTGGATGGACATCCGGCCAGCAACTTCCGACATAGGAGCCAGCAGCGGCAAGCCACCTTTGTTGTCGGTCACGGTCTCATAGGCAATGCAAACCGCTTTGCTTTTGATCAGATCTTCGGTTTGGGGCAGGTCAGGTGCCAGGTGCAGGTAAGTAAAGAGGATCTGGCCTTCACGCAGCATGGCGCGCTCAACGGCTTGAGGCTCTTTCACTTTGACAATCATCTCGGCTTTGGCAAAGACGTCGGCAGCTGTTGCCAGAACTTCGGCACCAGCTTCCTGGTAGTCGTCGTCGGTAAAACCAATGCCAATGCCGGCATTGTGTTCAACGATCACCTGGTGACCATGTTGGATTACTTCACGCACGCTGGCCGGGGTCATACCCACCCGGTACTCGTGGTTTTTAATTTCTTTAGGTACGCCAATCAACATAATGGAATCGCCTTTTTGTAGGGTGTAAAATTTGGTGCTAGTATAATGCTAATTTATGGAAATTAATCTCTGTTTTAATGGCGCAATGTAGTGTAAAGTTCTATTTAGATCTAAAAAAACAGAATAAGTGACTGCATGTTTTCGCAAAGTAAGAGCATTAAAAAGCTCGACAGAACGGATCGTAAGATTTTAGCTGAACTTCAGCGTGATGGCCGGGTTTCCAACGTGGAATTGGCCAGAAGGGTAGGGCTAAGCCCGACCCCCTGCCTGGAGCGGGTGCGTAAACTCGAAGCTGAACAATACATTCTGGGCTACAGCGCCCTGGTCGACCCGGTCAAAGTGGGGGCGGCTTTGCTGGTCTTTGTGGAAATTACCCTGAGCAAAACCTCGCCGGAGGACTTTGATGAGTTTAGCAAAGCGGTGCAAAAGCTGGATGAAATTCAGGAGTGTCACCTGGTCTCCGGCAGCTTCGACTTCTTGCTGAAAACCCGGGTATCCAACATGGCGGCTTACCGCGAGCTTTTAGGGGAAACCTTGCTACGTCTGCCCAGTGTGCGCGAAAGTCGGACTTACGTGGTGATGGAAGAAGTCAAACAAAGCAGTTTTATCAAACCCTGATCCAGCCTGGGTTCAGTTAAGGTGATTAAAGTTACCAATAGGGTGGAATTTCCAGCAGGCTGAGGCCAAACAGATGCATCCCAGGGCGCAGTCTGGTATCTTTCACCAAGCGGTTGAGCAACAACAGTGAGGCGCGCTTTTGCCACGGATATCCTTCTTTAATTTAAACGGCGTTCAGCGGTTGCTGGAAGTTGGGCTGATCCTTTGTTGTGGCCTGGCGCTGTTTTTACTGCTGGCACTGATTTCTTTTAACCCGGCTGATCCCAGCTGGTCACAGACCGGCTATCAGCACGGTGTTTCCAATTATGCCGGACCTGTCGGCGCCTGGCTGGCCGATCTTTTGCTGTTTAGTTTCGGCTGGATTGCTTATCTGATGCCGGTACTGGTGGCAGGGCTTGGCTATTTGCTGTTCAAACGCTTTCATCATGTGCTGGAGCTTGACTACCTGATCCTGGGACTGCGCTTGATAGGCCTGGTGCTAACCCTGATCAGTGCGACGGCGATCAGCAGCATGAACTTTAATGATATTTACTACTTTTCGTCCGGCGGTGTAGTAGGCGATGTATTCAGTGGTTTGCTGTTGCCCTATTTAAACTTTGTCGGCACCACCTTGTTGCTGTTGTGCTTTTTTGCCACCGGCCTGACGCTGATGACCGGTATTTCCTGGTTTACTGTGATGGACGCCTTAGGCGCCTGGGTATGGCAGCTTGGCATCTGGTTGTTGCAGCTGCCATCCTGGTTGCAACAAAAATGGCAGCAAAACCAGCAGGAAGTTGCGCAAAGTCGTGCAAAGTCGTCGCCTGAAGCGGACAAGGATTGGCTGGATGAACCTGCTTTAGCCGGCTCACCAACGATCAGCACTGGCTCAGCACCAGCACCTTCGGCAGCGTTCCCTGGCCGGGCCGAGCCCAAGCTGCCTATCCAACCGCTGGAGCAAAAAGATGCCCGAGCTTTTTACAGCGTTGACGATTTGGCCGAGGATACCTTGTCATTCAGCGCGGTTGATGAACCGGAGCTGCCGGAACAGATAGAAAAAACATTGCGTCATACCGAGCTCAAACCGAAAACAGCCCCGCTGCTACAGCCAGAGCTGGACGATGACGATGGCCCGGAGTCCGAGCCCCATGCGGTCACTGAGCTGCCGGGCCTGGAGCTGCTGGACCGACCGGATAAAGCCCAGAACCCGATTGATCCGGCCGATTTGGAGCGGGTATCCCGCCTGGTTGAAGCCAAGTTGCTGGACTTTAATGTCGAAGCCAAAGTGGTTGGGGTGCATCCCGGTCCTGTCGTTACCCGCTTCGAGCTCGATCTGGCCCCAGGGGTGAAAGTCAGTAAAATTACCGGCCTATCCAAAGATTTGGCCCGCTCTTTATCCGCCATCAGTGTGCGGGTGGTCGAGGTGATCCCCGGCAAGTCTTTCATCGGCCTGGAGTTGCCCAACAAGCACCGGGAGATCGTTCGTTTATCCGAAGTGATTGGCGATGCCACCTTTGAGCAATCGCGCTCGCCGCTGACCATGGTGCTGGGAAAAGACATTGCCGGTAAAGCCATGGTGGCCGATCTGGCCAAGATGCCACACTTGCTGGTTGCCGGTACCACGGGGTCGGGCAAGTCGGTCGGCGTCAATGTGATGATTTGCAGTATTCTTTACAAATCGACGCCCGATGAAGTTCGTTTCCTGATGATCGACCCCAAAATGCTGGAATTGTCGATTTACGAAGGCATTCCGCACCTGCTGACCGAAGTGGTCACCGACATGAAAGATGCCGCCAATGGGTTGCGCTGGTGTGTTGGTGAAATGGAGCGCCGCTACAAGCTGATGTCGGCGCTTGGCGTGCGGAACCTAAAAGGCTACAACGCCAAGGTGAAAGAAGCGATAGCTGCCGGCGAGCCGCTGATTGATCCCTTGTGGAAGCCGTCCGATGACATGCGCGATGAAGCGCCCAGACTGGAGAAGTTGCCTGCCATTGTGGTGGTGATCGATGAATTTGCCGACATGATGATGATTGTGGGTAAAAAAGTCGAAGAGCTGATTGCCCGTATTGCGCAAAAAGCCCGGGCAGCCGGGATCCATCTTATCCTGGCGACGCAGCGGCCTTCGGTTGATGTGATCACCGGCTTAATTAAAGCCAATATTCCGACCCGGATTGCCTTTCAGGTCAGCTCCAAGATTGACTCTAGGACCATCTTAGACCAACAAGGGGCGGAAAGCCTGTTGGGGCAGGGCGATATGCTGTATTTACCGCCGGGTTCCGGTGTGCCGAACCGGGTGCATGGTGCCTTTGTCGATGACCATGAAGTGCATGCGGTGGTGGCCGACTGGAAGCGTCGCGGTCAGCCGAAGTACATTGCTGAAATCTTAAGCGGTGAAACCACCGAAGAGAACTTATTGCCCGGGGAAACACTCGAAGGGGACGATGGCGAAGCCGATCCGCTGTATGATCAGGCCGTGGCCTTTGTCACTGAAAGTCGTCGGGCTTCGGTGTCTGGCGTGCAGCGGCGTTTTCGCATTGGTTACAACCGAGCGGCTCGTCTGGTCGAGCAAATGGAACACAGTGGTGTGGTCAGTGGTCCTGGCCACAACGGCAATCGTGAAGTACTGGCACCACCGCCAGTCAAGGGGAATGGATGAGACATTGGGCATTTGCAGCTGCAATGCTGCTGGGCAGTGCGGTGTGTGCTGCGGAGAACGCAGCCGAGACATTGCAGCAACAACTGAGTGGCATGACACGTTTTTACGCCAGCTTCGAGCAACAGGTCTTTGACATGCAGCAGCAGTTGGTGCAGCAAGGCGAAGGGACTTTGTGGCTGCAACAGCCGGGCATGTTTCGTTACGAAATGAGCTTGCCGGAGCCCATCCTCTTTGTTGGGGATGGCGAGACCCTGTGGTACTACCACGAGCTGCTGGAGCAGGTCAGTATCTTTGATGCCAAAGCAGAGCTGGAGCGTACGCCCTTTACCTTGTTGATGTCGGACGATACCGAGCTATGGCAACAATACCGCATCAGCAGCATCGAAGGTGGTTACCGCATCGAAGCGGAAGATCCGGCCAGCCCGGTGCAGTACCTGCAGTTGCAATTTAATGATGCTGGTTTACAGCAAATGCTGGTGCTGGACTTAAATGGCCAGCGCAGCCTCTTTACCTTTAGCCCACAGCCGGAAGCAGGCCAGGCCTTTGCTGCCAGCCTGTTTCGGTTTGAGCCGCCGGCCGATGTCGATATCGACGACCAAAGGTAAGGCCGGTGTCCAGCCTTAGCTTCGAATTTAATGACGATGTTCGGCCGCTAGCGGCCCGACTTCGCCCACAACGCCTGGCCGACTATGTCGGCCAGCAGCATTTATTGGCCGAAGGTTTGCCGCTGCGTCAGGCCATTGAGCAGGGCAAGGTGTTTTCGTTGATCTTATGGGGTCCGCCGGGTACCGGCAAAACCACTCTGGCAGAAATCATCGCCCACCATGCCGATGCCGAGTTGTGCAAATTATCAGCGGTGACTGCGGGCATTAAAGAGATCCGCCAGGCGATTGAGGATGCCAAAGCCCGGCAGTTGCAATGGCAAAAGCGGACCTTGCTGTTTGTCGATGAGGTGCACCGTTTCAACAAAAGCCAGCAGGATGCGTTCTTACCGCACATCGAAGATGGCACCATTGTGTTTATTGGCGCCACCACCGAGAACCCTTCCTTTGCACTGAACAATGCCATTTTGTCCCGTGCCCGCGTCTGTGTGTTGAATAAGCTGAGCGAAGACGAGCTCAAGCCTCTGATTCAGCGTGCTTTGACCGACTCTGAGCTGGGCCTGGGCCGGCTGCAGCTGAGCTTAAGTGCCGAGGCCGAAACTTTGTTGTTGCTGCTGGCTGGTGGCGATGCCCGGCAGTTGCTGAACCTGCTGGAATTGATTGCCGAGTACAGCAGTGCTTCAGGCCAGCAGCAGCCGGTGAGTGCCGAGCTGGTGCGTCAGCTGGTGCCCCGCAAACTGCCGGGTTTTGATAATCAGGGCGATCAGTTTTATGATTTGATTTCGGCTTTTCATAAGTCGGTACGGGGCTCAGCACCCGATGCTGCCTTGTACTGGTACTGCCGTATCCTGGAAGGCGGCGGCGATCCGCTCTATGTGGCCAGGCGCTTGCTGGCCATCGCCAGCGAAGACATCGGCAATGCCGATCCACGGGCGCTAACGCTGGCGCTCAACGCCTGGGATACTTTTCAGCGGGTCGGTCCGGCCGAAGGCGAGCGTGCCATTGCGCAGGCGGCGGTCTATCTGGCGCTGGCACCGAAAAGCAATGCCTTGTATTCGGCCTTTAAGCAAATGCGTCAGCTGGTGCGCGAACAGCCTGATCACGAGGTGCCGCCTCATTTACGCAATGCGCCAACCAAACTGATGAAAGAGCTGGGCTTTGGTGCTGAGTACCGCTATGCCCATCATGAAGAGGGCGCTTATGCTGCCGGTGAGAATTATTTGCCCGAAGCACTGTCCGATCTGCGGTTGTACCAGCCAACCGATCGCGGTCTTGAAAAACAACTTGCTGAAAAAATGCGCTATTTAGCCGAGTTGGACGCACAAAGTCCGAACAAACGTTACCGGGAATGATACAATCAACCCATTTCCTATAATCCGGCCCTGTGGCCTTTTAGCCTGGAAGTTAGAAACCCTATGTTGGATGCAAAGTTTTTACGTGGCGAACTCGCCCAAACCGCAGAGCGCCTGGCCAGTCGAGGCTTCTCATTGGATGTGGCTACCTTAACCCAGCTGGAAGAGCGCCGCCGTGAATTGCAGGTCCGCACTCAGGAATTGCAAAATCAGCGCAACAGCCGCTCGAAAGAAATTGGCCTGGCCAAAAGCCGTGGTGAAGACATCGCTCCATTGTTGCAGGAAGTCGCTGGCCTTGGTGAACAACTGGACAGTGCCAAACAGGCACTGGATGCGCTCTTAGCCGAGCTGGAGCAGATCAGCCTGAGCATTCCCAACCTGCCGGATCCATCGGTACCGCACGGCAAGGATGAAAACGAC
Organism: Alkalimonas delamerensis; assembly: GCF_030717955.1. Classification (NCBI taxonomy): domain Bacteria; kingdom Pseudomonadati; phylum Pseudomonadota; class Gammaproteobacteria; genus Alkalimonas; species Alkalimonas delamerensis. Next base: position 676,751 of record NZ_JAUZVY010000002.1, on the reverse strand, counting down.
AACGTCGAAGTGCGCCGCTTCCTGGAGCCAACGACCTTTGATTTTGAACCCAAAGATCATGTCGATCTCGGGGAAGCGCTGGACAAGGGGCTGGACTTTGAAAGTGGCGTCAAGCTGTCCGGCACGCGCTTTGTGGTGATGCGTGGCCAGATAGCCAGGCTTAACCGGGCATTGACGCAGTTTATGCTGGATTTGCACAGCAATGAGCACGGCTACAGCGAGATGGTGGTGCCTTATCTGGTCAATCATGCCAGCCTTTATGGTACTGGCCAGCTGCCAAAGTTCGGCGGTGATTTGTTCCACACCAAGCCGGCCACCGAAGAAGGTCAGGGCATGGCTCTCATTCCTACTGCCGAAGTGCCTTTGACCAACCTGGCGCGCGATACCATCTTTGATTTGGCAGAGCTACCGGTCAAGATGACGGCTCATACCCCGTGTTTTCGCAGCGAAGCCGGCTCCTACGGCCGGGATACCCGTGGTCTTATTCGTCAGCATCAGTTTGATAAGGTTGAGCTGGTGCAATTGGTGCACCCGGATCACTCGATGCAGGCGCTGGAAGAACTGACTCAGCACGCCGAGCGGGTATTGCAGCTGTTGGAATTGCCGTATCGGGTGATGCTGCTGTGCACCGGCGATATGGGCTTTGGTGCCTGCAAAACCTACGATCTCGAAGTCTGGTTGCCAGCGCAGCAATGTTATCGTGAGATCTCTTCATGCAGCAACATGGGCGATTTCCAGGCCCGCCGGATGCAGGCGCGCTTTCGACTGGCGGAAGGTAAGAAACCCGAACTGTTGCATACTTTGAATGGCTCAGGCCTGGCGGTAGGTCGTACTCTGGTTGCGGTGCTGGAAAACTACCAACAAGCCGACGGCTCCATTCGGGTGCCGACCGTGTTGCAGCCTTACCTGCAAGGCCAGACGGTGTTAACTGCCGAAGGCTAACCGGTTAAAGACAGCGGGCAGGCTTCGGCAGGCCCGCGATGCGGGTGGCTTGCTTGGCCGGGCCATCCGGAAACAGCATAAACAAATACTTGCTGCTGCCTTTTTCAGGTCCGTACTGGCTTGCCATGGCTTTAACCAGCAAGCGGATGGCCGGTGAGGTCTGATGATGCTGGTAAAAGTCCCGCACAAAATGCACCACTTCCCAATGCGCATCGGTCAGCTCGATGCCTTCCTGCTCGGCAAAATAGCCGGCTAAGTCCTCATTCCAGAGCGTTAAATCGGCCAGATAGCCGTGTTTATCCAGCGGGATCCGCTGGCCGTTCACTGCAACTTCGGCCATAACACCACCTGATTTGCCTGGGCTGCCAGCGCAACCCAGTCTGCATCGTTAATAGCCTGCCAGCTGGCAGGCAGTTTTAGCCCCCGGCTCTGCAGATCGGTTGCCAATACCAGGGTGCGGCAGGGCAGAGTCGGCCAGTCCAACGGCAGGGTGTAGCAGCCATCCTGACGCAACAGCAACACATCGCTGGGAGTAAGTTGCGCCAGCAGTGCCAGGCCGGGCAGCTCCGGGTATATCCAATGCAGCAGTTTCATATTAAAAAGATACCACCTGAGAAAAATGACTTAATTGCTGCTGCCAGTCTGGCTCGGCCAGCAGGGTGCCGTCGTAAGCCAGCACAGCGGCATCGGGTAGATAGCGCGCCAGGCTGTGCTGACAGACCCAAGGCGCAGGCAGCTCGTACAATGGCAAGAGCCCCAGCTGTTTGCTGCAATCTTTTAGCTGCAAGCTTTGGCTAAAGTCGGCATGGGGTTGCAGCAACACCACGGCAGGGCCAGTTAACAGCAACTGTGCCGGCTGTTCCACGGCCGCCAGCGCCAACAGGTAATCCAGGGCTTCGCGCGCCCGACTGCTGTTGTAGGGGCTGCTATGCAGCCAGACAAGGGTTGGGCCGGCCATCAGAACTGGATTACCTTGTCACAGCCATCAAGGCGCATGGCATGCTCCGCCAGCCCAGCCAGCTGATAACTCTGTGGCTTGCTCTGTGCAGTAGTAAAAGTAACCAGGGACAGCCCACGTTTCTCCGCTGCGGTACTGCAAAACAGCAAGGGAATTTGCTGCGCTTGGCAAAAGTCTGCCAATAAACCGGCGACATTGGGTTCATCGCTGGGCAGATCAATGTCCGGGCTCGCCGCCAGCACCGCATCACGATACAAAAAAACATGGTCGATGCTGTGCCCGGTCTCAATGGCAGAGCGGGCAAAGCGCAGGCAACTTTGAAAAGCCTGGCCACCCAATGGTGATTCGGTCAGCAACAAAGCAAAGGTTGTCATAGGCCTCCAGAGTTGCCAAAAAAAATGCCTCGCAATAAAGGAGGCATTTTACTGAAAAACAGCGCCAGCACCAAGTCCATCAACCTGGCTTGATGCTGGTTCAGTGCTTTAATCGTTGTTCAGCACACCCAGCAGGCTAAGCAGGTGAACAAAGATATTAAAGATGTTCAAATACAGGGCGACTGTGGCACGGATGTAATTGGTTTCACCACCGTGAATGATGCGGCTGGTATCAAACAGGATCAGACCCGACATAATCAGAATCACCGCCGAGCTGATGGCCAGCGACAGAGCTGGGATCTGCAAAAAGATGTTAGCCAGCACCGCCAGCAGCACCACAATCAAACCGACAAACAAGAAGCCGCCCATAAAAGAGAAGTCTTTACGGGTCGTTAGGGCGTAAGCCGACAGCGAGAAGAAAATCACCGCAGTACCTGCCAAGGCTTGCATAATCAGGCTTGGGCCATTGGCCAGACCAACGTAGTAGTTCAGCATTGGGCCTAATGAAGCGCCAAGCAAGGCGGTAAAAGCAAAGATCCAGATAATGCCGCTGGCTTTATCGGCTTGCTTGTTGACGACGAACAGCAAGACAAAGCCAGCAATCATGCAGACCAGGGAAGCCATGGGCGAGATATTCAGCGCCATAGCAAAGACGGCAGCAATGGCACTGACCGCCAGCGTCATGCCGAGCAGGAAATAGGTATTGCGCAGCACTTTGTTGATTTCAACACCACGGCTCACCGAGCTGATGGTTTGGGTTTCTCTGTACGACATACAGGTCTCCTTGTACTTGTTGCCTAATTTTAGAATCGGGACTTCGTTAAAGCTTTGATAACTATCATACCCGCTAAGTTCCCTAAGCTCTAGTGCTTCCGTGGCAAAGCCGATGCAAAAAAGCAAATTGGTGAAAAATTAGCTGGCTGAATGCAAGAATGTCAAAAAGGGCTTTTCTTTGGGCTGCAAACTGATTAGTATACGCCTCGCTGGAGGGATGGCAGAGCGGTTGAATGCACCGGTCTTGAAAACCGGCGTGGGTTAATAGCCCACCGAGAGTTCGAATCTCTCTCCCTCCGCCATTTTTACCGGTTGGCTAAGCCCGTTAAAAATGCACTGTGATTAGCCCCCAGTACCGTATTGGGTTGTGCCGGAGGGATGGCAGAGCGGTTGAATGCACCGGTCTTGAAAACCGGCGTGGGTTAATAGCCCACCGAGAGTTCGAATCTCTCTCCCTCCGCCATTTTCTTCTTCCTCTGTTGCATCCCTTTCTTCCCCTTAATTTTTCAGTAAAGTTTTCGTTCCAAATTCCGACCGGATCTGGCAGACTAGCAGCCATAAAAATTGTGACAATAGATTGCAGACTCCCTGCAACCAGGTCGAGTAAATGGCTGTTCTCGACTAGACTCAATATAACGAATAACTAAACCAGTGAAGCGGAGAAGCAGCTTGATTAACGTACTTATTGTCGATGATCATGAGCTTGTTCGGACTGGCATCAGTCGTATACTTAAGGACGAGCGTGGTATCAAGGTGATAGGCGAAGCTGGTACCGGCGAAGAAGCTCTGCAATTTTGTCGTCAGCACACCCCGGATGTGGTGCTGATGGATATGAACATGCCGGGAATGGGCGGCATGACAGCCACCAAGCGGATCCTGCACTTTTGCCCGGATGTGAAGGTGTTGGCCTTGTCGGTGACCTGCGAAGAGCCGGTACCCACCAAGGTGATGCAGCTGGGCGCAGCCGGTTTTATTTCCAAGAATGCGGCGCCTTCCGAAGTCGTTTCTGCCATTCGTAAAGTGCATTCAGGAGTGCGGCACATCTCCGATGAAGTGGCGCAAAAGATGGCGCTTAGCAAACTCAATCATCAGGGGCAGAACCCCTTTGACGAGCTGTCCGATCGTGAACTGCAGATTATGCTGATGATCACCCGGGGTGAAAAAGTCAATGACATTGCCACCCAGCTCAACGTCAGTGCTAAAACGGTCAACTCCTACCGCTATCGGATGTTTGAAAAGCTGTCGATCAATGGTGATGTGGAGCTGACGCATCTGGCATTGCGCCACGGGATGATCGATATTGCCAAAGCCTGATGGCACAGTCCGCTGGTCCAGCCCTGATGTTTGATGCCAAAACCTTTCTACCTCAGGTACCGCAGCAGCCGGGTGTGTACCGGATGCTCAATGCCAAAGGCGTAGTCATCTATGTGGGCAAGGCAAAAAACCTGAAAAAACGCCTGAGCAGTTATTTTCGCGCTCAGGTCGACAGCATTAAAACCAGGGCTCTGGTCAGTCAAATCGCGCAGGTTGAACTGACCCTGACCGACAGCGAGACCGAAGCCCTGCTGCTTGAAAACAACCTGATTAAAGCGCACAAACCCAAATACAATATCTTGCTGCGCGACGACAAATCTTACCCATACATCATCCTGACCGAGCACAAACACCCACGATTAATGTCGCACCGGGGTGCTCGCTCGGTACCAGGCCAGTATTTTGGCCCGTACCCCAATGCCGGCGCAGTCTGGCAAAGCCTGAAACTGATGCAAAAGCTGTTTCCGATCCGTCAGTGTGAAGACAGCTACTACCAGGCCCGAACCCGGCCCTGTTTGCAATACCAATTGAAGCTGTGCTCGGCACCTTGTGTCGGCAAGATAGCCGATGCCGACTACCAAGAGCAGGTGCGGTTGGCCCGGTTATTTTTAACCGGCAAAGATCAGCAAATCCTGGCTGACCTCGTGCAGCAAATGGAGGCGGCCAGCCAGCAGCTGGCCTTTGAAAAGGCAGCTCGCTTGCGCGACCAGATCCAGGCACTGCGCCGGGTGCAGGAGCAGCAGTCGGTCAGTGGCGATCATGAAGAAATGGACGTGGTCGGCAGCTGCTTGTTGCATGGGAACGCTGCTGTGCATCTGCTCTTTATCCGCCAGCACAAGGTGATTGGCAGCAAAACCTATTTTCCCAAGCTGCCGGCCAACACCGCAGAAAATGAAGTTTTGCCAGCTTTTTTAACGCAGTTTTATTTGCAGCGGATGGGGGGGCAGCAGATCCCGAAGGAAATCGTGCTGGCACAATTACCCGAAGAAACCGAAGTGCTGCAGCTGGCCATCAGCAAGTTGGCAGAGCGGAAAATTCGTCTGACCACAGCCAAACGGGGTGAAAAAGCGCGCTACCTGGCGCTGGCCCAAAAAAACGCCCGTATCGCCTGTGATGGCAAAGTCAGTCAAAGTCAGAAAGTCCGGCTGGGGTATCAGGCATTGGGCGCTTTGTTTCAGCCCGCTGCCAGTATTCAGCGCATGGAGTGCTTTGATATCAGCCATACGCAGGGCCAGGATACCATCGCCTCTTGCGTGGTGTTTGATGACAAAGGAGCCAATAAAAGCCTGTATCGGCGCTACAATGTCAAAGGGGTGACGGCAGGGGATGATTACGCGGCGATGGATTTTGCGCTGCACAAACGCTACGGCAAAGTGACCGATGCGTCGCAATTGCCGGATTTGGTGCTGATTGACGGCGGCAAAGGCCAGCTGCAGCGGGCCATCGACTTTTTCAGCCAGCAGGACTTCAGCCGTTTGCCTCTGTTGATGGGGGTGGCCAAAGGCGAGGGGCGAAAACCTGGCCTTGAAACCTTGCTGATTCCGGGACAGACCGCGGTGCAGCTGGCAGCTCATGATCCTGCTTTGCATCTGGTGCAGCAGATCCGGGATGAAGCGCATCGCTTTGCGATAACCGGTCATCGCAATAAGCGAGGCAAAACCATGCTGAAAAGTCCGTTGGAACAAATCAGTGGCATCGGCCCGAAGCGACGTCAGACATTGTTGCAATATTTGGGGGGCTTGCAAGGAGTGCAACAAGCCAGTGTCGAAGAATTGAGCAAAGTACCCGGAATTTCCCGGCAACAGGCCGAAACCATTTACCAGCAGCTGCATAGCAAGTAGCATAGGACCAATTCGCAATGAGAAGTCGTGCATGATCAACATTCCCAATTTGTTAACGCTGTTTCGCCTGCTGCTGATTCCGGTGTTTTTGTGGCTGTTTTATTCCGGGCTGGAGACGGCAAAATTCTGGGCAGCGCTGGTCTTTGTGCTGGCTGCCATCACCGATGCACTGGATGGCTATCTGGCGCGCAAACTGGAGCAGTCCACCCCTTTTGGGGCCTTCCTTGATCCTGTCGCCGATAAGGTGATGGTGGTGATGGCGCTGGTGTTGGTGACGGTGGATTTGCAAAGCTTGTGGATGACGATACCGGCGCTGATCATGATCAGCCGTGAAATCATTATCTCGGCGCTGCGCGAATGGATGGCAGGTCTTGGCCGCCGCTCCAGTGTGGCAGTATCGGGCAGTGGTAAGCTCAAAACCATTTTCCAGATGGTGGCGCTGATTGGCTTGATTTGGCAGCCTGGTGCTGTCTGGCTAAGCTGGGTGATGCCACTAAGCTGGGGACTGCTCTACATCGCAACTTTGTTAACTTTGACTTCGATGTTCCAGTACGTCTATGCCTCGCGCAACGACTTTGGCAGCGAGCCGGAGCAGGGGAGCTGAGGCGGCTTTAGACTAGCAGCTAAAAAAATAAGCAGTCGATCAGCAATGTGACAATTTATTGTTGACTGACTGCTTGAAACCAGTAGAATGCGTCACGTGCTCAGGCACTTGTGCAGGACAATGCGAGTATAGCTCAGCTGGTAGAGCGCGACCTTGCCAAGGTCGAGGTCACGAGTTCGAACCTCGTTACTCGCTCCAAATACGCAAATCCTCACAGCGGCGGGTTGGCAGAGTGGCCATGCAGCGGATTGCAAATCCGTCCACCTCGGTTCGACTCCGGGACCCGCCTCCATTGCTTGATGCACAAATTGCTTCAAAACGTTGTCTGCCCGGGTGGTGAAATCGGTAGACACAAGGGATTTAAAATCCCTCGAGGGAAACCTCGTGCCGGTTCAAGTCCGGCCCCGGGCACCATTTACTGCAACCAGAGCAGTAAATCAGATTTGCGAGTATAGCTCAGCTGGTAGAGCGCGACCTTGCCAAGGTCGAGGTCACGAGTTCGAACCTCGTTACTCGCTCCAATTCCGCGTTTTAGCCCGTCTTTAAGGCGTTTCAATCAACCTGACATTTCCTCAACACGCAGACGAACCTAGCCTTTATCAAGCTAATTTTTGGCTCGCCAACTGTACTGGTATTTTGGACACTATGGTCTAACTATGTCTTCCCCGGTCCATATCCAGTCATTTGCTTTGTGATTTCAGTTGGTATCGGCTGAGCTCTGGTCACAAAGGCGAGTTTGCTGGTAGAGTGGGTTTTGTATTGATTGTTGCGAGTGCTGAAGGGTTTATAGATAGGTATTCCTGTCTTTGTCCGGTCTTACGTTTGCTGTGAAGGCAACCTGATTTTCATAGCTTAGATCGGCTCTGTGCCAATTGCAGATATTTATTTACCTTTCATTCGAGACTTAATTGCTGCGTTTATATTATATCCTATGCATTGATAATGCCTACCAGTGCTTTGATAGACGGTTGAACCTGTACTTGTCGGCCGAATTATCATCAATTATATCTATAAGCTGTTGTAAGCCCTAAGATAAAGGAGTAGTGTTCTTTATAACAAATTTACAAAAGCAGGTTGATCTGTGTTTAATTACAGGGCGACCTGCCGAATAAGTGTTAAACATCTATTATTCACTCGGAGGTGGGATCGCTAATGGCTGATAAGGACTTGTTAGTACTTGTAGGCGCCGGTGCGTCCTTTGGCCAGCATGATAAGTTCAGGCCTCCTTTAGGAGCCCGCTTAGCCGAGCACTTGCGCAGAAAAGATAGCAGATTCTCGGCAATAGAGAATTTCACAAAGGTCGAGTGCGGCGAGGATTTCGAAGAATGGATCTCGAAAATCGGGAATTGCCCTGAGGCTTTCACTGGTTCGGTAGCCGTAGTATCCCATTTCTTTAGGCAGTTCAAGCAGGTGCACAAAAGATCTCGATATTACGACCTAATATCAATAATCGGCGCTAAGAATATACAGCGAGCATCCTTCGTCTCTTTGAACTATGAGTCACTTCTAGAAATAGCCCTCCGCCGAAACGGCTATATATTGGACTGGGGGTCTTCTTCTATAAAAGGTGATAGATTTAATTCATCGAAGGAAGGTGAAAAAGTTCCATTCTATAAGCCTCATGGCTCGGCGCACTTTATTGCGCTTCTCGGAAGCGGTCCTGCAACCCCACAGGCAACGACTCTTGACCTCACATCCAAAATTCATATGGAAACGGATGTTATGGATCCAACCTCTATGGTTTTTCATGAAAATGTCCTGTCGGTAATTAGCGCCTACGAAGCTGAGAAGCGCAACCCATTTAATAACCCTTTCGTGGATGAGATTAGGGAGTCGACGCAGAAGGCTGCTAAGTCAGCGAAAACTCTACTGGTTATCGGGGTTAGATATATACCGAAAGATGCATTTTTGCCGAAGGTTTTTGGTTCCGCTTTTAAGTCAGGACTACAAATTGGATACATCGGTAGTTTGGCTGATTTTGAGGGTTACAAGGCGGAATTTGAGAGTGAAGATGTTGTAGTCTCTCATCTTGGGGAATATTTCGATGGGTCGAGCTTGCAGCGGATAGAAGAGTTCCTTGAGTGCACGATGTGATTATAAATCAATGCTTAACCAATGTGTCAACGGGACCGGTTTTCCGCTGGCGATCCAAACCGGCCCGTTACACAGACGTTAATATCCGCTTCTCGCTCAAAGCAGACTTATCCGTAGCTGCTTCAAGAAGTTCCTCAAGCTTGAACTAGGGTTTTGCAGTACTTAGCGAGCGTTAAACTTCTGGGTATTAAACTATGCTCAAGGTTTATCTTTTCCGCTTTTCTTAATGGGCGAATCAACGCTCTTTAAAACGTGTTTCATTATGATAGCGCCAACTCCCATAAAAAAGGTTGTTGCGATTGCTTGAAGTAGGTTGTTTTGATCGAGAGATTCATGCAAATGGTTTGAATTTTCTTCACAGCAATCTACGTCTTTGAATGCATCATCATAATTAATTCCTTCTTGATTACAGAGCTCTTCTAATGAAGAGTATGTTCCGTTATCAAGCATTTCCTGGTAATTATCATAAAGTTCAGATTCTTGAATATCTGACATTTAATTTTCCTTAACTGGCTTATTCAGCATTTTAACTGTGCAAAAAACGTTAATATTAATTATAGACTAAAAATTACAATCAAATACCAAGTGAGTCCAAAAGCTATGTGTAATGCATGTGCAGCAATTGACAACATTTCGAATTTTAAAGGTACATCCGATGATGTCATTCAAAGCACAAATGACTTCAAACCGAAACAGCATGAAGCCTGTGAGCGTTTTAAAATCCCTCGAGGGAAACCTCGTGCCGGTTCAAGTCCGGCCCCGGGCACCATTTACTGCAACCAGAGCAGTAAATCAGATTTGCGAGTATAGCTCAGCTGGTAGAGCGCGACCTTGCCAAGGTCGAGGTCACGAGTTCGAACCTCGTTACTCGCTCCAATTTCTAAAAAAGCAGCCTGATGGCTGCTTTTTTGCTTTGAACCCCTCGGTTCAGAAACTAAACACCAACTCGACCAGCCAATAGCAAAACAGCGTAATCACAGCGATGGCCATGATGTTGAGCGCAAAGCCGGCTTTGACCATATCGATGATCTTCAGCTTGCCAGAGGCGAAAACAATGGCATTGGGGGGCGTGGCCACCGGCATCATAAAGGCACAACTGGCTGCCAGAGCCGCAGGGATCACCAGCATGCCGACGCTGGTGTCCAGCGCCAGTGCGACTGGCCCCAGCAAAGGCAAAAAGCCTGCGGCGGTGGCTGTGTTGCTGGTCACCTCGGTTAAAAACACAATGATGCTGGTCACCAAAAGCACCAGCAGCAAAATGCTAATACCGTCCAGACCACCCACTTGCAGCGCAATGTAATCGGCCAGGCCGGATTTTTGAATTTGTCCGGCCAGTGCCAAGCCCCCACCAAACAACAGCAGAATGCCCCAGGGCAGTTTCTTGGTGTCGTCCCATTGCAGAATACGCTGGCCGCTGCGCCAGTTCACCGGCACAATAAACAGCAGACAGGCAGCCATGATGGCGATGATGGTATCGTCCAGAGGCCAACCGGTTTGGCTTTGCACGAACTCACGGGAGATCCAGCCTATAGCGGCGAATAAAAAGACCATCAAAACGCGTTTTTCACCGGTACTCATGGGGCCAAGCTGTTGCAGCTCGCTGTGGTACAAGGATTTGGTATCGCTCAGGGTTACCTGATCCAGCCGAAATGCCAGTTTGGTCAACCACAACCAGCACAAAACCAGCAGCACACTGGCAACCGGGACCCCAAGCAACATCCAGCGAGCAAAACCAATCTGAATGTCGTAATTGCTTTGCAGGTAGGCAGCCAGCAGGGCGTTGGGAGGAGTGCCTATCAAGGTAGCAACACCGCCGATACTGGCTGAATAGGCAATCGCCAGCATGATGGCGGTACCAAAGCCATTGCTGGTTTCACTGTGGCTTTGTTGCAGAGCCAGAATCGACAGGGCGATGGGCAGCATCATCACCGAGGTAGCTGTATTGGACATCCACATCGACAAAAAGGCCGTCACCACCATTAAGCCGGCAATTTGTTGGCTGGGATTGCTGCCGACAATCAGCATCACATGCAAAGCGATGCGTCGATGCAGCTCCCAGCGTTCCATGGCAATGGACAGCAAAAAACCGCCTAAAAACAAGAAAATCAGCGGGTGTGCATAGGGTGCGGTGACGGCGCTCAATGCGTCCAGCCCAAGCAGCGGGATCACGACAATGGGCAACAACGAGGTGACAGGGATGGGCACGGCTTCACTGATCCACCAAATCGCCATCCAGAGTGTTAGCGCCGCCATCAGCCAGGCGTGCTGGCTCATGCCATCAAAAGGCACCTCCAGGCTGCTGAGCAGTAAAAAGCTGAGCGGGCCAGCCAACAAGGCGAACAGGTAGCTTGGTTTGGATGATGGCATGGGATTTTGCTGCGTGCTAAAGACAATTGCTGTTTAGTCTAAGGCCATGCGCGCTTTGCTGCAATAAGGCTATACCCAAGTAACCTCAAGATGCGTCTCTGAAACTCGCATCTTGAGGTTACTTGGGTATATAGTGGCAATAACTTCAAAACAGCGAGAACGTGAACAAGGTGGGTGTATGAAATTTCCATTGCAGGCGGCTTTTCCCGCTGCCAGTCGCCTGGTCTATGGCTGCATGCAGCTCGGTGGAGCCTGGGACAATACTGAGATTAGCAACGAGCAGCGTCAACGGGCTTTCGCAGCCTTGGACGCTGCGATTGATAGTGGCATCTACTGTTTTGACCATGCCGATATTTATACCCTGGGTAAGTCCGAACAGGTGTTTGGCGACTACTTACGCCAGTCAGGCTGCGCCCGTGAGCATCTTTTTATTCAAAGTAAGTGTGGCATCCGGCTGGCAAAGGATGAGCAGCCGGGCTACTACGACTTTTCGCCTGTGCATCTGGAGCGCAGTGTTGAGGCGTCGCTGCAGCGGTTGGACTGCGATTATCTGGATCTGCTGCTGTTGCACCGGCCCGATCCGCTGATGGAACCCGAGCGGATTGCGGAGGTGTTCAATCGGATGCAGCAGCAGGGCAAGGTGCGGGCTTTTGGCGTATCCAACATGGCCTGGCCGCAAATGAAGCTGTTGCAACGTGCCCTGGAGCAACCTTTGCTGGTCAATCAACTGGAAATGAGCCTGGCCAATTACCATTGGCTGGAGGAGGGGATCTTAACCGGTATGCCGGCTGGCAGCGATTGTCACTTTTCAGCCGGCACGGTTGAGTACTGCCAGTTGGAGCACATTCAACTGCAAGCCTGGGGCAGTCTGGCGCAAGGCGTATTCAGTGGGGGGCGTTATCCGCGAAATGATGCTGAGCAAGCCACTGCAATTCTGGTGCAGCGTCTGGCTGCGGCTTACCAGGTGTCAGCAGAAGCAGTGGTGCTGGCCTGGTTAATGCGCCATCCTGCTGCCATTCAGCCTGTGATTGGCACCACCTCGGTGCGGCGTATTCAGGCCTGCCAGCAAGCCATGCAAGTGGAGTTAAGCCGCGAGCATTGGTATCAGCTTTACACTGCGGTACGCGCTCAGCCACTGCCTTAAGCAAACGGATAAAAATAACCCCAGGCTTAATTGCCCGGGGAGCAAGCAGCAAGTGTTAAGCCAGGCGAGCTAGCCTTTTTTATCGTCCGAGCTCTTGGAACCGGCTTTGGCCGGTGCTCCATTAAGCGAAATGACCTTGGTTTTGCTGATTTTGTGACGGTAAATCTCCCGTAGATACTTGATGGCTTTTTTCACGTTATCACGTGAGAGCCGGATATCGTTGATGGAGATAAACTTGTCTTTGCTGTGGATCAGCTCACGGTACTTTTTCTCGTACATAGGTTTAATGGCGTACCAGTTGGTATCCAGAATTTTCGCCGGGTTTTCATGCTCGTGCAGCATGCTGTCGATCAAAGCTTCATCAAACTCGTCGCTGCGGATAAAGTCGAGCATGGCCTCGTCCAACTGGTCATCAAACCGGTAGTTGTCTTTGGCAAAGCAGCGTTTGATGTAGGCTGCGATCAAGGTCAGGAAGTCATCGCTTAAACAGGGACTTTTCACGATCAGAGTTGTCAGCGAAATATTGGCGGATGCCCCAATGACCAGCGCATAGCGTTTTAAGGTGGTGTTGGGGAACAAGCTATTTAAGTGCGATTTCAACCGGTTCAGATCCATGTACGACAGCTTGTAGTCCTTCGGCAAGGAGACGATTGAGACCACGGATGAACAGTTTTTGAAGAAGTGCAGATCTTTTAACTCGCTGGCGTCATAGCCATTTTTCTGGTAATTGGCCAGGGTCTCGCGATAGCGCTTCGACTCAATCGGCAGCAAGCTGATGCCCTCAATGGCCTGTGTCACCTTGTTAAAGTGTGGCAAGTCAATGGAGCGGAAAAACAAGTCATCAATATTCAGGCCTGTGGCCGTTTGTTTATCGAACAGTTTTGTTTTTTCAGCACCACCAACATCGTTGGGCATCACCGATTCGGCATAGGCCACTGCCACTGGGCCGGCCAGACTCATAAAGAGATCATTGGCATCAAGTCGGATGGTTTCACCAATGTCGATGCCGGCACGGCGGAAATAATTTTCATCGTAGTCGGTGGTGACGGCCTGGGCGGTCAAAATGTTGAAAATTTGCTGCGAAATGTACTGATTGGCGTACTTTTCCATGGCGTTGACATCAATATGCTGAATATCACCATCGTCGGTTTCTTCAGCATAACGCATGATGTCGTTGGAGATCAGCATCATGGCATTCCAGGGCCGGATACGGTGCATCACACTGGCATCGCGGCTTTCTTCCTGGTCAAAATTGTACGAGAAGTCCCATTCTTCGGCCAGGTACTTGCAAAGCAAGCGGCCTGCGTTGATGTGCAGTGCCTCGGACATTTCGACACCATGATCGGAAATGTTGGGTAGGATGCAGATGCCACTGGTAAAAATAGGCTCAAAAACAAAAGAATGCCCGCGGTTTTCTTCATTTTCTGGTAGGGTGCGGGTGTCGAAGGTTTTGCTCATGTAGGCGTATTGCTGCGCTAAGCCAAACTCAGACGCCATCCCTGAGCCGGTACCACCGCCAGCGCTGAAGATATAAAAATACAGCCGGGATTGGTTGGCTTTGATGCCACAAGAGTCGATTAGATACGAATGAATGAATTTCCAATCGCTGTTGGAAAAACGCTGGGTATCTTTATTCAGAATAATCTTGGCCAGATACTGGCCCAAAATAGGGGCGTTACCGGCACCACCAGCATGAACTTCGGATAAGTCCATAATCTTCATTTTGGTGTAATCGTGCAGAAAGCCGCTCGACTCCCCTTTATTGGAAAAGCGAATCCGACCTTCGATGTCTTTATCCAGATCGCCCAGCATCACCAAAGGTTCGATTAAGAACACTGGCTTTAAACTGTTGGAAGGCTTGAGATGCAGGCTGCGTTTAATCCAGCGCATTGGCCGGTATTCCTGCTCGCGGTTTTGCTTTTCTTCGTTGTTGAACTCATTGAGGTAAAAATTGCGGGCGTTGTAAACCAGCGAAGCAACATCCAGCGCAATGTTCGAGCCGCAGCGCCCTAAACCAATTAAGCAGACGGAAGGGAAGTGTTGTTGCTTGGGGGCGCTGATTTCATGTTCGGTACCCGTGGTAGGAAACACGGTTTGTCGCAAGGAGTCCAGGTTGGCCAGGATGCGGTTTAAATCGCGTTCGGTAAAGTACATGTAGCGCTCTTGCCCAAAGGTCGCGGCACTCTGGGCAACTTTACTGCTGGCGGCTGGGCGGACGGCAATGACGTCATCTTCCGGCTGCTCAATGGGCTCAGGGGGGAGGACAGGTGTTCGTTTGGTCATAGCGCAAAATCCTGCTGTTTAATTGTTAAATGACCTATTAAAAGTAGACTGCTTTGTGGCCGAACACAAAATCAATGCAAAATGGCAGAAAAAAGGGAGCACTTGGCTCCCTGAATCCTTACATATTGGGGTAATTTGGACCCCCCGGGCCTTCTGGGGTGACCCAGGTAATATTCTGCGCCGGATCTTTGATGTCACAGGTTTTGCAGTGAATGCAATTTTGCGCGTTAATCTGGAAACGCACCTCGCCTTCAGCTTCCTCAATCACCTCATACACTCCTGCCGGGCAGTAGCGCTGGGCGGGCTCGCCATAGCGCGGTAAATTC
Organism: Alkalimonas delamerensis; assembly: GCF_030717955.1. Lineage (NCBI taxonomy): Bacteria > Pseudomonadati > Pseudomonadota > Gammaproteobacteria > Alkalimonas > Alkalimonas delamerensis. Next base: position 661,730 of record NZ_JAUZVY010000002.1, on the reverse strand, counting down.
TGGCGGATTGGAATGCTGGCGTCCTTCAGCTTTAAGTGGCAAGGCTGCTTTTCTTCATGATTGGTGTTGGATAAGTACACCGACGACAGGCGATCAAAACTGAGCACATTGTCTGGTTTCGGGTAAGGGATAGGCGAACAGGCACTGGCCTCTTTCAATTGGGCGTGATCCAGGCTGTCGTCTTTTAAGGTCCAGGGCAATTTGCCATCAAACCAGTTCTGCTCGATGGTATTGTAAGCGCCACCCCAGAAGGTGCCAAACTTGTGCATGGCCGGGCCAAAGTTACGCGAACGGTACAGCTCTTCATACAACCAACTTTGCTCAAAGCGTTGTTGGTGACTGCTGAGATCTTTACCACCTTCATCGCCACCTTGCAAAGCCTCGAAAATGGTTTCGGCTGCCAGCATGCCGGACTTCATAGCAGTATGGTTGCCCTTGATTTTGGCGAAATTCAGAGTGCCGGCTTCACAGCCAGCCAGGAGTCCGCCAGGGAAGCTCATTTTGGGCAGGCTGTTCAAGCCGCCTTTGGCAATGGCTCTGGCACCATAGCTGACGCGCTTACCTCCTTCGAGGTACTGCTTCATCACTGGGTGCTGTTTAAAGCGTTGGAACTCCTCGAAGGGGCTTAAATGTGGGTTGCTGTAATTTAAGTCGACAATCAAACCTACCAAAATTTGCTGGTTTTCGGCATGGTACAGGTAGCCTCCGCCCGAAGTGTCTTTATCCAGTGGCCAGCCGGCGCTGTGGACCACCAAACCCGGGTGATGCTTGCTGGCATCCACATCCCAGATCTCTTTAAAACCAATGGCGTAATGCTGCGGGGAGCGGTCTTTTTCCAGCTCAAATTGTGCCAGCAGTTGCTTGCCCAAATGGCCGCGACAGCCTTCAGCAAAAATGGTGTATTTGGCGCGCAGCTCCATACCCGGTTCGAAACTGTCTTTTGGGTTGCCATCGACATCCAGGCCCATGTCGCCGGTAATAATGCCTTTGACCACGCCTTCTTCGACGATAAGCTCTGACGCTGGAAAACCGGGGAAAATTTCTACCCCGAGCTGCTCGGCTTGTTCAGCCAGCCAGCGACAGACGTTGCCCATCGATACAATGTAGTTGCCGCTGTTGTGCATGGTTTTAGGTACCGCAAAAGCCGGCAGCTTTTTAGCCTGGCTTTCCGATTGCAGCAGGTAAATGTCGTCGTGCACCACCGGCGTATTCAGGGGGGCGCCAAGCTGTTGCCAATCGGGCAGCAGTTCTTGCAGTGCTCTTGGCTCAAAGACAGCTCCGGATAGAATGTGGGCACCGACTTCGGAGCCTTTTTCTACCACACAGACCATCAGTTCCTGTTCTGCTTGCTGAGCTTGTTGCATCAGGCGAATGGCTGCAGACAAACCAGCCGGACCGGCACCTACAATCACTACGTCAAATTCCATCGATTCTCTTTGCACGTCCACAGCTGACCTCTATCTCTATTGTTTATTATCTGGCGTTGTTCGGGCTTTTTAGGGATACCCCGTTGCTGGCATCCTGGCGCTGATTTTTATCAATTTTGCCCCGATTTGTGACGATTTGCTACTCGTCTATGCAGGGACTGGATGGTATTATTTACGGCGAATTCAGCATGAAACCACCAGTAAAGCCTATTGCAGGTTGACGTTTACGTCAACAGTAAGTAGATTGTGAGCTCGTTCTGCTGGGTAAGTTTACCTTAGCGTCAACCTGGCTGCCAGCAGCCGTTGACGGTTTCCCCTGTGCAATGTGAGGAATCTATGAAAATACTAGTGCCGGTTAAACGGGTCATCGATTACAACGTCAAGGTTCGGGTGAAAGCCGATGAGAGTGGCGTGGATTTAACCAATGTGAAAATGGCACTGAATCCATTTTGTGAAATTGCGGTTGAGGAAGCGGTTCGTTTAAAAGAAGCGGGCCAGGCGACTGAGGTGGTGGTGGTCTCTATTGGCAGCAAGGCCGTGCAAGAGCAATTGCGGACTGCACTGGCTCTGGGGGCCGATCGTGCTATTCAGCTTGAAACTGAGGCTGAGCTTGACTCCTTGCAGGTTGCCAAGCTGCTGCACAAGCTGCTGGAAAAAGAGCAGCCAGAGCTGGTGATCATTGGCAAGCAGGCCATTGACTCCGACAACAATCAGACCGGCCAGATGCTGGCTGCCCTGGCAGGCATTGGCCAGGGGACTTTTGCCTCCAAGGTCGAACTGACCCCGGACAGCAAGGTTCAAGTGACCCGTGAAGTGGATGGTGGTTTGCAAACGGTAGAACTGAGTTTGCCGGCTGTGGTGAGCACGGATCTGCGCTTGAACGAACCACGTTACGCTTCCTTGCCAAACATCATGAAAGCGAAGCGCAAGCCGCTGGAGGTGATCCCGGCCGATAGCCTTGGCGTGGCTTTAACCTCCAATGTGAAGCTGTTGAAAGTTGCTGCGCCGGCAGGCCGCAGTGGTGGCATCGTGGTGGAGTCGGTGACCGAGCTGGTTGACAAACTGAAGAATGAAGCGAAGGTGATCCAATGAGCATCCTGATTATTGCAGAGCATAACAACCAACAGTTAAAGCCGGAAACGCACAAAACGGTGCATGCTGCCCGGCAAATTGGTGGTGATATTCACTTGTTGGTGGCTGGTGAGGGGTGTCAGAGCGTGGCTGAGCAAGCCAGCAAGTTGACAGGAGTCGGCAAGGTGTTGGTGGCTGACCATACGGCCTACGGTCATCAGCTGGCTGAAAACATAGCGGCTTTGGTATTGGAGCTGGCCGAGGGTTACAGCCATATTCTGGCTGCTGCGACCACCACAGGTAAAAACTTTTTACCCCGGGTTGCCGCTTTATTGGATGTGGCTCAGATTTCCGACATCATTGCTGTAGAGTCGGCTGATACCTTTGTCCGTCCTATTTATGCAGGCAACGCCATTGCGACCGTGCAATCATCCGATGCGGTTAAGGTGATCACTGTGCGCAGCTCTGCCTTCGATGCCGTGACAGAAGAGGGCTCTGCTGCGATCGAGTCGGTCTCGGTGATCAAGGATCTGGCGGTATCGCGTTTTGTCAAAGACGAGTTGACGGTTTCCGAGCGCCCTGAGTTGACGGCGGCCCGGGTGGTGATCTCAGGTGGACGCGGTATGCAAAATGGCGACAACTTCAAACTGCTGGACGGCATTGCCGACAAATTGGGTGCTGCCATTGGTGCATCACGGGCAGCTGTAGACGCCGGTTTTGTGCCGAACGACATGCAAGTGGGTCAAACCGGTAAGATAGTGGCTCCTGAGCTTTACATCGCGGTGGGTATCTCCGGTGCTATTCAACACCTGGCAGGTATGAAAGACTCCAAGGTGATCGTGGCCATTAACAAAGATGCGGAAGCGCCCATCTTCCAGGTTGCCGACTATGGTCTGGTAGCTGATCTCTTTACCGTATTGCCAGAGTTGGAAGCTCAACTCTAATCCTCGTTTGGGCAGGTACAAATGATCTTGTGCCTGCCACCTTCCCGCTATATGCTGCTGATAACTACCAAAGTCCGTTGAGCCTGTCTAAGCAAGGCCGATGGCGTTCTCTGTTAATATTCGGATACATTTTTTCACAGAAGGATGCATTGATGCCGGTTATAATCCGTCATGCTGAACTGGCTGATGCCAGTGCTTTGCAACAAATTTACCAAGAGCCCAGCATCTATGCCAATACCCTGCAGCTGCCTTTGCAAGCCCAGGCCCATTGGGAAAAGCTCTGTCAACCGCAACCAGGTTTCTACAATTTTGTCGCTGAGCTGGAGGGGCAAGTGGTTGGGCAGTTGGGATTGCAACAAATGCAGAACCCACGACGCCGTCATGTGGCGGATATAGGTATGGCTGTTTCTGAGCCTTACCAAGGGCAGGGCATTGGCTCCAGCTTATTGCGTGCGGCATTGGACTTTGCGGACAACTGGCTGGCGATTCGTCGTATGGAGTTGCAGGTGTATTGCAGCAATGAGGCCGCAGTGGCTTTGTACGAGCGCTTTGGTTTTGAAGTTGAAGCTGAGCTGACAGACTACGCTTTCCAGTACGGCCGGTACGTTGCCGTATTGCAGATGGCACGAATTACTATCCCGCGGTAGCGACAATTGAGTGCTGCTACCGGAACAGGAGTTTATGATGATCAAAAATTCCGGGTTTACGGCACTCTGGCTGGTTGTCGTTACGGCATTGGCAGGATGTGTGCAATTGACAGAAGAACAACAGCGAGCAGCACTGCTAAGCGAGTTTGATGGCTCCTTAGCACAACTGCAGCTGAATTTGCGTCAGTTGGAGCGCCGCCTGGGCCACCTCACCGACGACAAAAGCTGCGAGCAGGACAGCCACTGCAAAGTGTTGGCGAAAGGGGTGCGGCCTTGTGGTGGCCCAGAGCAGTTTTTGGTGTATTCAGCCCTGGGAACGGATGAGCCGTTGCTGCTGCAAACCAGTGAGCAGTTCACGCTGCTGCGTCAGCAGCAACATCAACGATTAGGGACCATCAGCAGCTGTGAATTAGTGCTGGAACCTGTTGCCAGCTGCCAGCAGCAGCAGTGTGTGTTGCAGCAGCTGGAGTATGCCGGGCGTTAAGGCCTGGGATCATCTTTTAACCGTGGAATTTTGCGGCCCAGCTCCTGGCCGCGAAAGCGGGCATAATAGGTGCAGCCAAAGAACATCATTAGCGCCAATACCAATTCCAGTACCGACAACCAGAAATAGAGCCCTGCGGCCACCCACAAATTGGTCAGACTATGAATAAAGTAGATCATCACAATAAAGTTGGCCCAGGCAAAGGTGTAGGGCTCCCCTTTAAGGATGCCTGGTAATGGGAACCACAAAGGCAGCCACAACAGCAGCAATAAAACCATTGGATTGCCAAGGCTCGGTGGTGCCAGCCAAAGCAGCCACAAAGGAATTAAGGCAAAAAGTCCAAAGTAGCCGATACGGCCCAGCCATAAAAACTGTCTGGTTTTGTCCGCCATTGGCAGCTCGGATGTTTGAAGGTGTTCTGGTTTACCAGCATTCATGAGACGGCTTGCTCCTGATGCAATTGTTGGGCGAAGCGGGCAACGCGCTGGCCTAAAGCCAGGCAAAGTGCCTGTTCGTCTTGATGGAATGGTTTGTCGCCAGTCAGCCCACTGACGTGACTGGGCCCATAGGGAGTGCCCCCTTGTGGGGTGCTGTTCAGTGCCGGCTCACTGTAGGGCAGGCCGCACAGCAGCATGCCATGATGCAGCAAAGGCAGCATCATGCCCAGCAAGGTGGCTTCATTGCCGCCGTGCATGCTGCCGGATGAGGTGAAAACCGCGGCTGGTTTATCAATCAGGCTGCCGCGGATCCAATGCTGACTGGTTTGATCCCAAAAAGCTTTCAAAGGTGCGGCCATCAAACCAAAACGCACCGGGCTGCCAACAATCAGAGCATGACAATTTCGGATATCGTCTTCACTGACCACTGGATGCACAGGTTGTTCGTTTGGGTCCAGGGGCTGGATTGAGCGTAGCCGGGCTTCTGCCCCGGTTTGTTGTACGCCAATGGCAATTTTTTCCGCCAGCCGGGTGACAGAGCCGTGTCTTGAGTAATACAAAATCAGCACCTGCACCGTCATGCGAGCAGTTCCAATACCTTTTCGGGTGGACGGCCTATCACGGCGCGGCTGTCATCAAAGATCACCGGACGCTCCATCAGTTTAGGCTGCGCTAGCATGGCTTCGAGCAGGGCATCGTCGCTAAGTTCTGAATTGTCGAGCTGCAAGCTTTGGTAAGCCTCTTCTTTGGTGCGCAGTAAGTCCCGTGGCGTTATTCCCAGCTTGGTAACCACCGCGGTCAATTCTGCCTTGCTCAATGGTGTTTTTTGGTAGTCAATCACCGTCAAGTCTGCTTGGTGTTGCTGCAACAAAGCCAGCGCCTGACGGCTTTTGGAACAACGCGGGTTATGGAGAATGGTCAGCATAGGAGCTCCAGCGAATCAAATGGCGCTATTGTAGAGAAAGTACGGCCCGGGTGCAAAGCCGGACTTACATCCGGCGTAAACGATCATATTCAGCCTGAATTTGGCGGCGTTTTGCTTCCAGACGTCGGTTTTCCAGTGTCTCAGCACTTGTCAGGTGATTGAGCGCCTCTTGCAAATCATCAATGGCTCTGGGGTAATTGGCCAACTGGTAGTGAAAGTCGGAGCGTGCTTCATAGAAGCGCGCAAAATCCTCCAGGTTTTGATAGGCCCTGGCAATCAAATCATAAGCAAGTATATTGTCTGGTTTGTAATGCAGCATGTTTCGCAGCAGGTGGATGGCCAGCCGGTTGCCACCGGCTTTAATGGCGGCATTGGCATAGTTCAGTGTCACCACCTGATTGTTCGGGCGAATCCGGAAGTGGTACTCCAGCATTTCCAGGGCGTCATTGGCACGGTTTAATCCCAGCAACACATCGGTGTAGACATCGATGTAGTACAGATTGTAGTTGTCTTTTTCCAGCAAGCTTAAAATCAGCTCTTCTGCGTCTTGATAACGCTTAGCATCCAGATAGGCGATGGCCAGACCATATTGATTGGCTCGAGTATTGCCTCCGGTTTGCTTTAACCGCTGCTTGAAAATTGTCACCACATCTTCGCCTTTGTGGTGATGACGGGCTAAAACCCGAGCTTTGGCAAGGGTGTAATCCTGACTATCGGGGACATAACGCTTGGGAAAGCGTTCGGCGCGCAGTCTGGTATCGCTGACACGGGCTTGTGACAGAGGATGCGTTTGCAAAAAAGCCAGTTGCTGATTCATAAAGCGGCTGCGTTCGCTGAGCTTGCGGAAGAATTCGGGCACTGCATGAGGGTCAAAACCGGCATCGGCCAAAATTTGCATGCCGATACGATCCGCTTCCTGTTCATTGCTGCGGGTAAAATTGATGGATGCCTGGGCGGAAGCGCCCTGAGTGGCCATCATGGCAGCCATGCCTGCTTCCGGGTTTACTGTTGCCAGTACAATGGCGCCAAGCAAGCCTGCCATCGTTAATGGGGCCCGCTGGCTTTGTGCTTCAACAAAGCGGGCAATGTGACGCTGCGTCACGTGCGCAATTTCGTGCGCCATGACAGAAGCAAACTCGCTTTCGCTGTCGGATATCGCCAAAGTGCCGGTGTGAGAGGCAATGTGGCCGCCTAAAGTAGCAAAGGCATTGATGTTGCGATCGTCAATCCAGTAAAAGCGGAATGGGAAGCGCACATCGTTGGCGTTGGCGACCAGCCGGTTGCCAAGCGCATTGATGTACTCATCCAGCAGGGGATCAAACACCATCGGCAGCGAGCCTTTGGCCTGACGCATTAACACATCGCCAATAATCTTTTCTTTTTCCGGGGTTAGCGTGGAAAAACCACTGCCGCCTAAATCCGGTAAGTTAGGGCTGGCATGAGCTTCAGGCTGGACGCCAGCGAGCAGCAGCCATAGCAGCAGCGATACAAGCCAAGTGGGAAAAAGGGTTCGAGAGAAAGTGCGGTCGTAGTGTGCGATCATGCGTTCATACAGCCTAGTGGGTTAAGACAGCCAATCAGAGCTTTAGGCAGAAAAAGCTCGCTGAAGTTCAGTCCTTTGCTGGCAATTATCTTGTCACGGTTATCTGGTAATCTACCATACAAATCTGACAGATACAGAGCTATGCTGTATGGTATCTGCAGTTTTTAAGCGAAAAGTTCAATTAAGGAGCGCAATGCATGCTGTCCTGGCTGAAGAAGTGGTATCACCACAAGTTTTCTGACCCTCAGGTTGTGGTGCTTTTTCTGATGTTGTTGCTGGGGTTTCTGGCCATTTACTGGCTTGGACGGATTTTAGCGCCTTTGCTGGTTGCCATTGCGTTTGCTTACTTGCTGGAGTGGCCGGTCGCCAGGCTGACCCGATTGGGGCTATCGCGAGCCATTAGTACCAGCTTGGTAGTCTCTACCTTTATTGGACTCAGTACCATGGTATTGATGTGGACCATGCCATTGTTTTGGCATCAGGGGCGCACCTTGCTGCGGGATATGCCGCAGATGATCGAGCAAGGCAGGCAATATTTGCTGGAGTTACCAGAAGCTTTTCCCGGTGTGATCAGCACTGAACAAGTCAATATTTTTATGCAATCGGTTGATGAGCGTTTAATGGCTTTTGGCCGTGATATGTTGTCCTTGTCGCTGGCGTCCATCGTTGACCTGGTTGCTTTGATGATCTACCTGATTCTGGTGCCCTTGCTGGTCTTTTTTATGCTGAAAGACAAAGAGCTGCTGATGACACGCTTTGCGGCCATTTTACCGACAGAACGTAAGTTGATTGGCCAGGTCTGGCAGGAAATGAACTTCCAAATTATGAATTATGTCCGCGGGAAAATTCTGGAAATTTTGATTGTCGGCTCGGTCAGTTATGCTGTCTTTGCTTTGTTTGGCCTGAACTATCCATTGTTGCTGGGAGTCCTGGTCGGCTTCTCCGTGTTGATCCCCTACATCGGGGCTGCGGTTGTCACCTTGCCAATTGCATTGGTGGCATTGTTTCAGTGGGGGTTTAGTGCCCAGTTTGGCTACTTAATGCTGGCCTATGCCGTAATCCAGGCACTTGATGGCAATCTATTGGTTCCATTATTGTTTTCCGAAGTCATTGACTTGCATCCGGTGTACATCATCGTAGCGGTGTTGTTCTTTGGCGGTTTATTTGGTTTTTGGGGTATCTTCTTTGCCATTCCATTGGCGTCTCTAGTCAAAGCCACGGTCAATGCCTGGTCGGCTCGGGTGCAGGCCTCTTCCGAGGTGGCAGAGTAACATATACCCAAGTGACCTCAAGATGCGAGTTTCAGAGCCTTTGGGCGCTTTCAATGCAAGGCACACTGGCGACGCAATGTCGACCACCTTGCTAGCCAGGGTAACACCGCAGTGGAAGCGCCCAAAGGCTCCCACAGGGCGGGGCTAAAAGCGCTTTATGCCGCGTTAGCTGTTGTCGATTTGGAACCACCAAAGCTTCCAACAACTGCCTTGCCTAAAGCGCTTTTATCTCCCGCTGAAGCCTGCATCTTGAGGTTACTTGGGTATATACCCAGAGCTGCTTGTGCAGCTCTGGTTCGGTGGTTACTCGCTTGCCGCCGGTTTAAGCTGCAATACTTTGCCGTTGGGTTCGTCGGTCAGCAAGTAAACTTTGCCATCGGGTCCCTGACGAACATCGCGCACCCGCATGCCAATATCAATGCGCTCTTCGTGCGTCACCTTATTGCCATCCATTACCAGTCGTGCCACCAGCTGATAACGCAGGGCACCTACCAGGGCATTGCCTTGCCAGTCATTGAATAGCTCACCGGTGTAGAACACCATGCCGCTTGGCGCGATGGAGGGGGTCCACTGGTGAACCGGTTGCTCCATCCCTTCTTTGTGGGTCGGGCCAATGTGACCACCACCGTACTCTTCACCGTAAGTGATGGTCGGCCAGCCATAGTTTCTGGCGGCAAGCGTCAGATTCAGTTCATCGCCGCCCTGAGGGCCATGTTCATGGGTCCAGAGTTCACGCGTCACAGGGTGCAAATCAGCACCTTGGATGTTGCGGTGCCCATAGGACCAGATATCGTCCAGACCTTCCCGGCCCACAAAGGGGTTGGTTTCTGGAATGGTCCCATCGGGGTAAATGCGCACTACTTTGCCGTGGTGGGTATCCAGCGTTTGGGCATCGTGCCGGCGCGATCCCCGATCGCCTAAGGCAACAAAAAGATAGCCATCGTCAGTAAATACCAGGCGGCTGCCAAAGTGGTGACGGCTACGCATTTTTGGTTGGGCACTGAAAATAACCTCCAACTGCTCCAGCTGCATATCCTTTAAGCGAGCTCTGGCTACCGCAGTGCTGCTTCCTTCAGCTGAGGGCTCGTTGTAGCTGAAATACACCCATTGGTTGTTAACAAAGTCTGGATGGAGTGCCACATCAAGCAAACCGCCCTGACCGTCGACCAGAATATCCGGCAGGCCGGCAATTGGGTCGCTGATGCTGCCGTCCATGCTGACATAGCGCAAGTTGGCAGTACGTTCGGTCACCAGCATACGACCATCCGGCAAAAAAGTCATGCCCCAGGGGTGTTGCAGCCCCTCTGCAATGGTCGTCAGTTGGATAGGGCCATGTTCAGTGTCAATGGTTTGGGCTTGAGTTTGCGTCTGCACCAAGCCAGCCAACAGCATGGCAGCGGCAGTGAATGAGATCTTTTGGAGCGCGTGCATAAATCCTCCATACAAATTTGTGTCATTTTGGTCAACACGCCCTAGTATGCACAAAGTCAGAGCTCTTGCATGTCGGATCCGACCAAAGCAAGAGCTGGCAGGGCAAATGACTTATTGGTTCAAGTAATCGAGCACCACCTGATGGTGATCTTTGGTTTTAAACTTGTCGAACACATGGGCGATGGTGCCTTGTTCATCAATCAGAAAGCTGGTGCGATGAATGCCATCGCTGACCCGGCCCATAAACTTTTTCGGTCCCCAGACACCAAAGGCGTCAGCCACGCTGTGATCTTCATCCGCCAGCAGGGTGAAATTAAGCTCCTGTTTCGTGACGAAGTTCAGCAGTTTTTTCGGGGTATCCGGGCTTAAACCCAGCACCACAACCCCCAGCTTTTCCAGCTCCGCTTTGCTATCACGTAAGCCACAAGCTTGCACGGTACAGCCAGGCGTTGAAGCGCGCGGGTAAAAATACACCAGCACTTTCTTGCCGCGAAAATCAGCCAGGCTGACGCTCTGGCCGTTTTGGTCTTGCAAGGTAAAATCAGGTGCGGTTTGTCCGGCAGTCAGGGTTTGCATAGGGTATCCTTAGAGCATTGAAAACGAGTCTTAGTGTAACAGCCCGGTCAGAAGTCTCAAGCCGCGACCGACCAAAGCTGTTATGATACAACGAGTTTTAGTGATTGGATCAGGCCATGGGCCTATGGGGTTTGTAAGCATGCAAAACAAGGGTTCAAAGCCGGTTGCCGTGGTCACAGGTGGCAGTGCCGGCATCGGGGCGGCTGTGGCGGAAAAACTGCTGCAGCAGGGCTATCAGGTGATCAACCTGGATATTCAGCCAGGCCCCGGTGAGTATAAGGCCTGTGATGTCAGTAAGGTGGCTGAGGTGCACCAGGTGATTGCCGGGGTTCAGGCTGACTATGGCCGCATTGATCTCTTGGTGTCCAATGCCGGACGGCACCTTTCAGCCGATATAGAGCAGACCACTGAGGCGATGCTGGATGAGCTGTTTGCGCTGAATGTCAAAGGAGCTTTTGCCGCAGTGCAGGCGGTTTTGCCACAGATGAAACAGCAGCGCGATGGTGTTATTTTGCTGATGGCCTCGGATCAAGCGGTCATTGGCAAGCGCAACTCTTTTGCTTACAACCTGACCAAGGCGGCACTGGCATCAATGGCGCGCACCACAGCGCTTGATTACGCCAGCTTTAACATTCGCTGCAATGCCATCTGTCCCGGCACCATTGATACGCCCTTGTACCAGCAGGCCATTGCCCGCTATTGCGCAAAAAGTGGTCGTGAAGTATCTGAGGTGCACCGTGAAGAAGCAGCTGAGCAGCCATTGGGGCGTTTAGGGAAACCCGAAGAAGTGGCAGCGTTGGTGGCATTTTTGGCCAGCCCGGAGGCCGCCTTTATCACCGGCAGTCTGCAGCTGATTGACGGTGGTTATACCGCGCAATGAGAGAAGCTTCGCTTGGCATCATCGATCCGCATCTGCATGTCTGGCAACTAAGCGCTGGTGATTACCACTGGCTGCGCCCTAATAATCCACCTCACTGGCCTGAAAAAGCGGTGCTGCAGCAGGATTTTCTGCCGGCAGACTTAGCGTTGCAGTCACCGTTTCGCTTACTGGGAGCTGTGCACATTGAAGCGGGTTTTAATAACCAGCGGCCAGAACAGGAGCTTTCCTGGTTAAACCAGCAGCATTGGCCCTTCGCGTATCGCAGCGTAGCATTTTTGGATTGCGCTGCGCCGCTTAGCGAGGTAGAGCGGATGCTGCAGGCGTTACTGCCTTATCAGCCTGCCGGGGTGCGTCATATCTTTGAAGGGGAAGATGAGGCTGTGTTGCAGCGATCTGAGCTTGAGACCATTGCCGGTTGGCTGGCGCAGCATCAGCTGCTGCTTGAAGTGCAGTGCGATCTCAGTAAAGCTGGCAACTGGCAGCGCCTTGTCGAACTGGCAGTGAAACAACCCAAGTTGCAACTGGTGCTCAATCATGCCGGGCTGGTAACACCGGAGCGGTTCAGCGGCTGGCAACAGGCACTGCAGCAGCTAGGTCATTATCCGACTATTTCGATGAAACTCTCTGGCTGGGAAATGCAGCAGGCTGGGGTGGCGAGCTCCTTCGATAGCCGTTGGTTCCAGCGGGTGCTTTCAGCTGCTCTGGAGCTACTACCGACAGATCGCCTGATGCTGGCCAGTAACTTTCCACTGTGTTTATGGCAAGGCAGTTATCAGCACTTATGGCAGCGGTATGAACAGCTCTGCCAGCAGCTTGGTACCAGCCAAGCTGACAGGCAGTGGTTACGTTGCCAAACAGCAGCCCAAATCTATTTTAAATAGCTTATTTAATTTCAACACGTTGCGAGCGCATCACCACGTCGTCGTTCAGCTCAATGCCGATGCCCGGGGTCTCGGAGACCTGGAAAAAGCCATTCACCGGCTGCGGATCCTGCAGGCAGAGCTCACGGTTCCATGCCTTTAATGCATAGGTATGGTGCTCGTGGATCAGGAAATTGGGGATGGCGGTTTCCAAATGCAAAGAGGCCGCTGTTGCCACCGGGCCGCCGCAGACGTGCGCCTGAATACGGATATCAAAGATATCGGCGTAATCACAGACTTTCTTGGTTTCGGTAAAGCCGCCACAAAGGCCGATGTCGGGTTGCAGCACATCAATGCTTTGATCTTCAAAATAAGGACGCACGCCCCAGCGGTTGTACAAACGCTCACCACCGGCAATCGGGACTTTGACTTTACGGGCGACTTTGTCGTGCAGAGAATGGTTCAGGTAATTGACTGGCTCTTCGTAGTACATGCAGTCAAATTCTTCGGCGATTTCTCCAATCTGAATAGCGCTGGTGGCGCCGGGCAGGCTGTGGCACTCAAAAATAATGTCGACTTCATCGCCCACGGCTTCGCGAATGGCCTGCATCCGGGCCCGGTACAGTTTCATCTCGGCGCGGGAAATAATGTTGGTGCGGTCGTAGTAGGTGTTGCCGTCTTTGTCGTACTGAATAGGGTCTACTTTGACCGCATCGTAGCCTTCGGCAATGGCCTTTAAAGCGGCTTCGGCGTATTGTTCTGGGTGAACTAAGGCCTTGAACTCCGGGCCCCAGTCAAATTGCAGCTGCGAAGCGTAGGTGCGCAGCTTGTCGTTGACCTTGCCGCCAAGCAACTGGTAAACCGGCACACCCAGGGCTTTGCCTTTGATGTCCCATAAGGCGGTATCAATAGCCGACATGGCCGCATACACCACCGGGCCGCCGCCTAAGCCCCAGAAGCTTTCGCGCAGCATCCGCGACCAGAGTTTTTCAGTTTGGAAAGGGTCGTGACCAATCAAAAAAGCTTCGGCCATCTCTTTGATCATGGCCGCTGCTGCGCTGTGACCCAAATCATAGGCCAGGCCGGCTTCGCCAACGCCATGAATGCCTTCGTCGGTGTGGATGCGCACAAAAACCGGGGTCCAGGCCGGACGCTCAGGGCAGTGGATATCAAACACTTCAACACGGGTAACTTTCATAGCGCTTCCTTTTAAAGCAGAAACCTGATTAACGGGCAAAGCCAGGATCCAGTCGCCAGGCTTTGCGTAACATGGCAGGCCAGGCCTTCTGGCCGCCTGTACTGCCACTATGCACTACCTTGGCTTGCTGGTAAATACCATCCTGAATGGCTTGCGGGACTTCGATGATTTTCTGACCGCTGCTTTGCAGCAACAGCTGAATCTCGCAGGCACGTTGCAAATCGTACATCCGCATAAAAGCATCGCCTACTGTGGGCCCAACCGTTAAACCACCATGATTGACCAACAGCAGATGATTGTTCTGGCCCAGGTCAGTTTGCAGCCTGGCTTTCTCCTCTGCATTCACCGCCAGGCCTTCGTAGTGATGGTAAGACAAAGAGGGCAATGAAAACATGGAGTACTGGCTTAAGGGGCGCAAGCCGCCTTCGACACTGGCTACGGCGATGGTCGCCGGGGTGTGCAAATGAATGACACAGTGGGCATCCTCACGCACCTCATGGATGGCACTGTGTATGGTAAAGCCAGCTGGATTGATCTGAAAAGGGGTGTCATCCAGGATCTTGCCAGCCAGGTCGACCTTGACCAGATTGGAGGCTGTGACTTCGTCAAAGGCCAGGCCGAAGGCATTGACCAGGTAGTGATCGGTGCCAGGCAGCCGGGCCGACAAGTGGGTGTAGATTAAATCGTCCCAACCAAAATGCGCCACCAGCCGATAACAGGCAGCTAAATCCAGCCGTAGCTGCCACTCTTCCGTGGACACCTTGCCCTGTACATTCAATTCTGGAAGCTTTGGAATCATCGGAGGTTCCTTGTTAAGGGTTAAAGTTGAGCACTGAATTCGCCACTGAGTTGCAGCTCGTGCAGCAACTGCATCACTGCCTGTTTAATCTCAGAGACCGGATGGTCGTGCAAAAACTGCAACGTCATGCTGGCTTCCATCCACTGGCCATCATCTTTGGCAACGGTTTTGGAGCGTAAAGCTGTGATGGAGACCTGATGTTGGGCCAGCAAGGCGGTTATAGCACGCAAGGTTCCAACCTTGTCTGGTCCCTGATAGCTCAGCACCGCGTGACTGGCCACCGGCGGGAGGTCATGTGCTGGCGTGCGTTTCATCATGGTCAGCAAATCCAGCTCCAGGCCCAGGCTGGGGAGCAGATGTTCCACGCGACTGATGGCACTGGGGTCACCGGCCAGTAACATGATAAAGGTTAACTCATGACCAAAAATAGCCATGCGACTGTCGAGTATATTGCATTGGCAATCGGTGACCAGCCTTGCCAGTTGGCTTACCAGACCCGTGCGGTCGGTACCAATGGCTGTCACCACCAGATGTTGCGTCATGACAGTTCCTGTCCGTAAAAATGGTGGCTAAGTGTACCATAACACTGCTTACTGTCATGCGAATGTAGGGCGTGTTGACCTTTGCCTTGTATAAATATCAGCCAAGCAGCTGCAAAAACAAACGGCAAAGGTCAACACGCCTTAGAGCTGTCAGATGTTTTCAAGCGAACCTTGTGTTTAAGAGGCGCAGTCTTTAACATAGGCGCCCGAAACGAATTTGAGAGAGTGTGGGATATTTTGCGCATGTTGAAAGGCAGTTATGTGGCTTTGATCACCCCCATGCTGGCATCGGGTGAGATTGATTTTGCCAGCTTGGAGCGATTGGTTCGCTTTCATTTGGAAGCCGGAACCGACGGCTTGGTGGTGCTTGGTACTACAGCTGAAGCCGCTACGCTGGAGCAGGATGAACAGATTGCCATTGTCAAGGCAGTCTGTCAGCAAGTGGCGGGTGCTATTCCGGTCATTGTCGGCAATGGTGCCAACAGTACCAAAGCTGCGGTCGACAAAACCAGGCTGTTGGCAAACTTGCCTGTCGATGGCTTTTTAACCGTAACGCCTTACTACAACAAGCCAATGCAAAAGGGCATGAAGCTGCACTTTCAAGCCATTGCTGCCGCGACCGATAAGCCTATTCTATTGTACAATGTGCCTGGCCGCACGGCGGTCGACTTACTGCCGGAAACTGTTGCAGAGCTTGCCAAAGTACCGAATATTGTCGGTATCAAAGAAGCTACCGGTTCATTGGAGCGGTTGCAGGATTTAAAAGACTGCTGCCCGGCTGACTTTGCTTTATTTAGTGGCGATGATGGCAGCAGTGCAGAGTTTTTGCTGGCCGGGGGGCATGGCGTCATTTCAGTGACGGCCAATGTGGCACCGGCTCAGATTGCTGCCGTTGTGCAGGCTGCTGCAGTGCAGAATGCCGATCGGTGCCGCAGTCTGGACGCTCAACTGCAGCCATTGCATCAGGAGTTGTTCGTTGAGGCCAATCCCATCCCTGTTAAGTGGGCACTAGCCCATATGGGGCTCATTACCTCTGATTTTGTTCGCCTACCCTTGACGACGCTGGAACCAATTCACCAAGCCGGTATCGAACAAGCATTAGAACACGCCAGTATTGATTTTTAGGAGTTTACCAGGTGCATTATTCGGTAACCAGTTGTATCATTGCCAGCCTGCTACTTAGTGGCTGCTCC
The DNA here is from genome assembly GCF_030717955.1 of Alkalimonas delamerensis. Lineage (NCBI taxonomy): Bacteria > Pseudomonadati > Pseudomonadota > Gammaproteobacteria > Alkalimonas > Alkalimonas delamerensis. Next base: position 645,502 of record NZ_JAUZVY010000002.1, on the reverse strand, counting down.
ATCTTCTCTTCACCCAAAACTGAACAAGAGCCGATTGCAAGTCAGCCGCTTCAGGTTCCTGCGCATCTTAGTATGCCACCGCAACCCGCGCAATTCGATATTCCAGAGGTTCGTGCATCGAAGCAGTTGGTCGATACCAAGCCTCCGGGGTTGGTTGTTCCACTCTCAGCCAGCAGTCGGGTTGATGAAGAGGAGACCAAAGCAAGGATCTGGTTTGATCGCAATGATTACAGCGGTGATCTGCAACCATATTTAGAAAGCAAGCTTAGCGCGTTTTTTAATGAACAAGGTATCAGCTACCAGCAGGCAGATGAACTGGTTTGGACCACCGGCTGGGTGGTTCAAACGCGAACCAAAGGGGCCTGGTTTTGGAAATCTGAACAGCCACAGCAGCAGGCAAAATTTCGGGTAAGCATGGAGCCTCGACCACATGGTCGTAGCATTGCTGTCCTGGTTGAAATGCTTGAGCATCAATATTTCGAGGAAGATGCGTCTCTATTGGTAACTGGCGTAAAGCGTGAGGAGGCGGCTTTTTTAAACCGTTTCACCGCCTTTATTGGTGCTGATGAATTCAGGCAAGCGCAGTTACGGCGCAGTCGTCCAAGTGACAGCAGCCTGGAACTGGCGCAAGATGGCAATGGTGCTCCATCATTTTTATCCGAACAGAGCCTTGAGGTCGTCTGGACCCAGCTTGAATCGTTGTTTGATGAGCTCAGCTTGGCCGTGACGGACTTAAACCGCTCCACCTCCACTTACTACCTGAATTACCGTAAGCCTCGCCCGGGCATTTTTTCCCGGGTATTCCGCCGCAACACCAAGCCGGTGTTGCCCATCGCTGAAGGCAGTTACCAGGTGGTGTTAAGTCGGGTTGAGCAACAAACCAGCATCAGCTTCCGGGATGCGGCTGGTCAGGTGCTGACAGAGGCAACGTTAGCTGAGATGGAACCGGTATTGTTGGCAGCCATAGCAGAAGCACGCATTGAGCTGTAAGCATTGCTAAAAAAGTGATTTGAGATTGGCGCAAAGCCTCGTATACTTTGCGCCCTGAAATTTTGCTCAGGCCGGAGTTGCAGATGACGCATAAAACAACCGAATTGTACCGTGGTAAAGCCAAAACCGTTTACCACACCACCGATGCAGACAAATTGATCCTGCATTTTCGAAACGATACTTCGGCCTTTGATGGTGAGCGTATCGAGCAGCTGGCCCGCAAAGGCATGGTGAATAATAAATTCAACTTTTTCATCATGCAAAAGCTGGAGCAGGCCGGGATCCCGACGCAAGTTGAAGCCTTGCTGGCCGATGACGAAGTGCTGGTGAAGAAGCTGGCGATGATTCCGGTTGAGTGTGTGGTTCGAAACTTTGCTGCAGGCTCTTTGGTTAAGCGCTTAGGCGTTGAAGAGGGCATGGCACTGACCCCGCCAACCTTCGAGCTGTTTTTGAAAAATGATGCCTTGCATGATCCTATGATCAATGAGTCGCATGTGGTGTCTTTTGGTTGGGCTACCGCTGAACAATTGGCCGAGATGAAACGTCTCACGCTGCGGGTCAATGAGGTGCTGAGTACGCTGTTTGATAACGCGGGCATGCTGCTGGTTGATTTTAAACTGGAGTTTGGTGTCTTTAACGGCCAAATTGTACTCGGTGATGAATTCTCTCCCGATGGCTGTCGCTTGTGGGACAAAGCCACCCGTAAAAAACTCGATAAAGATCGCTTTCGGCAGGGGCTTGGGGGCGTGGTGGAAGCTTACGAAGAAGTAGCCCAACGTTTGGGTGTTCCCCTGGATTAACTTCTGAGCCACCAATTTGGTGGCTTTATCACGTATGAGGCAACCGATGACCCGTCCGCATCCAGCACAGTACTCAGCATGGCTTCCCGGGCTTAACAGCTTGCTGTTCGGACTCTTGCTGTGTCTGATATTGATGCTGCCAGTCTCAGCCCCGGTTGCCAGTCCTTTCTATACCGCTGAGGTCCCTGCTGAGCAGACACGCCAACAGTGGCAGCGTGAAGCCTTTGAGCAAGTCATTCGCCGTATAGCGGCCGATCCCGATGTGTTGTCGCACCCCGTGGTGCAACAAGAGCGGCAACGCGCCAATACCTACGTCAAGCAATTTGAAGCCATTCGCACTGAACAAGGGCCGAAAGTTCGGGTACTGATTGATCAGGAAAAAATCCAACAACTCTTTCGCGAGCAGCAGTTGCTTATTTGGGATACCCGACGCCCTCAGGTGTTGATTTGGCTGGTGCAGCAAGAGGATTCTGAGCGCCGCTTTGTCAGCCAGCGGCAACACGAGCTGGTGGCCGCCATGCAACAGCAGGCACAGCAACACCTTTTGCCGCTGATCTGGCCTTTGTACGACATGGAGGATTTGCTCAACCTGAACGAGACCGATGTTTGGGCCGGTTTCTGGCAGCAAATTCGCACTGCCAGTGCGCGCTATCAGCCCGATTTGATTGTCACGGTGCAGCTGAGTGCCAGCAACACAGAACAAGGCCTGACTCATCAGCTGTTTTGGCAGCTTGATCACCAGGGGCGGGTCGAGCGTTTTGAACTGACGGGCCAAGATCCGGTTGAGGTGTCATCCAAGATGATTGATGCATTGGCGGCTCAGCTTGCTCAGCGTTATGCAGTGCGTTACCTGACGGAAAGTGAGCCGCTTGAACTGAGTATTTCCGGTGCTGACGACTGGTCGGATTGGGTGCGACTGCAGCGGTTGCTGGAAAGTTTCCCAGGTGTTGGGCAGGTTGATATAAAAAAACGGGATGCAACCAACTTGCGGGTCAATTTGCGGTTGGCCATTCCGCAACAGGAGTGGCTGCAGCTGGTTGCATTGGAGCCATCGCTTAGCCTCCTGAGTAACCAGAGTGTGGAAAGTTTCAGTTTGCGGGCTCCGGCGGGCTCTGAGCCTATCCGTTTGCATTACGAACGTCGCTAGATGCAGCCAACGCAATTTACCTTGCCGGTTACCTTGCCGGAAGATGAAACCCTGGACAGCTTTTTTAGTCCTTCCCTACATCCTGCGGTTGACTATATCCGGCAGTATTTAGCTCAGCCTGCTGGAAAGGCTCCTTTGTATTTGTTTGGAGCCAGCGGCTGCGGTAAATCGCATTTACTTTACGCCGCCTGCGTCCAGGCGCAGGAAATGGGTTTGACCAGTCAGCTGCTAGCGCTGGAGCATTGGCAACAACTGGACGCCCGGGTGCTGGACGACCTCGAGCATTTGGACCTGGTCTGTTTGGATAACGTTCAGGCCATTGCCACCGATCTGAGTTGGCAAACCGCGGTCTTTGATTTGTACAATCGTATGGCCGAGCAAGGCAACTGCCTGATCATCGTCGCGAATCAGGCGCCAGCGCAGTTGGGACTGCAATTGGCGGATTTGGTGTCACGGCTGCAGGCATGCACCAGCTTTCAATTGCGGCTGTTAAGCGATGCCGACAAACAGCTGCTGCTGCAACACAAAGCTCATCTGCGAGGCATGGAACTAAGCAGCGATGTGGCACGTTATTTACTGAACCGTCAGCAACGCGATATCCGTGCATTGCTGGCCATATTGGACGCGCTGGATCAAGCCAGTATTGTTCATCAACGAAAAATTACCATTCCATTTGTCAAAGCCGTGTTGGCCGACGACGAATGAGAATTTACTGACAAAGAAGCTGAGGAAACGATGGAGCTGAAAGCATTGTTAGAACAGGCGACACAAGCCATCCAGGCCAGTGAGGACATCGCGGCATTGGAGCAGGTTCGGGTCGACTTTATGGGCAAAAAAGGCCGTATCACCGAGTTGCTTAAGTCGCTGGGTGGGATGGATCCTGAGCAGCGTAAAGAAGCCGGTCAGCACATCAATCAACTGAAGCAACAGGTACAGCAAGCATTGAATGACAAGCGTGACCAGTTGCAACAGGCCCAGTTGGCTGCCAAGCTGGCCAGCGAGCGCATTGATGTCACCTTGCCGGGGCGCCGGCTTGAAACCGGTGGGCTTCATCCGGTAACCCGCACCATAGAGCGCATTGAAAGCTTCTTTTCTGAGCTTGGCTTCAGCGTCAAGCAAGGGCCGGAAATTGAAGACGATTTCCACAATTTTGATGCGCTGAATATCCCGGAGCATCATCCGGCGCGGGCGGATCACGATACCTTTTACTTCAACCCCAAGTTGATGCTGCGTACTCAAACCTCAGGTGTGCAAATTCGCACCATGGAAGTTGAAGCTCCACCGCTGCGTATTATTTCGCCGGGGCGCGTCTACCGCAACGACTACGATCAAACCCACACGCCGATGTTTCATCAGGTCGAAGGCCTGATGGTGGATACCGACGTCAGCTTTACAGAGCTGAAAGGCATTTTGCATGACTTCCTGCAAAACTTCTTTGAAGAAGAGTTGCAAGTGCGCTTTCGTCCGTCCTTTTTTCCTTTTACCGAGCCATCAGCTGAAGTGGATGTGATGGGCAAAAATGGCAAGTGGCTCGAGGTGCTCGGCTGCGGTATGGTGCACCCCAATGTGCTGAAGTCTGTCGGCATTGATCCGACCAAATACAGTGGCTTCGCCTTTGGTATGGGGGTAGAGCGCCTGACCATGCTGCGCTACGGCGTCACTGATTTACGCGCATTCTTTGAAAATGATGTGCGCTTCCTCAAACAGTTCAGATAAGCAGGATCGATTGACATGAAGTTTAGTGAAAGTTGGTTACGTGAATGGGTCAATCCGGCGGTAAGCACCGAGGCGCTGTCTGAGCAATTGTCGATGGCCGGTCTGGAAGTGGATGCGGTGACACCGGTTGCCGGCCAGTTCAATGGTGTGGTGGTCGGCGAGGTGATTGCCTGCGCCCAACACCCCGATGCCGATAAGCTGCAAGTGACTCAGGTTGATGTCGGGGATGAAGCGCCTTTGGACATTGTCTGTGGCGCCAGCAACTGCCGCCTTGGCCTGAAGGTCGCCGTGGCAAAAGTGGGTGCAGTACTGCCTGGTGATTTCAAAATTAAAAAAGCCAAGCTGCGTGGTCAGCCCTCGATGGGGATGTTGTGTTCCTTATCTGAGCTTGGCATGGCCGAGGAGTCGGATGGCATTGTCGAGCTACCGGATGATGCGCCTGTTGGGCAGGACATTCGTCAGTACTTGCAGTTGGACGATGTCACCATTGAAGTGGACTTAACGCCAAATCGGGCTGACTGTCTTGGTTTACTGGGGTTGGCGCGTGAAGTCGCCACCTTAAATGCGATGGATTTCAAAGCACCGGTTTATGCGGCGGTGCCACCGGTGCACGATGCGAAGCGTCAAATTCAGTTAGAGGCCGCAGAGGCTTGCCCACGTTATCTGGGGCGGGTTATCCGCAACATTAACCCCGGCGTTGCCAGTCCGCTTTGGCTGGTTGAAAAATTGCGCCGCTCAGGCGTTCGTTCGATTGATCCTGTGGTGGATGTGACCAATTTTGTATTGCTGGAGTTGGGGCATCCAATGCATGCCTTTGATCTGGCAAAAATTGATGGTGATATTCAGGTACGTTACGCCAAACCAGACGAAAAAATGGTGCTGTTGGATGGCTCCGAAGTCAGTCTGCTTCCTGGGACTTTGCTGATTGCCGATCAGCAGAAACCACTGGCCATGGCCGGTATTTTTGGTGGTTTGCACAGCGGTGTCACTGAGCAAAGCCGTGATATTTTCCTGGAAAGCGCTTTTTTTGCGCCAAACGCCATGGCGGGTAAGGCACGGCAGTATGGCCTGCATACCGATGCCTCCCACCGTTATGAGCGCGGAGTTGATCCTGCTTTGCAGCGCCAGGCAATGGAACGGGCGACGGCCCTGTTGCTGGCTATTGTCGGAGGAGAAGCCGGCCCTGTGGTGGAGTCTGTCAGTGAAGCTCACTTGCCACAAGCCAACAGCATTCAGCTGACGGCCAGGCAGTTGAACAAATTGCTGGGTGTCACCATTGCGCCGGATACTGTCGAGCGCATTTTGCGTCAGCTGGGATTGGACGTTCAACCATCGGACGATGGTTGGTTGGTGCAAACGCCGTCCTGGCGATTTGACCTGGCCATTGAGGAAGACTTGATTGAAGAAGTGGCGCGTGTCTATGGCTACAACCAAATTCCCAATGAAGCTCCCACTGCGCACCTGACCATGCGCCGGTTTTCTGAAGCTGAAATTCAGCTCAGTCGCTTGCGCCAACTGCTGGTTGACCGTGGCTACCAAGAAGCCATTACCTACAGCTTTGTCGATCCTAAAGTGCAGCAGTTGCTGTATCCCGCCAGCGAAGCTTTGGTGTTGCCAAATCCGATTTCAGTGGATATGTCGGCCATGCGACTGAGCACCTGGCCTGGTTTGCTGCAAACAGTGCTGGCCAATCAAAATCGCCAACAATTGCAGCTGCGGCTGTTTGAGTCTGGCTTGAAGTTTGTGCCGGATGCGGCAGCAGACCATGGCGTTCGGCAGGTTGCGGTGCTGGGTGGTGTCTTGGTTGGAAGTCTGGGGCAGGGGCATTGGAACCTGACCGAGCGTCCCTATGACTTTTTTGATGCCAAAGGCGATCTGGAAGCGGTGTTGGCAACCTGCTCCGATAGCGAGCGTTTTGAGTTTGTGCCAGCCGAGCACAGTGCCTTGCACCCCGGCCAGACCGCCGAAGTACGATGCCAGGGCCAGCATGTCGGCTGGCTTGGCGCCTTGCACCCCGAGGCGAAGCGTAAGCTCGGCATCAAAGGCGAATGCTACCTGTTTGAGTTGGAGCTGGCAGCACTTGGAGAGCGCGCCATCGTGCAAAGCCAGGAGCTATCGCGTTACCCAGCCAACCGCAGGGATTTAGCCATTGTGGTCAAATCCGATGTGCGTTTTGCTGATATTCTTGCTACTATAAAAAAAGTTGGCGGAAATCAACTGGTTGGCCTAAAATTATTTGACGTGTATAGCGGGCAGGGTGTGGCAGAAGGCTGCAAGTCGCTTGCCATCGCTTTGACGTTACAGGATAGTGCGCGAACCCTTGAGGATAAAGACATCCAGCAGGTTGTTGATCAGGTGGTAGCGGCGCTGAAAGACGAGTTCAATGCAACGCTGAGGGATTAACCATGGCACTGACCAAAGCAGATATTGCGGAGCGTTTATTTACCAAGTTCGGTATCAGTAAACGCGATGCCAAACTGATCGTGGAAGCTTTTTTGAAGAAATTCGCTCAGCGCTGGAAGCTGGCGAACAAGTGAAGTTGTCTGGCTTTGGTAACTTTGATCTCCGTGTCAAAAATGAGCGGCCGGGGCGTAACCCCAAAACCGGTGAAGATATTCCTATCTCTGCACGCTGTGTGGTCACCTTTCGTCCGGGACAAAAGCTGAAGTCCAGGGTGGAAGAAGGTACCAGCAAGCTCTGATTGCACACAACAAAGCCCTGACTTGTCAGGGCTTTGCTTTATGAGCTGCCTACAGCGGCGGCACCACCCCACTGGGCTTGTTGAATAAAGCAGCAAAGGCATTTATTTTTCTGGTATTTGTTGATCCAGAGCCTTGCTGTGGCTGTATCGAAATGTATCCATTACCGTGAGTGTTGATCATGCAGTTAGCCATTGGCATCAGTGCCTGTTTGTTGGGACAAAAAGTTCGTTACGACGGCGGTCACAAAGCGTCCGAGTTTTGTTTAAGTCAGTTGCAACCTTATGTCCGTTATCAGGCAGTTTGCCCGGAGAATGCCATAGGGCTGGGGACTCCCAGGCCTGCCATCCGGTTGATGAAAAAAACACAGGGTGACATCCATCTTGTGCAAGTGAGCGATGCCAGCATCGATCATACCGATGCCATGCACCAATTCACCGAGCAAGCACTGCCTGCTATGTCCGCCTTGGCGGGTTTTATCGTCTGTGCCAAGTCACCCAGCTGTGGCATGGAGCGGGTGCGACTTTTCAATGAGCAGGGCCATCAGCTGGGCAAAGCCGGGGTCGGGCTTTTTACCCGACAGCTGATGCAGCGTTATCCCTGGTTGCCGGTCGAAGAAGATGGTCGGTTGCACGATCCGATGTTGTGGGAGAATTTTATTACCCGAATTTTTGCCTGCCACGACTACCAACAACTGTGTCGTGAAGGCTTCAGCGTCGGGGCTTTGGTTGCTTTTCACAGCCGTTATAAGTTTTTGGTGATGGCGCACAGCCCATCGGCCTACCGTGAACTGGGGCGTTTGGTGGCACAAGCCAAATTGTTTGAGCCTGAAGAATTAAAGCAGCGTTACTTGCAAGACTTGATGCATGCGCTCAAGCAAGCTTGCAGCCGAAAAACTCACGCCAATGTGCTGCAGCACCTGCAGGGATTTTTCAAAAAGCATTTATCCAGCAAGGAGCGGCAGGAGCTCAGTAGTTTAATCGACCGCTTTCGGCTGGGGCACTTGCCATTGATGGCGCCCATTACCTTGCTGCTGCATCATTTATCACGTTTTGAACACCCTTACCTGGCTGCACAAACCTACCTGCAGCCTTTCCCTGAAGCGTTGGGGTTAAGAGGTTAGTATGAGCGCAAGATTGCAGTTGGTGTGGTTTCGCTCGGATTTACGTGTTTACGATAACGCGGCCTTGGTTCAGGCGATGTCGCAAGGGCCGACCCTAGCAATTTTTATTGCCTGCCCTGACAGTTGGCAGCAACACGACATGGCGCCCATCAAGCAGGATTTGATCCGGCGCCGTGCTCTGGCGCTGCAGCAAGAGCTGGCTGAGCTGCAGGTGCCCTTGTTGCTGGCTGAAGGCAGTGATTACGAAGCTGTACAAGACATTTTCCGTGCCTTGGTGCCCTTAGGCATTGGCTGCGTTTACTCTGAGTTGGAGTACGAGCTTCGGGAGCAGCAGCGTGATCAGCAGCTGCAAGCTTGGTTGACTGAGCAAGGCATTGACTGGTGGCAGTGCGATCGGCAAACGGCCTTTACCCCAGGTCGTTTTGTCAACGGCAGTGGCAGCATGTATCAGGTCTTCACGCCATTTAAAAAACGCTGGTTGCAAGCGCTTGCCGAGCAGGAGCTGACGGTGCTGCCGAAACCCAAGCCGCAGCAAAAAATGGAGCTTGCACTGCCGCAGTTGCCGGTCTTTCAGCCGGGTAATGGCAGCTCGAAAGATTGGTCGGTCGACTCTGAGGAGCTGTTGCAGCAACTTCGTGATTACTGCCAGTCGAGGGTACAGCTTTACAAAAAACAGCGTGATTTTCCTGCTCTTGATGCGACCTCCAGGTTGTCACCTTATTTGGCTGTCGGGGCGCTTTCTGTCCGGCAGTGCATTCGCCGTTTGCAACTCGAAGCCGGGAATGCAATCTGGCAAGCGGAGTCAGGTGCTGCTGTCTGGTTGTCCGAGTTGATTTGGCGTGATTTTTACAAGCATGTGTTGGTGGCCTGGCCGGAGCTCATTAAACACCAGCCGTTCCAAAAAGATACCACTGCAATTCGCTGGCGCAATGATAAAACTCTGTTTGCCGCCTGGTGTGCCGGCCAAACCGGCTACCCATTGGTGGATGCAGCGATGCGGCAGCTGAACCAAACCGGTTGGATGCACAACCGCCTGCGGATGGTGGTGGCCAGCTTTTTGGTGAAAGATCTGCACATCGATTGGCGCTGGGGAGAGCGGTACTTTATGCGTCAGCTGATTGATGGTGACTTTGCCGCCAACAATGGAGGCTGGCAATGGGCCGCGTCTACCGGAACCGATGCAGCGCCTTATTTTCGAATTTTTAATCCGATCACGCAAAGTGAGCGTTTTGATCCTAAGGGACACTTCATCCGTAATTGGCTGCCTGAGCTTGCTGCAGTGCCGGATGCTGCCATTCATTGGCCGCATAAATTGACAAATCGCAATCAGTATCCAGCGCCGGTAGTGGATCATGCCAAAGCACGAGCGACTACGCTGGAATTGTTCCAGCAAGCCAGGCAGCAAGCAGGCGAGGGGTTATGAGTCGACTGGATGATTTTTTAGAGTTTTACAATGGTCTGAATAGCAGTGGTCTGCACCGGCTGGCGGAGCTGTATCACCCGAATGTAGTCTTTACCGACCCGGTGCATCAGTTACATGGCAGCGCAGCGCTGGCCAACTACTTTGAGCATGCTTATGCCCGGCTCAACCAGTGTCATTTTGAAAGCAAAACACGGTGCGAGCAGGGCGATAGCGGTTTTATCAGCTGGCAAATGACTCTGGCCCACCAGGCCATTGGCAACGGCAAGCTTATTCAGGTTGAGGGCTGTACAGAGCTTCGTTGGCATCAGGATGGTCGTATCCTGTATCACCGGGATTATTACGACCTAACCGAACTGGTGTATCAGCATCTGCCTGTCATTGGTTGGGCGACCAACACCATTAAGCAGCGTATGGCGAAAGCACACTAAGGACCACTATGAGAATTGCAGTTATTGGGGGTGGCATCGCAGGGATGATGTCGTTGTATTTGCTGCAACGCCAGCATCAGGTGGTGTTGTTTGAAGCCAACGATTACCTTGGGGGGCATACGGCGACGGTTGATATTGAGCTGGATGGTAAAAATCTGGCCGTGGATACTGGTTTTATCGTGTTTAACAACTGGACTTACCCGTTATTTAACCGGTTTTTGGCTGAGCTTTCGGTCCCGTTTCAGCCGACGGAGATGAGCTTCTCGGTGAAAGACGAGCGGTCAGGCCTAGAATACAATGGCAATACCTTTGCAACCCTGTTCGCACAAAAGCGCAATCTGTTTCGGCCATCGTTTTGGGCGATGCTGTCGGATATTGTTCGGTTCAATAAGTTAGGCAAACGCCTGTTGGCAGAAAATCATGATGATTTGGATCTGACTCTGGGTGATTTATTAGAAAAGTATCGCTTTGGCAAGGCGTTACGGGATCATTACTTGCTGCCAATGGGCGCGGCCATTTGGTCAGCTGGTCTCAGTGACATGCCTTCATTTCCAGTTCGTTTTTTTCTTCGTTTTTTCAACAATCACGGCCTGCTAAATGTGAACGACAGGCCCCAGTGGTCGGTGATTTGCGGTGGCTCACGCGAGTATGTTCGGCGGTTGCAGCAAAAAGTGCCGGCAGACTCCATTCGCATCGGCCAGGCCGTGCAACGAGTGCATCGTTTTGAGGATGGTGTTGAGCTGGAGCTGCCTGATGGCAGTGTCGAGCACTTCGATCAGGTGGTGTTTGCCTGTCACAGCGATCAGGCACTAAAGTTACTTGGTGACGCCACTCCTGCCGAACAGTCGGTTCTTGGCGCCATACCGTATCAGATGAATGATGTGGTGTTGCACACCGACAGTACCTTATTGCCAAAGCGTAAAGCCGCTTGGGCATCCTGGAATTATCATTTATCCGCCGCTGCCACTGACAAAGCCACCTTAACTTACAACATGAACATCTTGCAGCAGCTGGAGTCTAAGCAAACTCTCTGTGTCACGCTGAACAATACCGCAGCCATATCGCCTGACAAAATAGTGCGCCGCTTTCAGTATGCTCATCCGGTGTTCAATCCCTACAGCATGGCGGCACAGCAGCTCCGGGCTGAGATCAATGGCGTTAACCGCAGTTGGTACTGTGGTGCCTATTGGTACAATGGTTTTCACGAGGATGGTGTGCGCAGTGCCGTCGATGTGGCTCAATCACTTGGAGTACCTTTTGGTGACGATTGAACCGCATGCTCTCTATCAAGGGGAGTTAGGTCACCAGCGGCTGTTGCCAAAGCGGCACGGTTTTGCCTACCCGTTGCATTATTTTTGGCTCAATGCCAGTTCCCTGCCATCTCTGGGGCGAAGTTGGCTGCTGAAGTACGAAGGCTTTGCTGCCTTTAGTTATCGACGCAATGACTACCTCCCCGGTGCGGCCTGTTTAAAACAGGCGGTTTGCGACAAAATCCGGCAGCTGGGGGGGGATCAGCCTGTTACAGAGGTGTACTTACTGAGTCCGCTGGCGAACTGGGGGCATTACTTTAGCCCTTTGACGCTCTATTATGGTTTTGATGCAGAGCAGCAATTGCGCTATCTGTTGGCTGAAGTGAGCAATACGCCATGGAATGAACGGCATCATTACTTGATTCCCGTCTCAGCCAATGGTCGTTATCAACACGACAAAGATTTTCACGTTTCACCTTTTAACCCAATTGCGATGCAGTATCACTGGCAGATTGAGCCGCCTGGTGAGACCTTGGTTTGCAGCATTAGCAATCACCAGCAACAGCAGAAAGTTTTCAGCGCCTGGATGCGCTTGCAGCGGCAGCCTCTGAGCGCCAAAGTACTGCGCCGCATGCTGATCCGCAGTCCCTGGCCTAACGTACTGGTTAAAATACGAATTTATTGGCATGCCCTGAAGCTTCTTATAAAAGGCAACCCGGTCTATGCCCACAGCAAAAAAGGTAGTGTGTATGACGATGTCACTGACTGAAACTTCGGTTTCTCCAAAGCGCACCTTGTTGGACAAGGTCAGTCGCCGCTTTGTGCTTAACTTTATTGGCCAACTTCAACACGGTTTCATTCGCATCAGTGAAGGCGAGCACCGACTGGAGTTCGGCGATGCTCAAGCCGATTTGCAGGTGCAGATTCATGTGGTGGATCCCAGCTTTTACCGCAAGATGGTCAGCAGTGGTTCCATTGGAGCGGCTGAAGGCTATGTTGACGGCGCCTGGCATTGCGATGATCTAACCAGCCTGGTCCGCATTTTTGCCCGCAATTTAACCTTGCTGGATAAAATGGACTCTACCTGGGCCCGGTTAAGCCGTCCTTGGTTAAAACTACTCAATGCGCGCAACGCCAATACCAAAACACAATCGCGTAAAAATATCTCGGCGCATTACGATTTGGGCAATGCCATGTACCGACTGTTTCTCGATGACAGCATGATGTACTCAAGCGCAGTCTATCCGAGCGAGTCGGCCAGTCTGGAACAAGCACAGCAACACAAGCTGGAGCTGCTGTGTCAGCGCTTGCAACTGACAGCCGATGACCATCTGTTGGAGATAGGGACAGGCTGGGGAGGGATGGCAATCTATGCTGCAAAGCATTATGGTTGCAAAGTCACTACCACCACCATCTCCAGGCAACAATACGATTACGCCAAAGCGCAAGTACAGGCCGCAGGTTTAGAAAACCGTATTACTCTGTTGTTGCAAGACTACCGTGATCTCACCGGCAGTTACGACAAGCTGGTGTCGATTGAGATGATTGAGGCTGTCGGTGATGACTTCCTGGATACCTACTTTAAACAGTGCTCGTCATTGCTAAAGCCCAATGGCATCATGGTGTTGCAAGCGATTACCATGGTGGATCAGCGTTACCGCCAGTACGTGCGGGAAGTCGACTTCATTAAGCGCTACATTTTCCCTGGTGGCTGCTTGCCGTCAGTGCACCGGATGTCTGAAGCGGTCACCCGGCACACTGATTTGGTGATTCGCCAGCTGCAGGACATTGGTCTGGATTATGCGAAAACACTGCGTCACTGGTGCGAGCGTTTTCTACAGCAGAAAGAGGAAGTGTTGCGCCAGGGCTATGATCGCAACTTTATCCGGCTGTGGCATTACTACCTCTGTTATTGTGAGGGTGGCTTCCTAGAGCGGGCAACCAGCACTGTGCATCTGGTGCTGTCTAAACCTGACAACCGACAGGATTTTCCGGCAGTCGGTTAAAGCCTGAGCAACTTATTGGTCCAATTGGTTTTCTGCTGGTTTCTACTCCTTGTTCTATGCTATAAGCAAGTAACAGAGATCAACAATGTGAATGCTAAGCAGCAGCCATGAGTAAGCGCCACACCGATGACAGCACAACGAGCAGTCTGAAACAACGCTTAGCCGAGCTGTCAGAGCAAAACCACGATTTGCGTATCGTCAATCAGTTGTCGATCGAGTTGCATCAACTGAATGACGTACAGGCGGTGACGGACTTTGTGGTGCAAACTCTTTGCACCGAACTTGGTTTTGAAGATTGCACGATTTTCCTGCTTAATGAAGAGCAACAACTGACTCGATACTCGGAAGCTGGTTTACGAACCCAAACCAGCCAAGCCAATGCAGAGCTCCAGCATTTAAGTCTGCAGCAGGGTATTGTTGGGTTTTGTGCATACAAACGGCAAACCCAGTTGGTGCAAGACACCCGCTTGTGTGAGCATTACGTATTGGATCGGGTGCAAAGTTTGTCAGAGCTGGCAGTGCCTGTGGTCGATGAAGGTGAAGTGCTGGCGGTAATTGACTCAGAACATCAACAGGCCGGTTACTTCACTGAGCGGCATCAAGCGTTACTGGAAACGGTCGCGTTGATTCTGGCCAGTAAACTGCGCCGCCTACAAACCCAGGTGCAGCTTGAAGCTTCGGTTGAGAAACTCGAGTATGCTGAAAAACTGCAAAAATCCCTCTATGAAATTGCCGCTTTTTCCTATTTTGCCGATGATTTAACCGAGTTTTACAGCCATGTGCACCAGATTGTTAGTGCATTGATTTATGCGCCTAACTTTTTTATTGCGCTGTACGATGAAGAGAAGGAACACTTGTATTTTCCTTATTACGTCGATACGCGCGGTGATCTCGAACCCAGTGCGGTCTATCCGAAAGAAATTCTTAAGAACAGTTTAACCGGCTACGTATTCCGTACCGATCGCCCTTTGTTGCTGAACCGCCAGCAATTCACCGCTTTTTATGAACAACAGCAGCTGAAAGCCTATGGTGTGATGCCCGAGTGTTGGCTTGGGATCCCATTTCACTCTGGCGACAGTGTGCATGGTGTGGTGGTGGTACAAAGTTACATCGAGCAAATTAGCTATGATGGAAGTGATCTGGAGTTACTGACCTTTGTTGCCCAACACATCTCCAATGCACTGGAACGGGTGTTTTCAGAGCGAAAGTTACAGCATCAGGCGTTGCACGATAATTTAACCGGTCTGCCCAATCGGGCGCTGTTTCTGGATCGGGTGCACCATGCTTTTTTACGGATGCAGCGCTTCCCAGAGCAGCAGCTGGCCGTGATGTACCTTGATTTGGACAAATTCAAAGCTGTCAATGATACCCATGGTCATGCGGTTGGCGATGCATTTTTGGTCGCAGTGAGTCAGCAACTAAAAAAATGCATGCGGCAAAGCGATACTTTGGCCCGATTAGGTGGGGATGAGTTCGCTATTTTGCTGGAAGACGTGGACAGCATCAGCACTATAGAAGAAGTCGCTCAACGAATTTTAATGGCTCTGCAGCGTCCGGTAGAAGTCAATGAGTTGGCACTGTTGGCCTCCGCCAGTATCGGCATTAGTTATTGTCAGCTGGATGCTCCCGGCCTGATCCCGGATGAGCTGATCCGTCGGGCTGATATTGCCATGTACGAGGCGAAGCGGGACGGGCGGGGTGTTTATCGCATCTACGATGAAAGCATGCAGGCCGACGAATTACCAGGCTGGAACATTGAGCAAGCGCTCAAAGTTGCGCTGAATGACAATCAGCTGCACTTGCTGTTTCAGCCGATTATTGCATTGGAGAGCAATGCCATCAAAGGCTTTGAAGCCTTAGTTCGATGGCAGCATCCAGAGCAGGGACTGGTGATGCCGGACGATTTTATTCCCGTGGCAGAGCAAAGCCAGTTAATTGTCCGGTTGGATCATTACGTGTTGCGTCAGGCTGTACGCCAGGCGGCTTACTGGTTTGCGGCAGGCCACCGTTTTTACATCAGCGTCAATGTTTGTGGCAGTACTTTAGGCGAACCTGGCTTTGTACACTGGTTGCAGCAATTGCTGAAACAATACGGTATTCCGGCGCAGGCACTGGCGTTGGAGCTGACCGAGCGGGCTTTGATTGACAACATAGTGCAGGCCAAAGAAACGTTGCAGCAGCTGCGTGATTTAGGGATATGCATTTTGTTGGATGACTTTGGTACGGGTTACTCCAGCTTGAGCTATCTCAGCGAGTTTAAGCTGGATGTGCTGAAAATTGATCGCAGCTTTATCACCAATATGCAAGACGACGGTCGGGATCATCCTATTGTTAATACCATCATTGCGCTCGCAAAAACATTGCATCTCACTGTGGTGGCCGAAGGCATTGAAAGCTTGGAGCAGCAGCAGGTGTTGCAGCGCCTTGGTTGCGACTATGGTCAGGGCTATTGGTTTGCCCGGCCCTTAACCGCTTCACAGGCGCTGGACTGGTTAAAACACCGGGCCTTAAGCTAGGTAAATGCCATCTTGCTCAATGCGAATTTTCTTCGCTTTGAACAAGCGGCCAATGGCTTGCTTGAATGCTTTTTTGCTTGCTGAAAATTGCTGATAGATGGCCTCTGGGCTGCTTTTATCGTGCAAAGGCAGAAAACCGCCTGCCTGCTGCAATGCTTCTAAAATAGCCGGCTCCAGTGTTGTTGCTTTGGCAGCGCCTATTGGGTTAAGGCTTAAATCAATTTTGCCATCAGGGCGAACTTGCCGAATGTAGGCCGTTAGCTGCTGCCCTGGGTAAAGCCGCTCTTTCAGCTGATCTTTAAACAGCAAACCCCAGTGCTGTTGGTTGATAATGGCCTTGTAGCCAAGATCGGTGTGGTTGGCAATGATAACGGATACGGTTTGTTTTTCCTGATAGCTTGCCGGAACTTTATCCAAAAACTTATCAAGTTTGGCCGAGCCAATGATGCGGTTGCTTTTATCCACCAGGCAATGCACCAGATAGCGTTTGCCTGTTTGCATTGGGATAGGTTGTTCGCTGTAAGGTACCAGCAAGTCTTTGCTTAGCCCCCAGTCGAGAAAAGCGCCAACCTTGTTGACATCCACTGCGGTCAAAAGGGCAAACTGGCCAACCTGGATCTTGGGTATTTCGGTGGTTGCGATCAGTTGATCATCCGAGTCCAGGTACAAGAACACATTCAGCAGCTGGCCAATTTCAAGCCCAGCAGGAGCATAACGCTTCGGAAGTAAGATGTCTCCCCATTCCAATCCATCCAGAAAGTAACCGAAGTCGACTTCTTTTTTGACTGCAAGACGGTTTTGTTTTCCTAGTGCCAGCATTGGTTGTTCCTTGGAGTGAGGAGATGCTTCATGAGTGCCATTAATCAGTTGCCGGCTTGGGCAATCGTTGCAGCGCATCGACCAGCATCGGCATGTCAAAACGCTCATTCAACGGTAAACCAGTCGCGGCTGACCAAATTCCAAAGCTGTGGTCATCACGGATAATCACCAGCTTATCTTTGTAAAAACTGTAAATTTCATGCTGACTGATTGCCAGCTTGGGCAAGTTCCGTGGAGCCAACAGGTTATCACCAGCAAGTTGAGGGCGACTTTCACAGCCGGCATAGGCCAGCAGGGTAGGTAGCAGATCCAAATGCAGACTGGCCGCGGGCTGGATTTGTTGTCGTAGCTCTGGCCAGCGATACCAAGCCTGAACCGGGGCCAGGCGCCACTGACGGTGCTGAGCGGAAAGCTCCAAAATCAGAACAGGCCCTTGCTCAGGCAACTCCAGCAATCCAGCCATGTCATGGAAAACCACTTGCACTGGTGCATCCGGTTGACTGAAGTGGTGTAGCCACTCGGGTATATCTGTCGACTGACTTTGGATAGAAACACTAAAGCGGTCGGCTTGTTGCGTCAACCAAAATGGGGGCTGACTCAGTTGCTGCTGCAATTGATTTGCATCGGCAAACTGGCCAAAAAATAGCTGATACAAGGCTTCAGCGGGCACGGTTGGCGCAAAATGGGGCGCTAAATCTCTTAAACCCAATCCATCCAGCTGTTGTCGTTGGCTGCTATCCAGAGCTGGCAGCACAATCAGGGTTAAAGGGGGCCGGGCTGGCAAGAGCTGATCACACTGCAGCTGTGCATCGACCGTTTTCAGGTAATCCAGTGCATCCAGTTGTTGTTGGTGGCTGCTGGCGCGCTCAGAGCGGTCTAGTAGGCGATGTCTGGCCAGAAAGCTTTTGGCCGTGGCCGGATAGCTTAACGGCAGGACATTGTCCTGACGCACCACATCGAGGTTCAGTTGTGCATCGGCCCAGATATGAATCAAATGACTCAGGGCAAAGCTGCCCACAAAGAATACCCAAATTGGGCGGCCAAAGCCTGTGGCTTGCAAGCGGCTGACTTTTTTCCAGCAGTAATTGCTCACAATCAGCTGCACCACCAAAATGGCAACGGCGCTTAAGCTGACAATCAGCACAAAGTTGCGAAGATTGGTCACAATCTGTGAGCGCATCAGCTCGATGGTTTGCGGCCAGGCGGTATTGCCGATATGGTAGCCAAGGCTACGATAAACATAGGCATCGAAAATAAGCACCACCAGCGCCAAAGTCGCTAACACGGCGCCCAGGCCACGGACATGCTTTTGCGATGGGAACAGCAGACTAATCGGGAAAATGGTTAGAATAAAAAATAAAAAACACAAAAAAGCGGTATGACCCAGCCAGTTGCTGATTAAAAAGCTCCAGCCTGTCAGGCTTTGCGGCAAAGGTTCGGCCAGCCAATAACTGGCCGTGACCAATAAGGCCAGCAGAATATTGAAAAAGGTAAACCAATGACCCCAGCTCAGCAGCCGGTTTACTTTACTAACCAGGGATAAATTGTGCTCGAGCACCATAACCGGGGGTCAGCTTTTTACCGCGACACTGTCAGTCAGTGCCAGACAAAATTGCTGCACCAGCTCGGCGCGTTTTGCTGCTGGCACATTGTGGTTGACGATATGACTGACCGCGTTGCCGAGGCAGATCAAACTCAATTCGGTGGTGGCTTGTTGCTGACGAAGCTCGTCGAGCAAGACATTCACCAGATTTTCAATTTGTGAGGAAGAATACTTTGATACAATAGGCATGAGGTACCGGGGAAGTTCGCTTAACTGGTGTAAATTCTAACAGAAATCTGCAACATTAGGAAAATTTATGTCGGTCGATGTGTTCCAATTAACCATTCATTATCTCGAGCTGGATGAGCAGCAAGCACCCCAGATCCGCGAGCGTCAGGCGCTGATCCCAACCAGTGCCGAGGTGTGTCATTTGTTGGAACAATTGCACTTGTCGTACAACGCCAAACCGGCCAAAGGCTATGCGCGTTTTAGCACTGAAAAGCCACAGGTTTTTCATGACAGCATGACCTTATGGCTCGAACAACCGGACGATTTTCTGCTGCTGGCTAAAAGTGCAACGGCAGAATTGGTGCAGCAGCTTAGTCAGCATCAGCTGGCCGAGTCCGGTTATTTGTTGCTCAGCCATTACCGCTATCTGGCGACAGACTATCTGCTGCTGTGCTTGCTCGGCAGCAAAGAGCACTTTAGTGTCACCGCCGAGCTGGACCTGG
This sequence comes from Alkalimonas delamerensis, assembly GCF_030717955.1. Taxonomy (NCBI): domain Bacteria; kingdom Pseudomonadati; phylum Pseudomonadota; class Gammaproteobacteria; genus Alkalimonas; species Alkalimonas delamerensis. Next base: position 626,311 of record NZ_JAUZVY010000002.1, on the reverse strand, counting down.
CCGCAGCGAAGCATCTGGACATTGCCCGTATGCAGTTGGCAGCGCGCATTGACTTGACCGAATACCAGTTAAATCCGCAGCACCCGCATGCGATTTCTTTTATCCGTGGTCGGGCCGGGCGCAAAGTGGCCGACTTTTTTCTGGATTTTCTCGGGTGCGAGGAAGGCAGCGATGCCAAAGAAAACAGCAAACAGGTTCTCAGCTCCGTCGAAGAGTACCTCAGCGCGGCAAATTTTGACGCTGAGGAAAAGCATCAGGCAAGGCAGCAGGTTTATGAGTACTGCGAAGCGCAGAGCAAGCAAGGTCAGGACGTGGTGCTAAAAGAGTTATCAGAAAGCATGGATCCAAGCGATCAGCATGGTTTCCTGCACTACTGCGCCGAACAGCAGTTGGCAGTGGCTGAGCAGTTCCCGGTGGATGTGAAGAGTCTGAAAAACCTGGTGAAGTTCAGTGGGGCGGGGGCTGGTGTCAGCGTTAGCTTTGAGCAAAAGCACCTGGGGGAGCGGGTTGTGTACGATCCACAGCAAGATACGCTGACCATCCGGGGCGTGCCGCCTAACTTAAAAGATCAGTTGCAACGCTTTTTATCCTCATGAGCTGAGTTGGGTGCTTCGTCGGTTGCTGTTGCTTCGTCAGCGTCAGCTGCTTTGGTTTCAGCTTGGCCGGCAGCAGGAGGGCTGGGCTCTGTCTTGTCTGGTTTATCCTTTGTCTCCGCCTTATCTGGATTGGGTCGCATGGGACCGGACAGTTTGTCCAGATGAAGCAACAGCATCAAATTGCCAATGATGACGCCAAAAGCAAGTGCCAGTGCCGTGATCAACATCCAGTTCATGCACTGGCCTCGCAAATATTTTGCACATAATCAGACCAGATCCTGGGGAGCTGTGCCAGCACCAACTCCTGCCCCAGAATGGGTTCTTGCTCCAGCGCATGGCGCAGCATTTGCGGTGTAAAAGCTGACAGACATGGCTCAGACAACGGCTTAAAACTTATGTGCCACGGCTCGGCAGCTACCCCGCCGCGATAACTTTGGTAAGGCAGAAAAAAGCCGGCTTTAGCTGCGTGCTGCTGCAACCAGCTGCCTAGCCGGGCAAAGACACCCCCAGCTTGGTACTCGTCCGCCGTTAGTTTGAGCTGGTAGCCTGGCGGCAGTGCGGTTTTATCCATCACATCCAGCTCGGTGCCCCAATGATGCCGACTGGCACCAGGCAGGGCACTGAAGCGCAAAATAGCTTCGAGCTTTGGCCAGCCTGAAAGCTGCTCCATGGCCACAGGCCGCTGCTGCGCATCCAATACTGGCCTCGTTCCCTGATATTTTTGTTGCCAAATCAGTGCCTGACGTTGATAGCTGCGGTATCCGGAGACCATAGCCAGCTCAATACCATCCTGTGCCGCCAGTTGGCACAGTTGCTGCCACGCCTTTGCGGCGGCCGGGTGGAGACGATTGCCATCGCTCAGCTCGATCAGATGACTTGGATCCTGACCGGTAAGCTGACTTGCGCTGAGCGGTGACTGAATCATGTCAGGTTTTGCTCCAAAATCAGCTCGTACATCTCGGCCAGTCGATCCAGATCTGCCGCCAACACGCATTCGTTAACTTTATGAATGGTGGCATTGCAGGGACCCAGCTCAATGACCTCCGCACCGGTTGGGGCAATAAAACGTCCATCTGAGGTGCCACCACTGGTTTCCAGTCGCGGTGCAAAGCCTTGCACCTGTCGTACTGCCTTGACCGCAGACTCAACCAGTTGACCCGAGGAGGTGAGAAAAGGCAGGCCATTCAACACCCAGTCCAGCTGATAATTCAGCGCATGCTTATCCAAAATGGCGTAGACCCGCTGTTGCAGCTGCTCAGCAGTGACTTCCGTACTGAAACGGAAGTTAAACAGCACCTGCAGCTCGCCTGGGATCACATTGGTGGTGCCACTGCCGGCATGAATGTTGGAAATCTGGAAACTGGTGGCGGGGAAAAACTCATTGCCCTTGTCCCATTCTTGCGCTGTCAGCTCTGCCAATGCGGCCGCCGCCCGGTGAACCGGGTTTTCAGCCAGTTGGGGGTAAGCGACATGCCCCTGAACCCCTTTTACCAGCAGGGTGCCGCTGAGAGAGCCGCGGCGACCATTTTTGATCACATCCCCCAGCTGACGGCCGCTGGAAGGCTCCCCAACCAGGCACCAACGAATTTTTTCCTTTCGGGCTTCGAGCGTCTCGACCACACGTTTGGTGCCGTTGATAAAAGGACCTTCTTCATCACTGGTGATCAAAAAGGCGATATCCCCGGTAAGCTGGGGTTTGCGGGCTAAAAATCGTTCGGTAGCGACGATCATGGCTGCCAGGCTGCCTTTCATATCGGCAGCACCGCGGCCATAGAGGGTGCCATCAATCAGCGTCGGCTCAAAAGGCGGGGTGTGCCAATGCTGCTCAGGGCCTGGTGGCACCACATCGGTGTGCCCCGCGAAGCAAAACAGCGGCTTGCCTTGCCCCTTGCGTGCCCAGAGGTTGAGCGTGTCTTCGAAAAACATGGACTCAATGTTAAAGCCAAGCGGCGCCAGCCGCTCTGCCATTAGCTGTTGGCAGCCCGCATCTTCCGGGGTAATGGATGGTCGGGCCATCAGCTCCATCGCCAGTTTAACGACTGCACTGGATTCATTCATACCAGTTGCTCCTTCAATTCCTGATAGCTTTGTTCTGAGAATCCAACCCGATAGCCCAAAGCACAATGCAGCAAGGGACGTTTGATCAGGGTTGGGTGCGCCTGCAACAAGACGAGCACTTTGTTGGCATCGAGTTCGGTTTTATCCTCAGCAGAGAGTTGACGGTATGTGGTGCTGCGGGTATTCAGTAAACTGGTATAGCCGAGCTCATCCAGTGCGTTTTGCAGCTGCTCACGGCTTAATGGGTGTTCACGGTAGTCGATAAACTGATAGGGCAGTTGTTGTTGCTCCAGCCAGCGCCGGGCTTTTTTGATGGTGTCGCAATTGGCGATACCGTACAGCGTGATCATGGGTGTTTTCCTGTGACGTTGATAAAAAAACAAGGTTCTGCTGAGAGAACCGCTTTGGTGTTAGGCAGCGGTTCCGGCTGAATGGCTGGGTGCGGAAAAAATACCACGCTCAGCATGGCTTTGGCTTTTAACCAGGCGGGGTCTAAATCAAGCACTGCTTGACCCGCTTTCAGAGGGCCCTGGTGCCACTGCCAGTCCAATCCCTGACCATGGCGATCCAGCCAGTGCAAAGGCATGTCCATCCGGCACTGCATGCCACTGGTATGTTGCATTCGAATGCATGGATGAGGAAGAAAGTGCAGGCTGGCATGGCCGCTACAGGGGCTAACCAACTGCTGCTTTTCCGGTAGCAAGCAAAAGCCAAAACCTGCCAGAGAGCGCATGACGCCAGAAGCGCTAGCCTGCAATGGATGCATTAACCCGTCACTAGGTGCTAACACAGACAAACGGTAATTGGCTTTGTGCTGGTGAGCTTCTGTTGGCATTGGTATCCAACTCGATTCTGTCTTGCTACTAGCATAACCAAAATTTTCAATGGATGCATCTGTTACCCATCTGAAAGTGGGGGGGTGATACAGAGAAAATGTCATTTTTAGTGATTTAGCATGAATTCTTTATGAAGCTTGCATTTTTTGCTGTACAAAATGCTGACAATCCGGCTGAAGCTGAGGGTTTTCAGGTGTTCACCTTGTCCACAGATTCTGTGGGTAACTCTGTGGGTATCTGTGTTTAATTGCTTCATTCGTATGTTTTTTATGGAATAATTTCCTTGGCATGTTTTTTGTTTGTTTGTTTATAAAGGTAAAGCTGTTCATGAATGCTATAAATGCACCTTCTATCACGATTCTCAGATCAATGCCGAGTGTTCTATTCATTAATTTAGCATTACAACGGTGTTTTCGTCGTTTTTATTGGTTTCTACAAGATAAAACCAATCGGCTTGTTGGGTTAAAAACTCACAGCTCCCATCCTAACTCTGGCTGTGCTAAAGTTAAAAGATGCTGGAAATCTGCAACGGCTCGTCGCAAGCTGGCATTTGTGTTAAACGGAGGGTATCTATGCAATCGTCTTTGCGCAGTGTGATTCAGGCTGGTATTGCTTACAGCAAGGTTTGGCCACAACAATCGGATCTGAATAGTATCTTCCCGGAAAACCGTATTATTGCTTTGACCCAGTGGGCACAGAAAATCGCTCCGCCTTTTGTGGTGCTCAACGCTGTATTGTTGGTCAGTTGGCATGGCGGCACACAGCTCCCTTTGGTCATTGCCATGAGTTTGCTGCTGTTGTCGATGCCGCTGCATGGCTGGTACTGGCTTGGCGTTCGGTCGCAAAAAAAACTGCCTCCACCAACCCGCCATTGGTATCAGCAAATCCAGCAACAAATGCAGCAACACGGGGTAGCCACTGCCCTACCGCAAAAACAAGCCCTCTGTTACCATGATTTGGGCCGGTTATTGCAGCAGGCGTACCGTCAGTTGGACAGAACCTTTATTCGCGAAAGTCTGTATTAAGCTTTGGTTCCAAGCGCGAAGCTTGACCAAACGGGTGCATGATCCGATGGTTTTTCAATACCGCGTAACTCGTAGTCGATATCCGACTCTGTCAGGTGTTCGGTTAAAGCTGCTGTTGCCAGTACCACATCGATCCGCAGGCCGCGATTGTCCAGAAACCCCTTAGAGCGATAGTCGAACCAGCTGTATTGATCTGCCCGCTCTGGATGCAGCTGACGGTAGGTATCCGTCAAGCCCCAATCTTGCAAACGTTTCAGCCAGGCGCGCTCTTCCGGCAAGAAAGAGGTTTTGCCTTCCCGCAGCCAGCGTTTGGCATTGGCTTCGCCAATGCCAATATCCAGGTCGGTGGGTGAGATATTGATGTCACCAATCACCGCTAAAAGCTCATCAGGCTGATGATGACTCAACAAATAGTGTTGCAAGTCATCGTAAAATTTTTCTTTGGCTGGAAACTTAACAGGGTGAGCCCGATTTTCACCTTGTGGGAAATAGCCATTAAGCAGGGTGAGCTCCCGACCATCCAGCGTCGCAAATCGACCAATTAACATGCGACGTTGCGCCTCAGGGGTATCGGTTGGAAAGCCGTATTGCATGTGCAAAGCAGGGGTTTTACTTAAAATGGCCACGCCATAATGGCCTTTTTGGCCAAAATAGTAAGCATGGTAGCCCATGGCCTCTACGGCGCTGAGTGGAAACTCATCATCATGCACTTTGATTTCCTGCAAGCCAATCAAATCGGGCTGGTGCTTGTTGATCAAAGCTTCCAGCTGATGGAGTCTTGCCCGGAGCCCATTGATATTAAAAGAAACAATTTTCATGCTAAGTTCGCTTATGCTGGGAAGTAAGAGTCATTTTTCCGATCTTACCATTGTGCGGCGTCGGGGTAAAAAGCAAGCTTGAGCTGTTGGCGAAAAATCCCTATGCTAGCGCTTTGATGATGCAATGAACGGATTGATCTTGGCCAGTCCCCTTAGTGAACTTCGCTATAAGTTAGTACGGCACCCAAGGCGCAAGCGACTGGCAATCCAGGTTCGGCAAGGAACCGTGATTGTACGTGCGACCCTGCACTGTCCTCAGCAGCAGATAGAAGCCTTTGTCTGCAGTCAGCAGGACTGGATCCAGCTCCAGGTTAGACAGCAGCGTCATGCCATGCAGCAACTTGAAATGCAAAAGCCGCAACATGGGGTGATGTTGCTGGATCGGGAAATTTCGCTGCAGCGCTTGCAAGCGAAGGTTTCTGGCTACCATTTCGATGGCAATTGTCTGACGCTGTATACCGGGAGCCGGGTCAAGCCGGAGCGTCAGGCCGATTGTTACCAGCACCAGCTGAATTTATGGTATCAGCAGCAGGCTGAGCTTTGGATGACAGAGCGGTTAGGGTACTGGCAACAACAGATGGGCGTCCGCCCCCAGAGCTTTTATTTAAAGAGCTGGCGCCGGCGCTGGGGATGTTGTCATAGCGATGGTCGGCTGGGGTTGAATTGGCATTTAATCAAGGCACCAGCCTGGGTCATTGACTATGTGCTGGTGCATGAGCTGGCGCATCTGACATGGATGAGCCATTGCCCCGCTTTCTGGCAACGGGTTCATCAATTTTATCCGCAGCCAGCAACAGCCAAGGCCTGGTTGCAGCAGCATCAATGGCGTTTGCTGAGTTAGATGACAGCCAGGTGGCTACCCTGAACGAATGTTTGGAAAGTATCTGAATAACAAGGATAATCGAAGGTTCACCATGATAAAAAACGAACAGCTTCTGCAACTGATGTCACTTTTGGATGTGACCAGGTTGCAGGATGAAGACAGTCCAGAGCAAGTGCAACGCTGGCTTGAACAGCTGGGGCAGTCCGGTTATATGCCAGCTGCAATTTGCTTGTATACCGATTACTTGCCCTTGGTGCGCCAACTGGCTGCACCTTTGCCAACAGCGATTGCAGTGGCGACGGTAGTCAATTTCCCTGGCGGTCAGCAGAGCGCTGAGCAGGTGGGCCAGCAAATAGAGCAAGCGCTTGCTGCTGGTGCGAATGAAATCGATTGTGTCTTGCCCTATCAGGAGTTGATGGCAGGCCGGATTGCCGGTGTCAAAAGCTTTTTGCAGGATGTGCGACATGCCACTGGCTCTGCCGTGCTGAAAGTTATTGTTGAAAGTGGTGAGCTGGTTACCAGCCAACAGGTCGCCAAGGCGACCGAGCTGGTCATTGACAGCGGTGCCGATTTCGTTAAATCATCCACTGGCAAAGTGGCGGTGGGTTTGACCGATGAAGCGGCTGAAATCATGCTGACCGTGATTGCGGGCGCTGGGCGCCCCGTTGGGTTTAAAGCATCCGGCGGTATTCGAACCCTGGAGCAAGGCCTTGGTTTGATGCAAAAGTACCAACAAATTATCGGCCAGGCCGCCACCCCAAAACGGATGCGGATTGGGGCCAGTGCTTTGTTCCAAGAGCTTGTGCGTACACTCGATTCGGTGAAGACCATTTCCAGCTAGTTTTGTTAGCGTCGTCGCTCCGTACGAAGCTTTTCAAAGCGGCTTTGCAGCTCTTGATAGCGTATCCGGTGATGCTCTGGTAGCGGCATATGGTCCACCACCCGGAAGGTTTTTCGGCACCGCTCAAAAGCATCACCGACCTTGCTTTGTGGCTGTGACAGCAGCTGCAACAACGACTGAATGTAGTTTAAGGCGGCACCGGTGTTCATCGGTGCCAGTTCCAGCGCTTGTTCAAACTGCTGTGCAGCTTGTTGGTACTGGCCACTCTTGTACAGTTTGATCCCTTCTTTGTTGTATTCGGCAAAATGGCGGCGACGCTCGGTGGTATTTTCGGTTTGGCGCTGCAGCATGGCTCCAAGCAAAGGATTGCTCTTGGCACTTTCCGGTAGTTTTTGCTGCAAGCTCTCAGCTTCTTCGTACTCGCCAATTTGGTTCAGCAACATCACCGCATCGGCCAGACTGTGTTCTTGCTCTGTCAGCAAATCCGCTACCGAAGCATAGGTGCGTTTGGCTTGAAATTGCTGGCCGCTTAACGACTCAAGCCTGGCTTGACACAAGACTTCAAACAAATCGAAATCAATGTCTCGGATCATACTTTCATCCAGTCTGGCTCGTTGCAGGGCGATTAATGTTTCTTGCTGGTAACGGTTTTTTTGTTGTGGATCCTCGGAGTCCATTGCTGCTTCAATCACGGTCCGAATGTAGTTTTGCAGATGCATAACATCCTGCTTCAGTGAGCGGCGGGTAATCTCGTACAGCTGCTTACTGGCGATCACTTGCTGTGGGGTATCCTTGAGTGCCCGGGCAATGTCCAACACCAGATATTGGCGCTGAATCGAATGGGGGGCTACTTCAACGGCTTGTTGGATGGCTTTTAATGCTGCTTCTGGTGAACTTTGCGCCATGTAGCAGCGCGCTTTCAAATCCAAGGCTTCAGCAAAATAGCGGTTGTTTTCCAGCGCTTCATCGCAAAGTGCCAGACAGCCCTGATAATCCTGTTTGGAAAAGCAAATGCGTGCTTGCAACACCAAGGCCCAGCCACTGCGGTGCTGTTGCAGGTTTTGACTCAGAACTTGTTCTGCTGCATCAAATTGTTGCTGATTCAGCAGTGTTTCAGCCAGGACACGCTTGCAAAACTGTTGGTAGCGTCCGGTTTCACTGATTTCTTTTTGGCAGCGCTCAATCACTTGGTCATGCTGATCGTCATGCATTGCCTGGTACAGGGCTTTGAGCTGCTGTTTTTTTTGCTGGATTTTTGCGATGCGATTGCGCAGCACGCGTTGCGAAAAAGGTTTGATTAAATAGTCGTCAGGCTCCAGCTCGACGGCGCTCATCACCATAGGAACGGTGTTTTCACTGGTGACAATCATAAAGATGCTGCTGGGTTTGAGCAGTTTTTTTTCCCGTAAATCTTCCAGCAATTGCTTGCCGGTTTTGCCGGTACCCAAATGGTAGTCGACAAAAAGCACATCGTAATCGGCATTGAAGCACTTGGCCAGCGCTTGCTCTCCGGTTGGTGCGAAAGCCACATTGGTCGCTCCCATGGAGTACAGGATGCCTTTGAACATCAATTGAAAGGAGCGCTGGTCATCAACGATTAGCACTCGTAAATTTTCAAGAGCTTTTGATTCCATGCTAGGTTTCTTAAAACCGTTTTAAGCTAAGTGTCAGTAAAATAGTGGAAAATAGCAAGGAGAAAACAGAATGAACAGGCAAGAATGAAGTGGTGGAGGGGGAAGGATTCGAACCTTCGAAGGCTGAGCCGGCAGATTTACAGTCTGATCCCTTTGACCACTCGGGAACCCCTCCACACAAGGCCTGCATCATACCAAAAAAATAATTGATGTAAAGACAAAGCCTTCATTAATTCCGCTGTTTGCCGATAAAGCAAACAAAGGCAGAAAATAGTAGGAACTCGATGTTAGTTCACGAGTGGCAATTAGGTTCAAAAATGAACGAGTCGCTGCAACAGCAGCGACCGGCAGATTTTCGCCTGTGGCGGGCTTTCTTATCTCAGGCGGTCGAAGAGCAGGCCGCTTTTGTTCTTGAAGTGACATCACCTGAAATACCTCAGCCATCATGGCATCAGCGGTTTGGGATAAAAGCTGCCAGACCTTATCAGTGGCAAGAAGGTGATGAGCAATGTCTGGCATGGTGCGGTCAAGCTCTTCAGAGTGGCTGGGCGCAGAGCCGTTTGCAACAGCAGCTGGCGCCAGCACCATGGGTCCTTTGCGATGATGCGAAAAAGTTGGCGCCACGGGTTGCCGATAACCTGGACTTGCACAGCAGACGCCGCTGGCAGCAACAATCAGGCGAGCCGGTTGAGGCTGACGCGACTGTGCTCTATGAGGTATTGCAACAGCTTCGGACTCAGGCAGCCTGACCGGATGGGCAATGCTCTGTGCAAGCTTTGAATTTGCGACCGCTGCCGCACGGGCAGGGATCGTTGCGGCCAGGTTTGATGCTGGGCAGATCAACAACCTCGCCACCAGCGTAGCGCCAGCCTTGTTGCCAGACAAAGCGAGACAGTTCACGAAAGCTATGCAGTTTCTGTTGGTGTAAATACCAGACCTGAAAATAGACAAAGCCCTGTTGTTGCTCTGGGGCTTCGCTAGCGTCTACGACAGGCTCAGGCAAGGGCAGGAGTGATAAACCGGTAAAGTGCACCTGAGAAACAAAGCTGTGCAAATGCTCGGGGCTTTGTTCGATGGCGAGATCCTTGGTACAGCTTTGCTGCAGGTAAGCAAGGGCTGCACAGCAGAAAGCGCTGTAGCGCGAACGCATCAGCTGTTCACAGCTCTTCGGGTGTTGCTGGCCTTTGATGAAAGGTTGGCAGCAGTCAGAAAAAGCCTTGCCGGAGCCACAATAACACAGCAGTTCATTGGTATCGGGCATTGCAAAGCTCCTGGATTCATGAGGGACAGTGAATTGCCCGCTTTAGTGGCAATGACTGGCCGGATTGGCAAAGCAGTATACCTGACAGCCACAGCACTGTGCCAGCTCTGCCAACTCCGTCGATTGTTGCAAATCCCTTAATTCCGCAAAGTTAATAATGCAACTGCAGGTACCGGCCAGAATGGCTTTTTTTAACGTCTGGGCCAGATCCTGAATTTGTTTGCGGTGGATCACCAGGACCCGGCTTTGCTGTTGATACTGCAGTTCAGCCAAGGCTTTTAACGAACTGGTCTCAGGCGCCAGAATCAAAGTCCAGCCACTGGATGTCTGGTGTTGCTGCAACAAACGGTTGAGTTGATGTTGCTGAGCGTTGGCTGCCAAAGGCGAAAAATAATGCAGGCCGGCCTGGGTGGTGGTGGCAAGGCTGGTGGTGTTGTGTGTGGCAGTCGTCATGCAAGCTCCTAACTGTTATTTTATACAGTGTATGCATATACAGTAGTTGGGTTGCGGTGATAAATCAAGCATTTTTTCAAAGGTGTTGTTGTTTCCAGTCTTCGATGGCTTCGAAACGATCGGCCGCCAGTTCGGTTGCTTTTTTGATCAGATCCGCCGACATGCTCTGCTGCAATGACTTCAGTAACTGCATGGCAGCCGGCTCGCGTTCTTTCGCAGCCAACAGCAACCAACAATAGCCATGCCGTAACGAGGTTGGCACGCCTTGCCCCTTCACAAATAACAGCCCCAAATAATATTGCGCTTTGGCATGTCCGAGCATGGCAGCACGCCGAAAACTTTTTGCTGCCAGGGCATACTCTTTTTCGGCATAGGCTTTCAGGGCTTCGGTAAAGATTGGGCTACTTAGTGACTGACCGGCATCGGCTTGCAGCAAAGCGGGCAATAAAATGCCGCTTTCTTTCAGTAGCGCATTCAGCAATTGTTGATGCTCTAACAATTTATCTTCAAGCTCTGCCAGCGTTAGTTTTTTCATGGCCGCCAGGTGTTGGCGACTGGTTTTCAACGTCATGCTTGTCTCTCTTTGTGTCAACCGCACAGTGCTGTCTGCACGAGCCCTTCATTGCTTAAAGCATAAATCTTGCCAGCCTTAAAAAATAACACTGGCTGGACCAACAACAGCTAAAATTAGGGTAAAATGAACCCTTTGCAGTAAATCATCGGAAGCAGCATGTTTTTAGCACCTTATATCCAACAACAGGACCGCGAGTTTTGCTTTAGTCGCCACCAGGGCAGCACCTTTGCCAAGAAAGTTGCCGGTGACTTTAATCCATTGCACGATGAAGATGCCAAGCGCTTTTGCGTGCCTGGTGATTTAATGTTCTCATGGTTACTCAGCCAGTATGGCATCAGTGAACGGCTTTGTTGTACCTTTTCAGGTATGGTAGCGGCCGATGTCTGGTTGCACTTCGAGCAGCACGACAACGAAATCCGGATTTGTGACCGCGAAGGCAAGGTGTATTTGTCTTTAACGCAAGAAGGTGCGGTCAGCAAGGACATGGCACTGATTGAGGCCATCGCCACCGATTATGTGCAATTTTCAGGGAAAAACTTTCCACACATCCTGCACCCACTGATGCAGGCTCAGCAGGTGATGATTCACCCGCAGCGCCCGATGGTAATTTACGAGAGCATGACGCTGGAATTGACAGAGTTGCCTGAGTGTTTGCCGCAACTGGACCTGGCTGATGCCTGTCTTGAGGTTGCCGGTCGCCGAGGTAGTGCCTTGCTGGACTTTAGTCTGGCGTGTCAGGGGAAAACCATAGGCCAGGGACGTAAGCGAATGATCCTGAGTAATTTATCGCCATACGATGGGCCCAGTATGGAAGCAATGATTGCCGAATACAACCGTCGTAAGGATGCTTTTGCTGCTTAGAGCTTGGTCATTAGGCTCTAACCCAATCGGCGCTTGCGAACAGCCGACAGGATGCGCCAAACATTGGACAATACCATAAAGTAAGCTGCCGCCAACAGCAAAAAGAGCACCAGCATCAGGCTTTCAGGCAGCAGCAGGTACTCGGCCAGGGCGCCGAGGCTGGCGGCAGTCCCTGCCAGACCCAGAATAAATAGCAGCGCTTGCCGCGGCGCCAGGCCCAGCCGCAGAGAAATATGATGCAGATGCTCGCGGTCGGCTTTAAAAGGCGACTGGCCTTTGCGTAAGCGGCGGATCATGATCACCGCCATGTCCAGCAATGGGATGGCAATGATCCACAAAGCTGTCACAGGGCGAAAGCTGCTCTCAGCGCTTTGGCTGCCTTGCAGCAATAACCAAATCACCATCAGACCAATCAGCATGCTGCCGGCATCGCCAAGGAAGACCTTTGGCAAGCCGAAGCATCGTAAATTGGCTGCCAGGTAGGGCAGCAGCGCTGCGATCATCAACAAAGGTAACAAGGCATCATCTGGCTGTCCCCACATCAACATAAAGAAGCTAAGTGCCAGCATGGTGAGCACACTCAGGCTGCCGGCCAATCCATCGATGCCATCGGTCATATTAAAGGCGTTGATGGCGGCTATCACGGCCAGAACCGTCAGCGGTGGGCCAAACCAACCAAGCTCAATGTTTCCCAGCCCAAATAAGTTGCCTAATTGGGCCAGGTGCAAGTCCAGCAGCCACATCATGGCGATGGCCACCAGAGTCTGAACCAGCAAGCGAATGCCAACGGATAGATCCAAGGCATCATCCAGCGCGCCAAGCAGCACAATAATGAAGGCACAGCCGATGAAGGCCCAATGCATGGTGGAGCTGGGATCGGCTACCAATAAGCCTATGCTGACACCGCTGAAAACCGACAAGCCACCAATCAAGGGAACCTGACCACGATGTTGTTTACGCCCTTTGGGAATATCCAGCAGTCCCAGCCGCGGAGCCAGTGGCAGCAGCAACTGCACACAGAGGACTGTGATGACAAAAGCGGTGATCAAAGGCCAGAACAGCGAATACATACCCATCCTTTTTTGTTAAGCTAACTCGGTTCTATCTGCTCTTCAGTTGGTAGACGACAAAGCATCAGCGACCAGGCCAATTCAGCTTACAGTCATTGAGCTTGCGCTACGCTGAACAACCTGATTATTTTTTGGAGTCACCATCAGCTTGATGCAAATCTTATGGATTAGCAATATGGGGCCGAAGCCATCTGCGCCGGTGCAGGGACAGTTTGTCGAGCAACAGCGACAGGCTTTGCCGATCCCTACCGCCTACCACTGGATGCGTTGGCACAGCGATAGTCGGATAAACCGGCTGTTAAAGTACCCAGTGTGGTCGCTTGATTTTATCTGGCGCTATATTTTTTGCCGTCAGCGTTTTGATATTCTTCATGTGCACTTTTATTACCCAAGCATTTGGTTGGCGTTGCTGTATAAATGGCTGCGTCACCGCTCTGTCCGAATTGTAGTGACCTGCCATGGCAGCGATATTTATCAGTATCAACCTGCAGGCCACCTCTACCGGTGGTGCGCACGCTCGGTGTCTCAGTGGATCTTTACCAGTCCTGCGTTGCAGCAGGCGTTCTTTTGCCAACCTCAAAAGGCAGCGGTACTCTCGGCCGGTATTGCCAGCCAGTACCAACACAGTCAGCCGCTGAGCCTTGCGGGCAAAGACATCGATTTGCTCTTTGTTGGAACCTTAAACCACAACAAAGGGCTCGACCGGCTGGAGCGCGTGCTGCCTCAGTTGGCGGATAAGTCCATTTGCATTATTGGTCAGGGGCCGGAAGCGGCCAAGCTTGCCGACTGGCAGCAACGGTATCCGGCTCTGCGCTGGTTGCCCAGTCAAACGCCGGCACAACTGCAGCAATGGTATCAACGAAGCAAAGTATTGGTGAGCTTGTCCCGTCAGGAGTCCTTTGGTCTGGTGATGACGGAGGCGCTTGCTTGTTACACACCGGTGATCGCGACCGATACCGATGGTGCCCGTGCTCAGCTGCAGCCTCAGTTTGGCTGGGTTCTCAGCCAGCAGCAATCGGAAGATGCACTGACATCCGAGCTGCTGGCAGCACTGGAGCACTGCTGGCAGTTGCCAGCTGATGAGTATCAATGCATGCAACAAGCCGGCCGAGCCTATGCACAAAGCCAGCTATTGCCGGTTGTGGTCAGTCAACTGATGGCAATTTATCAACAGCTGTATCAACAGCGATCTACTGAGTAAGGAAGGCTATGAACTCACCCATTGCTTCTGTTTGCATCGGCCCGGTTGAGGTCGGAGCCTGGCAGCATCAGCAGCAGCTGTTGGAACACATTATCGATCACGAAGGCCAGGTACTGGCGGGCTCCGCCATAGCCATCAACCCCGAAAAGGTGATGGCCGCACGCGCTGAGCCAGAGGTTGCCCGGATGCTGGGCAACGCCAGCATTCGCTATGCCGATGGCATCGGGGTGGTGATGTTGATGCGCCGTCGTTTGCAACAGCCACTGCAACGGATCCCAGGCTGTGAGCTATGGCAGCAACTGATGCTGCGTTGTGCCCGCTTTGATGTGCCGGTTTATCTGGTTGGAGCAAAGGCGAATGTGCTGGCACAAACACGCGATAAATTGCAGCAACAACAAGTGCCGGTGGTAGGGGCAACCGATGGTTACTTTGAGGATGAACAGCAATTATTGGCCGACATCCGGCAAAGTGGAGCCAAAGTCATTCCGGTGGCGATGGGTTCGCCCCGGCAGGAGCGGCTGATTGAGCGGCTTCGACCTGAGTTGCCCGGTTGTTTTTTTATGGGGGTAGGGGGCAGTTTTGATGTTTTTACCGGTCAGGTCAAGCGCGCGCCTGACTTGTGGTGTCGCTTGCACCTGGAGTGGGCTTATCGCTTGTGCAAACAGCCCAGTCGTCTTGGCCGGCAGGGACGACTGTTCAACTACCTGTGGCTGGTTCTAAGGGGAAAACTATGACATCGCACCCCTTGATCACCGTGTATATGCCGACCCACAACCGCAAGCAGATGGCGGCAACTGCGGTGGACTCGGTACTGGCACAGGATTACCCGAATTTTGAGTTGATCGTGGTGGACGATGGCTCGACCGATGACAGCTGGGAATTTTTGCAGCAACGTTACGCTGCCGAGCCCAAAGTGCGTTTGTTGCGCCATCCCCAAAGTCAGGGAGCCTGCGCTGCCCGCAATACCGCCATAGCTGCCGCCAATGGGGACTTTGTGACCGGGCTGGATGATGACGACGTGTTTTACCCGGATCGTTTATCCAGCCTGATGGCGGCTTATCAAACCGGTGATGCCATGGTCTGTTCCGGCTATCTTTGGCATTATGGCACCGCCAGCAAAGCTTGTTTTGCCAGCGACGCGATCATTGAACTGGAGCAGCTGCTGGACCTGCATACCTTGTCCAATCAGGCGCTGGTGCCGACGGCTTCAATGCGAGCGCTGGGAGGCTTTGATACCCAGCTGGCCGCCTTCCAGGATTACGATATGTGGGTGCGGTTGGTGGCGCGTTTTGGCCCGGCAAGGCGTATTGGTCATATCAGTTATCAGGTCAATGCAGGGCATGAAGCAGGGCGGATCAGTGGCTCACCGAAACGGCTGCAGGCGCACGACGATTTTGTTGCCAAGCACCGGGCTTTAATGACGGCACGCAACCTACACAATCAGGCGTTTTATCGTCACAGCATGCAGCTATTGCCAATGTCACTCTGGCAGTTGCTGCGAAGCTGGCGTTTTGGACTGCAAGGCCTGAAACTGCGCTACTATCTGAAGCAGAAATTTGCCTGGCTTAGTCGCTTGCGATTAAAGTGGCTGCAAAAAGGCTGGCGAGGGTTGTTTGACTAGTATGACGCTATTGCCGCAGGCATCTCCCCGGCTTTGGTCCGGGCTCTTTATGCTGGCTGCCTGCACCTTGCTGCTGGATATGCTGCAAGGTGCCGCTCTAAGCTTAGGGCTGAGCGTGCCGCCGGTTGCTCAGGCATTAAAAGCTGCGTTGCTGCTGGCCATGTTAGCCCTGTTACGCGTAACCGATTTTAAGGTGGTGCTGGTACTGCTGGCTTTGGCACTTTGTATGATGACAGGGCCCTTGCTAACCCACTGGATGCTTGAGCCTGGCTTGTCTTTGATGGCCGAAGTCAGCTTGATAGCCAAGTTGCTGGCGCCCTTAGTGGCGCTGCTTGCATTTTACCGCTTTAGCCAGAGTGCGCCAGAGCAGGCTGAACGGGTGCTGCAGGCATTGATGCTGCTGTTTGCCACTGTGCTTGTGCTAAATTTACTGCTGGGCTTTGCCGGTTTTGGTTACGCGGCCTACAGTCCGATGGAAGACATTGAGCTGGCCGCGCTTGGCAGCAGCGGTTTTTTTGTATCGGCCAATGAGTTGTCGGCCTTATTGTTGGTTTTGACCGCTTATCTGTTGCACCGGAGCTGGCCTGACAATCGGTTTGGCTTTCTGCTGGTGGTGCTGCTGGCTTTGTTTTGTGCGGCGCAACTGCTTACCAAAACTGCGCTGTTGGGGGTTGTGCTTTTGACGGTGCTTATTCCCTGGTTGCATCTGACGGCATCGATGCGACGGCGCTCGGCACTGGTGCTGGTATTGTTTGCTCTGGTGCTACTGCTTAGCAGTCCCTTCTGGCTGGAGCCGCTCTTGGTCGCACTTGGTCTGCACCAAAAGTTACTCTGGGTATGGCAGGAGCGGGGGCTGCTCGGTTTGTTGCTGTCGTCACGGGAGCTGTATCTGCAGCAGAATCTGCAATTGCTGACAGAGCAGTATGCACCTTGGCATTGGCTGTTGGGTGTCGGTCAGGCTGGCATTGCGCTCTACCAAAAGAAGTACTTTGTTGAATCCGACCTGGTTGATTTGGCTATTTTCTTTGGCCTGCCGGCGCTGGTATTTGCAGTTGGCTGGTTTGGCTGGTTGCTGCGGCTGTGCTGGCATCAACGTCATCTTGCAACAGGGCGGGTTTTACTGTTGCTGAACGGTCTCTTGCTGCTGCTGGCAGTTTTGGTCGGCCATGTGCTAACCTCAGGCATACTCTGGTTGCCCTGGGGTGCCTGGTGTGGCTGGTTGCTGGCCCAGGCATCTGGCTCCAACCCGGCTTACAGCTTCGATACGTCTTTGCAGGCCACCCTAAAGACGGGCCAGAGGACAGACTTATGACCGACTTTATTCAGCTGCTGCTGTACCCACACAATCTGTTTTTGTATGCCTTGCTGCTGGCGGCCATCTGCTACCGCAAGAAGGGGCTTTGGTTGCTGTGGCTGTTGTTTTATCTGCTTGGCAACAGCTTTGTCGCCAATCAGGCACGCGATTGGCAACTGCAGCTGCTGCAAAATGGTCAGCCAAAGCCTGATAGCACTCTGGTGGTGTTGGGCTGTGGCGGTAGCCCTGAACAGCTTCCGGCTTGCGCCCGTAACCGCTTGGACCACCTGTTGCAGCTAACTGCGGCTGAGCCGATGCCAGTGGTGATCACTACCCGTCACTGCGGTCCTTACCTTGATTATTTGCAGCAGCAGGGCTTTGCCGGCGCCATGGATTGCTTTGATGGCGGCGCCAACACCTATCAGGAGTTTTACCAGCTATCGGCACGCTTTCATCAGCAGCAGCCACTTTTGCTGATTAGCAGTGATCATCACGGTTGGCGGGTGCAGCGACTGATTGCTTTGCATCAACTGAGTGCGGAGTTTTCAGCCGCAAGCACCAGCAGCTATCGCCCATTGCCTTGTCGCTGGCAATGCTGGCTGACGGTGAATTTAAGCAACTATGACTTCTTTGCCAAATTAAGCGGCGAGTGGTTTAGTTATGCCAGTTATCGGGTAAGTCGAGGCTGGTACAGCTGGCAGCAAGACACTGAAAAGGCCCCGGAGCAATGAGGCCTTTTATTCGGGGGCTTAGTTGTCGTTGTTGTGCGGGCAATTATTTTTTTGTTCGCACTCGCCATAGAGGTACAAACTGTGATTGGTCAGTTTAAGGCCATTCTTACTGGCAATCTCCAGCTGTTTACGCTCAATGGTGTCGTCTTCAAACTCAATCACCCGGCCACAGTTTAAACAGACCAAATGATCGTGATGGCTGTTGCCGGTAAGCTCAAACACCGACTTGCCGCCTTCAAAGTGATGGCGGGTTAAGATGCCCGCATCATCAAACTGGTTCAGCACCCGGTACACCGTGGCCAGGCCAATGTCTTCACCTGACTCCAGCAGCAGCTTATAAACATCTTCGGCACTGATATGCTGATTGTTGGGATCTTGCAGGATCTCTAAGATTTTCACCCGGGGCAGGGTAACTTTCAGGCCTGCTTTGCGAAGTTCGGCGTTGTGATCAGACATAGCATGCTTCAGTAGTTTAGGATTGATTTCGATTATAAAGCTTGTGTTGCGTTTATCAAATGCTAATTCGTTTGTTCGCTCAGCCAGTGTGCAATCCAACTTGGTTTCTGCTTGCGCTGTTAAGCTCCCCAGGTACAATAACAGCAAAAGGTCGTACCAGTTGAGGTGAAGATGCAGTGGGCGATGAAGCCGGGCTTGATGAAGCGGCTGTTGAATTTATGGCCGCCATTCTTTTTCAGCGGTATCAAGGTCGAGTGCATCCGCGATGACTTTTGTTATGTGCGGGTCAAGCTGAAGTGGCGTCCCTGGACACGCAACATCAACCAAAGTCAGTTTGGTGGCTCCATGTTTTCGATGACCGATCCTATTTACCCACTGATGATTATGGGTGCACTGGGGGCTGACTACTACGTCTGGGATAAGAAAGCGGATATTGATTTTATTGCGCCGGGGCGAGGGCCTTTAACGGCAGAGTTTTGGCTGTCGGATTCGGTGCTGGCTGCGATTAAAGCGGCAACCGAAGAGGGCGACAAGCATTTCCCGGAGTTTTTGGTTCACATCAAAGACAAGCAAGGCAACATCGTGTGCGAAGTGAACCGCACAGTGTATGTGCGAAAAAAGCGGGGTGCGCGCAGTTAGCCTTTAGAGAGAAGAGCCAAGGGCATGGCTGGCATGCCCTTGGTCGGATGATTAGAGGCCTTCCAGCTCTTTAAGGCACATCTCTTCGTACACCTGCTTGCACCAGGCTTTTACCCGCTGCTCGGTCAGTTCTGGCTGGCGGTCTTCATCAATGCCCAAACCAATGAAGTGGTTGTCATCGGCCAGCGCCTTGGAAGCAACGAAGTCGTAGCCTTCGGTTGGCCAGTGGCCGACGAGAATGGCGCCTTTGGGCTCAATGATATCGCGCAGGGTACCCATGGCGTCCAAAAAATACTCGGCATAGTCTTCCTGATCGCCACAGCCAAAAATAGCGACCAGTTTGTCGTTGAAATCGATGGCTTCCAGCTCCGGGAAGAAATCATCCCAATCGCACTGGGCTTCGCCATAGTACCAGGTTGGGATCCCCAGCAGCAGTAAGTCGAAGTTGGCGATGTCTTCTTTGCTGCTTTTGGCAATATCCCGTACCTCGACCAGATGTTTGCCCAGTTCTTTCTGAATCATTTTGGCGATGTGCTCGGTGTTGCCGGTATCACTGCCGAAAAAAATACCTACAGTTGCCATAAATGCATGCCTTTTACTTAATTAAAATCGTGGTTAAAACCTGCTCCAGGTAAGCGCTCCGGGTCAGTTCCGCTTGCTCAGCAGCCTGAGTGAGCTGCTGATACAGCTCTGCCGGCACTTTAAACTCAATACGCTTTAAGCCCTTCTCCCGATCCCGTTTCACCTGATTGCGCTTATTAAACTTCAGTTGCTCCTCGCGGGGCAGTGGGTTGGTTCTGGGTCGGCCGGGGCGCTTTTCCTGGGCAAATAAATCCGGGGTGGTGCGGTCGGTACTGCTTTTCGCCATCAACCCAAGCCTTGTGTTTCGTAAATAAACTGAATAATGCCTTTGGCGATAAAGCCTGCGCAGCCGGTAAAGAGCACTATCCAGACAAAAATACGGCCAAACAACGGCACCTTACCGCGTTTCAATACATCCTGAATGGCCATGCCAATAAAGAAAAACAAGATGGCGAGGCCAATCCAGAGTGCCAGAGATTCGTACTGCTCAATATCGTAGCCCATCGTATGCACACTGCCAGAAAAAAAACGGCGGCACTATAGCACAAAATCGGCATGGATTTCTTGTTTTATCACAAGCGATCTGCTGAAAAAAAGTGCTAGCAGTCGGTTTGAGCCTGCAAAAAATCCAGCACAATCTTATTAAATGCCGCTGGCTTTTCTGCGTGCAGCCAATGGCCTGCGCCATGAATAATTTTGGCCTGGGCTTTGGGAAACAATGCTTGGGTGGCGGCTTGATGCTCCGGCAGGATGTAATCGGAGTTGGCGCCTTTGATAAAAAGTACCGGTCCCGGATAGGCCCGGCCTGCTGGCGCGGCCAAAACCTGGGGGTAGCAACGGGCGATGGTGGCAAGATCGCAGCGCCAATGAAACCCCTCTGCATTCTTTACCAGATTCTTCAGTAAAAACTGCCGAACTCCGGGCTCGGCAATGGTCTTAGCCAGGTGCTGATCGGCTTGTTGCCGTGAGCTTAGATTGCTCAGGTTGAGCTGCTGCATGGCCTCGATAATCGAGCTGTGTCGGTCGTTGTATTCCACCGGTGCAATATCGGCTACCAGCAGCGCTTTGACGCGCTCGGGGGCACTTAACGCCAGTTGCATCGCAACTTTGCCGCCCATGGAGTGGCCCAACAAGTAAAAGCTGTCGGCATCCTCGGGCAGACTAGCAAGGACAGCCTGAGCCATCTGCGGGTAGTTCATGGCATCGCTGTGTGGGGAGCGGCCATGGTTGGGCAAGTCCAGACTGAGTACCTTGAAGTGGTCCTGAGCTGCTCTGGCAATGCCTGCCAGGTTGTCCTGACTGCCAAAAAGTCCGTGCAGCAACACCAGATAGGGACCCGAGCCGCGTTCTTCACTGTAGAGTTTCATGGCCATCCTGTGACTTTTAAACCCAAAGCATTGGGCTTGATGCAAATGTGATATATACCCAAGTGACCTCAAGATGCGGATTTCAGCGGGAGATAAAAGCGCTTTAGGCAAGGCAGTTGTTGGAAGGTTTGGTGGTTCCAAATCGACAACAGCTAACGCCGAATAAAGTGCTTTTAGCCCCGCCCTGCGGGAGCCGCTGGGTGCTTCCACTGCGGCGTTACTCTGGCTAGCAAGGTGGCCGACATTGCGTCGCCAGTGTGCCTTGCATTGAAAGCGGGTATAGGGATATACCGTTTCGCGAACCTGAGGATGGAAAGCACCCAGCGACTCTGAAGCTCGCATCTTGAGGTCACTTGGGTATATAGTAGCAGAAACGAGCAAGCAGTCGATACAGGCTGGTAACTGGTGAGGGGGCTTTATATAATGCAACAGAATCTACCTTTTGATGTTCCCGCAACAGGCCATATGCATGAAAACCATTGAAATTGATGAAGAGTTGTACCAGTACATTGCCAGTCAAACCCAGCAAATTGGTGAAAGTGCCTCCCAGATCCTGCGTCGTTTGTTACTGGGAGCCGCCGATGCGTCGGTGCCCGCGGTAGAGAGCCCGCAGGAGAGCGCTGTTGCTGAACCCGCACCGGCCAAAGCCAACAATAAAACCAGTAACTCGGGCACTGCTGCCTCCGTGCTGGATAGAATCAGTCGACAGGATCTGCAAGCAGAATCCAGCATTGTCGGCCGCTTTTTGCTGATCTTATCGGCGCTGGCTAAAGCCCATCCGGCTGACTTTGCCAAGGTGCTGGAGATCAAGGGGCGTGACCGTCAGTACTTCGGTCGCAATGAGGCCGAGCTGTTGCAAACCGGCAGCAGTACCAACCCAAAAGCCATTCCGGAAACAGACTTCTGGGTAATTAGCAACTCCAATACCACCCGCAAAAAAATGATGCTCACGGAAGCGGCGCTTAAACTTGGTTACAACGAGCAACAGGCGGAACAAATTCGCGATCTACTTTAAGGACTTTGTATGTCAGTGCACCCCAATGCTGGTCAGGTAGCTGCACAGGATCAGCTTATCGATGTTTGTCAGCTGATCAGCTGTTATTACGAGCGCAAGCCCGATGTGAGCAATCCGCAACATTTGGTCAGTTTTGGCACATCCGGGCATCGTGGCAGTGCATTAGCGCATGCCTTCAATGAACCCCATTTGTTGGCCATCAGTCAGGCTGTCGCGGAGTACCGGCAGCAAGCTGGCATCCATGGTCCTTTGTTGATTGGCAAGGACACCCATGCCTTGTCCGAGCCTGCTTTTGCTTCGGTGGTGCAGGTGTTGGTGGCCAATGGGGTACGGGTGCGTATCCAGCAAGGACATGGGTTTACGCCAACGCCGGTGATTTCCCATGCCATCATCAACCACAACAAGGTGCATGCCGAAAAGGCCGATGGGCTGGTGATCACGCCTTCGCACAATCCACCGCAGGATGGCGGCATTAAGTACAACCCGCCGCACGGTGGGCCAGCCGATACCGATGTGACCGATGCCATTCAGCAACGTGCTAATGCGTTATTGGCTTCGGGCTTAGACGGTGTAAAACGGATACCCCTCGACCAGGCGCTGGCTTCCGCCTTGTGCGAGCCATACGATTACGTGCAACCCTACGTGGAAGAATTGCAGCAGGTGGTGGATATGGCCGCCATCGCGAAAGCGGGCATCCGGATTGCGGTTGATCCCATGGGCGGCTCTGGCATTGGCTATTGGCCGGTAATTGCCAGGCACTATGGGCTGGATTTAACCGTGGTGAACGAGAAGGTCGACCCGGCTTTTGGTTTTATGCCGCTGGATAAAGATGGCGTGATTCGGATGGACTGCTCATCGGCCTATGCAATGAGTCATTTGATTCAACTGAAAGATCAGTACGACATCGCCATTGGCAACGATCCGGATTTTGACCGCCATGGCATTGTCACCCGCAGTGGTGGCCTGATGAATCCGAATCATTATCTGGCGGTGGCCATCAACTACCTGTTGAGTAACCGGCCAGACTGGCCTGCGGAGCTTAAGATTGGCAAAACCCTGGTATCCAGTGCGTTAATTGACCGGGTAGTGGCGGCTCGCGGTCGTGCACTCTACGAGGTCCCCGTTGGCTTTAAATGGTTTGTTGATGGTCTGGCCGACGGCTCTGTGGCTTTTGGTGGCGAAGAAAGTGCCGGTGCCAGTTTTTTACGTTTTGACGGCAGTGCCTGGAGCACCGATAAAGACGGTTTTATTCTGGGACTGCTGGCTGCGGAAATCCTGGCCAAAACCGGGGTCGATCCCTATCAGCATTATCAGGCTCTGACCAAAGAGCTGGGCAGTCCTTTGTACCGCCGGCTCGATGCCGCTGCAACACCTGCGCAAAAGCAAGCGCTGAAACAGCTGGATGCCAGCAGTGTGGCGCAAATCGAGTTGGCAGGGGATGCTATCTTAGGCGTGATGACCAAAGCACCGGGCAACCAGGCTGGTATTGGCGGGGTGAAAGTCGTGACCCAAAATGGCTGGTTTGCTGCCAGACCCTCGGGGACTGAAAACACCTACAAGATTTACCTGGAAAGTTTTGTCGATGGCGATCACCTGGCTTTGTTGGAACAGGACGCCAAAAGCTTTGTCGATGCCGTTTTTGCCGCGATCAACCCCTGATCGCGGCCATCAAGCTGTAATATTGTTACGATATTTTGCTGTCAATGCCTATGCAAACGTATTCCTGCCTTGTTTTTTGTAATCTTTTTACATTTAATAGCAAGAAATCTTTCACTTGTCTGGGCCTTGCCAGCAGCTAAGCTTTAGCATGCCCCCAAACGTCTTGTGGCCAGGGCAGACCGGTGAGCTACTAACCAACAGGATTGGCAATGACTAAAACAAAGATCTCCTCATCATCCACGCCGGCAACAGCGAGTCTGAACGCCGAGCAGTTGAAAGAACGCATTATTCGTCATCTGCACGCAACCCTGGGTACGGACATCAACAAAGCCAGCCCTCAAGCCTGGTGGCGGGCCACCTGTGCCGCCATCAACGAGTCGGTGTTCGACGGCCTGCGGACTACCCAGCGTGAACATTACCAGCAAGACACCCGGGCGGTGCACTACTTCAGTCTCGAGTACCTGATGGGCCGTCTGTTCAGCAACAACCTGCACAATTTGGGCTTGTATCAGTCGGCCAAACAAGCGCTGGCTGAACTGGGTCATGATATTGCCGATTTGGAAGACCAGGAAGAAGACATGGCGCTGGGCAACGGCGGTCTTGGCCGTCTTGCTGCTTGCTTTATCGACTCGCTGGCGACCATGAACCTGCCGGCGGTCGGTTATGGTATCCATTACGAGCACGGTTTGTTCCAGCAGGAGTTTCAGGCTGGCCGCCAAATCGAGCGACCGGACAGCTGGCGCGAGTACGGCAACCCGTGGGAGATTTGCCGGCCCGAGTCGGTGCAGGAAATCTCGGTCTATGGCTATGTCGAAACCGTCTACGATTTGCAAGGCCGGATGAAAAAAGTCTGGCACCCGGGGCGCATCATCAAAGGGGTGCCCTGGGACATTCCGGTGGTGGGTTACCATGGCAGCTCGGTCAATGTGCTGCGTTTATGGGAAAGCCGTGCCAGCGATTTCTTTAACTGGGATGTGTTTAACTCCGGCGGTTACGTCGATGCTTCGCGCGAGAACATCGAAGCGGAAACCATTTCCAAGGTGTTGTACCCGAACGATGAAACCGAAGCAGGCAAAGAGCTGCGGTTGATTCAGCAGTATTTCTTCTGCTCCTGCTCGTTAAAAGACATTATTCGCCGCTACAAACGCGCCCATGGCGATGACTGGAGCAAGTTCCCTGAGCAAGTGGTGATTCAGCTGAACGATACCCACCCGGCGGTCGCTATCCCGGAGCTGATGCGTATTCTGGTGGACCGCGCCGATATGCACTGGGATGAAGCCTGGGGCATTTGTCAGCAGGTGTTTGCTTACACCAACCATACTTTGCTGCCCGAGGCGCTGGAGAGTTGGTCGGTTCGGATGTTTGAAAAAGTACTGCCGCGCCATCTGGAAATCATTTACGAAATCAACCGCCGTTTCTTGCTGGAGCAAGTGGACGTGCGCTGGCCGGGCGACAACGACAAAAAGCGCAAGCTGTCGATCATCGAAGAAGGCCATGAGCCGATGGTGCGGATGGGGCATTTGTCGGTGGTGGGCTCGTTCCGGGTCAATGGCGTGGCCGAAGTTCATTCTAAACTGGTGCAATCCGATTTGTTCCCGGAAATGGTGGCACTGTGGCCGGAGAAATTTACCAATGTCACCAATGGCGTTACGCCTCGGCGCTGGTTAAAAGCCTGCAACCCACGGCTGTCGTCGATGCTGGACCGTTTGATTGGCAGCGACTGGCCAACGGATCTGAAGCAGTTGTCGAAACTGGCCGCTCATGCCGATGATCCTAAGGTGCAGGATGACTTTATGGCCATCAAGCAGCAGAACAAAGCCGATTTGGCCAAAGTGATTCAGGATTTAACCGGGGTGGCGGTCGACCCGGCTGCTATTTTTGACATTCAAATCAAGCGACTGCACGAGTACAAACGTCAGCATCTGAACTTGCTGCATATTCTGGCATTGTATCGTCGGATCCTGCAAAACCCGGATTACGACATGGTGCCGCGGGTGTTTATTTTTGGCGCCAAGGCGGCGCCTGGCTACAAGCTGGCGAAAGAGATCATCTATGCCATCAACAAGGTGGCCGAGAAGATCAACCACGATAAGCGGGTGAAAGATCGCATCAAAGTGGTCTTTATGCCGAACTACCGGGTAACGCTGGCCGAGAAGATGATCCCGGCGGCCGATGTGTCGGAGCAAATCTCCACCGCCGGTAAAGAGGCTTCCGGTACCGGCAATATGAAACTGGCGCTAAATGGTGCCATTACCGTGGGTACTCTGGATGGCGCCAACATTGAGATTGCCGAGGAAGTGGGCGAGGACAACATTGCCATCTTTGGCTTAACGGTGGATGAAGTCAAAGCGCTGCGTCAAAGTGGCTATCACAGCCGGGATTACTACCACAACAACCCGGAGATCAAAGCCATTTTAGACTGGCTGGAGACCGATTACTTCACGCCGGGCAAACCGGGCGAGCTGGCGGCAATCAAGCACAGCCTGCTGGAAGGCGGTGATCCTTATTTGGTGCTGGCCGACTTTGAAGGTTACCAGGCGGCGCAGCAGCAAATCGACGGCTGGTACCGCGATAAAGCCGGCTGGGCGAAAAAAGCCATGATGAACACCGCCTGTGTTGGCAAGTTCACCTCGGATCGCTCGATTCAGGATTATGTCGACCGGGTCTGGCAGTTGACGCCTTGCAAGGTAGACTGACGGTTCGCGCTTTCGTGCGGTTACAAAACAACAAAGTCCCGGCCTATGCCGGGATTTTTTTATTTTCGATCAATAAAATTAGGCAGAAACTAAGCTAGACTATAAGCTATAAAAACGAATGAAATACAAGCAGTTGCTATTAAAGCTTTACTGATCTCGAATTGGAGGCTGAGTGCAGTTCCTGAAGGACTTTCTGCATCAAATACTACATGCCAGTAAAAACCTGCTACCCATAGTGGTGGTGGTGGTGTTCTTTCAGGCGGTGATTTTACGGCAAATGCCCAACGATCCCTGGATGCTGGCGCTTGGGCTTGGCATTGTGGCTCTTGGCGTGGCGATGTTTTTGCAGGGACTGGAGTTCAGTATCTTTCCAGTTGGCAAAAGCCTGGCCAATCAGTTTGCCCGTAAAGGCTCCATTCCCATTTTAATGGCCTTTGGCTTTGCCATGGGCTTTTCGGCCGTGGTGGCCGAGCCAGCTCTGATTGCAGTGGCCCAGCAAGCCGAGCAAATCAGCGATGGCCGGGTTGATGGCCTGACGCTGCGGCTGATTGTCGCGCTGTCGGTGGGGGCGGTGATGGCCATTGGTGTGCTGCGCATTATTTTGGGCCATCCCATTCACTGGTACATGATCATCGGTTACATCCTGGTGGTGACGGTCACTTGGTTTGCGCCAGAAGAAATTGTAGGCCTGGCGTACGACTCGGGTGGGGTCACCACCAACATTGTCACAGTGCCGTTGATTGCCGCGCTGGGGTTAGGCCTGGCGGCATCCATTCGGGGCCGTAACCCCTTGATGGATGGCTTTGGTCTGGTGGCGATGGCGGTAATGGTGCCAATGATCAGTGTGCAGCTGTATGGCATCTGGGTGTACAACGTGGCGCCCACACCGGAGTTGGCGCTGGAGTTGGTTGCGACCGACATCAAAGCGGTGCATCCACTGCTGCAAATGCTGCTTGATTTACTGACCATGCTGCGCGATGTGCTGCCGATTATTCTGGTGGTGCTGTTTTTTCAGTATCTGGTACTGCGCAAACCGCTGAAAAATCCTGTCAAAGTAGTTTTCGGTTTTATCATGGTGCTGCTTGGTCTCTATGCTTTTGTCATTGGTTTAAAGCTCGGACTTTTCCCGATAGGCGAAGGCATGGCGGAGCAATTGATGGCGCGCAACTACCTGCCGTTTATTTACCTGTTTGCCTTTATGATAGGCTTTGCTACTACCATGGCTGAGCCAGCACTGATTGCCGTTGGTGAGCAAGCCGAGCAAGCCGCACCCGGTAAATTAAAAGGCAGTGTGATCCGTATTATTGTTGCCCTTGGCGTTGCGATTGGCATTGCCGTCGGCGTGCACCGCATTATTACCGGCGACTCCATCCACTATTACATCATGGCCGGCTACTTGTTGGTGATTTTGCTGACGGCGCTGGCACCCAAATACATTATTGCCCTGGCCTTTGATTTGGGGGGCGTGACCACCTCGGAAGTAACGGTGCCTTTGGTCACCGCCCTGGGCATTGGCCTGGCCACCCATATTGAAGGACGCAATGTGCTGATCGATGGCTTTGGCCTGATCGCCTTTGCCTCGATTTTCCCCATTATTACCGTGATGGCGTACGCAATTATCATGGAGTACGCCGCCAAATTCAGGAGACAACCCGCATGAAGTTCTCAGCCCTTGTGGCCATCGTCAACGATGAGTACGAAGAGCAAACCATCAAAGCTGCCCGTAAACATGGTGCTACCGGCATTACCATATTGGCGGGCAAAGGCATTCCCTGCGATGAGCGCAAAACCTTCTTTGGTTTGAGCTTTGAAGGCAGTCAGAGCGTGCTGATTATGGTGTTGGAAAAGTCATTGTCTTTGGGGGTGCTTAAAGCCATCAAAAACGTGGTGGCCAAAGATGAAGGCGGCTCTGAAGGTCTGGTTTTTACCGTGCCGCTGGAGCATTTAGCTGGCATTGATGTCAAACAAGTGCAGCGCTTTGAACAACATTTAAAAGAGGAACTCTAGTATGGACTCGGTTCGACTGGTGAAAGACATTATGGTGAAAGAGGTGGTGACGGTATCGCCTTTTACCACCTTGCGTGAAGCGCTTAGCCTGATGAAGAAGCACGACTTAAAATCTTTGGTGGTGGATAAGCAGCAGCCGTATGATGCCTATGGCCTGATTACCCACACCAATATTTTAAAAACCATTGTGGCAGAAAGTGGCGATATTGATTTATTGCACGTGTACGACATTTATACCAAGCCAGTGGTAGCGGTCGGCGAAGACTTAGCGGTCAAGCATGTGGCCGCTTTGATGAGCCAGCAGCGTATTAAACGGGTGCTGGTGTTGAACAACAACGAACTGGCTGGTCTCGTTACGATGCAGGATATTATGGACCCGATTCTGGAGATGGTTGAATAGGGCAGCGACGCTGCCCTTGTCATCATTATAGAGGCTGAATGCTTAGCGGTGGTATTCGCCTTTACGCTCGGGCTGATCAACCAGTTCAACAATTTCTACTTGATCCAGTTGTCCACCCGGCATCGGCCAGTCGATGTGCTGGCCGACCGCTAAACCAATCAGCGCAGCGCCGACCGGTGCGAAAATCGAAATGCCATCGCTGGTCGTTGCCAGCTCTTGCGGGTAGCACAGGGTTTTCTCAAACTCCTTGCCACTGCTTTTCAGTTTAAAGCGTACTTTAGAATGCATGGTCACCACATTGGCCGGAACGGCTTCTGGCTCAACCAATGTCGCCCGTTCCATTTCCAGCAACAGCTGTTCGTGTACTGGGCTCAGCTCTTTTTCTTTGGCCAGTAAAGCGTCAATGCGATCGTAATCCAGGCTTGAAAGAATAATCGCAGGTTGTTTGGACATTGCTATCTCCTGTCACATAAAAAAACCGCCTGCGGAACAGGCGGGGATAACCCTTATATTGGACCTTTTTGCTAAAAAAGCAAGTGGCTTGGGCCGCTGTTTATAGGGCCTCAGGTTGGCGTGGGAAGCGCACTAGGAAGCGGGTCCCCTCAGGGCTGCTGTGTTGCAACTCAATGCTGCCATTTAACACCTGACTGGCTAAGTTGTAGCTTAGATGCAAACCCAGTCCATGGCACTGGCTGCCTCGTTTGCTGGTGACAAAGGGTTCGAAAATGTGCTGCTGTATGTCAGGTGCGATGCCCTGGCCATCGTCTTCAATCAACAAATGGCACTCGGTAGCCGTAACGCTTAACTCAATACGCACCTGTTTTGAGCCGCTCATGGCAAAGGCATGCAGGCAGCAGTTTTGCAGCAATTGGAAAATAATTTGCTCCAGGGCCTGGGCACGCAGCTCCAGCTGCATCTGTGGGCAGGATAAGTGGAAGTCGATGTCTGGATAGCCGAGTTGATAAGGCTTGATCCGCTCTTGCAACCAGTGGGGCAGCTGAATACTTTGCAACCGGGCATCGTTTTGATCCACCGCGACCTGTTTGAAGTGATGCACCAGATCGGCACTGCGCTCAAGGTTTTTAATCAGCAGCTGCAAATGTTCGCGGCAGTGCTGCAGGAAGGATTGCATTTTCTGATTGGTGATTTGCTTTTGCTGGTAAAGCGCCGTCATTTGCTCAGTTTCATTTAACAAGACGGTGCTGGAGGTTAATCCGATGCCAAGCGGGGTGTTTAATTCATGCGCCACGCCTGCAACCACCTGCCCCAAAGAGGCCATTTTCTCTTTTTCTACCAGCAGTTTTTGTGCGGCTTCCAGCTCACGTTGCTGCCTGGCAACCTGATGGCGCAATGCTATGGCCTTGCGCCGCTCTGCGTGCATTCGCCATAGATACAGAGCCGTCAGCACAGCGACCAGCAAAAGCAAGCAGAGCAGGGCAAACCACCCCTGCTGCCATAGCTTGGGCAGTACTCGAATATCCAACGTCAGCAGCTCAGGGTTCCAATCGCCCTGGGCATTGCTGCTTTGGATCCGAAGTTGGTAGTGCCCTGGCCAAAGATTGGTGTAACTAAGCTGGCGTTGCGATGCATCCATGGTACGCCAGTCATCGTCAAAGCCTGTCAGTTGGTAACGGTAGCGCAGGGCATTGGCTTGAAGCAGATCGAGCGCAGCAAACTCCAGACTAAAACCGCGCTGCTGTGGTTCAATTTGAAGCTCAGCAGTCGGCAGGGAAGTAGCGCGGCCATCAATGTGCAGTGCGGTAATCACCAAGGGCGCAAAGACGTCCGAAGCTGGCTGATAGGCATCGGCATCCACCACCAGCAATCCCTCGGTGCTGCCAAACAGCATTTTGCCATCATGGCTTTGCTGGTAAGCGCGAAACCAGGGGGTACCGACCAAAAAACCATCGTGCTCTGCCAGGGGCTTTAGTTGGCCGGTGACGGGATTAAACAGCCGCTGCTGACTCCAAATCCGGCCGTGACTGTCTTGCAACAAGTTGGCACCAAAAGCACTGGAGGGTGCATCGGCGCTGGCTGTGTGCAGCAGCGGCTGCTCAGCCATAAAGTCATCGATAAAATACAAACCTTCAGGTGTATCCAGCCAAAGCTTGTTGTGTGCCACCAGCAAGCCAAGAATGCTCAAAATAGGGGTATCGCGATTGGCAAAGTGGACTAAGCTGGCTGCTGATTGGCCAGGGTGCAGCCGGTACAAACCGGTTGAACCACCTCCTACCCAAAGTTGCCCCAGTGGATCTTCTGTCAGTGCATTCAGATAATCGGCTTGTGGGGAGGGGGACAGCAATGGGTATGAAACCAGTTGCTGCACCCCATCATCCCAAAGATACAATCCTTGCTGGGTGCCCAGCCAAAGACGCTGCTGGCTGTCTGTAAAAAAACGGCGAACACTTTCATTAAAGTCGGTACCCGACAGCAACATCTGAACGGAACGGCTATCAGGCTCGACCTGGTAAACGCCATGAGGATAGGTAGCCAGCCAAACCCTGCCATCCGGCCGCCGTGTCATGGCGGTGACCCAGCCTTGTTGCAGTTGCCCGGAGTCGGCCCCCGGCTCGATGCGGGCAACAATGCCCTGGCCTGGTTGCACAATATCAACACCAGAGCCGCGGCTGCCCAACCAGATCTCACCGTTATTAAGCTCTAAAATGCTGCTGATATCCGGATTTGAAAGACTGTGTTGGTGCAGCAGGCTGTAACGCAGCATACTGACCTGGCGCGAGCGCTGGAAATGCTGCAAACCGCCACCGTAACTACCGACCCAAATCACTCCATCTCGATCTTGGTGCAAAGCGCGCACATCGGCATGGGCCAGACTGTAGCGATCGGACGGATCAGGCAGATCGCGATGCAACAGCTGCTGACTGCTGCGCTGCCAGCGCTCTATGCCACCAAGGCGGGCTAACCAGATTTCGTCATTGGGCAATAGCAAGAGATCATGCACCGGGCTGGCCGCTTCGGTCTGCGCTGTTACTGGGAAAGGCTGCAGGTTTTTCGTGTCACTTTTCCAAACATAAACACCAGCGCTGGCTGTTCCCAGCCAAATGCTGCCATCCTCAGCCAGTTGCATGCTGAGCACACTCTGGTCACTGAGTGCTGTGATTGCAATGGGATCAAGTTCCGCTGCATTAAGATCCAGTTGAATCAAGCCCTGACGATGACCTATCCATAAGCGGTTGTCATTATCGACCAGCAAAGCCCGGATACTGAGCTCCGATAAGGTTGGATGCGACAACAATTGACTCTGCCCGGAACCATCGATGTACGCCAGGCCATTGCGACTGCCAACCCAAAGCCGTTGTTGCTGATCTTCTGCCAATACCTGGGCACTTTGCCAAAAAGGCAACTGCTGCTCAGGGAAATCGTCAAAGGATGAAAAGCGCAGGGTTTGGGCATTAAAATGACTGACTCCTCCGGGCGCTGCAGTCACCCAAAGCTCACCATTTTGCCGCAAGTACAACGACTGGATAAAGCGGCCAGTTAATTGTTCACTCTGATCGCTAAAACGCACAAAGCGGTAGCCATCGTACCGGTACAGACCACTGCTGGTACCAATCCACAAAAAACCTTGTTGATCCTGCAAGATAGCGGTAATGATCTGCTCAGCAATTTGCTGCTGATTGCTGACCTGGAAAAATAACGAGGGCGTCGGGGGGTAACTTGGCCTGTGACCATTCGCCCAAAGCGGCACTGCCAGCAACCAGCCGGCTAACAGCAGCAAACAGGCACTTAAACCTTGGGGCGTTACGGCTGTGGGCATGGGGCGAAGCGGCCTTAAAATGCGGATACTCAGCTTAACAATAGGTGATTAAGTCATTGAAATCAATAAAACTACTCAAATAAATTCAGCGATTGGTTGAGGTGTTGCCGCACTGATGATAGTAGATCCGTGGCCAGCAATCCGCGGGGGCCAAAACGTGCAGCCTGGTGATCTGCAGCACAGGCATGCAACCAGCTGCCAAGCGCAGCGGCATCTTCAGCATTGAGACCTTGTGCCCATAAAGCCGCAATGATACCGCTAAGCAGATCGCCCATACCGGCAGATGCCATGCCCGGGTTGCCCACATTCAGTAACTGCGTGCCTTTATCACCTGCAATCAGGCTGCCATTGCCTTTCAGCAATACCGTAGTCTGATATTGCTGCTGCAAGGCCTGTACTGCATTCAAACGATGTTGTTGCACCTCTTGGCTGCTGCAGTGCAGCAAACGGGCTGCTTCACCTGGGTGCGGGGTTAGGATCAGCTGATTAAGCCGTGGAGCAGTCTGCTGGGCCAGCAGGTTTAGAGCATCCGCATCCAGCAGCACAGGTTTATTTTGCGTCAGTACTTGCTGCAACAATTGC
Organism: Alkalimonas delamerensis; assembly: GCF_030717955.1. NCBI lineage: Bacteria > Pseudomonadati > Pseudomonadota > Gammaproteobacteria > Alkalimonas > Alkalimonas delamerensis. The sequence goes on along the minus strand of NZ_JAUZVY010000002.1, from coordinate 593,436 downwards.
TGGCCCCAAAACTGCTGTCCAAGTCCTGGGCCTGCCACTATCACACTGGCTTTCTGTAAAAGTGGGTGTAAATCCTGCTGCGCTTCTACGCCATGCACCATGCACTCTGGCCGGCGTGCAACCAATGCCGGAACATGCTCTTTTCGGGTCAGCACTGTCACTAGGCCGGCCCCACATCGAAGTGCGGCTTCGGCGCTGAGTAAGGGGGCACCAGCCATGCCGTGGTCACCGCCAATAATCACCACATGACCGGCCTGGCCTTTATGGAAGTTGGCTTTTCTTGGTGCTAGTTTTCGAAGTAATTGATTGCCATCGACTAGGGTTGCACAGGCTTGCTGTGCGGCCAGCAAAGGCTGTGGAATCGACAAAGGCTCCAGCAGTAATTCACCGCAGTGATCGGGGCCATCTGCTGTGAATAAACCAATTTTGTGACCGATAAAGCTCAGGGTGACATCGGCCTGAACAGCAGAAGCTAAAACCTGGCCAGTATCAGCGCATAGGCCGGAAGGAACGTCGACCGCTAGCACTGGAATGGTACTTTGATTGATTTGGGAGATAGCATTGAGGTAATCACCGCCAACCGGCCTGTTCAGACCAATGCCAAAGATTGCATCTACCAGCACATCTGCTCTGCAGGGATCGCAAAGATTAAGCAGAGGAACCTGAGCCTGCTCTGCTGCTTGTCTAGCCAGCAGAGCGGCTTTGGGGAGTGTGGTGTGATCGCCAATGCATTTGATAGTTACCCGGTAGCCCTCTGCTTGGGCGTAAGCAGCCAGCAGGTAGCCATCACCACCGTTATTGCCGTTACCCGCATACACCAGCAGGTTTTTCCTGCTTGGCCAGCGTTGCTTAAGCAGAGCCAGCAAAGCGCTGGCAGCTTGTTGCATCAGCACAAAGTCGCCCTGAGCCATCTCAGCAATGGCTTGCTGTTCGATGGCCCGGATTTGTGTGCTGCTATAAAGCCGGCCTGTCATAAGTGATTCAGCGTTTTCTTACCCATTGACCATCCAGTTTGACAAACTGGCCGGCAGGGGTGCGTTCAATCGCTCTTTGGCCTGCCCGTGCTTCCACATCGGCGACGGCAATGTTGTTATCGCGGGCGATACGGCTGTACTCAGCACGACGGGCATCGTTGATTAGCTCAACAATCTGCCGGGCTTCAGCACTGTCTTGCACCACCCCCAGATAACCATTGACTTGCTCACCAATCAATCCTTGCTCTTTGGCAGGGCCCAAAGCATTCATTGCTTGTTGAAGATTCATCGCCAGCACCGGCAAGGCCAGTAGCAGCAAAAAGGTTGCCAGCAGAGTTTTGACAGAAGTCGCTGTTTTCATGGGGAGCTCCTTAAAATAGACCACTGGAATCGCTGAACAACTGATCCAGTTCGCGATCGACCCGGATCAGAATTTCATGTTCAATCTTAACGTTCAAATTAATGGTGATCGGCTCGGATGGCGCAGCCACCTGAACGGTTGGGGTACAACCGCTCAGCCAGACTGCAAGAGCCGACATGGCTAGTGCTTTTACATGCATGGTTTTCTCCTATGGCCGGCGCGGCTGTTGCAGTCGCTGCTGGACCCGTTGTTGTATAACTTCGTTCAGTTGGTTGGTGAGCTGTAAACTGGTAATCAGCGCCGGAATATTTTCTTCCAGCGTGATGTTCAAGTGCACCGGGCGGCCACCTTCCATCGCCGGGTTCCGACCTTCCAGCCGCAGCGCCAACACCAGCTGTCCATCGGTGCTGTAACTGACATCGCTGCTCAGCACTGTGTAGTGAAAATCATCCAGCGCTGTGAACATGGTTTTCATGGCTGGATTACTGGCAGCCATGCTTTGCGCCTGAGGCGAGCGATAACTCAGGCTGCCACCAGGCTCCTTTGCCTGCAGACGCCCTTGTGCGACTTCGAAACCTTGGGGGGAAATAATCAAGGGGATCTCGCCATTGATCAGGCCATGGCCCATTAAGTCCGTTGTTGGGTGCTGTGTCAGCAGTTGTTGCAAATCCAATTGCTCAAGCTGCAATGGCAGCAGCCAGCGCTCTTCACGCAGATCCAGCGTCATTGCCGGCAGCTTGACCGCACCATTGAACAATCCGAGCGTCTTGTGCTCCAGCTGGACCATTCCTGTTGTTGGCGCATCAAGCGACGCCTGGTAGCTGGCTGCCAGGTGCAAAGGACCGGCGCGGACACCTTGTTCCAGCTCTTTTACGGTCAAGTCCGAACTGCGGATGGAAATCGTATCATCCTTGAGATGGAGTTCGAGCTGGCTAGTCAGGTTGCGAAAGAGGGTGGTGTCGTAAAAACCGGAAAGATCAAGCAACTGGGTTTCACTGCTGAGCGCCATGCCATCATTATTGAAGCCATAGTCCAGTTTACCCTGATGCCGGATGCGTCCGCGTTGAAGCGTCAGCAATTCTGGCCAGTCCGTCAAACTGCTGGCCAATGGATTGCCGGCCAACACAAATACATCCGCCAGCTGCCATGCCAGGCTGAACTGTTCGGCGCTGCTGCTGAGCTGGGTACTGAGTTCCAGGCCTGAAGAGGCGGTCAGCAGTCCTGTTGCTTGCAGCAGATCTGAAGCTTTGGATGCACTTTGCAGCTTGCCTTGCCACTGCCAGCTCAAAGGTTTGAGGACAGGGTGCTGCAATTGCTTGAGCTTAAGGTCTGCCTGGCTTTGCAGCTGCCAGCTGCTGGTGTCTGACTCGTTGGATTGCCAGGACACTTGTCCATTCGACAGTGCGAGCTCGAGCGCCTCAATGGTCAACTCAAGCTCCGGATTGTGCAGCCTTGCAACCGACAATTGCAGCGGCTCAAGTGTTTGCCAATGCTGTTGGCTCAGGCTCAGTTGGCCCGTTAGCTCAGTGCTTAACTGCAACTGCTGCAAAGACCAGTCCTGATAGTGAAGTTCAGGCAGTGCCAGTTGCAGCTGCAACTGTTGGATGCTGAGCTGTTGTGCCGGAGCATTGAGCTCCAGCGAGGCAAGCAGCTGCTGCTGATCGGCGGAGAGCAAACGGAGCTGCAATGGCAGGGCGGTCAGATCAAAGGCTTCCGTTTGCTGACTGCTTAAACTCCAGTACCAGCTTTGCGGCTGGACTCCGAGCTCCGTTAAACCCTGCGGCAATTGCAGCTCGCTCAGACGTCCACCTGCAGCCAGCCGGAAAGGCGATGCCTGGCCATCGGTAAAATGCGCATGGGCCTGAACTTCCGCCGTGATCAGCCCAAACTCAGGCAGGTAAAAGGGACTGGGGCTGCTTAGCTGCAGTTCGATGTCACCGTTCAGCTGCGGCCAAAAGGATTCGTCCAGCCTGGCTGGTACCTGCAACTGCCATTTACTCTGGGCTCGAATGCTTTGTTGAAACTGCTGCAACCAGCTCTCTGGCAGCTGCTGTTGCCACAACGCCAGCTCAGCCTGCACCCAGCCAGGCGGGGGCAGCAATTCAAGTTGCGTCGCACCTTGCCAATGGAGGGTTTGCGTCTGCTGCTCCTCGACCAGGGCGCTGTCGAACTGCATCGTTAGCAGCTCTGAGACATCCAGCATGACCGATAACTGCGGCCAGTTCTGAGCGACCTGGTACTCAAGTTTCAGGCTAAGGCCATGGGCCGGGTGCTGCAAGGAGCTGAATTGCAGCTGGGCGTCCAGACTTTCTGTCTGTTGCAGCGCGACAGAGCCTTGATAGCGGCAGCGGCTTTGCGCACAAGGCAGATCAAGCTGCAGCTGCTCAACGGTTGTGGTCGCTGGTAGCCACTCTGGCCAGTGCCAGCGCTCAGGCAGCAGCTTGTTGCTGGTGCTATCGGGCTTGGTGCTGCTGTCGGGGCCAACGGGGAAAGCGGATAAATGCAGCTTGGCGTTATGCAGGCCAAGCTGTTGCAGCTGAGGGCGGAAGCCTTGCCAATGCCATTGAAGGCTCAGTTGTTCAAGTTCAACCCGAAGGCTTTGCTGCTCAAGCGGGTAGCTAAAGTGCAGGTGAGCCAATTGCAATTGGCGCAGGCCCCAACCAGCTATCTGGTAGTCCAGCTGCTGGATGGGCAGTTGACGCAGTTGCTGCTGCAGCCACAGAAAAGCGACCAGCAACAGGCAAACCACCAGGGTGAGCAACAGACTAAAAATACGGACAAAGCGACGCATAAAAGCCCAGCCATCAACACTTTAACACAGCATAAACACTTTGAACTGAACAGGCAATGAATTGCTACCTTCAGGGCTGTTGCCAACCGGCAAGGGCCCTGAGGTGCTCAAAAGGAAAACCGTTAATTGGCGGCAGGTACCAACTGCATGATAACTGCATTGTTCTGAAAGAGTTGCAGCGCATGGCCATTGACCTCGGCGCGGTCTGCGTTTTGTAAGCTCTGGGTGAAACTTTGCTCGAGCTGGCTGCTCTCTTCACAGAATTTACGGGTCATCGCCAGATTGCTGATCTCAAGCGTATTGGCGCGTTGGCGATAGCTGCCATGGAAGTTGTTGCAACCGGCAAAGCCGTAGAGGGTGTTGTTGTCGCGAAACAGCACCCGGACATTCAATTGCTGCGGCACGTACTGCTCAGCAATTTTTTCTGCCCGCCATACCAGCCCATGCACGGCAGCCGGGGCATGACGTTGCGGACAGGCGGCTCCGGGCCAAAACTGTTCGAACTGATCAATGAACAAGGTGTTGCTGTCCTGGCCGTTACCCAGCCGGCCAGTCAGGGTGGCGATGACTGCCTGACCACTTAATTGCGGATCTTGCCGGTAATTGCGCAGCATTGGCATGTGATGTTGAGTCATGGCCACCTGAAAGCGCTCACCCGAATCGCACAGGGTAAAAGTGGCACTGTCGCCATTGACCTGATAGAGGCCAAGCATTGGACGGCGGGTGTCGATACTTTGCAGTCGTTCGGTCCGATCCAGATGGTAGTTCAGGCTGGAAACGATGGGTTTGCCAGCCATGTCCAGCATGGTGAGTCGGCGATTGCTAACAAACTGAAAGGTCGGCAGGGTGTGTTGCTGGTTCATCAGATGCAGGGTGCGTTGCTCCAGCAGCCAGGTGCCTTTCACCAATAAAATGTTGTTGCGCTCCAGATACTCTTGCCGGATCTCAAAGCGGCCATCGCGGTACAGGTTCAAATGAAAGGCAATGCCCGGGCAATCGGCACAAGGCAGGGTGCCGATAAAGCTCATGTCTTGATCGATAAAAATCATTTCAAAGTCGGTGGCAAGGGCTTGTGTGACCTCGGAGTCAGGCAGCTCCTCTACCGTGCTGACCTCTATCGGTACCACTGTTGCTGGCAGCAGCGGTTCGGAAGAGCGCTCAGGCTGGCTGCTGCACGCAACCATCATCACACTCGCCAGCATAGCAAAGGCAAAACGCATGTTCATGTAAACTCCAATCCAGAGCGATGGCAATAAAAAGCTCGAATAGTATACCTTGTTGGTGCTCATCCAGAAACAGATCCAGGCCAGAAACAGCACCAAGCCTGTAAAAGACCGGTTCTAATCAGCCGCCAAATGACGGACAACGGCGGCCGCTGTTTGTTCCGGCTGCTCTTGCATAAAACAGTGACCACCGCTGACTTGCTCCAGCGCAACCCTTGGGTTGAGCTTTTGCCATTTCATCAGAGCCTTGGCAACAAAAGGGTAGCTGCGGTCACCATAAAGCACCCGGGTAGGTGCGCAGGGTTTGGCCAGCTGCTGCCAAAGATCGCGCGGGAAAGAGCCAAAGATTTCAGCTTCCCGAACCGGCTGGCATTTCAGGCTTACGCCATGCTCGGATGGTTTGAGGGCATGGTCAATGTAGGCGGCCAGCGCCTCCGGGTGCCAGTTGTTGAAAAAGGCACGCTGCTGCAGGTAGTGACGGGCACTTTCTTTATCGGGCCAATGTTGGCGGCGCTTTAAAGCTGCCCGGGCATAAGGGTTGCGTTTATACAGTCGCACTATGCTCAGGGCTTTCATGCTGGTTAACATGCTGGGGGTGAACAACACCGGATCGAGCAAGAGCACTTGCTGAAATAGTCCGGGATCAGCCGCGTTGTTCAGCGCTGTTAACACCCCGCCAAAGCTATGGCCCAGGCCAATATGGGGCACATTGGGATACAGATGCCGGTGTGCCAGCCAGGCCTGCCTGGCCAGTTCCGCGCTTTCGTTCCAGCCAATAAAGGCACCACCATGATCGCTGTCACCATGGCCCTGAGCATCGGATAAGAACAAGTCGTAGTCGTCGGCCAGTTGCTGCAGCATGGGTTGGTACATCCGGCTGCAAAATCCATTGCCGTGCAGCACATGCAACACCGGCTTACCCCTGGGGGCACTGTGGTACCCCCGCAGGGTAAAGCCGTAGTGACTATGAAAAGACCAGGGCAGAAGTTCCACTAAGGTTGTCCCAGTTTTAATGCAGATGGCGGCAAGATGCCAGCTTTTCTATCTTGCCGCAAGTCGGGATCAGACTTTTTCCTTGTTGGCGGTCTGCTCTGCCAGTCGTTTGGCTGCCACTTCGGATAACTGGCTTTGTTCGTGCTCCAGCGCTTCTATCTGGGCACGGTCAGCATCGGTTAGTTCATCCTTGGCCAGGATTTCATCAATTTTTTCTTGCAGGGCTTCGTATTTCTCACGGTCAAAACCCACTTTTGCATCCGTCATCGCTTGCATCATCTGGCTGAGATAATCGACCTTTGCGCTCACCTCATCCGCGACCCGGCCATCCGGGCGGTAGGTGAGTGTCAAGGCATCGTCTTGACGGTTTGGCGTGCTCAGGGTGACCCGGTCCGGCTCTGGGATCGGCGTTGGCGCTAAGTCCGGCACCGGTTGTGGCTGAATATCGGGCTTACTGCCTTTGGGCACTTCTTTTACCGGCAATGGTTGCAGCTCAGCTTTGCCTTGATGAATGCGTTGCCTAAGACTTGGATCGAGCTCGGCTGTGCCCTTCAGGTTGTTCAGCATAAACGCCTCCTTGGATGGTTTTCCACCAGCCGTGTGCTGGCTGATGCATTGTGAACCAAAGGTTACGCAAAAATTGCGCCACTTTCATGCTGCTCAATTTAACGGGGGGCAGCTGGCGCTGTTGACCTTTTCCAAGCAGAAACCCGGCAGGATCTTGCCATTACAGGCGGGTATTTTTGCCGTCGGCTCGATACAACCACAAGCCAGCACTGATAAACAGCAGGGTCAAGCTGCCAAGCGCCAGCAGCTGGGGCAGAATGTCACTGAGTTGTGCCCCCAATTGGTTGATGCCAACAAAACCATGAATGCCGGCCGTCGAAGGTAGCAACCAGCGCAGGTAGGTTAAAACGGTCGGCAGGGACTCGGCTGGCCAGCTGTAGCCGGAGACAAACAACATTGGCACCGAGGTAATCAGCAGCAGTTGCAAACCACGCTCCCGTTTGTCGAAGGCGCGCGCCAGCATCAGGGCAAAAGCCGCAATGCACAGCGAAAACAGCAGACCAAAAAGCAGCAAATGCAGCAAAGGGCCTGCTTGTGCGTAGTGCTGAAGCTGCAAAGCCACCAGGAAAAAATACAGCGTATTGAGCAGGCCAATGCAGCCAAAGGTGAGCAGCATCCCCAAATAAGCCTTGTGTCCCCGTGGCTGCTGGCTGAGCTCATTCTGACGCCCCAGCACCAGGGTAACCCCTATCAGCAGGGTTTGCTGAATAATCAGCACCATCACAGCGGGTACGATGGCATGGCCGTAGCCATCTTGTGGGTTAAACCAGTGACGTTGTTGCACGCGCAGCGGTTGCACAGTATCCATTGCTTGTGCCTCGCTAAGGCCCAGGCTTTGCAGCTTGTGCAGGCTGATGGCAGCCCCCATGGTTAAAGCGGCTTCGTTGGCGCTCATCAGTGCTTTGCTGCCTGCCAGCAAGTAACCGCCATGGCTGGCAATTTGGACTTCGGCTGGTCGTCCGGCCAGAATATTGGCATGAAAATCGGAAGGGATAATGATCAGCGCCATCACATCGCCATGCCAGAGGGCCGCTTGAATTTCGGCCGACTCATTGCTGATCTGTTCAATCGAAAGATTAGGCGAGGCAAGCAGCAGTCGGCGCAAGTTGCGCGATGAGGCACTGTGATCCTGGTCGATTAAAATAACCGGCACCGACTCGACCTGCTCGTAGTGATAGGGCAGCGGATAGAAAAAGGAATACAAGATGCCGGCGACAAAGAGCAGCAAGATTGCGCCTTTGTCGGCCAGGATCAGGCGCCAGGTATGCAAACTGTGTTGCCAGATGCTCATTAGCGTGCTCCCCAGGACGCAGGGTTAAATGCCGAGCGCTTTAGCAGCAGATACCCGGCCAGGCTGGTACACAGCAGCATGGCTGCAAGCACCGACCAGGACGCGCCCACAGCGGAAAGCGGAGCCGCCGCCAGCCATTGCTGGTTGTAGATTTTCAGCCAATGGGTCAAAGGCAGAATACTGGCCCAGTACTGGGCGAAATCCGGCATCGCTACCAGTGGAAACGCCTGGCCTGAATAGGCGAAAGCCGGGGCACTGTAAAACCCGGCCAGGCTGAGTGCCATCCGGAAATTCCGAGTCAGAGCAATCAGCAGCAAGGCCACGGCCATGGCCGCAGCAATCATCAGCAACAGACTGACCCAAATCAGCAGCGCAGAGCCGGTGTAGCTGGCTGGAATGTATTGGTGGAAAAACCAGACATAGCCGCCTGCATAAGCGGCCAGCAACACAAAATAAGGCAGCAGCTTGCTGCTTAACGCCAACAGCACCGAACCACTGGCCGTTGCACGCCAGGCCATGGCGGTCCCGTCACGCAGCTCACGGCCAATGGCGGAGACCGTGACCACCATCGCCAGTATTTGAAACAATGCCGGGATCAGGGTGGCGGCCAGAAACACCTCGTAGCTTGGCCCTTCGTTAAACAAGGGCGTCGCCAATACCTGCACCGGTAGCAGGGTACTGAGGCTGGCCTCGGCCGAAAGGCCCTGGCGCTCAAGCCGGTCCAGGCCGATGGCCACGCCGGCGGTCATCAGCGCCTGGCGGATGCCCCGTTGCAAGGTGGAGGCGTAGGTGGTGTACTGACTGTTCAAATTCAGCACCAGCTCGCTGCTCTGCCCCTGATAAATGCGCTGCTCCAATCCTTGCGGCAGCACCAGCACCGCATAGACCTGTCGTTGGCGCAGTGCATCGGCTGCCGCTTTGCTGTCTTGCAGCTGCAGCGCTACCTCCACGCCTGGGCCGGCATCGACCAGTCGGATTAGTTGGCGGGAAAGGGCACTCTGATCCTGATCCAGCACCGCCATAGGCAATCGCTCGGGCTGTCCGGCAGAGAAAATCCAGCCCACCAGCAAACACAGCAAGGGCAGCAGCCAGACTGCCAGCAGTTGGTCGCCTTTGTCCTGCGTTAAATGCTGCAGTTCACGGTGGCTGCTGTGCCAAAAAGCCGGCATTAGTCCTCCAGCGCCAGGATCACCGTCATTCCGGCTCTGAGATCAGGCTGTGGTGCCTTCGGCCGGGCCTCGAGCTGGAAGGTTTTCAGATCGTAGCCGGGGGTTCCCCGCACCTGCTTCCAGTTGGCAAAAGAAGGCAAAGCATTCAGCCGGCTGACGCTAAATTCCAATGAGCGGTTCAAGGCGGGTACCCAGGCCTCGAAAGACCGACCCGGAACCAGCGCATTCAGTTTGTCTTCACGAATGCTGAATACTACCCAGCTGTCGCTTGGGTCCACCAGGGTGATAATGGGGTAACCAGCGGGTGCCAATTCGCCCTGTTGAATGACGATGCTGGCGACTTCGCCAGCCACCGGAGCTTTCAGCTGTGTTTCCAGCCGGTAGGCTTCGACTTCTGCCACGGCAGCGGCTGCCCGGCGGTTTTGTGCCTGAACAGCCCGCAGTTGCTCCTCTCTGGCACCGGCAGCCGCCATGCTGTGACGGGCCTCGGCCGCTTTGGCTTGATCCCGGCTTGCCTGCCACTTGGCCGTGGCTTCATCCAGTTGCTGCTGCGATACCAGGCCCTCTTGCTGCAAATTGCGCAGCCGGTTCAGGGTAGTCTGATACAGGTTTTGTTGCACCATGGCCCGTTGCCAGTCGAGTCTGGCCATTTCGACCTCTTCTTTACGAAGGCCTGCTTCGGCTTCGTCCAGCAGGGCCTGCGCCGCCGCCTCGGCCGCCTCAGCCTGAGCCAGTTTTGCATTCAGCTCCGGGCTATCCAGCTCCAGCAGCAACTGACCGGCGCTGACCTGGTCACCTTCGCGCACATGCAATCGTTGCACCCGAGCCGGAATTTTACTGGCCAGCCGCACTTCGCGCACTTCCACATCACCATGCAGCAGCTCTGGCTGCTGTTCAGGCCAAAGCCACCAAAAGAGTCCAACCACCAGCAGCAGTGCGGATAACGGGATCAGTATTTTTTTCAGGGACATGGGACTTCCTTAATCATCTAAGCAGGGCTGCTGTTGCTGCAGTGTGGGTAGCCAGCGGCCAAGCAGCTCTGGCTGGCCGGTCAGTTGGGCCAATTGCGCCAGGGCACTGGCATGTAAAAAGGCGGCCTGCAAGGCCTGGACTTCGGCAGCCGCTTGTTTTAACCGCGCATCGGTGACATCCAGTGAGGTGGCCATGCCTTCGGCGAATGCATGTTGCTGCAACCTGGCATGCTCCCGCGCCAGTTGCAGATCCTGTTGCAGCAGCTCAAAGTGTTGCTGCTGTTGTTGCACCAGGCGGTAGCTGCTTTCAACTGCCAACTGTATGTCTGCAGTGGCTTGCTGCTCAGTATATTGCAGTTGCTGCTGCCGGTTTACCACCGCAGTGGCACTGGCGCTGCGGTTAATCGGGGTGGTGAAGTGGTAGCGCATCCCCAGGCCGATACTCCAGTCTGGCTCGGTTAACGGCGTTGCCGAGCGATTTAAGTCGTAACTCGCCACCAAAAATACTTCGGGCAGTCGCTTGCCTTGTTCGATACGCAGTTGCTGTTGCAGTTGCCCGGTTTTGGCGCTGAGCTGCGAAAACACCGGGTTGTGCTGCTTCGCTAATTGCAGATACCAATCGGCTGGGTGCTCAAGTTGCACTGGGGCCGGCAGTGGCGTACTAAGGCAATGCAGTATTGGTATTTGCAGTAAATTCGCCAGCGCTGCCCGCACATCGCTCGCCTGGTGTTGTGCTTCTATCAGGCTTCGCCTGGCATCGGCATGGGCGACTTCTGCTTGCATGCGTTGCAGGGCGGTAATCAGGCCCTCTTGCTCGAAACGTTTGGCTTTATGCACATGCAGTTCCAGAGTGCTTAAGGCCTGTTGCCGCACCTGAACCACCTGGCGGGTCATCTGAGCGGAAAAATACAAATCGAATAAACGCTTGATCAGCTTTTGCTGCTGCAGTCGTTGCTCGGCTTCGGCTTCACCTACCCGCTCAGCAATCTGTTGTTGGGCGGCCTGAGTTCGGCCACCGGTATACAGTGGCCACAGTAGATTGAGCTGGGAGCGAATGCCGCTACGAAAAACATCCAGCTCGGCCGGTTGATTGATTACCGGGATGTCAAAACGCACGTCTTTTTCATAGGCAATCCCAGCAATGGTGACACTCAGCTGTGGCAGGTTCAGGCTGTTCAGTGCCTGCTGCTGTGCCTGCCAGGCATCAACATCGGCTTGTTGTGCCAGCCATTGCCAGTTGGTGGCCAGCTGCTGCTCCGCCTCGGCAAAGCTCAGGCTGCTGCTGTGTCCGTCGATTGGGCTGCCAAGAGTTGCCAGCAAAGCCAACACTGGGGCAGTTCGGGCTGTGATGAAGTTCGAACAGCGCATGGCGATCCTTTAGAGTAAAAGCTCTATTTTATTCTAGGCAATTTATCGCCCGGTTGCAACGACTACGATTGGAGCCCTTAGCGGGTACCAAACAGCTTATCGCCGGCATCGCCCAACCCTGGCAGAATATAGCCCTGCTCGTTCAATTTTACGTCAACGGCCGCGGTATAAAGCTCTATATCAGGATGGGCTGCCGAAAGGGCGGCAATGCCTTCCGGCGCGGCCACCAACACCAATGCCTTGATGTGCTGACAACCCTGTTGTTTTAACAGATCGATGGTGGCAATCATGGAGCCGCCAGTGGCCAGCATTGGATCAACAATAATCGCCAATCGCTGCTCAATATCGGGTGCAAGTTTTTGGAAGTAGGGGACAGGCTTCAGGCTTTCTTCGTCGCGGTAGATACCAATGACACTGATACGAGCACTGGGTAAGTGCTCGAGTACACCATCCATCATGCCTAAACCGGCACGTAAAATAGGCACTACGGTGACTTTTTTACCTTGAATTTGACGGATCGGAATAGTGCCGCACCAACCTTCAATACTGGTTTCCTCCAGTGGTAAATCGGTGGTCGCTTCGTAGGTCAATAAGCTACCTATTTCCCTGGCCAGTTCGCGAAACTGTTTGGTGCTAATATCAGCTGCGCGCAGCAAGCCCATTTTGTGTTGGATCAGCGGGTGCTTCACTTCAACCAGCTTCATGCGATCTCCTTCTGTATTCAGTATAAGTTTTAGCTTAGCACAGCATGGCTCTGCTCTAGTTTGCAACTTAGGTAAGCTTGTGCGAATTGCTTTAGCGCAATCTTTACGTTAGTTTAATCAATCTTTGGAAGGATGGACGAAAATTGTATGTTAAAAAAATCTTTATTACTCGCTGCGTTGCTTTGCTGTGCACCTTTAAAAGCGGAACCTGTGTATCAACTGCTGGATGTAATGGGCGGCAAAGAGCAGATGTCACAAATGCAGGAACAGATGGTGCAGATGATGGCTGGCTCCAATCCTGTATTGGCTCAGTACGAAGCGGTATTGGCTGAATGGACCCGTACCTACATGACCTGGGAGCAGATGCGCGAACCGATGGCGGCTTTGTACAACAAGCACTTTAGCAAGGACGAAATTGAGCAGCTGGTGGAGTTTTACCAAAGTCCGGTTGGTGCGAAAAGTGTCAACCTGATGCCACAATTATTTGCCGAAGGCGCGCAAATTGGCATGGAGCTGGCACAGCGGCACCAACCTGAGCTGTTGCAAATGCTGCAGGAAGCCGGGCTGGATCTTGGCAACTGATGCTATTTGACCACTGAACGCGCCAAAGGCACCCGAGGGTGCCTTTGTTGTTTAGCTCTCCCGACCAAGATAAGGCTCCCAGTCTTTCATTACCGGCGCTAACCCAAGTTGCTGCAAACGTTGTTGGTAGACTTTGGGGCTGCGGTTGTCGTCGATGCTGAATTGCTCGAGCGCTTCGGGATCCACCGCATACCCACCGGGGCGGGTGCTGGAGCCGGCGCTGCTGCTGGTGATGGCGATGGGAACCAGTTGATCGCGCAGCTCCGCCCGCTCGCGGGTGGATAAACTGATTTCCAGGCTGGGCGACAGCAACCGAAAGGCGCAGACCAGTTGCACCAGGTGCTTATCGCTGAGCGGGTGGGGCACCTCGATGCCACCGCTGCACGGACGGATCCTGGGGACCGACAGCGAGTAGCGGCTTTGCCAGTACCGATGCTGCAGGTACAGCAAGTGCATCGCCAAAAAAGTCGCGTCGGTGCGCCAGTCGGCCAGACCAAACAGCACCCCGATGCCAATTTTATCGATGCCGGCCTTACCCAGCCGATCCGGGCAATCGAGTCGCCACTTGATATCAGACTTTTGACCTTTCAGGTGATGGCGCTGGTAGGCGGCCTCTTGGTAGGTTTCCTGATAGACCATCACCGCATCGACCCCCAGCTGGCGCAGCTCCCGGTACTCGGCTTCGGACAAAGGCTGAACTTCCAACATCACACTGCTAAAGTGACGCCGTACCAGAGGCAGCATCTGGCGAAAATAAGCTATGCCAACCTTGCGCTCATGCTCACCAGTGACCAGCAGCACCTGGTTGATGCCTGACTGTCGCAGTGCCAGACACTCGCGCTCCACTTCATCGGCGGTCAGTACCCGGCGTTTTACTTTCTGGCTCATCGAAAAGCCGCAGTAACTGCACTCGTTGGCGCAAAGGTTGGATAAATACAGCGGTGCAAACAGCTGTTGGGTACGACCAAAGCGTTGCCGGGTCAGCTGCTGCGCTTTAGCGGCAAGCTGTGGCAACAGCGGCTCAGCCGCCGGTGACAGCAGCGCCTGAAAATCCGTTAGTGTCAGTTTGGGCTTGTTCAGTGCCTGCAGCACCTGTTCGCGGTGGTAGCTGCTGCTTTGCAGCTGATGCTGATGCCAGCAGGCTTGCTGCCATTGCTGAAAAAAATCGCCATGCTCAGAAGGTTCTGCTCTCATAACGTTTCCAAAAAGGCTGTCAGTGGGCTGGACGCATTGGCTTCGATTGAAGGCCCGGCAAGACCACCTTGCCGGGCAGCCATACCGGCCTGACAAGCCAAGCGAAAGGCTGAAGCCATGGCGACAGGTTCGCTGGCGCTTGCGATGGCGGTATTGACCAGTACGGCGCTGGCACCCAGCTCCAGTGCCTGACAGGCATGCGAAGGGGCACCCAGGCCTGCATCAATAATGACCGGGACACCGGCCTGCTCAATAATAATTTCCAGCATCGGCAGGGTTTGCAGCCCCTGATTGGAGCCAATAGGGGCGCCCAGTGGCATCACGGCGGCGCAGCCTACATCCTCCAGCCGTTTGCACAGCACCGGATCGGCCGGGCAATAAGGCAAGACCACAAAGCCCAGCTTGACCAACTCGGCAGCCGCAGACAGGGTTTCAATCGGATCGGGCAATAAGTAACGAGGATCGGGGTGAATTTCCAGCTTCAGCCAGTGGGTACCCAGTGCTTCACGCGCCAGCTCGGCGGCAAAAATGGCTTCACGGGCGGTTTTGGCGCCCGAGGTGTTGGGCAATAGGCGCACACCCAGCTGTTGCAGAGGTGTCAGAATATCATCCGTCGGCCCAGCAAAATCCAGCCGCTTCATCGCCAGGGTCACCAGCTCGGTGCCGGAGGCCTGTACCGCAGCCATCAACTGCTCGCTACTGGCAAATTTACCGGTGCCAAGCAGCAAAGGGCTGCTTAGCGTCACACCATCGATGGTCAGCATCTTAACCTCCAGTCACAATTTGAAAGGCGCTGACGTCGTCGTGCTCGGTCAGCAGGGTTTCTGCCCACTGGCTTTTGGCCACGATTTTTTGATTCACGGCCAGCGCCAATCCATTGGGGTTGAGCTCGAGTGTCTCCACCAGTTGCTGCAAGCTGCAAGGGGCGGTCAGTGTGGTAGGGGCTTCATTGACGGTGATAGGCATGGTGTTGCTCCCAAAGTCGTTTAAAGTGCTGCAACTGCTGCTCTGGCTGCTCGGTGGCCGTGATGGCAGAAACCATGGCGACCCCATGCACTTTGCTGGCGCAAACTGCGGCAAAGTGCTCTGCACCAATACCGCCGATGGCCACTGTGGGCGTTTCGCCACACAAAGGCACCGACAGCGCCAATCGTTGCAGCCCCTGAGGCTGCGATGGCATCTGTTTGGTTTGGGTGGGGAAGACATGGCCCAAAGCAACGTAGGATGGCCGCAGCTGAAGTGCCCGCGTCAGTTCAAAAGGTCCGTGACTGGACAGGCCAAGACGCAGGCCCGCTTGCTGAATGGCCTTCAGATCAGCACTGTGCAGATCTTCCTGGCCTAGATGAACACCATAGGCGCCATGTTCAATGGCCAGCTGCCAGTGATCATTGATAAAGAGGCGCACCTGATGCTGACGGCACAGCACCACCGCCATAGCAATGGCATCACTGATCTCGGGGGATGGGGCCGCTTTGATGCGCAGCTGAATGCAGCCGGGTTTAAGTGGAACCAGACGCTCCAGCCAGGCAATGGAATCGACCACCGGGTAAACCCCCAAGGGCTCCGACAAACCGGCAAAAGGGTTGGCGGGCGCTTTAGGCCAGTGGCTGCTGTGAATACTGGGCAAATAATTGGGTTTTACCGGCCAACCGCAGTGTCCAAGAGCACCTGGCCCCTGACCGGTGGCATAGCCATGGGCCAGGCTTTGCTGCAAGTAGGCCCGCGCCAGTACCAAGGCATCTTCAAGTGGGTACTGATGGGCTAAAAATGCGGCCAGGGCGCTGGCGAGCACACAGCCGGTACCGTGTTGATGACGGCTGGCCAGGCGCGGATTGCTAAGGGCAATCACTTGCTGGTCGGGATCGGCTGGGTAAAGCAGATCGGTCACCTGCTTGCTGTCCGAGGCATGGCCACCTTTGACCAGCACCGCCGAACCCCCTAATGCCTGCAACAAGGCCACCTGCTGATCCAGCGGTTGGCTGGCACGGCCGCTCAATAGTGCCAGCTCGGGTAAGTTGGGGGTCAGCACATCAATCGATGGCAGTAGCGCCCGCCAGGCATCCAATAAGGCATCGTCATGCCACTGGCTGCCGCTGCTGCTGCCAAACACCGGATCGGCGACCACCAGAACAGAGTGCTTTGCCTTGAAGGCTTGCAACCAGTCGGCCAGAAGCGCAATGCCCGCCGCATCCGGCAGTAAGCCCAGCTTGATGGCCTGTGGCGGCAGATCCTCAGCCAGTGCCGTCAACTGCTGTTGCAACATGGCGGTCGAAACCGGTTCTGTCGCCGCTACCGCCAACGAATTTTGGGCGGTGATGGCGCTGAGCACGGTGCAGCCATGACAGCCAAGATCGTGCAGTGTCAGCACATCGGCCTGAATGCCGGCACCACCGCCGGAGTCCGATGCTGCAATGCTCCAGACAATGGGCCTATGCTGGCTGGATCTGCGCAGATTAGGGCTTGCTGCCAGACCCAAATCAGGCAGCCGGCCGATGTTAGTTTTGCGCATCCTTTAACTCCGCAGTCTGAGCTTGCTCTGTTGATTCGTTGGCAATTTGCTGATTCAGCCGCATCGAGCAGAACTTGGGTCCGCACATCGAACAAAACTCATCGGTTTCAGCGCCTTCATGCCCAAGCGTTTCATCGTGGTAGGCTTTGGCGGTGAAGGGATCCAGCGACAGGTTGTACTGATCCAGCCAGCGAAATTCGTAACGGGCTTTGGACAAGGCATTATCCCGCAGCTGCGCAGCCGGGTGGCCCTTGGCCAAATCAGCGGCATGGGCAGCAATGGTGTAGGCAATCAAGCCTTGCTTGACGTCTTCTTTATTCGGCAAGCCCAGGTGCTCTTTGGGCGTGACGTAGCAGAGCATGGCGCAGCCATACCAGCCAATCATCGCAGCACCGATGCCAGAAGTAATATGGTCGTAGCCAGGGGCGATGTCGGTGGTCAGCGGCCCTAAGGTGTAAAAAGGCGCTTCATGGCAGTGCTTGAGCTGCTCGGTCATGTTTTCTTCAATCAGTTGCATCGGCACATGGCCCGGGCCTTCAATCATCACCTGCACATCGTAGCGCCAGGCGATTTTGGTCAGCTCACCCAGGGTGCGAAGCTCGGCAAACTGGGCTTCGTCGTTGGCATCGGCAATGCTGCCAGGGCGAAGGCCATCGCCAAGCGACAACGAAATGTCGTAGGCCGCGCACAGCTGACAGATTTCTTCGAAGTGCTCGTACAAGAAACTTTGCCGGTTAAAGATGCGGCACCACTGCGCCATGATGGCGCCACCGCGCGAGACGATGCCTGTCACCCGGCTGGCGGTCAGCCCAACGTACTCCTGTAGAACACCGGCATGAATGGTGAAGTAATCCACCCCTTGTTCTGCTTGCTCCACTAGAGTGTCTTTAAACACCTGCCAGTTCAGCTGACTGACATCGCCTTTGACTTTTTCCAGCGCCTGATAAATCGGCACTGTGCCAATCGGCACTGGGCTGTTGCGTAAAATCCAGTCGCGGGTTTGGTGAATACGCCGGCCAGTGGAGAGATCCATCACCGTATCGGCACCCCAACGGGTGGCCCAGACCAGCTTTTCCACTTCCTCTTCAATGCTGGAAGTGACCGAGGAATTGCCAATGTTGGCGTTGACTTTCACTTTGAAGTTTCGGCCAATGATCATCGGTTCGGCTTCCGGGTGATTGATGTTGGCCGGAATAATGGCGCGCCCAGCGGCCACTTCTTCGCGCACAAACTCAGCAGTAATCACTTTGGGCGTGCGGGCGCCAAAGCTGTTGCCCGTATGGCGGCGCATGCCATCGTCTTGCGCTTCAGCGCTGCGGCCCATGTTCTCGCGCAGCGCAATATACTCCATCTCAGGCGTAATGATGCCGGCCCGGGCGTAGTGGAGCTGGGTTACTGTTTTGCCGGCTTTGGCGCGCAGGGGCTGGTGGGTAAATTCGGTGTGCCATTCATCCAGTGCTATCTCCTGATAGGGTGGCAGCGGGGAGGCTTCCACATCCGCCCGCGCTTTGATCCAATCCAGTCTTAGCTTCGGTAGGCCCTTCAGTACATCGAGTTTTTGCTCCGGATCGCCATAAGGACCGGAGGTATCGTAGACATTCAGCGGTGGATTTTCGACGAGGCTGCCGTCTTTGTTCTTACTGGGATGCAGCTGAATGGATCGCACCGGGACTTTGATATCCGGACGCTCGCCTTGCAAATACCGCCGTACGGAGTTGGGGAAGGTTTCGCCTTGCAGCTGACGAATGTAAGCCTGGGCACGGGCGCGTTGTTCGCGCTTGGATACTGGGTTTGAATTCTCTGACATAGCAAGCTCCTGGGTTCCGATATCGGTTGAGGTTGCTTGTCTGGAGTGGGTGAACAAAGGCGGGGCAGCAGGCTGAGACACAGCCGGATACACCAGGCGCGGCAGCAGGGATCCCAACCAGCAGGACGGTGCAGCGCATCTTGTTCCCTTCGCAGGTATTAGCCTGAATCAGGTTCCACGGATCTCGCATCAGCGATCTCAGCTCTTTCGATTGCTTCGCAACCGTCAGGGCACTCCGACAAGTGGTTGTTAGTATATACCGAAGTTATCGTAAGAAGCCAGTTTCAGCATCGCTGGTCAATTTCCATGCAAGGTTCTTGCTTTTTCGTTGTGTTGTCATATGGTTACTAAGTGCTTCATCGGCACTCAGCTATGAAGTCAATCTGAAACAATAACAACAGAAGGAATTATCGATGAATCAGGTTTTATTTTTTGATTCGATGCTCACCCCTAAAATTATCACCTTTGTGTATTGGCTGCTTTTAGTTGGGGTGGTGGTGAGTGGACTGGGTACGATGTTTACCACCAGCTTCTTTGCTGGCCTGGGTATCCTGATTTTTGGGGCCATTGGGGTACGGATTTGGTGTGAATTATTGATTGTGCTGTTTAAAATTCATGAGAATCTGCGCAAAGTGGCAGAGAAAGATCAACCGATGTAATGGTTTCAGGCAGCGAGGCAGTCTTCGCTGCCACCTAATCATCGAAGTGCCTATAAACTTACAGTTGCTCGGCGTAATGGTACAAAGCTTTTAAAATCCGCATCGCCCGCTCATCGTGTTGATGCTGCTGAGCGGCCTGCTCCAGTTGCTGATGAAAAGCCTCCAGAGTCAGTGGCGGTGCATCCAGCCCATCGGTTAAGCGATCCACGCAATACTGCTGCCATTGCAGCATCTCCTGCTCATTCAAACTGGCGGGGTAGTTGCGCGCCCGGTAGCGAAACAGCAGTTGATTCAAACGTTCGTCACTAAAAACCGGCGCCTGCACTTCCAGCTGCTGCGGACTAAGCTGGTGCAACGCCATCATTTTTTGCTTATCGGCATCGGCCAAAAAGCCCTGATACAGTTGATAATCCGGGTTGGTCTCTTGCGGGAAGGCTTCGGCTTGTGCAAACACCTGTTCTGCTTTTGGCTGTACCTGCGGGTTGGCCAGCAGCCAATTCAAATGTGCCCGGCACTTGCTGCGATCAATACCCAGGGCATCGGCCCGCTGCTCGGATAAGGTTTTCGCCGGTGCCAGCACCGGGCATTTGTTCAGATGAATCAGTTTCAGGCCCAGCCGTTCTTCGCCTTCGGCTAAATCGGCGGTTTTGGTGTAGAGCTTATCGCGCAGCTGGTCGCAATCGAGTTCAAGCAAAGGGCTTGGGTCGGCCTGCAGATTCCAGACAATCAGTGCATTTTTATTGGTTGGATGAAACGCCAGTGGTACCACCCAACTGACACAACCCTGACTGGCCGGGAATTTTCCGGACACATGCACCAAAGGGGTTTGGTTGGCCAGATTGATGTACTTACCAAGGGCCTGCTTTTTCCGGTGCTCAAACAGAAACTGAAACAAACGCGGCTGTTTGTCACGCACAAGTTTTGCCAGCGCTATGGTGGCATAGACATCGGACAGCGCATCGTGCGCCTGCTCATGGGCCAGCTGATTGGCTTTGGCCAGGTCTTCCAGTTTAAAGCTGGGCGTGCCATCGTCCTTGAGTGGCCATTCAATACCCTCCGGGCGCAGCGCATAGCAAGCACGCACCACATCCAGCAAATCCCAGCGGCTGTTGCCCTGTTGCCACTCGCGGCCATAAGGCTCGTAAAAGTTGCGGTACAGGCTGTGGCGGGTCACTTCATCGTCAAACCGAATGCTGTTGTAGCCAAGCACGCAGCTGCCGGGCTCGCTGAAACGTTGCAGAATTTTGCCGATAAACTCGGTTTCCGGCAAGCCTCGTTGCTGGCAGAGCTGGGGGGTTAAACCGGTGATCAGGGCAGCCTGAGGGTGCGGCAGGTAGTCTGGAGCCAGTTGGCAATACCAGACATCCGGTTTGCCCAGAATCGTAAGATCCTCATCGGTGCGAATTCCGGCAAACTGAGCCGGGCGGTCACGCTTGGGGTCGGCTCCCCAGGTTTCAAAATCGTAGAAGTAAAAGGACATAGGGCCTGTCAACTCTTGGCTGGTCGCTTTGGAGCGGATTCAATGCTGGCGCTAGTGTAGCAGCTTCAGCAGGGCTTTGTACAAAGCCAGCAAAACTGGACACTTGACCCTGGGGTTTTTCTGTCCCAAGATGGCGAAAAGAGACCGGTTTTCGGTTACGCGTAACATGCCTTGATGTCTGTTGCTGAAGCCAGGCTTCAGTCCACAGGGCAAGCCATCGCAGGCAGGAGAGAACGCCTAATGAGCAGCTTACGACTAGAATGGACAGACACGCTTTCGCAGGTCTCACCCGAAGCCTGGGATGCGCTTTTTGCAACCCAGTACCCGTTTTGCCGCTACGCCTTTTTGTCGGCGTTGGAAACTGGCGGCAGTGTTGGCCCTGGTACCGGCTGGCAATCGAGCCACTTGCTGCTGTATCGCGATGATCAACTGATAGCTGCGGTACCTGCGTACCAAAAAGAGCATTCCTACGGCGAATACCTGTTTGACTGGGCCATTGTCGAAGCCTATCAACGCTACGGTCTGGACTTTTTCCCCAAACTGGTGCTGGCCATTCCTTTTACTCCGGCTGAAGGGCCGCGCTTTGGTTTCCTGCCTGGTGAAGATGAAGCAAGGCTGATGGCATTGTTGCTGGAAGCTTTGCAGCAACGCATGAAAAAACAGCGGCTCAGCAGCATTCAGTGTTTGTATCCCAACGAAGCGCAGCGCGACCTTTTGACCGCTGCGGATTTCTGGCCGCGGCAGGATGTGCAGTTTGAATGGCGCAATTATGGTTACGCGTTTTTTGATGATTTTATGGCGGGTTTAAGTTCGCGCAAGCGCAAACAAATCCGCAAAGAGCGGCAACGGGTGCAGGATGCCGGCGTCGAGCTGCGGGTCATTGCCGGTGCTGATGCCACCGGCCAGCTCTGGCAGCAGCTGCATCGCTTTTACCAGCGTACCTACTTAAAGCGCTCCGGTCATAAGGGCTATCTGACCGAAGCAACCTTTCTGCGTTGGGGTGAGCAGTTGTCCGATCAAGCGGTGATCTTTGCCGCTTACCACCACCAGCAGCGCCTGATAGCTGCGTCTTTGTGTTTTCGTTCGGCTGACACCCTTTATGGCCGGTACTGGGGCTGCGAAGCCGACTGGGATTTTTTGCACTTTGAAGCCTGCTACTACGCCGGCATTGAGTACTGCATCACCCATGGTTTGCAACGCTTTGATGCCGGCGCTCAAGGCGAGCACAAGCTGCAACGCGGCTTTGAGCCGGTTACGCGTTATGGCTGCTATTTGTTTCGCGATAGCCCGCTGAAAGATGCGATTAACCGCTACTTTGAAGGCGAAGAAGACATGTTGGCGCTCTATCAACGCCAGGCCCAGGCCCGGCTGCCATTTCGACAATCCAGCGAAGCTTAACGGCAAAATACCAGCAAGCGGTTATTGGCTGGCAGCGCATGGTCGGCCTGCAGCAGGAAGCCTTGTGCGGCAGCCAGTGCCACCACGGCTTCCTGGTCACGAATGCCCATGGCGGCATCGCGCTGTTTTAAGCTTTGATCAAATGCCTGATTGCTGGCGCTGGTAAATTGGCCCTGGTAATTAAAAGGGCCATAAAGGCAAAGGCTGGCACTTGATTGGCAAAACTCATCCAAGCGGGCAAAAAAGCGCTCGACCACGGGCCAAGGCATGATGTGCAGGGTATTGGCACTGAACAGTGCATCCACTTTGGCATAAGACCAGTGGCTTTGACGAATATCCAGCGGCAGAGCTTCGGGCAAGTTGGGTAAGCCGGCCTGCTGCAAGCGTCGGTTCAGATCCGGCAGGTAAGCCGGCTGGTCACTGCTTTGCCAGTGAAGGTGAGGTAGTTTGCGGGCAAAGTATTCGGCATGCTGACCAGTGCCACTGCCAACCTCCAATACCCGGCTGCAATTCACGAAGGCATCTCGCAACACCGTCAGTATCGGATCTTTGTTGTTTTCACAGGCTTGGGAAAAGGGCAAAGTTGCAATCATCGGCGGTAACTCCTGGCTGGAAACTGGGGTATACCATAACCAAGAAAAGGCGAGAATGCAGTGTAAAAGTGATCGCAGCTTCTTGGTTTGCGTACTCTAAGTAAATAATTTGACGAATCATTTGTTAGGAGAGGAGTCCTCAGTGTCGTTATCGGTCTATTCAAAACGCCAGCAAACGCTTGGTTTGCTGTTGTTTTTTGCGGTCACCTTTTGCGCTGCGGCCATCGGCAGTGTCGGCTCGATGAATGCGCCCCAGTTTTACCGGGAGCTGACCTTGCCAGACTGGGCGCCACCCGGCTGGCTGTTTGGTCCGGTATGGACACTGCTGTACAGCCTGATGGCGATTGCAGCCTGGCTGGTTTGGCGCAGTGCTTCCCTGAATACTACGGCACGGGCCATGCAGCTCTATGCGGTGCAGTTGGTGCTTAATGCGCTCTGGAGCTGGCTGTTTTTTGCCTGGTATCTGGGGGCAGCCGCCATGGTTGAGATCCTGCTGCTGTGGGTTGCCATTGTCGTCACCATGCTGCAATTTAACAAGCACAGTCGGCTGGCATGCTGGCTGCTGCTGCCATACTTGTTGTGGGTAAGTTTTGCGTCCGTACTGACGTACAGCCTTTGGCAATTGAACCCGCATTTGCTTTAAAGGAGATGGGATGACGAAGCATCAAATTCGTGTTGCACTCACCGCCACTTTACTGCTGAGTCTGCCTGCAATAATGGCCGCGGAAAGTGCCACGGAAAACCCACGCGCCGAGCCTGTGGGTTTTGTTTATGGCATTGGGGTAGGGCTCAATCAGGAGTTGTACCAGGACTACCGTCGCCGGGTGGTACCCATTCCGGTGATTGGTTACCGTGGCGATCGTTTGTCGGTCTATGGCCCTTTTATCAGTTATCAGTTGCTGCAACAAGATGGCTTGACACTAACGGCGCGGCTGGCCCCTCGCTTCGCCGGCACCGATGCCTCCAAAAGCCCGGTATTTGAAGGCATGAAAAAGCGCAGAACCTCTGCCGATGCAGGCTTTGGGCTGCGTTACGACTGGCAGCAACTGCGCTTTGAAACCAGTTGGATGCACGACATTCTTGGCAATTCCGATGGCTACGAGGTACGCAATCGCATTGGCTATCAGCATCGGTTTGGACCTGTTTTTGTGGAGCCGCACCTTAGCCTGGATTACAGCAACGCCCGCTTGGTCAATTATTACTATGGCGTGCGCCCAGAGGAAGCGACCAGCAGCCGGCCGGCGTATCAGGCGGGCAGTGCCTGGAATCCGGCCCTGGGTGTTTCGGTGGCAACGCCGATTTTCTTTGGTGGCATGACCCGTTTAGGTGTTGATCACCGCTGGTACCACGATACCATCGCAGACAGCCCTTTGACCGACAGGCAGCGCGGCTTTCAGGTGTTTTTTAGTTTTAGCCGGTTTTTCTAAGATAAAAAAAGCGCCGGCAAGCGGCGCTAAAATGTCAGCAGACGGTTGGTGTCTGGGTGTCACAAGGAACAAAAGCATCTTAGCCATACCAAGGTAGCCGGGCATTGATCTGCCGCAAAGTTACTGCTGTCAACCGCACAAATTTGTCAGTTGCAGACAGATAGGTTACAACTAACCATGATGATAACAACAGGACAAAAACATGCGTAAGACAGTGATGGCCGCGGCGCTAACCGCCGTTTTCAGTACAGCAGCAGTTGCAGAATCTCCCATCGGCTTAGTGATTCACGGTGGTGCCGGCACCATCGAGCGGGCCAACTTATCGGCCGAGCAGGAGCAGGCTTATCACGATGGACTGCGGCTGGCGCTGGAGCAAGGCTATGCGGTGCTGCAGGCCGGTGGCAGCAGCATCGATGCGGTGGTGAAAGCCGTTACCATCTTAGAAGACAATCCCCTGTTCAATGCCGGGAAAGGCGCGGTCTACACCTGGGATGAACAGCATGAACTGGATGCCTCCATTATGGAAGGCGCAACCCGCAATGCCGGTGCTGTGGCGGGTGTCAAACACGTAAAAAATCCCATCTTGCTGGCGCAAAAAGTCATGACGGAGTCGGTGCATGTGATGCTCTCGGGCGAAGGCGCCGGTCAGTTCGCGCTGGAGCAGGGTCTGGAGCAGGTGGACAACAGTTATTTCAACACCGAGTTTCGCTACGAAGCCCTCAAAAGGATGAAAGCGGCCCAAGGCTCATTGCCGCATCAAGCTGCTGTTGCCGCAGATCCCAACTGGCAAATGGGGACGGTCGGCGCTGTAGCGATTGACCGGGATGGTAACCTGGCTGCAGCCACTTCGACCGGCGGCATGACCGGCAAGCGCTATGGCCGGATTGGCGACTCGCCCATTATTGGCTCCGGCAACTACGCCGACAACAGCAGCTGCGCCGTATCTGCCACCGGCCATGGTGAGTACTTTATTCGCTATCAGGTGGCTTCTGATATTTGTGCCCGGGTGAAATATCAGGGCTTAAGCGCTCAGGATGCAGCCGATACGGTGATTCAGCAGGTACTGCTGCCAGCCGGAGGCACCGGTGGTGTGATCCTGGTGGATGCAGCCGGCAAGCTCGGCTGGTCCTTCAACACTCCGGGCATGTACCGGGGCATGATCGGCAGTCAGCAGCCTTTAACCACCGCTATTTTTGCTGAAGATTAATTGAATGAAAAAGCATCACTTGGTTGCATTTTGCTGGCAAAACAGCAGCAGTTTTGCCAGCTTGAACTAAGCTTACAGTAGGGCGTGTTGACCTAAGCCTTGATTCTGTATTTAGGGGGAAAGATGGACTTACTGAAAGTAGGTGACTACATGAACAACCATCCGGTGACCTTTACACCGGACATGACGGTTGAGCTGGCGGCTGATCGGTTGACCATCAGCAACCAGACTGGTGGCCCAGTGGTGGATGAGCACAACAAGGTGATTGGCTTTTTGTCCGAGCAGGACTGCCTGGCTTTGCTGCTAAAAGCGGCTTACCACGATCAGCAGGTGGCCCATGTGCGCGACATCATGCAAGCCGAGGTACTGTCGGTAAAGCCCTACGATGGCATCATCGATTTGGCGCAAACCATGTTGAAATTAAAACCCAAGCTTTATCCGGTGGTGGACGACAACAATCATCTGCTTGGCATCATCGGCCGCAGCCATGTGTTGGCCGCGCTTGATAAAGAAATGAACTCGCATTACCGCAAAGCCGTTTGATTGCAGCGCTTTGCGCTTCTTGCTAGCATAGCGCCCTCATTGTGTTGAGGGCCTTTTCTTTTGTCTGATTCCCAAACTTCCCAGGCGGCAAACCCTGACGTGGCAATTAACGTGCAGCAAGAGGCCAATCAGCTGCGCAGCAAGCTCGATACGCTGCTGTTAAAAGACCAGTTCTGGTTGCGTAAACGCTTGCAAGGGCTGGCTAAAATCACCAATCCTGCGAAGCAGCGCAAGGCTTTGGCCGCTATTGAAAACGATTTTCGGCGCTCGGCCAACACCCGTGCCAGCCGTGCCGCTCAGCAATTGAATCTGAATTATCCGGCCGAACTGCCGGTGGTGGCAAAAAAAGACGTTATCAAAGCCGCCATTGCCAAGCATCAGCTGGTGGTGATTGCCGGTGAGACCGGCTCGGGCAAAACCACCCAGTTGCCGAAAATCTGCCTCGAGCTTGGCCGTGGCGTTGCCGGCATGATAGGCCATACCCAACCACGGCGGCTGGCTGCGCGCAGTGTCAGCAATCGTATTGCCGAAGAGCTTGGGGTGGCACCGGGTCAGGAAGTCGGTTTTAAAATTCGTTTTGGCGATCACACCTCCGAGCAGACCCGGATTAAACTGATGACCGATGGGGTGCTGTTGGCTGAAATGCAGCAGGACCGTTTTTTAAACCAATACGATACCCTGATTATCGATGAGGCGCACGAACGCAGCCTGAACATCGATTTTTTGCTGGGCTACCTGAAGCAGCTGCTACCAAAGCGACCGGATCTGAAGGTGATCATCACCTCGGCCACCATTGATCCACAGCGTTTTTCCAAACACTTTAACGATGCGCCGGTTATCGAAGTCTCGGGCCGTACCTATCCGGTGGAAGTGCGCTACCGCCCCTTCGACGACAACGAGGGGCTGGACGATAAAGAGCGTGACCCCCTGCAAAACCTGTTCGATGCGGTGGAGGAGCTGTACCGCGAGCCGCCGGGCGACATTCTGGTTTTTTTAAACGGTGAGCGCGAAATTCGCGATACCGCCGATGCCCTGGAAAAACTGAAACTGCCGCACACCGAAATTCTGCCGCTCTATTCACGGCTCAGTGCTGGCGAACAAAACCGGGTCTTTCAATCCCATCCGGGCCGGCGCATCGTGCTGGCCACCAACGTGGCTGAGACCTCGTTAACAGTGCCGGGTATTCGCTATGTGATAGATCCCGGCACCGCCCGAATTTCCCGCTACAGCTACCGCTCCAAAGTGCAGCAGTTGCCGATTGAACCCATCAGCCAGGCCAGTGCCAACCAGCGCAAAGGCCGCTGTGGCCGGGTTGCGGCCGGTATCTGCATCCGGCTGTACAGTGAAGAAGACTTTTTAAACCGGCCCGAGTACACGGATCCGGAAATTCTGCGAACCAACCTGGCATCGGTGATTTTGCAAATGCTGTCGCTAAAACTGGGCGGTATCGAGCAGTTTCCGTTTTTGCAGCGGCCGGACAGTCGCTTTGTCACCGATGGCATTAAGTTGCTGGAGGAGCTGGCAGCGGTTGAAACCAAACGCAACGGCGGTCAGTTGCAAATGACCGAGCTGGGCCGCCAGTTGGCGCGCTTGCCGATTGACCCAAGGCTTGGCCGCATGCTGCTCGAAGCGCCCAAGCAGCAGGCACTGAGCGAAGTGGTGGTGATTGTCGCAGCGCTTTCGATTCAGGACCCGCGCGAGCGGCCGCTGGATAAACAGCAAAAAGCCGATGAGCTACACAGCCGTTTTGCCGATCAGGACTCGGACTTTGTCAGCTACCTCAAGCTCTGGCAGTACCTGCAACAGCAGCAACAGGAGCTTAGCAGCAATCAGTTTCGCAAACTGTGCAAAACCGAGTTGCTGAATTACCTGCGGGTGCGCGAATGGCAGGATCTGGTTTATCAGTTAACCCAGCTGATGCAGGAGCTGGGTTTTACCCCCAACCAGCAAACCGCCGGTTACGGTGAAATCCACCGCAGTTTGCTCAGTGGTTTGCTGGGCCAGATAGGCTGCAAAGATGCCGATGCCGATTATCTGGGGCCGCGTCAGACGCGTTTTTACGCCTTTCCCGGTAGCCACTTATTTAAACGCAAACCCAAATGGGTGATGGCGTCCGAGTGGGTGGAAACTTCCAAACTCTATGCCCGTAGCCTGGCAAAAATTGAGCCGGACTGGGTGGAACCGCTGGCCGAACATCTGGTTAGCCGCAGCTACAGCGAGCCGCACTGGCAGAAGAAGCGGGGCGCTGTCATTGCCTTTGAGCAAGTCAGTTTGTACGGCGTCATCGTGGTGGGCAAGCGGCCGGTGCAGTACAGCAAGATTGACCCTGTCACCAGCCATCAGATCTTTGTTCGTGAAGCCTTGGTGCACGAAGAGCTGGGGCAACAGGAAGCCTTTTTAGCGCACAATCGCAAACTGCTGGATGAAGTGATCGCGTTGGAAGACAAAAGCCGGCGCCGCGACATTCTGGTGGATGAAGAGGACCTGGTGCGTTTTTACGCCGAGCGGGTGCCGGTGGAGGCCAACAACAGAGCCGCCTTTGCCAAGTGGTGGCGGCAAAAGCGTAAAGAAGATCAGCGCTTTTTGCACTTTGATCCGGAAGCCCTGAAAAAACGGGCCGCCGATGATTTGGGCGAAGGTCAGTTTCCGGATCTCTGGAGCCAGGGCAATCTGAAGTTGCCGCTTCGCTACCACTTTGCTCCCGGCGAGCTGGACGATGGTGTCAGCCTGGTGATCCCGCTGGCCCTGCTGAATCAGGTGGAGGATAAGGGCTTTGACTGGCTGATCCCGGGTTTACGGCATGAGCTGTTGGTCGCTTTAATCAAATCCTTGCCGAAAAGCTATCGGCGCCACTTTGTGCCCGCGCCCAATTACGCCGATGCCTTGTTGCAATCGCTGGTGCCGGGCCAGGGCAAATTATTGGCTGCGATGACCGCTCAGCTCAAGCGGATGTCGGGCACCACAGTACCGGAAGATGCCTGGGATCTCGCCAGCCTGCCGGAGCATTTGCAGATGAACTTTCAGGTGCTGGATGCCAGCGGCAAACTGCTGGCTCAGGGCCGCTCACTGGCGCTGTTAAGGCAGCAGTTGCAAGGCGATGTGCAGCAAACCCTGAGCGAAGTGGCAGAGCCGGATATTGAGCAGGCGAAAATCACCGAGTGGAGCTTTGGTCACTTGCCCAAAGAGTACGTGCAGTTGCAGGCCGGTTATGAAATCAAAGCGTTTCCGGCGCTGGTCGATGAAGGCGACTCGGTGGCCATCAAGTTGCTGGATCACGCCGGGCAGGCCGAAGCCACCAGCTTGCTGGGGCTACGACGCTTGGTGCTGCTGAATATTCCGTCACCGGTCAAATACCTGCAGGAGTCCTTACCCAACAAGGCCAAGCTTGGGCTTTATTTCAATCCTTTTGGCAAGGTGCTGGAGCTGATTGACGACTGCATTGCCGCAGCGGTGGATGCGATGTTGGCGAAGCAGCCGTTTCCGGCGACAGCCGAAGACTTTGCCGCAGTCAAAGAGCAGGTACGGGCAGAGCTGAACGAGCAGGTGCTGCAAATAGCCCTGTTGGTCGAGCAGATTTTGTCGCTCGGTCATCAAATTCAAAAACGTTTAAAAGGCAAGGTCGAGCTGGCCCATGTGCAGGCACAGGGCGAGGTGAAACAGCATTTGGACAGCCTGTTGTTCAAAGGCTTTGTCAGTGCTCATGGCGCCCAGCGGCTGCCGGATTTGCTGCGCTATCTGAAAGCGATGGAAAAACGGCTGGAAAAACTGCCGATAGACCCGCACCGGGATCGCTTGATGATGCACGACTACCAGCGGGCCGAGCAAGCCTATCAGGCGCTGTTGGCGCAGTACAAAACGGCTGCTGTGGTCCCGGCTGGGGTGCAGGCCATTCGCTGGATGATTGAAGAATTAAAGGTGTCTTTGTTTGCGCAAACCCTGGGCACGGCCTATCCGGTTTCGGTGAAACGGATCCTAAACGCCATCGAGGAGTTTAAATAGTGCCTTTACAGGGACTGGAATCCGTTTTATAACTATCGAATACAAAAAAAGCAGGGACAAGCTCAGGAGTTGTTATTGTGAACCAAAGTGATAAGCGTCATTTTTACCGCATGATGGTCAATGCCGATGTGCAGTTGTTGATCACTGATCCGGAAGCTGGCCGCACCATCGATGGCATTTGTCGCGATTTAAGCGCTTCCGGCATGTCGGTTGATATCAATGAGCCGCTGGAAATGGGCACGTTAATTCGGGTTCGGTTGGAGTCCGCCAACAACAGCGTACCGCCGCTGGATGCAACGGCTAAAGTGATGCGTTGCGGTCAGGAAAACAGCGATTGCTACCAGCTCGGCCTGGCCTTTATTGATATGAATTAAGCAGCAGCCCGCCGGACGGGCTAGGGCGTGTTGACCTTTGCTGTTTAGATTTTGTTCGCTCTGGCGGCGCTTTGATCGCGAAACGAGGAGCGTAGTTTAGTTATTCTAAATGAGTGACGAGTGACAAAGAGCAGAGCGTCGCCAGACGAACCCTTCGGGCAGCGCTTGGCTGGCATTTCTACTGCGTTAAAGCTTGTTTCATGTAGAATAACTACACCTTACAACCTTTGCCTTGTATAAATACCAGCCAAGCAGCTGCAAAAACAAACAGCAAAGGTCAACACGCCCTTAGCTTTATTGTTCAAACCGCACGGTAAAAGTCACCGGCACCATGGGGTTGATGTTTTGCAGCCCCGCCAGATCCCGCAACCGGTTCAAACCTTCGGTTAAACCAAATTGGTCCCCGTTCACCATAATGGGTGCCTGGGTATTTACTTGCAGGCTGTTCGCAGCCAGGCGGGTGACCAAGACTTCACTTTGTACCCGTTGGGTTTGACCCACAATGCTTAGCTGCAAGGGTACCCGCAATGTGGTGCTGCTGCCTATCGCAAGGTCGGCAACGGCATCCGGATTGACGCTGCCTGTGGCGCTGATCACAGGGTAATCATCCAGTTTGAACAAATACTGCCACATGCGATCGTCGCGGATCGGGATATGGGTTTGCAGGCTTGAGACAGCAATCTCGATCTGCAAGCTGCCATCGGCTTGCCAGCTGCCGCTAAGCTGCGTGAATTGATGCACTTCGGCGGCCACATCATTTTTCAACGAAACAAAATCCAGCCGCGACGTACTGTTATCCAGCTGCCAGTTGGCACTGGCACCAAGGCTGGTCGCAAGCAGCAAAGAGCAAAGCACTGTTTTCATGCAAATACCTATCTGTGTCTGAAGGGAAAAAGCTGCTGGCAGCATACCAAAAGGCTATGCCAACAAACACCCGCCGTTTGTGTGGAATTGGCGGGTGAAGGCGGCACTTACGCGGTTAAGGCAGGTAGCAGATCAATCCTTTTAAGTAATGACCTTCCGGGTAGAAGCTGGCGACCGGGTGATCGGCATCTTGCTGCATCCGCTCCACAAACAAGCAGTCGCGACCGGCGTCCAGCGCTGCATCGGCCACTACTTTCTGGAACAAGCTGTCTTCCATCAGGCCGGAGCAGGAAAAAGTCAGAAGCAAGCCGCCCGGTTTTACCAACTGCATCGCCACCCGGTTGATGTCTTTGTAGCCACGGCAGGCGCCCATCAACTGGCCTTTGTTGTCGGCAAATTTTGGCGGGTCCAGAATCAGCAGGTCAAACTGCTTGCCTTCTTCTTTGTACTGGCGCAGCAGTTTAAACACATCCTGTTTCACATGGCTGGCTTGTTCTGGCTGCAGGCCATTTAACGCCAGTTGGCGCTCAGACAAGGCGAGGGCGCTTTCGGAGGCATCGACATTGATCACGGCTGTGGCCCCACCAAGCAGGGCTGCTACACCAAAAGTACCGGTGTAGCTAAAGCAGTTCAGCACGGTTTTGCCGGCCGCCAGTTGACGCAGGCGCAAGCGGTTGGCGCGCTGGTCCAAATAAAAACCGGTTTTATGGCCCTCGGCCACATCCACCAATATCTGCATGCCATGCTCACGAATGGTCACTTCGGTACTTGCCAGTGGCTGATGCAGCCAGCCGGATTTCAGTTCAAGCCCTTCTTTTTTGCGCACCTCGACATCGGAGCG
Source organism: Alkalimonas delamerensis (assembly GCF_030717955.1). NCBI lineage: Bacteria > Pseudomonadati > Pseudomonadota > Gammaproteobacteria > Alkalimonas > Alkalimonas delamerensis. The sequence continues at coordinate 561,547 of NZ_JAUZVY010000002.1, read as the reverse complement.
ATCGTAGATGCTGCAGCTGGGGTAGAGCGCTTTTAGCGCGGCCAGCAAATGCTTGCGATTGGCTTCGGCGCCCGCTGAAAGCAGCTGACAGACCAGCACATCGGCAAAACGGTCAATAATGATGCCTGGCAGGTCATCGGACTCGGCCGCCACCAGTCGGTAGCCAGTGGTATCCTGACCGGCAAACCAGAGGCTGCGCAGGCCCTGAGCCCGCTGAATGCGTTTTTCAAAAAAGGCCTGATCAATGGCTTCACTTTGTTGATCTGTCCAGACCCGTAAACGGATTTGTGACTTGGGTGAATAGGCCGCCCGGCACAGCCATTTTTGATCAAAGCTCACCACATCGACAGTATCACCGGCATTGGGGGTGCCTTTGACTGCATGCACCGCTTTGGAAAAGATCCACGGATGACGGCGTTTTAAGGCTTTTTCCCGGCCAGCGGCCAGGGTGACGATGGGGTAAGTTTTTGCATTGGACATGGTGCGGGTCGCCAAAGAGTAAAGGGCGGCTATTGTACTTGAAACGGATGGCGGGATCATCTGTCGGCTGCAAAAAGCTAATACTGGCAAGCTGGGACTACAACTTTGGTGTTATTGTCGACAATCTTTAGGTTGCTTTGCTTGACAATCGGTACAATAGCCACTAAAACTGCATTATCGTTTTAATCTGTCGACAATTTAGCTTGGGTGGTGTGGCAATTTGATGACAACGCAAAGCCCAATCTGGCGAATGCCGGTGACAGCAGCCGACCGTGTGCTGCTGGAAATACAGCGCGCTATCGTGGAAGGGGATATCCCGGCCGGCAGCAAAATCAGCGAGCCTGAACTGGCGCGGCGCTTTGATTTAAGCCGGGCACCACTGCGCGAGGCCCTGGCACGGCTGGAGCGCTGCCATCTGATTGAGCGCATCCCCAATGCCGGAGCCCGGGTCGTGACGCTATCGAAAGAAGGGTTGATATCGCTCTATCAATTGCGCGAAGAGCTGGAAGGCCTGGCCTGCCGCCTTGCCGCCGAGCAGATGACCGATGCCGAAATTGCTGAAGTGCGCGCCTTACTCGACCAGCACCTCAGCACCCAGCGGGTGCGCGAAGGGGAGAGCTACTACCAGGAGGCCGGCGACCTGGACTTTCATTACCGCATTATTCTAGGCAGTAAAAATCCATACTTAATCAACATTTTATGTGATGAGCTATACTTTCTGGTCCGGATGTACCGGGTGCAGTTAGGCATGAACGGGCCGCGGGTATCGCGGGCCTTTGATGAACACAAAGCCATCATTCATGCCATTGCTAACCGCGATGGTGAACTGGCCGATTTACTGATGCGCCGCCATATTGGCGCGTCGCGGCGAAACATTGAATTGCAACTAACGGGGAATCAAGCATGAGCACAAAAATAAGCGCCGGAGCCCGGCTGCGTCAGGCCATTGTCGACAATCAACCTTTGCAGCTGGTCGGCACCATCAATGCCTACACTGCCATGATGGCTGAGCGGGTCGGCCATAAAGCCTTGTATTTATCCGGTGCCGGTGTCGCCAATGCCTCCTTTGGCCTGCCGGATTTGGGCATGACTTCCCTGAACGATGTCTGTGAAGACATTCGCCGCATCACCGGCGCGACCGAAGTGCCTCTCTTGGTCGATGCCGATACTGGCTGGGGCGGCGCTTTTAACATTGCCCGTACCGTAAAAGAAATGACCCGCGCCGGTGCTGCTGGTTTTCACATTGAAGATCAGGTGGCGCAAAAGCGCTGTGGTCACCGCCCGAACAAAGAAATCGTGTCGCTGGACGAAATGGTTGACCGGGTCAAAGCCGCGGTCGATGCCCGTACTGATGAACACTTCTTTATTATGGCGCGCACCGATGCCTTAGCGCAGCAAGGCGTGGATGCGGCCATTGAGCGGGCCCTGGCCTGCCAGGCCGCCGGTGCCGATGCCATCTTTGCCGAAGCCGTGCACACGCTGGAGCAGTACCAGGCCTTTACCAAGGCGCTGGATGTGCCGGTACTGGCCAACATTACCGAGTTTGGCCAAACGCCCTTGTTCAACAAAGACGAGCTGGCCAGTGTCGGCGTGGCCATGGTGTTGTATCCACTCAGTGCCTTCCGGGCCATGAACAAGGCAGCATTAAAAGTGTACGAAAACATTTTGCAGCAGGGCGATCAGAAAGCGGTGATCGACGACATGCAAACCCGGATGGAGCTGTACGATTTTCTGAATTACCACAGCTTTGAAGAAAAGCTGGATCAGTTGTTTAGTCAGAAGAAGTAACCTTTGGATAGCTGGCCTGTGCGCCTTGCTGAGGCTTCAGACTCAGTTGGCGCAGCCAGCGCATGTCTGACTTAGCGCTCGCGCGAAGGAGTTGCGATGGTGAGCACAACAGATGTGTGAAGCCGATCGCCGAGCCAGGCTCCGGGTTTTAAAACAAACCAATGCATTTTCAAATCAACAGAACAAGAGGACAACAATCATGGTCGATAAAGCTTTAGGTGGCGCAGGTCTGCGCGGACAAGTAGCAGGACAAACCGCCCTTTGTACAGTCGGTCAATCCGGCTCCGGTTTAACCTACTACGGCTACGATATCTCTGAGCTGGCCGCTGTGGCCGAGTTTGAAGAAGTGGCCTACCTGCTGGCCCATGGCGAGTTGCCAAACGCTGGCCAACTGGCTGAGTACAAAGCGCGGTTAAAGCAACTGCGTAAGTTGCCACAGGCACTCAAAGACGTGCTGGAGCGCATTCCGGCCAGCGCCCACCCGATGGATGTGATGCGAACCGGCTGCTCGATGCTGGGCAACCTGGAAACCGAAGCGGACTTTTCAGAGGCCGATCAGCACATCGAGCGGATGCTGGCGTTGTTCCCGGCCATAGTGGTGTACTGGTACCGCTTCAGCCACGATGGCGTGCGGGTAGAAACCGACACCGACGACGACTCCATCGGCGCGCACTTCCTGCATATGCTGCACGATAAAAAGCCAAGCCCGCTGCATGAAAAAGTGATGCACGCCTCGTTAATTCTGTATGCCGAGCACGAGTTCAATGCCTCAACCTTTACCGCCCGCGTCTGTGCCTCGACCTTGTCGGACATTCATTCCTGCGTCACCGGCGCCATTGGCTCTTTGCGCGGCCCACTGCACGGCGGTGCCAACGAAGCGGCGATGGAACTGATTGAAAACATGCAAAACCCGGACGAAGCCGAGCAAACCCTGCTGGGCATGCTGGAGCGCAAAGAAAAAATCATGGGCTTTGGCCATGCGGTCTACCGTGAAAAAGATCCACGCAATGCCATCATCAAGCAGTGGTCGGAAAAACTGGCCGCTGAGTTTGGCGACAGCCGTTTGTACGATGTGTCGGTACGCTGCGAAGAAGTGATGTGGCGTGAGAAGAAATTGTTCTGCAACGCCGATTTCTTCCATGCTTCGGCCTACCATTTTATGGGCATTCCGACCAAGCTGTTTACGCCGATTTTTGTGATGTCACGGGTCACCGGCTGGACGGCGCATGTAAAAGAGCAACGTGCCAACAACCGTATTATTCGCCCAAGCGCCGATTACACCGGCCCGGCACCACGGCCGGTACCGCCGATTGCTGAGCGCTAAGTACGAAGCTATGTAAAAAGCTAAGTAAAACAGCAAGGCAAACCACAGCGAAGGGGAAGGACCAGGACAAGGATAGCCCCTTCGCTAGCTAGTGCCCGTCCAGAAAGGCGGGTACTAGCGCAGCGCAGGGATGCGCTGCCATTTTCATTGCGTGATAACGCATTGAAAATGTGAGATAAATGGAAATCGCAATTTTCATTTGTCGTTCCAGAATAAGGGCAGGAGCCCGTTTCTGGATGAAAACTAGCTAATTTCACCCACTACGACCGGGCATGCTGATGAATACCAATTACCGTAAACCACTGCCAGGCACCCAGCTGGATTACTTCGACGCCCGCGAGGCGGTTGAAGCCATTCAGCCCGGTGCCTACGATACCTTGCCATACACCTCGCGGGTGTTGGCTGAAAACCTGGTGCGCCGCTGCGATCCGGCCATGCTGACCGATGCATTGCGCCAGTTGATTGAACGTAAAAAAGAACTGGATTTCCCCTGGTTTCCGGCCCGGGTGGTCTGCCACGATATTTTAGGCCAGACCGCGCTGGTCGATTTGGCCGGCCTGCGCGATGCCATTGCCGAGCAAGGCGGCGATCCGGCTAAAGTGAACCCTGTGGTGCCAACCCAGTTGATTGTTGACCACTCACTGGCCGTTGAGCACGCCGGTTTCGATAAAGATGCTTTTGCCAAAAACCGCGCCATTGAAGATCGGCGCAACGACGATCGCTTCCACTTTATCAACTGGACCAAAAAAGCCTTTAAGAATGTTGATGTGATTCCGCCTGGCAACGGCATTATGCACCAGATCAATCTGGAGCGGATGTCGCCGGTGGTGCACGCCAAAGACGGTGTGGCTTTCCCCGATACGCTGGTCGGTACCGACAGCCATACTCCTCATGTCGATGCACTTGGCGTCATTGCCATTGGGGTGGGCGGTCTGGAAGCGGAAAGCGTGATGTTGGGCCGGGCCTCCTGGATGCGGCTGCCGGATATCATTGGCGTCGAGTTGGTGGGCAAAGCTCAGCCGGGTGTGATGGCGACCGATCTGGTGCTGGCACTGACCGAGTTTTTGCGCAAAGAAAAAGTGGTGTCCAGCTACCTGGAATTCTTTGGCGAAGGGGCCGACAGCCTGAGTCTGGGCGACAGGGCCACCATTTCCAATATGACGCCGGAATACGGCGCTACCGCGGCGATGTTCTCCATTGATCAGCAAACGCTGGATTACCTGACGCTGACCGGCCGTGAGCCGGAGCAGGTTAAGCTGGTTGAAACCTATGCCAAAACCGCTGGTCTTTGGTCGGACAGCTTAAAAACCGCCCAGTACGAGCGGGTGCTGCGCTTTGATTTATCCAGCGTCGGCCGCACCATGGCCGGGCCTTCCAACCCGCATGCCCGTTTGAACACCAGCGATCTGGCGGCGCGTGGCATTGCAGGTAGCTATCAGCTGGAAGAAGGCAAGATGCCGGATGGCGCTGTTATTATTGCAGCCATTACCAGCTGCACCAACACCAGCAACCCGCGCAATGTGATTGCCGCCGGCTTGCTGGCTCGTAATGCCAACCAAAAAGGCTTAAGCCGCAAGCCATGGGTCAAAACCTCACTGGCTCCTGGCTCTAAAGCGGTGCAGCTGTACCTGGAAGAAGCCGGCTTGCTGCCCGAGCTGGAGCAGCAGGGCTTTGGTATTGTTGGTTTTGCCTGCACCACCTGCAACGGCATGAGTGGCGCTTTAGATCCGGTGATCCAACAAGAAGTGATCGAGCGCGATCTGTACGCCACCGCTGTACTGTCGGGCAACCGCAACTTCGATGGCCGCATTCACCCTTATGCCAAGCAGGCGTTTTTGGCCTCGCCACCTTTGGTGGTGGCTTACGCCATTGCCGGCACCATTCGGTTTGATATTGAAAAAGACGTGCTGGGCCATGACAGCGAAGGCAATCCGGTGACGTTAAAAGACATCTGGCCAAGCGATGCCGAGATTGATGCAGCGGTCAAAGCGGCGGTCAAACCCGAGCAGTTCCGCAAAGTCTACGAGCCGATGTTTGATTTAAGCGTCGATTACGGCGAGCAAATCAGCCCCTTGTACGACTGGCGGCCGCAAAGCACCTACATTCGCCGCCCTCCTTACTGGGAAGGCGCCTTGGCAGGTAAGCGCAGCCTATCCGGCATGCGGCCTTTGGCGGTGCTGGGCGATAACATCACCACCGATCACTTATCGCCCTCGAACGCCATTATGCTCGACAGCGCTGCTGGTGAGTACCTGGCCAAGATGGGGGTGCCGGAGGAAGACTTTAACTCCTACGCTACCCACCGCGGCGATCACCTGACCGCCCAGCGCGCGACCTTTGCCAACCCCAAGCTGTTTAACGAAATGGTAGTGGAAGACGGCAAGGTGAAGCAGGGCTCACTGGCGCGGATTGAACCCGAAGGCAAAGTGACCCGGATGTGGGAAGCCATTGAGACCTATATGGAGCGCAAGCAGCCGCTGATCATCATTGCCGGTGCCGATTACGGCCAGGGTTCATCGCGCGACTGGGCCGCCAAGGGTGTGCGGCTGGCTGGGGTGGAAGCCATTGCCGCTGAAGGTTTCGAGCGCATTCACCGCACCAATTTGATTGGTATGGGGGTGTTGCCGCTGGAGTTTGAGCCTGGTACGACCCGCAACACCCTGCACATCGACGGCACCGAGACCTTCGATGTGCGCGGTGAGCGCACGCCAGGGGCGACGTTGACGCTGGTGATCCAACGCGCCAATGGCGACAGGGTTGACGTACCGGTGCGTTGCCGGTTGGATACCGCTGAAGAAGTGTCGATTTACGAGGCCGGTGGGGTGTTGCAGCGTTTTGCCAAGGACTTTTTGGAAGGTCAGGCGAGTTAAGCAGCTGGATCTCACTACGGGAGAGGGGATGCCCTGTTTTGTCGCCGCAGACTGTTTGACTGAGCCCTTAAAGGCGAAGGAGTTGTGCGGTGAGCAAAACAGGGTGTCTCCTCGGACGAACTCGAACTGTGACAATTTGAATAGGTGACACAGATGTTTCAACCACAGATCCGCATTCCAGCCACCTATATGCGTGGCGGAACCTCGAAAGGGGTATTTTTTAAGCTGGACGATTTGCCAGAGCAGGCGAGGGTGCCTGGCCCGGCGCGGGATGCACTGCTGCTGCGGGTGATTGGCAGCCCGGACCCTTACGGCAAACACACCGATGGCATGGGCGGGGCGACCTCCAGCACCAGCAAAACGGTGATTTTAAGCAAAAGCAGTCAGCCGGAGCACGATGTCGATTATCTGTTTGGTCAGGTCGCCATCGACAAAGCCTTTATCGACTGGAGCGGCAACTGCGGCAACTTAACGGCAGCGGTTGGCTCTTTTGCCATCAGCAATGGTTTGGTGGATGCCAGCCATATTCCGCAGAACGGCATTTGCACGGTGCGGATTTGGCAAGCCAATATTGGCAAAACCATTATTGCTCATGTGCCAATCACCAACGGCGAAGTGCAGGAAACCGGCGACTTTGAACTGGATGGGGTAACATTCCCGGCGGCAGAAGTAGTGATCGACTTTATGGATCCGGCCGATGCCACCGGCGCCATGTTCCCAACCGGCAATCTGGTCGATACGTTGGACGTCCCCGGGGTAGGCAGTTTCCCGGCCACCTTTATCAACGCCGGCATCCCGACCATCTTTTTAAATGCCGCCGACCTGGGCTTTGATGGTACCGAGCTGCAAGATGCCATCAATGGCAGTGCTGAGATTTTACAGCGCTTTGAAACCATTCGGGCTTATGGCGCACGGCAGATGGGGCTTATCAGCGATATAGCCGAAGCCGCCAGCCGCCAGCATACGCCGAAAATTGCCTTTGTTGCGCCGCCCAAAAGCTACAGCGCATCCAGTGGCAAAGCGGTAGATGCTGCAGATATCGACTTGCTGGTGCGGGCGCTTTCAATGGGCAAACTGCACCACGCCATGATGGGCACTGCGGCTGTTGCCATTGGCACGGCAGCTGCGATACCAGGCACTTTGGTCAACCTGGCTGCCGGGGGCGGCAAGCTGGATGCCGTGCGCTTTGGCCATCCCTCCGGGACGCTTAGCGTAGGGGCTGCTGCCGAGCAGCAAAACGGTGATTGGGTGGTCACCAAAGCCAGCATGAGCCGCAGCGCCCGGGTGCTGATGGAAGGCTGGGTGCGGGTGCCCGGGGATTGTTTTTAACGCTGGGTATTGAAACAACTAAAGGCGCTGTGGCGCCTTTTTTAATTACAACAACTGCGACAACGGGCTTTTCACACCGCTGGCACCACGATTGAGCACATGGGTATAAATTTGCGTGGTGCGCACATCGGTATGGCCAAGTTGCTCTTGCACGGTGCGGATATCGGCACCGGACTCCAGCAAATGGGTTGCGAAAGAATGGCGTAGGGTGTGACAAGTAACATTTTTACGAATTTCCGCTTTGCGGGCGGCGATTTTTATTTCACGCCGAACACAGGATTCATCCAGATGATGCCGACGAATGCATTTTGACTCGGGATCCAGGCTGAGTTTTATCGACGGAAACAAGTAATGCCAGCCAAGTTGCTTGGGAGCGTTCGGGTTTTTGCGTGCTAGTGCAAAGGGAAGCCAGACCCCCGCATAGTCAGGGTTCGCCAGATCTGCCTGAAAATACAGCATCACATGCTGAGTTTGTTGCTTCAGGCTTGTAACCAATTCGGGTGCAAGTGTGACCCGGCGGTTTTTGTTGCCTTTCCCCTGCCACACCATCACCGACAGATAATCGTAATCAATGTCCTGCACCCGTAGCCGAACAGCTTCCATTAAACGCAAACCACTGCCATACATCAGTTGCGCAATTAACTTGTACTTTGGATCGATCAGTCGTAAAAGTGCAGCAACCTCAGGCCGGGTTAGCACCACCGGAAGCTTAGGGCTCACCTGAGAGCGGTTAAACTGAAGGTTAAGCGACAGCGGCTTTTGCAGTACCTTGCTGTACAAAAAACTAAGTGCATTTAAAGCCGTTGCCTGTGTACGAGGCGCTACATGACGCTGATTGGCTAAATAGTTTAAAAACAGCTCGACATCAGCATCACCCAGCTTGGCAGGGTGCTGTTTTTTACTAAACAGAATGTAGAAGCGGATCCAATAAATGTAAGTATCCACCGTTCGCCTGGCATAACGACGAACCGTCATAAACTCTGCTACGTGATCAAGAAAGGGTGAAGCCATTGCACGAACCTCAAAAATAAGCATGTATAAATAAACAGTAGTCAGTAAATTTATTGTAAGCAAGTCGCTTGCAGGGAAAACCCCTGCTTTTTGCATAAAAATTTACACCTTCGTTATGAAGTTGTTGATTTAGCGCAGGTAGTTCGCTAGATTGATGAAATCGAAAAAAGATAGAAGGGAAAATCCCGCGGGGAAAGAAGGGATTTTCCAAACTACTAAGCTGTTAACTTGCAGGGAGCTTATGTCGAAAATCGATTTCCAAAAATATGGTAAGAGCGTAAGAAAGTTTAAGTACTCTCCCTTACTGGTAATAGCTGCAACCAACTCATTGAAAATTCAAACTAGGAAAAACTCGGGTAGTGGCAAACCATACATCTGGATAGATCCTAGCTGGGAGTTATTTCATTTGGGGAAAAGTGTAATATCAAGTTCTAACTACCCAGACCACAAAGGGCCTCTTTATATACAAAAGCACATGTTATGGTGTAAAAAGAAACAACAGGTCTCTGGAAAGTTTTTGCTATCCGTAAAACTGAACAAGTTCGGCCATACTGTGTTCAGACTTTCAGATAATTATGAAATTGTTAGTTATGGTTATAATCTTCAATTAGTGGACGGTGAGGATTATGACGGCTGGTACGCAGATGCAAGTTAACAAGCAAAGGCAGCCGACGCCAACAGCCGCGCGGCTGCTTTGAGCGTTGGGCGGCAAGGCCAGCAGAGTTAGGCTCTGTTAGTTTTGCTAAAGTTTTTTCAGATAACTTCCATGAATAGTGAGCTTGATTTGGAAAATCTCAGGTTAAAGGATTGGCTGGAGCCGCCGCAAAACAGTGATCGCGTCTGGTTTCAGAAGAGGGGGCGGGTCTTCGAGAAAATCCTTAACGGCATGTTGTCTAAGGAGCAAATGGAGCCACGCACGAGCATGCGGCCTTCAGGTGAAGAGATTGATGGTTCCTTTGCTATTGGAGAAAGCTTTTATCTACTTGAAGCCAAATGGCACTCTTCACCGATCCCTGCATCTTCTCTATATGCCTTCAAAGGTAAAGTTGACGGGAAACTCACTGGCACTATCGGTGTATTTTTTTCCATGTCTGACTACAGCAAAGAGGCGGTTGACGCGCTTCTGTACGGAAAGGAACTTAATCTCATTCTTTTTGGTCACGATGATCTTATCCTCATAGAGGAAGGAAAGATTAAGCTTCGCGAAGCTATGCGGGTGAAACGTCGTTATGCGTCAAACTATGGCCAGCCGTTCTATCCTTTGAAGACGTATTTGTCGGAATTAGAGGCCTCTAGCGAAGACACTACCACTCGGGATCAGGGAGCGTCGTGGAGCATTCTGGTTGAGGGTGAGAGCGATGTCGGAGCCATTGAAATCTTGCTCGGACGCTGTGGCATAAATGCTCGTTATAACGTTGTAGCAGCAGGTGGGCAGTTAGCGGTTGCGCAACTCGCCGAGCACTTAATGAGCAACAATCAAAGACACGTTGCCGCGATAGTAACGCCGATATCTGACGCGGAGCTTCAGCACGAACAGATTTCAAAGCTAATAGATTTAGGCGTAGAAATAGTCGAGTTAAAGCATGGCGTTGAGGATTGGCTAGATAACTATGTAAGTGCGGAATACCACAACGCCACATTTATGCTCACTAATCGCAATGGAAAAATGGCGCGTCGTTATGCCCGAAATGCTGACATCGAGAAATTGCGATCCGATAACCCAACATTCGAGCGTTTGCTACAAAAGCTTCAAGGGGATGCGGAAGATAGGCTGTAATAACTGGGCGCGCGCTATAGGTAACGCACATTGTAGAACTGTCTATGCATGATGAGTTGCCGCCCAACAATACGTTGCACCAGACATTTGACCCGCCGCCTACTTTTGCTTGTGCAAAAGCAGGCATCGCCGCAAATGCCGGTGAACTCAGGCGTTATAGCTAAAGGAGTAGGTTAGTGTTTCAAATCATAATGGCGGTTTTGGGTTATTGTATTGGAATCAATCATCTCGCCAAAGGCTTAGGCTATTTACCATTTAAGCAATCGCATGAAATGTCAGACGCCGAAGTCACGCGTAGAAAGCAATTGTTTATTATTTCTGGGCTGGCACTATTTGGTATAGGTGTTGTTTATACCTTAAGTTATTTTGGCGGGGTTTAGCTATAACAAACAAATATTATCGCCAGCAAAAAGCGCTGGCTGCGACGTCAACCCGCTGCGCGGCTTTCCGCGCTAAATTTGGGCGTTATATCGTGAGTGAAACATGTATAAAATTCTGAGCTTTTTTCTTTGCGCCATATGGGCAAGTTTTTGCTCGGCGATTTCAGTTTCTATTTCTGAGAAGGCGATTACAATTGAAGAGGCTGAAAAATTAGGATTTCATCGTTTAGTCAATGGAGAAAGCGACTCTTGGGACGATAGCTGGATCATAATTATTTATCCGGAAGTCGACTTAAACGGACACAAATCATCTGAAGTTTGCCTGGACATTTACGAGAACTCCGAAAAGTTAGCTTCGTCATGTACCGTAATGATAAGTTCTGAAATAAAAGGGTTTAATCGTTCAGACATTGAAGTTAGCAAGCAGAGAGCGGTTTCTGTGGATGTCAGCATTACATATGGCGGCGTGAGATATTTAATTAAAAACGTAGTATCTTTGCCGGGAAAAGATTATGAGTCCTTTAAAAAGCGATATAACAAGTAAATTTTATCGCCAGCAAAAGGCGCTGGCTGCGACGTCAACCCGCTGCGCGGCTTTCCGCGCTAAATTTAGGCGTTAGGTGGGAAATGAAAGTCTCTCTTACTTCGATGATTTTTTTGATGGCTTCATGTATTTATCCTGCAGCTTATGCGGAGCAATCAACTGAGTTTTGTGATGTCCTTCGATCATTTGTCGGTTCAGTAAACCCTAACGAAACCAAGGAGTTTGTTTTCCGAACGTCTTGGGGTTCAAACTTTAACGATACACCGGAGATCGTATTGTTTGCTAAGCGTTGCGAACATAGTGATTATCCTGCCGCCAAAAATGTATGCTCATATCTTATGGAACATGCCTCAGCTGAGTTCGCAGCTATTGCTGTAATAAATGCAATTTCATGCCTGTCTCCAGGCAGTAATTTCGGAAACCAATTAACGATTAACAGTGGCTCGTTTTCTATTAGTTATGGCACGCCAGATCGTGGCTCATTAGTTGATATTACGTTCAGCGAAGACAGCACAGTTGGTGGTATGGCTTTCAAATTGGTCGCTGATGGCTATTAAGCTATCACCTAACAATCCGCGTCATTCGGGGCCTGCGGCCCCTGCGACGCTCACAAGTTCGCGCGCTTGCGCGGGGCGTTATGAGTAACTATATGCAACAGTTAACAACGATAGTTTTGCTCTTATTTGTTTCTTGGCCCGCATTTTCATGCTCTGCCAGGATGCAAGGTGCTTTGTTAAATCATGAAGAGCTTATTGATACAACTGAGACCATTGTGTTGGCTGAACTAGTTGATACGACCATGTTGTCTTATTTCAGGACTATTGAGGTAATAAAAGGCCAAATGCCAGCTGAGTTTCAGTGGGTAAAGTTTAGAGCTAGGCAATCGCACATTGATAATGACTTTGATCAACACCGTGCACAAGAGTTCTGGAGCCAACAGGCATATCGAGCCCCGTACCCCAATGGCAGCTGTTCGCCATCATTAACATTTGATAGTGGTGAACGGTATTTAATCTTTGTTGAATCACCCGGACATGGGCATTCGGCGGAAATCATTAAGAGTGAGAGTGATCTTTGGTATCTTTTTGTGAAAGAGAGGGTTACTCATAACAAGCAAAGTCAGCCGACGCTTAACAGCGCGCGGCTGCTTTGAGCGTTAACTGCTATCGCAATAGAGAATCATGTACATACCTAAGAATCTTGAAGTAAAAGATCCATTAATAATCAGCGAATTAATCGCTGAGAATGGCTTTGGAACGCTCATTAGTGCTGATCTTAATGCAACGCACTTGCCCCTTATTTATGAACCGAACGATGATGGGCTTGGCTTGCTATTTGGTCATTTTGCAAAATCAAATTTGCACTGGCAAATTGCTGAGAACCAAAGGGTACTCGTCATTTTTCAAGGGCCACATGCCTACATTTCTCCAAGTTGGTATGTAACTAAGCCAGCGGTACCAACTTGGAATTATTCGGCTGTTCATTGTTATGGTTACCTCACTATCCTTGATGACAACGAAAATCAGCAGGCTATGGATAACCTAATTGTTAAATATGAACCTGAGCTGCTAAATAATCCTGAAATTATACCAGCTGATTATCAGTCAAAGCTTCGTAACGGTGTTGTCGGTTTTAAAATTGTTATCGACGAAATACAAGCAAAGGAAAAATTGGGGCAACATCGTAAACCAGAGGATCAAAAGGGCGTATTTGCAGGTTTGCAAGAATCTACAGATTTAAACGCTGCCGGTTTGTTTGCTTACATGGAAAAGCGTAATGTTGGTACCGGCAGTTAACAAACCGCGTCATTTAGGCCATTCGGCCCTTGCGACGCTCACAAGTTCGCGCGCATGCGCGGAGCGTTATACACGGAGAGGTCATGGTTAAGTTGCAAACAAGGTCATTGATCAGCAGCTTGATAGCTTTGCTGGGCCTTTGGCTGATATTACGCCAAGTGCCTAATTTAGCTTCATCAATTTTTATTATGCTTTCTGGTCAGGAAGAAGTACCAACCAGCATATTACAGGTATACGCAATTCACTTTTGTAGTAATTCGGTAATGGGTATAAGCCTTATTCTACTGCGCGATAAGTTATCTAGCTGGTTAGTGCCACAAGAAACGCCAGTGCAGGTGTGTTTCAGAGTATTTATTGCTGTAGGAACTGCACTTATTGGTATCTATTTTACAGGCCTTGGTGTTATTTCACTTGGTGAAAGCCTTGGAAATCAAGATCCCAACTTTGGTACGAATCCCTACCTTTATTGGCATGGTGTTTTTTCCGTGGGTATCGGAGTCATTTTATTTATGGGCTCTGTAGGCATCGGGAAGCTGTGGGCATTGTTCATAAGGTTGCGTCATGCTGGCGTATAACAAACCGCGTCATTCAGGGCCTGCGGCCCTTGCGACGCTCACAAGTTCGCGCGCATGCGCGGAGCGTTAGAAATCAGAAGAGATTAGAAAATGTTCAAACATATTTTTTTGGCAGGCATAGTAACCGTCATTCTCGCGGCTTGTGCGGGACCAGTTGCTAAGGGACCTATGTATGCACCAATCGATGCTTTAGATGAATATGCGTTGGTATATGTTTATCGACCTTATGCAAATGATGGTGTCACGCTTTGTATGAAATTTCTTATAAATGACGAGATGAATGGCTGTTTGAACAACCTTGGCTTTTTGAAAGCGAAAATACGACCTGGGATGCATGAAGTGGCATTGCAGACAAATACTTTCATGGGGCCAAAGATTGTTGAGTTTGAAGGTAGCTTTGAGGCAGGGAAGGTTTACTTTTATCGTTACTACACTACGAATGACAGTAAAACGATACCGAGTGATGCGGTTTCAACGAGATACATCCCGGCTTTCAACGCAACGCATGTGTTGACTCCAAAGTCACACGAAGAAGCAGAGCTAGAGCTTAAGCATTTGTTCGAGTCAATCTAAATGATTTCTAACAAACGCCATCAAAAACGCGCCCGTTAGGCGCTCGACTCGCAACAAGTTGCTCGCGTTTGTGGCGGGCGTTTTAGGAATTATTATGAGCTATCTTGGTCTAGCATTTTCTATTTCACTTTTAATCAGTACAACTGGAAACAGTGATCTAAGTGAAACGTCAAAGTTTCTAGCTGACTTAAGCTTTGGCGGAATAAAGCTATCAATAATTGATGGTGCCGAGAAAGGACTTGCGACAAAAGAATTTGCAGAGTGCATAGACAGAATCGACGTGAGTATTTTGGCCGAAACATACCAATCAATTTTGTACCAAAACTTTAGTTCAGAACAGTTGCAGATTTCTGATGACTTCCTCAGTTCTGAACTAGGCATCAAGTATGCCAATAGCGTTACCTGGTATATTTACAATGCACTTGGAAAATCGGCACCAGATGGCATCCAACCTTTAAATCAACAAGAAGATTCAATTGTAGAGAATATTTTTAAAGGTGCTGTCGGAGATGTTCTCGGCCCAGGCTCTAAGCTCGAATCGATAGAGGTAAAAGCACCCGTTAGAGAAAAAGTTGATGAAATTCTTAATTCTTGCCGAGACTATTTGGTTGGTTCCTAACAAACGCCTAAAGTATCGCGGCATGCAGCCGCTGGACTCGCAACAAGTTGCTCGCCGCTTAGGCGAGCGTTAGAACTCTTTTGAGGTGCTCATGAAAATTTTGATTTTTTTACTCTTATTTGTTGCGGTTCCTTTGTCTGCTACTCAGCAGATTAAAGAAACTTTTGTTTTTGAAGGTGAAATTTTTGGATTGGAAATGGGGCCGGGCTATAAGAGCCCACTTGAATCACTTTATTCATATGATGAAATTCTCCTAATGCTCGATTTGAAAGGGGGGTGTACTGCGAACTGGAGAGGATATAAAGGTACTTGGGAGGTAAAATCTAATCAGTTGTTTTTAAACTCTTTGGTTAAAGATGCATGTTCGAAAAATCCCCCCATGGTAGATAGTGTATTATTTTTTGGTGAGGAGAGTTATCCGGTAAAAGCACATTGGTTTAATGGTCAAATTAAGGTTAGGTTATCTCCGGATAGATATAAGTTTTGTAACACAACCAGTGGGAAAGAACAGATGATCGGGTATGAGTATGATGCGATGGTTTATGAATTTTCTGCAGGAGAGTTTATTTTTAAATCAAAACAAATAGCTGGACAGATATGGGAAACAGCTCTAACAAGCTGTTTAAAGTGACATTAACTCGCTATGCTCCTTACTTCACTTTAACAGTGCGCTAGGACTGATCGTAATGACCACCAATAGCGAAGATATAAATGGATTTATCGTCAAACCGATATATCAAACGATCTCTTTGTGAGATCCGCTTAGACCAAAGGCCAGAGAGGTTGTGCTTGAGTGGCTCCGGCTTCCCTAAACCTGAAGCAGGGTCGTTTGAACGCAGCATTTCCTTGAGTAATTTACGCAAAGCCTTATGTAATTGTTTGTCCTTCTCGCGCATAGTTTCATACGCTTCCCAAGTATTGCCTTCAAATACCAGTGATCTCATTCATTTGCTCGTCAGTCGGTATATAGCCTTTACTACGGTTGTGGGTTTCAAGGGAGTAGGCAATCTGTTGCATGAGGCTCTGGTTTTGGAGAACGTAAAGCGTTTCTTGCTCTCGCTCCCAGTCGTCGGCGCTCATTACAACGAAAGCCTCTCCGGCTCGTCGAGTTACCTTGAGCGGTTCATGCCTGTTAATAACTTGTTCTACAACGCTCTTCAGATTGTCTCTAAATTTGTTTACACTGATTGTATCCATGACGGTGCCTCGATGTACGGGGTTTCCGTACAAGTATACGTCAATTGCCCTAACAAGGCCAACACGGACAGCTTTTTCGTAGCGGCTCCGCCTCCACTTCAAAGCTGCGCGTGTTGGCGGCGTTATGTTTCAGGACAGTCATGAGTGAATATTTGGAATTTGAGCAATTATCCGAAATAGATGATCTGCTGAAACTAAGAGTTAAGGGCGAAAGTAGCGGCTTTGCCGGTACTGCCGATTGCTACGTCAACGAAGACCAGTTTCAATCGTTTTGCTCACAACTAGTTGGCTTTCCCAAAAATCGAGAGGATAGCATTCGGTTTTGCTCTGGTGAGAATGATCAACTGTCTCACTTCGATATTGAGTTCTCTTGCATCGATAGTTCTGGTCGCATATTGACGGTTATACAAATTGTATCCAGAGATACGCGTTATCCCAATGAGCGGCTATGCTATGTGGCTTCGTTCTCATTTAAGTTAGAACCAGCCGCATTTGATCGTTTTGTGAAAGGCTTATCTCGGGTTTCGGTAATTAATAATGTGGGTTCAAAATCGGCTTTGGTAAATGAAACATAACAATACGTATACTCGCGGCCTGCGGCCACTGGGATGTCAACTCGCTATCGGGCCTGTCGCCCGTATGCTAAGCGCTAAGTAGATACTGTGATTTTCAGTCGATTTGAACGAAGCTCAGTTGATGAAATGAAGAGTATTCTCATTTCAAACAGTACTTTAAGCGTAAAAGATAAAGTGCAGTTGGAAAAGATGATTGCTCGGTTAGACGCTAAAAAGTCACCATATCTCAGTGATTACGAAATTCATCAACTCAAACAAAAAGAAATCGATATAAAACAATCGCGAATACTTATTTTGATAACTTGGTCAATATCTATT
Source organism: Alkalimonas delamerensis (assembly GCF_030717955.1). Taxonomy (NCBI): domain Bacteria; kingdom Pseudomonadati; phylum Pseudomonadota; class Gammaproteobacteria; genus Alkalimonas; species Alkalimonas delamerensis. The sequence continues at coordinate 544,391 of NZ_JAUZVY010000002.1, read as the reverse complement.
ATCGCAATTATATATTTCGGTGCTCTTCCTGGTCGGACTGGAATGATATACTGGTCTCAAGAGCCTGGCTTGTTTATAACATGTTTAGTCATCTGGATTTCTGTAGGGGTGTATTTTTATGCTAACAGTGAAGACACCTAGCAAGTTGATTAATTTCGTTCCGGCCACAAACGGCGTGGCTTCCACTGGACAGCCTACGCTGCGCGGCAGCAGCCCATTAGCGAAGCGTTACAACGTCATTTCTTCCGCTTTAGATCGCGGTAGAAATTTTCGTGTGATCCCAAGGCCATCAGTGCAAGGATAAGTGCGCCATCATCAAAACTGTAACCCAGCAAAGTCAGTTGCTTGTTCATTTTGAACTTATGGACTCGCAGAAAGGCCAGATCCCCTTTCTTTTGTTCTCCGATGTTGGGATTGGCCATTAGCTCCTTAATGGCCAAATCAAGGTCCTTTTTCTGGTTGGGCTTGAGTTTTTTCACCGCCTTTTTGAATGTAGGAGTCTGTAATACACTGGTGGCCTTAACCAAAATCGTAGGCCTCCAGCTTTCCTGCGTCCCGTTCTGCCTGCGCGATGATGGCCTGCCTCACAAACTCGTAGGGTAAATCGGGGTTATCTTCCATCATCTCGCCGATTTTCGCCCAATGTTCTATTTGCTTAGGCGGGGTTCGATTAAGTGCTTTGGCTATAATGGTAGCTTTTTCAATAAGGTTTTGATCTAAGCGAATGCTGTTTGTAGCCATTTTTACCTCCAATGATGAGCTGCCTAAATTGTAGCAAGTTGCCACAATTGAAGCAAGTTGCTACAAATCAGCCGCAAAGCGCGGCGTTGGTATGGCTCCCTACGTCAAACAGGTTGAGTCTATCATCAGCCGCTGGAAGCGTCTGCACAGCCGAGGCTAGTCCTGCCAGGCGATATCAATGAATACCCTTAGCGCTGCAATAGCGCCAGTTTTATCGCATCGTGCTTATAGGTTTTAACGTGCTCACTGACCTTTTGTGGAATGAGGGAAGTAGCGAGCACATAGCAGCAATGGCCAAGGCTGATTGGTTTGGCTTCACGAATGTCTTCTATGTAGGCAACTTCGAAAAAATTTTTATGCGTATCAAGACCAATAAAGGTTATGCTATTGTTAATCATGCTGATTTCCTGTAGTGTGTTCTCAGCAAATACAGTATGGTTCTGGTTGCGAAGCTAACCCACGTACTCGGAGGTCAGGACCTCGTGGGGAGTCATTATGTCTAGGTCTATGAAAACTTTCATTATCACTCTTTGCGTTTTATCTATAGCCGTCTTTGCATGGTTAAGTGTGCCGCATTGGCCTCGAAGTGCGTTTCAAGACTATGTATTGCTTTACTTGAATGATAAAAAGTTACAAAAACTAATAACTGAAGCAGATAAGACACCTTACAACATTATCAGATGGCTGCCAGATCAAGGTAATCAAGCAGGAGTTAGATCTGAGGCTGGTATTATTTGGGAAGAAGAACCAGCTTTAAGCCAGGAGCTTTTAGCTGCCTTTGAGCAGTTTAATACTAATTATTTTATGTTAGTCAAGAGTGAGGGATTTTGGGGTTTCCCTGGCTTTACAAAAATTAAACCGATTGAAAATAATGAAATAAATGGCTTGGCGCGACATCGTCAGATTGATTACGTTTATCGATTTGGTGGTGGGTTAATTTTTCAAGAGTGTGGTGATCAACTGACTGCATCAGAACCTGCTGGAAGATGTGATCGCTTGTTGTTTGGGGATTGGGTTCTCGAAAAGACTTGGTTTGTTAAAGGACTGACTGGTGATTAACCTAACAACCGCAACCACAAACGGCCACTACATGGCCTGGACCTCGACTCGCAACAAGTTGCTCGTGTGTTGCGGGCGTTAGGAAGTCAAAGGAGTGAAAGGTGTCATTTGAAAAGAGAAAGGAAGCTGCGATACAGGAGCTCAAAGAGTCCGGTATCTGGAAGTCGAATAGCATGCCACCGGCGTTGCTCATTCTTTGGAAGCTAGGCGTCAGGGCGAGGCCTCCGCATTACAACAGCTTTCCGAAGAACGCACTGTTAATGGGGCTATGGTTTGCTGCTGCGTGGGGAGCCCTAATGTGGCTTTTCCAATGGCGGTCCCTGGGTTTGCCCGCATCTGGCGCCTTAGCCTCCGCGTTAGTCGCAGGCATCTTCTTCGGCGTTGCTATGGCCGCGTACTACAAGTCGTCTGCTCGAAAGCATCAGCTTTCTAATTGGTTAGATTTACCCTCATAAGAAAAGGGTGCCTAACTAAGCGATGCTGCCGGATAATTTAAGGCAGCTGTTCGCGGCGTTAGGCCATAATAAGGACATTAGATGGATTTTCTGAATCGTCACCTTTGGCTGAAAAGAGCACTGATGCTCTTGGCTATTTTATTGGCAACACCATTTGCTGGTTACCTGCTGCTTTTTGTAGAGGTAGCAGGCTTGGAAATGGCATTTTCGTGCTTGCTTTTTGCGCTTAAACCCTTTTTTACCTGGGTGCGGTATCAGTGGGAAATAATTACATCAACGTTGCAGGCCATTGCAAAAAACTTTCATAAGCACCTTGCCAGTAGCCCAACAGTTTACTTTTCTCATGCTGCGGGTAGTGCTGCATTTTTTGCCATTACGGGGGTTATGTTGGTATCGGTTGCCGTTTGGTTGCCGTTATTCATGGTTGGCGTGCAGTATGTCTAACCATACGCCATTGTCGCTGCCATCGAGGCTGGGACGGCGGCCAGAATGAGGAAGCCCCACGAGTCACTGTGAGGGTTTCCGCGCTAAACTGGGTTGTTTGGCTTTTAATAAGGAAGTGAAAAATGAGATTTTTTATTTTAGTTCTTCTCCTAATTCTAACTGGTTGCAGTGCCGCTCCAAACCATCCTGCTTCGGGTGGGTTTGTCGCTAAATCAGATACGATGGAGATTATCAGGAAAGCAGCCGCATCAGCCCCGTATGGGGTGGTAGGGGAGTATGTTTTAAGTATTCAAGCCACTGGCAAACAGGGCCATGTTGTATATCTGAATACTGAGCTCGATTACCGTGATCAACGAAACGTTACAGTCGCTTTGCACCCGAATATCATCCCCCAACTAGAAGCGCAATACGGTGTTAGAGCTGAGGAGTTCTTTATCGGTAAAACAATACGGGTAGAAGGGGCTGCACAACGTGTCAGAATTGATTTTATCAATGATCAGCGAAAACCTTCAGGCAAGTATTACTTTCAAACCCACATACGAATTTTAAATGCTGCTCAAATTGAAGTTGTTAATGACAGCGCCTAATAATGCGCATCATTGTAAAATTTAAAGAATTAAGGCGCTTTGGTGGGTCATGAAGTCATCCAGTAAAAAAGCATTTATCCAAACGATTGCGTATGCACCGTGGTTTTTGGCGTTTTTTTCTCTGGCATTTTTTGGGCTGTGCTTATTTGAGAGGCCAAGCTACTTGGTACTACTTTTTAGTATTCCTTTTGGTCTGTATACCGCTTTTTTACTGCCATGCTTGTGGCATAGGAATAATGAATGGCTAGGTAGTTTATTGACGGTATTGCCTGCGGTCTATTTTTCAATTTGGCACAGCAATCCTATTGAAGCGGTTCAAACTGTCCTTGCCGCAGCGGCTGTTACCAGCTTTGTATGGCTACTATTTAAGGATAAATTTATGGGTTGTATGTCAAACAATACCTGATTGGTTGCTAATGTTTGTTCCGGCCACAAGCAACGTGGCTTTTAGGTCTAGCTGCGCTGCTGTAACCAATTAGTGACACGTTAAAATGCATCCTCTGGCACTTTTTAGCCAGCAGAAGCCGCAGCATTTTGGAATTTTTAGTTACAAATTTCGATTTTCTTTTAAGACCCGTTCGCGTTAAGTTTAGGCTCGTGTGTTAATTTTTTATCTTGCTTTTTTGTTTGTGTAGATATGGCATTTTCTGCCGGCCTGGTCTTGAGGGAAGATGTTTTGAAAACAACACGGATTGAACTTAAATTGCGCAAGGTTATTGCCGCTGCATTAACTCTTCTAGTCACTTTACCGGTAGCTGCTGCAGAGCCTTTGCAGCATTGGCAGCAGAAACTCGAGCAATCCACCTTTTCCGGTACGGTATTGGTAGCAAACTCTGATGCCATTATTTTTCAACAAAGCTTTGGCTTCGCGGACAGAGAAAATCAGCGCGCTTTTGATGAGCACACTGTGTTTGATATTGGCTCAGTGACCAAGCAATTTACCGCAACGGCCATTATGTTGTTGGTAGAGCAAGGGAAGTTATCCCTCTCCGATACCATTGATAACTTCTTTCCCAATGTGCCTGCTGATAAAAAGAATATTACGATCCATCATTTACTTACCAATTCCTCTGGATTGCCGGTAAACCCACCACGCCTAAGGGAATATGAAATTGTAGACATTGACGCTTATATCGCTCAAGTACTTAAACTGAAGTTAGTCTCCACCCCAGGCGAAGCCTATCATTATTCGAATATTGGCTTTAGCTTGTTGGCTCAGCTGATTGAAATTGCCTCCGGCCAAGACTGGGAGGCTTATATTCGGCAACATATCCTGTTGCCGGCGGGCTTAACAGAAACTGGGTATCGTCTGCTGGATGTACAGCAAGAAAGACTTGCCATAAATTACGGCGCGGACCAAAACTGGTTTCAATGGCTGTTTAGGATAGAGGCGGCAAGTCGAAGTGTGGGCGATCCGTTGCAACATCTACGTGAAAATCCAGGTAGGCGCTGGGGTGAAGGCTCCGGGTACTTGCTATCTACGGCTCAAGATATGCACGCGTGGTACCTGGCTCTTCGTTCAGGGAAGATTTTAAGTGAGGCATCGTGGGCGCAAATGCTCCATCCACATATTGCTGAAACCCCCAGCAAGATAGATTACTACGGTTACGGCTGGGTCATCTCAAACCCGCCTGAAGAGTTTACAAGTATTTGGCACGATGGCTCGAATGGCTACTCCTTTACAACTTTCTATTATTACCCAGACATTGACTTGTTCATACTCACTGCATCAAATGATCGTGATAATTATCCATACCCTTTGATGAAAGAAATGAAGAAATCGATGCAGCAAAGGGTGGCTAACAAATCAATGCAGCCGGCTCCTGTTGGTGTCGTTAGCGCGCTTGGCGGAGGCTGAATGGAACCCATAACAGGAGTTAGCCTGTGGGAGCTTTTTAAGCATCTTAAGCAGTGGTTGGCAAATTTAAAAAGGGCTGGTGATCAGCGGAAGCGTCAGTCGGTTAATGCACTTAGATCGGTGATTATCGCGGCCCGAAATACTGCAGCATACATCAGGCAAATAAACGAATCCGGTGCTCAATGTTATACAACTGAAGCAAGATTGTCTGAACAATGGACAAGACTTGGATTTGAATTGACTGATCTGGGGCTAGATAAACTAGCAAAACGGTGTGAAATAAAAGGCAGATATTGGGCAGATCCTAACCAATTTGATGATTCGTTTCTGGAAAAAGCTGATATTAGCCTGGTACGCATGGAACAACTCGCACGACAAATGGTGTCTGAAATTGAACGTTAACAAGCAAATTTTTTCGTCAGCGAAAACAACTAGTATGGCCTCAATTCGGCTGACTTCGAAAGGCTACGGTAGCATATTTTCCAGCTTTAATAGTCTGAGGCAACCATGCAAGTTTTGATTTTTTTACTCATATTTTTTTTTGTATTTCCCCTCTGTGCTACACAGCAGATTAAAGAAACTTTTGTTTTTGACGGTGAAATTTATGGGTTAGAAATGGGGCCGGGCTATAAAAGTCCACTTGAAGCACTTTATTCATTTGATGAAATACGACTAATGCTCGACCTGAAAGGGGCTTGTACTGCAAACTGGAGAGGATATAAAGGCTCTTGGGAAGTCAAATCCAATCAGTTGCTTTTAAACTCTTTGGTTAAAGATGCATGCTCAAAAAATCCACCTTTGGTAGATAGCGTATTATTTTTTGGCGTTGAGAGCTACCCAGTAAAAGCCAATTGGTTTAATGGTCAAATCAAGGTGAGGTTATCTCAAAATAGATATAAATTCTGTAACACTAACAGTCATAAAGAAAAGATGATCGGGTATGAGTATGATGCAATGGTTTATGAGTTCTCTGCCGGGGAGTTTATTTATAAATCAAAACAAGTAGTTGGGGATGTCTGGGAGTTCGCTATGTCAAATTGCTCGTATTGACAGTAACTTGCTATGCTACTTAACGGCGATTTTACAGGGTATGGGTGGTGTAAATATGCTGCGTATAAACACAACTCAACATCACAATACTCATTCATCGCGCTGCTTTTTGTGCTAACAAGGAGCCAGGTATGGCCTTAAATTTGAAAGAAGTTGATGGCGTGCCAATCAAAGCGAAACACAAAGCCAGCTGCCATTGTGGCTCGGTAGAGTTTGAACTTGATTTGCCGGATGGTTTGGTTGAGTTGCGCCGCTGTGATTGCTCGCTTTGCCGCAGACGAGGTGCAATAGCAGCTTCTATTCCTCTTTCGGGTATAAACATTGTGAAAGGAGAGGGCTTACTGAAGCTGTACCAGTTTAATACAAAGACAGCCAAGCACTACTTTTGCAGTAATTGCGGTGTCTATACTCACCACCAACGCAGATCAAACCCAACGCAGTATGGCTTTAATGTTGCTTGCCTTGAGGGCATAAACCCACTAAAAATACCCAAGGTACCGACCAACGACGGTGTGAACCATCCGGCAGATCGCAACTAATGGCTGAGAACCAGCAAGTTTTTGGTTCAGCAAAAGCTCTTGCTGAAACTTCTGGCTGCTGCACAGCTTGTTGTTTTTAACTGGGACGTTAGAACTTGATAAGGATTTTAGATGGACTTTCTCAATCGCCACCTCTGGTTAAAAAGAACATTGATGCTGCTGGTGATTGGCGTAGCACTCGCAGGGATGTTTTCACAGCGGCACGCCTTAGCCTGCGAAGCAGTAGGATTCTATGGATACCAGCAGCTAGCCCCGAATATTTTTGCAGCCCCCGGTGTGGAAAACCAAGAACAGGTCGTTAGCATCATTCAGGACGGCAAACAAAGGGTGGCGACAACCTTTGGCACCATGATTGCCACGCCAAAAATAGTGATTGTTGCTACAAAAGCCGAGGCCGCCAGGCTCGGTGCGAATTCGACAGCAACCGCCCATTTTACGCCTATGGGGACCTGCATTATCCTTGGCCCCAATGGGCAGAATGTCGATGTGGCTGCCCATGAGTTGGTTCATGCCGAAGTAGGGCAGCGAGTGGGTTGGCTCAGGCATTGGCTGGAAATCCCCGTTTGGTTTAACGAGGGGGTTGCGCTAATGGTGGATCACAGAGAGCCATTTTTAATCGACAACATTGCCATCAGCCAGGAGGCCATTGACGCCGTGAAAACCTTAAAAACCGGCCGGGCATTTTTTGCCGGTGCCAACACACACCAACACTATGTGGCAGCAAGAGTGGCTGTCAATGATCTCGAGCCATTGCAGCTGTACCAACAACTTGAGCGTATTCGAAACGGTGAGCGTTTTGAAGCTGTGTTTGAATTTTAACTGCAGCCAAGTGCAGCATAGAAGGGATCAGCCTTGAGTACACCACACAAACAGGTCAAACAATGACACCGACCAGACTGGCTCCAAAACGTGAAATTTTTGGCTGGGCGATGTTTGACTTCGCCAACCAGGCTTACACCTTGCTGATTATTACCGTGATTTATGGCGATCTCTTTACCCGGGTGGTGGTGGGGGATGCGCCGGATTACCGCACTGGCAATTTGTTGTGGAGCATCTCTTTAGCCATCAGCTATTTGTTGGTGGTGGTGGCTAATCCGGTTTGTGGCGCTGTGATGGACTTTTCCGCCAGTCGCAAGCGCTTTTTATTCGCCAGCTATCTGCTGACGATAGGCGCAACGGCTATGCTGTATTTTGTCGAGCCCGGCTGGATAGTGCCGGCCATGCTGCTGATCATTGTTTCGAACTTTGCCTACGCCATCGGTGAAGGTTTCATCGCCAGCTTTTTGACCGATCTGGGGCCGCGCAAAGCCCTGGGCTGGATCTCGGGCTTAGGCTGGAGCCTGGGCTATGTCGGTGGCCTGGTTGCGACCGCCTTTACCCTGTACTTTCTGGGCGAGGTATCGCTGGAAAACTACGGCACCATCCGTTACGTCGGGCCTTTTGCTGCCGGCTTCTTTTTACTGGCGGCCATTCCAACCTTTGTGTTTTTACGTGAGCGCGGCAAGAAACGCAGTTTGCCCGCTGGCCAAAGTCTGCTCTCGGCCGGGTTTGGGCGTTTGCGCCATACCTGGCAGCATTTGCCGGATTTTCGCGATCTTCGAACCTTATTGCTGTCGGTGTTTTTTGCCATGGCTGGCATCTACATCATCATTGCTTTTTCGTTTATTTACGGTGCTCAGGTCATTGGTTGGGATGAACAGGTCCGGGTGCTGATGTTTGTCACCGTCCAGATTACCGCTGCGCTAGGCGCCATCGGCTTTGGCTTTTTGCAAAGTGCCATCGGTGCAAGAACCACCTACATTGCAACTTTGATGCTGTGGCTGCTTGCTATTCTGGCGATTTGGCAAACCCCGAACATCACAGTATTAAGCCATGCCTGGCTGGGAGTGAACTGGCAAGCCCAGTATGTGTTCTTGTTTGCCGGTGTGCTGGCCGGTGCCAGCCTGGGCGCATCGCAATCGGCGGCCCGGGCGCTGGTCGGGGTGCTGACCCCCAATCTGAAAGCGGCTGAGTTTTTTGGCTTCTGGAGCATGACCACCAAGCTGGCGGCGGTATTTGGCATGCTGGGCCTGGGGCTAATGCAATGGGCTTTTGGCCTGGCCGATGCCATTATTTTTTGTTTGCTGCTCTTTGTGCTGGCCATTCTCACGGTCTTGCCGCTGCAAGAGGCAAGGGGCAGCGATATGGCCGAATCCTGGCAGGAACCGGATCACCCATCAAGCGACGACAAGCGTTAAGGCAACCTCAGCGATGACACCATAAAAAAAGCGGCCCAAACAGGCCGCTTGTTGCAGGGGCACACGTCGTTGTTAATCTTGTTTTGCCTGGTACAGCTTAGCCCATTCGGTCAACAGCCGGACACCGTGACCGGTACTGCCTTCCGGGTGAATGCCACTGGCACTGCTGACAAAGGCTTCGCCTGCCATATCAATGTGCACCCATGGCGTGTCCGCGGCAAAGTGCTGCAGGAAAATAGCGCCGGCCTGGGCACCCGGTGAGCCGGTATTGATTTTGTCGGCAATGCGGCTGCGGACAATGCCGTCGTAACCGTCCAGCGGCATCGGCCACACCCGCTCTTGCACCAGTTCGCCCGCTTGACGCAGGCTTTGCTCAATAGCGGCATCCTGGGTAAAAATGGCGGAGTAGGCCGAACCCAGGGCACCGACTTTGGCGCCGGTTAGGGTGGCGATATCGGCAATGACCCGGGCATTGAGGTGCTCACGGGCGTACCAGATACCATCGGCCAGAATCAAGCGGCCTTCGGCATCGGTATTGCCAACCTCAATGGTGGTGCCATCACCGGCCGTGACCACATCGCCCGGCAGATAGGCATCGCCGGAGATCATGTTGATGGACAGCGGCACCACACCCACTACATGGACTGGCGCTTTTTGTCCGGCCAACGCTTTGACGGCTCCGACCACTGCAGCGCCACCGGCTTTATCGGTGTGCATCCGCAAAATTGAAGCCGCCTGAGTTTTCAGGTTGTAGCCACCGGTATCAAAACTGTTGCCTTTACCAACGAGCGCAATGGGCTGAGCGTCGTCGTGACCACGCCAGCGCGCTACCAGCAAATGCGCTTTCATATGGCTGCCCTGACTGACGCCATAAAGAGCACCCATGCCAAGGGCTTTCACTTCTTCGGGCCCAAGAATGGTTACCTCGACCCCAAGCGGCTCCAACACGGTTTTGGCGTAGTTGGCAAAGGCTTCCGGATAACCATCGCTGCCCGGCAGGTTGGTCAGCTCGCGCGCGGTGAAAACCCCCTGAGCCAGCGCCTGCTTTTGCTCAAACTTGCTGCGGGCATCGGTAGCCAGTGCCACTTGCCAGCTGTAGCGCTGCGAAGGCCGTGCTTCAGGCTGACTCTTGTAACGATCAAAACGGTAATTGCGAAGCTCAACGCCATGGGCAAGGGCCGCGCTGATGCGGTGATTGTCCGCTGCATTGGCAATCAACTGGCTGTTCACGTGAATGCTTTCTGCCTTGGTGCCATTGACCCAGGTGCTTAAACTTGCGCCCATGGTCTCGGCCTTGGCACGGGTTAAGTCTGCCGGGTTACCGGTGCCCAGCAACAAGAGCCGGCCATAGCTTAAGCCAACCGGCGCGACGATTTCCAACTGAGCACCGGCTTTGCCATCAAAGCCCGCCACTTCGATGGCCCGGTTGATGTGGTTGCGGCTTGCTCTGTCCCAGCCAGCTAGGCGTAACTCACCGGCATTTTCTGGCACCAGCACCACCAGAATGTCTGCCGGTTGCACCGATTCGGTGATGCTAAATTGGGTGTGGGTGTAGGGGGCATGCGTTGCTGCCAGGGCCGAGGTGCTGAGCAAGCTACTGCCGGCAAGCAGGGCACCAATACTTAAGGAGAGCAAGGTTTTCATGAGGACCTCATTGTGGTTGATTGAGTTATGTTATTGTTTGTTCTTGATTTCGGTCACCTATTATCGGGACTTTTGCTGGCTTTGCAAGTTCAGGGCTCTGTCGCTGAAAATCCAATCGACGCCCCGATGCCGCTCCCGGTTTAAAATAGCCGGATGATTGACCTGGCCGGTACCGACTTGCTTGCCGGCACGTTTCAGCGCCTGCAGCATGCTGGCTGAGAGCAGGGCAAAGGAGCCAGCTACAGCGCCATGGCCCAGTTGCAGGTTTTGCTGCACTATGGCTTTGGTGTTGGTCAGCGCGACATCGACCAGACAGCTGGCTGGCAAATGGCGAAACCCTTCCAGGTGATCCGGCTCCAGACTCAGCAAGTGAAAGTCCTTATCGGGCTCCAGTGAACTGAGCTGAGCGCTTAAACGCTCAGCCAGAGCCGGGCGCTCTCGCCAGGATTCTTTTACTTCTATCATCAGATGCAATTGCCGACCGTACCGTTGAATCACCTCCTCCAGCAATGGGATGGCAGGGATTTCCTTTCGTAAGGTTGCAAAAGTAGTGTCGGCGATTCGAAGATCCGGCCGCCCAAACAAGCGACCACAGTCTGCATCATGGTGCACCACCAAGTCGCCATCCTGCGTCAAGCGCACATCAAGCTCAATGCCCCAGATCCCTTGCAGCAGACAGCGCTCAAAAGCCGCCAGGGTGTTTTCCAAAATGGCACCATGGTTCTGTGTCGCCGGTTGATGCGCCCCGCGGTGCGCCACCAGCTGTGGCTGGCCAGGGGCCACCGGCTTGCGACAAGCCGGGCTTAAGCGCCACAAGTGGTTGGCGAGGGTGTTTAAATAATCCGTCACATCTGCCAAGGCGTTTCCTCTGGTAGTAGGTTGCTGGTCAGGCCCAGATGATCCGATTGGGCATCTTTTCCTGTAAAATCATAGCCGTTAGCTTAAGGCTGAACTATCATTATACCCCAGTAAGCCATGGATGCGAGCCGTGTGCTGCATCCCAACTGTTGTATCAATCCACCATGGAGGAAACCATGCTGACCGCTTTGCCCCGAGCCTCATTCTGGCTGCACTGGTGCTGGACTTTGCTGCTGGCCGTGTTGCTGAGTACGCTGGTCCAAACCCAGTTTAACTTGTTGGCTCTGCAGCAACTGGGCGTCAGCATTCCCTGGGCCGAAAGGCTGGCAACCAGTGGCCATGATCTGCTGAATTTTACGCCGGTGTATCTGGTGCTTTTTGCCAGTTGCTACCTCATCGCCATGCCGCTGGCCCATGGGTTGTCGAGCCGACTGCAAGCGCGCTGGCGGACTCCACTGTTCGCAGTGGCGGCGGCACTTGGTCTTTGGCTGACTCTGGTCTTAGTGAATGCCTTGGCTCCCATGCCAACCCTGATTGCCGCCAGTCGCAGCTTGGCCGGCTTGCTGAGCCTGTTGCTGATTGCCGCCCTGGCGGCTGTCATTCTGGCTTGGCTGACGGCCGACTCTGCCGGGCGTTCAAACCGTCGTTCTGACCGGCAAGGGGCAGGCCAGCCTCTGATGCTGTTGCCTTTGCTGCTGTTTTTGCCGGGCATCCAGCCGCCAGCTATTGCAAAGACGGAGCTGCAGCTGGACACCCTGGTGCGTGGGCTGGAACACCCCTGGTCGCTGGCCTTTCTGCCAACTGGCCCCATGCTGGTGACCGAAAGGCCCGGTCGGTTACGGTTAATCCATACCGATGGCCGGCTTGAGCCGGAGCCGATTGGCGGCTTACCCGAGGTGTTTGCATCCGGTCAGGCCGGTTTGTTTGATGTGGTGCCTGCGCCGGATTTTGGCCAGAGTCAGCAGATTTTTCTCAGCTACGCCTGTGGCCGGATGCGAGCCAATCATACCTGTCTGGCCCGGGCAAGGTTGGATTTGAGCCAACTGAAGCTGACCGAGCTGACCGAAATTTTCCGCAGCTACCCGGCAAAAACCGGCAATGCCCATTATGGAGGCCGTGTGGTTTTTCTGGATGACGGCAGCCTGGTACTGAGCTTAGGCGATGGCTTTGACTACCGCGAAGAAGCCCAACGTTTATCCAGTCATTTGGGTGCTTTGGTACGGCTCTGGCCAGACGGCTCGGTACCGGATGACAACCCCTTGGTTGGCCAGAGCGGCGCTTTGGCAGAAATTTTCAGCTGGGGCCATCGCAATGTGCAGGGCCTGGTGTATGATAGCGCCCGCCAGCAGCTGCTGAGCCATGAACATGGTCCTAAAGGCGGGGATGAACTGAATCGGATTGTCGCCGGTGCCAACTACGGCTGGCCTGTGGTCACCCAGGGCATCGACTACACCGGAGCCCGTATCACGCCTTTTACCCAGTTTGACGGCATGACACCACCGCTGCTGGATTGGACTCCCTCGATTGCACCTTCAGGCCTGGCACTTTATCAGGGCGAGCTTTTTTCCGATTGGCAAGGTGATCTGCTGGTCGGCGCTTTAGCAGGACGGCAGTTGCAACGCGTTCGGCTAACCGACCAAGGGGCCCGCATTGAGCAAGTGTTGTTGACGGAGCTGGCCGAGCGGATCCGTGATGTCCGGGTTGGTCCCGATGGCGCTATCTACCTGTTGACCGATGATGCACGCGGGCGTTTACTCAGACTCTCGCCTTCCTATGATGATGATGGAGCAACCGCATGGTAAAGCTTTTACCGGGTGAAGTCAGTCCGATTGGCTGGCGTGAGTGGGTGGCACTGCCAGAGCTGAAGATTCCTGAGATCAAGTGCAAAGTGGATACCGGCGCACGCAGTTCAGCCTTGCATGCTTTTGCAGTGGAGCCATTTTGGCGTGAAGGGGAAGAGTGGGTGCGTTTTGGCATTCATCCACAGCAAAAAAATGAGCAGGACGTGATTTGGTGTGAAGCCAAAGTGCACGACAAAAGGGCGGTGACCGACTCCGGTGGCCACACCACAGAGCGCTATTTTATTAAAACCGAGGTGCAGGTGGGCTGCAGTTGCTTTGCCATTGAAGTATCGCTAACCAGCCGCGATACCATGCTGTTTCGGATGTTGCTTGGCCGCGAAGCCTTGCGCCATCGTTATGTCGTTGTGCCCGAAGCGTCTTACCTGCAGCCGCTTGAAACCGTACAACCTTCTTTATCTGATAAGGCATCCCCGTTATGAAAATTGCCATTTTGTCCCGCAATCCAAAGCTTTACTCCACCAAGCGTCTGGTGGAAGCTGCCCAGCAACGCGGGCACGAAGTTCGGGTGATTGATGCCTTGCGCTGCTACATGAACATCACCTCACACAACCCGGAAATTCACTACAAGGGTGAAATTCTGACCGGTTTTGATGCGGTGATCCCGCGAATAGGGGCCTCCATTACCTTCTATGGCACCGCTGTGCTGCGTCAATTTGAAATGATGAATGTCTATCCACTGAATGAATCGGTGGCTATCAGTCGGGCCCGGGACAAATTGCGCAGTCTGCAGCTGTTGTCGCGCAAAGGCATTGGCTTGCCGGTCACCAGCTTTGCCCACTCGCCGGATGATGTCGAAGACCTGCTCAGCATCGTCGGTGGCGCCCCGGCGGTGATCAAATTGCTGGAAGGCACCCAAGGCATTGGCGTGGTGTTGGCAGAAACCAACCAGGCGGCAGAAAGTGTGATTCAGGCTTTTATGGGCCTGAAGCAGCACATACTGGTGCAGGAGTTTATCAAAGAAGCCAAGGGCTCCGATATCCGTGCTTTTGTCATCGGCGGCAAAGTGGTGGCGGCGATGAAACGTCAGGCCAAAGAAGGGGAGTTTCGCTCCAATCTGCATCGTGGCGGTACTGCTCAGTTGTGCCGCATTACTCCGGAGGAGCGGGCCACCGCTATTCGCGCCGCCAAAGTGATGGGCCTGAACGTCTGTGGTGTTGACTTGCTGCGCTCCAACCATGGCCCAGTGGTGATGGAGGTCAACTCCTCGCCTGGTCTGGAAGGCATTGAAGGTGCATCCGGCAAAGACATTGCCGGCGCCATCATCGATTTTATTGAAAAAAATGCCAAACCCAACCGCACCAAAACCAAAGGGCGGGGTTAAATGGCTGCCAACCCCCGCAACAACAGCATCCGGATTGGTGGCGTTGAGGTTTTGCCCGGCGAGCGCAAAACCATCGATGTCAAAGGCAGCAAGCTGTACACTCACACGCCGGTTACTATGCCGGTGCAAGTGCTGTGTGGCCGTCAGCAGGGGCCGGTGCTTTTTGTCAGTGCCGCCATTCATGGCGATGAAATCAACGGGGTGGAGATTATCCGCCGCTTGCTTAAGGTGCCGGCGCTCAAACGCTTAAAAGGAACCTTGTTGGCGGTGCCGGTGGTGAACCTGCATGGTTTTATCAACCAGAGCCGTTACCTGCCCGACCGGCGCGATCTCAACCGCAGCTTCCCAGGTTCGAACAAAGGTTCAATGGCAGGACGGCTGGCCCGGCTTTTTATGCAGGAAATCGTCAGTCAGTCGACCCATGGCATTGATTTGCATACCGGTGCTTTGCATCGCTTTAACTTGCCGCAGATACGGGCCGATCTGGACGACCCGGAAGCGCTGCGGCTGGCCAAAGCCTTTGGCACTCCGGTGCTGTTGAACTCAGAATTGCGCGGAGGTTCTCTGCGCGAAGCCGCCGGCCAGTTTAAAATTCCAACACTGCTCTACGAAGCCGGCGAGGCGCTGCGCTTTGATGAAGTCTCTATTCGTGGTGGGGTCGAGGGTATTTTGCGGGTTATGCGGGCGCTTGATATGCTGCCGGCAACACGGCGAAAACCCCTACCAGAGCCGGTAATGGCACGTTCCAGTGCCTGGGTGCGGGCACCGCAAAGTGGTATTTTCCGGGCTTTTGTCGGTGAAGGGGCACGGGTGCAAAAAGATCAAACCGTGCTGGGGGTGGTGTCCGATCCTTTTGGCGAGTCGGAGCAGGAAATCAGAGCACCTTACAGCGGCATCATTATCGGCTTGCTAAAATTGCCCTTGGTCAATGAAGGCGATGCGGTTTATCACATTGCCCAGTTTTACCGAACCGACATTGCTGCCGACCGGGTGGAAAGCTATCAGGAAAGTCTGGAAGCGCACGATTACCCGTACAGCGATCACGCACTGACTATTTAAAGGCAACCGCATGCAGAAAAAAAACGATCAGCAATGGCAACAACAACTGAGCCCGGAGCAATACCGGGTAACCCGGCTTAAAGGCACCGAGCGACCTTTTACGGGGGACCTGTTGTATCAGGAAGCTGCCGGCAGCTACCACTGTATTTGCTGTGGTGCGCATTTGTTTGACGCGACAACCAAGTTTGATGCCGGCTGTGGCTGGCCGTCATTTTGGCAGGCGCTGGATGGCAAAGTGCGCTACCAGCCGGATCACAGTCATGGCATGGTGCGGACCGAGATCCTTTGCGCTGCTTGCGATGCACATCTGGGCCATGTGTTTGATGATGGCCCTGCACCGACGGGTCAACGCTACTGCGTTAATTCGGTTTCCTTGCAGTTTCGGCCGGAAAAAGACCTGTAACTGTTGTGGTAACCTTTCAGTTTCTATTACAATAGGCCGCCGCTCGCAAGGGCGACTCTGTATCTGTACCCATTCCATTCAGCAGACTGATGTTAAAAGGCCGAATTATGACCCTATCACACGAAGAACAGTACCAGAAGAGCTGGCAGGAGCGCCAGGAATTTGCCGAGAACATGCTGCCGTTAATCGGTCGCCTGTACCGCAACAAAGGCGTCGAAGTTGTGGTCTATGGCAAGCCTCTGGTCAATGCCACCACCATTGAGCTGATCAAAGCGCACAAAATGGTGGAGCGTTACGAAGGACAAAAACTCCGTTTGCGGGAAAGTTTTCCAATTTTAGAAGCCATCAGTCAACTGGATCTGGCCCCGGGCCGCATCGACATTGGTAAACTGGCTTATGCCTACCAGTACAAGAATTCCTCCAACGGCGCCAGTCTGCAGGATTATCTGAAGCGTGAGCTGGCAGATCTGCTGGACAACCCGGACAGTGTCGAGCCGACCGATGTGGTGCTGTACGGTTTTGGTCGTATTGGCCGTCTGCTGGCTCGTCTGATGCTGGAGCGCAATGGCCCAAGCAGCAAGCTGCGTCTGCGTGCCATCGTGGTGCGGGGCGGCAAAGAAGGGGACCTGGAAAAGCGTGCCAGCTTGCTGCGTCGTGACTCCATCCATGGCCTGTTCAATGGCAGCATTACGGTGGATCACGAGAACCAGGGTATTAAAGCCAATGGTACCTTTATCAAAGTGATCTACGCCAATTCTCCGGCCGATGTCGACTACACTCAGTACGGCATCAACAATGCGCTGGTGGTGGACAACACCGGTGTCTGGAAAGACGACAAAGCGCTGGCGATTCACTTTGAATCCAAAGGCACGGCCCGGGTGCTGCTGACCGCCCCGGCCAAAGGCGAAGTACCGAATGTGGTGTATGGCGTGAACCAGCACATGATCCTGCCGGAAAACAAAATTGTTTCTGCGGCCAGCTGCACCACCAACGCCATTACTCCGGTATTAAAAGCCTTGAATGACCAGTACGGCATTCGCAATGGCCATGTCGAAACCGTGCATTCGTACACCAACGATCAAAACCTGATCGACAACTTCCACAAGGCTGAGCGCCGTGGCCGTGCCGCGCCACTGAACATGGTGATTACCTCTACCGGTGCTGCCAGTGCTGTTGCCAAAGCCTTGCCAGAGTTAAAAGGCAAGCTGACCGGCAATGCTATTCGGGTGCCTACGCCGAACGTGTCGATGGCGATTCTGTCGCTGAACCTGGATAAGGCCACCAGCAAAGACGAGCTGAACGGCTTCTTGCAAGACTCGGCTCTGTTTTCAGAGCTGCAGGATCAAATCGATTACACCAGCTCGACTGAGATTGTGTCTTCCGATCTGGTCGGCTCACGCTATGCCGGTGTAGTCGACTCGCAGGCCACCATCGTCGATGGCGATCGCTGTGTGTTGTACGTCTGGTACGATAACGAGTTCGGTTACAGCGTGCAGGTGATTCGCGTGATGAATGAAATGGCCGGCATCAAATACCCAACCTTGCCACTAAGCCGCTAAGCCGCTTAGTCCATAGGCGCACATTGCAATCCCGGTGAGCTGTCACAGCCACCGGGATTTTCATAGCAGCATCCCATCGGCATTCGCCATAACTATTTTTCATCCAGAAACGGGCTCCTGCCCTTATTCTGGAACGACAAATGAAAATTGCGATTTCCATTTGCCTCACATTTTCAATGTGTTACCACGCTGTGAAAATGGCAGCACATCCCTGCGCTGCGCTAGTGCCCGCCTTTCTGGACGGGCACTAACTAGCAACTTGCATTCCGTTTTGCGCCTTCATTGCATGCAAAAAATGAACAGATTCTTTTTTCTGTAATTTGACTGTCATATCAGCCGGTTAGAATAAAGAGTCGATTATCGGACGAAAACAGGGTTGAACCTTTGGTAGCGATGTCTTATCTATTAATGGCGGACTGAATGCAATTGTCTTGCGTTCAGTGTTGTTATTAGCAACGATTGAGGAAGACTGCCGTATGAAACGACAAAAACGTGATCGTCTTGAACGTGCACACGCACAAGGTTACCGGGCCGGAGTCACTGGCCGTTCGAAAGAAATCTGTCCTTACCAAAATCTCGAAGTGCGCTCCCAGTGGTTAGGGGGCTGGCGTGAAGCTATGGAAGACCGTGGTACCGGTCTTTATAACAAGGGGATCTAACCCCTCCGACTGAATCCCATTCACAAGCCCCGTTTTACGGGGCTTGTTGCATTCCAGGGGCAGATTAAAAGCTGGTGGTATCGGTAAACAAGCCCACTTTTAAATCTTTGGCGGTGTAAATTTCACGGCCATCGACACTGACCGAGCCATCGCCAATCCCCATAAAGAGTTTGCGCTTGATCACCCGCTTCATGTTGATGCGGTAAGTCACTTTCTTGGCAGTAGGCAGGATCTGACCGGTAAATTTCACTTCACCGACGCCAAGGGCCCGACCTTTGCCCGGACCGCCGGACCAGCCAAGGAAAAAGCCAACCAGCTGCCACATGGCATCCAGCCCCAGACAGCCAGGCATCACCGGATCGCCCTGGAAGTGACAGGCAAAGAACCACAGCTCAGGGGTGATATCCAGCTCGGCAATAATTTCGCCTTTGCCAAAGTCGCCACCTTCCTCTGAGATGTGCAGAATGCGATCCATCATCAGCATCTGGTCAATGGGCAATTGGCTGTTGCCCGGGCCAAACAACTCCCCACGGCCACAGGCCAGCAATTCTTCTTTTGTAAAGCTATTCTTCATCATGTATCTTGATTCCATCACACAAGGGCTAAACTTTCTGGGGATGGAGCTTAGCGAACACTTGTACGCTAAGCAAGTCCGATTAGTGCAAAAGGTCGCGCCCTGAGTCTGTTTTTCACCACGTTATCTGCTCTGGGGAACACATGAGCCAAGAGAATCGTAGCAACGAAGAGATTAAAGAAGAGCATAAAGAGGCGCTCAACAATGCCGAGAAGCAGCGCCGTTACCGTGAGCGCCAAAAACAAGCCGGTAAAAAAGAGTTGCGGGGTTATCTGACCCCGGAAGCCTTGCGCTGTTATCAGGACATTCAACAAAAAACCGATTGGAACGACAGCACCCTGATCAGCAATGCGCTGCGCTTAATGTATGCCGCCCATAAATGCGGTCAGATTGGCCTGTTGAACCGCTGGCTGAACGAGCATGATCGGTAGCCATGGCCCGTGCCTGTACCGTATAATGGGGCTCTTTTAACGACTGCGAGTGGTTATGATTTTATTTGTACGTGATCTGACGGTCATTGATTTTTCCTACCTGTGTCCGCAACGCGGCGTGTTGGGTGAAAGCCTGATTGTCGATGTGGAGCTGGAAGGCGGCCTGGATCAGGCCTCGATGGTGCTGGACTTTGGTCTGGTAAAGAAAATCATCAAAAAAGCCATCGACAGCAGCCTGGATCATGCGCTGGCCATTCCGGTGCAGTCGGCTGCGACCAGGCTTGAACAGCAATCTGAGCAGCTGGTGGTGCGTTTTGACAGTGCCCGTGGCAGCATCCAGGTGGCCGGTCCGCAACAAGCCTTTGCGCTGCTTGATGCCGAGCAGGTCGACCACAGCGCCATTGAAGAATTTATTTTGCAGCAACTGGCTGGTCTGTTGCCCGACAGTGTGCAGCAGATCCGACTGACATTACGGCACGAACAAAGTCAGGGCTTCAGTTACCAATACAGTCATGGACTGAAGAAGCACGATGGCAACTGCCAGCGAATCGCCCATGGTCACCGCTCTTTGATCCGCATTTATCAGGATGGCATGTTATCGCCGCGGTTAAACAAATACTGGGCTGATCGTTGGCAGGATATTTACTTGCTGACGGCCGAGGATCAATGCAGCGCTGCAGACTTGCAGTGGCTTACGCCAGCTAAGGACGATCTCTGTTCACGTTATCAATCCGGTCAGGGCCAGTTTGAGCTTTGTCTGCCAGCCAGTCACTGCGAAGTCGTGCCTTGCGACACTACGGTAGAGTGCCTGGCCGACTTTATTGCCGGACAATTGCAGCAGATCGACAATTCACATCAGTATCGGGTGGAGGCTTATGAAGGGGTGGGGAAAGGCGCTATTGCTGAGCGCTAGTCTGTGGCTCAGTGGCTGGGCTCTGGCCGAACTCAGCCCGGAACAGATCCAACTGCAAGGCACCCTGACCCAGGGCAGCCTGATCCGGGCACAGGTTCCAGCCGGCAGCCAGGTTTGGTTCAACCAGCAGCCGCTGGAAGTCAGTCCAACCGGGCAACTGGTATTTGGCATTGGTCGTGACGCTGCGCTTGAACACGAGCTGCGGGTCGAGTACCAGGGGCAGTCGTTGCGGTTGCCTTTGCAATTCAGTGCCAGGGACTACGATATTCAGCGTATCGAAGGGGTTGAGCAACGCTTTGTCAGTCCGCCGCCGGAAGTACTGGCCCGGATCCGCGCTGACAGTCAGGCGGTTGCAGCGGCACGCCAGCAGCGCTCTGAGCTGACTTATGCCTTTGAACAACCGAAGTGGCCGGCATACGGCCGCATTACCGGTGTCTACGGTTCTCAGCGCATTTTCAATGGTCAGCCACGCAATCCGCATCTTGGGCTGGATATTGCCGGCCCGGTTGGCAGTCCGGTTTATGCACCTTTAAGTGGTGTGGTGACTCTGGCCAGCGATCTTTATTACTCGGGTCTGACGCTGATTATTGATCATGGCTATGGCGTCAGCAGTACCTTGATGCATCTCGATGCCTTTCGGGTCGAGGTTGGTGACAAAGTCGAGCAGGGGCAGCTGGTCGCCGATATGGGCGCTACCGGCCGGGTAACAGGCCCGCATCTGGACTGGCGTATCAACTGGTTTCAGGAGCGGCTGGACCCGGCATTGCTGATGCCCGAGCCCGCGCCGCCATTGCAGGATCCCAATCGTTAAACTTGCGGCTCGCGGGCAGCTTTGGCCCACCAATGGGCCAGCAGCTGTGCATCTGTTACGGTAAGCTGCGCCACGGTGGCCGGTGGCTCGGTCAGCACCATGTTGGACGACAACAGCCGATCGCGCCGGAAGAACTGCACCTCAATCGGCTGTTGTTTAGGTAAGCGTTTCAACAGCTCGGCCTGACTGCTCTGGTTCAGACGGTAGCCCGCCAGCGCCAACACCTCATCACCCACCATCAAGCCTGCCTGATGCGCCGGGCCGCCATGATAGACGGCAGTCAGCTTCAGGCAGAGCTCATTGCCCTGGGACAGGGCCCCCAACCAGGCAGATTGCTGTGGGCTGCCTTCTTCGGTTTCTTTCGCCGGCCCATTGAGATCATCCTGCCCTTGCGGCTGGCGAAAGCTCAGTGAAAGCCCAAGCGCAGGCAGCAGCTCCGCCAGCGGCAGAATTTCCGGCTGTTGCACCCAGGCCGTCAATCTGGTGGCTAGTTCAGGCAATTGCCAATTCTGTAAGATGGCCTGAATGGCGCCATCCGGGGTGCCACCATCAAGGTGCTGCGTCCAAAGTTGTCGCATCAACTCGGGCAGGCTGCGCTGCTGTTGGCTCAAAGCCGCATCCAGGCAAAGGGCAACCAGAGCGCCTTTGGCATAATAGCTGGCCACGGCATTGACGGCATTTTCATCCTGCTTGTAGAACTTGGTCCAGGCATCAAAGCTGCTGTCTTCTAGCGATTGCACGGTATTGCTTGGATTACGCGTAACCCTGCTGATGGTTTTTTCCAAAGCGCGCAGGTAATCCGCCTCGTTTTGCAGGCCGCTGCTGTACAGCGCTAAATCATCCAGGTAGGAGGTAAAGCCCTCATAAATCCAAAGTTGGCGGCTGTATTGTTCCTGCGCCAGGCGGTAGGGGTGAAATTCGGCAGGCTTTAACCGCTTGATCCACCAGGTATGCAGGTACTCATGGCTGCACAGACTGAGCAAGGTCTGATAGCCCTCGCTGAGCGCCGGCTGGTTGCTCGCGGGCAGATCAAAGCGGCTGCACAGCAGCAGCGTTGAATCGCGGTGCTCCAGCCCCCCAAAGCCGCTGTCGGTCACCCAGGTCAGGAACCAATAGGCCGACAAGTCGTCGGGCAGGGCACCGAAAAGGGCTTTTTGTTGCTGGCAAATCCGCGCCAGATCGGCACTAAAACGCGCCATGTCAAAACAGTTTCGGCCGCTGACTACCAGGTAGTGGGGCACGCCATCGATGTCAAAGCGGCTGACTTCAAAATGCCCGGCCAGCAAGGGGCTGTCAATCAGCTGTTGGTAATCAGCCGCCAGGTAGCAGCCAAAGCCAAGCTCTGGGGTGCCGGCCATGGCCGGCAAGGCTGTAGCCAGCCGCCAGTCTTTGGCCCATGCCTCGGTGGGCTTTAGCACCTCCAACTGGTGCGGCTCGGACTCAAAACCTGCGACCGAAAGGCAGAGGCAGGCCGGGTTTAGAATGGCGATTTCATCGTCCAGATAGGCCGCCCGCACCGAGCGATCAAAAGCATAAATCTGGTAACGCACCGTCACCGGTTCACCGCGGTGAGCAATCTGCCAGTTTTGCTTGTCGATTTTTACCGGGCTCAGTGCGCCCTGTGCGTCACAAGCGCTCAGCCAGACGATGTTGCGGGCAAAGTCACGGATCATGTAACTGCCTGGGATCCAGGCGGGCAATTGCAACTGCAAGGGGGCATCCTGACGGGGGCGAACTTGCAGCTCCACCTCAATCAGGTGGGCGGCAATATCGACGGAACGGAGCTGGTATTGAATCAAGGCCTTCATATATACTGAATTCTCCTACAGACTCTGTTTGACGATTGTAACACGACAAGGATCTCTCATGGCGGAAGAAACCATTTTCAGTAAAATTGTCCGAAAGGAAATCCCAGCCGATATTCTCTATCAGGACGAGCTGGTCACCGCATTTCGCGATATCCATCCCAGAGCCCCCAGCCATATTCTGATCATTCCCAATCAGTTAATCCCAACCGTCAACGATGTTGAGCCTGTCCACGAAGCTGCCCTGGGCCGACTGTTCACCGTAGCGCGCAAACTGGCGGCAGCCGAAGGCATTGCCGAGGATGGTTATCGGCTGATTATGAACTGCAACCAGCATGGTGGTCAGGAGGTGTATCACATTCATCTGCACCTGGTAGGTGGCCAGCCACTTGGCCCGATGCTAAGCTCAATGCGGTAACCAGCGACAACTGCGGGCCGCAGCATTGCATTTGATGCGGGTTGACGTACAATGCGCGCCCGCAGTCCAAAACCGAGCAGCCACTGATGAGCACAGAGAACCAAGACGCCCTCATTGCCAAACGCATGCAGCATGCATTAACCCGGGTCACTAAAACCGTGTTCCCCGGCCGAACCAACCACCACAACACCTTGTTTGGTGGCGAGGCCCTGGCCTGGATGGATGAAGCGGCCTTTATCGCTGCCACCCGTTTTTGCCGCAAACCTCTGGTGACGGTATCGTCCGACCGGGTCGATTTTAAAGAAGCCATTCCGGCCGGCAGTTTGATTGAGTTGGTGGCCAAGGTCGATCATGTTGGTCGCACCAGCATTCGGGTGCATGTGGATATTTTTCTGGAGCACATGTATCAGGACGATCAGCACAAAGCCATTTCCGGCAGCTTTACCTTTGTCGCATTGGGGCCTGATCGCAAACCCATCCCAGTGCTGGCGGGGCTGGCTGAATAACTTGACTTTGTTAACAATCGGATTAGTCTGGTAGGGCCAGTCGTTTCTTACAGGTGGTCCTATGAAAACAGCACAGCAATGGTTTGACGACTACGCGGTCAGTCACCAACACCCGGTCAATAAAGCCATTCACTGGCTGGCAGTGCCCGTCATTTATGCCACTGTGTTTGGCTTGCTGTGGTCCCTGCCGATGCCGTTGGCTGGTTTTAGTGCCAATGACATCAATTGGTCCATGTTGATAGCCTTGCCGGTGCTGGTGTTCTATTTTCGCTTGTCCTTTGCCCTTGGGGCTGGCATGACTTTGTTTACCGCGCTGGTGTTCACGCTGCTGCGCTGGCATGAGCAAGCCTTAACCACGCCACTGTGGCTGACCAGCTTAGCGCTTTTTGTGCTGATGTGGTTGCTGCAGTTTATTGGCCACAGGATTGAAGGCAAAAAACCTTCTTTTTTTCAGGATATTTTCTTTTTGCTGATAGGCCCGGCCTGGCTGCTGAGCTTTGTGTTGCAGCGTTTGGGCATCCGGTATCAAGGCTGATGCGACTAATGAAGCAAGAATCAGGTTTAACCGGTCCGCAGTGGTGGTCTGATTGGGTATAATAGTCCTTACCAAAGGCCCTGGGGATCGTGCTTTGCTGCGCAATATTGACGACAAAAAACATCTGCAGTTCTGGCTGCTTCATACCCTTGGCTGGATTGGCTTTGCGGTGGTGCATTACCTTGGCTCTTTGGTGCAGGAAATGCGCGATGCCTATCTTTGGGTGGTGATGCTGGATGCGTTTGTTGGCTGGCTGTTGACCATACCGCTGCGCTACGTCTATCAACGCGCCTGGCACTGGCACCCGCTGAAAATGATCATCACGGTACTGATGTTGGCCACCCTGGTGGCCGTGATCTGGACTATTTTTAAAAATCACTCCTACTGGGAAATTTACCGGCATGGCTTTACCCCCAAAAGCTGGAGCTGGATGCAAATTTATCTGAGACACGCGCCGGTATCTTTTTATGTGATTCTGAGCTGGAGCGGGCTCTACTTCGGAATTAAATACTACCAGACCCTGCAACGTGAAAAGCAAAAGCTGTTAACTGCAACCAACAGGGCGCACGAAGCTCAGTTAAAAATGCTGCGCTACCAGCTGAACCCGCACTTTCTGTTCAACACCCTGAACGCGATCGCCACTCTGGTACTGACACGGGAAAACGATACGGCTGAGAAAATGGTGACCCGGCTCAGTGACTTTTTGCGCTATTCCCTGTACAAGGATCCAATTAAAAAGGTACCACTGCAACAAGAAATCAGTGCAGCCCGATTGTACCTTGAAATCGAAAAGGTGCGCTTTTCTGAGCGGCTGAAAGTAAGCTTTGAAGTCGGGGATGATGCCTGCCAGGCGCTGGTGCCCAGCTTAATCTTGCAACCTCTGATTGAAAATGCCATAAAGTACGCGGTTGCCAACAGAGTTGAGGGCGGCACCATTGCGATTTCGGCCAAAAAATTTGGTCACGACCTTTTACTGGAAGTTGCGGATGATGGGCCAGGTGTGCCGCTGGACAGAGGCCTGCCAAAGTCCGAGCACAGTGGCGTAGGCCTGGTCAACACCCGGGAGCGTTTAGCGGCTTTGTACGATCATAATTTTTCACTGGTGCTGACCCACAATGAGCCGCAAGGGCTGAGAGTGAATATCCGAATTCCTTATGAACTTGAAACAGCGGGATCCTGAACAATGCTGAATGTGGTGGTGGTTGATGATGAGCCTCTTGCGCGCAAGGGGATGTTGTACCGGCTCAATGAGTATCCCACACTCAAGGTGGTAGCCGAATGTGGCAATGGCAAAGAAGCACTGGACGCCATTGCTCAGCACCAGCCCGATCTGGTCTTTCTGGATGTGGAAATGCCGGGCATGGATGGTTTCGCTGTTCTGGAGCAGTTGCAGCAGCAACAGCTGCCAATGCCCTACGTTATTTTTGTCACCGCCTACGATCACTATGCGTTGGCAGCTTTTGATGTCAATGCCATCGATTATGTGCTGAAACCGGTTGAAGCTGAGCGGCTGAGGCTGGCTATCGACAAAGCCATCAAGGCCTTTGAAAGCAAGGATGTGCAAAAGCATAAGTCGCAATTGGCTCAGGTGGTATCTCGCTTAACCGGGGATGATGCTGAAACCATCCTGGAGCGACTTAGCAATGAAGAGCCGGTAGTCGACTCCCGCTACCCTGAAGCCATTAGCATCAAAGACAGTGGCGAAATTACCCGGGTGATGGTGGTGGACATTCACTGGGTGGATGCGGCTGGCGATTACATGTGCATTCATACCCGGGATGGCCAGACTCATATTCTGCGCAAAACCATGAAAGAACTGGAGCAGGAACTGGATCCCCGCTTGTTTGTGCGTGTGCATCGCTCTGCCATTGTCAATGTCAATACCATCGTCAAGCTGCAGATGCTGCCCAATGGCGAGCATCAACTGGTGCTGAGCAACGAGCAAACGGTGAAAGTGAGCCGCAGTTACAAAGACAGAGTGAAACAAGTCTTCAAAGGTGCCTAGGCCTTTTCTCCAAGCGCCACCTTCAATCGCTGGCAACCTGTTGTTGCCAGCGCAGCAGGTAAGGGTCGATGCGTTTTTTTCCTTCACCACTGGCTTGCAGCGGGTACAGAGAAGCGGTGTGGTTGACTTCACCGGCCATCATCAAGTGCGCTCCTTTTAACAGTTGCTCCACTGCATAGGCTCCCAGCTTGGTTGCCAGAATGCGATCGGCGCCAATCGGTGAACCACCACGTTGGATATGGCCCAGTACACATGCCCGGCATTCAATGCCAATGGCTTTGGTGATGGCTTCGGCCAAAGCCGTGCTGCCACCGGGATAGCAATGTTCGGCCACCACCATGATGTAGCTGCTTTTGCCTTTCACCAGCTGGGCATTTTGAATCGGGCGAGTCACTCGCTCAAGATCGTCCGGGGTCAGTCGTCCCAGCTCTGGGCAGATAATTTGCTCGGCACCACTGGCAATGCCAGCCGACAGTGCGATAAAGCCGCTGTGCCGGCCCATTAACTCCACCAGGAAAATGCGCTCAAAGGCATCGGCGGTATCGCGAATTTTATCTATCGCATCCAAAGCAGTATCGATGGCGGTGGCGTAGCCGATGGTGGCGTCGGTACCATCGACATCGTTATCAATGGTACCGGGCAAGCCCAGGATTTGCCCGGAGTAATGCTGGGCAATGGCCAGAGCCCCTTTAAAGCTGCCATCCCCCCCAATAACCAACAAGGCATCGAGTTGCAGTTGCTGCAAGGTTTGTGCTGCCGCTTTGGGCCCTTGCTCTGTATGCATGGCGGGGCAACGGGCACTTTTTAAAATGGTGCCTCCCAGATGAATGATGTGTTGCACATGGTAGGGCAATAAGGTGCGGTATTCCCCCTCAATCAGGCCGTTGTAGCCATGCGAGAAACCGATGACGTCAATCTGATGGGCGGCGGCTGTCAGCACGATGGAGCGGATGCAGGCGTTCATACCCGGCGCATCGCCTCCTGAGGTGAGGATCCCAATACGACGAATGCTGCTCATGCTAACTCCTGATGTCTCGTTCATGCTGGCAGTATAGCAAAAGCAAACCTTGCTGGCTTGATCTGCCGCAAGTCGCATTAAAGCTACAGTTTACTGAAATTAAGCGACATTTTCTCTGCAATCAGCGACAATGGTAGGGTTTATACCTAAGTGACTTCTGAAACTCGCATCTTGAGGTTGCTTAGGTATATTTACCTAAAACAGGTTGCTGATATGCATCAGGTCTCTGGCCGTGCTTTGCTGGGTTTTAGCCTGGCTTTGACCACCGCCGTGTTGTGGGGCGTTTTGCCCATTGTATTGAAAGTCTTGCTGGATTTTCTAACCGCCAGCACCCTGACCGGTGTCCGCTTTTTAGTGGCGGCTTTGCTGGTAGGGCTTTGGTTACAGGCTCAGGGGCAATGGCCCAGATTGTCCTTGTTAAGCCGACAGGGGATCCTGCTGCTGCTCATTGCCATTGCTGGCTTACTGGCCAACTACCTGATGTACATGTCGGGCCTGAACTACTTGACTGCTGAAACCGGCCAGCTGTTGATCCAACTGGCGCCTTTTCTGATGATGCTGGGCGGCGTGTGGCTCTTTAAAGAGCGCTTGCAGTTGTGGCAAAAAGTTGGCGCCCTGGTACTGCTGATTGGTCTGCTGCTGTTTTTTAATGAGCGCCTTGTTCCCTTGCTTACCAGCGTCAGTGAAGAAAGCTGGGGGCTGCTGTTGATTATCGGGGCCGCAGTGACCTGGGCGGCCTATGCGCTGGCACAAAAGCAATTGTTGGTGCATTACAGCTCACAACAAATCATGGTGTTGATTTACTGCGCCGGTGCTTTGGTGTTTATGCCCTTGTCCGATTTGCAGCCGCTGTGGCATCTCTCGCTCTGGCACTGGCTGTTTTTGCTGTTCTGTTGCCTCAATACCGTGGTTGCCTACGGCGCTTTTGCCGAAGCATTGCACCACTGGGAAGCCTACAAAGTCAGTGCCGTACTGGCGATAACGCCTCTGGTGACCATTCTGGTTGCCAAAGGGCTGCATGCACTGCAACCCGACTGGCTAAGGCCGGAGCCACTGAATGGCTGGGCCATTCTGGGCGCTTGTCTGGTGGTGACGGGATCGATGATCACCGCCTTATCACCGCTTTGGCGTCAGTACTTCCATCGCAGCATAAAAAAAGCCACCTGAAGGTGGCTTATTAAATCGATGGGTCTAGCGGCTACTTAACCTGAACAATTTTGCAGGTATTGGACGCGCCTATGGTTTCCATCTGATCGCCATGGGTCAGAATCACCAGGTCGCCACTTTTTAGCTCAGCCTTGGATGCGATGCATTGAATGGCGCTGTTGGCCAGCTCTTGCGCCGGGATGGTCCGGGTATCAAAGAATGCCGGATAGACGCCCCGGTACAACGCCAGTTTGTTCAGCGTTTTTTCATGGCGAGACAGGGCATAGATGGGCTGGGTCGAGGTGATGCGCGACATCAGCTTGGCAGTGTACCCCGACTCCGTCAGAGCTATGATGGCTTTGATGCCTGGCAAGTGGTTGGCAGCATACATGGCCGACATGGCAACGGTTTCACTGACCTCACTGAAGGTTTCGTCGAGCCGGTGTTTGGATACTTTAATGCTGGGATGTTTCTCGGCACCAATACAGACCCGTGCCATGGCATCGACGGTTTCAGCAGGGTAGGCGCCAGCGGCGGTTTCTGCCGACAGCATCACCGCATCGGTGCCATCAAGCACCGCATTGGCCACATCCATCACCTCTGCCCGGGTTGGCATCGGGCTTTCGATCATCGATTCCATCATTTGTGTGGCGGTAATCACAATGCGATTTAATTGACGGCTACGGGCGATAATGCGTTTTTGCTGGCCGACCAATTCGGCATCGCCAATCTCAACCCCCAGATCGCCACGCGCGACCATCACAGCGTCGGAAGCCAGAATGATGTCATCCAGGGTAGCGTTATCAGCAACGGCTTCTGCCCGCTCAACTTTGGCCATAATGCGGGCCTCGGAGCCGGCTTCTTTCGCCAGTTCACGCGCCAGCCGCAAATCGTCACCACAGCGTGGGAAGGAAACCGCCAGGTAATCGACATCGATTTCCGCAGCCAGCTTGATGTCATTTTTGTCTTTTTCGGTCAGGGCAGGGGCGGTCAAGCCACCACCCTGGCGATTGATGCCTTTGTTATTGCTCAGCTTGCCAGCCACGGTGACTCGGGTATGCACTTTGCTGCCATCGACACCCGTGACTTGCAGTTGAATACGGCCATCGTCCAGCAACAGCACATCCCCTGGCTGAACATCCTGCGGCAGCTCTTTGTAGTCGATGCCGACCTGCTCAAGGGTACCGGCGCCCTTGGGTAAAGAGGCATCCAACGTAAAAGCTTGATCCTGTTGCAGTACCACAGCGCCATCGGCAAAGGTTGAGACACGAATTTTGGGGCCTTGCAAATCGCCGAGAATGGCGACATGGGTGCCGGTTTTGCTGGCAGCACTGCGTACCATGGATGCACGTTGCCGATGATCGTCGGCAGTGCCGTGCGAGAAGTTAAAGCGGAAAACCGTCGCGCCCTTGCGGATCAGTTGCTCAATGGCTGCTTCAGTATTGGTCGCCGGCCCCAGGGTGGCTACGATTTTAGTTCTTCTTGGCATCAATGGCTCCTGAATAGAAGAGGAAGGCTAGTGGTAACTAGTGTAATGTAATTTTATTACAGAATACAGCGTCGGTAGGAAAATAAATAACGACAGCAGACCACTGATCGGCTGTCGTTGTGGTTTAGGCTGGACTATCTTTCTTCTCAAAGCGAGAGCCACGCAGGCTGTCTTTGACCTTTTTCAGGTTTTCACGGAATTTAGAGCCACGCCGCAAGGTAAAGCCAGTGGCCAGAATATCAATCAGTACCAGCTGGGCGACCCGCGACGCCATTGGCATGTACATGTCGGTATCTTCCGGCACATCCAGTGACAGCACCAGGGTGCACTCGCGCGCCAGCGGGCTGTCGTACGCGGTCACCCCTATCACGGTGGCGTCGTTTTCACGGGCAATGGCCGCAATATCGCATAGATTTTTTGTGCGGCCGGTATGGCTGATGCATACTACGACATCGCCTTCCGCACTGTTAATGGCGGACATGCGCTGCATCACAATGTCATCGAAACAGACCACAGGCACATTGAAGCGAAAGAACTTATTCTGAGCATCGTGGGCCACCGACGCTGAGGCGCCAAGACCAAAGAAAGAAATCTTCTTGGCTTGTGTCAACACATCGACTGCCCGATTGATGGCATTGATGTCGACATTGTGGCGAGCGGAGTCCAGCGCTGCCATGGTGGACTCAAAGATTTTGGCGGTATAGGCCTCGGGCCCGTCTTCTTCTTCCACGTGCCGATTGACGTAAGGGGTGCCATTGGCCAGGCTCTGCGCCAAATGCAGTTTAAAGTCTGGGAAACCTTTGGTATCAAGCCGACGGCAAAAGCGATTGACCGTCGGCTCACTGACATCCGCCATCTTGGCCAGAGCAGCTATACTGCTATGAATGGTCGTTTGCGGATTAGCCAGGATCACTTCAGCGACTTTGCGTTCAGACTTACTGAAGTTGGCCACGCTATTTACTATTTTTTCAAGGACATTCATTCGATGCTTCCTGAGTAATCGACCTAACCGTCAATCGCGATGTAATGAATGTTGTTATACATCCAAAGCCGGTTACAGAAAAGTATTTATTTTACCACAGTTGTCGGCATAAAACCCATCTTAGCTGGTCAACTGCGGGTATAATAAAGTCACTTAAGCATATTTGTAATTAAATTACAATAAGTCGGGTTTACAACGGCAAAACGCTGCGCTAGTATGCGGCTGTTGTTGTAAAATTACATCTTTAGCATGGGACTCCATTATGTCATCTGCCGCAAAAGCCTGTGATCTTCTGTTGTTTGGCACCAAGGGCGATCTGGCTCGCCGTAAATTACTGCCTGCTTTGTATCAGTTGGAAAAAGCCGGATTAATGCACGATGACAGCCGGGTTGTTGGCATAGCAAGGGATGAGCTGGATCAAACCGCTTATCAGCAGTTGGTGCGGACCAACCTGGAAAAGTTTATTAAGAAAGAGCCCATTGATGAAGCTGTTTGGCAACGCTTTGAACAGCGGCTGCATTATGTTCAGCTGGACTTATCCTCCGCCAAAGCTTATCAGAAGCTCACCACTGTGGTGGATCCAACACAGCGCATACCGGTCAGTTATTTTGCGACTCCGCCGGCGCTGTTTCCATTAATTTGCGCGGGTCTGCACTCTGCAGGTCTGGCGGATGAGCCGGCACGTGTGGTACTGGAAAAACCCATTGGCCATGATCTGGAATCTTCGCGCCAAATCAATGAACAGGTTGCGCAGTACTTTGCCGAGTCTCAGGTGTATCGGATTGACCACTACCTGGGCAAAGAGACGGTGTTGAACCTGTTGGCACTGCGCTTTGCCAATGCCATTTTTGCCTCCAACTGGGATCACAATGCCATCGACCATGTGCAAATTACCGTGGCCGAAGAGGTTGGTGTCGAAGGGCGCTGGAGTTACTACGACGATGCCGGCCAGATGCGCGACATGGTGCAGAATCATTTGCTGCAAGTGTTAACGCTGATCGCGATGGAGCCGCCAGCCCGGCTGGATGCCGACAGCATTCGGGATGAAAAACTCAAGGTATTAAAAGCCTTGCGACCCATCGACATCAGCAATGTGCACGATAAAACCGTGCGTGGCCAGTACACAGGTGGCTATGTGGCCGGAGGCGCTGTGCCAGGCTACCTGGATGAAGAGGGCGCGCGCAGCAACAGCAGCACCGAGACTTTTGTTGCGATAAAAGTCGATATCGACAACTGGCGCTGGGCTGGTGTTCCCTTTTATTTGCGTACCGGCAAGCGGATGCCGGAAAAACGCAGCGAGGTGGTGATCAGCTTCAAGCCGCAGCCGCACAATATTTTCCACGAAACTTACAAACAGCTGCCCGCCAACAAACTGATTATTCGCCTGCAACCCGATGAAGGGGTCGAAGTGCAGGTGATGAACAAAATCCCGGGGCTGGGTGAGAGCATGCAATTGCGCCAGACCAAGCTTGATTTGAGCTTTGATGAAACCTTCAGTTCGAAGCGCATTGCCGATGCCTACGAGCGGCTGTTGCTCGAAGCCATGCTGGGCAATCAATACCTCTTCGTACGTCGTGATGAAGTCGAGCATGCCTGGCGCTGGGTTGATGGCATCCTTGATGCCTGGAAGGCCACTGGCGAGCCACCGAAAAGTTATCAGGCTGGCAGCTGGGGGCCGGTGTCGGCCATTTCATTGCTGGCCCGCGATGATCGCAACTGGGACGAATAGGAGCTTTTGATGCAATTTCACCGTTTTGAACACAGTGCCGCCCTGAATGCCGACTTTGCCGAGCGCTTGATTGCCATTTTATCCGAGGCGGTGGCAGAGCGTGGTCATGCCTTTTTGGCGGTCTCCGGTGGCCGTACGCCGCAGGCCTTGTTTGCTCAACTGGCTAGCACTGAGCTGCCCTGGCACAAAATCACCATTACCCTGGCCGATGATCGCTGGCTGCCAGCCGATGCCAAGGACAGCAATGAGCGACTGGTCAAATCGGTGTTGCTGCAAGACAAGGCCAGTCAGGCCAACTTTATCAGCCTGGTGACGGCGGATGCCAAAGCGGAGCAGGGGGCGGATACCATTGCGCAGCGTCTGGCAGCGGTGCCAACTTTTGATGCAGTGATACTGGGCATGGGCGAAGATGGCCATACCGCATCGCTGTTTCCCTGCAGCAAAGAACTGGCCGAAGGACTTAGCACAACGGCCGATGCGCTGGCTGTGAATCCAACCACAGCGCCTTATCAGCGGATGTCCTTGTCGAAACAGCGGCTGTTGAACAGCCGCCACCTTTTCTTGCATCTGGTCGGTCCCGCTAAATTGCCGGTACTGAACCAGGCCGTTGCCGGAGATGACGTCATGCAGATGCCAATCCGCGCTTTCTTACAGCAGCCTGGCGTCGATATCCAGGTGATGTTCGCTCCCGAATAGAGGTTATTTATGCATCCTGTCATTCAACGCGTTACCGATCGTATTGCCGCCAGAAGCGAGCACAGCCGGGCCGTTTATCTGCAGCGAATTGAAAAAGCCCGGCTAAAAGGCCCGCATCGTGGTTCCTTGTCGTGCGGCAACCTGGCGCATGGTTTTGCCGCTTGTGGCAAGGACGATAAGGCGGATCTGCGCAGCCTGACCAAAGCCAATATTGGCATTATTTCATCCTACAACGACATGCTCTCGGCGCATCAGCCTTACGAACATTATCCGGCTTTAATCAAAACTGCGACGCAGGAGGTTGGCAGTGTCGCCCAGTTTGCCGGCGGCGTCCCTGCGATGTGCGATGGCGTCACCCAGGGCCAGCCGGGGATGGAACTTAGTTTGATGAGCCGCGATATTATTGCGATGGCGGCGGCAGTTGGCTTATCCCACAACATGTTTGATGGCGGCCTGATGCTGGGGATCTGCGACAAGATTGTGCCCGGTTTGTTGATGGCCGCCTTTAGTTTTGGTCATTTGCCCTTTGTCTTTGTTCCGGCCGGGCCAATGCCGTCTGGTATCCCAAACAAAGAAAAAGCCCGGGTTCGTCAGTTGTTTGCTGAGGGCAAGGTGGGGAAAGAAGAGCTGCTGGAAGCCGAGTCTGCTTCTTACCATGCTGCTGGTACCTGTACCTTTTACGGCACCGCCAACTCCAATCAGCTGGTGGTTGAAATGATGGGCCTGCATTTGCCTGGTGCATCCTTCGTCAACCCAGGTACCGCCTTACGGGATGAGCTTACTAAGGCTGCAGCCCGTCAGGTGACCCGCTTAACGGATCTAGGCACCGATTACCAACCCATCGGCAAGCTGATCGATGTGAAGTCCATCGTCAATGGCCTGGTCGGGCTGTTGGCGACTGGCGGTTCAACCAATCACACCATGCACCTGATTGCCGTCGCACGTTCGGCCGGTTATCTGGTGAATTGGGATGATTTTGCTGAACTGTCCAGTGCCACACCACTGATCACCCGGATTTACCCCAATGGTCAGGCTGATATCAATCACTTTCAGCAAGCCGGTGGCATGGCCTACTTGATCCGAACCTTGCTGGATCATGGTTTGCTGCATGAGGATGTGCAAACCGTTGCTGGCTTTGGCTTACGTCGTTATACCCAGGTGCCTGAGCTGCTCGATGGCAAGCTGGTTTGGGTTGACGGACCTGAGCAATCGCTCGATAGCACAGTACTGACCTCAGTCGATAAACCATTCAAAAGCCATGGCGGCCTTGAGGTGCTGTCCGGCAACTTGGGCCGGGCTGTGATGAAAACCTCGGCACTGCGCGATGGCACCGAAGTCATTACCGCCCCGGCGGTGGTGTTCTCCAGCCAGCATCAGCTTGATACCGCTTTTAAAGCTGGAGAGTTGAATAAAGATTGCGTGGTGGTGGTGCGCTTTCAGGGCCCGAAAGCCATTGGTATGCCGGAGCTGCACAAGTTAACGCCACCACTGGGGGTGTTGCAAGACCGGGGCTTTAAAGTCGCTCTGGTGACCGATGGCCGGATGTCCGGTGCTTCTGGCAAGGTTCCAGCAGCCATACATGTCACGCCAGAGGCCGTTGAAGGCGGCCTGCTGGCCAAAGTGCAAGATGGTGATTTGATCAAAGTCGATGCTGAACAAGGTGTGTTGGAGCTGTTGGTGGATGCGGCTGAGCTGGCAAAACGTCCTCTTGCTGAGGTTGACCTGACCGAGAGCTATGCCGGCATGGGGCGTGAGCTTTTTAGCGGGTTACGGATGCAGTTGACGGGTGCAGAAGAGGGCGCTTGCGCTCTTTTTGCCAGTGAGCAGCACTTGCAATCAGATGGAGGCGAGCATGGCTGAAGCTAAGTACGCCATTGTTGCCGATATTGGCGGTACCAATGCCCGCTTTAGTCGGGTCAATCTGCAGGATCTGAGTCTCGATAAGGTGCAGGTATTTGCTTGCGCTGACTTTGCCAGCCTGGCTGATGCATTGCAGCACTACCGCGAACAGCAACAATTGCAATTGCTTCGGGATGTCGCCATTGCCATCGCCTGCCCAGTGCAAGGCGATGAGGTCCGGATGACCAACTTTCACTGGCAGTTCTCGATTCAGGCGATGAAACAGCAGTTGCAGCTTTCAACCTTGCTGGTGATGAATGATTTTACCGCCGTTGCCATGTGCTTGCCGGTGGTGCAGCAGGGGCAATCGGTGCAAATTGGTCAGGGCCAACCGCAACAAGGGAAGCCTATGGCGGTATTGGGTGCTGGCACCGGCCTGGGAGTCGGTCATTTGCTGCCCCTGACTAGTGGCCTCTATCTGCCATTGCCGGGTGAGGGTGGCCACACCGACTGGGCTCCTGTGACAGAGCAGGAGTGGGTCATTCATCAGTTTCTGGCCGCTAAATACGGTCATGTCTCACCAGAGCGCTTGTTATCCGGGCCCGGGCTGGAAGATCTCTATCTGGCCATTGCGGACTATCAGCAGCGTGAGGTGGAGCCTTTATCCGCCGCAGCCATTACCGCAGCGGCTGAACTAGGTGACGATGCAGTGGCCGTGGCCACGCTGGATCAGTTCTTTGCCAGCCTTGGCAGCTTAGCCGGCGATCTGGCGTTAACGCTCAGTACTGCTGGTGGCGTCTTTATTGGCGGTGGCATTGTCCCTCGTCTGTTGCCTTTGCTGGAGCGCAGTGCCTTTCGCAACCGTTTCGAGCAAAAAGGCCGTTTTCAGGCCTTTAACCAGGCGATTCCAACCTATGTGATCACGGCCGAGCAACCTGGCCTAACCGGTGCAGCTTTGTATCTGAAGCAAACCATGACTCAACAAACTCAGAGCGACTAACAATTATGGCATTTGAAAATTGGCAACTGGATCCAGCTACCTTGTTTGCGCAAGGCCCCGTGGTACCGGTGATCGTGATCAATGATTTAGCAGAAGCGGTTCCGATGGCAAAAGCACTGGTCGCTGGCGGTTTACGGGTACTGGAAGTCACCTTACGCACCCCGGTTGCGATGGATGCGATTCGGTTATTGAGCCAAGAGGTACCGGACGCTATTGTCGGGGCGGGTACCGTGACCTCGTCGGAGCAATTGCAGCAGGTCATCGATGCCGGTGCTCGTTTTGCCATTAGTCCTGGAATGACCCGGGAGCTGTTGCTGGCTGGACGGGAGTCCACCATTCCGCTGATTCCCGGGATTGCCAGCATCTCCGAGTTGATGGAGGGTCTGGACCTTGGCTACACTCATTTTAAATTCTTCCCGGCTGAAGCCGCCGGTGGCGTCAAAACGCTGAAGTCCATTCATGGTCCTTTCTCTGAAGTTCGTTTTTGCCCGACAGGTGGCATTAACGACAAAAACTTTCTCGAGTACTTGGCATTGCCAAATGTCTGCTGTGTAGGCGGTTCCTGGGTACTGCCAGCGGATGCCATTGCCGCAGGCGACTGGTCAAAAGTCACTCAGCTTTGTCAAGATGCGCTGGCACTGGCAGCACAGCGCTCGTAGCCCGGGGCCTTGCAGGCCCCTCAAGCCCAATTTTTTTATTTTCAACCCACCTCGAATTTTCACGGACCCGCTCTCGCCGGGTCTGTGCTAATCTGTTATTCTTCAAGTCTTTTCATCATTTTCCTGTCAGAAGACTATACTGAATAGCAGCTGGCCAACCAAAGCAGAGACTTGTTTGATGAACGCACTACAATACGCTGAAAATGTGACCGAGGTATTTGTTTTCCCAGATGCTTATTTGCGGGTCAAGCAACTGCTGGAGTCTGAGCGGGCCGACATGGATGAGGTGGCCGAGGTGATTCAGTTGGACCCTTCGCTTGCCAGCAAAATTTTAAAGCTGGCCAACAGTGCCATTTACAACTTACCGAAAAAAATCGATACCATCAGCAAAGCGCTGGTCGTGCTGGGTGGTGAGACCATCTACAATCTGGTGATAAGCTCAGCCGTTATCAGTGTAACAGAGCAAGTGCAAAACCCGGGCATCGACATGGACCGGTTCTGGGAGCAGAGTGTTCATACGGCGTTAATTGCCAGAGCCCTTGGCAACAAAGTGGCTCCGCGGCAAAGTGAACAGCTGTACGTGTCCGGCTTGCTGCACAATATTGGCGAGTTGGCGCTGTGCCAGCAAGATCCGGAACTGGCCAAAGCCTGCGCCGGGTACAGCCGGGAAGAAAAGCCCTGGCAGTGCCAACGTCGGGTGCTTGGCTTTACCTACGCCGAACTCAGCGCTGCCTTGCTGCGCCTGTG
Organism: Alkalimonas delamerensis; assembly: GCF_030717955.1. Lineage (NCBI taxonomy): Bacteria > Pseudomonadati > Pseudomonadota > Gammaproteobacteria > Alkalimonas > Alkalimonas delamerensis. Next base: position 506,753 of record NZ_JAUZVY010000002.1, on the reverse strand, counting down.
GCAGCTGCCGCCCAGCATCATTGAACCCATTGCTTTGCAGCATCAACCCGACAAACACTTGCGCCAACCTGCCGTCTTGTTACTGAACATTTCTTCTCGCCTGGCGCTTAGCAATGTGCAGCCTGACTTGTACAAGCAAGCCAACCTGTTGGACCCCTTTATTCTTGAGGTGCTAGGAATCATACAGCCAGACTTGCGCGCAGCCCTGGATTTCTGCAATAGTGAAGCACTCTATCTTCTTTCTGTGTTAAACCCCAAGGCCGGCATGTTGTATTAAGTGGTTGCAGGCGCTGGTTTACAGTGGACAGTGACAACTTACCTTAACAAGGAATTACTTATGCTGCGTCATACTTTGCTTGTCAGCTCGCTTGCTCTGTTGCTTGCTGGTTGCCAACCTGCACCACAGTCAGATGCATCGACTGCACCCGATTTTGCTCAGTTGCAACAGCAAGAAACGAAACGGCTGAACCAATGGTTTGATGCTCAGTACGAGCAACAACTGCAGTACAGCCCATTGATGCTAACTTTTTTGGGACGCAAAGACCGGCAGTTTGATGTCGATGACATGAGTCAGGCAGCGCAAGATGCGCAGTTGGCAAGAGCCGCTGCCAGTGTTAAAGAGTTGACCGAAAACTTCGACCGTTCGCTGCTTTCTGAAGAAGCGCAAACCTCTTATGACCTGTGGTTGCATCAGTACCAACAAATGGAAGCTGCGGCTGAATTTCGTCAGCATGGCTATTTGTTCAATCAAATGCAGGGTTTGCACAGCATGTTACCGCAAATCCTGATGAGTTTTCATCAGGTTGACAACGAAGAAGACATGCGGGCTTTTATTCAGCGGATTGAGGGGATCAGTGTCGCCATTCTTCAGGTTTTGGCCCAGGCTCGCATGAACAGCGAGCAAGGTATCAGAGCGCCTCGATTTGCCTATGAAGGCGTGATCGAGCAGGTTGAAAACTTACTTCGTGGTCAGCCCTTTGAATCCGATTCCGATGTGGATTCGCCGCTGTTGCAAAATTCACGTCAAAAAATAGCCAACTTACAGCAGCACGACAAATTGACGGATGAGCAGGCTCAGGCATTTAGCAGCCAGACTGAAGCAGCTTTAATCAGTTATTTTCAACCTGCCTATCAGGCATTGTTGGAGTGGCTGCAACAAGAGTCGGAACTTGCTCTGGTGAATCCTACCGGGGTCTCGCGTCATCCAGACGGTCTTTCCTACTACAACCATATGCTGCAGGTATCAACCACGACGACCATGACTGCCGATGAAATCCATCATTTAGGCTTAGAGGAAGTATCCCGCCTTACCGCAGAAATGGAAGCCATCCGTGAAAGTGTAGGCTTTGATGGTGACCTGCAGCAATTTTTTGAGTTTATCCGAACCGACGACCGCTTTTTTTACCCGGATACGGATGAAGGGCGTCAGGCGTACATTGATGATACCGAGGAGTTTTTAGCGTTTATCAATGAACGCTTGCCCGATTATTTCGGTATTTTACCCAAAGCTGATTTAGTGGTGAAGCGTGTAGAGCCCTTTAGGGAGCAACCTGGAGCGGCTCAACACTATTTCCCCGGCACACCGGATGGAAGCCGTCCTGGCATTTATTATGCCCATTTATCCGACATGCGGGCGATGCCAAAAAATGAAATGGAAGCCATTGCTTATCATGAAGGTAACCCTGGTCATCACATGCAAATCTCCATTGCCCAAGAGCTTGAGGGAATTCCGCGCTTCCGTACCCAGGTGAACTTTACTGTGTATGTGGAAGGCTGGGCCCTGTATGCCGAGCTGTTGGCCAAAGAGATGGGTGCTTACCAGGATCCATACTCCGACTTTGGTCGCTTGGTTACTGAAATTTGGCGAGCCGTCCGGTTGGTGGTGGATACAGGGCTGCATGCCAAGGGGTGGACGGAAGAAGAGGCCATTGCGTATTTTCAGCAGCATACCCCAATCCCATTGGAAGCCGTTCGTTCAGAAGTTCGGCGCTATTTGGTGATGCCTGGGCAGGCGACCTCGTATAAAATCGGCATGATTCGCATACAACAACTGCGCACCCAGGCTGAGCATGCCTTGGGGGATCGTTTCGACATCCGACAATTTCACGATACCATTCTCGGTGGCGGGGCCTTGCCTTTGGATCTGCTGGAGCGACGTGTCGAGCAGTGGATAGCGAGTCAGGTCTAACAAACTACTCTGTCTGGCCCACTCTGTGGGCCTGAGTTAATCTTTGGGAGTTAGATGGAAGGCACACCAAAACAACCCTCCAATTTATCGCTGCTGTTGCAAAGCCTGCTGGAGGAAGCTCTGCAGCTGCCGGAGCAGGGCAAAGTCGCCGATTACATCCCGGCGCTGGCAGCAGTCGACCCCGAGCAAACCGCCATAGCAGTCGCCACTCTGGATGGGCAGTTGCATACCGCCGGAGATGCGCAACAGCCTTTTTCCATCCAAAGTGTCTCGAAGATTTTTGGTCTGGTTCTGGCGATGAACCGGCTCGGTGATGCGCTTTGGCAGCGTGTTCATATGGAGCCTTCCGGTCAGCCATTTAATTCCATCGTGCAGCTGGAATGGGAGCATGGCATACCGCGCAATCCATTCATCAATGCCGGCGCTATTTTAATTGCCGATACCTTGGTCAGCCATTATTCGGCCAGCAAAGCAGCGCTGTTGACCTTTATCCGTAAACTGGCCGGAACTGAGCAGATCTGGGCCAATACCAGCGTTTATCACTCGGAAAAGGAGCATGGCAATCGCAATGCGGCTTTGGCTTATCTGATGAAAAGTTTTGACAATATTGAGGCTGAAGTACCGCAGGTACTGGATCATTACTTTTACCAATGTTCGGTAGAGATGAGCTGTCAGCAACTGGCCCGAAGCTTATTGTTTCTGGCCAACCGGGGAGAGGATCCGATCAACGGTCAAAGCGTCTGTTCCCGGCGTGATGCCCATCGTGTCAATGCCATTTTATCCACCAGTGGCATGTACGATCAGTCCGGTGAATTCGCGTTTACCGTCGGCTTACCGGCCAAAAGTGGTGTTGGCGGTGGTATTGCCGCCATCGTGCCGAATTACGGTGTAATAGCGGCCTGGAGCCCGGCACTGAATACCTTTGGCAACTCCTGCCGGGCGATGTTTCTGGTCACCCGGCTGGCAGAGCGCCTGGGCTTGTCGGTGTACTAGTCTTCGTAACCCCAGGGTGTGGGAGGTAAGTCCACCGGCTGCGTCAGATCAAAGTCCACCCGCAGTTCACGACCGGGACGGGTCAGACGGTAGGCAAAAAACTCACCGGGGTAAATGAACATATGCCAGGTATTGCCCACCGATTGAGGCGTGCGGCGGCGAATAAAGTCTTCTTTGGAAAAAGCATCGGCCGGGAATGACTGGGCATTGGGCCAGCCCGCATCGACGGTATGGCCACCGTACATGGTGGCGTCATCGTGGCTGCCGTCCGGCATCCGGTGATCGTGTTTTAACTGAATACCCGAACCGGTTTTGGTCAGGATCCAGGTGCGCGAATGGTTGTCACCCACATGAAAAGGGATTTCCAGCCGGTTTTCGCTGCAGCGCCGAACATGCATCACCAGGCGATTTTCCTGAAAGCTTTCAATGCCGGTAAAGTTGGCTTCGGTAACCCGGCCTTCAAAGGCCTGGCCGCAGTAGCGGGCAATGTGGTCAAAAAACTGATCCTGAGCCGGGATTGGCAGGCTTTGGGCGAATAGCTGGCTGCTGGCAACCAATGTCAGACTGACCGCAAGTTGTTTTACCATGGACGGACATTTCCTTTATAGTTAGAGTGACTTTTAGCGCATGGTACCCAGTCTGCAGCTGAGGTGCAAATGCTTGGTCAGGTGTTCAAGCGCTTTTCATTCATAGGATCCTTGGGTTCCATCATGTCGATTCCTTTTCGTATTGCCAGTGTTAATTTGCTGAACTACATCGAGCCGCCGCTTGCCAGCTACGAGTACGATGCCATCTACAGCCAGGCGCAGTGGCAGCAAAAGCAGCAGTGGCTGCAGCAGTTTATTGAGCATCAGCAGCCCGATATCATCGGTTTTCAGGAAGTCTTTAGCTGCGACACCCTGAAACAACAATTGCATACGCTGGGTTACCCGTATTTTGTTGTGGTGCAACAGCCTGAGCTGCTGGCCGATTACATCTACCATAAACCGGTGGTCGCTCTGGCATCCCGCTATGAAGTAACGTCCTGTGCGGCACTAAACGCAGATACCGCCTTGCTCAATGCAGCAGGCTTATCCGGTTTGCACTTTAGCCGGCAGCCTTTGCGGGCAACCATTCAGCTGCCGGTTTTCGGGGCGCTGGATTGCTGTGTGGTGCACTTGAAGTCGAAACGTCCCCAGTTGGATACTGCCTTATTGCAAGACGATCATGACAGTGCATTGCAGGCCGCTTTTGGCCGCTGGGCAGCAACGGTACAACGGGGAACCGAAGCGCACCTGTTGATGCATGCGCTCTACCAAAGGCGGCAGCAGCAGCGCTTACCACTGGTGTTGATGGGGGATCTAAACGATACCCTAAGCGAGTCCTCGCCTTTATCCATTCTTAGCGCTGCCGGCAATCTTTGGCAGCAGCAGGCTCAGGCCAATGGCCTGGTGGCACCGGCCTGGAATCCAATTCGCTTGCATGATGCATTTTTATTGGCGAATCAACAGCAAAACACCCCCAGTGCCGCGCGGCCCGCTACCCATTATTACGGCTCTAAAGGCTCGGTGCTGGATTACATCTTGTTGTCGGACGAATTTGATGGTCAACAGCCGGGGTGTCGGGCCGATGTGGTGCGTTACGCTACATTCGATAAACACTTGGTGCGGCCGGATTACAGCCTGGATGCTTACAGCAGTGACCATGCACCTGTGCTGGTGGAGTGTACGCCCATAGTCTAAGTTTCAAAGCCAAGATTCTGCAGTAAAGTAGCCTTACAACGTTTAAGGTTTCCCATCAGCAGATGGATGGAGCAAGGCTATGACAAGCTATCAAGCACACTATCAGACGGCGATGGCCGATCCCGAAACTTTTTGGCTGGAACAGGCGCAGCAGCTGCCCTGGTTTCAGCTGCCTGGCAAAGCTTTAGAGCAAGTATCCGCCAACCGCTACCGCTGGTTTGGCGATGGCAAGCTCAATTGCAGCTATCTGGCACTGGACCAGCATGTGGCCGCCGGCAGAGGCGGGCAAAGTGCGTTGATTTATGATTCGCCGGTCACCAACACTCAGCAATGCTACAGCTACAGCCAGCTGTTGCAGCAAGTTGAGCAATGCGCCGGAGCCATGCAGCAGCTTGGCGTGACCCAGGGCGATCGGGTGGTCATTTACATGCCGATGATCCCAGAAGCAGTGATTGCCATGCTGGCAGTGGCGCGGTTGGGCGCCATTCACTCAGTGGTGTTTGGTGGCTTTGCTGCCCACGAGCTGGCAATACGCATTGATGATGCCACCCCTAAGCTGATTATCAGCGCCAGTTGCGGCATTGAAGTCAGCAAGGTCATTCCTTACAAACCGCTGCTCGATAAAGCACTTGACCTGGCCTGCCATCAGCCACTGGCCACCTTGATTGTGCAGCGTTCGCAGCTAACCGCTGAATTGCAGCCGGGGCGCGATCACGACTGGCAGCAGGCTCTAACCAAGGCAAAACCGGCCGAAGCTGTGCCGGTCGCCAGCTGCCATCCGCTCTATATTTTGTACACCTCGGGCACTACAGGTAAGCCAAAAGGGGTGGTGCGCGATCACGGCGGTTATGCGGTGGCACTGAACTACAGCATGAGCGCAATCTACAATGTGCAAGTCGGCGATGTCTTTTTTGCCGCTTCCGATGTTGGCTGGGTGGTGGGGCACTCCTACATTGTCTATGGCCCTTTGATTGCGGGCTGTACCACAGTCTTGTACGAAGGCAAGCCAGTGATGACACCGGATGCTGGTGCTTTCTGGCGTTTGTGTCAGCAGTATCGGGCCAAGGTGTTGTTTGCCGCACCAACGGCGTTTCGGGCCATTCGTAAAGACGACCCCGAAGCTCAGCTGTTACAACACTACGATTTAACTGCGCTGGAATGCATCTTTATGGCTGGGGAACGACTGGATCCGGCGACGTACGACTGGACCACTGAAAAAACCGCTAAGCCCGTGGTTGATCACTGGTGGCAAACCGAGACCGGTTGGCCGATTTGTGCCAATTTGATGGGCATTGAGCCTTTGCCGGTCAAACCTGGTTCGTCCTCGGTGCCGGTGCCCGGTTTTTGCATTGAGGTGCTGGATGACGCGGGTAGGGCAGTGCCGGCCAATCAGCAAGGCAACATTGCCATTAAACTACCGCTGCCGCCAGGTTGCCTGCAAACCATCTGGGGCAATGATGAGCGCTTTGAAGCAGGTTACCTGAGTAACTTCCCAGGCTACTACAGCAGTGGGGATGGTGGTTACATTGATGAGGACGGGTATGTCTTTATCATGGGCCGCACCGACGATGTGATTAATGTGGCTGGTCATCGTTTATCAACCGGCGAAATGGAAGAGATCATTGCAAGGCATCCGGCGGTGGCTGAATGCTGCGTGATAGGCATTGCCGATGCATTAAAAGGCCAGTTGCCCTTTGGCCTGGTGATGGTGAAAAATGGCAGTCTCATTACACCAGAACAGTTGGAGCAGGAGCTGGTTGCCATGGTGCGTGAAGATATTGGCGCTGTGGCTTGCTTTAAGCAGGCTAAAATCGTGCAAAAACTGCCGAAAACCCGCTCCGGTAAAATTTTGCGTAAAGTACTGCGCGAGATAGCAGATGGTAAAACACCACAAGTGCCATCCACCATTGAAGACCCAGGCTGTCTGGACGAGATCCGAATGCATTTGCCATGAACTTCGCCACAGCTCTGTGCAATTGGCAGCGCATGCTTAACTGGCTATACTGCCGCAAAAACAACAGGGGACTGTGCTGTGGATTTATTTATGGTGATGCTCGGAGGCTCGCATCCAGGTGCCAACACCGAGCTGCATGATGTGGTCTTTGCGGCAGGTGAAACGCTGGAGCAAACTTACCCGCGGCTTCGACAGCTGTGGTTTGCAGAGCCTAAAGGGCTGCACATGGACGCCTGGATGCGGGTGCGTAACCTGGATGGATTTCAGCTGCAGCTGGTGCAAGAGCCGGTTCAGCAGGCATACAAGTTGTTCTTTTTAAACCTGGGTGGCTATCACGACGCCGTCTTTGGTGAGGACCATCGCTACTTGCTGGTGGTTGCCAAAGACAAAGCCGACGCCAAGCAAAAAGCCAAAGCCCGGCAGCTGGCCAGCTGGGACAAGCCCCATACCGACCATGTGTTTGCTGTCGATCAGTGCCTGCAGGTCAACCAGGTGGGAGACTACTTTGTACAGCTCACTCCAACCAGCCAGCCTGACGATCTACTGTTTGAAAATGTCTACATTGTACTGCCAAGCACCGATGTGGCGTCCGGCTCTGTCTGATTTGGCTCTTCTTTTACTTTCGCCGACTCAACCAACAGAGCCAGGCCACGTCCTCTGGGATCAGCGACGGCTGTGATGGTCTCTGCTGTGCGCTGAATAGCCTGGATATCACCCAGGCTCCAGCGCTGCAAATGCAGCCGATAGCCCATAGCGCCGAGTTGCTGCTGGACCTCGTTACTCAGCAGCTGGTAAGGTTCGATGGCGATTTGATCCTTAGGCAATAACTGATGGTGAAAACGCGGCGCCGCCACCGCATCTTCGAGCGACATACCGAAATCATACAGGTTGTTGATCACCTGAAAGACCGAGGTAAAAATGGTGGAGCCACCCGGAGTGCCAATCACCAACCGCACTTCGTTCTCTTGCACCAACAAGCTCGGCGTCATCGAGGACAACATCCGTTTCCCCGGTTCGATGGCATTGGCATCGCCACCCACCACTCCAAAGGCATTGGGCACCCCTGGTTTGATGGCAAAGTCATCCATTTCGTTATTCATTAAAAAACCCGCGCCTGAGACCACCACACCGCTGCCAAAATCCAGATTAAGGGTGTAAGTATTGGCCACCGCATTGCCGGCATGATCGACTATGGAAAAGTGTGTAGTTTGAGGGGACTCTAAACCGGGTAGGACATCTTCTGTGACGGAAATAGCCTTCGGGTTAATTTCACTGGCCCGACGCGCCAGGTAATCGGCCGCCAACAGTTGTTGCTGTGGTACCCGGGTAAATGCCGGATCGCCCAGGTAATCGGCTCTGTCGGCAAAGACCCGTTTTGAAATCTCGGCCAGTAAATGGACATACTGCGCCGAGTTATGGTCAACCCCTGCAAAGTCGTGCTGGCGATGCTGCTTTAAACTGAGCAACTGACTTAGCGCAATGCCGCCAGAGCTTGGCGGTGCCACCGTGATTAACTGATAAGCACGCCAGGGAAAAATCAGCGGTTCACGCCAAAGGGCCTGGTAACTGGCCAGATCCTCGAAACTTATCAAACCGCCACCACGCTGCATTTCTGCCACGATCAGCTCAGCCGTTTTCCCTTGGTAAAAATCGTCCGCTCCCTGCTCAGCAATACGGCCTAAGGTTGCTGCAAGCTCGGGTTGCTGAAATAACTCACCTGGGGTCATGCTGGCAAAGTAATCGGCAAAATTGGTTTTGCCTTGATAACGCTCCAGCGCACTACCACCGTATTGCTGCAAAGTCTCCGGCACCTTAAAACCGTGTTCTGCCAGCTCAATGGCCGGTTGCATTAAATCCGCCCAGGGCAGGGAGCCAAAACGTTGGTGCGCTTGCCACATGCCCATCACAGTACCGGGGACCCCGGATGCCAGGTGCCCGATCAAACTCAGATTATCAATCACCTGGCGATCATCATCCAGGTACATATCGCGGTACGATGCCGATGGCGCTGTTTCCCGGTAATCAAGATAATAAGGCTGCCCCTCAAACCAAATCACCATAAAGCCACCACCACCGATATTGCCGGCTTCAGGATAGGTCACCGCCAGACTAAAGGCGGTTGCGATGGCCGCATCGACGGCGTTGCCACCTTGCTGCAGAATACGCCTGGCCGTTTTTGCGCCATAGGCATCCGGGCTGGCAACGGCGGCCGTTTGTGGTGTCACAGCTGACAATGGTGCTGCCGCTGTGACAGCAGAAGTCCACCCAATAACGCAGCCAAACAAAGCAAGTTTTAACATCGATTCAGCCTTCGCAAAAAAGATTCTGCTTTATGTATACGCATTTTAGGCCAATTTCACCAGTCGACTTTTGGCGCAGTGCACAAGGATTTTTTGGAATCAGCGGAGAATCCGGGCCTCCGGCCGCTGCAGTAAACAAAGCAGTGGGTTGTTTTGCAGTACATGGTGCCGGTAAGAGTAACCAATCATTAAACCTGCGACAAAACCACCCAGATGAGCCCAGTAAGCAACCCCCATATCATCAAGTAACAAGCCGAAGATATTCATGGCTACCCAAAGGGCAAAGTACCAGCTTGGGGACAGCTTTTTTTGCCAGACAACAAACATAAAGGTCAGGCTGGCATGCCGGAACCAGAGTAAGTACATGCCAAACAAGCCAGCGACAGCACCACTGGCACCTACCATCAACAACTCTTGACCCACCATGACTCTGGCGGCTAATTCGACCAGTGCAGCCGCAATGCCACAGAGCAGATACAAGCCTAAAAACCGCCAACGGCCGAGGGCATCTTCCAGATTGTCACCGATGATCCATAGGAAATACATATTGCCAAACAAATGCCACAAACTGCCATGCAGGAACTGATAACTGATAAAGCCCCACCAGCTCTGGCCTTGCAAAATATCCATCGAAATAAAAGCAAAGTGACTAAAAACCCACTCTGTGTGGGCATTATTAAAGCCATACAGCAAATAAATAAGGCAATTCAATGCAACCAGCGACCAGGTCAGCCAGGGGGTTCGATGCGGCTTAATGTTGTATTCTTTTGGCATCTGTGTAAAAAACTGAAACAGCCAACTCTTGCGACACACCTTTTGGTTCAAAATGGCCAAGGCCTGCTGCAGTTTGGGTGCCGCCAATACCTGCCGGACATCCCCGCCATCAACCCAGCTACCGTTGCAATTGGGGCATGAATCGACCGTAACCAGGTACTCTTTCAGTAGATGGAACTGCTGCATTGGCACATCGCAACGGTGACAGTGGTATTGATGTTGCTTTAACGGCTCTGCAAAGCCTTGCCGCACACAGTAATCGTCAGTTAAACCGTGTTTGTGACGAATGGCCTCACTTAACTCTTCATCATCAAACCAGAGACCATCGCAATTCGGGCAATGATCCAGCTCCTGGCCATGCAATTCTATATGTTGTAAGGCCACCTGCGGGCATCGAGGGCAATAGAGAGTTGACGCCATTTAATTCACCTCCACATTATTCGCTTGCAACAGTGCCATCAGCTCCGCCAGATCTTGCTCAAACATCGGAAAAACAACCTGTTGCATATGCTGAATTTGTTGCTCCAGCAAGCCTGCGGCATAATTTCGACCATAGACATTCTGAGTGATTTTTTGCTGGATATCGTTCACCTGACGATAGAAAGCCCTGGACTCCCGTAACAGCTCAGGTGGCGTTTCCAGAGTGGCATTGGAAAACTGCATGCTCTGCCAGATAAACTGGTCCAACTGCAGGGCGTAACACTGAGCTGCCGAGCGGGTGCACGGCACCGACAACGACTCGATGTAGTCTTGCAGCAGCGCTACATTGTCTTCCAGCTCGTGGTGGAGTGACTTTCGTAAGTAATAATTATTTTTATCGCTTTGGATTTGTTCAAAATTAACCGCCTGCGCCAAGCCCTGTTGGCCAGCAAGGTAGACGCCTAGTACCGTGGCAATAATCATAAAAACCTGGCTAATCCAAAAACTTAGTGTTGACACCTCGCCTTGCTGCAATGGCAGCTTCTTGCGCAAACGCTGTTGCTGATCCATGGCGAGTTTGGTGGTGTTGGTCAGCGGATCCCTGTTGGCCATCTAACGTCCTTGATATTGTAAAAACTGCGGCAAAGGCTGTTTAAAGTATTAAAACATCGATTTTAACGATATTGTGACTTATGTTCAAATGGATACTCAAAGGGGATCAACCGAAACGATCAAGTGGGCTACTAGCTTGTCCATTCCGTACAACAGCTATCACAGAGCTCTAATAAGAGGTGTTATGTCTTCCAGTAGTAAAGTCCCAGCCGGACGGCTGGCACGTTTGGGCGGATTCGCCAGCTTAGCCGGTAAGTTGGCGGGTGGCATGTTGGCTGAAGGTGCTAAACGCCTGGCAAAAGGTGAGTCCGGTAGCCGGATGGAGTTGCTATTAACACCATCCAACCTAAAACGCGTAACCAGTCAGCTGGCACACATGCGTGGTGCGGCTATGAAGCTTGGGCAGTTGTTGTCGATGGATGCAGGGGATTTATTGCCCACGGAATTAGCCGATATGCTGGCCCGGTTGCGCGACAATGCCAATCCGATGCCTCCCAAACAGTTAGCAGCAGTGCTTAAAGCCGAGCTTGGCGAAGACTGGCAGCGTCATTTCGCCGATTTTACCTTCAAACCCATGGCTGCAGCCTCAATAGGTCAGGTGCATCGCGCCGAGCATGATAATGGCACACAACTCGCTGTTAAAGTGCAGTATCCAGGGGTTCGGCAAAGCATCAGCAGCGATGTGGATAATGCGGCAACCTTGCTGCGTATCAGCGGTTTGCTGCCTCAGGGCGTCGATTATCAAGCCTTGCTGAATGAAGCCAAAGTGCAGCTGAGCCGTGAAGCCGACTATCTGCAGGAAGCTGCTTTTATGATGCGGTTTCAACAAGCCCTTAGTGATTCACCAGATTTTTTGTTACCTACACCATGGATGGATTTATGCCGCCCGGGTGTGCTGGTGATGCACTATGTTGAAGGCGTGCCGGTAGAAAGCCTGCAGTCTCAGCCTCAAGCTTTGCGCGATAAGGTGGTGACACAACTTTTTAGCCTGCTGTTTCGTGAACTGTTTGAGTTTCAGTTGGTGCAAACTGACCCCAACTTTGCTAATTACCGCTACAACGAAGAAACAGAGCAACTGGTACTGCTGGATTTTGGTGCTTGTCGGGAATATATCCAGGCTTTTAGCGATGCGTATCGACAATTATTCGCAGCCAGCCTGCAGCACGATCAATCCGGCATGGATCAAGCACTTACCACCATTGGCTTTTTTAGTGAGCAGATTGCGTCAGAGCAACGTCTGCGGGTGCTGGAATTGGTGAAACTGGCCTGTGAGCCACTGCAGCAGGATGCTCCCTTTGATTTTGGCCAATCCGATCTGGCGTTGCGCCTTCGTGAAGCGGGCACGGCGCTTAGTTTTCAGCACAACTACTGGCATACACCACCAGCCGATGCCATTTTCCTGCACCGTAAAATTGGTGGCTTGTACTTGCTGGCTGCTCGATTAAAAGCCTGTGTCAATGTGCGCGCTTTATTGCAGCCTTATTTGCATTCAGGCTCAGGTACAACCATGGCATCGGCAACCAGGGCGGCCCAGTGACTGGCTCCAGCGGGAGATGGGTGAAAGCCATCCTCTGCCAGCATGCTGCGCTCAAGCACAGCAGGGGCGTTAACTAAGCTGGCTTTGGGCCAGTCGGCAAGCACCTGTTCCAGCTGCTGGTTCAGAGCACTGGCTTTTAATCCCAACCAATAATTCAGCGGTGCGGGCAGGGCGCCAAAATGTTGCATGGGCGGAATGGCTGACAACAACACCCTGGGGCCATCGAATCGATGCTCAATCAGTTGAAGCAGGGCGTTCATTCGTGCCCGGTAGCGCCTTGAGGGGCAAAGCTCGGTGACATCATTAACCCCGATAGAGACCACCACCCAGTCCAAAGTCGAGGCCGGCAAACCTTGAAGCTGCTGGTAGAGCTCAGCACTGTTGAGGCCGGTTGAGGCATGCAACTGCCAGCGCACTTCGGCTTGCCCGGCCAATCGGTTAACCAGCTGCCCTGCCAGTGCTTGCTGTTGCTGGGTGCAACCAACCCCGGCTGCCGCTGAGTCACCACAAATCAGTAAACGCAGCTTTTGTCCCTGCCCAAGAGTGCCAGCCCGATCACCGCAGGCCTCGGGTAAGCGCAGTGCTTGCTTGCGAACACGCCTGCCTTGCCACAATAGCAGCGGCCAACAACCGATAGCCAGTCCCCAAAATTTCCAATGCATGCTGATTACCCAACGTCTTGTTTATCGGGCATTCTAACAAAAAGCCCCCTTGCTTTAGTAGCTAAAGTCGATACAATCGGTAGAACAAATAACAATAGAACAAGGATTTAGGTATGAGTGAGCTGTTTTTTCTGGTGCCTGCAGTGATCCTGACCATCGGGCTGGTCATTCTGGTGCGTCGTTATCAGAAATAAGTACGAGGGCCAGCTGAAGTTAAGCCGGAGCCTGAGATGTTTGAACTGATCATTATTACCGTGGCAGCTTTGCTGCCGATTGTGAATCCATTCAGTACGGCGCCACTGTTTCTGGCAATAACAGAAGGGTACGATCAAAATACCCGCAATGAGCAGGCATTGCGTGGTGTGCTCTACATGATTGGTATTCTGACCACATTTTTGGTGGCAGGCAGCCTGATTATGAACTTCTTCGGCATCTCCTTGCCTGGAGTACGTATCGCTGGTGGCATTTTGATTGGCCGGGTCGCTTTTCGCATGCTGTATCCACCGGACATGGTCGACTTAACACCTGATGAAAAGCGGGAAAGCCGTAAAAAAGACGATATTTCATTTTTCCCGCTTGCCATGCCAAGCTTAAGCGGTCCCGGCTCCATTGCGGTGACCATCAGTCTGGCAACCTTGTCGACCAACTGGTGGCAATACCTGGCCATTTTTCTCGGCATCCTCGGTATTGCAGGCATTGTGTTGCTGACCTTACGGCTGGCAGGCCAGCTTCATGGCTTGCTCGGGGTGAATGGCACCCATGCCATGACCAAGATTATGGGCTTCTTGATGTTCTGCATTGCCATCCAGTTTATTGTTAATGGCATTACCGACCCCGAGTTATTGCAACTGTTTCGCAGTGGTCTTAGTCAGGACGCTTGATGCCATGGCTGGCTGCGGCCCGGCTGACGATCAGTGGGTCCAGCTTACCAAGGCGCCGAATGTCTTTGTTCGGGTAGTCGAATTGGCTGAGTACATAGCGCATCGCATTTAAGCGAGCACGCTTTTTGCAATCCGACTTTACCACTATCCAGGGAGATTCAGCCGTATCAGTGTGCAAAAACATTGCCTCCTTGGCTTGGGTGTACTGCTCCCATTTATCCAGCGAGGCCCGATCTACCGGACTTAATTTCCACTGCTTCAATGGATGGGACTCCCGCTCGACAAAGCGACGCCGTTGTTCTTCTTTGGTGACAGAAAACCAGAACTTAATCAAATGAATGCCTGAGCGCACCAGGTTGCGCTCAAAATCAGGTGCCTGGCGAATAAACTCGCGGTACTCTTCGTCACTGCAAAAATTCATCACCCGCTCAACCCCGGCCCGGTTGTACCAGGAGCGGTCAAACAACACAATTTCACCAGCGGTTGGCAAGTGCTGCACATAGCGCTGAAAGTACCATTGCCCCTTTTCTGCCAACGTCGGTTTATCCAAGGCCACTACCCGTGCACCCCGAGGGTTCAGGTGCTCCATAAAGCGCTTGATGGTACCACCTTTGCCCGCTGCGTCCCGTCCTTCGAACAGAATCACCACCCGGGCACCGGTTTCTTTGACAAAGTGCTGCAGCTTAAGCAGCTCAACTTGCAGGTTGTACTTTTGCTTTTCATAGCTTTTGCGACGTAAGCGGTTTTGGTAGGGGTAGGGGCTTTCTTGCCAATTTGGCTTAAGGGCTTCATCGGAAAGGCTATCCAGCTGAGCCGTTTTTGCAAACTCTTCGCGCAGCAGTACCTTTCGAAGTAGGGCCACATCATCCGGTGAGGCCCCTCCAACAATAGAATGCAGTTGAGCACTCAGGGTTTCTAAGGAGTGCTCATTATCCAGAGCATCACTTCGCTCTGAAATATCACGCAACACCACCTCCAGAGAAGCTTGTGCGCCACTGACTTTTTCTTTACTGCTTTCCTCTGCAATGGCTGCTGGAGACAGATCGGGCAGGGTATCGCCGGAGCTTACTTTTTGTCGCTCATTTTTTGTTGATTGCTTACTAGACAGATTAGGCACAACAGACTCCTTCATTTATCTGACTAAATTATAGAGCAATCCGCTAAATGGTTATTGATCAGGGTCAGAGTTATGCATTAGGCTATACTGATGCTTAGGCGTTGCGTTGCAATTGGATGGATTGTGCTGAGTACTGGACGCGTTCTTACTGCACTTGCTTTTATACTGCTACCTACAGGGAGTGTGGCCGCCAATGCAACTTTGATTTGGTGCTTAGGCCATTTACCCAATCGGGTGCAATACGAGTCCGACAAAGCACCCAGCGGGCCTGAAGTTGATTTAATGAAAGACTTTGCCGCCCGGGTTGGCATGACGCTGGAGTACACAGTGCCAACACCCATTCCCCGTTGTTTGCAGCAGCTACAGCGCGGCCAGGTCGATATTGTAGCAGGCTTGCTATTTACTGCTGAGCGCAATGAGTTGTTTTATTTGCTGCCTTACGATGCCGCAAGACCAGAGAGTTGGTTTATTCATAAAGACAACCCGATTGAACAAAATGACAATCTGCGTCTTACCTTTGTGGATGGCCGCATCTATTCTGCCAATCTGCAGGAGCGCTATGCAGCTGCCGGCTATCAGCTGCTAAACGCAGACAACCTGGATGATGGGCTGGCGATGCTGCTGTTTCAGGAAACCGATGTGCTAGTAGGCCCTGAGCACATAACTTTAGGCAGAATTGCCAGCAATCCACGCTTTCAACACACCCTTATCCTTGCGCCGCAAGACTACCAACCCAACTTTGAAGCCCATATTGCCATTTCCCGCACCGGGCGCTACGCCGGGCAAAAAGAGTTGTTTAGGCAAGTACTGGAACAAATGCGCGCCGAGGGACGGCATCGGTTGTATGAGTAGATAGCAATTAGCTTAAGAGAAAGCTGGTTGTGTTTATTGTTGCCTGCAAGATGCCGTGATGGTTGGGTGTTTTGCTGGCTGCAGTTAGCTATTTCTATCTCGGCTACTTTACGGTAATGCCGCCGTTCGACCCTGCAAATCCAACCAGTCATCTATCGCCTCTCATTTGTTTTTTTGGGACGATACCATGCCGCAGCAACGGAGCAACAACAGCTCCTAAAGAGTTGGCGGCCGATTCGCCCCCTAAAATATTTTTTCGGCAGGTGTAAGAAATTTTGCATCTCGGTACTAACTGTAGTGACAATTTCATCAAATCACAGAGGTTAGTAATTATGAAAAATAGCATTTTATACATCTATCCTATCTTTCTAGTGTTGCTTTTACTACTTGCCAGTGCTTCGTTCGCCTGTGCAGCAGAATCCAAAATAGAATTTAAAGTCGAAGTGAGCGGCAGCGGTAAACCGATCATCCTTATTCCCGGCTTGATTAGCAGTGGTGAAGTCTGGAATGAAACCGTTGCTGCACTTTCCGATTATCAAACCCATGTATTCACCATGCCCGGGTTTGCTGGTGTTCCAGCAATAATGAACGAGGAGCGCTATTTAACAGCGTTTAAACAAGGTATTGTGGGGTATATCGAGTACAACAAATTATCTGATGTGACACTCATCGGCCACAGTATGGGTGGCTTTCTCAGCTTATGGATTGCTGCAGATTCGCACCCTGCAATAGAAAAAATCATTGTCGTAGACGCACTTCCTTTCTTAGCCGCCGCTTGGAATCCCCAAGCACAAACCGGCTTTAATGAAGCATCTGCGCAACAATACTTGAACTCATTCTTAGAAATGGATGAAGAAGACGAGTATGCTGGACGATTGATGATGGCTCGAACCATGACGGCAGATCAGGCAAAATGGGAAATGCTTGCGAAATGGGCCCTAGACTCGGATCTTAGAACCGAAGCATGGGTCGTGACTGAAATGATGGGCATCGACCTGCAAAATGAAGTGGGCAACATTCAAGTTCCCGTGTTAGTAATGGGGGCATATCAGGAAAATCCGCAATTTCCCGCGTATACACTTGAACGTATGGAACAAATATATTCAGGT
Source organism: Alkalimonas delamerensis (assembly GCF_030717955.1). Lineage (NCBI taxonomy): Bacteria > Pseudomonadati > Pseudomonadota > Gammaproteobacteria > Alkalimonas > Alkalimonas delamerensis. The sequence goes on along the minus strand of NZ_JAUZVY010000002.1, from coordinate 489,633 downwards.
CAGTACCAGCAAGTATCGGACCTCCAGCTCAAAATTGCAGAAAACTCAGGACACTTCATTATGTATGACAAGCCAGAATGGATGATCGAGAAAATGCGTACCTTCCTGAGTAAGCAGAACCAATAGAAAATCATGAGCAAAAAAGAACAAGAAAGGCTTTTTGACCAAGTTATTCAAGCCAATAGGGGACGCTTGTATCGAATTTGCTATGCGTATTTGCATGACAAAAGAGAGGTTTCTGACTTATATCAAGAAATTTTGATGGGGATATGGATGTCCCTCAATCAGTTTCGGAAAGAATCAAGTGTTTCAACCTATGTGTACCGTATCGCTGTGAATACTGCCATTAAGTTTGCAACAAAAGCCGCAAAAGAGCCTAAAATGCAAGATGATTCAGTACTTGCTGAGCTTCCAGTAATTTCAGAAACACCAAGTTATGAACAAAAGGAACAGCGGCTCATGCAAATGCACACCTGTATACAACAGCTAAGCGACACAGATCGAATATTGATCTCACTGGTATTAGAAGACCTTTCTTACCAAGAAATAGCAGATATTCTCGGCATGACTATTAATTTGGTCGGTGTAAAAATTAACCGTGTTAAAAAACGTATTACGAAACTAATGGAGGTTCACTATGGACCCCTTTGAGCAATTTAAAAGTGATTGGAAAAATCAGGATGAAGCGGCAAACGTTGATTTAGAGTACTTGAAAAACAAAGCGCATGCTGAAATTAAACGTCAACAGCGAAAGCTTATTTTTGCCAACCTATTCACCTCTGTGGCTTTTGCAGCCGTATTTATTGTACTGGCTTGGATTTGGACCAGCATGCCAGAGCGCTCAACCTATTTTTATATCAGTCTCATCGCCATGAGCGTTCTTTTGCTCATTACCTTAATTGGTATTTGGGCTGGCGTTCAATTCAAGAACGAAAATGCATACCAATCACCCAAAGCCTATGTAAATCAACACTTAAAGAAACTCAAAATTCGCAAATTTATGCTTGAAAAATTCATGCCGGTCTATCTCGTACTCCTGCTAGGTACATTTTATTTGTATTACGCGGATATACTTAGCGGCGCATCCCCGCGGTTTATTTTGAGTGCTTACGGCATGACAACCGCTTACTTCGCGATAATGTATGCGTTCTCACGAAAGAAGCTACATAAGAAACTCAAAGAAATCGAGACCCTACGTGCAAAATTGCACCGCTGGAGGCAGGAGCTTGATTGAGTAAAGCGCTTGAAAAAGTTACACGGAATTATCGCCATATGAACTGATGCAGGCGCATCTGTTCACAGAGTCACGGCTAGTTGAAACTGCACATGGCTTTGATTGAAAGGCGTGATGAACGAGCGGAGGGTATTTGGGTTGTTAGCTTATCTGACTCAGGCATTTGATTTAACATAATATACATTATGAGATATTGCATTCATGTCTATCTCAGCCAATTCCTTAGCACATTTGGCTGCTTCTGAACTCATTGAGCCAAATCACGCTTAGCTTCGTATTGATCATAAATCGATTGGGATTTAAGTTAAAACGACAACGAGGCCTTGCTATGGCAACCTTGCTTCGAATCTGTTGTTTATGCACTTCATTGCTGTGCTTTGTCGCTCATGCAAACAGAGTTTCTATGCCCGAACATCAAAATATGCCTGGCACTGTTCAATTGAGCTTTGCCAAAGACTTTCAGCACGTCCAGCTGGTGCACGATACTGTGATGGGCGGACGTTCCAGCGGCGCTGTTCAGCCATTGGACGATGATGCTGCACTGCGTTTCAGTGGCCAGCTATCGCTGGCCAATAATGGTGGCTTTGCTTCGGTGCGCTTTAATTTAGCGGAGCCTTTAGCACCGCTGAATTATCAACGTATTTTGCTGCAATTGGCAGCCGATGGTCGCCGCTATCAATTGCGGTTAAAAACGCCTTTTATCCCCACGGGGGTCGCTTACGTCGCTGAATTTGATAGCCAGCAATCCAATCGTCATTACGAATTTCGCCCGGCAGATTTTGAAGGACGCTTTCGCGGACGACCTGTGCGAGGCTTACCGCCTCTGCGTTTTGCCGATATTGACCAGCTCAGCATTATGCTGGCTGACAGAACGAGCGGTGATTTTGAAATCCTGTTGTACAGCATTGAGTTCTCAGCCCTGCAATCCATCTAGGATTCAAGAGTCGCCAGGCTTGATACCAACTTGCTTGACCTTGCCGTCATCCGTCATTTGACGCACCGTTAAGATCAGTGAATCCAGCTTAACCTGATCGCCAACCACAACCCGGCGATGGAAACGCTCGGTGATGTAATCCGCCAATGTGATGCGGCTTTCGTGCTCAGGCAAACTAATGCTGTAAAACGCATCCAACTCATCCAGTGTAATATCGCCGTTCAGGACGAAATCACCAAAGAAGTCACTGTCCGTCAATGATCCTTTAGTTGGCGCACTGGCCAGCACAGCACTGATGGCCGAAACATCTTTTAACCGGCACAGCACCAACACACTGTCACCACATTGAAACACCGGCTCTTCACGGCTTTGTAGCCACTCGCCATGGCGAATAACTCCAAGAAAATCAGCAGATTGTGGAACCGTAAAGTCATGCCAGCACTTATCCAGCATCGGTGAGTCCGCGGTTAAGTCAAAAGCGATGACTTCAATTACCTCATTGCTAGCAATGGCATCAAGCGGCATGGTCTGATCCGGGCCGGACTCTTTCGGTACCTCCAGTTTTAGCCAACGGGCCACCGGTGAAATGGTCCAGCCCTGAAACACCAGCGAGACAATCACAATGACAAAAGCAACGTTGAAGTACAGATGCTCATCCGGCACGCCCGCCAGCCAGGGAAAAAGCGCCAGAATGATGGGCACAGCACCACGCAGCCCTACCCAGCTGATAAACAGCTGATCTTTAGCCGGAAAGTGAAAGGGAATAAGGCTTAGGAATACCGCCAGCGGCCGGGCGATGAAGATCAGCACTGCAGCAATCGCCAAGGCTGGTAGCAAATGTTCCAACAGCTGACTGGGCACCACCAACAAGCCCAGCATCAGGAACATCACAATCTGACTGAGCCAGGCCAGGCCATCATGCACCCGCAAAATATAGAGCACCTGGGGCAAGCGCGCATTGCCAACCAGATACCCCATCAAATACACCGCCAAAAAACCACTGCCTTCAAATTGCGTGGTCAGGGCAAAAACCGAGATGCAGCAAGCGACGGCCAGCAATGGGAAAAAGGCAAAACTGAGTGGCAGTTTGCGGCATAAAAACACAAACAGGCGCCCTGCTCCATAGCCAATGGCACCACCGATAATGGCCTGTTTTAAAAAGACGATCAGCACCGACCAATCAAGCGCAGTGTACTCAGCCAGAACCCCAACCAGGGTGACTGTCAGCATCACCGCCATCGGATCATTGCTGCCAGACTCGATTTCCAGCGTTGAAGCGACCCGCTCTTTGATCCGTATGCCACGCGACTGGAAAATGGAAAAAACTGCCGCAGCATCGGTGGAGCTAAGAATGGCGCCTAGCAGCAAGCCCTGCAGCCAGTGCAAGCCCAGCAACCAGGCAGCGGCGAGACCGGTAATGGTGCAAGTAACCACAACGCCCAGTGTTGCCAGCATGGCGGCTGGCGCCAGAGCAACCCGAAAACGCTCGGGATGGGTTCGCATGCCGCCATCAAACAAAATAATGACCAGAGCAATCGAGCCAATCAGAAAGGCAACTTGCGGGTTATTAAAGGTGATGCCAAGCAGGCCCTGTTCACCGGCCAGCATGCCGATGATCAGGAAAACCAACAGGATAGGAGCCCCAATACGGGCCGAAATAAGGGTAGCGACGATGCTGATTAAAAAGAGCGCACCGATCACCAGAATCGTCAGATTAATGGCTTCCACGCGTTAAGGCACCCTCCCCTGTGTTCAACTTAGCTCATTCAGTATAGCCTCTAGTGCCGCAGCCGGATCGGTGGCTTTGGTAATAGGACGGCCAATCACCATGTAATCGACGCCGGCGGCATTGGCCTGCGCCGGTGTCATGATTCGGCGCTGATCGTCCTGGCTGCTGCCAGCAGGACGGATCCCCGGTGTAACCAGTTTGAATCCCTGCCCCAATTGCTGCTTTAACATAGCGGCTTCATGCGCCGAGCACACCACACCATCCAGACCGCTGCTGTGCGCCAGGGACGCCAGCCGTTGCACCTGCTGCTCCGGTGTTTGCTGGATACCAAGCTCAAGTAAATCACTTTGTGCCATGCTGGTCAGCACGGTGACGCCAATCAACAAAGGTTTATCGGCACCAAAGCCTTCCAGGCTGTTCACTGCGGCTTCCATCATGCGGCGGCCACCACTGGCATGAACATTGACCATCCAGACACCAAGATCCGCCGCCGCCGCAACGGCTTTTGCCACGGTATTGGGTATGTCGTGAAATTTTAAGTCCAGAAACACATCAAAGCCCTGCTGGTGCAGGCGTTTGACAAAATCCGGGCCAAAATGGGTAAACATCTCTTTGCCAACTTTCAGGCGGCATAAGCCCGGATCCAATTGGCTGACAAAGTTTAAAGCGGCTTGCTGCTGGTCAAAATCCAGCGCAACCACCACCGGGTGGGTAGCAGACATGGCAACTCCTTAACGACCATCAATGCCACTGATTGGTTCCACCGTCTCCCAATGCTGGCAGGATGGGCACAACCAGTAGTGCTGCCGGGTTTTAAAACCACAATTGCGGCAGCTGTACAAAACTTTTTTATCCAGATAATTGGCGACCAGCTCAGTCACCGACTCCAGCGCATCCGCGCCTTGAGCTGTGCTTTGTTTACGCTGCTCAAGTAAGGTGCGGAACAGGCGAATATTTGGTTGTTGTTGCAGCTTATCGAGTAGCAATTGCTCAGCCGCTTTGTCCGACCCATGCTGCAACAGCCAGCCCGCTAACTCGATGTGGGCACTGATGTTGTTGTGCTTATGGCTCAATTGCGACAACAAGGAGTACCAGTCTTCATCCGATACCTGACAGCGTTTCGCCAATGGTAGAATATCGGCTGCCCACTGCGGCTTGTCATGCAAAATGGATTTGTATAAGGCAAATGCTTGTTTCGGCTGCTGATTGGCAAGCAACAGCTCTGCCAGCTCGAATCTGGGCCGTATTGCTTTGGGGTATTGCTCAGCCAGGCTTTGCAGCGCCTGACTGGCTCGGTCTTCCTCTTCTTGCTTTAATTGCTCGCAGCCGATGTTGGCCAACGCCAGCCGTAAGCTGTTTGAGCTTGTTGCAGCAACCGCATCCGTTAACTGCAAAGCTTTGCCCCATTCATGGGTGCTGATGTAAAGGGCAATCAAGTGCTTTAACGAAGCTTCTTGCAACGGCTCTTGCCGAACCAGCGGCACCAATAGTTTTTCTGCCCGATCGTACAGGCCTGCCGATTGGTAATCCTTAGCAAGCTCAAACTGGATCTGCCGGGCCTGAGATTTTGGCAGTTTCAGTTGATGCAGTTTTTCATGAATGCGGATGGCTTTGTCCCAGTCACCCCGCCGGCGAAATAAATTGGCCAGTGCCAGGTAGGTATCAATGGTGGCTGCTTCAATATCCAACAAATGCAGCAATTGCTCAATCGCTTTATCTTCCTGATCAGTCAGCAGAAAATTAAGGCCAGAGGATAAGTTTTTGGTGATGTTGGTGCGGTCTTTCAGTTCCTGATGTTTGACACTGTTTCGCCCCATAAACCAGCCATAGGCAGCGGCGACAGGCAGTAACAGAAACAGAAGCTCCAGCATGGATTAAGACGTCGAGGATGAGGGCTGCTTTCGCTTTTTAAAGCGGCGGCCTAAACGAAACAACAGCATCAGCACGATACCGCTGACCAAACCCAGAATTAAAAAAGAGACGGCAACATCGACCAGTCGCAGTTGGTATTGAACGAACAACAGATCCAATTCGACATGCTGCTGGTTTGCTGCACCAAATAAAAAGCCTGTCACCAGCACCAAAGCGATGACAAGGACATAAAGCAGATTAACCAAGGTTCACTCCGTAGAACGAGGGCTTTGCAGCAAAACGCATTAACGGATGTTGTCTTTTACCCGATCACGCAACTCTTTGCCTGGTTTAAAGTGTGGTACGTATTTACCGTCCAGGTCGACACGCTCACCCGTTTTTGGGTTGCGGCCAATGCGAGGGGCACGGTAATGCAGCGAAAAGCTGCCAAAACCACGAATTTCAATGCGCTCATTGACAGACAATGACTGCGCCATTTGCTCTAAAATTTCTTTGACCGATGACTCCATATCCTTGACCTGGATATGAGGAAAATCCGTTGCCATTTTCTCAATCAATTCAGATTTCGTCATACTAACTCCTAACGGTCATAATGTGGGCTGACCATACAGCCAGCCCACAGTCGCAGCCTAATTACTGATCTTTTTGAGCAGCTTTAAAGGCTTCCGCCATGGCATTGGCACCAAAGTCAGATTCTTCCTGCTTATTGATGCTATCCAGAGCTTCTTTTTCTTCCGCTTCGTCTTTCGCACGGATAGACAGGCTGATCACACGGTTCTTGCGATCCACACCCATCAGGCGCGCTTCAACTTCTTCTCCAACTTTCAGAGCTGAGGTTGCATCTTCGATGCGCTCACGAGCGATGTCTGATACACGGATGTAGCCTTCAACGCCACCTTCCAGTGCAACGGTTGCGCCTTTGGCGTCAACAGCAGTCACTTCACCTTTAACAATAGCACCTTTCTTGTTGTCAGCAAGGTAGTTATTGAATGGATCGTCATCCAGCTGCTTGATACCTAAAGAGATACGCTCGCGCTCTGGGTCAACTTGCAGGACCACAGCATGCACTTCGTCGCCTTTCTTGAATTCACGAACGGCTTCTTCGCCAGTCGCATTCCAGGAAATGTCAGACAAATGAACCAGGCCGTCGATACCACCGTCCAGACCGATGAAGATACCGAAGTCCGTGATGGACTTGATCTTACCGCTGACGCGATCGTTCTTGTTGAAGCCTTTAGCAAACTCTTCCCATGGGTTTGGCTTGCACTGTTTCAGGCCCAGAGAAATACGACGACGCTCTTCGTCGATTTCCAGTACCATCACTTCCACAGAGTCACCCAGGTTAACAACCTTGGATGGGTGGATGTTCTTGTTGGTCCAATCCATTTCAGACACGTGTACCAGACCTTCAACGCCTTCTTCGATTTCAACGAAGCAGCCGTAATCTGTCAGGTTGGTGACGCGACCAGTGATTTTGGCGCCTTCTGGGTAACGTGAAGCGATAGCCGCCCACGGATCTTCACCCATTTGCTTCAGGCCCAGAGAAACACGTTGCTTCTCACGGTCGAATTTCAATACTTTCACCGGGATTTCATCGCCAACATTGACGATTTCGCTTGGATGCTTCACGCGCTTCCAGGCCATATCGGTGATGTGCAGCAGGCCGTCAACGCCGCCCAGATCTACGAAAGCACCGTAGTCAGTCAGGTTCTTAACGATACCCTTAACTTCCATGCCCTCTTCCAGGTTTTCCAGCAGTTGCTCGCGCTCTGCGCTGTTCTCAGACTCGATCACGGCACGACGTGAAACCACCACGTTGTTGCGCTTCTGATCCAGCTTGATTACTTTGAATTCTAGCTCTTTGTTCTCCAGGTGCAGGGTGTCACGTACTGGACGGACATCAACCAGAGAACCAGGCAGGAATGCACGAATACCATCCACTTCAACCGTGAAGCCACCTTTCACTTTACCGGTGATCATACCGTGTACAGTTTCTTTGTCTTCACAGGCTTTTTCCAGACGCAGCCAGGACTCATGACGCTTGGCTTTTTCACGCGACAGCAGAGTTTCACCGAAGCCGTCTTCAATGGCATCCAGAGCCACATCGATGATATCACCGACATTGACTTCCAGCTCACCGCTGTTGTTCTTGAACTGCTCAACTGGGATGGCAGCTTCAGACTTCAGGCCTGCATCGACCATAACGACGTCTTTTAAAACAGCAACAACAGTGCCTTTAACAATGGCGCCTGGGCGAGTTTCGATGGCTTTGAGGCTTTCCTCAAATAATTGTGCAAAATTTTCAGTCATAGGTTAGTTTTCAACATGTTTGCTCCACATTACATCCTGTGCAGTGGGGTTACCAGTTTGTCCCGGCCGGTTCCGTGGCACGGGATTTTTCACTCAGTTATCAGACGAGTTTCAGCTTGCTTTGAGCATACTGATAGACTTCGTCCAACACCTGGGTAATGTCTTTATCCGAGGAATCCAGCACCAAGGCATCGGCTGCTGCCACCAAAGGCGCAGTGGCTCTGTTGGTATCGCGCTCGTCTCTTGCCTGGATATCGTTCAAAAGGTCGCCGATTTTAACATCGAAACCCTTATTTTTCAACTGCAAAAAGCGTCGTTCCGCCCGAACCTCGGCACTTGCCGTTAAAAATATTTTAACCTGGGCCTGAGGGAAGACCACTGTGCCCATATCCCGGCCATCGGCAACCAGGCCGGGGGCCTCTTTGAATGCCCGTTGACGGCGCAGCAAGGCTTCACGCACACGTGGCAAAGCCGCTACTTTTGAAGCCACAGCACCAACTTCCTCGGTACGGATGGTTGAACTGACATTTTCACCTTCCAGGATGATTCTTACCTCACCATCGTCATCGATGCTAAATTGCACATCAAGATGTGCCGCCAGCGGTTGGACCGCAGCTTCGTCTTCGGGATCGATTTGATGGTGAATGGCAGCAAGCGCCAATACCCGATAGATAGCACCACTGTCCAGAAAGTGCCACCCCAGTTTTTCTGCCAATAATCGGCTTAGGGTACCTTTACCGGAGCCACTTGGTCCATCAATGGTAATGACCGCAGCGTCTTGTTGCATTCAGGCCTCCAGGGACTAATCATAAAATTCAGCGGCATAGTATACAGCCTTTTGGGGCATATTGCCTGTGAAGTTTTTTCATCAAGCCACTTAGGCCCTGCCAGCAGGCAAGACCTAAGTAACTGAAATAAAGTTAAACTAACTTGAAAGTGACTGAAACAAAGTGAAGTAGTTTGGAAAGGTTTTGCGGGTACACTCTGGGTCTTCAATCGTCACTGGTGTGTCGCTGAGCGCTACCAGCGAAAAACACATCGCCATACGGTGATCATCGTAGGTGGCGATGCTGGCATGCTGCAGTTTGGCCGGAGGCGTAATCGTCAGGTAATCCTGACCTTCTTCCACCAGGGCTCCGACTTTTTTCAGCTCGGTTGCCATGGCCGCCAGTCGGTCGGTTTCTTTCACCCGCCAGTTGTAGACATTGCGGATACAAGTTGGCCCTTTGGCAAAGAGTGCCGTTGTGGCGATGGTCATGGCTGCATCCGGTATGGCGTTAAAATCCATATCAATGCCATGCAATTCGTTACGCGTTACCTGGATAAAGTCGTCTCCCCAATCGACATCCGCGCCCATTTTTTCAAGCGCATCGGCAAAATGAATATCGCCTTGCACCGCATGACGACCAATGCCGGTCACTTTGACCGTCCCACCGCGAATGGCAGCCGCCGCCAAAAAGTAGGAAGCCGAAGAAGCATCTCCTTCCACCAGGATGGTCCCCGGGCTTTGGTAACGCTGCTGGCCACGAATGGTAAAACGCTGGTAACGGTCGTTTTGAACACTGACACCAAAACGGGCCATCAGTGCCAGCGTAATATCAATGTATGGCTTGGAAACCAGCTCGCCAACGATTTCGATGGTGCTGTCGTTTTCCAGCATTGGCGCTATCATCAGCAAGGCCGTCAAAAACTGACTGGAGATGCTGCCATTGACCCGGGCCACACCGCCTGGCAGGGTCTGGCCACGGATGGTCAGCGGCGGAAAGCCCGGCTCTTTTTCGTAGTCGATGTCGGCTTGCCATTGCTGCAAGGCCTCGACCAGATGACCTATCGGACGCTCGTACATCCGTGGTTCACCTTTTAAATGGGCGGTGACCTCGGATGCCGCCAAGGCTGCCGTTAAAGGCCGCATTGCTGTGCCGGCATTGCCTAAGAAAAGTTCTACCGGCTCGGCACTTTTGAAAAAACCGGCCAGGCCGTTGACCAGGCACTCGGTCCGATCGGCGCTGAGCTGATAAGACACGCCGAGCTGCTTCAACGCCGTTAGCATGTGACGGATATCGTCGCTATCCAGCAAGTTGGTGATACGGGTTTCACCTTTTGCCAGTGCCGCCAGCAACAGCACCCGGTTGGAAATGCTTTTCGAACCCGGTAAGTGCACGGTGCCCTCGACCCGGGCGATGGGATTTAAAGTCAGGCTGTTCATCCGTGGCTCCGCTCAAAATCCTGCATAAATGCAATCAGGGCGTCAACGCCAGCCAATGGCATGGCATTGTAGATACTGGCCCGCATACCACCAACCAGGCGATGCCCTTTTAAAGCCAGCAAGCCGGCAACTTCCGCTTCTTTGACAAAGCGATCGTTTAAGGCATCGTCGGCCAACATAAAGGGCACATTCATCCAGGAGCGTACCGCCGGGTCGACATCATTGCGGTAAAAGGCACTTCGGTCGATATACTGATACAGACGCTCTGCCTTAGTCTGGTTGTGCTTCGCCATTGCATCCAGCCCCCCTTGCTGCTTCAACCATTGAAACACAAGGCCAGCCAGATACCAGGCAAAGGTTGGCGGGGTATTGAACATGCTGTCGTTTTTAGCGGTTAATGCGTAATCCATAATCGCCGGGATGGCTTTGTTGGCAGCACGTTCCAGCAAATCTTCACGCACGATGACCAGGGTCAGACCAGAAGGACCGATATTTTTCTGGGCGCCGGCATAAATCAAGCCGAAGCGGCTGACATCAATAGGCCGCGACAAGATGGTGGACGACAGATCGGCCACCAGCGGTACCTCGGTGTCAGGCAAGTCGGTAAATTCCAGGCCATCCACTGTCTCGTTCGGGCAAAAGTGCACATAATCGGCTTTGGGGTTGAGCGCCCACTCCGACGGATGCTGCAAACTGCGCAGCTCACCGACACGCTGACGAATGTCCAGGCTGCGGATACGGCCGAATTTGGCAGCCTCTTCGGCAGCTGCCTGAGACCAGGAGCCCGATACCAGATAATCGGCTTCGCCCGTCTGACTTAACAGGTTTAGTGGCACCGCAGAAAATTGCCCTCGACCACCGCCGTGCATGAAAAGCACCTTGTAATGATCCGGAATGCACAACAAGTCGCGCAAGTCTTGCTCTGCTTGTTCAGCAACGGCCATAAATGCCTTGCTGCGATGGCTTAACTCCATAACCGAGCAGCCGTGCTGCTGCCAGTTGATAAACTCAGCTTGTGCCTGCTGCATTACTTCGGCTGGCAACATTGCCGGGCCGGCACAAAAATTGTAAGTGGTCATGCTGTGTTTTTACTCCACACTCCTCGCCTGAAACAGAAACGAGCGCTAATGCGCTCGTTCACCTGAGTGTTATACCTGGTCGTTATCGGCCGCTTGATCCGGCGCACTGCCGGGTTCGGCCTGGTTGTCTGTGGCTACCTCACCATCCTCGGCGGGCAACTCTTGTTCTTCAATTTCGTCGATGCGCTGCACCCCAACCACTTGCTCATCGCCAGAGGTACGGATCAGGATCACGCCCTGAGTATTGCGCCCGACTTCAGAAACTTCCTGTACCCGGGTGCGAACCAGGGTACCTTTGTTCGAGATCAGCATGATTTCGTCGGATTCATTCACCTGAACCGCACCGACCACCATGCCGTTGCGCTCAGAGACTTTGATCGAGACCACCCCTTGGGTGGCACGGCTCTTGGCCGGATACTCGCTAAGCGCCGTTCGTTTGCCGTAGCCATTTTCCGTCACAGTCAGCACAGCTCCATCTCCTTGCGGAATAATGAGGGACACCACAGTGCCATTGTCACGCAGCTTGATGCCGCGAACACCGGTTGCAGTCCGCCCCATTGCGCGAACCTGGCCTTCATCAAAGCGCACCACTTTGCCATCATCTGAGAACAGCATAATCTCGCTGTTGCCATCGGTCAGACCAACACCAATCAGCTGATCACCTTCATTCAGGTTCACCGCAATGATGCCGCTGCTGCGTGGCCGTGAGTAATCGGTCAACGGGGTTTTCTTCACCGTGCCTTTGGCGGTGGCCATAAAGACAAACTTGCCTTCTTCGTACTCGCGGACCGGCAATATGGCGGTAATGCGCTCATCGGCCTCCAGAGGCAGCAAGTTGACGATTGGCTTGCCGCGAGAGATGCGGCTGGCCTGTGGCAACTGATACACTTTGAGCCAGTACAAGCGGCCCCGGTCAGAGAAACACAAAATGGTATCGTGGGTGCTGGCAACCAACAGCTGATCGACAAAGTCTTCATCTTTTACCTTGGTAGCGGCTTTGCCTTTACCACCACGACGCTGTGCTTCGTAATCGGTCAGAGGCTGATACTTGGCATAACCGAGGTGTGACAAGGTCACGACTACATCTTCTTCAGTGATGAGATCTTCTAAGTTGATATCCAGCTCGTTTTCCAGGATTTCTGTCCGACGGGCATCGCCGTATTGCTCTTTGGCGGCATTAAGCTCTTCGCAAATCACTTCCATCAAACGTTCAGAGCTGGCCAGGATATGCAGCAACTCGGCAATCAGCGCCAGTAGATCTTTGTACTCGGCCAGGATCTTTTCGTGCTCAAGACCGGTCAATTTGTGCAAGCGCAAATCCAAAATGGCCTGAGCTTGTTGCTCGGTAAGGAAGTAGTGGCCATCGCGAATGCCGTAATGCTCTTCCAACCATTCAGGGCGAGCGGCATCTTGCCCTGCCCGCTCTAGCATGGCACTGACACTGCCCAGCTGCCAGCTGCGCTCGGTCAGAGCCAGTTTGGCCTCGGCCGGGCTGGCAGATGTTTTGATTAACTCAATGATTTCATCGATGTTGGCCAGTGCAATGGCCAGGCCTTCTAAGATATGCGCCCGATCGCGTGCTTTGCGTAAGTCGTAAACGGTGCGGCGTGTCACCACCTCACGGCGGTGCAACACAAAGCACTCCAGCATCTCTTTCAGGCCCAGCAGTTTCGGCTGGCCCTGATCCAGTGCGACCATGTTGATGCCAAACACCGTTTGCATCTGGGTATTGGTGTAAAGGTGGTTGAGCAGCACATCGCTGGACTCACCACGCTTGAGTTCAATGACAATCCGCATGCCGTCTTTGTCGGATTCATCCCGCAGCGCCGAAATACCTTCGATGCGCTTTTCTTTCACCAGCTCAGCGATTTTTTCAATCAGCCGTGCTTTGTTCACCTGATACGGCAGCTCGTTGACAATAATGGTCTCGCGGCCAGTTTTTTCGTCGGTTTCAATCTCGGTACGAGCCCGGATGTACACTTTACCCCGACCGGTGCGGTAGGCTTCTTCAATGCCTTTGCGACCGTTAATAATGGCTGCAGTTGGGAAGTCTGGTCCCGGGATCAGTTGCATCAGCTCAGGGATGCTGATCTCAGGGTTGGCAATCAAGGCCAGACAGGCGTCAATCACTTCAGTTAAGTTGTGCGGCGGTATGTTGGTGGCCATACCGACGGCGATGCCTGAGGAGCCATTGATCAGCAAGTTCGGCAAACGGGTCGGCAGAACGCCTGGGATTTGCTCAGTGCCATCGTAGTTGGGCACAAAATCAACCGTCTCTTTGTCAAGGTCGGCTAAAAGCTCGTGGGCAATGCGTGCCATCCGTACTTCGGTGTAACGCATGGCCGCTGCTGAGTCACCATCGATGGAACCAAAGTTCCCCTGGCCATCGACCAACATGTAACGTAAGGAAAAAGGCTGCGCCATACGGACAATGGTGTCGTAGACCGCACTGTCACCGTGTGGGTGGTATTTACCGATGACGTCACCGACTACACGGGCCGATTTTTTGTAAGGTTTGTTCCAATCATTGCCCAGCTCTTTCATTGCGAACAGAACCCGGCGATGCACAGGCTTTAAGCCATCCCGCACATCCGGCAATGCCCGGCCGACAATGACGCTCATGGCGTAATCAAGGTAGGAGTTCTTAAGTTCGTCTTCTATATTGATGGGAACAATTTCTTTTGCCAGCTCTGTCATAATCGCGCTTTTTCCCTTAAATCATGGAGATAACCCGCATTTATCGCCGTTCTTAGTTGCGGGGCAACATCGGATTCTACCACAGAAAATTGCACTTGCCATGGCCCTTTGGCCCTGTTGACTGAAAAGTAAACGACGACCCGAGCTTTGCTTGCAGTGGACCGGCGTCGGCTTATAATAGCGAAAACTTCTAGGAGACCTGCCTGATGGCCGACAGCCCCACCCAGCACAGCAATGTTGATGCTGCTGAAATCGCTAAATTCAATGAAATCGCCACACGCTGGTGGGATCCGGATGGTGAATTTAAACCGCTGCATTTACTGAACCCGACCCGGCTTGGCTACATCAGCGATCAAGTGGGTGGTTTGTTCGGTAAGCAAGTCATTGATGTTGGCTGTGGTGGCGGTATCCTGGCGGAAAGCATGGCCCGGGTAGGTGCTGAGGTAACCGGCATTGATATGGCCGATGAAGCTCTGATGGTCGCCAGGCTGCACGCGCTGGAAGCGGGCCTGAAGGTTGATTACCAACAAAGCACAGCCGAAGACTTTGCCGCGCGCGCGCCAGGCCAATACGAACTGGTCACCTGCATGGAAATGCTGGAGCATGTACCCGAACCTGCTTCGGTCGTCCAGGCCTGTGCCAATTTGGTAGCGCCCGGCGGCACCGTGGTGTTTTCAACCATCAGCAAAAGCTGGAAAGCCTATGCCATGGCGATTGTCGGTGCCGAATATCTGTTGCAACTGGTGCCCAAAGGAACGCACGATTACAGCAAATTTATCCGCCCCTCGCAGCTGATGCGTTTTGCCGAGCAGGCTGGTCTTACCATTACCGCTGCCACTGGTCTGCATTTCAATCCGTTGACACATCACTTTAAGCTTGGGCCGGGCCTGGACGTCAACTACTTTGTGGTGGCAAAAAAACCATCAATCTGATGCTTATTTAACTGGTCAGACAGGCGAATAAGAATAGTTTTTTTCGCGTAAAAATAACTTGCATTTGGGCGAAGCCAGTCAGGCGTTGGCTTCGCTGCCTTCAATCGAAATACTGTAGCAAACCCCGTACCAAAACTGTGGTTTTTTCTGACTTGCAAAACCGGCAAATCCACACTATCTTGTGATCCAGTTAGCCGCCACCCCTATATATTGTGTATTGAAGCAGCAGTTCGGGGTGAAAAAACAACCGGGCTCAATCGTCTTTGCGAGAGCAATCAAAGCGGCAGCACCTTTAAACGGACGCAAAAAGTGGGTATTTCAGCATGACAACATTGTATGTGACGAAGCGGGATGGCAGTCGGGAGCCATTGGATCTGGATAAAATTCATCGGGTCATCACCTGGGCCGCTGAAGGATTGCAAAGTGTGTCGGTTTCACAAGTGGAGCTAAAGTCGCACATCCAGTTTTACGATGGCATCAAAACCGAGGATATCCACGAAACCATCATCAAGGCCGCAGCCGATCTGATTTCCAAAAGCACACCGGATTACCAGTACCTTGCTGCCCGTCTGGCCGTCTTTCACTTGCGTAAAAAAGCCTATGGTCGCTTTGAGCCGCCAGCCTTGTATGATCACATTGTGCGGATGGTTGAAAGCAGCCGTTACGATCAGCACCTGCTGCAGGACTACAGCAAAGCCGAAATTGAACAACTGGACAGCTTTATTGACCACAGCCGCGATTTAAATTTCAGCTATGCAGCGGTCAAACAGCTGGAAGGCAAATACCTGGTACAAAACCGGGTCACAGGCCAGATCTTTGAAAGTGCTCAGTTTCTGTACATGCTGGTCGCTGCTTGTTTGTTTGCCAATTACCCGAAAGACACCCGGCTGGGCTATGTCCGCCGTTTTTACGATGCCATTTCGTTGTTTAAACTGTCGTTGCCTACCCCGATTATGGCCGGTGTTCGCACCCCAACCCGCCAATTCAGTTCTTGCGTACTGATTGAGTGTGGTGACAGCCTGGACTCTATCAATGCTACGGCCAGTGCTATTGTGAAATACGTCAGCCAGCGTGCCGGTATCGGCATCAATGCCGGCCGTATTCGTGCACTCGGCAGCCCTATTCGTCATGGTGAAGCTTTCCATACCGGCTGTATTCCGTTTTACAAGCACTTCCAGACCGCGGTGAAAAGCTGCTCGCAAGGCGGCGTGCGCGGTGGTGCCGCAACCTTGTTCTACCCACTCTGGCATTTGGAAGTTGAATCCTTGCTGGTGCTGAAAAACAACCGTGGTGTCGAAGAGAACCGCGTGCGTCATCTGGATTACGGCGTGCAGTTCAACCGGCTGATGTACCAGCGTCTGATCAAAGACGGCTTCATTACCCTGTTCAGCCCATCGGATGTCCCAGGACTGTACGATGCGTTTTTTGAAGATCAGGAGAAGTTTGAACAGCTGTATGTGCAATACGAAGCCGATGACAGCATTCGTAAAAAGCGCATCAAAGCGGTCGAGTTGTTTACCCTCTTTATGCAGGAGCGCGCCAGTACCGGCCGTATTTACCTGCAGAATGTTGATCACTGCAACACCCACAGCCCCTTTGATCCGAAAGTAGCTCCGGTGCGTCAAAGCAACCTCTGCCTTGAGATTGCACTGCCCACCAAGCCGCTGCGCGATGTCAACGATGAAGAAGGTGAGATTGCGCTTTGTACCTTGTCGGCTTTCAACCTGGGTGCCCTGGACAACCTGGACGAGCTTGAAGAGCTGTCGGATTTGATCGTCCGAGCACTGGACAGCCTGCTGGATTACCAGGACTACCCTATCCCTGCAGCTCGCAATGCCACCATGGGACGTCGTACCTTGGGCGTTGGCGTGATCAACTACGCCTACTACCTGGCCAAAAATGGCGTGAAGTATTCGGATGGTTCGGCCAATGGTTTGACGCACCGCACCTTCGAAGCCATTCAGTACTACTTGCTGAAAGCCTCCATGCAACTGGCCAAAGAATTCGGTCCTTGCCCTAAGTTTAACGAGACCACCTACGCCCAAGGCATTATGCCAACCGACAGCTACAAAAAAGAACTCGATGCCGTCTGCAGCGAGCCGCTGCAACTGGATTGGGATCGTCTGCGTCAGGATGTGATGGCGTTCGGTTTGCGCAACTCTACTTTGTCGGCTCTGATGCCATCGGAGACGTCGTCGCAGATCTCCAATGCCACCAACGGCATTGAGCCACCACGCGGCCATGTCAGTGTCAAAGCCAGTAAAGATGGCATTCTAAAGCAGGTCGTACCCGAGTACGAGCGTTTAAAAGATCAGTACGAACTGCTGTGGGATATGCCTGGCAACGATGGCTACCTGTCGCTGGTCGGCATTATGCAGAAGTTTGTCGATCAGACCATTTCGGCCAATACCAATTACGATCCGAACCGCTTTGACGGCGGCCGGGTGCCGATGAAACTCTTGCTTAAAGATTTGCTGACGGCATACAAGCTCGGCGTCAAAACCCTGTATTACCACAACACCCGTGATGGAGCAGCCGATGCACAGGAAGACATTCCTGAAGCAGAAGACGATGGCTGCGCTGGCGGTGCCTGCAAAATTTAAGCTGCATGGCGGGCCTGATTGGCCCGCCTTTTTGATGGATTGAGGAAGAGAACCACGCCATGGCGTACACCACTTTTAATCGTGAGATTAACGATCAAATGAAAGAGCCGATGTTTTTCGGCAACCCTGTCAATGTCTCCCGTTACGATCAACAAAAATACCCGATTTTCGAAAAGCTGATCGAAAAACAACTGTCTTTTTTCTGGCGTCCGGAAGAAGTGGATGTCAGCAAAGACCGCATTGATTTTCAAAATTTGCCTGAGCACGAAAAACACATCTTTTTAAGCAACCTGAAATACCAAACCTTGCTGGATTCGGTGCAGGGGCGCTCGCCCAATGTCGCCTTGCTGCCGCTGGTGTCCTTGCCGGAGCTGGAAACCTGGATTGAAACCTGGGCCTTCAGTGAAACCATCCACAGCCGCAGCTACACCCACATCGTCCGCAACATCAGCGCCGAGCCGCACAAGGTGTTTGATGACATCATGCTCAATCAAAACATCATGGAGCGGGCTGAAGATGTAACGCGTTACTACGATGATTTGATTGATTCGTTTAATTTGTACAACCTGTGTGGCTCTGGCAGCCATACTGTCAATGGTCAGAGCAAAGCTGTCAGTCTGCGTGATTTAAAGAAGAAGCTTTACCTCTGCCTGATGTCGGTCAATGTGCTGGAAGCCATCCGCTTCTACGTCAGCTTCGCCTGCAGCTTTGCTTTTGCCGAGCGTGAGCTGATGGAAGGCAATGCCAAAATCATCAAGCTGATCGCCCGCGATGAAGCCTTGCACCTGACAGGTACCCAGCACATGCTGAACATCATTGCCGCCGGTGAAGACGATGCGGAAATGGGTGAGATTGCCAAAGAATGCGAACAAGACGCCATCGCTATTTTCCATAAAGCCGCCGAGCAGGAAAAAGCCTGGGCCGCCTATTTGTTCAAAGATGGCTCGATGATAGGGCTGAACAAAGACATCCTGTGTCAGTACGTTGAGTACATCACCAACATTCGGATGCATGCGATTGGATTGAAACCCATTTACCCGACCAATCAAAACCCCATTCCCTGGATCAACGCCTGGTTGGTATCGGACAACGTGCAGGTTGCGCCGCAGGAAGCTGAAATCAGCTCTTATCTGGTGGGACAGATTGACAACCAGGTCGACAGCAGTGACTTCGGTGATTTTGATCTGTGATTTAATGCCGCATGGCTAAAGTGCAGGTAAACGCTGAGCAAAGCCTGGAGTTTAGCAACCAGCCCAATCTGCTGATTGCGCTGGAGCAGGCCAGGTTCAGCGTGCACTATCAATGCCGCGAAGGCTATTGTGGCGCCTGTCGCTGCCACCTACGCTCCGGCCAAGTGCGTTATCTGCAAGAGCCCCTGGCCTTTGTCCGGCCAGGGGAGTTCTTGCCCTGTTGCAGCGTTCCGGTTGGAGATATTGCCATCGAGCTGCCGGGGTAACAGCCGTTTACTGACGGATCCCTTCCACAGTCAAGTCTAGATACACATGAGTCGCCGCTGGGCCAAGGTCATAATTAATCCCAAAGTCCCGCAATGCAAATTTAGTGGTCCCGGAAAAACCAGCCCGATGGCCGCCCCAGGGATCTGTGCCCTCGCCCATTTTTTCAGCATCAATCACCAGCGCCCTGGTGATGCCATTTAATGTCAGCTCACCATGCACAGCAAGGCGTCCATCGTCGGTTGCTTTAATTTGTGTGCTGCGAAAATGCGCTTCTGGATGGGCTGCTACATTCAAGAAATCCGCACTGCGCAGATGCTGATCACGCTCCTGATGGTTGCTGTCAATGCTGCTGGTATCAATGGTCAAGCCGATATGGGCAGTGGATAAATCCGCAGCATCGTAATGAAAGCTGCCAGTGAACTGATTAAAGCGGCCGTAAAGCCAGCTAAAACCAAGATGATTCACTCTAAACTGAATAAAGGCATGAGCACCTTCCGTATCAATATGATAATCAGCAGCCTGAGCGACACGAGGTGAAAAGCTCATTGCAGAGCCTAGCAGGATAACTGAAGCAACTAATGCAGCTTTCATCGAAATACTCCGTAATTTAAAAGACAGCATCAGTCTAGCCTACGGAAAAATAGACAAATAGTGCAAAATTAGAGGGTTTTCTTTCGATTTAGTCGCATCATCAGCCAGATCAATGACCGATGATGCGCACGGTTTTTATGGAAG
The DNA here is from genome assembly GCF_030717955.1 of Alkalimonas delamerensis. Classification (NCBI taxonomy): domain Bacteria; kingdom Pseudomonadati; phylum Pseudomonadota; class Gammaproteobacteria; genus Alkalimonas; species Alkalimonas delamerensis. The sequence continues at coordinate 469,845 of NZ_JAUZVY010000002.1, read as the reverse complement.
TTTAATGCCTTGGGTGCTGTGCAAACTGGAGTCAGGACGCGATAACACCCCCTGCTCACGGGCAAAATCAATAAAAGCCTGAGCGTAATTAATGTAGGTGTCCTGATACCTATCCGCCGCCATCACCCGGCCAAAGGTTGCCCAGCCATCCTGACCGGAGGCAATAAAGCTGTTGGTCACGACCAGATACGATGTCTCGGGTTGCAACGGCTGCCACCGCCCTTCCCGCTTCACTTCAATAGCGCTTACCCGCTGATTTTTTGGCTTGGTCAGATCGACATCAAACCGAATGCCGGCGCCATGGGGGTAACCGCCGGTGGATGCACCCGGTGTGATCGAGTAATCAATGGCATCTTCCAGCACCTGCTTAATCTCATGTCCAAACATCTGCAAGTGGATCAAGGTATTGGAGAAAGGCAGCAGCTGATAGACCTGCGCAATGCTCAGTGGGCCGGCTGGCAGGTCGGTGCGGACACCACCGGCATTTTGCAAGGCAATATCGGCCTGGCGGCTTTGCTGCAAAAATGCCTGACTCACCACGAAATGCAAGTCGGACTGGTTGGCCGTGCCGCAGCTCTCTTCACGTGGCTCGCCGGGATCCATCCGGCACAAACGCTCTGGCAGGTAGGCAATGTGTTGTGCGGCCAGCTCATCAATACGGGTACTATAAAACTCCAGCAAAGATTGCAAAGCCGGATCCGGCTCAACCAGACTCAGGACCTCAGAGTCAGCAACAAATGCCAGCACCTCTTGCCGCTGCTTATCACTGAGTGGCTGTCCATCGCGGTTGAAATTATCGCCAATCAATAAATGCGGCCGGCCTTCACACCGTTTTACCCGATCCCCTTCAAAGTGTACGATAAGCTCCCCAACCACTTGTGAGTAATCTTTGCCCTGCACGATGCAGACAGGAGCACCGTCCAAATTGGTCACCACCGTCGGGTAGTCGCCGTCGGCGGTCAGGCCAATCGGCGCAAAGTCGCCCAATAGGCTGTGCGAATCGCCGCCGACGATCACATCGACTGCCGGTAATCGCTGCGCCAGCAGAATGTCGTTCAGGTAACCGTAGTGGGTCAACAGCACAAACTTGCCAATGCCTTGCTGCTGCAATTTTTCAATGTAATCACGGGCTGTTTCAAGCTCGTCTAAAAATGCGGTGGTTGGCAAAGGCTGGGACGATTGGCGGGTTTTCTGGGCGATGGTCAGGCCGATAATGGCGACCTGATGGCCGGCCACCTCCTGAATCACGAAGGGCTGAAACAGTTCCCAGTCATGGTTTGGAGCCAGAGGTGTGCCAACTTTGGGGCGAATGTTGGCCGATAGGATCGGGGTTTGACACTGCTCATCGTGCAGACTCTGAATAAAATGCGCCAGATGGGCATCGCCATCATCAAACTCATGATTGCCCAAGGTAAAAGCATCAAAGCAAACTTCGCGCATAAAGTGGGCATCGGCATCGCCCTGAAACAAGCTGTAGTAAAGATCGCCGGTAATGGCATCACCGGCATGCAAGCGGAGCAGCTCTGGATGGCGTTGTTGCAGCTGTTGCAATTTGCTGGCAACACGTGGAAAGCCACCGACCTCCACTTCCGTTGTCTGCCCTGCCAGCCGCAGTGATAACTGCTGCTTGGGCGCGAGGTTGGAGTGATGATCATTGATGTGGGCAATAACCAGGGTTAAATCCTCCGCTTGCTGAGGCTCTGTCGGCAATTGGGTGCATCCGGCCAGCGGCAACAACAAGCAAAGATAAAGCAAACGAGAAGGTAGCATAGCCTATCCAATAAAAAGGCCAGCATCAGGCTGGCCGTGTGACACTATGATGACAGTAAATTATGGCTCAATTTTACCGTCACGAATATGTTTTTCACCGCGAGCTTTGGCCAATTGCACTTGTTTTTGTCGCTCAGCAAAGGCCGCTTTTTGCTCCGGGCTGGTTTTATCGTGGCAATGCGGGCAACTTAAGCCTTTGATGTAATGCTCAGACTGCATGTCTTGCTGCGACAACGGCATCCGACAAGCATAGCACTGGTCATAACTGCCCTGCTCCAGGCCGTGCTTCACCGCGACCCGCTGGTCAAAGACAAAACACTCGCCTTGCCACAGACTCTGCTCGGCAGGGACCTCTTCCAGGTATTTTAAAATACCACCATCCAGATGGTAGACCTCATCAAACCCCTGCTCTTTCAAATAAGCCGTCGACTTTTCACAGCGGATGCCACCGGTACAAAACATCGCCACTTTTTTATGCCTGGCTGGATTCAGATTGTTGGCAGCCCACTCTGGAAACTCCCGAAACGAGGTGGTATTTGGATTGACGGCATTTTGAAAGGTGCCAATAGCCACTTCGTAATCGTTGCGGGTGTCTATCACTATGGTATCCGGATCGCTGATTAATCGGTTCCAATCCTCACCTTTGACGTAGGTGCCGACGATGTGTTGCGGGTCGACATCCGGTACCCCCATGGTGACAATTTCTTTTTTCAGCTTGACCTTGGTGCGGTAAAAGGCAGGCTCTTCGGCAAAGGATTCCTTGTAGCTTAACCCATCAAAACGACCTTCTGCGGTAAGCCAGGCTTGCACCGCGTCAATACCGGCTCTGGAGCCACATATGGTGCCATTAATGCCTTCTTCGGCCAGCAACAAAGTGCCTTTCACCTGGTTTTCTACCAGCAGTTGATACAGCTTATCGCGCAGCTGTTGATAATCGGGTAAACGGACAAATTTATACAGGGCAGCAACAACGTACATAATCAACCTTCTGTGCTTGGCTGGATCGCAAATCCAGTGCAACTAACTGAGGGCGGCGATTATAGCGCTTTTTCCCCGACAGGCAAAGGCAGGCTTTAATGCGCGTGCTGACAATGAACAGACAACTCCAGGTGCTGGTCGCCATCGGTCAGCAGAATGCTGTCTTCCTCCCGCCAGACACTGAGTTCCATGTGAGGTTTGAACATGTCGCACAGTTGCAACAATTGTTCAGGCTGCACCACACAGCAGGATGCTTTGCGCTGATAGTGACCTTGTTGAAATTGCTGCTGTTCCTCCGGGCTTAAAAACAGCAGCACCTGCTCCGACAGATGGCAAGCACGGCGCAGGTATTTCTCTTCCAATAAGTCCACGCTGGCCCAAAGTTGAAAGTGTTGTTGCTCGTCCTGTACATAAAGATCAGGATCTTTGCCACGCCGGTGCTGAGGTGCCATCTCAGCGTTTTGTTCATAAAGGCTCAGCCAGGCCAATACCCTGCGGGCAAAATGCTCAGCGGGCTCTTCCGGGTAAGGCGACAAATAGTGGCGTTGCTGCGCAAAATGATGATGCTCTGCGCAGCTGTAATTCAAATCCAGTTTGATGACTTTGGCATTCATCAACATGGGGTTTGCTCCTTAACGCCTTTACCTCTGTATCGGCTACTAGGGTTTAGACTCTAGTGCCCACTATTATGGATTTAGCAACAGCTATAGATTCAACAACAGCTGCCAAATCAGATGCAAAGCCAGTGCCAACAGTAGCAGGCCCATGGCGCGATCAAACCAGTAGCCTTTCAGCAATAAAAAACCGCGCACCCGAGACTGGGTTAACAAAAAAGATAGCAAACAAAACCACAAGGTGGTAGCCACCGCCATGTAACCACCATAAAACAGCTTGATGCCAAGTGAGGTTTCCGACGAAATCACTACCGCAAAGAGTGACAGAAAAAACAGGGTTGCTTTGGGATTCAGGCCATTGGTGATAAAGCCGGTTACTAAGGCTTTTCGCCTGGGTAACGACGGCTCGACCTGTTCTTTGGCCATGGCTTCAGCCGGAGACACCGGCTGAGAGCGCAGCGCCTGAATACCCAAATAGCTCAAATAAAGTGCGGCCAACACGCTAAAACTCAGGTAAAGCCAAGGCGTGGTTTGAATCAACAAACCAATACCGACCAGAGAATAGGTGACATGCAACAGAATCCCCAAGCCAATGCCACAACTGGCGGCCAGCGCCGCTTCTTTGCCAAAACGAACAGCGTAACGCAGCACGATGGCAAAGTCCGGCCCCGGGCTGGCTACCGCCATCAGATGCACCGTGGCAATCAGTAAAAATTCCGACCAAAAGCTCATAACCAGACCCTAAACAAAGTGAGCCGGCATTGTAGCTGTTGGCATTTGTTCAGACAAACCCTTGCTACTTTATCGAATAAATCAGTGCATTCAGCGGTTTTACCAAGGGACGCTAGCAGTTCTTCTTGCAGCAGCCCATAGAAACTGTAAAATGTTATAACATCACAAGAGCAACTTAAGGGAAAACCAATGCGCCAAGCGAGATCCTTTTTTAAACCTTCAGCCCTCGCCCTGATGATTGCCTGCAGCTTTTCAGCGCAAGCGTCTGCTGGCCAAGCCATTACAGGTGTTGTTAAAAACGCTCAAGGCGAGCCAGTTCGTAACGCCCGCATTCATGTGCATGGCCGCCAGCAGTACATTTTTACCGATGCGCAAGGCCAGTTCCGTTTATCAGCACCAGCCAATGCCGAGCTGCACATCACAGCACCAGGCTTTGACGGTCAGTACATTCAAATCGCCGACCCTGCCAGTCCTCTGGCCATCACCATGCAACCTGGCGGCCAAATTGAACGCATCATTGTCTCGGCTTCAGGCATCCATAAATACAACCTGGATATGGCTACACCGGTGTCGGTTTTGACTGGCGAGCAATTGTCGCGCCGCACAGAGCCGACCATTGGCGAAACTCTGAAAAAACAACCTGGCGTGCATGCCAACTACTTTGGCCCTGTCGCTTCAAGCCCGGTGATCCGCGGCCTGGATGGCCCGCGCGTGCGCATTTTGAACAATGGTCTGGATACCGGCGATGTGTCACGTACTGGGCCTGACCACGCCATCATGGCCGATGCGCTGACCACTGAGCAAATCGAAGTCTTGCGTGGCCCGGCCACCTTGCTGTACGGCAGCGGCGCCATCGGCGGTGTGGTCAATGTGGTGGACAACCGGATCCCTCGGCAACTGCGCCCGGAAGCCGATACGGTGGTAGAAACCCGTTTTAACTCTGTGTCCGACGAAAAAGCCATTGCCGTCAATCACGATGGCAGCCGCAACCAAGTCGCCTGGCATCTGGATGGGCTGCATCGTCACGCCGATGATTACAAGGTACCGCATTTTACCAACAGCGATGGCGAGCACAGCGATCACATCGACAACAGCTGGGTAGAAACCACCAGCCTGAATGCCGGTGTCAGCTACATTGGCAGCCGAGGTTTACTGGGCTTTCATGCCGGTCGCACCGAGTCGGAGTATGGCATTCCCGGGCACGACCATGCACATGGCCATGATGGTCATGATGACCACGACGATCATGGTCACGACCACGGCCATGATCACGGTCACAGCAGTGATCACGGCCATCATGATGACGACGTTTTTGCCAAAGCCCGGCAGAATCGCTTTAATCTGGCTGGTGAAATCTACGATCCGCTGGCAGGTATTGAAACCATTGCCCTAAACCTTGGCTACACCGATTACGAGCACAGCGAAATTGAAGATGGTCATGTTGCGACCTTTTTCAGTAGCAAAACTCTGGAATCCCGGTTAACCGTCGAACATGAACCTCTTGCTGGCTGGCATGGGATCTTTGGCTATCACTTGCTGCGCAATGATTACAAAGCATCCGGCGAAGAAGCCTTTACTCCCAATACCGAAACCACCAGCCATGCTCTCTTTGTGCTGGAAGAAAAACGCTTTGGAGACTTGACCCTGCAGCTGGGTGGCCGCCTGGAGCGGGTGAAATACCACGCCGATGGCATTGAGTTTGGTCATCAGGACCATGATCACAGCCACAGCCATTCTCATGGTCATGACCACGACGATCACGAGCATGTAGAGGCCAGCTTTACCGCGTCCAGCTTATCGGCCGGTGTGGTATGGGAGTTCCAACCGGGCTTCTCCTGGGCTTTTGCTGCCAGCCGCTCTGAACGCGCCCCGGGTGCATCTGAGCTGTATGCCAACGGCGCGCACCTGGCAACCGGAACCTACGAGCTCGGCTTGGCGTATGTTTTTGATCATCACGATGGCGACATTGAGCCCAACCGGGATCGCTTTTACAAAGAAGTGGCCAATAACTTTGATCTGACCTTCCGCAAATTCGATGGCAATCTCAGTTTTACCTACAACTTCTTTTACAACAGAGTGAACAACTACATCTATCTGACAGATACCGGTCTGAGCATGGACGATCTGGGTGGTCATGGCCATGACCATGGCCACTCGCATGATCACGGTCACTCTCACGACCATGGCCATGATCATGGACACTCGCATGATCATGGTCATTCGCACGACCATGGGCATCATGATAGCTTCCCGGTACTGCAATACCGGCAGGATAATGCCATCCTGTATGGTTTTGAGTTTGAAATGGGTTATTACCTGGATCAGGCGCAGTCGCTGCACTTATTTGCCGATCAGGTCCGGGCCAAAGTCCGCGGTGGCGACGACCTACCCCGTATTCCACCGATGAAACTGGGTGCCGAGTACCGTTATCAAGCGCAAAACTGGAGTGGTGAAATTGGCCTAACCCGTTATGCCAAACAAAACCGGGTCAGCTCGCTGGAAAGCCGTACTTCAGGCTACACCATGCTGGATGCCACCCTGAGCTACTTCTTCGATGTCAATGACGTTGAGATGACGGCCTTTATCCGGGGCACCAACCTGACCAATCGGCTTGGTTTTGTCCACAGCTCCTTTATCAAAGACGATGCGCCTTTACCAGGCCGTGCTATTACTCTGGGCTTGCGTGCCCGCTTCTGATAGCATTTGAGCATCCGCCAACGGCCTCCTTTGTGAGGCCGTTTTATTGTTCGAAGGTCAATACCATTTCTGCCGCAGTGCAGTGGCACGCCTCGCCGCAGACCGGGCAATCGTAGCCCGCGCTTTGGCGCGATAACGCCAGCCACTTATCCGGATGCACGGCCAACAGCTTGCCGCCAGCACGGCTGAAGTACCGCACCGCACTGTTGCCTGGGCTTTGCATCCACAAGTGCGCCAACCCCGCCAATGCGCCTTGTCGTTTCAACACCTCAATGGAGGCGCGCAACATACGGCTGCCAATGCCCTGCCCCTGATACGCCGGATCTACCGCCACCGACTTAAAGTACGCCATTTGCTCCGCTGGTACCGGCCAGAGTTTGGTACTGCACCAGTGATCGGGCTGCCAGTTGCCGGGGGCAAAGCTAAGCCGGTAACCCACTAAGGTTGCATCCTGATAGACCACAAAGTTTGCATTCAAGCCCGAAGCAAGCCCAAGCTTTGCCATTTCTGACAAGCCATCGGCACTGAGGTAGCCAGCCCCATGCACGCTGTTTGCCAGGGCCAACAAAGCCGCCGCATCCTCGCTCTGGTAAGGCTTTAGCTGCATTCATTCATCCTTTTCATTGTTCATCAAAACCAATAGTAGCAGATCTGAATAAACAACCGATGTCTATACCCATAACAGGAAAACTCGACCAAATGCCATTATTACGGGATAGACAAGTTAATTTAAATCACCTATGTTAACTACGGGAATAACAATAACAAGCCCACATCACAACAATGAATCAATGAAACCAGGAAGAACAACTATGAAAACAAAAAACTACAGTCGTTTGTCGACTTGCATTCGTTGCGCCCTAGCCGGCGTGACCACCCTGGCCCTGAGCAGTCCGGTCTGGGCCGATGCCGATGACAGTGCGGAGGCAGCACAACAAGAGCGGGTTGAGCGCATTGCCGTAGTCGGTAGCCGTTCAGCCCCCCGCTCAGTGGCTGACTCGCCAGTACCTGTGGATATTATCGGTGGCGACGAGCTGATGAAAACCGGCAGCACCGACATGCTGAATATGATGACAACCACAGTACCATCGATGAATGTTCACTCCCACCCGATCAGCGATGCCGCTACCTTGATTCGCCCAATGAACCTGCGAGGCTTGTCTTCCGACAGTACTCTTATCTTAGTGAATGGCAAACGTCGCCACCGCTCGGCGGTGATTACCATGCTGGGCGGCGGTTTGAATGATGGTGCTCAGGGCCCTGATATTTCGGCTATTCCTGGCTCTGCTATTAAACAAATTGAAATTCTGCGGGACGGCGCTGCGGCCCAATACGGCTCGGATGCCATTGCCGGTGTGGTTAACTTTGTACTCAATGACCGGGACGAAGGTGGCTACATTGAAGTGCGCCGCGGCGAATTCTATCAGGGCGATGGCACCTCCAATGAAGTCAGTGCCAATATCGGTATGCCGCTAACGGATGCTGGTTTTTTTAATGTCAGCGCCCAGTACAAATCGTCCGACCCAACCAGCCGCAGTGTGCAGCGTGGCGATGCATTGCAACACATTGCCGATGGCAACCCCAATATCCTGGAACCAGCAGTGCAAATCTGGGGCTCGCCAAAAATCAGTGATGACATTGCCATCTTTGCCAATGCAGGCCTGGACTTAGGCAATGGCCATGAAGCTTACTTATTTGGTAATTACTCGGATCGGGATGTGCTCGGTGGCTTTTACTACCGTGATCCCTATACCCGCGGTGGTGTTTTCTCCAACGATGGTGGCGAAACCCTGATTGTTGCCAATACCAATCCAGCTTTGGGCACTTGCCCGACGGTCTCTTTGGATGATACAAGCTTTACCGCAGTCAACAGTCAGGTGCAAAACTTACCTGCGCACTGTTTTACCTTCTTTTCCATGTTCCCCGGTGGCTTTACCCCCAACTTTGGTGGCAGCATCACCGACACTTCTCTGGTTGGCGGCACCAAAGGAGAATTTTTATCCGGCTTCTTAGCCGGTACCATGTACGACTTCAGTGCCACTGTTGGCCGCAGCGAGTCCAGCTTTAGCATCGTCAATACCGTCAATGCTTCCTTAGGCCCGGATACACCAACAGAATTTGAGCCTGGCCGTTACATCCAGTTGGAAAAGCACTTTAATGCCGATTTTTACCGCTTTGTCCCGGTCGGTCTGTATGAAGATTTAGCCGTTGCCGGGGGTTTGCAATGGTCGCAGGAAAGTTTTGAAATTGTGGCCGGTGATGTCGCCTCCTGGGAAATTGGTCCCTACATTAATGATGGTTTAAGCATTGGCTCCAATGGTTTCCCAGGCTTTAAGCCAGACGATGCCGGTGTCTATACCCGGAATCACTGGGCAGCCTATGTGGATGTTGAAGCCGAGTTTACCGAGCATTTCCTGGCTGGTTTCGCGCTGCGGCATGAAAACTACGCAACCTTTGGCACCACCACCAATTACAAGTTGACCGGTCAATACCGTCTGACCGATGATTTGGCCATTCGCGGCTCAACCAGCACCGGCTTTAGAGCCCCTACAGTGGGTCAAGCCAATATCAGTAATGTCCGGACTGCCGTTGCCGAAGGCGAGCTGGTGGATATCGCGCTGTTATCCCCGACCAATCCGGTGTCGCAACTCTTTGGTGCCAGTGAACTGACTCCAGAAACTTCAACCAGTTATGCTTTCGGTGTGGTTTACTCCGGTTTTGACTTTTTCATGACCGCAGATATGTACCGCATTGATGTGGATGACCGAATCAGTCAGTCTGCTGAAATCCCCATTACCGAGGCTGAAAAAGAGCAGCTACGCGCTTCGGGCATTCGTGGGGTCGATTCTTTGTCGTTAATTTCGTTCTATACCAACGACTTCTCTACCCGCACTACAGGTCTGGATGTGGTGATGAACTACGGTGCCAACTTACTGAATGGCCGCTCAACCTTTAGCCTGGCCTACAACTGGAATAAAACCGAAGTCACCAAGTTTTCCGATATTACCGGAGCTTTCAAGGTGTCACGCTTGGAAAAAGACTTGCCACGTCATCGTGCAACCCTGGGCTGGAATCAGCAATGGAACGATGTGTCGATGTTTGTACGTGGTAACTACTTTGGCAGCTTCCAGGGCGTTCATGCTGACTCTGATGGCCTGAACGTGGATGCTTCAGCAAAAGTGACCTTCGATGTTGAGGTCAATTACGCGATCAACGATGCATTTTCAGTTGCAGTCGGTGCGCAGAATGTCTTTGACACCAAACCCGAGCGTTTGCCTGCAGACATGCAACGCATTCTGGGTGCAAAGTACTTTGAGACCTCGCCTATGGGGATTAATGGGGGTTACTGGTATGTCCGGGGCCGTTACAGCTTCTAAGCTGAGTCCTGTTTGAAAAAAAGCCTCCACCTGGAGGCTTTTGTTATTCACAACTTGGGTATCAGACTTCAATATTGATGGTGGTACCGACGCGCTCACCCAATAAGTTCAGGTTACCGGTAGGCTCAGCCTCTTCTTGCTCGGGCTGCTCTGAAGCACGAATGATGCCACTAAATTGCTGTTCCAGCCGTTCCAGCAACTCGGTTGGTGGCAAGCTGGACCGGGCCAGTTCAGCGCGGTTTTGCGCCTGACCAGACTCCAGCTCCAACTCACGGGCGGTTTGCGCCATATCCCGCGCTTCTTTACGCTTTTCATCGGCTTGTGTTTTCAGCTGCTCGGCTTCGCGCTCAGCTTGTTCGGCAACCCGCAGTGCCATTTGCTGTTTCAGCTCTGCAAAAGCTGCAGAAGTCACCGAATTGGTTGCGCTGATCATCTGGCCCCCTCACCGGCCTGAGACTGCCCGGTACATACTCTATTACTGTTTTAGTATAGGTGAAAATACCATGATGTTCAAAATTCAACCAATCGCTTGCAACAGCTGCTGCAGCGGATGTTTCGGCTTAGAGCCGGCCAGTCGCTTGACCTGGCTACGACACGAAAAGCCAGTGACCAACACCTGATCAACGCCAAACTGCTGCAACGGCGCTTGCCAGCTCATGGCAAACAAAGCTTTGCTGTTTTCCAGGTTTTGCTGTTCGTGACCATAAGTTCCCGCCATGCCGCAGCAGCCAACAGAGACAGGCTTTAATTCCAAACCGGCTTGGCTAAAAATCTGCTGCCAGCTCTGCTCGGTCTTGGGCAGTGCCGTTTTCTCGGTGCAATGCGCCAACAAGGCAAAGCTGCCCTGCTGTTTTGCCGTTGGAATAGGTTGCTGAGCCAACCACTCATGGAACAAATCGACCTGGTAGTTGCCACGCTTGTCGCCAAGCAACTTTCGGTACTCATCGCGGTACACCAGCACCAGCGAGGCATCCAGCCCCAGCATGGGCACTTCAAATTGATGCAGCTGGTTCAAAAAGTCGGACGCTTTGCTGGCTGTTTTGACAAAATCGCGTAAAAAACCTTTCACATGCTGGGGTTTGCCATTGGGCAAAAATGGCAGCAGCATCGGGGTTTTGCCCAACTTTTCCAGCAGACTCAGTGCATCTTCCACCAATTCGGCTTCGTAGAAGCTGGTAAATGGATCCTGCACCAACAGCACCATGCGGGAACGCTCATCAGCGTTTGCTTGCTGCAAACGGTTCAGGTCAAAGGTATATCGCTGCTGCAAGCGGTTGGCAAGGCTGGGCTCAGACAACAGCGGCGTATCGACATAACCGACGGTGGCGGCTAATGAGCGCTGTACCCAATTGCGACGTAAAAACCAATTGACCAGCGCTGGTGCTTTCGCCAGCCAGGGCGCCGTCCGCTCGATGTTGGCCACAATGTAGTCTTTAGCCGGTCGCAGGTAGCGGCCATGGTACAACTGCAAAAAGCGGGCACGAAACGAAGGCACATCGACATTGATAGGACACTGGCTGGCGCAGGCTTTGCACGCCAGGCAGCCATCCATCGCCTCTTTCACCTCGTGCGAAAAGTCGGCTTCCCCCTGCCTCGCGGCCCAGCTGTTCTTGAGTCGCTGCCAAAAGTTGACACCAGCCGCCCCGTGCTGCAAACGTTGCTCCGTGGCCAGGATATCCACCCCCTGCACTTCGGCCAACCGCAACCATTCGCGCATCAGCCCGGCCCGTCCTTTCGGGCTGTGGCGGCGATCCTTAGTGACCTTGCTGGACGGGCACATCGGCGAGTTGGCATCAAAATTAAAGCACAAGCCATTGCCATTGCAGTTAAGGCTGCTGTCAAAGCTTTCCTTCACCGCCACCGGAATTTGCCGGTCAAACCAGGCCCGTTTCGGGCCATCGACACTGACCAGGCTGTCGGCACTTTGCAGTGGCGTGCAAATTTTACCGGGATTGACTCTGTTGTAAGGATCAAAGGCCCCTTTTATCTTGCGCAGTTCATTAAACAGCGTCTCGCCGAAAAATTCCGGCCCGTATTCACTGCGGTAGCCTTTGCCATGCTCACCCCACATCAAACCGCCGTATTTGGCGGTTAGGGCCACCACCTGATCGGAGATGCTGCGCATGAGTTTTTCCTGCTCAGGATCGCACAGGTCTAAAGCCGGCCGTACATGCAAAACACCGGCATCAACATGACCAAACATGCCATAATGCAGGCCCTGTGCATCGAGCAGCCGGCGAAATTCCAGTATAAAGTCGGCCAGTTTTTCAGGCGGAACCGCCGTATCCTCGGCAAAGGCAATCGGCTTCTGGCTGCCTGGCGTATTGCCAAGCAAACCGACCGCTTTTTTGCGCATGGCGTAAATATGGCCAATGGCCGTGGTGTCGTAGGTCAGCTGATAGCCGATAATTCCGTGCTCGCCGTTGGCCATGGCAGCATCCAGCCGCTCGGTCAAGGCGGCAATTTTCTGCTCTATATCGGCCTGATCTTCGCTGTTGTACTCCACCATATTGAGCCCCTGCATGGTTTTGCCAGGGACATCGGTGATGAGCTCTTCTACCTGCTGCCAGATAATGTCGTTGCGTGCCAGATCCAGCACCTTACTGTCGACCGTTTCGACCGAGGTCGCTTGCGCTGCCACCAAAAATGGGGCATTGCGCAGCGCGCTTTCAAAGCTGTCGTACTTGATGTTCAGCAGGCATTTGTGGCGCGCTATCGGCGTAATCGACAGTTTGGCTTCGGTAACAAAGCCCAAAGAGCCTTCAGAGCCGGTAATAATGCGTGACAAATCAAACTCGGTCAGATCGTCATTGAACACATGCTCCAGATCGTAGCCGGTTAAAAAGCGGTTTAAACGGGGAAAGGTTTGCAAAATCTGCGGCCGAAAATCGCGGCAGCTGGTCAGCACCTGACGATAGATCTGGCCAATGGTCCCCCCCTGACTGGCCTTTTTCTCGGCTTCCACCACCGGCTCCTTGCTGGTTTTCAGCACCGAGCCGTCCATCAAGACGGTGGTCAGAGCCAGGGTGTGATCGCTGGTTTTACCGTAGACCAAGGAGCCCTGACCGGAGGCATCGGTGTTGATCATGCCGCCAATGGTGGCCCGGTTCGATGTGGATAAGTCTGGTGCAAAAAAGAAGCCGTATGGCTTCAGAAAGGCATTAAGCTGATCTTTAATGACACCACTTTGCACCCGCACCCAACGCTCTTCAACATTGATTTCCAAAATAGCGCGCAAATGGCGGGACAAATCAACCACCAGATGCTCGGTCAGGGATTGGCCATTGGTGCCGGTGCCACCACCGCGCGGGCTGAACTTTAAATGACGAAAGCTGGAGGTTTGCGCCAGGCTGGTCAACAGCACCACATCCTCGCTGTGCTTTGGCAGCAACACCGCCTGAGGCAAGCTTTGATAGACGCTGTTATCGGTGGCAACCGCCAGCCGACTGCCATAGCTGGTTTCGATATCGCCGGCAAAGCCAGCGGTGCGCAAGGCCTGACAAAAAGCGCGGACACTGGGATCCAGTGCGGCTTCAGGAGCAAAATTTGGGATCATAATGCAAGCGTTATCAGTTCGGATGGTGACCCGCAGTATACCATCAACTGCGGGCTTTTATTAACACCCGAAAGGCTTTCGGCTGCTCTTAAGGCATATGGCCCAGTTTGGCCGCCTTGGTCGCCAGGTAGCGATGGCTGTGTGCCGTGGTTTTCACCCGGTGTTGCACCCGCTCTAACACATTGACACCGGCTTCGCGCAACGCTTTCAATTTGCGCGGGTTGTTGGTGAGCAAACGCAACTGGCCGATACCCAGCAAGCGCAGCATTTCAACCGCAATGTCGTACTCGCGCATATCTGGCAAAAAACCAAGAATTTCATTTGCTTCCACGGTATCCAGGCCTTTATCCTGCTCGGCATAGGCGCGAATTTTATTGATCAAGCCAATACCGCGTCCTTCCTGACGCAGGTACAAAATGGCTCCGCGACCCTCTTTGGCAATTTTTTGCATCGCAGCTTCCAACTGCGGTCCGCAATCGCAGCGCAGGCTGAATAGTGCATCCCCAGTCAGGCATTCGGAGTGGACCCGGGCCAACACCGGCTCGTCAGTGCTAACATCGCCCAACGTCAAAGCCACATGCTCTTTGCCATCCGGGGCTTCGAAGCCATGCAATTTAAATTCAGCAAAAGGAGTCGGTAACAAGGTAGAAGCAACCAGTTTCAGGGACATGTCAGCTCTCAAGACAAAATCGAACGGCGCTATACTAGCACAAAGTGACCCTTTTTATCCTCCACTGCGTTAAAATAGCGAGCCCAGTTGGTAAGAGAATAGCCCGATGCTTGGATGGTTTGAACGCCTGACCCGCCCTTTTCCACCGCAAGAGCCGCAGCAACCGCCTAAAGGCCTGGTGGCTTTCTGCCGTCATTACACCCGGGGCATGGAAGTCTCCTTGCTGGTAATGGCGCTGCTGTCGGCAGTCACCGCCGTGCTGGAAGTGATGCTGTTTAGTTTTATGGGGCAGTTGGTGGACTTTCTGGTGGGGCAAGAGCCCGAAACTTTGTTGCAGCAGGAAGGGCGCACCTTGTTGTGGATGGCAGCCGTCACTGTCATTTTACTGCCGCTGCTGGCTTTTTTGCATTCTGCGGTGGTGCATCAAACCTTATTGGGCAATTATCCAATGTCCATCCGCTGGCTATCGCACCGCTATTTGCTGCGCCAAAGCCTGAGCTTTTACCAGAATGATTTTGCCGGCCGCATTGCCACCAAGGTAATGCAAACATCTCTGGCCGTGCGTGAAACCGTAATGAAACTGCTGAATGTGATGGTCTATGTGCTGGTGTACTTTGGCGCCATGCTGTATTTCGTCGCCGCCTCCGATCCACGACTGATGTTACCGATGCTGGTCTGGCTGGCTTGCTACATTGGTTTGCAGTTTTACTTTGTCCCCCGCTTAAAAGACGTTGCCAGCCGCCAGGCGGATGCCCGCTCCGAAATGACCGGCCGCATCGTTGACAGCTATACCAACATTGCCACCGTGAAGTTGTTTTCGCACACGCAGCGTGAAGAAAGCTACGCCAAAGACAGCATGGCAATTTTTTTAAAGCCGGTGTACCAACAAATGCGCTTGGCTACCTGGCTTAATGTCTCGGTGCAAAGCCTGAACTACCTGTTGGTATTTTGCATTGCGGCCTTGTCAATCTGGCTGTGGAGCTTAAGTGCCATCAGTGTCGGCGCCATCGCCATTGCCGTTAGTCTGGCATTGCGGTTAAACGGCATGGCGCAATGGATCATGTGGGAAGTCAGCAGCTTGTTCGAAAACATCGGTACAGTCGCCGATGGCGTCGCTACCCTGGCACAGCCAGCTTCGGTGCAGGACAGCCCAAATGCAGCAGATTTGCAGGTTACTGCCGGCAGCATTGAATTTAAACAAGTAAGTTTTAACTACGACAAAGTCGCCGATAGCAGCAGCCGGCCAGCGGTGTTGGACCAACTGGACCTGAAAATAGCGCCGGGCGAAAAAGTGGGCCTGGTTGGCCGTTCCGGTGCCGGTAAGTCCACCCTGGTTAACCTGTTGCTGCGTTTTTACGATCTGGAATCTGGCCAGATTCTCATCGACGGCCAGGATATCCGGCAGCTGCGACAGGACAGTTTAAGGCAGCAGATCGCCATGGTGACTCAGGATACCTCCTTACTGCATCGTTCGGTGCGGGACAACATCAGTTATGGCAAACCCGACGCCAGCGAGCAGGACATTCTGCGCGCGGCCGAGCAAGCTGAGGCATTGGACTTTATTGCTGAACTGACCGATCCCAAGGGCAATGTCGGGCTGGATGCTCAAGTAGGCGAGCGTGGTGTCAAGTTATCCGGTGGCCAACGTCAGCGCATCGCCATTGCCCGGGTGCTGCTGAAAAATGCGCCCATCCTGATTCTGGACGAGGCCACCTCGGCACTGGACTCCGAAGTTGAAGCCGCCATTCAGGCCAGTCTGAACAAACTTATGGCAGGCAAAACCGTCATTGCCATTGCCCACCGCTTGTCCACCATTGCCGCCATGGACCGTTTGATTGTGCTGGACGCCGGCAAGATTGTTGAACAAGGCAGCCATAGTGAGCTGATTGCCAGTGGCGGCATCTATGCGCAGCTGTGGGCACATCAAACCGGTGGTTTTATTGGGGTTGATTAGGACCACGACCGAAAAAGCAATGGGTTATAAAAAAAGCCCCTGATTTGCAGGGGCTTTTTTGTGGGTCCTTGTCAGCTATCAGGACTCGCTGGTTTTCGCATCCGGCTGTTCGGCAGCACTCTTAGCGGCTTGCTGACGCTTGGCCAGTCGCTGCTCCCAGAAGGTCGCATTTTTAATACCCAGTTTGACCGGATCGAAGGTGATATCGCCACCCGCTTTTTGCTGCTGCTCGTAATCACGCAGGCACAAAATAGCCGGTTTGGCGACAAAGAAAATCGCCAGGATACCGACAATGTTGATCCAAGCCATCAGACCGACGCCAATATCGCCAATGTCCCAGATGTAACCGGCCGCATTGACCATGCCGTAGGACACCATCGCCATAATCACAATTTTTACCAGCACCAGAGGGATGTTGAACTTAAAGTAACGGTTCAGGTAGGCCACATTGGTTTCAGCGATGTAGTAGTACGCCAGAATGGTGGTAAAGGCGAAGAAGAACAAGGCCACACCGACAAAGCCCTGACCAAAGTTGCCAAAGACACTGAACAGCGCCATCTGAGTAAAGGCAGGCGAACCGATTTCTGTTGCTGCATCAATGTTCTGCACAATAAAGCTGCCATCGGTCAGCTCACCAACCACATTGTATTGTTGGGTAATTAAGATCATCAAGGCGGTGGCGGTACAAACGAACAAGGTATCGACATAGACCGAAAAGGCCTGCACCAAACCTTGCTGTGCCGGGTGGTCCACCTCGGCGGCAGAGGCCGCATGGGGCCCAGTGCCCTGGCCGGCTTCATTGGAGTAGATCCCCCGCTTCACGCCCCAGCCAATGGCAGCACCGAAGCCTGCTTGCGCCGTGAAGGCATCGCTGATGATCAGAGCAAAAATGCCGGGCACCTTGTCCATGTTTAAAAACACAATGATCAAGGCCATCACAATGTAGCCCAGTGCCATAAAGGGCACCACGATTTGGGTGAAGTTGGCAATGCGCTTGATACCACCAAAAATGATGAAAGCCAATACAATCAGAATCACCGCAAGGGCAACCAATTTATTGGTACCGACTTCACCAAAGCTGGTCACCACCATGTTGCCATCGCCAAAGACCTGCGTGAAAGCGTTGCCAACCGCATTGGCCTGCACACCTGGCAAGAAAACACCGCAGGCAATGATGGCCGAAAGTGCAAACAGCACCGCCAACCATTTTTGGCCCAGACAGCGCTCAAAATAATAGGCCGGACCACCGCGGTACTGGCCATCTTCCTCTACTTTGTAGATTTGACCCAGCGTTGATTCGGCATAGGCGGTGCTGGCACCTAAAAAGGCCACCACCCACATCCAGAAAATGGCGCCCGGGCCACCAAAACCGATAGCGGCAGCGACACCGGCAATGTTACCAACCCCGACCCGCCCCGATAACGAGACCGCCAGAGCTTGAAAGGATGAGATCCCTTTGGAGGAGGCGTTGCCACTAAAGAGCAACTTGCACATTTCTTTAAAATGGCGGACCTGAGCAAAGCGCGTCAGGACCGAGTAAAAAAGCCCGGCCCCAAGACACAAATAAATCAAGGCATCACTCCAAATGACGCCATTGACTGAGCTGACGAAAGCTTCCATGAGATTCCCCTGAAAACAGTGATTATTGTTATGGATCCGGCTGCACCAAAAAACCAAACAGCCGGGGTCGTACTGAGCCTTACTCTGCCACAGAACCGGCCTTTGTACCAGTTCCATCAAAAGTCAGGGCGCTTAAAGCGCCCTGAAAACGAAGACTTAGCTTTAATTGCCGTATTTGTCGGCCAGATAAAGCCAGGTTTCCACCACGGTATCCGGGTTCAAGGACACACTGTCGATGCCCTCCTCCATCAACCAGGCAGCAAAATCATCGTGATCGGATGGCCCCTGACCGCAAATGCCAACGTACTTGCCCTCGGCTTTACAGGCGCGGATCGCCATCGACAACAGCTGCTTAATAGCAGGGTTGCGCTCATCAAACAGATGGGCAATCAAGCCGCTGTCTCTGTCCAGCCCCAGGGTCAACTGAGTTAAATCGTTCGAGCCAATGGAAAAACCATCAAAGTACTGCAAAAACTCTTTCGCCAGCAGCGCATTGGAAGGCAATTCACACATCATGATCAAGCGCAGACCATTGTCGCCCCGTTTCAGGCCGTGTGCGGCTAACAGCTCCGTCACTGCCTTGGCTTCTTCTAAAGTGCGAACAAAAGGAATCATCACCTCAATGTTGGTAAAGCCCATGCTGTTGCGAACCCGCTTCAAGGCTTCGACTTCCAGTGCAAAGCAATCACGGAAATCCTCGGAAATGTAGCGCGACGCCCCACGGAAACCAATCATCGGGTTTTCTTCGTGCGGCTCGTAGCGGCGTCCGCCAATTAAGTTGGCGTACTCATTGGATTTAAAGTCGGACATCCGCACAATGACCTTTTCCGGCGCAAAGGCACAGGCCAAGGTCGCAATGCCTTCGGTCAGCTTGGCAATGTAGAACTCGGTCGGGCTGCTGTAGCCGGCGATCACCTGATCGATGCTGGCTTTGGTGTCGGCATCTTGTTGCTGGTAGTTGATCAGGGCCTTGGGGTGGACCCCTATCATCCGGTTGATAATAAACTCCAACCGGGCCAGGCCGACACCTGCATTGGGCAGCCTGGAAAAGGCAAAGGCCCGCTCCGGGTTGCCAACATTCATCATCACCTTCATCGCCAAATCCGGCATGCTGTCGACGCTGGTTTGCACCCGTTTAAAGTCCAGTAAGCCCTGATAGACAAAGCCGGTGTCGCCCTCGGCACAGGAGACGGTCACTTCGGCGCCATCGGCGATTTTATCGGTGGCATCGCCGCAACCGACTACGGCCGGAATGCCCAGCTCACGGGCAATGATGGCGGCATGGCAGGTGCGACCACCGCGGTTGGTGACAATGGCTGAGGCCCGTTTCATAATCGGCTCCCAATCCGGATCCGTCATGTCGGTTACCAGCACATCGCCCGGCTGAATCTGATCCATCTGCTCGATGCCCGCCAGCACCCGGGCAACGCCCGAGCCAATGCGCTGACCAATGGCCCGACCTTCCACCAACAGGGGGCCGCTTTCATTCAACTGAAAACGCTCCAGCCGGGTTTGGTCTTCGCGACTGCGCACGGTTTCCGGACGCGCTTGCACAATGTACAGCTGACCATCGACGCCATCTTTGGCCCATTCGATGTCCATCGGCCGTTGGTAATGCTGCTCAATGATGATGGCCTGATGAGCCAGTTGCTCGATTTCGGAGTCGGTCAACGAAAAGTGCCGGCGCTGCTCGGCCGGTACATCTTCAACCAGTACCTGCTTGCCATGGCCTTGCTCGCTCGAGTACACCATCTGCACCAGTTTGCTGCCGAGGTTGCGCTTGACCACCGCTGGACGGCCCGCCAACAGCGTTGGTTTGTGCACATAGAACTCATCGGGGTTGACCGCGCCCTGCACCACCATCTCCCCCAGGCCAAAGGACGAGGTAACAAAGACCACATCGTCAAAGCCAGACTCGGTATCCAGCGTAAACATCACGCCAGAGGATGCACAATCGGAGCGCACCATCCGCTGGACGCCAGCCGATAAGGCAACGCCGCGGTGATCGTAGCCCTGATGCACCCGATACGAAATGGCTCTGTCATTAAACAAAGAAGCAAAGACATGCTTAATGGCAACAATAACGGCATCGTAGCCACGGACATTCAAAAAGGTTTCTTGCTGACCGGCAAAAGATGCATCCGGCATGTCTTCGGCGGTGGCAGACGAGCGCACGGCAAAAGAGATATCTTGCTGCTCATCGGGATGCAGTTGCAAATATGCCGCGCGAATGGCTTGCTCAAAGGCGGCATGAAAAGGGGTATCGATAATCCATTGGCGAATTTCGGCACCAGCGACCGCCAGGGCCTGGACATCATCGATATTCAGGCTGTCGAGGCGCTGATAAATGCGCTCATTTAAACCGCTTTGCTCCAAAAACTCATTAAACGCATCGGCAGTGGTGGCAAAACCACCGGGTACCTGCACACCGGCATTGGCGAGATTGCTGATCATTTCCCCCAAGGACGCATTTTTGCCTCCCACCTGACCAACATCCTGCATGCCAAGATCCTGATACCAACTGATGTAGTTCTGCACTGTCATTCTCCATGATTTGTAGCAAGCCTGGTAAACTTACCATTTGGGTTACAAATTTGATTTTACACTCTGAGCAAAGGCAAATAAACTGTTGAGATTGGTCATTTTTGACAATTAACGCAAGGAATCCCTGTGCGGACTGCATTTTATATCTCCGATGGCACCGCCATCACCTCCGAAGTGTTTGGCCATGCGCTGCTGTCGCTGTTCCCAGCAGAGTTTGAGCATGTCACCATTCCCTTCATCGAGACCCTGGCGCAAGCGGAGCAAATGAAACGGGTGATCAACGACCGTTTTGACGCCTCAGGTGAGCGCCCACTGGTCTTTCAAACCTTTGTCGATGAAGCGTTGCGCGATGTGATTCGAAGCAGCGAAGGGGTCTGTTACGACTTTCTCGACACCTTTGTCCCTTCGGTGCAAAAAGAGCTGGCCATGGGACCGGTGCCGAAAACACACCGCACCCACAGCATGCATGAGAAAACCTACGACTACCGCATTGATGCGGTCAACTATGCGCTGGCCAACGACGATGGTGCCAACATGAAGGATTTTGACAAGGCCGATATCATTTTGATTGGCGTCAGTCGTTCCGGCAAAACACCGACCAGCCTCTATCTGGCCCTGCAGTATGGCATCAAAGCCGCCAACTACCCCTTTGTCGATGAAGACATGGATAGATTGCGGTTGCCAGAGGTGCTAAAGCGCAATAAAAACAAATTGTTTGGCTTAACCATCAGTGCTGAGCGCTTAAGCGATATCCGCCAGCAGCGCCGTGCCAACAGCCGCTATGCGTCTTTGGCGCAGTGCCGGTTGGAGTTGAACGAAGTGGAGCAACTGTATCGGCGGGAGCAGATCCCGTTTTTAAATTCGTCGCAGTTGTCCATCGAAGAAATGGCCGCCAAGATTATGGCTATGACCGGCTTGAAGCGGCAACGTCATTGAACACTTCAAAAGCAAAAAAGCGCTGGATTGCCAGCGCTTTTGTTTTAAATGAGTTCGCCTTTACACCGAACCGGTACGCAGACTGTCAGCAATCAAAAATGCCAGCTCCAACACCTGATCTGAATTTAGCCGCGGATCGCACTGAGTAAAGTAACGCTGGGCTAGATCCTGCTCACTTAAGCCGTAAGCTCCACCGGTACACTCCGTCACGTGCTCACCGGTCATTTCCAGATGGATACCACCGGCATGACTGCCTTCGGCCTGATGCACGGCAAAGAACTGCCGGATTTCGCGCAAAATGGCTTCAAAGTCACGGGTTTTGTAATTGTTGCTGGCTTTAACCGTATTGCCATGCATCGGATCCGAGCTCCAGACCACCTTCCGCCCTTCACGCTGCACCCGGCGAACCAGCTCTGGCAACTTATCGGCCAGCTTGTCGGCACCCATGCGGGTAATCAGGGTCAAACGACCGGCTTTGTTGTCCGGGTTCAGGGCATCAATCAGACGAATCAGTTCATCAGCATCCATGCCAGGACCAATTTTAACGCCTACCGGATTGTGGATACCGCGGAAAAACTCGATGTGCGCATGGTCCAACTGTCGGGTACGCTCCCCAATCCACACCATATGGGCTGAGCAATCGTACCAATCACCGGTTAACGAGTCGCGCCGGGTCAAGGCTTCCTCGTAATTGAGCAGCAAGGCTTCATGCGAGGTGTAAAGCTGGGTTTCACGGATGGAAGGTGCCGTTTGCGAGGTAATGCCGCACACCTCCATAAAACGCAGTGCTTCCTGGATCCGCTGCGAAATGTCCTGATAGCGCTCTTTTAAAGGGTTGCTCTCAACAAAGCTCATATTCCAGCGGTTGACCTGATGCAAATCGGCCAGGCCGCCCTGGGCAAATGCTCGTAACAGGTTCAGCGAAGCCGCAGAGTGGTGGTAAGCGGTCACCAAGCGATTGGGATCAGGCTCACGCGCTTCCTTGGTAAACTCCGAGGAGTTGATGATATCCCCCCGGTAGCTGGGTAAGCTGACCCCATCGATGGTTTCTAGATCGCTCGAGCGCGGCTTGGCATACTGACCTGCCATCCGGGCTACTTTAACCACCGGGCTGCGACCAGCAAAGGTCAACACCACCGCCATTTGCAGCAAGACCTTAAAGGTATCGCGTATTTTAGGTGCATGAAAGTCGGCAAAACTCTCCGCACAATCGCCACCCTGCAACAAAAATGCTTCGCCGTTGGCGACCTGTGCCAACTGACTAAAGAGATCCCGGGTTTCCTGGGCAAACACCAACGGTGGGTACTTTTGCAATTGTTGTTCAATCTGGCTGACCAGGGCTTGATCCTGGTAGCTGGGCTGCTGCTGGATTGGAAAGGATCTCCAGCTCTGCGGCGTCCACTCTTTCACGTCATTATCCTCATCAATACAGGCTTGGTTCCTGGCTACAAGGTAAGTTTATTACGGGATAAAAGCAATCTTTACGGCTAAATAAAGTAGTAATCCAGCAAAATGGCTTACTTGAAGTAATTAAATTACGAAACAGAGTTTATCTCAGTGACTAAGTGCTCGATCAGTGCAGTGGAGCCCTGCTCAATCAAATCAAGCACCAACTCAAAGCCCCGCAGCCCACCATAATAAGGATCCGGCACTTCACTTTGTTTATCAAACTCAGGGTGGCAGCATAAAAATAATGCCAGCTTATGCTGATGCTCAGCCGGGCAGCACTGCTGCAAATCCAACAAGTTCTGTTGATCCATCGCATAAATGCGATCGTAATAGCGAAAATCATCGGTTTTGACCGCACGGGCATGAATGCCTTTAAAGTGGTACCCCCGCGCTTCTGCAGCTGCAACAGAGCGTTTATCGGGTAAGGCCCCCTGATGATAAGCACTGGTACCGGCCGATTCAACTTCGACAGAGAGTCCCGCTTGCATGGCTTTTGTTCGAAAGACTGCATGCGCCGTTGGGGAACGGCAGATATTTCCTAAACAGACAAAGAGTAGTTTCACAACAGAGCACCAGACAACAACTGAGATAGGTTATAGTACCATGCGATGTGCGCTATTAAACACCAGCTCTGGCTGCAAAGTGGCAAAATAATCGCAACAACAGCTTGCAAAAACTAATACATAAGTGCAGTATGAAGAAGGTTAAATAGTAGTTTTGGATTAGATGGATGGATGCATTTAGTCGCCTCATTGTGCTTACTGAGCGTGAACAACCCTCAAACCTCGCTTTATTAGCAGAATCAGTCCACATTAAAGTGGAACAACTGAGTCGCACAGACTTTGATCCCAGAAGTGTTCGGCCTAATTGCCTGGTGGCCTTTCCTTATATCGGACGCCAATTGGGAAAGCGTGGTGTTCCTGACGAGCTGATGCAGTACATGGCCAAAGGACCTGTCATGATCTATCAGGCAGAGCGAAGCTTGGTCGACGCCAGTTTTGCACTCAATATTGGCTTACGGGGGGTTGTTTATCGGGATGAGCAGCTGGATCGGGTGCTCAACGCATTGAAAACCGTGATGGCGGGTGAGCTGTACTACCCCCGCACCTTGATGTCCAGTTTGGTGGATGAGTTTTTACAACAGAGATTCCAGCAAGGCTTTGACTCGGAGGCGCTCACTGCCATTCAACTGTTAACGCGGCAGGAAAAACGGATCATTCAGCTGGTCGCCGATGGGGCGCGCAATAAAGAAATTGCCTCGGCACTCAATATCAGCGCCCACACGGTTAAGGCACATTTGTCCTCTATTTTTCGAAAAACCAAATCACGAAACAGAGTGGAATTGCTGCGTTGGATCCAGCAATCCCCCACTTCACATCCGGCTTAACCACTAGACCGCTGTAGCTGAGTTGGCTGCAGCGCCGGGGCGCCAAAAGCCGCGCTCTACGCCCTTTTCAATCAGATCGACCACAGCAGTCTCCATCGCCTGGCGCACGGAAAACTGTACCGGCTCATTGGTGGAGAAGCCGGTTTCCATCTCAGCCAAACGATTCACGGCTACGTAACGAAACAAGCCGGCCCGCATTTCATGCGAAAACACTTTTTTGGTTGCCGAAACTGACAGCAGTACCTGACCTGTATGCACATCAATGGCTCTTAAATACACCGTAACCTGATCTTCACGAAACAGCTCAGAGGCACCAATCCCAAAGTACTCGACACCGAAGCCGCCGGTGGTCAGGTTGGTTTCATAGCTGATAATACCGCCTTCAAACAACAAGCGGGCTTCACGCAAAGGAGGCAACTCCTGGCCAGAGCGGCTCGAACCATGGATTTTCCGCTCCGTCAGCAAGTTTTGCAGCCCTTCCCGCTCCAACGGAGCAAACCAGCCTGTATCCAGCATAATTTGCGTCATCATCGAGGTTCCGCCCTGCGTGACAGCCGTTGAGAAACTGGAAACATTGGCCTGAGGCTTGTATTGACCGGTTTGATCACGAAACGCGTAAATGGAAACCGGAATTGGGTGTTGCGGCCTGGGTTTCTCCCACAGCTGCTGCATCATGGCACTTGGTTGATCAACCGTCGCCGGAGTTAAATGAAAACGGGGCTTAGGCGCTGCGGAGCAGCCTACAACTAAAACCAGGCTCATCGCCATCATCCACTGCTTCATGGCCTGCCACCTATGCTTGGAATGGTTAAAATAGTAACTTCACCGGTAATTTGATTGGTTATTTCTACCTGAATGCTGCCATCGGCGCCGGTGGTCACATTGACTAAAAACTCACCGGTATCGTAAATACCATCCACCAGATCGCCATCTGCAATACGACGGGTTAAGGTGTTGATAATATTGCGCTCCAGGGCTTCACGGAACCGGTCAACAAAATTCTTTTCCGCCCGGGACGGTTGATGAATTTGGGCTTTTTGCAATAAAAAAGAGCCATTCAGTGGATTGCCACCAAAGCTTGGGTTAATCGGGGTATACACCAACTCCGTGCTATGGGCAGACCCCATAGCCAGAGTTAAGAATAACAACTTATACTTCATGGTCATTCCTTACATAAAGGGATCAGTCGTACCGCCCAACAAGCGATCTGCCTGAATACGTGCCAACTCGGTCAGACTGGTGATAACCGCTTGCTCCGCCGATTCCTTGACATCGTTGTAGCGCCGGCCAAAGTAAGTCTGATAAATACGTTGATCATTCATTTCCACCCAGAGCACAGTACCTGCCTGCGGATACACTTGTTCATAGATAACCACAGTGACATTTTCGGTATGCGGGATATCTCGCCAATAGCCTGCATAATAGAAAACGAAATCTTTGCCAAAACGGGTAATGGTTCTATCCAACACCAGGCCCCCAAGAGTGATATCCCGGGAAGCTGCTGGAGTGCTTACTAACAGCAAAAATGCCATCAATAGAGTTGAAATGATCTTCATAAGGCATAAAAGGCGGCCGAAGCCGCCTCACTCATAACGTCAATAATTAGTGTTGTATCACAGTGGCGGTGTTAAAGTCACCTACCTGAGTGACCGACATGATGTTGCCGGCACCGGATTGTGAACCCATCACCAGGTTATCATTGCCCATCTGGCTGATGGAAACCTGACCAGCATCGCCATTTTGCACGAAGGAAGGACCACTAACACCAGTTACCCAGTTGCCGTCACCCAGCTGGTTAATCAGCATCATGTTGTCGCTGCCAGCCAACAACACATCAATCAGGTTAAAATCGCCCTGTTGCTGTGCGCTGAAGGTCTGACTGAACACCACCGAGTCGCTGGTCGCAATCACTTCGTTAAAGTCACCGTTTTGATCGATGGAGAAATGGCTATCCGCCCCCATAAACTCAACGTAAGCAAAGTTTTCAACACCCTCTTGCGTGATTTCAATCAGGTTATCAAAACCCATCTCAACATTGCCAAGCGCGAAGTTTTCCACACCGTCTTGCTCAATGACAATGGTGTTGTTGTAGCCATAGGCCGCAGCGCCGGCATAGTTGAAATCACCATTAGTATTAATAAAGGCTTGGTTCATGCCGCCATCCAGCACAACCTCACCAACATTCTGATTGCCATTCTGGTAGATTTCGATGTCGTGACCATCGCCGAAGGTTGCAAAGAAGGCAACGTTGCCGGTACCATCCTGAATCACATCCACCAGGTTGTCATTACCTGTGATACCAATAGGAGCGTCGACCAGGTTGCCAGTACCGGTTTGATCAACCCAAACCACATTGTCTTCACCGGCTAAAGGCTCAAGGATGAAACGGTTTTGACTGCCATCCTGATAAACATCGACCGCATTACCAGCACCACTGACATCGAAGGCAATGAAGATGTTGTCATTACCGTATTGTTGCATGTAGAAAGTATTGTCATCGCCATTGACGCCGACAACGCCGCCGACATTGCCATCGCCATATTGCTCAACTTCCATGATGTTGCCATCACCAACCAGCTGGAACATACCGGACTCGTTATCGTTGCCGTGCTGCACGCTGAACAATTCGTTTCCGTTGCCAATAAAACCAGCATTGGTCCAGTTGGCATCACCTAGCTGATCCATTTCAACAAAGTTCGCATCGCCACTTAACACAATGGTCGCCTGGTTTTGATCGCCATCCTGAAACACAGCCGCGTCGTTCATATCACCACTGATGGCGATCTCAGCAACGTTCCAGAAACCGTCCTGCGTGACGGTAGCGGTATTTTCGCTTCCAGCTAAGTCAACAAAAGCAATGTGCCAATCGTCTTGCTGTTCGATACGAATCCAGTTGTCATCGCCAGTGCTGAAAGCATAAGCTTCATGCCAAACACCATCCTGACGAACTTGGGTGTCATTCAACTCACCAGTCTGCTCAACAATGGCAAGATTGATACTACCGCTTTGCTCAACCAGGGCTTCATTGCCCTCCAGAGCACCAGCGGCAGAGGTTTGCAACACAATGGCTTCATTATCTGCCAATGCTGTTCCGCTGAACGCCAGTGCTATCGCCATTCCCAAAAGGTGTTTACGTGAGTTTTTAATACGCATAGTTGTACTCCAGATTTATTATTGTACTTACTTCCACTTCAGTTACTCAGGATGCCGATTCAGTACTGCACTATCGACAGCTCAGCATGGTTCCCTATTTGCTCGATACTAAAACCAGACCCACCGTATTGATGGACCTGGATAAGGTTAAAATCGCCTTGTTGCAACACATTGATGTCATTAAAGTCACCAAGCTGTTGGATTCGGGCTTCATTGCCAATCCCTTGCTGGCGAAGCACCAACTGATTCATGTAGCCCGACTGCTGCAACAAAGCCACATTGGCCTGACCCAGCTGCTCAACCAACATGACGTTGAAAGAACCGCGCTGCTCAAGCGCAACATGGTTGGCAAGTTGTTGGCGCTCCAGTAAGGATGCCAGCGGTAATGGCAACTCGCTGGCATCAGCAATGGCGCTGAAGCCAGCGGCTATGGCAACCAATAAAAGAGATATCCGGCTAAATGTTAACAAAGCAAACCACCCATTGCATTTTTAAGACCAAACTAAACTATAAGATTCTGTGGTTAGTTCAATAAGATGAAAGAGTTATTTTTATCGGTAAAAAATAAAAATTGAAGATAATCTTCAGCCGCTAAAACAACCATTTACAGCAACTCCATTTACAACTACCCCCACTCATGAACTAGTAATAAAGTACTATATTTATTTTCAAGTTGTTTTTTTAAAGATGAATTATGTTATTGATTACGGGTGCTTAATATAAGTGCAATTATTTAACTATAATGACAATAAGGTACACATCTTATGCGACAACTCAAAAAATTGACCCTGGCAGTCGCTGCTGCCCTGGTTGCTGGAAGTGTAATGGCTGCGCCACAACAAGCAGCTGATGATTCCATTCTCGTCGTATTTAAACCTGGTACAGGTAAAGCAGAGCGTGAAATGGTGATGCGCCGCTCTGGTGTTTCGTTACGGGAACTGGACGCCCAAGGTCGTGACGTTCGAATGAAGCATGTTGCCGATGGCCGCATTGCCAAAGTCCGAATTCCTCAAGGCGTCGACCGCGATTATCTGATTAAAAAGTTAAGTCGCCACCCGGCCATTGAGCTGGCTGAGCCGAACTACATGGTGCAGTCGCTGGCTTCTCCACTGAGTCCAAATGATCCACGTTTTAATGAGTTATGGGGCTTGCACAACACCGGCCAAAGCGGTGGTACACCGGGTGCCGATATCAGCGCGCTCGAGGCCTGGGAAGTCACCACTGGTAGCCGTGACATCATTATCGGTGTGATTGATACCGGTATGGATTACAACCACCCTGATCTGATCGCCAACCGTTGGGAAAATGATGGCAGCTATCCTGGTCATCAGTTTGGTTGGTCAACACTGAACTCAAGCGGCGACCCAATGGACAGCGGCAGCCACGGTACGCACGTTGCCGGTACCATTGGTGCTGTCGGTGACAATGGTGTTGGCGTGGTGGGTGTTAGCTGGAATGTAACCCTGATCCCTTGTCAGTTCCTGGGTGCCGGTGGCGGCTCTACGGCCGGTGCCATTGAGTGTATCAGCTACTTTACTGATCTGAAGCTCAATCATGGTGTTGATGTCAAAGCAACCAACAACTCCTGGGGTGGCGGTGGCTTTTCTGAAGCTTTAAAATTGGCCATTGAAGATGGTGGCGACGCTGGCATTCTGTTCATTGCTGCTGCAGGCAACGATGCCCGGAACGCGGATCAATTCCCGATGTATCCGGCAGCCTACGACTCAGACATCATTGTGTCCGTAGCGTCAACCGACCGTAATGACAACTTGTCAGGTTTCTCAAACTTCGGTCTGGAAAGTGTTGACCTGGGTGCACCAGGCTCAGCGATTTTGTCCACCGTGCCAGGCGCCAGCTACGCGACCTTCAACGGCACCTCGATGGCCGCTCCTCATGTGGCTGGTGCAGCGGCTTTGGTCTGGTCACTGGATCCAGGCATTTCAGCACTGGAAATGAAAGACATCCTGATGCAATCCGGTGATGCCATCTCTGCGTTGGATGGCCGTACCGTTTCTGGCAAGCGCTTAAATGTTGCGCGTGCGCTGGAAGAGGCTGATCCAGCACCTGGTTTCCGCATGAGCCTGGATCCTCGTAACCAGGACATCGTGGCCGGAGATCAAACCAGCTTTGCCTTGTCCTTTAGCTCTGTTGCTGACTGGAACGATGAAATTCTGCTCTCTGTCGAGTCCACACCAGCATTGGCTGGCGTGAGCCTCTCTTCCGAGCAGGCTTACCCGGGAGATACCGTCTCTCTGATGGTGGATACCACGGCCGATACGGCATGGGGCAGCTATCAATTCCTGGTGACGGCCACCGATGCAGCAACGGGTGAGCTGGTTCGTCAAACCACAGCAAACCTGAACGTCACGCCGCAGGGCCTGGTGGACTTCCCATACGAGAATACCACCCCGATCTCCATTCCGGATAACGATCCTAGCGGCATTGAAAGCGTGATCTCTGTCGGTCAGGCCGGCGCGGTCTTTGGCACCGAGGTTGGTGTCAACATTACCCACACCTGGCGTGGCGACTTGATTGTTCGCTTAACCTCGCCGGAAGGCACCGTTCATACCCTGCACAACCGGACAGGTGGCAGCGCCGATGATCTGATCCAGAGCTGGCAGCTGGATACCTTCAACGGTGAAAGCATGCAAGGCGACTGGACCTTGTTTGTCTCTGATAACGCGGCGCTGGATACCGGCACCCTGAACCACTGGAACCTGACATTGACGGCTCTGCCAGATGGCGATGTGGTGGATCCAGATCCAGAAGCTCCGGAAGCAGGCTTTAGCTTCAGCGCTTCTGGTTTGTTGGTTGATTTCACCGACCAAAGCAGCGAAGGTGACGACATCATCGTCAGCTGGGACTGGGATTTCGGTGACGGCAACAGCTCCACTGAGCAAAACCCGTCGCACCTCTATGCGGCATCAGGCAGCTACCAGGTGAACTTAACAGTCACCGATGGCCTGGGGTTAACCGGCTCGAGCAGCCAGACGGTTACCGTATCAGATGCCATCAGCAACATTGACTTGTGGATCCAACGTGCGCAACAAGCCCGTACCGGTTCCAGCATTGTTGATTTGCGCTGGAGTGGTGCTGAAGGTCGGGTCGACCTGTACCGCAATGGCAGCAAAGTTGCGACTCTGGAAAACGACGAGCGCTACCGTGATCGCTTCAACACCACAGCCGATCACGTGGTGTATCAGCTGTGTGCAGAAGGCACAGAGCAATGCTCGGCAGAAGTTGTGGCACAGTTTTAATTCAGCCCTGACTTTTTAATGCAGGCGGCCGCTTCAGGCCGCCTTTTTTATTGCCGCAGAACTTGCTATCTTAAGCTAAGAGAAGCACTTTTCTAAGGAGTTGATGTGCTTGCAGACTTTCAGGCAATTGAGCAGCATCTAAACCGGATTATTCTTGGCAAAGAGTCCCAAATCAAACTGGCACTCTGCTGCCTGCTGGCCAGAGGCCACCTGCTGCTGGAAGACTTGCCAGGCATGGGCAAAACCACTCTGGCCCATGCGTTGGCCGATAGCCTGAGCTTGTCGTACCGACGGGTGCAATTTACCAGCGATTTGCTGCCAGGTGATCTGTTGGGAATGAACATCTACGACAGCCGCTCCCATCAGTTCAGCTTCCAACCCGGCCCGGTCTTTACCCATTTGTTGCTGGCGGATGAAATCAACCGCGCCAGTCCGAAAACCCAAAGTGCGCTGTTAGAAGCGATGGAGGAGCAACAAGTGTCGGTGGATGGCGATACCCGGCCACTGCCATCCCCTTACTTTGTGATTGCCACGCAGAACCCACTGGATCAGTCCGGTACCTCAGCCTTGCCTGAGTCGCAACTGGATCGCTTCCTGATGCGCCTGTCCCTCGGCTTTCCCGACAGAGCGGCAGAGTTTGAGCTGCTGGACCAGGATCGCGGCCAGTCCCGCCTCAGCCTGCTGCAACAGCAGCTCAGTCTGGAGCAACTCAAAGCCCTGCAAGACAAGGTACCTCACGTCAAGGCGTCAGAGCCTTTGATCCATTACCTGTTGGATCTGGTTGGGCACAGCAGAGAGCACCCCGATACCTTGCCGTTGTCACCAAGGGCCGCCAAAGCCATCTTGCAAGCCGCCAAAGCCTGGGCTTTGCTGCAAGGCCGTGATTACGTGCGGGCCGAGGATGTGCAAACCGTGTTCCCGGCGGTTGCTGAGCACCGGCTGGATCCAAAATCCCATGCTGCCAACTGCCACTGGAGCCAATTGCTGCTGCGGGAAACACCGTGCTCGATCTAAAGGCCTGATGTCGATGAAACGGCTTCAACGCTATCGCCAGCAAGTTCAGCGCTTGATGCAGCGCTGGCTGGCAAAGAAATTCAACAGCGCGTCCAGCTTTCAGCTCAATCACGCCACCCTGCTGGTGTTCCCAACCCGCTATGGCTTTTGGTTTGTGCTGTTGATTGTGCTGCTGTACCTGCTAGGTACCAACTACCAGAACAACCTGATTCTCCTGCTGGGCTACCTGCTGCTCAGTGTTTTTGTGCTCAGCATCTGGTTTGCCTGGCGCAATCTGGCCGGCCTGTGTATCGAGCTGCAGCCACCGGAGCCAATCCATGCCGGCCAGAGCCTGCAGCTGAATCTTCGCCTGAGCAGCCGCCATGGTTTTCAGGCGTTAAAGCTCAGCTGCCACAACAGCAGCACTGTGCTTAGCAATCAGCAGCAAGCCGCGCTGCGCTGGACAGAGCCAAAACGTGGTCACTATCAGACCGGGGTGCTGACCATTGCCAGCGATTACCCGCTTGGTCTGATACGCTGCTGGAGTTACTTGCCGGCCGAGCTCAGCTACTGGGTCTACCCGGCCCCGCTGCCACCGCAGCAACCAGCGCACGGTGCGGCACAAACCGAAGATCAGCAACAGCAGCTTGCTTCGTCCTTGCCAGAGCAGCTTAAAAACTACCAACCAGGCGATCCCATCAAGCGACTGCACTGGAAACGACTGGCCCGCCAACCCGATCATCCGGTGGTCCGGGTGGCCGAGCAGAGTTTTCAGGCCGATCCCCGTTGGCTGGAGGTGCCGCCGCTGCAAGGGGCTGCGCTGGAGCAATGCCTGTCCGAAGTCTGTTATCAGCTGCTGGCGCTGGAGTCCAAAGGTCAGCCTTATGGCTTGCGCACGCCAAAAGGACAACTCGAACCCGCACTGGGCCCACTTCACCTGCAGCAATGTTTGCAAAGGCTGGCACTATGCTGAGCCAGCAACGTTTCTTTTTACTGGCACCGGCATTGCAATGCCTGCTGATTTTGTTGCTGCTACCAGCCTGGCAGTGGTGGAGTCTGACGCTGTTTTTGCTGCTGAATCTGCTGGCATTTTTGCAAGCGATGGACAAGTTGCCGGTGCTGAGCCTGCGCGCTGTCAACCTGATTGCCGCCGCCATAGCGCTGGGCTTTGTACTCAGCCTCAGGCAACTTGGCGCAATGAATTTCCTGATGCATATCTTGCTGCTGTCGGCTCTGCTGCGCTTGCTGGCCCTGTCACGCCAAAGTGAAGCCCGGCAGCTGGTCTGGGTGCAGTACTTTGTGCTGGGGTGTTGCTTCTTGTTTCATCAGTCGATGACGATGGCGGCCTTAATTTTTACCGCCACGGCGATGAACTTGCTATTGCAGTACCTGCTGTTTGCCGAGCGCTGGCCCAGCACGCAGCAACTAAAAGCTGACAGCCGGTTTTTACTGCTGTTAATCCCATTGTGGCTGGGGCTGTTTTTACTCTTCCCCCGCTTGGCACCCTTATGGCAACTGCCCAACTCCCAGCAAGCCATCACCGGTCTGGCCAATGAGATTGAGCCTGGCACCATCGAGCAGCTGGTGCAAAGCAATGCCACAGCCTTTCGGGTTCGTTTTGATGAAGGGCCGCCGGCGGAGTCTGAGCGCTACTGGCGGGCCAAGGTGTTTGAACGTTTTGATGGCCGCCGTTGGTCGGTGCACCCGGATTTTCACCGCCGTGCCAGAGCCCAGTCTCCAGCCGAAGTCCAGAGCGATACGCTGAGTTATCAAGTGATCGCAGAGCCCAGCTTTCAGCGCAGCGTTTTCAGCCTTGGCATGCCGCTGCAGTGGAGTGCAGAGCTCGAGGCACTGCCAGCCGGCTTGCTGAGGCATCAGCGACCCATCAGTCAGCGCATCAGCTATCAGCTGCAAAGCAGCTTGCAGCCCGTTGCTGTCAGTGATAACGCGGAAGTCCACTGGAATTCGATGACCGGAAATCACAATCCGCGCAGTCAGGAGTTTGCCGATGCGCTGGCAGCCCAGGCGCCCTCGCCCCATGCGATGGCCGAAGCCATCTTGCAGCATTTTCGTCACCAAGAATTCTACTACACGCTCAGGCCGCCGCCGTTAGGACGGCACAGTGTCGATGATTTTTTGTTTGGCAGTCGGGCCGGCTTTTGCAGTCATTATGCTTCCGCCACCGCCTTATTGCTGCGCCAGGCCGGGATCCCAGCCCGGGTGGTCGGGGGCTATTTAGGCGGTGACTGGTACCCCGAGCAGCAGTACTTGCTGGTGCGGCAACGCGATGCCCATGCCTGGGTGGAGTACCTGGTGGATGGCGTCTGGCACCCACTGGATCCGACAGCAGCCATTGCACCAGAGCGGGTGCTGGATGGGCTCGACGGCGCCTTGCCGGATGAGGACCGCTTTTTATTGGGTCAGGGCTTCTTTGGGCAACTGCCGCTGTTGGGGCAGCTGCGGTTGCAATTGATGCATCTGGATTACTACTGGTCGGTGTGGGTGCTGGGTTTTAACCAGCAACGCCAGGATGCGCTCTGGTCGAGCATCAAAGCCTTTTGGCAGCGCTGGCTGTACCCACTGTTGGCCGCTTGCTTATTGCTGCTTGTCACCAGCACAGCCTTGTGGCTGTGGCGACGCTGGCGGCGGCATCAGCCTGCTGGCCTTTCGGCTCGCTTGCTGCTGGCCATCCCTGCCCTCAGGCACAAAGCCAATGCAGACAGCTACCAACAGGCCTTGGTGCAACTGGCTGCTCAAGCGCCTGAACAAGCAGCCTTGCTGATGCAGATCAATCAGCTGTACGAGCGCAGCGTTTTTGCTGAGGATGAGCAGGCCGCAACCAAGCTGATTCAGTTGCTCAAGCAACAGCGCAAAACCCTGGCCCGGCTGAGGCTTACAGCGCAATCTAGCTAGTTTCCAGCCTGAAACAGCATTCCCCTTCCAAGCACTGCCTTGCTGCCCACCAAACCGGTGGACAGCGTTCAGCCGTTAAGGGCGGATATCGGCCGCCGGGCCCGGACGCAGCGGCTCTGCTTTAAGCGCCGGTACCGGCTCTTGCTGCAGCTTGCCACGCAGGTAATCGATGGCAAAATTCAGCTGTGCATCCTCGCCGCGGAAGGTCGCTACCGGCATATTGCGTACTGTGTAGTCCGGTTCAACACCATGGCCTTCAATGATGTAACGCCCGTCCATCGCAAACTGCGGCGTTTCGGACACCCGGGCAACACCGCGATCGGTCAGCAGATTGCGCCCGGTTAACCAGACACCGGCGCCGGCGGTGCGCATGCCCACCAAAGGCCCAAGCTCCAGCGCTTTTACCCCTGCGGCAAAGGTTTCACCGTCGGAGTACGTCAGTTGATCGGTCAACACCACCAGATGACCGCGGAAGGTCTGCTGCATATTGGTGTAAGCCCCACCCTGGGTCGGTTGCCAGAAAGCCCAGGCCCGGCGTAGCAGCTTTTCAATGATCCAGCTGTCGATGTTGCCACCACGGTTGCGGCGCACATCGATAATCAGCCCCTCCTTATCGATGTTGGCATAGAACTCGCGGGCAAAGTTGGCGATGTCATTCGGTCCCATCGCATAAAGATGCAGGTAGCCAAAACGACGTTCAGAAGCCTCGGCCACTTTGGCCGCGTTGTGTTGCACCCAGTCCAGATAACGCAGCTGATGATCGCGCCCGGCATTGACCGGGACCACCACAGCTTGCAACCGCTCGCGGCCCCGCGTCAGATCCAGCAGCACCTGATGCCCAACCTGATTGCGCAGCAGCTGCTGCACCTCGGCCTGATTGCGTACCTGGCGGCCATTGACGTGGGTTATCACATCGCCATTGCGGGCATTGACCCCAGGCTGTGCCAGTGGGCCCAACTGCGCAGGCAGGTCTGGATCGGTGCGGTAAATGTGAGCGATCCGCACGCCACCGCTGCTGGTTTCAAGCCGCGCGCCCAGACTGGCCGCCGCTGGTGTTGGCCTTTGCCCCGGGTACTCACCGCCTCGCACCTGAGAGTGCAAGGCGTCCAGCTCACCCATCATCTGCGCCAGCACATCGTCCAGTTCGTGCCGATCCGAAACCCGTTTCACCAGCGGTAAATAACGGGCTTTGGCATCCTGCCAGTCCAGACCGCGCATGGCGGTATCGAAGAAGAACTCGCGCTGCATCAACCAGGCATCGCGGAACATTTGCCGCCACTCGTCTTTAGGCTCCAGCGCCAGCTGCCATTGCCGGCTGTTTAATAGCTGGTCGGATAAATCGGCCGGCTCGCGATCGCCGATGTCCACCACGTACATTGGGCCGACGCCATTGCCCTGGTGCTTGCGTAAAAACAGCTGTTTGCCATCTCTGGATACCTGATAATCGGCGATGGCGGCGCCGTACTGCTCGATTTTCGGATTGCGATTGGTGATTTTAACCAGGTTAAGATTGGGGCTGCTGCCCGCATCGTAACTCCAGTCCCGCACAAAGAGACGGCTTTCGGTAACCGTGAGCTGTTGGTAATTGCCCGGCTCTACCGGCACCTGCCACAAGCGCTCGGAGAGCCCCTGCCAATCTACCCGGGCCGGAGCGGTTGCGCGCCGTCCCCGTCGTGGCGTTTCTACGCTTTCGATCACCGCCGCCGGTAACTCGGTTGGCGGCTGAAATGGAAAGACGGCATCTTCTTTCAGACTGAGCGCAAAAATCTGGCTGCGGCGATCGAACATCGGCCCCAGGTTGCGATCCCCCCAGGGGTGGCCAGGCGTCGCGCGGAAGTGACGGTTTGATAAGAAGTACAACCATTGCCCGTCCGGGCTAAAGGACGGTGAGAAGGATTCAAATTTGTCGCTGGTCACCAACTGGTATTTTTGCTCTGCCAGCGAGTACAACAGCACCTGACTGCGCTCTTGCCGGGTGGCAATGGTGGTGACGGCCAGCAACTCGCTGTCGTGCGACCAGACGATGTCGGCAAATGGCGCTAAACCGACTCCACCGCTGTATGCCAGCCGGTTTTCCTGGGTTTGCAGATTCAACAGCCAAAGATTGCCAGCCTTGTCGTCATGAGCCAGCCAGTTGCCATCCGGCGATAACGCCAGGCGCCAGCGAAAGCCACTGCCATCGCTGGTCAGTTGTTTGGCATCGTCACGGCCATCGGCGGCATAACGCCAGATCTCCAGCTCACCACTCTGATCGCTGATGGCATACACCCAGCGGCCGTCGTGACTCAAAATGGCTTCCCGCACCCGGCTGTCAGACGGGGTGGCAATTTCCACCAGCCGGGCCGGCGACTTGGCGGCAATGGCCACCTTGCCGCGGGCGGTTAACACCAC
Source organism: Alkalimonas delamerensis (assembly GCF_030717955.1). NCBI lineage: Bacteria > Pseudomonadati > Pseudomonadota > Gammaproteobacteria > Alkalimonas > Alkalimonas delamerensis. The sequence continues at coordinate 432,854 of NZ_JAUZVY010000002.1, read as the reverse complement.
CTGATCGCCAAAACCGGCGTAATGGGCACTGGTCAGGTAGTTCAGCGGCTGATCGAGCCAGCGTTCGCGTTGATGTGGCCGGTCCGACTGAATGCTAAGCGGCAACAGCCGATCTTCCCCACTGGCAAGGTCCAGCAACTGAATGTCGGCGCCGAGCTGATAAACTATGCGGCCCTGATTCAAATACGCCTGACGCACCTGCCAGTCTTGGTGGTCGGTCAGCTGACGTGCGTCGCTGCCATCCAGCCGGGTCGACCAAATGTTCGGATTGCCGCTCTGGTCGCTGACAAAATACAGCCGATCTTGCCACAGCATCGGGTGGCGAATGGAGCCCTGATGCTCTGCACTTAGCAGCTCGGCCTCCGCCGCTCCCAAGCGATAGCGCCATAACTCGCCCAAAGCACCGCCGCGGTAGGTGCGGGCGTTGTCGCCGGTCACCTGCAAACCATGCTGCACAAAGTACAACCACTCACCGGCCGGATCCAGCACCCCTTCAATCGCATCGGCCACCGGCAAGGTGGTGGTCTGCAAGCTGGTCGGATCCACGGTTTTCAGCAACCAGAAATTGGCCGGCCCCGCCACCTGATCGGTGCTGTACAGCAGCTGTCCATCGGCGGTCCAGCCCTGCAGCCGCACCCTGCTGTTTTCAAAAGTTACGCGTTTGGCCACCCCACCCGCGGCGGGTTTGACATAGACCTCCGGCGTCTGCTCGTAACTGGCAACAAAGGCTAACCAGTTTCCATCGGGCGACAAGCGGCCCTGAATTTCTTCACTCGGATGGGTGGTCAGGCGCTGGCCGCGCAGTTCATTCAGATTGGCCTGCCAAATGGCGCCTTCGGAGGTAAAGATCAACTGGTCCTGTTGCAGCGATGGAGCCCTGAAATAGCCATCGGCCGCCAGGCTAACCGGACTGATGGCCGCAGCCACGGCAAAAGCGAGCAAAGTTTTCTTCAGCATAATGAATTCAATTGTTATTAAAGCGTAAAGCTACGCTAGCAGAATCGTGCGGGCATGGCCAGATGCCTTGCGGTGCATCTGCATTTTTTGTGGCTAAACAGCGCTGATCAGGCGATAAAAAAAGCCAGCGGCATCAGCGGCTGGCTTGTTGGTCGGGCTGAGCTGTCAGCCATAGGGTTCAGCCTTGGAGCTCAGACTTAACCGTACAACCGGGTCTGGATGGCTGCTGCGCTCTGGCAGGCCTTAGCAATGGCTGTTTCGATGTCATCGGCCAGCGCCAGCGCTACGCCCATCCGGCGTTTGCCCTGCACTTCCGGTTTGCCAAAAAGGCGCAGCTCGGTATCGGGTTCCGCCAAAGCCTCCGCCAGCCCCTGATACCGGATGTCCTCACTCTGGCCTTCCACCAAGAGCACAGCCGACGCGGCCGGGCCGTACTGGCGAATGTGCGGAATCGGCAAGCCCAAAATGGCGCGGGCATGCAAAGCAAACTCACTGTACTGCTGCGAAATTAAGGTCACCAGGCCGGTATCGTGCGGCCGTGGCGAGACTTCGCTGAACCAGACGTCGTCGCCCTTGATAAAGAGCTCAACACCAAAGATGCCATGGCCGCCGAGGGCCTGCACCACCTGACGGGCAAACTGACGGGATTTTTCCAGGGCCGCTTCCGACATCGCCTGCGGTTGCCAGCTTTCGCGGTAATCGCCATCTTCCTGGCGGTGCCCAATCGGCTGACAAAACTGAATGCCACTGACCGATTGCACCGTCAGCAGGGTGATTTCGTAATCAAAATCAACAAAGCCTTCCACGATGACATGGCCTTTGCCGGCCCGGCCACCTTCCTGGGCATAGGCCCAGGCGCGGTCCAGATCGGCGTCGCTTTTCACTACGGTCTGGCCTTTGCCGGAAGAGGACATAATGGGCTTGACCACACAGGGGTAACCAATGGCAGCAACAGCGGCATCAAAGCTGGCGCGGTCCTGGGCAAAGCGATACGCCGAAGTCGGTAGTTTGAGCTCTTCAGCAGCCAACCGGCGGATCCCTTCGCGGTTCATCGTCAGGTTGGCAGCACGGGCGCTGGGCACCACGGTAAAACCGGCTTGCTCCAGTTCAATCAATTCGGTGGTGGCAATGGCTTCCAGCTCCGGCACAATAAAGGTCGGCTTTTCTTTGATCACCAGTTGGCGCAACGCGGCGTTATTCAGCATTGAAATCACCACCGCCTTATCGGCCACCTGCATGGCCGGGGCATTGGGGTAGCGATCCACCGCTATGACTTCGCAGCCGTAGCGTTTTAGCTCAATGCACAGCTCTTTGCCCAGCTCACCGCTGCCCAGCAACAACACCTTGGTGGCACTGGCCGTGCCGGGGGTTCCCAGAGTTACAGACATTATTTGATCCTCGTCATCGGCCGGCCAGCATCGCTCCACAGCACATGGAAGCTTTTGCCTTTGGGCTGGTCGGTACGCTCAAAGGTATGGGCACCGAAGAAGTCACGCTGCCCTTGCAGCAGGTTGGCAGGCAACACCGCTGTGCGGTAAGCATCGTAATAACTGAGCGCCGAGCTCAGCGCCGGTACCGGAATGCCGGCCAGGGTGGCATTGGCCACGGCCTGACGCCAGTGCTGCTGGAAACCGGAAATTTGCTTGGCAAAAAACGGGTCGACCAGCAGGTTGGCCAGCTCTTCATTGCGCTGGTAGGCTTCGGTGATGGATTGCAAAAACACCGCCCGGATAATGCAGCCAGCCCGCCAGATTTTGGCGATTTCGGCAAAGTTCAGCTCCCAGCCCTGCTCTGCGGCAGCGGTTTTCATCAAATGAAACCCTTGCGCATAGACGCAGACTTTGGCGCAGTAGAGCGCATCGTGCAGCGCCTCGACCCGGGCTTGCTTTTGGGCATCGTCCAGCAATTGCGGGCTAGGCCCGGCCAGCACGCTGGAGGCTTTGACCCGCTCGGCTTTTAATGCCGACAAAGAGCGGGCATAAACGGCTTCAGCAATGCTCGGTGCCGGGCTGCCCAGCTGCAAACTGCTGACCGCGGTCCAAAGACCGGTGCCTTTTTGGCCTGCTTTATCCAGAATCACATCCACCAGCGGCAAGCCGGTTTCGGAGTCGCTGGTGGCCAGCACTTCGGCACTGATTTCCATCAGATAGCTGTTTAAAATGCCTTGATTCCAGGCTTTAAAGACACCGGCAATGTCCTGTGGATTCATATCCAGTTGATCGCGCATCACCTGGTAGGCTTCGCAGATCAGCTGCATGTCGGCGTATTCAATGCCGTTGTGCACCATTTTGACGTAATGACCGGAGCCGGTTGGGCCAATGTAGGTTGCACAAGGTTCGCCTTCTTTGACCGGCTGGCCGGGGATTTTGCGCTCGATGGGTTTGCCGCTGGCCGGATCGACCTTGGCAGCAATCGCCTGCCACACCGGCTTGATGCGGGTCCAGGCGTAAGGATCGCCGCTTGGCATCAGCGAGGGGCCAAAGCGGGCCCCTTCTTCGCCGCCAGAGACGGCGGTGCTAAAGAAGATAAACTTGCCTTCGTAGGACTTTTCGCGCTCGACGGTGTCGGTCCAGAGGCTGTTGCCGGTATCGACCACGATGTCGTCGGCCTGAATGCCGGCATCGATCAGTTTGTGGCAGATGTCATCAACCGGTTTACCGGCTGGCACCGACAGTACGATCAGGTGCGGCGCACTCAGCCGCCCCAGAAGTTCGGTGTAGGAACTGCAAGCCACCACCCGGGGGGCTTGGTTGCCACGCTCGGCGGCATCCTGCGCCAACAAGGCTTCCAGACGCTGATGGTCCAGATCAAAGGCAGCAACCCGGTAGCCGTTGTCGGCCAGATTAAGGATAAGGTTTTTACCCATAACGCCGGCTCCAACAAAGCCGATATCGCACAGACTCACTGATTCTGACATGAAGTGTCCTAATTCACCGAAGGAAATCGGCGCGAAGTATAGCAAGTTCGTGGGATAAATGCAGTCTTCGTCTTTGGCCAATGCCCGGATGGCTGGTTCCTATGACGTCTTGCCTGGCAGTTGTTGCCAAGGAGCAAGCTCAGCACCAGGCGCATGGGACAAGCCCCCTGCCCGGTGCTCGCGTTCACCTTGGCGCTCTATGGGTAAAACACCGCGTCCATTTCACGTTCCAGCTCCGCCAGCCTTTCCTCTTGCCCCAGATAATAGCCCACCTGAATCATCAGATAGACGCCGGGCTCTGGCTCCACAATACGGCCGTCAATCTGTTCGATAAACTGAACGTCAAATTGAGCTTCAAGCTCTGTACGTTTTGCAACCAAAATCTGCTCCAGCCCTTCGGTAGAGCGGGCAGCCGCCATTGCAGGCAAGGCAACATGCCCATCCCGTCGTTCGCTTTGAACCCCCAAAGCACCCAGCAGCTGAAGAAACTCAGCATCCGTCGCTGGCATCAGGCTCGTCACAAGCTGCCGGCTTTTTTCAATCGCTTGCTTGAAAGGATCCGACTCAGGCTCGGTGGCTTTCACCTGCGCTTCGCTGTACAGGGTGTCGGGTACACGGCCAGATGGGCCACCGCCTTCGCCGGTAGGCCCAACACGGGTGTCATAAAACTCAATGGAAATATGCGCCGGTGGTCGTCGCATGCTGGCAATAAAAGCCGCATCGACTAATCGTTCAAGCTGGCTTTGGCTAAAGCCCAGACGATCGCCCGACAAAGCCAACGCCATGGCGATGACCTGGTAAGCTCCATCCTGACGAACCGGCCCCATCAAGGCACCAATTTCATCATCGGCCAGTTCGGTGTTGCTGTCGGTGTTGTAAAACCGAACGCCCAGGTATTCGGGCTCAACCCGAATATTGGCACCAACAGCACGGCTGAAAATCTCGTCTGCGCTGGCGCCCTGAATCAAGAGTTCAGCCAGATCCAAGGCTGTTGGCTGCTGCGCCTGAGTGGAAGAAAATGGGCTGAACATAGCCGCACAGAATACTACAGAAGCTAGTGTGATGATTTTCAAAACGTATTTACCCTTGCACTTGTAGGGGGTATATGTAACATATTGCGCCAACAGAGTCCTCCCTTTCGATCAAGGATGAACCATGCAGTCTCTTATGCGCGTTAGCTTGCTGCTTGCTAGCATTTCTTTCATCGCGGCCTGTGCCAACTACCCCCTTGGCATGACCGAAGACGAGTGGAACCAACTGTCACCACAACAGCAGCTTGATGCGCGTGAGCGCCAGGCTCGGTTAGATCAGGCCGAACAAGCACAACGGGCAAAGGCGGCAAGGCACAGAGCCGAGCTGGAGCGTGCAGAGCAGCAACGTTATCAAGAGATGATGGCAAATGCCAGGCCTGGTGACATCGTTCAGTGTGTGTTGCAAGACGGCGAAGGCTACTATGGCGGCAGTTGGCGGGCCGCCGAATCGGTTGGCTTTTCGTTGCTGCGGGATTACACCCAAACAGTGAGCATCGCTGAGCAAGGCCGGCCGACCCGCAGTGTCGCCACCGAAATGACCTACAACGGTGCCAACATCCGAGTGTGCCGTCCCAACAACCGTGATTGCGTGAATCTTGCAGCGACACAAAATCAGTTGCGAAGTGGTGTCTCAAAAAGCATTCAGGTCAATCGTGCGATTCGTGGCACACTGTACTGCGATATGCCAAACCACGACAGGGTGCGATACCGTCTTTAGGGCTTGTAGTTGGCTCGTAGTTTGTCTAAAGCAGTGGTGGTAAATCTGACTCAGCAAGGCTTAGGCTGATGGCATCAAGTCCAGATTTAACGGGAGGATCGGCACCCAGTTATGCCTGGCCTGTTCAAGCTCCTTGATAATAGGCGCAACGGAGTTACTTTGCTGGTGATGGTAATAAACGCTCTATTGTCGCCCTGTGCGCCAACAGGTTTGCGGCTGTCGTCTGCATTTGCCTTATTTTGTTTAAGTCTGGCCAGCTGACACGGCCTTTGCTGATGCTTAATCGAACTGCCAGGCTAAGCGCCGCTGTCATTAGGTTGAAACGTTCAGTCACTGAGACATCAGCGGCACTAAAGCCTAGCCTGCTGGCGCTACGGTCGCTGAAAAAGTAACTGGTGGCGCTGACAACGGTGTCTGGTGGAATATAGCCTTGCGCGATGTCATCACAGAGTCCCAGCAGGCCTTGCAACAACTGATGGGTTAATTTGCGCTGCATTGTGCGACCCAACCGATGCCGGCGAAGTAAAGTGAGATAATCGTACAAGGTGCCGGCATGCAACTGCAGGCCTTTGTCTGAACGGGTCACAAAAAGCGTTGTTGAGTAATACACAAAGCGACCGTTTAAGCGGTAAAGCGGTGTTAATAGCAAGCTTTCAAGTACAGGAATCAGCGGCAGTAACAGCAGCGCAGCCACGAGCCAGGCAATGCCTTTGGGCAACAGTAAAAATGGCAGCAGCACCACCACAGCAAAGATTAAGCCGCCGGCGACGGCCTGCAGCATGGCTTTATAGTTTTCTGTTCTTTTTGTCCGCATAAAGTCTATCGTTCACCCTCAAAGCCATGCCACACTCGGAGAATAATGATGGCACTGACATGAACTGAATATCGAACGACGTATTTTCCGAAAACCATATCTCGAACAGAGTCAGGCACCGGTGCCATTTGAACTGGCGCACCCATTTTGGGGAATTCTGGCTGCCGCCGACGGGCTGTGCACCGCAACGAACTCCCTAAGACGTTTCAAATCGTCAATGGCTTCGACGGTGTAAACCAGCTTCACTTACCTGACCTCGGCGCATCTTGCTCGTTTTCAGATCCCCAGCTATTAAGCCAACTGTGAACCTCGCTGGCATCAACAACCTTGCCTTGAGCAGCAGACTCCATTGCCTCTAACGTTTGTTTCCAGCGCTCTTGCTCAAGCTGCTGCTTTTCTATGTATTCCAACAACGCCTGGTTGATAACCCAGCCTTTGCTGCGGTGCAGCCTGCTGGCGATTGCTTCCAGATGCTGTTCAACTTCTGCTTGAAGGCGGACTGTGGTGACGCTCATGACTGTGACCCTCGCGTTGAACGACTACAATGTATTACAGCATAATCTTCAAGGGTGAGCAAAAAATTTAGCGCCCAAATATAGCGCGGAAGACGCAGCGGGTTGACGTCGCAGCCAGCGTTTTTTGCTGGCGATAAAATTTGTTTATTAGCGCGGGTGTGTCAGCCGTTTTTTACTATACCAACTGTTTCATTAGCATAAACCGACGCAAATCTCGCTCCGCACGCATAACAAAAAGAATATGAACCTTTTCATCATCATTCTTGTAGAAAACACGGCACGGACTTATAACGACTTCACGATAATTGAGGTGTTCTAGTTCTGATGGGACGCGCCCAGAATCTGGAAAATCGGCCAAAGGTTCAACTTTTGTAAAAACTGTTTGCACCAGTTGTTTAGCAGCTACGACATTTTCAAGTGCAATGTATTCAGCAATATCATTCAGATCGGATAGAGCTGGCTCCGTCCAAATTATTTCAACCATTTTGACATTCTGTCCTTAGCATCTTGATGGCTGACCACTTTGCCATCCGCTAGAGCTCGTTCGCCACGAGCAATGCCTTCAAGGATCGCTAAACGATTTTGCATAAATTCATAATCATCCACATCAATAAGGTAAGCTGACGGCTTTCCGTGCTCAGTTATCAATACTGGCTCTTTCGTATCATGAAGATCGGCAAGGATCTTGGTGGCCTGCCGTTTTAGTGATGTCACGAGTTCTACTTTCATTTGAGCTGCTCCAAAGAAACACCAAAGTGATACTATTCTATCACTCTGAGCATAGCAAGCTTTCAAACGGGCTAAAACCCACCACAAACGCGAACAACTTGTTGTGAGTCGAGCGTCCAACGAGCACGTTTTTGATAGCAATTGTTCTGCTTATTTTTCAACGATGCGCTCTGCCGTTTTGAATTCGAAAATGCTGATTCACATGGCGCTCTGCTGCAAAGCGTCAGCCTGTGGGGGTTGCTCAGCCTTAGTATAGAAGATGGATGGACCGGCAAAACAAATACTGCACTGCGTCAGGCCGCATGGTTCAGTGGCAACTGCATGCTTTGCACCACCAATGCGGAGTCTGGCTGCAAGGCTTGCTGCTTGCTTGCAGCTTGAAACCCATACCGATGGTACAAGCCAACAGCAGCGCTGTTGGTTGTGGTCACCGACAACTGAAGCGATTTGCACTGCTTCGCTAGCGCCCAGGCTTTTAGTTCATCCAGCAATGCAATGGCAATCCCCTTGCCTCTGGCTTTGGGCGCTACCCACATTTGGTAAATGTGGGCCACATCCTTATTAGCTGGGATCAGCCCCCATGCTAAAGCGACCATTTCCTGGTTCATGTCTACGACCAAAGGCAGGGATAAGGCCCCATCGGATGTTGAATTCAGCAGCGAAGCCCAATCCGCGTCTGGCAGCAACAGCGCTTGCTGGTAGGTTAAGCCAAAGGCATCCGGTGACTCTTGCAAAGAAGCCAGCCGGATCTGTTTGTACAAGGGCCAGTCTTTGGGCTTCAGAACGCGTATGTTGAATTGACTCATTAGTTGACCTTGTTGCTGCAGCAAAGCAAGATAAGGGGCCGCAGCCCCTTTAGGCTGGCTTAACAGAGTAGAGCCAAAATTTTGTTCTGACCCCGAATTTAATTTTCAAAATCGATCAAAATTTTTATCTGACCCCGAATTTAAAAATTTTTATCTGACCCCGAATTTAGAGTGGGCTCATATGTGTTAGCTGATGAACTTAATTACAATGCCCACTGTAAACAACGATACGACCGACAATAGTATTGAAAGCAGCAGCATGTAAAACATAACCTTTTGGTTCTTTTCTATTCTGGTTAGCCACATCGTAAATTTACGCTCAGCCTCCTCAGATATAAATGAGCCCCGACCTGCAACCCCTTGACTAAATAAATTTATACCAGTACCGCCAATAGCAAAGGTAAAAATAAAAGTGAGCAATAATATGTACTGTTTGAATAATATAAGGTCACTAAAATCAGTTACAGTAAGTTGCCTGCCACACTCACGCATTGCCATATCGAACTCACACCCGTGCTGGACATACACACCAATCATGCTTTGAAGTTCAGTTAACGGAACAAGCATGAAAGCCGCCAGATAAATTAGCAAACCACCCCAAGCTAAACAGTCATATCGACTTACCTTTTTAGATGACGCAACTCCAATAATAGGAATCAAACCAGCAACAAGGTAAACAATGAATAGCGCTACGACTTTATTTAATGCTACAGCTTCCATGATTCTCTCTTTCAGCTAACGCTTAAATTTGTGGCGGCAACTGCAAAGCGACGAAGGAGCGTAGCAGTTGACGTCCAACAACATTTTCTTGTTAGATTCAACCATGCGTGGACAGTTTGTTTCGAAAGGCAGGATGCACATCGAATGTTGCTGACTTTGGATTGAAAAAATTTTCATCCTCGTATGTTAGAAATCTTTTTTTATCCTTACCTATTACTTGCCTTAAGAAACCACACTTATGTAGAAACTTAACAGTATCTACTGAGTTAAGGTATCTATCGTCGGAAAGACTAAATATCTTTTGGTCATCTTCGGTCTCATCGAAATGCTTTATTAGTTTTTGATGAGATGCTTTCCATGAGCGATCAGTTGCTCCTGCGCTACTTAGAATGCAAGCGTCTATATTGGTATATGTTTTTGAATGCTCGCCTACCAAATCGCTCAATTTCCAATCGCTGAACTCTCTCGAGGCAGATATGATTGAATCATATGGAACGGGAATGTTTTTTGAACGAGACTTTTCTATAGCCAAGCGACAAAATTGCAAAAACTCTCTTGGTCTTGAAAAAGTTCTATCAATTACATACTTACTCGCCCAAATCCATTTGCCAGACTTAAAATTAACTTTTTCCGGAAAAATCAATTTCCAAAGATCATCAAACTCATTTAGAGTTGATGGTTTTTTTCTATCGAAATATACAGCAACTCGAGTAGCCAACAGCTTCTTTAGACTGTAATTGTTATCATCAACCCAGCTAATTCTTGTTATTTCACTTCTTGAGTCGAAAAGATCACTGCCCTTTGAAATTTCGTCGAATATATCATTCCTCAGAAATGAAACCAATTTCAAGTTATTAAAATCTCTCTTTAGTTGCCTCATTGATAGGATGAGGCCTCTAAGCCATGAGTTCATCTCCTTATTGTTTTTCCATGGCTCATCGAGATTATCAAACAAAACAAAGAATTCATTTTTGGATACAGCAGATTCAATTTCTTCTTTTACTTTTTTTAGGTCAGGTGAATTCATGACTGAAAATAGCTCTGAGAAGTTGATATTAAAACCAACCTCCATATCTCCAGCTTTCGCCTTCAAATTTGCATCACCAAACACCTTAAAAATAGATTTTGTAAACCTTACTGCAAATGAATCATCAACCTTTCCGTTTTCTTTGAGATACTTTTTTAGTTCTGGAGTTTCTGTTTTTTCAATTATAGCCAGAGATAACTCGGAAATTATGAAATCCTTCCAAACTAGTGCGTATTTAAAATCCTCATCCAAAGATATATCCATATATTTTTGGACGTTTTGTTTTATCTGTACATAGTCTTCACCCTTCGGGGAAACTGAAACGACAATTTTCCCAGCACGTGGGAGTTCTTTCCCTAGTATTGAGAACAAAGAAGACTTACCTGCCCCTTTCCTTCCAAGAACTAGCTCTTTGTTTCCAGAGTATATTTCTTGGTACTGTTTTGTTTTTACGAAATACTTCTCAAGATTTGAATCTTCTTGAGCCCTGTCCTTACCGAAAAGCTCATCAAGATCCAAACTCTCTCTTAATAGATTCATGTGTGTCTTACTCTCCTTTGAATCTAACGCCCGCAGCACGCGCGGCTTTGTAGTGAAGGCGCAGCCGCAGCGGAAAAGCCGTCGCTGTGCCTGCGATTGTTAAGCATTTTTCCAGTAATACTTTCCGCGATGAATTTCATAGCCCACGCCACGATATTGAAAGGCGACTGAATCCACGCCAATTTTTGGTGGGGGCATCCCCTCGACGCGGGAAATTGGAATCAAATCAGCTACCGGAGCAGCCCCATAAATGCCCAACCATCCGCCCTCACCGTTATACCCAAACCAAGACGGTGTTTGGCAATGAGGACACCGATAATAATTCCATTGCCAAAAGTCCCACTGCGGCACGTTCGAAGCCCACTCAGTAATACTCAGAACGGTCTCAAACTCAATTTCTTTAGCACAACATGGGGCTTGCAAAGTCTTGATCTCCATTAGCTGGTGCCATCGTGCTTAACAGCTTAATAGTTTGGAAAATCCCTTCTTTCCCCACGGGATTTTCCCTTCTATCTTTTTCCTATCCACTTAATCTAGCGAACCCACCTCACTAAATCAACAACTTAATAACAAAGCAGAGAGTGTATGGTGAGAAAAGCAGGGATTTTCCTTGCAAGTAACTGGATCACAGAAGTTTAACCAACCACTGGTAATCGATCCACCTTTTGGCAGTTGCTTAGCGCCACTCACTCAGCGCTAAGCAACTGCCACAAAGAAACACTAAAAGCAGGTTGTTGGTACTGGCCGTGGAGCTGGTTGGGGGCTTGCAGCAGGCCTTTGTTGTGGGCGGTGTCGAACAACTGGCACCAGTCCCCTGCTGGCAGTTGAATGGGTTGCGCCTGCTGGGCGGCATTAAACACAAACAGCAAAGTCTCGCCGCTGCGGGTGTTTTGAATGCTGAACAAGCAGCAGGAGCGCTCCGGATCGTGCCAGTCGTGGCTTTGTTTCAGCTCACCGCTTGGCAGGTACCACTGCACCTGGTGCTTATCGCCATGCAGTTGGTAGTGCTCGTCCAGCAACGACAACTGCTGCAAGCAGGAAAAGCGCTTACGCAGCGCCATCATTTGCTGCACAAACTGCAAAAAGTCTTTCTGATCGCTGTCCAGTTGCCAGTGCAGCCAGCTGATGTCGTTGTCCTGGCAGTAGGCGTTGTTGTTGCCCCGCTGGCTGTGGCTTAGCTCGTCCCCGCCCAGCCAGTGGATCATGCCCTGGCTGAGCAGCAAGGTCGCCACCAGGTTGCGTTTGTGCTGGTAGCGCGCCGCCACCACCGCCGGATCCCGGCTTGGGCCTTCAACCCCATGGTTGCTGCTGAGGTTGTGGCCATGGCCGTCGCGGTTTTCCTCGCCGTTAAGCCAATTGTGCTTTTGCTGGTAACTGACCAAATCCTGCAAGGTATAGCCATCGTGGTAGCAGAGGTAGTTGACGCTGCAACTGCTGGGCATCCGGTGTTTTTGGAAGATATCGCGCGAGCCCAGCAGCCGGGTGGTAAATTCCGCTAGGGTGCCTTTATTGCCCCGCCAAAAGGCGCGAAAGCTGTCGCGGCATTTGTCGTTCAGCTCGGCCCAATGAGCCGGGAACTGGCCCAGATGGTAGCCAAAGGGGCCGACGTCCCAGGGCTCGGCAATCAGCTTGGCGCTGGAAATCACCGGATCCTGGGCAATGATTTGAAAAAAAGCCGCATAAGGATTAAAGCGCTTGTGCTCACGGCCCAGCGTCACCGCCAAATCGAAGCGAAAGCCATCGACCTGCATCTCGGTCAGCCAGTAGCGCAACGCATCCATCACCAATTGCTGGGTGGCGGCATGCGCCAGATTCAGGGTATTGCCGCAGCCGGTAAAATTGCAGTAACTCTGGTAATCGGTGACATCGGCATGGTTGTGAAACAGATAGTACTGCCGGTTGGCCAGGCCGCGGAAGCTCAGCACCGGGCCATCGTCGCCCGCTTCGGCACTGTGGTTAAAGACCACATCCAGAATGACCTCGATGCCATGCTGGTGAAAGGTGCGCACCATGGTCTTAAATTCCTGCACCGCATCGCGCTGTTGGTAGCGCGGATCGGGCGCGAAGAAATTGACCGGGTTGTAGCCCCAGTAATTGGTCAGTTTCAGCGCTTCGAGCCTCGGCTCGCTCATAAAGCTGGCCACCGGCAACAACTGAATGCTGGTGACGCCCAGCTTGGTTAGATGCGCAATAATGGCCGGGTGGCACAGCCCCAGATAGGTACCGCGTAACTCCTCCGGCACCTCCGGGTGCAGCATGGTCAGGCCCTTAACGTGGGCTTCGTAAATCAGGGTTTGCTCGGCGGGGATCTGCGGCTTGGTTACCCCTTGCCAGTCAAAGGGTGCATCGCAAAGCACCCCTTTGCTGATAAAAAGCGGGCTTTTTTGCTGGTACAAATGCGCCTGAAAGCGCTGCGGCCGGTTCAGCTGTTTGCAGTAGGGATCGATCAGCAGGCGCTCAGCATCAAAATAATGGCCGTCCTGCGGCCGGTGGCTGCCCGCTGCGGCCAGGGCGTACAGGGTGCCTTGCTCAATGCCGCTCACGCTCAGATGCCAGACATCGCCGGTGCGGCCAGTAAAGGCCAGCTCGGCAATCGGCTCTTCGGTATCGGGCTGAAACAGCCAGAGCGTCAGCGCCTCGGCTTCCGGGGCGTACACGGCAAAGTTCCAGCGACCATCGCTGTCCCGGCTTGGGCCCAGCGGTCTGGGCCGGCCATGAGACAGTTTCAGCAACGGCACCTGCAGGCTCATGCCGGACTCCGGCGTCGCAGGTAGAGGGTGGCCAGCGGCGGTATAGCCAGCACCAGACTGGCATCCTGGCCCTGATGCGGTGTTGCGCTGGCCTGCAAGTGGCTGCCAACATCAAAGTTGCTGCCCCAGTAGTACTGGCTATCGGTATTCAGAATCACCTCGTAGTCTCCTGCCGCGGCCACACCCAGCTGGTATTGGTTACGCGGAACCGGAGTAAAGTTGCAGACCACATAGACCCGCTCCCCGGCGCTGTCTTGCCGGTAAAAGCTTAGCACCGAATGCTCGGCATCGGTGTGATCCAGCCAGCCAAAACCAGCCGGATCGTAATCCAACTGATGCAAGGGGCGCTGCTCCCGGTAGCGGTGGTTCAGATCGCGAAACAGCTGCTGCACGCCGCGGTGTTTGTCAAATTCGAGCAGGTGCCAGTCCAGACTGCGCTGATGGCTCCATTCGGCCGCCTGCGCCAGCTCCATGCCCATAAAGTGCAGCTTTTTGCCCGGATGGGCAAACATGTAAGCAATGTAGGCCCGGACATTGGCGGCTTGCTGCCATTCGTCGCCCGGCATCTTGTGCAGCAGGCTGCCCTTGCCGTGCACCACTTCATCGTGCGACAGCGACAGCACAAAGTTCTCGTTGTAGTGATAGACCATGGCAAAGGTCAGGTCGTCGTGGTGAAACTTGCGGTAAGCCGGATCCTTGTGCATGTAGCGCAGGCTGTCGTTCATCCAGCCCATGTTCCATTTAAAGCCAAAACCAAGGCCTCCCTGATCGACCGGCCGGGACACCCCGGCAAAGGAGGTGGACTCCTCGGCGATGGTCAGCGCCTGCGGGAAATGGCGGTAAATTTCGGTATTCAGCCACTGCAACAGACTGATGGCCTCGTAGTTGTGGTTGCCGCCATCGACATTGGGCACCCACTCGCCGGCTTTGCGCGAGTAATCCCAGTACAGCATCGAAGCGACTGCATCGACCCGGATGCCATCAATGTGAAAGTGTTCGAACCAGTACAGGGCGCTGGCCAGCAAAAACTGCCGCACTGTGTCTTTGCCAAAATCGTAAATGCAGGAATTCCAGTCCGGGTGCCAGCCACGGCGCGGATCTTCGTACTCGTACAAGGCGCTGCCGTCAAAACGGGCCAGACCATGGCCATCGTCCGGGAAATGGGCCGGCACCCAATCCAGAATGACGCCGATCCCGGCCTGATGGCAGGCGTCGATCAGGGCTTTAAATTCATCCGGGCTGCCAAACCGTGAGCTGGGGGCAAAAAGCCCAACCGGCTGATAACCCCAGGAGCCATCAAAAGGATGCTCCATCACCGGCAACAGCTCCAGATGGGTGTAGCCCATTTGGAGCAAGTAAGGGATCAGCTGCTCTTTCAGCTCAAGGTAACTGAGTGGCTGGTTGTCCTCGTCGCGCCGCCAGGAGCCCAGATGCACCTCGTAAATGCTGATGGGTGCCTGATACGGCGAAGCGGCTTTGCGCTCGCGCCATGCCTGATCTTGCCAAGAGTACTGACCGTGATCGTACACCCGCGAGGCATGGGAAGGATACTGATCGGCAAAAAAGCCCAGCGGATCGGCCTTGTGCGGCAGCAGATGCCCCCGGCTGTCTTTAATTTCGTATTTGTAGCGCACGCCAACATCCAGCTCTGGCATCACCAGCACCCAGTGGCCACAATCGGTTTTTTGCATTGGATGACGGCGACCGTCCCAATGGTTCATGTCGCCTATCAGGCTGACACTGCTGGCGTTGGGGGCATAGACCGCAAAACGGATGGCATTGAGCGTTGTTTTGCCGCTTTCGAGCCGGATGCGCTGCGCGCCCAGCTGACGGTACAGGTTTTGTGGCTCCGTGTGCACAAAGTGCACCGCATGATAAGCCTGCTGCTGGAATTGGTAGGGGTCGAACAACTCCTGCCAGCCCTCGGCATAGCGCACCCGCAAGCGGTAGAGGCTGGTTTTGCGTTTACGCGGCAAACAGAGCTCAAACAAGCCCGGCAGCTCGGCGCTTGGCGCGCACTGGCCCAGCAGTTTACCACTTTGCTGCTCGATGACTTCAACCTGGCTGGCATCGGGCAGATAACAACGAATCAGCCAGCCTTTTTGCTTCCCTGCCACCAGATTTGGCTGCCAGCCCAGCAAGGCAAAAGGCTGGGCACAACGTACTGCCGCTAAATCGTCCGCTTTTGTCATCCTGTATCCTTTGTATTGATTGTTATCCATCCTGACACGGCCTCCGCGCCGTTTCGCGGAGCCTGTGCCTGCTAGGGCTAACTGTACAGCCAGTCGCGTCTGGCCTGAGTAAGTTGCTGCATCAAATCCTGCTGGGCCGGGTCCTGCTGCCAGTGCTCCAGCGTCTGGCTGAGCTTGCGGCGCCAGTTCGGGTATTCGTCGCTGGTTCCAGGCACATTGACCGGCTGGGTCATCTGCATCCAGTCTTCCAGTTGCAAACTCAGCAGCTGGCTGTGACCTTTGGCCAGATGCAGTTGCAAGGCCCGGGCCAGCACCGGCTCCATCCCAACCTGCTCGACCTGACGCGGGTAATCGGTAGGTAGCGCGCCATGACCATGCAAGGAGTCTAAGATCCGCTGCTTGTTGCGGTGACGCTGTTCAAACAATTGCTGCAACTGCGCTTCATCCGGGTACAGACCCAGCTGCTGGCCCAGTTTTAAATCATCGCAGTGCCAAAAGCCAATCAGCGTCGGTAAATCGTGGGTGCAAAGCGTGGCCAGCGCCTGCTCCGGGTAATGCGCCGGTGAAATAAAACCACCATCCTGAGCTTGCTCAAAGAAAAACACCCGGTAGGAATACACGCCATGCTGAGTCAGCAAATCGCGGATCCCATCCGGCACGGTGCCAAGATCCTCGCCAATCACCACCACCTGCTGGCGCTGGCTTTCCAGCGCCAGGATCCCCAGCAAATCCATAATGGGGTAATAGACATAGGCCCCGCCACGGGCATCGGCAGCACTGTTGGGCACCCACCACAACCGCAGCAGCGCCATCACATGATCGATGCGCAGTGCACCAGCATGCTGCATATTGCTCCGTAACAGGTCAATAAAAGGCCGGTAACCCTGCTGAAAGAGCTGCCAGGGCGACATCGGCGGCAAGCCCCAGTTTTGGCCTTGTGGTCCCAGCGGATCCGGTGGCGCCCCAACGCTGGCATCGCGGCAATACAAGTCGGGGTTGGCCCAGATCTCCATCGAGGCCTCACTGACGCCCACCGCCAGATCGCGGTAAATGCCCAGCAGCATCCCGGCCTCTTTGGCCACCGCCTGAGCCCTGGCCAACTGCTGGTCGGCGCAAAATTGCAAATAGCAGTAAAAATCCAGCGCTTCGGCATGCTGCTTGCGAAAGGCCTTCACTGCAGCGGAATCGGGCCGGCGGTAGTCTTCTGGCCAATTGGGCCAGCCCCAGTGCTGCGGGTCCTGCTGGTACAGCTCGGCATGAAGCGCATCGTACAGCGCTTGCTGCTGCAAGCTTTCGCCACCGTCGTCTTTAAAACGGCTGTAGTCGGCTTGCAAGGCTGCATCGCCGTGCTGGCAAAACCACTGATGCAGCAGCTTCAGTACCGGCAATTTCAGCGCCATCACGGCGCTGTAATCGACCCAGTCGCGGCTGCGCTGTTCCTTGAGTTGCTGCTGAAAGTCTGCACGACCAACCCACTGCTGGCACTCAACAGACTGCTGATAACCGGGCATGGCCGTCACATCCAGGTAGCTGCAATTGAGCCAGCGACGCGACGACGGGCTGTAGGGACTGGCATGCTCCGGCATCGCCGGATAAAGCGCATGAATGGGGTTTAAGCCAACAAAGTCCGCGCCTTGCTTTGCCAGCACACGGAGCAGCTGCTGCAAATCGGTAAAATCGCCAATGCCCCAGTTGCGCTCTGAGCGCAGCCCATACAGCTGAATGCTGACGCCCCACTGCTTTTGCTCGGCAAAGGTCCTGGGCTGGTAGCACTGGGCTGGCGTGACAATCAGCGACTGCTCGCAGCGCAGCGCCGCCGGGCTGGTAATGCGCAACCGATGATAACCAAGCGGCAGGTGCTGCGGCAAGGCATGCTGGTACAGATGAAATTCCTGCTCCTGCTGCTGCACCACCTGCAGCAATTCGCCATCCACGGGGGTCAGCGAAAAGGGCTGCTGCTTGCCATCCTCGGTGATCAGATTCAGCGAAATCGGTTCGTTGGCCTGACTCAGGGCTAAACGCAGCTCCAGATGCAGCGGCTGATCCTGTTGCTGCACCGACACCGGCAACAAGGGCTGCTGCCACCAGCGGGCTTGTTGCTGCTGAATGGAAGCGGTCAGACTGTCTTCATCCGAGCAATCCAGCCCCAGGGCCGTTAATAAGGCAAGTTGGCTGCTGTCCTCCACCTGCTGTGGCTGGCCATAGGCGTCGGTGTAACTGCTTTCAATGCCGGCAAACTCCAGTGCCTGTTGCATCAGCGCTTTGTTCATGGCGTTGGTCCTGTGTTTGTTTTTTAGCTTTTGCTATGCTGAGAATACCTTGAAATCGGGCTTTTTGCGTTATTTAATTACAAGAATTCGTATGCAGATGCATTTATCGCTTGAGTATTTCGCAAATTAATGTAATTTTACTACAAAATTCCATTTGACCAAGGGGTGTTTTATGACCATTCGTGTAGCTATCAACGGTTTTGGCCGTATCGGCCGTAATATTTTACGGGCTTTGTATGAAACGAATAAGTCGTACGATATTAAAATCGTCGCCATCAATGATTTAGGCGATGCCGCCATCAATGCCCACTTACTGAAGTATGACACAGCTCACGGCATCTTTCCGGCCCAGGTTGAACATTCCGACAGCGCCATCTTTGTCAATCAGGACGAAATCCGCACTTTAAGCGAGCGCAACCCGGCCAACTTGCCCTGGAAAGAGCTGCAGGTCGATGTGGTGCTCGAATGCACCGGCCTCTTTACCGATCGCAGCAGCGCTGGCGCTCACCTGGAAGCCGGGGCTAAAAAAGTCATTATCTCGGCACCGGCCAAGAATGTCGACGCCACCATTGTTTATGGCGTCAACCATGACATCATCACCCCGGACATGACCATTATCTCCAACGCCTCCTGCACCACCAACTGTCTGGCGCCCATCGCCAAACCCTTGAACGATGCACTGGGCATTGAGTCCGGCCTGATGACCACCATTCATGCCTACACCAACGACCAGCGTTTAAGCGACGTTTACCACACCGATGTGCGCCGCGCCCGGGCTGCTGCCATGTCGATGATCCCAACCAAAACCGGCGCCGCTGCGGCTGTTGGTTTGGTGGTGCCAGAGCTGCAAGGCAAGTTTGATGGCCTGGCCGTGCGGGTGCCGACCCTGAACGTGTCGCTGGTTGACCTGTGCTTTATTGCCGGTCGCACCACCACGGTCGACGAAGTGAATGACATTATTCGTCAAGCGGCGGCCACAGCACCCTTGAGCGAAGCGCTGATGGTCAATGATCTGCCGTTGGTGTCGGTTGATTTTAACCACAACCCGATGTCATCCATCTTTGATGCCAGCGAAACCCGGGTCAATCGCCGCCTGGTCAAAGTGATGTCCTGGTACGACAACGAGTGGGGTTTCAGCAACCGGATGCTGGACAACACCGTTCAAATGATGCAGTAAGCCCCAATGCCCTGCCGCATTGAAGCCATCACCGGCTTTGCCCACTTAAGCACCCTGCCTTGCTACCGTTTGCAGGCAGGTGCGGCTAGTGCGGTGATCAGCCTGTATGGCGCTCAGGTGTTGTCCTACCAACCGGTCCCGGCAGACGAGCGCTTGTGGCTGTCGCCCATGGCCAGTTGGCAGGGCAAAGCCATCCGCGGTGGCATTCCCATCTGCTGGCCCTGGTTTGGCCCGGCCGATCCGGCGCAGATTACCGATGCCGCGGCTCAGCCCAGCCATGGTTTGGCCCGTACCCGGCTGTGGCAGCTTCACAGTCAGGAATGCCGTGACGACAGTGCCCTGCTCTGCCTGCACAGTCATTTCAGCGATTTGCCGCAGACAGATTTGCAGCAGATAGCTGTGCCGCACCGCAAGCCGGTCGAGCTGCAATTGCAGCTGCGGCTGAGTGCTGAGGCGCTGGAAATCACCCTGCGCTGCGATGAGGCCATCTATCAGCAGGCCGCCTTGCACAGTTACTTTCGTTGTCAGGATCCGGCTCAGCTAAAAGTGCATGGGCTTGGCCCGCGGTATGATGACAAAGTCACTGCCAGCACGGTACAAAAGGCCGGCCAACCGGCTGTGCTTCTTGGTGAAACCGACCGCATCTACCGCCAACCGGCAACCACTTTGCGTTTGCAAGATGGCGCCACTGAACTCAAGCTGCAGCAACAAGGCCATGACAGCGCCATTTTGTGGAACCCGGGTGCTGATAAAAGCCAGGCACTGGCCGATGTCCCGAACGAGGGTTATCTGGATTTTGTCTGTGTTGAAAGTGCGCGTTTGACCCCTAAGCCAGCGCCCTTGCAGCTGGTGCAGCGCCTGCTGCCGCGCTGAGTCTTGCAGCAAGCTTCAAAGCGTTAGACTCTTCAGCCCTTGACTCTTCAGCTTTAGCGCCAACTGCTTTGAAAGCCTGCCCGAATCAGCTGCTCAGTGCCATCGGCTGCAGTGAGCCGCAGCAGCAGCTGCCACTGCATTTGGGGATCGGTACAAGCGCCCAGCAAAAATTCAGCCTGCCACTTCCCTTCACTCAGCTTTTCAAAACGCACGGGGATCCGCCCCATGTACATGGAGACGCCGCTGATCTCACCAGTTATGGCAGCAAAACTTTGCTCCGAGCTCAGTCGCAGCCGCAACAAAGATTCCACCGGAACATGGGCAGGATTTATAGTAAGCCGCAGCCCTGTGCTATCATAAAGCAACTGTTCGCTGTCATCGAGCGGCTCCTTTGGCTGGCAGCCAGTCAAAAGCAGCATAAAAAAAACCAGGGGCGGCCACCACAGCCATGAAAAAGTGCGCATGAAACCAGCCAGACCTCAGCATCATCATAAGGGCAGACAGTGTACCCTGAATGCGGTAAAACAACCAAAGACCGACGCGACTTGTTTACTTTGTAAACAAGGACTTTGTTCTAAATCATAAAAGCTGCGGATTCGGCTTTCTTTTGCAAAGTGAACTCTTTATCATCCGCAGGCAGAATAACCCGGAGTGGGTACATTGCAGTGACGCAACGACCGACTCCGGCTATAAAAAAAGCGCCACTTACCAAAGTGGATTCTGTATAACCAGCGAAACTGCAGTGGAACTCGATATGAGCCAGACTAAATCGTTAGAAGTTGACTACAACTATAGCGTTGTCCGTCTCTTTACCCTTGCCACCATCTTATGGGGCATTGTGGGTATGGCGGTAGGTGTACTTCTTGCAGCCCAATTGTATTGGCCTGCGCTGAACTTTGACATTCCTTGGTTGACCTATAGTCGACTTCGTCCCCTTCATACCAATGCCGTGATTTTTGCCTTCGGCACCAGTGCCTTGATGGCAACGGCCTACTATGTGGTGCAGCGAACTTGTCAGGTACGCTTATTTGCCGAAAAACTGGCGATGTTCACCTTTTGGGGCTGGCAAACGGTGATCGTGCTGGCGGCCATTACCCTGCCGCTGGGCATTACCCAGTCCAAAGAGTACGCTGAGCTGGAGTGGCCAATTGCCATTTTGATTGCCATCGTCTGGGTTGCCTTTGCGGTGGTGTTCTTTGGTACCCTGGTCAAGCGTAAAACCAGCCACATCTATGTGGCCAACTGGTTCTACGGCGCCTTTATCATTACCGTCGCAGTGCTGCACATCGTCAACAACATGGTGATCCCGGTGTCCCTGTGGAAGTCGTACTCCATCTATTCTGGCGCTGTGGATGCGATGATCCAGTGGTGGTACGGCCACAATGCAGTAGGCTTCCTGCTGACAGCAGGCTTCCTGGGTATGATGTATTACTTCGTTCCGAAGCAAGCCGGTCGCCCGGTTTATTCTTACCGTTTGTCCATTGTGCACTTCTGGGCGCTGATTGGTCTGTACATCTGGGCCGGCCCGCACCACTTGCACTACACCGCCTTGCCGGACTGGACTCAGTCGCTGGGCATGGTGATGTCGGTTATTCTGTTTGTTCCAAGCTGGGGTGGCATGATCAACGGCATCATGACCTTGTCCGGTGCCTGGCATAAACTGAAAACCGACCCTATTCTGCGTTTCCTGATTGTGTCGCTGTCTTTCTACGGCATGTCGACCTTTGAAGGCCCGATGATGGCCATTAAATCGGTCAATGCCTTATCGCACTACACCGACTGGACCGTAGGCCACGTGCACTCCGGTGCTTTGGGCTGGGTTGCGATGATTTCCATCGGTGCCATGTATTACCTGGTTCCTGCCCTCTTTAACCAAGGCCGGATGTACAGCATCCAATTGATCAACACCCACTTCTGGCTGCACACCATTGGCGTGGTGCTTTACATCGTGGCCATGTGGATCTCCGGTATTATGCAGGGCATGATGTGGCGCGCAGTCAACACCGACGGCACCCTGACTTACAGCTTTGTTGAAAGCGTCGAGGCGTCCATGCCGTTTTACCTGATGCGTTTTGTTGGTGGTGTCTTCGTGTTGGCCGGGATGTTTGTGATGGCGTACAACGTCTACAAAACCCTGCGTGCAGAGAACCACTCCCTGAAGCCTGTTGCTGAAGCTGTGGCCTGAGGAGCGAATAATGTCGAATAAAAATCATCACGAAAAAATTGAAAAAAGCGTTGGCTTGCTGGGAATTTTCACCATCATCGCCATCAGCTTCGGAACCCTGGTGCAAATCACGCCGCTGATGTACCTGGAAGAAACCACCACTCCGGTGCACGGCTTACGCCCTTACACAGCACTGGAAATGGAAGGCCGTGACATTTACATCCGCGAAGGCTGCAACAACTGCCACAGCCAGATGATCCGCCCATTCCGCTCAGAGGTGGAGCGCTATGGTCACTACTCGGTGGCCGGTGAGCATGTCTGGGAGCACCCGCATTTATGGGGTTCCAAACGGACAGGGCCGGATCTGGCTCGGGTCGGCGGACGCTACAGCGATGACTGGCACTATGCCCACATGATGGACCCACGCTCGGTGGTGCCACAGTCCAATATGCCGGCCTACCCCTGGTTGGCCGACCGGGTACTGGATGGCCGCCATACTGCGCGCAAACTGGAGGTGTTCCGTATGCTGGGCGTGCCTTACACCGACGAGGACATTGCAGGAGCAGCTGATGCCGTTCGTGGTAAAACTGAAATGGAAGCCCTGATTGCTTACCTGCAATCCTTGGGCACGCACCTGAAGTAACGGCTATGGAAACAGCAACCTTAATGCATACCGTCCTTACTGTCCTCTTATTTGTGGGCTTTGTTGGCCTGGTGATCTGGGCCTACAGCAAAGGAAGGAAGAAAGACTTTGACGAGGCGGCAAACCTGGTGTTTGACGACGAGCCAAAGCCAGCAAAGCCATCGCAAAAACAACAACAGGAGTCCGATCATGAGTAGCTTCTGGAGCGCTTGGATCATTATTTTTACACTGGTTACTCTGGTAATTTGTTTTGTTTTGCTTACCTGGAACCTGAAAAACTACGTCGGTGTTAGCGAAGACGAGACCACCGGCCATGAACACGACGGCATCTCAGAGCTGAACAACCCGCTGCCAAAGTGGTGGACTTACATGTTCTACGCCACTCTGGCCTGGGGCTTGTTGTACCTGGCCGCCTACCCTGGTCTTGGCAATTACCAAGGCTTTTTAAAGTGGACCAGTTCCAACCAGGGCATTTTGTCGCTGGAAGAGTCGGAGCAAGCGGTGATTGCCGCCCGTGAAGCGGGTCTCAATGTGCAGCTTGACCGCGAGATGACCCGCGCTGATGAAGTCTATGGCCCGGTGTTCCGCCAGTTTGCTGAGCGCGATGTGCTGGATCTGGCCTACGATGAAGATGCCCTGCGCATTGGTCAGCGTTTGTTCCTGCAAAACTGTGCTCAGTGTCATGGCTCGGATGCCCGCGGCCAACGCGGCTTTCCGAACCTGACCAACAACGATTGGCAGTGGGGCGGCACACCGGACAAAATCCGCGAAACCTTGCTGTATGGCCGTAAAGCCGCCATGCCAGGTTTCAAAGATGCGCTGGGCGAGCAAGGCGTTCGCGAAATGACGGCTTATGTGCTGAGCTTGTCGGGTCGTACCGTCAATCAGCGCGATGCCGAAGCCGGCAAAGCACAGTTTGGCATGTGCGCAGCCTGCCACGGCATTGATGGCAAAGGCAGTGTGGCGCACAACCTGCCCTTTGGCGCGCCAAACCTGACCAACAACATCTGGCTGTACGGTGGTTCAGCGGCCGATATTACCGAAACGCTGGTGCAGGGCCGCTTTGGTGAAATGCCAGCCTTCCGCCATACTCTGGGTGAGGACAAGGTGCATATTCTGACCGCCTACGTGTATCGGCTGTCCAACCCTGAGCCGCCGAAACAAAACTGATTTTGGTCCCTTTTTCAGGTTAGAATAAACCCCGGCTGCGGGGTTTATTTTTACGAGGATTCTTCGATGCAACTGGATACACAACCCTGGTACAAGCAACTCTGGCCCTGGATCCTGATCCTGATCCCACTGGTCGCCTTTATCCGAGGTGGCTGGGCCTTTCATGTGATGCTGCAGAACCAACCGGAAATGGTGGTCGATGATTACTACCGTGAAGGCCGCACCATCAACAACCGGCTGGAGCTGTACCGCGAAGCCGCGCTGCGTAACCTGGAAGCCCATGTGCTGGTAATTGGCAACAGAGCCGTAGTGCGTTTTGCCGAAAATGCGGTGCTGGATGAAACCCTGCATCTGGACTTTCATCACACCACCTTAGGGGCGCACGATTTTGAGGTGGTGGCCGAGCGCAGCGGCGAACTGTTGTATGTCGCTACCCTGCCCCATACCCCCAGTGGACGCTTTCGTCTGGTGGTGTCGGATGACAGCAAAGAGTGGCGCTTGCGCGTGACCCTGGACGTGCCGACCGAGCAAGAAGTCAGGTTAGGCTACTAACCCCCGATGTCGTCCAGTATGCCTGCCGAGCGCTGCTTTCACTGCCATGAGCCGGTCCTGACCGGCCAAAACTTTGTGCTGGAATTTGAAGCACAAACACGCACCTTTTGTTGTGCCGGCTGCCATGCGGTGGCCGACACCATTATTCAGCAAGGGCTGGGCGATTATTACCGCTTCCGCACCGAGCCAGCCACCAAAGCCGACGCCATGCCGGCGGATCTGGCCGAGGAGCTGGCCAGCTTTGACAGCCCTGACGTGTTGGCCGATCTGGCCAGTCAGGAAGGCGAACAGCACAGCATCGAATTGTCGATAAGTGGCATCAGTTGCGCCGCCTGCGCCTGGTTGATTGAACGTCGCTTAAAACAGTTGCCGGGTCTTGCCAGCATCAGTGTCAATTCCGGCACCCAACGTGCCTTAATCAGCTGGCAGCCTGAGCGGCTTAAGCTCAGTCAGATTTTGCAGCAGATCGCGCAGCTTGGCTATCAGGCCAGTCCCTTTGCCGCCGATGAAGAAGAACACCTCTACAAAGCCGAACTGGGCCGCTACTTAAAACGACTGGCGGTGTCCGGCATTCTTTCCTTGCAAGTGATGATGCTGGCCGTGGCGCTGTATTTTGGCGAATGGACTGGCATCGACCCTGAGCATCAGGATTACCTGCGCTGGATCAGCATGCTGCTGACCACTCCGGTGGCTTTTTATGCCGCCCTGCCCTTTGTTACCAGCGCCTGGCGCAGCATCGTCAACCGCAAAATGAACATGGATGTGCCGGTGAGTCTGGCCATCTACTACACCTACTTTGCCTCGGCTTATGCCACCCTGACTGAAAGCGGTGAAGTCTATTTTGAGTCGGTCTGCATGTTTGTGTTTTTCCTGCAGCTCGGCAAATTCTTTGAATACCGGGCCAGGGCCAAGGCCCGCGATGCCACCAGCAATCTGTTAAAAATTATGCCGGTAACCGCCACCCAGCTGATTGATGGTCAGCCACAAAGCACCTCGGCCAGGCGGTTGCAACCGGGCGATTGCATTTTGGTCAAAGCCGGTGAAACCCTGCCGGCCGACGGTGACGTCATAGCCGGTACCAGCAGCGTCGATGAATCGATGCTAACCGGCGAGTACCAGCCCATTGCCAAAGGATGCGGCAGCTCAGTGCTGGCAGGCAGCGTCAATCACGATGGCGTCCTGCAAGTGCAGGTGACTCAGCCACTGGCACTATCGCGGCTGGGCCAGATCATTCAGTTGCAACAAGCAACCCTCAACCAAAAGCCCAAACTGGCGGAAAAAACCGACGAGCTGGCGCAGTACTTTGTCGAACGGCTGCTGCTGATTGCTCTGGCCACCTTTTTGGTCTGGTTTTTCTGGATCGATGCCGGCCGGGCTTTTTGGGTCACCTTGTCGGTACTGGTGGCCACCTGCCCCTGCGCACTGGCGCTGGCCACCCCGACGGCCATCACCTGCTCGCTGGCGCAGCTCAACCGCAAGCACATTTTAATTAAAAACAATCAGGTGCTGGACCAGTTGCCCAAGCTCAGCCAAATCGTCTTTGATAAAACCGGCACCTTAACTCAGGGCCGTTTTAGCGTGCATCAGGTGCAGTTGTTTCAACCCGACTGGCGCAAAGAGCAGCTGCTGAACCTGGTGGCCAATCTGGAGCGTCACTCCGAACACCCGATAGGCAAAGCTTTCCAGCCCTGGCTGACCGAGGAGCTGCCGCTTGACGATGTGCAGATCCACATTGGTGCCGGTATTTCCGGTCGCTATCAGCAGCAGGAGCTTCGGGTGGGCAATGCCGATTTCTGTCAGCTTAGCGCAGCGCCGGATGCGATGGTCTATGTCTGCTTAAACCAGCAGCTGCTGGCGGCCATTGAGCTGGAAGACGAAATCCGGCCCGAGGTTCCCGCTTTGCTTCGCCAGTTAAAGCAGCGCGGCTTTACCCTTGGCTTGCTAACCGGGGACAGCTCGCAGCAGGCCGACCGGGTGGCATCCGAACTTGGTTTTGACTGGCTGGAAAAAGGCTGCAGCCCAGAGCGCAAGGTGGCCGTGCTTCAGCAGTTAAAACAGGACTCTGAACAGCTGATGATGGTCGGCGATGGCATCAATGACAGTGCCTGCTTTCATGCCGCCGATGTCTCTGTCACCCTGCAAGGTGGCACCGATCTGGCCAAGAACCAGGCCGATGTGCTGATTTTACGCAACGATTTAAGCTTGCTGCAAACTTTGTTGGCGGGCGGTGAGCAAACGGCACGGACCATTCGACAAAACCTCGCCTGGTCGGTAGGCTACAACCTGATAATTATTCCACTGGCGGTGGTGGGACTGGTGACGCCCTACATCGCGGTGCTGGGGATGTCCTTCAGCTCGGTACTGGTGGTGTCCAACTCATTGAGGTTGCTGAAATCATGAGTGTGATTTATGTACTGATCCCAATTGCGGTGTTGTTCGTGATGGTGGGACTGGTTATTTTCTTCTGGGCGGTGCGCAACAAACAATTCGAAGATTTGGATAAACAAGGCTTTAGCATCTTATTTGATGAGGAGCCAACGCCCCCGACCGAGCAAGCCAACAAGCCTAAGGGCAGCCCCTCAGAAAACAAGGCATCGAATGATCCCAGCTGATTTGGCAGCGGCCCTGCTGATTGGTCTGGTTGGCAGCAGTCACTGCCTGGTGATGTGCGGTGGCATCGTGGCGGCCTTGCAATTGTCGATGCCGGGCATCTCCAGCCGCCGGCGCTTGTTGTTTCAACTGCTGCTTAGCCTGGGCCGCTTGACCAGCTACGCTTTTTTCGGCGCTTTGGTCGGCTATTTTGGCGTGGTTGCCTTGCAACTAACCGGTGCCTCCATGCTGTGGTTGCGCCTGCTGGCCGGTTGTTTGCTGATCACCATGGCGCTTTACATTGCCAGAATCTCAACATTACTGCTGTATCTGGAGCGAGTTGGCCAACACCTATGGCGACGCATTCAGCCGTTCAGCAGTCGGTTGGTACCGCTGAATACGCCGCTAAAAGCCTTCGGCTATGGTTTATGCTGGGGCTGGCTGCCCTGCGGCCTGGTGTACAGCACCCTGAGCTGGAGCCTGGCCAGTGGCAGTGCCCTGGCAGGCGCTGGCATTATGCTGGCCTTTGGTCTTGGCACCTTGCCAGCTATTTTACTGACCGCCACTCTGGCCGAGCGGCTCAATCAGTTAAAGCAGCAACTCTGGTTTCGCTACGGCACGGCGTCTTTGCTGGCAGCTTACGGTTTTTATACGGTTTATCTTGCCTTGGCGCGGCTAGTTTTTTAAGCTATCACCATTACAGCTACAAAATGGATGTCGTATGGCGCACTCATCAATCAACTGCCAGGATTGTGGCTTCAGCCAGCTTTGCTTGCCTTTTACCCTCAATGACAACGAGCTGGACACGCTCGATGACATCATTCAACGCAAAAAGCCGCTGCACAAAGGCGATTACCTCTATGAGGCTGGCCGGCCTTTCCAGGCGCTGTATGCCATTCGCACCGGCTCCTTTAAAACCTTTACCCTGACCGAGCAAGGTGAAGAACAAATCACCGGCTTTCATTTGCCAGGGGATGTGCTGGGGTTTGAAGCCATCAACACCGAGCAGCATGTCAGTTATGCCCAGGCGCTGGAAACCGCCATGGTCTGTGAAATCCCTTACAACAACCTTGAGCAACTGCTGGGACAGCTCCCCAAGCTGCGCCAGCAATTAATGCGCTTGATGAGTCAGGATATTTCTGCCGATCAGCAACTGATGCTGTTGCTCAA
Source organism: Alkalimonas delamerensis (assembly GCF_030717955.1). Classification (NCBI taxonomy): domain Bacteria; kingdom Pseudomonadati; phylum Pseudomonadota; class Gammaproteobacteria; genus Alkalimonas; species Alkalimonas delamerensis. Next base: position 404,530 of record NZ_JAUZVY010000002.1, on the reverse strand, counting down.
CCGCAAAAATGCCGAAGAAAAGCTGGCTGCCTTCTTAACCAATCTGGCGCAGCGCTTTCATAGCCGCGGCTTTTCCGGCAAAGAGTTCCGTCTGACCATGACGCGTGGTGAAATTGGCAACTACCTGGGGTTAACGGTCGAAACCATCAGCCGCTTGCTGGGGCGCTTTCACAAAGAAACCCTGATCCATGTCGATGGCAAGTTTATTACCATCAAAAATCAGCAGGCGCTGGCGGCATTAGGCGGCATGGCCGGTATCGCCAGCTAGGGCAGAAACAGAAAGCAATTTATTCGCTTTCTGTTTGATGCACCGCATGTTTTTGACTCGGCAAGCTCCTTTTTTTTGTCTACACTGATAGTCAGGCAAAGCACCAAAGGAGCGTTCCCGTGTCCAAACCTCAACACATCATGGTGGTGATTGATCCCACCACCGAGCAGCAAAAGGCGTTAAACCGTGCCGTCGAGTATGCCCGTTATCAAGATTGCAGCTTAACCGCCTTCCTGTCGATTTACGATTTCTCTTACGAAATGACCACCATGCTGTCCGGCGAAGAGCGGGAGTCGATGCGTCAGGCGGTGATCAAGGACCGCGAGCTGTGGATCAGTGAACTGGTTGCCCCTTATCGCGACAAAGGCCTGGTGATCGATATTCATGTCGAATGGCACAACCGCCCCTTCGAAGCCATCGTCAAAGCCGTGCTGGATGAAGGCTACGACATGGTGGTTAAAGGCACTCACGATCACGATGTGCTGAAATCGATGATTTTTACCCCGACCGACTGGCACATTCTGCGCAAGTGCCCCTGCCCGGTGTTGCTGGTAAAAGACCACGACTGGCCAGAAGGCGGCAACGTGCTGGTGGCCGTCAATGCCGGCAGCGAGCAGGATTACCACAAATCGCTCAACAGCCGCTTAATCAACAAAGCCAAAGCTGTCGCTGGTATGCTGTCTGCCGACATCCATCTGGTCAATGCCTACCCCGGCACCCCGGTCAACATTGCTATTGAGATCCCGGAGTTTAACCCGGACGAATACAACAGCACCATGAAGCGCCATCATCTGGATGCGGTCAAAGAGCTGGCGGCTCAGCATGGCATTGGTGACAACCATACCCATGTGCTGGAAGGCATGCCGGAAGATGTGATCCCCAAAGTTGCCCGCGAGCTGGACGCTGAAATGGTGCTGATTGGCACCATAGGCCGGACCGGCTTCTCCGCGGCCATCATTGGCAACACCGCCGAGCATGTGATTGATCGACTGGACTGCGATGTGCTGGCGTTAAAGCCGGAGGACTTTGTCAGTCCATTGGATAAATAACACTGCAACCCCGTCTGTACCCAATGCATTTTGACAGACGACGGGTCTATGGAAACGGCGCTTGATCCGCTATACTAGGCGCCGTTTTTCTATCGGGTGGTGTTATGTCGCATTCTGCTCAAGCCAAAGCTCAATACAGCCTCAACAAACTGCACAAAAAGCTGCGCCGTGGCGTCGGCCAGGCCATCGCCGATTTCAACATGATTGAAGCCGGTGACAAAGTCATGGTCTGCTTGTCTGGCGGCAAAGACAGTTATACCTTGCTCGATATTCTGCTGAACATGCAGCTGTCAGCGCCGATTGATTTTTCCATTGTCGCTGTCAATCTGGATCAAAAGCAGCCGGGCTTTCCGGCAGAGGTTTTGCCGAATTACCTGAGCCAGCTGGGCGTCGATTTTCAGATTGTCACCGAAGACACCTACGCCATCGTCAAAGAAAAGATCCCGGAAGGCAAAACCACCTGTTCGCTCTGCTCCCGCTTGCGTCGTGGCATTTTGTACCGCACGGCCAAAGAGCTGGGTGCCACTAAAATTGCCCTGGGCCACCACCGTGATGACATGCTGGAGACTTTATTCCTGAACATGTTCTATGGTGGCAAGATGAAATCGATGCCACCCAAGCTGCTGAGCGACAACGGCGAGCACATGGTGATACGGCCGCTGGCCTATTGCCGGGAAAAAGACATTGCCCGCTACGCCGAGGCCAAAGCCTTTCCGATTATCCCCTGCAACTTATGCGGCTCCCAGGATGGCCTACAACGCCAGGTGGTCAAAGAGATGCTGCAAGACTGGGACAAACGCTTTCCAGGCCGGATTGAAACCATGTTCCAGGCCCTGCAAAATGTGGTGCCCACCCACCTGGCCGATACCGAGCTCTTTAACTTTAAGCAGTTGTCCAAAGCCGATAGCCACCTGGCTGCAGATATGGCCTTTGATCCTGTTAGTTTTACGGCCCCGGCAGCCACAGAAGATGACGACACAGCCCCGCGCCATGCCGTGCAGGTTGTCGAGTTAGGTTAATTAGCAGCAGACGTAAAAAAACCAGCCAAGGCTGGTTTTTTTACGTCTGCTGCGCGGCGAAGCCCGGTGTTAGCAAGCAGGACTGATGGCCACCAGCTGTTTCACTTCTTCCATAATGGGGCAGTTGAAACGGATCATGCCGCTGATTTCGGCAATGTAGTCTTCACCGCGCTCGGAGTAACTCATCAGGCCTTGCACCAAATCTTCCCCCCGTACCGGCTTATTACGGGCTCGCAGTTCAGCCCGGATATCCCGTAAGGATTCGTAGCTGTGGAAGGTATTGAGGTTGTAAAAATAGCTGCGAATGCTGGCCGCGGCGGTGTCAAAGCGGGCCACTTCGTGAAATTGGTCTTCACCACGAGCCAGAGGCACGATGCCACAGCCTTCCCGAAAGCACCATTGACCAAAAAAGTTCAGTCCTTCCACCGCAAAGCGGCTGGTGCCCCAGGCCGACTCATTGGCCGCCTGCATCAACACCATAGAGGCAGGCAATACATCAACCCGCTTTAACAACTCCGACAGACTGTCGTCATCAAAGTGATCCACATCCATCCGGAACTCGTCAAAGAGTGCGTAAACAAAGGCGTAATCCTGCACGGTCAAAGGTTGCGAAGCGTTGAGCTGACTTTGCAGCTTCAGCAGTTGCTTACGCAAAGCACGCAGCCGTGCGTTTTCATGCGCCACGTAAGGCCCAAGATAGGCAAAAAAGGCCTGCTTTTTCAGGTTTACATCGCTGATGGCATCAAAGTCTGGCAGCGCTCTGTTGGCTGGGGCTTTCATCGGGTACGCCAGTCGCTTGCGGACCTGCTCAGAGTGACTGTAGCTGTACACATCCGAGCGCAGTGGGTGCACCAAAGGCTCGGCCCAAATGACCTCTGGCTCAGGCTGTGCTGGCTGAGGGATAAAAGGATAGTACAATGCATAAAGCACCAGGGCTGTCAGTGCAGCCAAAAGTGGGAACTTCAAAAATCGCATCAAGCACCTTTTCGTGAATAGAAAACATTCTTGGATAAAAACATAAGGGAGCTGTCTAAGCCAGACATCGTCACTGGACGAAAGCTCCCACTGATAACCAAGGCTGTTAAGCGTGGACAATCCCTTATTTTACCCCGAAAATGGTCAGTTCAGGAAATATTCTGGCCATTCCTTGTACAAAAAATCACAGCTTTTAAACTAAGCAACTGATACTGCAATAAAAATGAAACACTGGCATTCACCCCAAATATGGGGTAAAAATGACCATTCAGGCTTTTTTACAAGGAATTGGTCATGCAAAGCGTCCGGCTTTTGCCCCTGATAAGTCTTTTCGGCTTGCTGAGCTGCAGCAGTGCTGCCAACGAAAAAACCATCGAACGCACACTGGATGCCAGTGCATTGCAGCAGCTGGTGCTGGAGGTTGGCGTGGGTCAGGTCAATCTGCACAGCAGCGACAGCGATCAGTTGGAAATAACGGTCAAACTGCGTGGTGAGCGGCGTTGGTGGTTTTTCAGCCATAAGGTGGGCGATGTTGAGTTGCAACCGGAGCAACGCAATGGCGAACTTCGGCTCAGTATCCCGAAAGACAATACCCATCAGCAGTGGCAACTGCGGATCCCAGCGCATCTTTCGGTCCAGACCGACCTGGGGGTTGGCCAGGTGTACCTTCATCAATGGCGAAATCCACTGCAGGTGGATGTTGGCGTTGGTCAAATCAATGGCAGCCTGAACAGCAGCCAGTACCAACAGATTGAGTTGGCGGTTGGGGTTGGCAATGTCGGCTTGAGTAATGCCAACGGCAGCATGCAGTCGGAACGTCATCTGGTCGGCGGTACCCTGAACTGGTCCGGTTCGGGGCAAGCTGTGCTCAAAGCCAATCTTGGGGTTGGCGACATCAGCCTGAGCCATCAGCCCTGATTTTTGCTGAGCAGAATGAAAAGCACGCTTTTCACTTTGTTTTGCGACAGGACATCGGGTAGTATTTGGCTATCCAGACGTATAAAAATATAAGTGCATCCGAGCAAATTATGAAGCCCATTCAACGCTCCTCCAAACTTGAAGGTGTTTGTTACGATATCCGCGGTCCGGTGGCGCAAGAAGCCAAACGGATGGAAGAAGAAGGCCACCGCATACTAAAGCTGAATATCGGCAACCCGGCCCCTTTTGGCTTTGAAGCCCCGGACGAAATTTTAAAGCATGTTATTCACAACCTGCCAACGGCTCAGGGCTACTCCGACTCTCAGGGCATTTACCCGGCCCGGGTCGCAGTAGCGCAGTATTACCAGCAACGCGGCATTCGCGGTGCCGATGCCGACGATGTCTTTATTGGCAATGGCGTTTCCGAGCTAATTTTAATGGCACTGCAAGGCTTGCTGAACAACGACGACGAGGTGCTGATCCCCTCCCCCGATTACCCACTCTGGACAGCGGCTGTCAATCTGGCCGGAGGCAAGGCCCGGCATTACCGCTGCGATGAGCAACAGGACTGGGCACCGGATCTGGATGACATTCGCAGTAAAATCACCAAAAAAACCAAGGCATTGGTGCTGATCAACCCCAACAACCCAACCGGGGCGGTGTACAGCGATGAGGTTTTGCTGGCCTTGCTGGAAATTGCCCGCCAGCATCAACTGGTGGTGCTGAGCGATGAAATTTACGACAAAATTCTGTACGACGGTGCCAGTCACACCAGCACTGCCGCCCTGTGCGATGACTTGCTGTTGCTGACCTTTGGCGGCTTGTCGAAAAACTACCGCATCGCTGGTTTTCGGGTTGGCTGGCTGTTTATTTCCGGTGCCAAGCGCCAGGCACAGCATTATGTCGATGGGTTGCGGATCCTGGCCTCGATGCGGCTCTGTGCCAATGTGCCCTGTCAGCACGCGGTACAAACGGCTTTGGGCGGTTACCAAAGCATCTTTGAGCTGACCAAACCCGGTGGCCGTCTGTACGAACAAATGGATGCGGCCTGGCACCAGGTCAATCAAATTCCGGGGCTAAGCTGCACCCGCCCGAAAGGCGCCATGTATTTGTTTCCGAAAATCGATCGCCAGCAAATCAAAATCAAAGACGATGAATTGATGGTGCTGGATTTTCTGCGGCAACATAAAGTCTTGCTGGTGCATGGCCGTGCCTTTAACTGGCCGGAGCCGGATCACTTTCGCATCGTAATTTTACCGCACAAAGAACAGTTGGAGCAGGCCATTGGCCGGCTCGGGCAGTTTTTATCCGCGTATCAGCAGTAGGCCCAGCCATGACGACCAGCCCCGGCTTTCGTGAAGCCTTTGAATGGTTTACCCAGCAGCTGTCCTCGGTGGTGTTTTATGCCATTCCGGTGGCCGGCGCCGAATTACCGATGGTGGTGCTCTGGCTGATGGCCGGCGCCCTGTTCAGCACCTTTTATCTGGGCTTTATCAATGTGCGCGGCTTTGGTCATGCCATCCGGGTGGTCTCTGGTCGTTACAAGGATCCCAAGCAGCAAGGCGACATTACTCCCTTTCAGGCACTTTCTACTGCGCTGTCCGGTACCGTAGGCACCGGCAACATTGCCGGTGTGGCGGTGGCGATAACCCTGGGCGGCCCGGGCGCAACCTTTTGGATGATTCTGGCCGGCTTGCTCGGCATGTCGCTGAAATTTGTTGAATGCACCCTGGCCGTCAAATACCGGCGTCAGGCGGCCGATGGCACCTTCTCCGGTGGCCCGATGTACTACATCGAAGCCGCCCTTGCCAAATACCGGCTGCCTCGCCTCGGCAAGGCGCTGGCGATTTTCTTTGCCATGGCCTGCGTCTTTGGCTCGGCTGGCTTTGTGCATGTCAATCAGGGCTTTGCCCAGGTGAAAGGCGTTACTGGCTTTGACAGCGCCTGGGGCTTTGGCGTCCTCTACGCCCTGTTGGTGGCGGTGGTGATTATTGGCGGCATCAAAAGCATTGCCCGGGTCACCAGCCGCTTGGTGCCCTTGATGTGTGCCATATACTTGCTGGCGGCATTGGTGATCATCGGCAGCCAGCTGACGGCTGTACCGGCGGCGCTGATGATCATCGTGCAAGGCGCTTTTGCGCCGGAAGCGGCCTATGGTGGCTTTATTGGCGTGTTGATTCAGGGCTTTCGGCGTGCAGCCTACTCCAATGAGGCGGGCATTGGCTCCTCCCCCATTGCCCATGCAGCAGCACAAACCCGTCAACCGGTTTCCCAGGGCTTTGTCGCCTTGCTGGAGCCTTTTATCGATACGGTGGTGATTTGCACCATCACGGCTTTGGTGATCATCTTAACCGGCGCCTATTTGGGCAGCGATCTGGATGGTGTTCGCCTGACATCCAGCGCCTTTGCCACAGTGTTTGACTGGTTTCCGCTGGTGTTGATGGTGGCCCTGCTGCTGTTTGGCTTCTCTACCGTGATCAGCTGGTCTTATTATGGACTGAAATCCTGGAGCTACATTTTTGGCGACAGCGCCCGGGCCCAAAACCTGTTTAAGGTGCTGTTTTGTCTGGTCGTCTCGGTTGGCGCCGTGCCGAATATTTTGGCGGTGTTTGATTTTATCGACTCGATGATTTTCCTGATGGCGGTGCCCAACATCCTGGCCATTTACCTGCTGATGCCGGAGGTAAAGCGTGATTTACGGCAGTATTTGGCACAATTGAAAGAAAACCGGGCTCACTTCAAGTGAGCCCGAATTTTGGCAGAAGCATAATCCATCAACCAAACAATGACAGCAATCACGATCACCAACATACCGACTTCGTTCCAGCGCGCTAAGCCCTGATACTGCATCAGCAAAGTGCCAATACCACCGCCGCCGACCAATCCAATCACCGTTGCCATCCGCACATTGATGTCCCAGCGGTAAATGGTATAGGACAAATAAGGCAACACAATTTGCGGCACTACCCCGTACCAGATCACCTGGATTGGATGCGCCCCTGTGGCGGTCATCGCTTCCACCGGTCCATCGGAAATCGATTCAATCTGCTCCGAGTACAGCTTGGTTAAAGACGCCACAGAATGCAGAAATAGAGCCAACATGCCGGAAAAAGGCCCAATGCCGACCCACACAGAAAAAATAATGGCCCAAACCAGAGGCTCAATCGAACGGGTCAGGTTCATCATAAAGCGAATGACGCAGTAGATGGCAAAGCTCAGTGCTGACTGCTTCATCAAATTACGAGCTGCAAAAAATGCCAGCACAAATGCAACCGGTATGGCCAGGCTGGTGGCAATAAATGCCATGTACACTGTTTCAATGGCTGCAAAAAGAGCATCTTCGAAAATGGCAAAGTTGGGGGTCAATAACGCAGAAAAAATGCGCTGGGCGCCGGCAAGGCCGGAATCGGAGAAAAACTCCCGCATCGACACCTGGGACACATGCAAGCCGGCGATAAAAGTCAGAGCGATAAAAAACACACCCAGCCGGACACTGGCACTGCGGAAAATAGAGCGGTCCTCTGGAAACAGAATCAAGCCACTGATGGCTTTGCCGACAGAGCAGGTGCTGTAGCTCAGAACACTGGCCAGCACCACACCAATCCCAAGCGCATACAGTGGCTCGTGCCAGTAAAAGTCAAGATGACGACTTTGCAAGTACCAGGTTTGATACCCCAGCTTGTAGCCGATCAAGGCGGTGTAACTCCATAAAATTACATCAATGAACCAGGCTTTAATACTGGCTTTATAGCCGTGCACTCTGGCCTGTTCAAAAGGCTGTTCAGTCATTAGCTTTTCCATCAGTTGATACTCACCTCAACCGCATCCTCGCCATAAATGGTTTTAAACCATTGCTCATCAATATCGTCCGGAGCGCCCTGATAGACAATGCGTCCACCCTTTAAGGCGATCACCCGGCTGGCATAGGTGCGAACCAGGGATAAAAAGTGCAGGTTGCAAATCACTGTTACGCCCAGCTCCTGATTAATTTTTTGCAGGTACTTCATTACGGAGTGCGATGTGGAAGGGTCTAAGCTGGCAACCGGCTCATCGGCCAGCAGAATCTTCGGGTTTTGCATCAGGGCACGCGCTATGGCAACACGCTGTTGCTGGCCGCCGGATAAATTATCGGCCCTGACATAAGCTTTGTGCTCCAGACCCACGATTTTCAGGTAATCCAGCGCCTGCTTTTTTTGCGCCTCGCTGTAGAGTCCAAGCAAGGACTTCCAGACCGGAGTCACAGCCAGAGCACCGGCCAGCACATTGGTGAGCACCGTTTTGCGTGGGATCAGATTAAACTGTTGAAATATCATGCCAATACGACTGCGCTGCTGCCTTAGCTCTTTCCCTGCCATAGCAGTCAGCTGTTGCTGTTCAAAATAAAGCTCCCCGCTACTCACCGGGTGCAACTGATTGATGCAGCGTAGTAAGGTGGATTTACCAGAGCCGGACAGGCCAATGATGACCAGAAACTCGCCTTCCTCAACAGTAAAATTAACATCATGCAAGGCCTGAGTGCCGTTTGGGTAGGTTTTACTTAAATTGTTGCATTGAAGCAGCTGCATACAAACTCCTAGAGCAATAGCTGATTGGTATCCAGCTCAATGGCTCGGATCATGGCTCGTAATGGGTCATAATCGGCGTCGGTAGCATCAACCAGCCCCTCGACACTGTATATATTGCGGAAGATTTCCTGCCCCTGTTCAGTATCCAGAAAGCGTTTCACAGCGGCAATAAAGCGATCACGCACCTCTTCGGGCATGTCTTTGCGAAACACAAAGGGGTCGTTCGGGATTTTTTCTGTAATCGCCAGGATCCGTACCTGTTGCTCCACATCCGGGAATTGAGTCAATACCCGTTGCCGGGCATCACGAATACTGCCATCCGCTGCTGGTGCTGAATAGTACGCAGAGCCCGCATCCACTTGCCCTTGATACACCATGGTGATCACACTGTCGTGTTTCATCGCAAACGTTTCATTACCAAGCCTCACACCGGCATCACGCAGCATTTTGAGTGGAAAAAAATAGCCAGAAGTAGAGGCCGGATCGGTAAACGCAAAGCGCTTTCCGGCTAAGTCTTGCAAGGACTCAATGCCGCTATCGTAACGCACCACGATTTGCCCCTGATAGTAGTCGACACCATGACGGATCATTTTTAAATGCGCTCTGGCACCATAGCGTTCGTGCGCCATCAGATAACCAAAGGAGTTCATCGCGCCAATATCGGCCCTGCCAGAACCGAAAGCTTCAACCACGGCGATGTAGCTGGTTGGGATACCGGTGACGTAATAATCGCCGGTCTCCTGCTCCAAAAAGCGAATAAACTCACGCGAATTGGTGGCAATGGTGTCTGCATCGACCGATGGGGTAAAGTACAACCGTACCGGATTGTCCCGGCTGCCCAGCTCTCCTTTGGGCTGGCAGCCTGCCAGCACCAGCATCGTACTTAACCAGAACAAAGTAAGCAGCATCCTGCCCATGAACCCAGCTTGCATACAACTCATCCCTTTTTTATCCGTTTCGGCCCCTGTTGTAACAAGACAATATGACCAACAGATGACATTGCTGTCATCATACTGTCGCAATCGGGCTTAAAAATGGCCCTGCTCTGCTCGATCCACAGCAGGCTTTCACGTAAGATAAATGCAGCACAACAAAGGGAGTTGCTATGACAAATCCATGGCTGGCGAGACGTTCAGCGCAAACGGTACAACGGCAGCATGATCAGCGCACCCCATGGCAGCGGGATCGGGCCAGGATCCTGCATTCTGCTGCCTTTCGTCGTTTGCAGGCTAAAACCCAGATCATGGGGGTTGGCCAGAATGACTTTTACCGCACCCGCCTGACCCACTCGCTCGAAGCGGCTCAGATAGGCACCGGCCTGGTGAATCAGCTGAAGCGTCGTTACGCCGACCAGGCTGAGCTGGCGGCAGAGCTGCCCGATGACAGCCTGATCGAGGCCCTTTGCCTGGCGCACGACATTGGACACCCCCCCTTTGGCCATGGCGGTGAAACAGCCCTGAACTACAAAATGCTGCATGCCGGCGGCTTTGAGGGCAATGGCCAGACCTTTCGCATTGTCAGCAAGCTTGAGCCCTACACCGAGCACCACGGCATGGATCTGACCCGCCGCACTCTGCTTGGACTGCTAAAGTACCCGGTGTTGCCACCCAAGGAGCTGGGTGACAATCAGCAGCTGGCACCTCTGAGCCTGGCGCCGTGGAAAGCGGTGAAATCGGTGTTTCATGAAGATGCCGATGTGCTTGACTGGGTGTTGGCGCCGCTAAGCGCGTCGGATCGGACGCTGTTTCAGCACACCGAATCCTTGCCACAAAGCCCCTGGCAAAAATCCTGCTGCAAATCCCTCGACGCATCCATTATGGAGTTGGCCGATGACATTGCTTATGGCGTGCACGATCTTGAAGACGCCATCGTCACCGGCTATGTCCGCCAGGAGCAGTGGCAGCAGCAGATACCCGCTGCCATGGCCGAACTGGAGCCGCCGATGCAGCAACTGATGCAGCAGGTCTCAAACGATCTGTTTCATCCTGAGCATCACCGGCGTAAAAATGCCATCGGCGCACTGGTCAATGCCTTTATTACCTCGGCCAGCTTGCATCAAAGCCTGCCGGATGCCAGCGAGCCACAAATCCGGCTCAATGCCTGCTTGCCCACCGCCGAACAAGCGGTGCTGGATTTGTTAAAGCAGTTTGTGTTTCAGCATGTGATCAGCCAGCCGGATATTCAGCAAGCACGTTTTCGCTGCCAGAATATGCTGCTGCGGATGTTTGATGCGTTTGCCTCCGACCCGACACGCTTGCTGCCGACCAATACCCAGTTGCGCTGGCGTCAGGCCGAAGCCCAGGGCAAAGGGCTACGGGTGATTTGCGATTACTTGTCCGGCATGACCGATGAGTACGCCGAGGCCATGTACCAAAAACTCTTTGGAGCCTTATGAGATTACGAGTATTAGCCGGACCAACCGCTCTGGCCCATATTCAGCAGCATGGGCTGACGGCCGATGCCATTCATACCCTGGTTGGAGCCAGTGGTGGTCCCAAGTGGTTCAGTCTGTTTGGGCTGGATCAGTACCTGGTCGGTGAGTTTTTTAAAGACCGGCAACAGCCATTGCAGCTGCTGGGCAGCTCGGCTGGGGCCTGGCGTTTTGCCTGCTATGCCCAGCAGGATCCACTGGCGGCTAGCCAACGCTTTTGCCAGGCTTACTCCCAGCTGTGTTACCCGGCCAAAGCCAGCAGCCGTCAGGTCACCGACATTTCCATGACGGTCATCGATCAGGTGTTCCCAACCGAGCAGCACCTGCAGCAAGTGCTGGATAACCCGGTTTTTAAGCTGAACTTTACCGTGGCCAAGGCCAGGAAGTTAACCCGCTCTCGCCATAAGCTGGGCCAGTTGGCCGGTTTAAGCCTGACCGCTGCAGCCAATTTAGCCAGCAGGCGCCATCTGCGCTTTTTCTTTGAACGCTGCTTGTTTCATGCGCCCGACAGTCAACTTATCCAACAACCCCTGACCGACCTGCCCACCCGTACTGTGCCTCTGACCATGGCCAACCTAAAGGCAGCACTCACGGCCAGCGGCTCCATTCCAATGGTGTTGGATGCGGTTGAAGATATCCCAGGTGCCGGGCCCGGTTTGTTTTACGATGGCGGTGTCACCGACTATCATTTTGACTGGCCCTTTGCCAGCCAGGGGCTGGTGCTTTACCCGCATTTTTATCCCCATGTGGCTGCCGGCTGGTTCGATAAGTCGCTGCCTTGGCGCCGGCGTTTTTCAGGCCATTACCACAATGTGGTGATGCTGTGCCCAAGTGATAGCTGGGTGGCGTCCTTGCCTGGGGGAAAAATCCCCGATCGCAACGACTTTAAACGGCCCGATCAGGCAAGAATACGCGATTGGCAGGAGGTCATTGCCCGCTCAGCCGAGCTGGCCGAGGACTTTAAAGCCGGTCGCTACCGACTGGAAGCTTTGTATTAGAGCCAGGGTTCTTTCCAGCAAATCACCAGCGAATTTATTGGTCAAAAAATGCCCGGCAATCATGCCGGGCATTTTTAAGCTCAGATAAGCCATCAACACTAGGGGGCGTCTGGGCTCAGCTCGGTAATGCTAAAGCGGCTTGGCACCACATCCAGCAGCACAAAGGCAGCACTGCTGTTGTCCTTCATGCCATCCAGATACTGCCAGTAGCCCTGAGTCCGCTCATCCTGGCGAAAACGCAGGGTAAAGCCCAAGCCATCGCCTTGATGAAAGTAACTGACCACTTCGCTGGCAGCTTTGTTGTCCACCAAATCAAAACCTATCAGATCTTTTAACCGGCTGTTGCGGCTAAAGACACCCGACACCACCACAGGTTCCGGGATGTTCAGGTACTCCTGACCAATGGTGGCCGACTTGGCTGGATGCGGGGTAAAGCGGTGCTCGCCGACATGGTAGCGATCGCCGCCCTGAATAAAGCTAATGCGCACATTTTCAATGTGATAGCCATGCGGGTTGTTGATTTTGTTGGCGTCACGGACATCAATGATGGTGACACCGCCATAGCCTAAAGCTTCGATTTCGTGACGCTGTGGGTAGTACACCAGAGCAGCATCTTCATCGATGCCATAACCAACCGGGAAGCTGTCCCGGTGCTGCTGCACCGCCACCAACAAGCGGCCAAAGCGGGATTTGCGATCAAAGTGCTGATCGATGATGCCATCTTTAAAAAAGCTCAGCCCCTGGCGCAGGATCAAAGGGCCAACTTCCTGATCCTGCATACCATCGTAGCGCTCACGCTTGGGCGCGGTCAGCGCGTGCCAGGAATCGCCACCGGCAATCATCACCTCACTCATGATGGCTGCGCCAGCACTGGTGCCAGCCACTACCCCACCTCGCTGATACAGCGCCTGCACCGCTTTAAACACCGGTGTCGCTTTGCCATCCGGGCGCAGGGTGCGAATGATGTTGGTCTGATCGCCCCCTAAAAACCAGACTGCCGTGTAATTGTCCAGTTTGGCCGCCAGGGCTTTGTCATGACCGCCTTTGGCCCAGGTACTTTCATCCTGATCGGGCGTGCTACGATCGTTATTGACCGCAATGGGCAACAAGGTTACCTGGTCCTGGGTCAGGCCATAATGCACCATGTCGTCACGGAACTGGTTAAAGTAGCGAACCGGCTGATTGCTGGCGGCGGGGATCACCGCGATGCGCGCCTGAATGGGCCCGCCGGCAAGCTCGATAAAACGTTGATAAACGGCGGCGTTCGAGGTACTGAGCGAGCCACCAACCATCACCAAAGCACCCTGTTCAGTGGGCCTTGGGTCGGGATCTTTTTTTGAACAGCCACCGATAGCCAGACAGGCCATCAGCACAAGGATGGGATACTTCACGTTTTGTTGCTCCATTGTTATCTTTCTACTCAATTGCTATTTTTATGGTCAAACGCCCTGTTGCTTTTATTATCGGGCGCAGCTTTGCTGCCGAGCAAGTGTAGCAAAAAAAGTCCGGGCTACAAATACGAGCAGCCTGAGCCAACGGTGTTAACCACGCTGCTGCCGCACAGCATCAATGCCTTCGCACAATTGGCTGGCCCCTTCCAGACTGCGGCGGGTAAAGCGGTACATCAAATCGGCATCCACCGCCAGATAGTGCCCCTTTCGCACGGCAGTCAGGCTGGAAAACTGACGCCATTGGCTGGCCTGAACCGGTGCAGCACCACGACTGGGCTGAATAATCAGCTCCACATCGGCCAACAGCAATTGCTCCGGTCCAATTTGCGGGTAATCGTTGCGATTGGTTGCAAAAGGATTCTCGGCACCGCAAAGCTCCAGCATCAGCTGTGGCCAGGCATGATTGGCTACGGTCGATAACGGCTGCTGCGACATGGCAAAGAACACCCGCACCGGTGCTTGCTGCTGGTACTGCTGTCGTAAAGCGGCCAGCCTTTGCTCAAAATCACGGGCCCGCGCTTCCGCTTGCTGCTGCCGACCGGTCAGCTCTCCCAGCCAGCGCAGCTCGCTCGCAATGTCATCAAGCTTGAGCGGATCGGAATACTGTACCTTGATGCCCAGCTGCTCCAATCGCTGCAAATCTGCCTGAGGGTTGCCGGTACGCCAGGCAATCACCAAATCCGGCTGCAATGCCAGCACAGCTTCCAGCTGGATCTGGGCGTAATTGGCGACACTGGGCAGTTGACGGGCAGCCTTGGGGTAATCGCTGAAATCACTGACCGCCACCAGCTGAGCTTCGGCACCAATATCAAACAGCAACTCGGTAATGTGCGGCGCCAGTGCCACAATGCGCTCTGGCACTTCGGCACGCAATGGCGCTGCCAGCAACAGCAGCCATAATAAACTGAAACAGCGTACAGGCATCACCAGTCCAGCCCTTGTTGGGCACGAATGCCAGCATCAAAGGCATGCTTGACTGACTGTACCTCACTGACGGTATCGGCCAGCTCCAACAAACGACGATGGCAATTGCGCCCAGTAACCACCAGGTGCTGACCCGGTGGGCGCTTGCGGATGCAATCCAGCACATCATCCAGATCCAGGTAGTGGTAACTCAGCATATAAGTCAGCTCATCGAGCAACACCAAGTCAATGCTGCTATCGGCCAAAAAAGCTTTGGCTTGTTGCCAGACCGCTTCGGCAGCGGCAATGTCGGCTGCTTTATCCTGGGTATCCCAGGTAAAGCCAGTGGCCATCACCGCAAAGGGTACGCCATGTTGCTGCAATAAATTGCGCTCACCACAGGCCCACTCTCCCTTGATAAACTGGGCCACGGCCGCTTTGTAGCCATGGCCCACAGCACGTGCCACGGTGCCAAAACCGGCTGTGGACTTGCCCTTGCCATTGCCGGTCAGCACCAGCAGGATGCCTTTGTCGATGGTGGCGGCGGCAACGGCTTTATCCACCTGGGATTTGAGCTGTTGCTGGCGTTGTTGATGTCGTTTTGCTTTGTAGTCGTCGGTCATAGTCAGCCTGGTTGTTGTCGCCGCAACAGCAGCAAGAAGAAGACGCTGCCCAGCATGGAGGTAATAATGCCCAAAGGGATTTCCTGTTGCAGCAGCAAACTACGGGCGAAGTTATCCACCCAGATTAAAAAGATGCCCCCCACCAAAGCAGAGCCCAGCAATAAAGGCAGCAAGGTCACTCCAAACCACTGCCGTACCAGGTGCGGGATCATCAAGCCCACAAAGGCGATACCGCCGCATTGCGCCACAATAAAGGCAGTGACAGCCGAAGTAGCCAGCAAAAACAATAAACGGACCTTATCCACCGCCACACCCAGGGTGCGGGCGCTTTCATCGTGCAGCAACATGGCATCGAGTTGACGGCGAAACCCCAGAGCCAACAGCAACAGCAGCAGGACGGCAGGCGCGACGATGGCAACCCCTTGCCAGTCGCTGCGGCTTAAACTGCCCATCAACCAGAAAATGACCCGGTTGGCGGCAAAAGGCTCGGCAAAATACAGAATAAAGCTGCTGATGGCGCTGAGCATAAAGGACACAGCCACCCCGGCCAGCAACATGATCTGCAATTGCTGCCAGCCATGCCGGATGCACACCAATACCACCAACAGCACCGCCAGGCTGGCCCCGGCAAAAGCCGACAGCGCCAGCGGCAGCTGTTGCTCCGGAAAGACAATCATCGCCAGACTGGCGCCAAGCCCGGCGCCGGCTGTCAAACCAAACAGATAGGGATCGGCCAGCGGGTTACGGCTCATGTTTTGCAATAAAGCACCGCAAATCGCCAGACCAGCGCCGGCAAAAAATGCCATCGCAATACGGGGCAGACGAATTTGCCAGACAATGGTATCTAGAGTGGCATCGCCGGAAGCACTGGTTAGCAGCTGCCAAAGCTGTGCATAGGATATCGATGCACTGCCCAGGCGAATGCTCATCAGCAAGGTGATCAGCAGCAGCAGCGCCGCCAACAGCCAACGTAGCGGATGCCCCTTGCTCATGGTGTCTCCTGCCTTGGGCTGGCGTGAAAATGAATCACAGCCTGAGGTAAATCCGGATGCGACAGCATGGTGCACGGCTGCTGAAAAACCTTGCTCAATCGCTCCGCGGTCAATACCTCTTTGACCGCGCCAAAAGCCTGCACCTTGCCTTGATCCAACAACAGAATATCGTCGCAATAACTGGCTGCCAGGTTTAAATCGTGCAAGCAGCAAACCACTGTCAGTTGCAGCTGACGGATCAGTTGCAATATCTGGTGCTGGTAATGCACATCCAGATGGTTGGTGGGCTCATCCAGCAATAGAATACGGGCATTTTGCACCAGAGCCCGGGCAATGTAAGCGCGCTGCAGCTCACCACCTGACAGGGCCTCCAGTTTGGTATGACGCAGCTCAAGCAAACCGGTTTTTTCCAGTGCCAACTGCAACTGTTGGCGATCCTGACTGGTGGTGGGGTCGAACCAGCGCTTGTGCGGCACCAGCCCCAGGATCACCAATTGCTCGGTAGTCAGGCTAAATACCGGTGACGGGCTTTGTACCACTACGGCCATCTGACGTGCCAGCTCAGTCCGGCTGTAACTGGCAAGATCCCGCTGGTGCAACAGCACCTGGCCACTGTCGGCGACCCGCTCGCCATAAAGCACACGCAGCAAAGTGCTCTTGCCAGCACCATTGGGGCCAACCACACCGAGCACCCGACCAGCCGGCAGTTGCCAGCTGACTTGGTCGAGCACGGAGCGACCACCCAGTTGCAAACTGACCTGCTGTAGCTGTAACACTGCTGACATCGGCTGCTCCGCCTGCCCCGAATAACAATCCTGATAAGTTGTCGGATTGTAACAGAAAAAATCTGGTTGCCCATTTCAAAACGCACAAAACCAGCCGAAGCTGGTTTTGTCAGGCTAAAAAGCGTATTAAAACTAGTTCAATACAGACAGCAGGGTCTCATCCAGACCTTCGGTGTTCAAGATCTGCACAATGGCCTGACAGTGATCGATGGTAAAATCATTGTCTTCGATTTGCTCATTCAGCATGGCACGACGCCGCAGCACGATGCCGGATAACACGGCGGAGTCAAAATCATTGGACGCTTCAATTCGTTGTTGCAATTTCTCAAGCCAGGGATAAAGCTGCGCTTCGGCCTGATACGCCGATTGCCGTACCGCCGGGTGGAAATCTTGACACGCATTGAGGTTTAACAAATAAAAATTAAGGTAGCCTGCCACCGTCAGCAACCGATAATCTTTGGTCGATGCCTGTAGCTGCCAGGAGCTGGCCGCCATAGCGGCAAACACTGTTGCGATGAGCCATTTGTTCATTGCTTTTCTTCCCTTACTGAATGCTCTTAGTTCAATCTAAACAGAAATCCTGATTTTTTCAATCTATCCGGTTAAATAACCGCCTTTTTTCTCCGAGCCCTGATTGCCCTTCTGAAGAATGATGCAGTTGTTAAATTTTAACTACGAAACAACAACAAAAAGCGACCAGTAGGCTTTCTCTAATTCAACCACTTGGCTACTATTGCTGCGAATGAAATTCAAGGCAAACATAAAAAAACATATTCATTCACAAAATCAAAATAACAACAAACCGGAGGAACTCATGCATTTTAAATACAGTGGAGCCTTTCTAGCATTGGCAACAATCCTCGCCATTCCGCTGGCAGGCCATGCGCAAGAAAGCAATCAGGCAACTGAGCTGGAGCGTATTCAGGTAACCGGCAGCCGGATCCGACAATCGGAGCTGGAAGGTCAAAACCCGGTGCAGGTACTCGACAGAGATTACATTGATCGCTCAGGAATGAGCTCAATTGGCGACTTGCTGCAATCCATTACTGCTTCGGGCTCTGCCTTAAACACCCGCTTTAATTCCAGTGGTAACTTTGGCTTCCCACCGGATGGCGGTGGTGTTGGCGCTGGCGCATCAACGGTTGACCTGCGTCACCTCGGCACACAGCGGGTCTTAGTACTGGTGGATGGACTTCGCTGGGTCAACGAAAGCTCGGCTTCTGGTGTTGGCGGTGTGGTTGATTTAAATACCATCCCAATGGCCATCGTGGATCGGATTGAAGTATTGGAAGACGGCGCCTCGTCCATTTACGGCTCTGATGCCATTGCCGGGGTCGTGAACATCATCACCAAACGCGCTCAGGATGGTGCAAGCCTCAGTAGCCGTTATGGTCAATTTACCCGTGGCGATGGTGAACAAAGCCAGATTGAGCTGAGCTTTGGTGGTGAGTCGGGCCGTCACAGCTATTTTATTGCCGCCAGCTTCTTTGACCAAAAAGCAGTGGCATCCAACCGCCGGGATCAATCCAGTCTGCCCTACCCCGGTACAGGCAATGCCCTGGGCAGTGCCGCCATTCCTGCCGGTTTGATTGACTTTATTGATCCCAATAGCGGACAGCGTCAGCTGCTGTTTCCTATCGGCCTCAACCCCGGTTACGATGGCAGTCTTAGTGGCTGTGAACGCAGTGACCAATTCAGCTGCTTTTCCAACGACGACCGCTTTAACTACGCCAATTACAACTTGTTGCAAACCCCAAACAAACGCAGCTCACTCTTTGCGCAGCAACATTACCAACTGACCGATAGTACCAGCTGGTATATGCGCGGCCTTTACAATCAGCGTAAAAGCACCAACCAGGCTGCTGCCGAACCTTTCTTTATTGGCACAGCAGTCCCCACCAACTTTTGGGCCGATACACTGACCATTGCTGCAGACAACCCCTACAACCCCTTTGGTTTTGATTTGGTGGCCGGAGGTGATGACCCGAACCTGCTGATGCTGGCATACCGGCCGCTGGAAGGTGGCGCCCGACGCTTCGAGCAAACCGTCGATACCTTTTATTTGGCGACTGGTTTAAGTGGGGACTTTAGCCGCGGCGATCGCTGGTTTAACTGGGATATCAATGCCGCCTACAGCACCAACCGCGCTTCACAGCTCAACTTTGGCAGCTACAACGCCAGACGAATGGCAACAGGACTTGGCCCGCTGGCCAATTGCGAAGCCGAAGCCGGTTGTGTTCCACTGAATGTATTTGGTCCGGGCGCTTTAACGCCTGAAATGCTTGCTTACATTCAACCTGTGGTGCGGGACAACAGTGAAAATACCCTGAATCTGTTTTCTGCCAACCTGACTGGCGATTTGTTGTCGCTACCGGCTGGCGAACTGGCCTTTGCCACCGGCTGGGAATACCGTAAATACCGGGGCAATTACCGGCCTGACAGCCTGACAGTCGCCGGTGAATACAACGGCGTGGTCTCATCCCCCACCTCCGGCAGCTACGATGTGCAGGAAGTCTACGCTGAACTCAGCATTCCTTTGCTACGCGATCTGAGCCTGGCAGAACAATTGGATCTCAGTCTGGCCAGCCGCTTCTCAGACTACTCGACCTTTGGCAGTGAGATCACCAGTAAGGCCGGTGTTCGCTGGCAACTCTCTTCAGAATTGCTGTTACGCGGCAGTTGGGCGGAAGGTTTCCGGGCTCCAAATATTGGCGAGCTGTTTGGTTCTGCCAGTGGCTTTGATGCCGTGCTGGATGACCCCTGCTCAGAGCCTTCGGATGCAAGTATCCAGGCCAATTGTTCCGCCCTGGGCGTTCCGGCTTCCTATGTCCAGCCCAATCCGCAAATTGGGGTAATTACTGGTGGTAATCGGGAGTTGCAGCCTGAGTCCTCCACCAGCCATAACCTGGGTTTTGTCTACAGCCCGGAGTTTGCCAGCCAGACCAGCTGGTCCGAACGGATGGACATCAGTATGAGCTGGTATCGTCATCAGCTCAAAGGAGCCATTCAGGCACTGGATGCGCAAACCCAACTGAACCTTTGCGTACAA
Organism: Alkalimonas delamerensis; assembly: GCF_030717955.1. Lineage (NCBI taxonomy): Bacteria > Pseudomonadati > Pseudomonadota > Gammaproteobacteria > Alkalimonas > Alkalimonas delamerensis. The sequence continues at coordinate 384,504 of NZ_JAUZVY010000002.1, read as the reverse complement.
AGCCTTAGCAATGATTTTTGTGGCGGTATTCAGCGCAATGCGTTAGGAGCCATCGATAACTTCAGCAACACCCTGACCAATATCGGAAAAATCGATACTTCAGGTGTTGACTTTGATGTCAGCTGGTTGCAACCGGCCACAGACATTGGTCAACTCAGCGTCAACTGGCGAACCACCATGATGAATTACCATCGGGTGTTTGATGCCAACAATGAGCGCCAACCCAGAACCGTTGGGGTTGAAGTGAACAACAGCGGCATCCCCCGTTTTAGCAGTAATTTGAATCTGGCCTTTGGCAATGACAGCATTCAGGCCAGCTGGACGCTGCGCTACCTGAGCGAACTGACCGAAAGCTGCGGACGGGCGGCCAGCTTCGCCGTCTGTCGCAACAATCCAGAAGAGGGCCAAAACCGTTTGGGCTCAGTGGTTTACCACGACCTGCAGCTTAGCTGGCAAACCGAGGCGTTGTTAAACGGCCTGCAATTGACGGTTGGCCTGAACAACTTGTTTGGCAAGGAGCCACCGATTTGTTTGTCCTGCACACTGAATGGCTATGATCCATCCAACTATGAAATGCCGGGTAGCCGTTTCTGGTACCTGCAAACCCGCCTTCAGTTTTAACCGCGCTGTGCCGGCAGACACCTTGCTGTCTGCCGGCTTTAAATCCGATCAAACACCGATCCCATGTCCGGGCTAAACAGCTTGTGGTACAAGCGAACCGCATGGTGATCGGTTAGGGTTGCCAGGTAATCGCAAATCACCCGATCTTTTTCTGCTGCCTCTTGATAGCGCGCCAGCACAGCCGGGGGTAACAAGCGCTTTGGATTATCACGCAACACCCGAAAAAGCTTCAGAATCAGTTGCTGCCCCTTGTACTCCAGGCTTTGCACTTCCGGGCTTTTAATCACCTGCTGGTAGACAAAGTCTTTCAATACCGCCAAGGTTTGCTTTGCCTGCACTGATATCTGAGCCTGATAATCCAGCAAAGGTGTTCTAAAGCGACCTTGAGCACGCACCGAAATTTCTGTCAGCATGGAATGCACCAACTTGCTGATGGCATGTTTACGCTCACAGCTGGATTCAGAAAACAGTTTGCGGCTGTAAAAATCGGCATTTTGGGCAATAACGTCATCGGCTGGCAGCCTGGCCAGCACCTGTTCGCGCCAGGCATGCTCAGTGACCAGCTTTAGCGCCAGCGCATCTTCCAAGTCATGCACCCCGTAGGCAATGTCATCGGCCAGCTCCATAATGGAGGTGTCCAGGCCCTGGTAACGGGCTTTGCGGTGGGAGCTTCCGTCTGTGCTGCTGCGAAATAGCTCCTGATCAGCTGCTGGCAAGGGCGCCAAAATCCAGTTCAGCACAGCCTCGTCTTCATCATGAATGCACTTGGGGGGCTTGAAGCTGTCGATATTGCTGGTTCCTTCGGCCAACTCAACCGGGTAACAGGCCACTTCGCGGTGCAGTACCGGGTATTTCAACACCCCCAACATGGTGCGCCGACTCAGGTCCAGTCCATGCTGCGGTGAGTATTCCCCTAAATGCGCCAGAATTCGCAAGGTTTGGCCATTGCCTTCAAAGCCACCCTGATCATGCATAAAATAGTTCAAAGCCACTTCACCGCCGTGACCAAAAGGCGGGTGCCCCAAGTCATGCGCCAGGCAAATGGCTTCAATCTGTCCCATACCGGGCAGCCAGCTGAGCAACTCTGTATTTTCCCGATAGCGCTGACGCAGCTTTTCGCAAATGCCAGAGCCCAGTTGCGCGACTTCGAGCGAGTGGGTAAGCCGGGTACGGTAAAAATCGTGCTCCCCCACCCCCAGCACCTGAGTTTTTGATTGCAAGCGACGAAACGCCTCGCTATGAATAATGCGAGCTCGGTCACGCTGCCCGGTGGCGTCGCCAGGGATGGCATCGTACGACGATTCATCATGTTGTGGCGGATGACTGCGCCGGCTTTCCCACATAACGGACTCCTTTGGTTGTTCTATATCCTACCACTGCGTGTCTGTGAAACAAACTAACCGCAGTGAGCGAACCACAGAACGCGTTTGCCCTTTTATTTCATCGCAGTTGGACTACAGTAGTTTCTACGGCAAATTAAAAATTTTGCCCTGAAAGATAGCGCCATTAACCCGGATTTCACCAGCATCTACTGCGTGTTTTTCATTAGAATAGCGGCATCACAGATCCAGCAGTCAGACCATAGGCTGCCACTGCACGACAAGGAGCCCACTATGCTTTTCCAAGGTGACCTGACCACAACTTGCCCTATCCGGCAAAAAATTCGCGACTTTTACCGCATTGATGAAAATGCAGTGATCGATCACATTCTGCCGCTGGCGGAAGTTGGCGTTACCGCCCGCAGCCGCGCCTGGGAGCGGGCCCGGCAAATTGTGCACAACATCCGCAAAGACCAGGATGGCCAGGGTGGCATTGATGCCTTGCTGAATGAGTTTTCGCTTTCAACCGAAGAAGGCGTGGTCTTGATGTGTCTGGCTGAAGCCTTGTTGCGGGTGCCCGATAAAAAAACTCAGGATCTGTTGATTCGCGACAAGCTGGCCAAAGGCGACTGGAGCTCCCACCTGGGCAGCAGTGACTCGCTTTTTGTCAATGCGTCGTCCTGGGGCTTGTTGATCACCGGCAAGATGGTCAATTACAGCGATAGCAGCAAAGCCAAACAGTTTGGGTTGTTGAAGAAAACCATGGGCCGTCTGGGCGAGCCGGTGATTCGAAAGTCTGTCAATTTCGCCATGAAAATCATGGGCAAGCAGTTTGTGATGGGCGAAACCATTGAAGACGCCATTGAACGCGCTGCCGATACCGAGCAAAAAGGCTACGTCTATTCCTACGACATGCTGGGTGAAGGTGCCCGCACCATGAAGGATGCCGACTTTTATTACCAAAGCTATCTGGATGCCACCCACGCCATAGGCAAGGCTGCCGGTGGCCGTGGCCCGATTAAAAGCCCGGGCATCTCGGTCAAACTGTCCGCCATTCACCCTCGCTACGAGTTTAGCCACCGCGAGCGGGTGATGAGCGAGTTGGTTCCCCGGTTAAAAGCCCTGGCTTTGGTTGCCAAAAGCTACGACATTGGTTTTACTGTGGATGCCGAAGAAGCCGACCGGCTGGATATCTCATTGGATGTGATTGAGGCCGTGTTCAGCGATCCAGAGCTGGGCGATTGGAACGGTTTTGGTCTGGCAGTGCAAGCCTACCAAAAGCGGGCCATTTTTGTCGTCGAATGGGTGACAGAGCTGGCGCGACGGGTTGGCCGCAAATTGATGGTGCGCCTGGTCAAAGGCGCTTACTGGGATACTGAAATTAAAACCACCCAACAGTTGGGTCTGTCCCACTTCCCGGTGTTCACCCGCAAAGCAACCACTGATGTTTCCTACAAAGCCTGCGCCATCAAGCTGCTGGAAGCCCGGGATGTGCTGTACCCGCAGTTTGCAACCCACAACGCTTACACAGCCGCCACCATTTTGGAAGTGGCTAAAGGCGACAACAACGGCTTTGAGTTCCAGCGCTTGCATGGGATGGGCGAGTCCTTGTTTGACCAAATCGTCACCCAGGAAAAAATCCAGTGCCGGGTCTACGCGCCGGTTGGTCAGCACGAAAACTTGCTGGCCTATCTGGTACGCCGTCTGCTGGAAAATGGCGCCAACTCCTCTTTTGTCAATGCCATTGTCGATACCAGCAAGCCGGTTGAGGCGCTGCTGCCGGATCCGGTCGAAACCTTGCAGGGCTTGCGCAACAAGCACAACAACCAAATCAAGATGCCGATTGATCTGTACGGTGATGAGCGCGCCAACTCCAAAGGCATGGACCTGACCGATATCAACGCCATCACGCCGTTCAAAGAAAATTTAGCCCGTTGGTTTGACAGCCATCGTCTCAGCGCCGATCAGGTACCTGCAGACGCCCAGGCGGTGAAAAACCCAGCCAACCACCAGGAGATCATTGGTGCCATTCGCTTGCAAAGTGCCGATGAGATGCAACAACTGCTGGACAATGCCGAGATGGCTTTCCAAAGCTGGTCGCAAACCCCGGTTTCCAGCCGGGCCGACTTGCTGCGTCGGATCGGTGATATTTTGGAGCGGCACCACGACGAACTGGTGGCCATTTGCATCAAAGAAGCCGGCAAAGTGGCGCAAGATGGCATTGACGAAGTGCGCGAAGCCGTCGACTTTTGCCGCTATTACGCTGCTCGCGCCGAAGAGTTGGCCACCGACGCCCGTTTTGAGCCCAGAGGCGTGGTGCTGTGCATCAGCCCCTGGAACTTCCCGCTGGCAATCTTCTTGGGTCAGGTGGTGGCTGCCATTGTTACCGGCAACACCGTCATTGCCAAGCCAGCCGAGCAAACCAGCCTGATTGCCCTGCGGACATTGGAGCTAATGCACACAGTCGGCATGCCGGACCATGTGGTTCAGGTGGTCATTGCCCGTGGCAGCGAGGTGGGCAAAACCATCGTGCCGGATCCGCGTGTTCAGGCCGTGATGTTCACCGGTTCAACCGAAACCGGCACCCTGATCTCACAAACCCTGGCGGCCCGCAGCGATGGCCAGGTGCCGCTGATTGCCGAAACCGGCGGCCAGAACTGCATGATCGTCGACTCCACTGCCCTGCCCGAGCAAGTGGTGGACGATGTGATTAGCTCTGGCTTCCAGAGTGCCGGTCAGCGCTGTTCTGCCTTGCGGGTGCTCTTTATTCAGGACGATGTCGCCGATGGCATCATTGCCATGTTGATTGGCGCCTTGAAAGAGCTGCATGTCGGGGACCCGTCCTTGCTGTCAACCGATGTTGGCCCGGTGATCGATGCCAAAGCGCTGAACAGCTTAAACGAGCACGTCGCCTATCTGGAAGGCAAAGCGCAGCTGCTGTATCAATGCCCGATCCCGGATAACGACGAAAATGGCGCTTACTTTTTCGCTCCCCGCCTGTACCAGATTGACAACCTGAACGTGCTGAAACGCGAAGTCTTTGGCCCTTGTGTCCACATCATACGTTACAAGGCCAATGAACTGGATGACGTCATCGATCAAATCAACGGCACCGGCTACGGTCTGACCATGGGCATTCATTCACGCATCGAAGACCGTTGCGAGTACCTGGCCCGGATGTCTCGCGCCGGCAATGTCTACATCAACCGCAACATGATTGGCGCCATTGTCGGTGTGCAGCCGTTCGGTGGCCGAGGTCTGTCTGGCACCGGCCCTAAAGCCGGGGGTCCCAACTACCTGAACCGTCTGGTCAAAGAAAAAGCATCGCCGGACAACATTCAGATGACCAGCCTGACGCCGGATGAGCTGGACTTGCACCACAGCCCAGAGGCCGATCAGCAAGTCGCTGAGCTGATGGCCAACTCACTGCGGGATGAAAAAGTCTGGCGGGCTACCCCGCTGAATGACCGGCTGTCAGCCATGCGGCAATTGCTGGCCAAAATCGCCACCGTCGACATCATCGACGAACTGGCCGATGATCTGGCGCAAACCCTGGCCGATGCCCGGGCGCAATTGATTCGGGTTGAAAAAACCATGCGCAAACACATCACCTTGCCAGGGCCAACGGGCGAGTCCAACACCCTGCACCTGGAGCCGCGGGGCTGTGTGGTCTGCTACGCCGATAAAAGCACGTCCTTTAATTTCTGGGCCATTTCCATCATCACTGCGCTGGCAGCGGGCAATACGGTGATTACCGTGGCATCAGAGCTTTTTTACGACGAAGCGCTGGCGTTTCGTGATAAGTTTATCGCGACCGGCGTAGCCCCTGGCGTGCTGCAAGTCGCCCGGCCCAATCAGTTGCAAGCCATTCTGGAGCATCCGCACCTGGCCGGCGCTGTGGTGGCAGCACACTCATCGCGCCTGGGTTACTTTAGCCAGCAACTGGCCGAGCGTAAGGGAGCCATTTTGCCGGTGATTACAGCCGAGTATTACGACACTCTGTTAAAACGGCTGGTGACTGAAAAAACCATCAGCATTGACACCACAGCGTCCGGTGGCAATACCTCCCTGATGACTCTGGCTGAAGATGATGAGTAATCGCTGCCACTAAAGCCCGTTTTTATGCGGCCAGTGACCTGCTGGCCGCATCGCTTTTACCTCGGGTTATCCTGTACACTCATTTGCTAACCAAATCACAATAACAATCACCAAGGAGCCTCGTTTCATGAAGCATGCTTTTCCGCTGCTGACTGCAGCCCTGCTTACCGCCTGTGGTGGCCAGCCCCCAGCCACAGAAGTCAGCCAACAAGCCCAACAGGGTCACCAGCTGACCTACCCAATTACCCGAACCAGCGATGTGGTCGATAGCTATTTTGGCCGTGAGATTGCCGATCCCTACCGCTGGCTGGAAGATGATCGCAGCGAGGAAACCGCAGCCTGGGTCCAGGCGCAAAATGAACTGACCTTCTCATTTTTAGAGCAGATCCCATACCGGGACACCATTCGCACCCGGCTGCAAGAGGCCTGGAATTTTGAACGGCTGGGCGCTCCTTTTACCGAAGGGGACTACAGCTACTTCTTCCGCAACGATGGTTTGCAAAACCAGTTTGTGCTGTACCGGCAACGCGGTGATAACGAGCCGGAAGTCTTTTTGGATCCCAACACTTTCAGTGCCGATGGCACCACTTCGCTGGCAACCATCCGCTTTTCCCGCGATGGCAGCCTGGCGGCCTACGCCATCTCCGAAGGGGGCAGCGACTGGCGGAAAATTATTGTCATTGATACCGAAACCGGTGAGCAGATCGGCGATGTGCTGACCGATATCAAATTCAGCGGCATCAGCTGGCTGGGCAACGAAGGTTTCTTCTATTCCAGTTACGACAAACCAGACGGCAGCGCCTTATCGGCCATGACCGACCAACACAAACTGTACTACCACAAGCTAGGCACCCCTCAGTCCGAGGATCGTGTCGTCTTTGGTGCCAAACCCGGCGAAGAGCACCGCTATGTTGGCGCTGCTGTCACGGAGGATGATCGTTACTTGCTGGTATCGGCGGCGGTATCCACCTCGGGCAACAAGCTGTTTATCAAAGATTTGACGCAAGCGGACGCTGGCTTTACCGCCATAGTCGACAGCACAGCGCACGATGTGAATTTCTTAACGTCCGAAGGCGACACCCTGTTTCTGGTGACCAACCGCGATGCCCCCAACCGCCGGGTGGTGGTTGCCAATGCGGCCAAGCCACAGCCGGAGCATTGGCAGGATCTGATCCCGGAAACCGAGCATGTACTGCGTGCCAGCACCGGCGCAGGCTTTTTGTTTGCCAACTACATTGTCGATGCAGTGGCCAAGGTTAAGCAGTTTGATAAAGAAGGCCAACTGGTTCGTCAAATCGAGCTGCCAGGTGTTGGCAGTGCCGGCGGCTTCAGTGGCAAAGCCGATGCAGAGCATCTCTACTTCAGTTTTACCAATTACATTACTCCGGGCAGCATCTATCAATTGGATCCAATGACCGGCGAAACCGAACTCTATAATCAGCCTGAGACCGGTTTCGACCCAGCCAACTACACCTCAGAGCAGGTGTTCTACACCTCGAAAGATGGTACCCGGATCCCAATGATCATCAGCTACCGCAGCGATATTGAGCTGGACGGCAGCAACCCAACCATTCTGTATGGTTACGGTGGCTTCAACGTCAGCTTAACGCCATCCTTTAGTGTTTCCAATGCGCTCTGGATGGACATGGGTGGCATCTATGCTGTGGCCAATATCCGCGGTGGTGGTGAGTACGGCAAAGCCTGGCACGACGCCGGCCGGCAGAAAAACCGCCAGAATGTGTTCGACGACTTTATTGCCGCCGCCGAATACCTGATTGAGCACAACTACACCCACAGCGATAAACTCGCCATTCGTGGCGGCTCTAATGGGGGGTTGCTGGTGGCTGCTGTCTCTACCCAGCGTCCGGATCTGTTCCGCGCTGCCATTCCTGCAGTCGGGGTGCTGGACATGCTACGCTACCACACCTTCACGGCAGGTGCCGGCTGGGCTTACGATTACGGCACCGCCGATCAAAGCGAAGCCATGTTTGAGTACCTGCTTGGCTATTCACCGGTGCACAATGTTCGTGAAGGCGTCAACCACCCGGCCACTTTGGTCACCACGGCCGATCACGACGACCGTGTGGTCCCGGCGCACTCTTTCAAGTACGTGGCCGAGCTGCAGGCCAAAGATGGTGGCGCGCACCCTCAGCTAATCCGCATTGATGTCAATGCCGGTCATGGTGCCGGCATGCCGGTGTCGATGATCATTGATCAGGCCGCCGACGTCTTTGCCTTTATCCTGCACACCATGGGTTATCAGGAGCTGCCACGGCAGTAACAGATAGCAAGGCTGACTCAACACAAACGGCGTCTTCGGACGCCGTTTTTAATTTAGATGCGATGCTAACCAGTCGGTTAAAGCGTCAACAGGCATCGGCCTGGCAATGCCGTATCCCTGACCATAGCGGTAGCCAATTTCAAGCAATTTTGCGATATGGGCTGGGGTTTCGACGCCTTCGGCAATGGTATTAAGCGAAAAGCTGGCGGCAAGCAAGCCAACCCCTTGCAAAATAGCCAAATCCTCGGGATCGGTTAAAATATCACGGACAAAGCTTTGATCCAGCTTCAAGGTGCTGATGGGTAGACGCTTTAAGTAGCTTAGAGAAGAGTAACCGGTACCAAAATCATCCAACGAAAATGATACACCAAGCCGAGTGCAGGCCAGCATGGTTTGCGAGGCATGCTGAAAATCATGCAGCGCACTGGTTTCGACAATTTCAAGCTCAAGTAATTTGAGCGGAACATCTGGAAACTCGGCAGCTAGCACCTCCAGCCTTTCAGCAAAGTCGACTTGCTGCAAGTGATTGGCCGCAATATTCACCGATATCGGCAGCTCAATTCCCTGCTGCTGCCAGGCAGCCAACTGCAGAAAAGCTTGCCGCAACACCCATTGCCCGACTTTAATGCCCAAAGCATGCTGCTCAATAATGGGTAAAAAACTGGCGGGAGCTAACAAGCCCTGCTCAGGGTGCTGCCAACGGATCAGCGCTTCAACCCCTATACACTGCTCGGTCTGTAAATCCGTTTTGGGCTGATAAAACAACACAAACTGCTGCTCCTCTAAGCCCAACTCTATGGCCTGCAAACGTTGATGCATGTCTCTGGCATGCAAATCGGCCACGATATCAAAATAATGAATGCAATTTTTACCGGCTTGCTTGGCCAAATACATGGCTTGATCGGCTTGTCGCAGCAACTGTTCAGATTCAACTGCAGGTTGCTGCGGATAAACGCTCACCCCAATACTGGCCGATAGCTGGCTGCAAATGCTGTCGACCTGGACCGGATAGGCCAAGGCAGCCAAGACGTCTTGCAGCACAGCATCGGCGTCCTCCACCTGCGTTAACCCAGGCAGCATCAGCACAAACTCATCGCCACTGAGTCGCGATAGACAGTTGCGTTCAGACAACCGATGCTGCAAGCGCCGGCTTAAAGCGACCAACACCCGGTCTCCATATGGGTGACCGTATTGATCGTTGACGGTCTTAAAGCCATCCAGATCGATAAAGGCGACAACCAGGAACTGTTGTCCAGACTCAGCCTGCTGCATCGCCTGTTGCAATTTTTCGGCAAACAAAAACCGATTGGGCAACCCAGTCAAGGGATCGAAATGCGCCAACTGCTGTAAATGTTGTTTGACTTGCTGGCGATTTTTTTCCAGCTGAGCCAGCCGATGCTGGGTGTGGCTAAGCCAGCCCACCACGGTATCCACCTGCTGCTCAGGCATCTCAGTTGGCTCAGAAAAACGGCCTTGTCCCAATTGCTCGATACGCCGGTACAAATCGCCGATTGAAGTACCTAAAATCGCCGACTCCAACTGCTTAAAACGCCACAACAGCCACAGCAACATCATGCCAAGCACGATAAACAACAGCAACATGAGTCTTGCCTGGCGCTCAGCTTTATGAACTGCAGCATCTGTTCGTTGCCGCATTTGACTGTATAACTGATCGATTGGCTGCATAATGCCTGCTTTGGCTTGATGGTACTCTGGACCGTGCAGCATGGCTAAGGCCTGCTCTCGTAACTCAGGGTCGCCCGTTTCTACCAAGCGCATCGCCTTCTCTTCGAGTAGCACCAGCTCATCAGACGCATCCTTGGCCGCAACCAATTGTGAAAGCTCATACTCGGTAAAACCTGCTGCGCGCATCAGATCCAATAGCGCTATGGCGTTTTCGGGTGGGCGCGGCCGATTGCCGGCTTCATCCACCAGGTCCCAGTAGATATGATGGTAATCGATAGGCCTGGCCATTTCGCCATCACGGATGGCCAAAATTTCATCAAAGTATTGTCGGTAGCGTTGGTCACCAGTTACCGCATAGGTGCGTACCATACGGGTTAAATCATCGGAAGATTGACGAAGCTCGTCGGCCAGCAGGAAGGATTGCAAACGTTGATGATGAGCGCGCTCGATGTCTCGGCCTGCATTAACATAGAGCCAAAAACTAATCACAAACAAAATGAAAACCAGCAAGGTCCACAGCAACCGAGCATCCAGCTGGTTCAACAAAGGTTTTTTTGGCCGCAATTGTTACCTCAACAACCTGAAGTGAACGAAGGCATTTATTGATGATAGTACCACAGTAGTCAACAGATCGATCAGCTCAGCAATACTTTAAACCCCTGCCAAAGCTTGATCGGCACCCTGGTTTGCGGCATGCTCCGCAGCCATTACAAACGGAGCATCCTTATGGCCTACCTTTGGACAATCACGGCTCTTTGGGCCTTTTCTTTTTCGTTAATTGGTGTCTATCTGGCCGGTCAGGTCGACAGCTACTTTGCCGTCCTCAGCCGGGTGCTGTTGGCTGCGCTGGTGTTTTTGCCCTGGCTGCTGCGTCACCCACTGCCCGCTCGTTTGGCGCTGCAACTGATGGCAATAGGCGCCATTCAACTGGGCCTGATGTATCTGTTTTACTACCAATCCTTTTTGCTGCTGACCGTACCTGAGGTACTGATCTTTACCATCTTTACCCCGGTTTACATCACGCTGCTGCACGATCTTCTGGCCCGGCGCTTTCATCGCCGTTATCTGCTCTGTGCTCTGCTGGCGGTGCTGGGTGCTGCTTTGATGCGTTGGGATCAGCTCAGTGGCGACTTTTGGCTTGGCTTTTTGGTGGTGCAAGGAGCCAATCTCTGTTTTGCCAGCGGCCAAGTGCTGTACAAATACCTGCTGGCGCACTGGCCAGAGCCCGAGCCACCACGGCAACACTGCATCTTTGGTTGGTTCTTCGTCGGCGCGCTCGTGGTCGCGCTGCCGAGCTGGTGGCTGCTGGGTGGCCCACAGTACCCGACTCAGCCGCTGCAATGGGGGATCTTGCTCTGGCTCGGCCTGGTTGCTTCCGGCCTGGGGTATTACCTGTGGAATCTGGGGGCAACCCAGGTCAGCAGCGGCCAACTGGCCACCATGAACAACGCCCTGATCCCGGCGGGCTTGTTGGTCAATGTTCTGATCTGGAACCGCGATACCGACTTAGTACGCCTGGGCGCCGGAGCCGCCCTGCTGTTGGTTGCGCTTTGGCTGACTGGCAAACAGCAGCAGACTTGAATGCCTGGTGTCGTGCTATCGGTGCGGGCTAAAGGAGTGAGAGATTACTGCCTATCTTGCCTATACCAAGGTTTACGGTTTTTGATGCATGACCGCACGAATAAAGCGTGTGTCTTTCAAATTGCCCGATACTTTCCCATCTTTGTCAACCACAGTAACTGCGAACTGAACGGCAGAAAAAAACCGGCCCTTGCGGAGCCGGTTTTTGGGAGGTTGTTTAAGCCTTATTGGCTTAAAACTCTCGGCGGTTTTGCAGCGCAGCGATGCGTTTTTCCAGCGGTGGGTGCGACATAAAGAGCTCAGACTTCTTGCCGCCGCCAGCGATACCGAAAGCGGCCATGCTGCCTTCCAGCCGGCTTTCGTGATTGTGTTGCAGCCGCTGCAAAGCAGCGATCATTTTATTGGGACCTTCCAAGCGAGCGGCACCGGCATCGGCGCGGTATTCACGCTGGCGCGAGAACCACATCACGATGATGCTGGCCAGCACACCAAACAGCATTTCCAGCGCTATCACAATGCCGAAGTACGCCATGGTGCCCAGCTGTTGGTTGTTCTGCCGTATAGCACCGGCAATCAAACGCGCCAGGAAAATAACAAAGGTATTGACCACCCCCTGGATCAGGGTCAGTGTCACCATGTCGCCATTGGCGATGTGCGATACCTCGTGCGCCAATACAGCTTCGACTTCGTCTTCACGCATATTGCGCAGCAAGCCGGTAGAGACAGCGACCAGAGATTCGTTGCGATTCATGCCGGTGGCAAAGGCGTTCATTTCCGGCGAGTCGTAAATAGCCACTTCCGGCATGCCGATGCCTGCCTGACGCGCCTGACGGGCGACGGTGTCCACCAGCCATTTCTCAGTAGCGTTGCGCGGCTGTTCAATCACCACCGCACCGGTGGAGCGCTTGGCCATCCATTTGGACATTGCCAGCGAGATAAAAGAACCACCAAAACCAAAGATGGCCGCAAACACCAGCAAACCGCCAATGCTGCCGCGATCAATGCCGAAGAAGGTAAAAATAATACTCAGTGCAATACTCAGCACCACCAGCACAGCCAGGTTGGTCGCTAAAAACAACAGCACTCTTTTCATGGTGAACCTCTTTTAAAAATCAACTGTCCTTAATATAAGGCTAGCATCTGAATTTTCAATGAATACGCGATGAAAAGCGCGCTGAAAGAGTGTAAGCAAAGTTGTCAGCGGGTAATTGCTTTCGTACACTTGCTTCCTCTTTAATCACAACCTGCCCCCAATTCGACCCACGGAGATATGATGCAGCTTTTAGCCCTGAGCAGTTCCAAAGTGAATAACAGCGATTATCTGGTGCCTTACCTGCCCTGGATTAAGCAGCATCTTAGCGGCTGTTCGCGCTTGCTGTTTGTCCCTTATGCCGGGGTGAGTGTCGACTTTGATGCCTATCAGGCCAAGGTCGTTGAGGCATTAGCCCCCCTTGGTATTGCAGTCGATAGCCTGCATCGGTTTGACAACCCGGCCAACGCCATCGAGCAAGCCGAGGCGATTCTGGTGGGTGGCGGCAATACCTTTGCACTGCTTAAGCGGCTGCAGCAATTGAATTTACTGGCGCTGATCAAAAAACGCGTAACCGAAGGACTGCCTTACATCGGCTGGAGTGCCGGGGCCAACCTGACCGGCTTAAGCATCCGTACCACCAACGATATGCCGATTGTGCAGCCGGAGTCCTTTGACGCTCTGGGCCTGCTGCCGTTTCAGCTGAACCCGCATTACACCGATCAGCACCCGGCCGATTTTCATGGCGAAACCCGCGATATGCGCCTGGCCGAATTTATGGTGTTAGAGCCTGAGATGCCGATCATTGCTTTACCGGAAGGCAGTGCCTTGCTGCGCCAGGGGGAACAGCTCACTGTGCTCGGCGAGTCGGGCGCTTATCGGTTTATAGGCGGCACTAAATCCCAGCTGACAGCAGGCAGCGAGCTATCGGCGTTACTACAGCTTTAGTGCATTCAGCAAAGCGCCAGCCAGTTGCTGCTGCAGCAACGAGCTGGCCCCTTCGGGCTGGTGCGGCACGATGCCAAGGCATGGCGCTGGGATGCGCTGCTGCAAATCGGCAATGTTTTCCTGTTGCAGCTGCATTGTCGGATCGACGCCATTGGCAACCCAGCCGAGCAAGCGCAGGCCAGAGCGTTCAATTTCGCGTACTGTCAGCATGGCGTGGTTCAAACAGCCCAGCTTCATCCCCACCACCAACAGCACCGGCAATTGCTGCTCAGCCACCCAATCGGCCAGATAGCGGCTGGCCGATAATGGCAGCAACCAGCCACCGGCCCCTTCAACCAACACCAAATCGGCTTGTTGCTTTAATGCACGAAGCTGCTGGCTCAGCACCTCTTCATCCAATGGCTGCTGCTCGATGGCAGCGGCAAGATGCGGCGCTACCGCCGCTTGCAGCAAGATGGGATTGATGGCCGCGTAGTCCAGTGGCACCGAGCTGGCTGCCTGCAGCGCCAGTGCATCCGGGTTTTGCCCGGTGCCATCCACTCCGGCTGCGATTGGTTTAGCTCCAATGGTTCGAAAGCCTGCTTGGTGTAGCCCCTGCAGCAAAGCGCGGCTAACGTAGGTTTTACCAGCATCGGTATCGGTGCCAGTGACAAAAAAGGCGTTCATGCTTTGACTCCAACCAAATAAGCCAGCTGGTAACTGGCGACGATGCCATTGGGAGCAGCTCGATTGGCTGTCTCAGGGCAAGGATACGCCTGTTGCAATTGCTGCCAGTAGCGGCGGCCGGTTAAACCCCGCCCAGACTCTGCGTCTGCAGCCAGCACATAATTGGCGCCCAGCGATTTTAGCTCACGCGCCAGCGCCAGCACATCCGGATAAGGCAACTGCACAGACTCGGTGCGAAGCTGCCACTGCATGGCTGGTGCTCCCTGCTGCATGGCACTGAGCAGCACATCGGCGCTTAAGAAAGCATTGACATGCACCGGCAGACCAGCGGCTAAAAAAGCCTGCCGCAACTCGGCCAGAGTGCCGTGCAGCAAGCTGGTAATCACCGCCTGGCCGCCTGGTCGTAACAGCCGTTGCAACTCGGAAGCGACCTCTGCCGGCCTTGGGCACCACTGCAGCATTAAATTGGAAAACACCGCATCCAGACTCCGAGCCGGCAAAGGCAACGCAGCAGCATCGGCTTGCAGGTACTGACTGGCCAGCCCAAGCTGCCTGGCCTGCTGCAGCATGCCGGCACTCAAGTCTGCAGCCAGCAAGGTCTGGCACTGGCTAGCCAGCTCTGGATGCAGCCAGGCCGGGCCACAGCCCAGATCCAACAACTGGTTACGCGGAACCGGTTTCAGCAGCTTCAGTGCCGCGTAACCGCTGTGACGTTGCAAGCGGGCGGCCGATTCGTAACTCTGACTGGCTTTGCCAAAATGCGCGGCAATGGCCGGAGCATGCCCAGCCATCAATGCGTCCCCCGATAAGCCTGACCAAGTGCCTGCACCAACTGCCGGATCTGAGCCGGCTGATGGGCGGCACTTAAGGTAATGCGAAGACGGGCACTGCCCGGAGCCACCGTTGGCGGTCGGATTGCCCCCAACCAAATCCCCTGTTGCTTTAGGGCATCGCTGATGGCCAGCGCCTGGCTGGTATCGCCAATCAGCACAGGTTGAATAGCGGAATCCGATGCCAGCATTGGCAGCTCCTCAGCCTTGGCCAGTTGCTGCAACAACTGAATATGAGCGGCCAGCCGCTCCCGGCGCCAGCTTTGTTGACGGCACAGCAAAACGGCTTCACGAAGTGCCACGCAAAGCGCCGGTGACAGCGCCGTACTGTAGATGTAATGACGACCATACTGACGCAGGTAATCAATGACGGTAGCAGAGCCGGCAACAAAACCACCTGAGCCACCCAGTGCCTTGCCAAAGTTGCCCATACAGGCTTGCAACGAGGCGGGCGTCAGCCCTTGTTGCTGCCAGCTGCCCCTCCCTTCGCTGCCTAGCACGCCCAGGCCGTGGGCATCGTCCAACAGCAAAGGCGCAGCATGCCTCTGACACAGGGCACTCAGCGCTGCCAAGTCCGGACTGTCGCCATCCATACTAAAGACCCCTTCGGTCACCACCACCGCCTTGGCAGGTAGGGTTTGTGCCAGCAGTTTGTCAAGCGAGCTCAGGTCGTTGTGCAAAAAGCGTTTAAAGCCGCCAGCATGGTGTTTGGCAGCATCAATCAGCGAGGCGTGGCTCAGTTTATCCAGCAGCAACCGCTCCTCGCTGGCAGCCAGGGTTTGCAGCATGCATTGATTGGCGGCAAAGCCAGAGGAAAACAGCAGCACATCGTCAAAGCCCAGCCAGTCACAGAGCGCATCGCACAACGCCTGGTGTGGGTACTGATGCCCGGTCACCAAAGGTGAGCCGGTACTGCCCAGGCCATAGCGGCTGGCACCGTCGCACAACGCCTTCAGCACGACCGGCTCCTGTGACAAACCAAGGTAATCGTTGCCGGAAAAATTCAGGTAATCCTTGCCGCCCCCTCGCAGCAGGCCTGCCGTCAGTGGCTGCAAAGGGGCTTGATTGCGATGCAGTTGCAGCTGACGTCGCTCCTGCAGCGCCAGCTGCATGCGGGTCTGATCCATCGGCGTTAACCGGCGGCGTGATACAGCGGCGCTTGCTGCTGCTCTTTGATGGCATCGGCCAGCGCCAGCGCATGGGCTTCGTCCGATACATCCTGACGCTGCTCCGGGCGGATCCCGAGCTTGGCAAACAGTTGCATATCGGCATCGGCTTCCGGGTTGTCGGTGGTCAGTAACTTATCACCGTAGAAAATCGAGTTGGCGCCGGCCATAAAGCACAAGGCCTGCATTTGCTCGTTCATCCGGCTGCGACCGGCCGATAAGCGCACATGGCTGGCCGGCATCAGAATACGAGCCACGGCAATGGCACGGATAAAATCAAAAGCATCCATGTCGTCGACGTTTTCCAGCGGCGTGCCCTGCACTTTTACCAACATATTGATAGGCACACTTTCCGGGTGCTCCGGCAAGTTGGCCAGCTGCATCAGCAAGGCTGAGCGATCATTGGCCGACTCCCCCATCCCCAGGATGCCACCGCAGCAGACTTTCATGCCGGCATCACGCACGTGTTGCAGCGTATCCAACCGATCCTGATAAGTACGGGTGGTAATAATTTCGCCGTAAAATTCCGGTGAGGTATCCAGGTTGTGGTTGTAGTAATCCAGACCGGCAGAGGCCAGGCTTTGCGCCTGCTCCGGGTCAATCATGCCGAGCGTCATGCAGGTTTCCAGACCCATGGCTTTAACGCCCCGCACCATTTCAATCAGGTACGGCATATCACGCTGCTTGGGGTTGCTCCAGGCTGCGCCCATGCAAAAGCGGGTGGCCCCCTTCTCTTTAGCGGCCTGGGCCTGACGCAACACCTTCTCGACTTCCAGCAGGCGTTCGCGCTCCAGGCCGGTGTTGTAGTGCCCACTTTGCGGGCAGTACTTGCAGTCTTCGGCGCAAGCGCCGGTTTTGATCGACAGCAAAGTACTGACCTGCACCTCGTTCGGGGTAAAGTGCTGACGATGCACCGTCTGGGCCTGAAATAATAAGTCGTTGAATGGCAGTGCGAAAAGCGCGTTGACTTCGGCTAGGCTCCAGTCGTGACGGATGGCTGCTGGCATGAGGTTCCCCATTTGGATTGTGGTTCGGGTTATTTTTCGCTAGTCTAGCCGCCAACCCCAACTTGTCAATCTGATTCACCGACATAACTTTACTGATGGTTACTTTATGAGCATTGATTTGGCCTTTGACCGTGAGCACATCTGGCACCCTTACACTTCGATGCAGGATCCTTTGCCGGTGTATCCGGTGGTGGCCGCTGAAGGCTGTGAATTGATCCTGGATAATGGTCAGCGGCTGGTCGATGGCACAGCGTCCTGGTGGTCGGCGGTGCATGGCTACCGTCATCCGGTGCTGGATCAGGCCATTCAACAGCAACTGGGCCAGATGGCGCACGTGATGTTTGGCGGCATTACTCACCCGCCGGCCATCAGCTTGTGCCAACAGCTGGTCGCCATGACTCCGGCTCCACTTCGCAAAGTTTTCCTGGCCGACAGCGGCTCCATCGCGGTCGAAGTCGCGCTTAAAATGGCACTGCAATACTGGCAAGGCCTTGGTCACAGCGGCAAAACCGAACTGATCAGTCTGCGCAAGGGTTACCATGGCGATACCTTTGCCGCCATGGCGGTGTGCGATCCGGTGGACAGCATGCACAGTATGTTCAGCAAGTTACTGCCGCAGCACCACTTTTTACCGGCACCGGAAAGCCCTTACCACCAGGATTTTCGACCCGAGAGCCTGCAACCACTTCGACAATTGCTGCAGCAGCGGCATTCGTATATCGCTGCTCTGATCGTCGAGCCTCTGGTGCAAGGCTATGGCGGCATGCGCTTTTATCATCCCGACTATCTGGCCGGCTGCCGCGCTCTGTGCGATGAGTTTGATGTGCTGCTGATTGCCGATGAAATTGCCACCGGCTTTGGCCGTACCGGCAGCCTCTTTGCCTGTGAGCAAGCCAGGATCAGCCCGGATATCCTTTGTCTGGGCAAAGCCCTGACCGGCGGTTACATGACGATGGCGGCCACCCTCTGTACCGATCAGGTGGCGTTTGGCGTGAGCCAAAGTGAAGCCGGCGGTCTGATGCATGGCCCTACCTTTATGGCCAACCCGCTGGCTTGCGCAGTGGCCAACGCCAGCCTGACATTGATTCAGGCCGGTGATTGGCAACAACAGGTCCCGGCCATTGAAGCGCAGCTAAAAGCCGAGCTGGCTCCCTGCCAGGCCTCGCCTGAGGTGAAAGAAGTCCGGGTACTGGGCGCGATTGGGGTGCTGGAGATGCATCAGCAGGTCGATGTGGCAAAGCTGCAACAGCATTTTGTCAACGACGGGGTTTGGATCCGGCCTTTTAACCGGCTGATCTATCTAATGCCGCCCTTTATCATCAGCGCAGCACAGCTCTGCAAGCTCTGTGCCTCAATGCGCCGCGCCGTTGGGGTCTGAGCCGTTATCGACCGATGTTACAGGCGAAGCAAGTAGAGCCCTAAAGCAATGGATGCCAGCAGCAACAGCACCAGATTAAAATGCAGCCGGTCGCTTTTTCGCCTAAGCCGCAGCCGGTTTAACAACAAGCTGATGGCGCTAAGCGCTGCGGTGGCATAGAGGATCCACTGCAGCCAGTTGGTTAATAACGGATGCCAGTCGTCACGGATCTCCAGCTCCCAGTAACGCACCAGGCCGGTATCCATTTCCGGCCGGGCAAAATGCACCAGCAACAAGGCCAGAATAAAACACAGCCAGGCCAAAATCGCCAGCCAGCCAAACAAGCGTCGTACCCAGTCCGGGCCACGGCGGCGATCATTTTTGTAAGCACCATGCTCTGTGGTCATATCGGCATTAAAAACCCAAGTTTTGCTTGTGTTCAGTCACTGCGTCAGTATCATTACATGTCTTGTTGTTTTGACCAAATTTAACCGCCAGGTTTCCAACTTTACACGGAGCTCTCAAGCATGTCCGATGCTGTGATTCATGATGTTTTAAGCGGTCGCTACGCTGTTGGCGATACCGTCACTGTCAAAGGCTGGGTTCGTACCAAACGCGATTCCAAAGCCGGTATTTCTTTTGTGGCTGTGCACGATGGCAGCTGCTTCGACGCCGTCCAGGCCGTGGTACCAGCCAATCTGGCCAATTACGACAGTGAAGTAAAACGTTTAACCACGGCGTGCTCGGTGATCGTCAGCGGCCAGATTGCCCGCTCGGAAGGCCAGGGCCAACAGTTTGAGATCCAGGCTAGCGCTGTGCAGGTGGTCGGTTGGGTTGAGAACCCCGATACCTACCCAATGGCGCCAAAACGCCACTCGATGGAGTACCTGCGCGAGTTCGCCCATCTGCGTCCACGCACCAACATTCACGGCGCAGTCACCCGGGTCCGCAACTGTTTAGCCCAGGCAGTCCACCGCTTTTTCCATCAGCGTGGCTTTTACTGGATCAGCACCCCCATCATCACCGGCTCAGATACCGAAGGGGCTGGCGAAATGTTCCGGGTTAGCACCCTGGATCTGGAGAACCTGCCTCGTACCGACGATGGAAAAGTAGATTACAGCCAGGACTTCTTCGATCGGGAAACCTTCCTGACGGTCTCCGGCCAGCTGAACGTGGAAACCTACTGCTGTGCTTTGTCGAAGGTCTATACCTTTGGCCCGACTTTTCGCGCCGAAAACTCCAACACCAGCCGCCATCTGGCGGAGTTCTGGATGATTGAACCGGAAGTCGCCTTTGCCGAGCTGGCCGATGTAGCCCAACTGGCTGAAGACATGCTGAAGTATGTCTTTAAAGCGGTGCTGGAAGAGCGGGCCGATGACATGGCCTTTTTTGCCGAGCGGGTCGATAAAGACGCCATCAATCGCCTGCAAAAGATGGTCGACTCCAGCTTTGTACGGATGGACTACACCGATGCGATTGCGATCCTGCAAAACTGCGGCAAAACCTTCAACTACCCGGTCGAATGGGGCATCGATTTGCAGTCCGAGCACGAGCGCTACCTGGCCGAAGAGCATGTGGGCGCGCCCATTATTTTGCAAAACTACCCGAAAGACATCAAAGCTTTCTACATGCGCTTGAACGAAGATGGCAAGACGGTGGCGGCGATGGACATTCTGGCACCCGGCATTGGTGAAATCATTGGTGGCAGTCAGCGTGAAGAGCGCCTCGACAAGCTGGATGAGCGGCTGGCAGCCATGGGCCTGAACAAAGACGATTACGGCTGGTACCGCGATCTACGCCGTTATGGCACCGTGCCTCACTCTGGCTTTGGTCTGGGTTTTGAGCGTCTGGTCAGCTATGTCACCGGCATGGGCAATGTGCGGGATGTGATCCCCTTCCCACGCACCCCTGGCAATGCCGATTTCTAATCGTCCTTGCAGACAAACAACAAGCCCCGCGATGCGGGGCTTGTTGTTTCTAGCCACACACTAGGGCGTGTTGACCTTTGCTGTTTAGATTTTGTTTGCTCTGGCGGCGCTTTGATCGCGAAACGAGGAGCGCAGTTTAGTGATTCTAAATAAGTGACGAGTGACAAAGAGCAGAGCGTCGCCAGACGAACCCTTCGGGCAGCGCTTGGCTGGCATTTCTACTGCGTTAAAGCTTGTTTCATGTAGAATAACTACACCTTACAACCTTTGCCTTGTATAAATACCAGCCAAGCAGCTGCAAAAACAAACAGCAAAGGTCAACACGCCCTAATTGTCAGAAATCTGAGAAAAAATCCGCCGGGTCCAGCTCCGCGCGGATACGAACCGGATTAACAGGTGTTCCCAGATACAAAAAGCCGACAATCTCATCGTCTTCGCCCAGCTCCAGCGATTGTTTGACAAACTCCATTTCCGCGTACATGCCAGTTCGCCAGATGGCGCCATAGCCCAGCGCAAAGGCGGCTTGCTGCATTGCCATCACGGAGCAGGCGGCCGATTGCACCTGTTCGTGCAGCGGGATCTTGGCGGTAGTGTTGCAACGGGCAATGCAGACAATCACCATCGGGGCCCGCAGCGGCAATTGCCGGGCACGCTCCAACAGCTCATTGGCAATGGAAGGATCGTCCTCGACGGCGGCTTCGGCAAAAATGTCGCCCAGCCGCTCCAGCGCAGCTTTGCCCTGGACAATGCTAAAGCGCCAGGGGCGCAAGCCACCATGATCCGGCACCCGTAAGGCCGCACGCTTAATTAAATCCAAGTCATCCCCAGCAGGTGCAGGCTCCATTAAACGGGGGCAAGACTGCCGTGTGGTCAATAAGGTGATCGCATCCATAGAAAAACCCTTTTCAGAGCGAAAGAAAACCGTGATAGAACGAACTGCTAGGCTAGCAGAAGTTGTGTGGCCTGCCTACGGCTTTTGTGCGGATTTGCGTGCAAGCGCTTGGCGAATGCTCAGACTGCTCAGTCCGCCAGCGCTGCCTGGTACATGGCCTCGTAAGCCTGACGCGCTTGCTGCCAGCTAAATTGCTGCGCCATGCCCCGTTGCTGCATCGCAGTCAGTTGCCTGGGCTGCCGATACAGCTCATCCGCTTGTTGCAAAGCCCCCAGCAGAGCCTCGGCGCAGGGCTCGTTAAAGTGAATGCCGGTACTGCCTTTTGCCGGGTATGGTACCACCGTATCCTTCAAGCCACCGGTGGCTCGGACAATGGGCACAGTACCGTAACGCAAGCTGTAGATTTGATTGAGGCCACAAGGTTCAAACAAAGACGGCATTAAAAAGTAGTCACCACCGGCTTCGATTTTGTGGGCCAGACTTTCATCAAAGCCCATCACAAAACTCATCTGTCCTTTAAAGCGGGCAGCCAGTTCAAACAAGGCCTGGGTGTAGCGCCGCTCGCCTGTGCCCATAATCAACAACTGCGATTCGGTCGTAGGCAACCATTGCTCCAGCGCCGGCAGCAAGTAATCAAAGCCTTTTTGGCCAGTGATGCGACTGACAGCGACAAAAAGTGGGACGGATTTCTCCGGCAATTGATGGTGTTGCCGCAACCAGGCCTTGCAGTCTGCTTTGCCGGTTAAATCCGGCCAATCGTAATGGGCCACCAGATGCCGGTCTTGCGCCGGGTGCCACAGGCTGTAATCGCAACCATTGAGAATGCCGCTAAAATCCGGCTGCCTGGACTGATACAAAGCCGCCAGCCCCATGCCGGAGGGCTCGGTCAAAAGCTCATCACGATAGCCCTGACTGACGGTATTGAGCTTGCTGGCACTTTCCACACCATGCTGCAGCAGGTTGACACCTGCCGGCTCTGGCGGCAGCTCCAACTGCGCCGCCCAATCCGGGTGAACCACTTCCTGATAAGCACCATTGTGAATGGTAAAGACAAAGCGGCTCTGCGCGAAAAAATCATCCTGCGCCTGCTCTTGCTGCAAATACACCCCAGCCAGAGCAGTTTGCCAATCGTGGCCATGGATAATGTCGGGACAAAAGTGCTGCTCACGGCACCAGGCAAGAGCGGCTTTGCAAAAAAAAGCAAAGCGCAGCGGGTTATCGCCATAGCCCTGGTCGCCATCGTCGTAAGGACGCAGTCGTTGAAAAAACTCGTGATGCTCCACCAGAGCAATGGCAACGCCGTCCAGTGTTAAATGCCGGACAGCACAGCCCAGGGTGCGCTCACCCAGTGTCAAATACACCGATTGCCAGGCCTCTGTTGGCGTCTCGTACAAGGACGCATAGCGCGGCAGCATCACCAGCACTTCATGGCCGGCTTCAACCAAGGCTTTGGTCAGGCCGCGGCAGGCATCGGCCAGGCCACCGGTTTTGATTAAACCTTCGTACTCACTGCACAACATCAAAATACGCATTGGAGCATGCTTTCCTTCAGACAGTTATTGATCAAACCCGACTCTGGAGCCTTTCGGGATCACAATGACGCCCCCGTCGGAGACATGAAATCGTTGCCGGTCCAGGCTGAGATCTTCACCTATTACGGTATTGGGAGCAATTTTTACATCTTTGTCGATAATGGCGCGCCGGATGCGGCAGCCACGTCCAATGTCGTTGTTGCCCATCAGCACGCATTTTTCGATGTACGAGTGGCTGTGGACGTGCACATTGTAGCCCAATATCGAGTGATACACGATGGAGCCACTGATGATGCAACCGGAGGATACCATCGAACTGATGGCCTGGCCGGTACGGTTGGCTTCATCATGCACAAACTTAGCCGGTGGCATCGGCGGTGTGTAGCTACGTAGTGGCCAGTAGCGGTTGTACAAATCGAAAGGCGGGATCACCGCAATCAGATCCATATTGGCTTCGTAGTAAGAGTCGAGGGTGCCGACATCGCGCCAGTAACCGCGCGAAATTTCCTGCTCGCCACGGATCACATTGCTCGAGAAGTCATACACATAGACATCACCGGCGGGAAACAGCTTCGGAATGATGTTCTTGCCAAAATCATGGCTGGAATCCACATCGGCCGCATCGGCTTCCAGGCTGTCAATCAGGCAGTCTTTTTCAAAAATGTAGTTACCCATCGAGGCCAGCACGTAATCGGGCCGACCCGGGATGGTTTTCGGATTGTTGCTGGGTTTCTCTTCAAAGCCGATCATCTTGCCGCTGCTATCGACTTCAATCACCCCAAAGTGATGCGCATCGGCGACCGGCACCGGAATGGCAGCGACCGTCATGCTGGCGTTGTTTTGACGGTGAAAATCCAGCATTTGCCGTACGTCCATTTTGTAGATGTGATCGCCACCGAAGATGCAAACCTGCTCCGGATCCAGACCGTGGATCAGGTGCAGGTTTTGATAGACGGCATCGGCCGTGCCCAGATACCAGTGTTTGCCGGTTTGCATTTGCGCCGGAATGGGATCGATAAAGCGGTTGGTCAGGCCGGACACCCGCCAGGCTCGTCCCAGATGCTTCATCAATGAATGGGATTTAAACTGAGTAATGACGAAAATCTGCAGAAAGTCCGAGTTAACAAAGTTATTCAACACAAAATCTATGATGCGATAATTGCCACCAAAAGGCACCGCTGGCTTGGCGCGGATCCCGGTTAAAGGCGCCAGACGAGTGCCCTCGCCTCCGGCTAAAATCATCGTTAATACACCTGACATACCGACTCCCTGTAACAAAGAAAAGAAAGCTTGCTGCAAATTCGTTTGCAAAGCTGAGGCCACAATGCAGTATAGACGCTGGCACTGCATACGTATGCGGTAATCTAGGCGGGCAGTATGTCAACAGCATGACAATTGCACCAAAACACAACAGCCGCCTCGCTCCAAGCGCACCAAAACAGTGCTTGATGCCCTCTTTGGGTACATTCAGGCTAGCAAAGCTTCAAGGGGCCGACAAGAGAGGAAAGCGTGAAAAACCACAAGGGCCTTGCTGCCAGGCAGCATGGCCCTCGTTAAATAGCAGGAGCTAAATGCGGGCGGCCAACTCTGCGCCCTGACGAATGGCGCGTTTGGCATCAAGCTCGGCGGCCACGTCAGCTCCACCGATCAAGTGCACCGGGATCCCAGCAGTTTCCAGACCAGATTGCAGCTCACGCAATGGCAACTGCCCGGCACAAACCACCACATTGTCGACTTGCAGACAACGCTCTTCGCCATCCATCTCAATCCAGAGACCATGGTCGTCTACTTTGCGGTACTGCACCCCGGCGATACTTTCCACACCTTTGCTTTTTAATGACGCCCGATGTGCCCAGCCCGAGGTTTTGCCAAGGCCAGCACCCACTTTGGTGCTTTTACGTTGCAGCAAGTAGATTTTGCGAGCCGCCGGTTCGGGGCGATGTTCCGGCAGCAAAGCGCCGCGAGCCTGATAGGCCTTATCCACGCCCCACTCTTTGAGCCAGGCTTCGGGCTGCAGCGTCAGGGAGTTGCTCTCGGTCAGGTACTCGGCGACATCAAAACCAATACCGCCGGCGCCGATAATGGCGACATTTTTGCCAACCGACTTGTGATCGCGCAGCACATCCAGATAGCTCAGCACCATCGGATGATCGATGCCGTCAATCTCAACCGGACGAGGGACAATACCGGTAGCCAGCACCACTTCGTCAAAGCCAGCCTGTTGCAACGACTCAACCGTTTGTTCGCTGTTTAGCCGAAGCTCAATATGGTGCAGCTCCAGCATGCGGCCAAAGTAGCGCAGCGTTTCGTAAAATTCTTCTTTGCCCGGGATCTGTTTGGCGTAATTGAATTGGCCTCCGATCTGATGCGACTTATCAAACAAGGTGACCTGATGACCACGCTGCGCCGCATAAACACTGAATGCCAGGCCGGCAGGCCCGGCACCGACCACCGCCAGTTTTTTCGGTTGAGAGGCCGCCTCAAAATTCAATTCGGTTTCATAACAGGCTCTCGGGTTGACCAAACAGCTGGCCCGTTTTTTCTGAAACACATGATCCAGACAGGCCTGATTGCAGGCAATGCAGGTATTGATTTCGTCGGCTTTGTTGGCCGCAGCCTTGTTGACAAAATCGGCATCGGCCAAAAAGGGCCGAGCCATGCAGATCATGTCGGCCTGACCGTGCGCCAGAATGTCTTCGGCCACCTGTGGCGTATTAATGCGGTTGGTGGCCATCACCGGAATGTCAATCTCCTTGCGCACCCGCTCGGTGATCCAGCTAAAAGCGGCTCGGGGCACCCGGGTGGTAATGGTCGGGATCCTTGCTTCGTGCCAGCCAATGCCGGTATTGATGATGGTCACGCCAGCTTCTTGCACCGCTTTGGCCAAAGCCACCACTTCCTCATAACTGTTGCCATCTTCAACCAGGTCCAGCATCGACAAGCGATAGACAATAATAAAGTCATCGCCACAGCGCTGCCGAACTGCCTGAATGGTTTCCAGCGGAAAGCGGATGCGGTTTTCAAAACTGCCACCCCAGTCGTCCTTGCGCTGATTGGTGCGCTGACAAATAAACTGATTGATGAGGTAGCCTTCAGAGCCCATGATTTCAACCCCATCGTAACCGGCCTTTTTCGCCAGCTCGGCGGCTTTGGCAAAATCAGTAATGGTGCCCTTAATCTGACGATTGGACATTTCCGAGGGGGTAAAAGGGGTGATCGGGGATTTTATTTTACTTGGTGCGACATTAAACGGATGATAGCCATAGCGACCGGCATGCAGCAGTTGCAGACAGATTTTTGCACCTTCCTGATGCACTGCAGCCGTGACTTGGCGGTGTTTTTTTAGCTGCCAGCCAAAGCTGAGCTGGCTGCCAAAAGGCACCAGGTTGCCACGAAAGTTTGGGCTGATGCCCCCGGTAATAATTAAGCCAACGCCTCCTTTGGCGCGCTCGGCATAAAAGGCGGCTAATTTCTCAAAACCGTTTTTTTCTTCTTCCAGCCCGGTGTGCATCGATCCCATCACCACCCGGTTGCGAAGCTGGGTAAAGCCCAAGTCCAATGGCTGCAATAAATGTTGGTAGGCCACATCGCCCTCTCTGGTCATACCTGTTACTCTATGGTGTTCAGAGTAGCTGGTTTGTTCGGGATGCGCAATATGTACATTTGCTTACAAATTGCATTTCGCATTGACGGCTAAATTCGCTAGCATAGAATGACCTCTTTCCAGTAGTCGTTGTTTAGGAATACGTATGTCAGCAGCCAACCCCGGACTTGTACGTCGCTTCTTTGGAGGCATTTGGCGTGGTTACAAAGTCTTTCGCTCACTGATCTTAAATACCTTGTTCATTCTGATAGTGCTGGTGGTGTTGATCAGCATTTTCAGCAGTAAGGATAAAGTTCAGGTTCCGCCAACAGCAGCCTTGTTGCTGAACTTACAAGGTGATCTGGTCGAAGAAAAACGTTTTGTCGACCCTTTCACCACCTTGCTCAATGAAAGTCTCGGTGCTCAGCCGGAAACACCGGAAGTCTTGGTCTCCGATGTGATTCGCGTGGTGCAACAGGCTACCACCGATGATCGTATTCAAGCCATGGTGTT
Source organism: Alkalimonas delamerensis (assembly GCF_030717955.1). NCBI lineage: Bacteria > Pseudomonadati > Pseudomonadota > Gammaproteobacteria > Alkalimonas > Alkalimonas delamerensis. The sequence continues at coordinate 357,466 of NZ_JAUZVY010000002.1, read as the reverse complement.
GGACCTTTCCAGGCTTGGTCGGGCTTCGCTCGACAAGTTGCAGGCTGTCGGCGCTGAGCTGGAAAACTTCAAAGCTGCTGGCAAGAAAATTTACAGCCGTGGTACCTTTTTCGGCCAAAACCAGTATTTTTTGGCCAGCCATGCCGATGAAGTGCACCTGGACCCCTTAGGCGCAGTGCTGCTCGAAGGCTATGGCAGCTTCCCGATGTACTACAAAAGTGCGCTGGAAAAGCTCAAAGTAAACACTCACGTATTTCGGGTTGGTACCTACAAGTCTGCGGTTGAACCCTTTATGCGTGACGATATGTCGGAAGAGGCCAAGCAAGACACCTTGTTTTGGCTGAACGATCTGTGGGACAGCTACAAGGCCGAGGTGACAGAGCGCCGTGGTTTTGCTGCCGACAGCATTATCGAAACACGCGACGATTTTTACCAGGCATTGCAGCAACACGATGGCGATATGGCCGAAATGGCACTGGCACTGGGTCTGGTCGATCAGTTAACCACCCACCAAGCATTTCGTCAGAAGATGATCGAGCTGGTCGGTCAAAATGACAACCAGAGCTACAATTACATCAGTTTTGATGATTACCGCAGCCTGGTAGTACCCAGCCGTCAAATTGACAACCCACTGACGGACAAAGTCGCGGTGGTGGTGGCGCGCGGTATGATTGTCGATGGCACGGCCAGGGCCGGTACCATTGGCGGCGACAGTACAGCAGCCATGCTGCGCCGAGCCCGCAATGACGACAAAGTCAAAGCCGTGGTGCTCCGTATCGACAGTGGCGGTGGCAGCGCCTTCGCCTCGGAAATTATTGGCCGTGAGGTACAAGCTCTGCGTGAAGCCGGTAAGCCGGTCATTGCCTCGATGGGTGCTGTGGCAGCCTCTGGCGGTTACTGGATAGCTGCTCCGGCCACTGAAATTTGGGCCGCCCCAACCACCATCACTGGTTCCATTGGTATTTTCGGCTTGTTTCACAGCTTGGAAGACAGTTTCGGCGCTTTGGGCCTCAACGTCGATGGCGTCGGTACTACCGAGCTATCTGGCTTGAGCTCGGGCTTGCCTTTTTTCAAAGGTCTGCAACCGCGTGAAAAAGATATCTTCCAGTTGCTGATTGAACGTGGCTATCAGGATTTCCTTAGCATGGTCGGTGAGCACCGGGGCATGAGCATTGAGGACGTGGATCAGGTCGCTCAGGGCCGTGTCTTTACCGGTCAGCGAGCGCTGGAGTATGGCCTGGTCGACAACTTAGGCAGTTTTGAAGATGCCATAGCTGCAGCCGCCGAGCGCGCCGGTCTTACCAACTATGATGTCAAGGTCATCGGCCACCAGCTGAGCCCTTTCGAGCAGATGGTGGTGGATATCTTTGGTGGTGCCGCCAACCAAGGCTGGTTGCCACAATCGGTGGTAGGGGCTGAGCGTCAGGCACTTGGCCGCTTAACACAGCAGCTGCGTCATGACTTTGTGACTTTAAGCAACTTTAACGATCCGCAGGGCTTGTACGCTTTCTGTTTGCTCTGTCAAATCGACTGACAGCCGCTTGATCCTTCGCTACAATGCCCGGCTTTAGCCGGGCATTTTTTTATGAGGCCAGCCATGAGCAAGAAACGCATTTATGTTGCCTACACAGGCGGTACCATCGGCATGCAAAAGTCGGCCCAGGGTTTTGTGCCTGCCCCGGGATTTTTGACCCAAACGGTGCAAAACATGCCGGAGTTTTTTCGCCAGGAAATGCCGGAGTTTCGCATTCATGAATACCCCGAGTTGATAGACTCCTCCAACATGACGCCAGCCCATTGGCTGCAAATTGCCAACGACATTCAACAGCATTACGCCGACTACGATGGTTTTGTTGTGCTGCATGGCACCGATACCATGGCTTACACGGCTTCGGCTTTGTCGTTTTTGTTGGAGAACCTGGCCAAGCCTGTGATTGTTACCGGCTCACAAATCCCCTTGGCCCAACTGCGCAGCGATGGCCAGGTCAATCTGTTGAATGCACTTTATCTGGCAGCCTATTACCCCATCCATGAAGTATCGTTGTTTTTTAACAATCAACTGTTTCGTGGCAATCGCGCCACCAAGGCCGATGCCGATGGCTTCAATGCCTTTGCCTCGCCCAACTACCCCGCCTTGCTGGAAGCCGGCATTCAGATCCGCTTGCAGGCTGGTGCCCTGAGCACCACAGAGCGGCATGCGGCCCCACTCAAAGTTGCGGCAGTGGTGCCCCAACCTATCAGTGTGGTGACCCTCTATCCGGGGATCAGCGTCGATGTGATTGCCAATATGGCGGCCGCGCCGGTGAAAGCTTTAATCATCAAGTCGTATGGTGTTGGCAATGCTCCGCAACAGCCTGAGCTGCTGCACACATTGCAGCAGGCGACAGAGCGCGGCACGGTGATTGTCAATTGCACCCAGTGTTTTCGTGGGCAGGTCAATATGGAGGGCTACGCCACTGGCAACGCACTGAAAGCCCATGGCGTGATCAGCGGCTACGACATGACGCTGGAAGCGGCGCTGACCAAACTGCACTATCTGCTGAGCCAGGGGATCGACACCGAACAGGTTCGCCAGCAAATGCAGCAGAACCTGCGCGGTGAGCTGAGCAAAAACTAAGCGTCTATTCCCAAAGGCAACCGCTAAAGGCTTAGCACACGCTCCAACCGTTCCAGCAACGGCAACTCATTGGCTGCCAGTGGCCCATGGCTCAGCCAGCGGGCCAGCATAGTCTCCTTGCTAAAAGAACTGGCTTTGTTGTGCTTCTCCGCCAACAGCTGCAACTTGAGGGTTGATATTTGCTGAGCACTGGCAGATGCATCGCTCGCTTCGCCGGTGATCATCAGCTCCAGCACCAGGGTTAACTCAGACCGACTCAGGGGATCTGGCTGTTGCTGCATGGCGTCGCGCCACACCGCTGGCAAGCTGTCAAAATCAGTGCCGTTTCGAAGCGCCTCAAACAGTTGTTGATAAGCCTGCAGCGCCTGAGCTTGATGTTGCTGGTGCTGCTTTTGCTCCAACTTGTCCAGCAACTGCTGCCGAGAGCGCTGCAAAGAGTCAAAGCCACTTAAGTCCAGTGCTTTCAACTGGGTTTGCAGGGAGCTAAGCTGCTGCGGCTGATCACTCTGCGCCAGTGCCTGATCGCAATCCGCAAGCTGCTGTTGCAACACCTGCTGCTGTTGCTGGCGCTGCTGCTCTTGCTGCTGACGACTGGCCTTGAGTTTGGCAAAAAATGCATCGCAAATGGCACGAAACTGACGCCAAAGCTCGTCATCCACCCCTTTGCCTGCATAGGGTATCTGCTTCCAGGCCTGCTGGTATTGCTTTAGCATCACCGCAGCCTGGCCAGGCTCTTGTTGCTCGGTTGCTGCCTGAGCTTGCTGGATTAGCTGTTGCTTTCGCTCAGCACAATCGGCCTGTTGTGCCCGCCCCTGTTGTCGCAATTGCTGACAGAGCTCACGGTAGCCCTGTTGCAGACTGGCCAGTTGCGCTTTTGGCACAGGCCCTATGGCCTGCCATTGCCGCTGCAGTTGCCGCAGCAGCGCGAAAGGATCCGACTCTGAAGCAGCAAGCTCCGCTGTTGTTTGCGTCAGCAGCGCCTGCTTGGCGCTGGCATGTTGTTCACGCTCGGCTTGCTGAGCGGCGAAAAATTCCCGGCATGGCGCATAGGCCGCTTCGCAGGCTTCGTCAAATGCCTGCTGCCAACTGGCCTGCTGCTCGCTGTCGGTTTTACCCAGCGACAGCCAGTCGGCACGGGCCTTTTTCACCAAAGCAGCCCGCTCATTGGCATCAAACATGGGCTCGGCAGCCAATTGCTGCATCTGCTGTACCAAGGCTTCGCGCCGTGGTCCGGCAATAAAGGCTTGCAAATCCGCCAATTGTGCCAACTGCTCGCGCGCCTGCTCAAAGCGACTTTGCAGCTGTTGTTGTTGCTCTGGCAACAGCAGCTGATAGCTGGCTTCAATGCCTTTGAACAAACCAAACAGCGATTTAAACTTCCCCGCCTGGTGTAAGCGGGCAAATTCATGCAGTTTGCCGCGGCATTGCCGCAGCGCTTGCGTCAGCTGCTGTTCAAAGCCATTAGCAATGCTTTGCCACTGCTGTTGCAGTGTCTGTTGTTGTTGCTTGAGATCCTCTGGCAAAGGCAAGCTAAGATCGTCGACCAACTGCTGCCAACGCTGCCGGTACTGCTGCCAGCTGGTACTGGCGGCTTGCCAGTCCTCCAGCGTGTCAGGCATGGCCTCAGCCTGCCATTGCTGCAGCAGCTGCTCCGCCTGACTGAATCGAAGCGCGACCCGGGGTAAGTCGGCCAGCTGACTGCCCAACTGCTCCAGCGCCCGCTGCAACCTAACCCGCTCAGTAGCTGGGATTTCTGCCTGCTCAAGCTGCGCGGCCAGCGCTTGGTACTGGCCATTGAACTGGTCCAGTTGCTGCACATTGGCTTGAGGCAGGTTTTGCCGCAAACTTTGCAGCACGTCGATTTCAAGCGCGGTGATGGCTTTGCGAATGCCATTGATTTGCAGCTGCTGCTGTTGCTGCTGCTCCTCGGCCAACCTCTGCTGTGCCTGTTGCTGCCAGCTGTCGGCAAAAAAATGTTCAACCGACTGGCTCAACTGCTGATGCTTAGCAAAGAGCGCTGCGGCCTCGTCCAACTCGTTTAGGGCGTCAGCCAAATCGGCCCACTCCTGTTGGTACTGGCCATAGCGCTGCTGACTGTCGGCCGGTGAGCGGTCTTTTAAGGCATTGATTTTGGATAAAATTAAACTGGCCTGTTTACACAGGCGAATGGGCTTTTCCTGTTGTTCCCGCCGCTCAGTAAGCAGTTGGTCAATGGCGGTAGCTAAAGCGGGCTCCAGCTGCTTTTGCAACGCCTGCAGCGTTTTTTCATCCTCAATCCTTGGCAAGAGTTCGAGTCGGGTCTTAAGTTCCCAACTGGGATCCTGCACCGCTTGCTGATAGAGGTCTTGCCGGTCCAGCCGCTGCAGCAAGGCCAAGCGAATGGATCTATCCTGCTCCAGACGCAAGATATGCTCCAGCACACTGCTGCGCTGACATTCAGCGATAAACTGCTGCTTCAAACTCAAGGTCAGCTGATTGGCGGTGACCATCTCAACCACCCGGCGCTCGGCCTCGGCACGCAAGCGTTCCGAGGCTTCTTTTTTGCTGGCTTGCCACCAGAGTGAAAAATCATTGAGCTTCTCGAGCGCTGCTTGACGCACAGCCATCTGACCGTCGTTAAAAGCCAGCTCATGCAGGATTTGTTTGTAATCACTCTGGGATTCAGATAACTCAGCAATGGCGGCTATCCGCTTATCCGGGTTTGGATCCTGCCACTTAGGCCGAAGCAATCGTTTAAAGATCATCATGGTCAAACCGCGCTATCGCTGCTTGTTGCTGCCAGGCTGCCTTCTGTTCAGCTTTACTTTTTTGTACCATCTGCCCATCGGCACCAATGGTAAAAGGCTCATCGCTTTTCAGTATTTTGGCCTGATAAGCCATCACCAGCTGCATGCTGTGTGAACGTTGCGCTTCCGACAGCAGCTTGCCATCGGGCCAGCGCCCTGTAGCCACCGCATCCGCCAGCTTTTGATAGGTTTCAGGCGTCAAGGCGCCGATTAAGGAGTCAAAGTCCATGTTTGGATTTTCGCTTCAACATCAGAATCCGGACCCGGTTGACCAGATACCAGATAAAGCCAACACCAATGGCCGCAATGGCCGCATAGTATTGCCAGCCATAGGGCGGCAACTGCCAGTAAAAAAAGAAACCGGCAAGAAACAAAATCATTGCAATCATCGATTGCGTCATCAAAGACTGACTTTGGTTTAAGCGTCGGTCACGTGCCATCGCGGCCAGTTTTTCCTGATCCAATTCTGCGATGCCCATGCCACACTTGGGGCAGGATGGTGCTTTGTCCGAAACTTTTTGCCCGCAGGACGGACAACTGATAATCGCCATAGTCTCCCCTTGCCTGCTGGCTGTGCTGCCAATGACAGCACAGCAGCTTTGGTTAACGAAGTTGATCCACAATGGCCAACACAGCCGTTAAGCTGTCGTGGCCAAATTTCATCGAGCGCACATCGCTCCAGCCATAGAGGTCATCGGGCAACTTGTCGTTGTCTTTAAATGGCATTTCCAGTGTAAAGGCCATGCAGTTAAACTGTTGCGCCACCCAGTTTGATGCCACGGTCATATTGGCCTGGCCAGGTGCATCCACCTCGTAACCAATCTCATTTTGAAACTCCGGCGTTGCCATCAACAGGTATTGGCGGAAGTTTTGCTCCAACGACTGCATGCGCGCATCAAAGCATGGCACCCCTTCACTGCCGGCCAGGAAGTTGTATGGGATGTTTTCATCGCCATGCACATCCAGGTACATGTCGACGCCAGTTTCCAGCATCATTTGTCGAACCAGAAAGACTTCCGGGCTTTTTTCCATCGAGGGTGCTTGCCATTCACGGTTCAGATTTACCCCAACCGCATTGGTTCGCAAGTGACCACGGGCACCGCCATCCGGGTTCATATTTGGTACCACATAGAAAACAGCTTTATCCAGCAGGCTTCGGGCAACGGCATCTTCGTCGTCCAGCAAACGCTCCAGCATGCCTTCGACAAACCACTCGGCCATGGTTTCTCCCGGATGTTGTCTTGCCGTGATCCAGATACGACGTTTGCCCTCACCGGGCTCACCAATCACCAACAAGCTCATATCGCGGCCATCCAGGGTTTCCCCCAGCTCGACCAGCTGACAACGCTCATGCAGCTGCGCCTGCTGCACCAGATCCAGGTGCTGCTCGTAGCTGTAGGGTGCAAAATAGGCAAAGTAAATCGAGTCGGCTTCCGGGTAATGGCTGATCACCAGCTCCTGACCGTTGTAATCGGTATCGACCCGGAACCAGGTTTGCCGATCGTAGGAAGCCACAGCCTGGTAATTTTTCCAGCCATCCGGGTAGGCAGAGTCATTTACATTGATGATTTTTAAGGTATGCAGCTCGCGATGCGGGCTGTGCAAACGGAAGTGAAACCACTGATAAAAGTCTGAAGCATTGTCTTTGCGAATAGCCAGGCGAATATCGGAAGGATCGGTAGCACTGATCACCTCAATATTGCCACTGTCAAATTGAGCGGTAATTTTCATAGGGATTCCGAGGTTGTCAAAAAACAGCGGCTGCGGAGCAGCCTTATAATTTGGTGCCAAGAGTACCATAACCAGGCAGAGAAAACAGCCTAACGCGCTCTGAGTTCCAGACCAAGCCGGCTGCTCCAGCCCATCGACTTGCGTTGCACCCGACCTTCATCATCCAGCACATAGTAGGTTGGAAAACCACGAATTTGGTAGTCCTGTTGTAACTGGTCATTGCCAAGCACCACCGGCATGCTAAGGCCCAATTCATCGGCAAAGTCTTGGACCTCAGCCAAATCCTGATAACTCAAAGCAACAGCCACCAGATTCCAGCCATCGCGCTGCAAAGCCTCCAGATTTGGCATACTGTACTTGCAGACACTGCACCAGGGGGCAAAAAAATACAGCACCGTTGGTTGCCCCACAAGATCATCCCGGCTTAGCCAGCCGTGGTCTAGTGTACGGTGATAAAACATCGGGGCTAAGGTATCAGCTGGAAGCAGGCTGCGCTCACGAAACCAGGCAACCGTTTGAACAATCAGCATCACTGCGATGAGGTGCAACAACAAGGAACGTATCATGGAACAAGCCACGGCACTCTGCCAAGAGGACAGAGTGCCCTACTGCACGATCTAGCCGTTGCGCTGCAGGCGACGACGCCAGAGCAACAGCAGCCCAAGACCCAATGCACTCCACAAAGAGCCTGTTGCACTCTTACGGTCGTAAACCAATTCATCTTCTACGCCGCAATCGCTCGGCTCGCCATTGGCAACAGGATTCAGCTTGACCGCACGGGCCTGAAACTCAGTTCTTGGATTGCCATCCTCGTCCAGCAGCACTTCGCCAAAAGAATTGCGCAGCGGCACCTCGGTGACGGCTGTTGCCAGTATTTCATTGCTGTTGTTGATGCTGGTGGCATCAACCAGGGTGTACGGGCTGTCGCACTCCAGCAAAGTATTCAAATCGATAAAGCTGTCTTCAGCAATGTTGTACTTAAAAGCCCGCTGACGCTTAACCGACGCGACGATGGCCTCGGTACGTCCAACCACAATGCCTTGATCGTTAATCGCTCGCGGATGGGTGTTGGCGCTGACAAATAAGTCCTCTGGAAAAACCATCTGTTGCGCACTGATGTCGTAGTAAAACATCCGGCGAGGGAACTGGCCGGAAATGGACCGCGTCGGCACCGCGTACCCCACCACGATATCGTTGTTGTTGATGTTGGTCGCGACGCTTTGTTGCCAATCCCGATCTTCGGCAGCAAATACCGGCAACACCTGGCCATCAATAAACAGAGAAGCACGCTGGCTTTGGTAAATAAATTGCTGGGTAAAGCAACCTGTGTAAGGGTTGCATCGCTCAACCCGGACGATATCACCCGAGTCGGAGTAGGTCGACTGCCCAACAATGATGCCATTGTTGTTCACTGCAAAAGCGCTGCTGGTGTACTGCACCGGGGTTAACTCTGTTTCCGGATGCGGCTCATTGCTGCCTTTATCGCCCAAAAAACCCAAAATTTCTGGCTCGGAGACGCTCAGATCAGGTTGCAGCTGCCAGGTCATGGCCCGTAGCAGATAACTGGGCGCACTGACCGAACTTAGTGAGTGCCAAAAGTGGTAACAGTTGATCTCTGGCGCACTGAAACCACGGCAGTCACGCTCTTGTGCGGTACGAAAGTTGTCGGAGACGCCCACACTGCCATTGCCAATAATCAAGCCTTCATCGCTGATGCCCCAGGCCGCACTGGAACCACCACCAAACTCCGCATACACAGGCGTTAGAGTCAGTCGCTGATCACCAACACGAACCACACCAAGGCGTTGAGCACCATTCGGCTGCCAAATCCAGTGTTCGGTGGGCTCAGGGATATCGTCACCTTCGTCGACCGACTCAGGATCGGTAGTGCGGGTAAACTGCACGTATTCAAATGGAGGGGTTGCAAAACCGACCTGAACGCCCAAATTATTTTGCCCTACGACCTGCTCATCGTTACCAATTTCTGTCTCGGTGGTACGAAAGCGCAAGGGTTCAACGCCCTGGCCCTGCTCAATAAAGGCTGCGGTCACGCTGACCGGTTGAAAACTGTAACGTTCCACCAGGTTGGCAATCTGCGTATCGCGAGCTGGATAGCGGCGGGTAAAGGCAGACGGCCACTCCAGCAAAAAATTGTACAAAATAGCATGGGTCTCGGCTGTCAAGACGCCGTCATCAAGCTCAGCGCGCTGCTCTTCGGTAAAAAGGTTATTAAGAACATCGCTGTCTAAATCAATGGTGCTGATATCAATATCCACCGAGTACAGCTGACGACCATTCAGCACAGCCACACCTTGATCGTTCACCGAAGTAGCATAGGTGGCACGTGCATCAACAACTTCGCCTAAGTCAACCACCTGGTACACAGCGGCTGAAGCGCTCATTGCGGTCAGTAGCGGCACCAAAGCCAGGCTGATGGGTGATAATTTCATTCAAAACCCCTATAAAATACGTCTGTTTATTCTGCTTCTAAAAGTTCCCAGCGCTCGTACGCATGCGCCAGCTTCGACTCAAGTTCGGCCAGTTGGTTCAACACCCCTTGGGTCTGATCCACCGGGCCGGAGAAAAAATCAGCTTCATTGACCTGCTGCTGCAGTTGCGAAAGCTCGGTTTCCAATGACTCAATCAGAGCTGGCAGCTGCTCCAGCTCACGCTTTTCTTTAAAGGATAACTTGCGGCTTTGGCTGGTACTGGCTGCCTTGCTGGCTGGTTGCGCTGCTTTCTCACTGCTTTTTTTACTTGGCTCAGAGGCGGCCTCAGCCCGTTGCTGCTGTTGCGTCTGCCAGCGTACCACATCATCGTAACCACCGGTAATGTCCAGGATGGTACCATGACCGGCAAACAACAAACTACTGGTGACGGTGTTATTGACAAATTCCCGGTCGTGGCTGACCAAAATCACCGTGCCCTGATACTGCTGCAGAATATCCTCCAGCAGCTCCAGCGTTTCCACATCGAGATCGTTGGTTGGCTCATCGAGGATCAGTAAGTTGCTGGGTTTGGCAAACAAACGCGCCAGCAACAAGCGATTTTTCTCGCCACCCGACAGCGCCCGTACCGGGGTCCGACTGCGTGCCGGTGGGAATAAAAAGTCCTGTAGATAACTGAGGACATGGCGGCTTTGGCCATTTTGCACAATTTCCTGGCGGCCATCGGCCACGTTGTCCTGCACGGTGGCGTCCAGATCCAGCGCCTGACGGTGTTGGTCGAAATAGGCCACTTCCAAATTGGCACCACGCTTAATGCTGCCCTGCTCCGGTTCCAGCTCACCGAGCAGCAATTTGATTAAGGTGGACTTACCCACCCCATTGGGGCCGATCAGCGCCAGCCGGTCGCCACGCATCACCAACAAATCCAGATGCTGCATCAAAGGCTCGCCACCAAAGCTGTGACTCAGCTTGCTGGCCTCAAACACCAACTTGCCAGAGCGTTCTGCCTGCTCAATGGCAAATTCAACTTTGCCTAAGGTTTCAACCCGGGCGGCCCGCTCTTTGCGCAAGGCTTTCAGTGCCCGCACCCGTCCTTCGTTGCGAGTGCGCCGTGCTTTGATGCCCTGGCGGATCCAGACCTCTTCTTCGGCCAGTTTTTTATCGAACAGCGCATTGTGTTGCTGCTCGTCTTCCAGCATTTTTTGCTTGCGCTCCAGGTATTGAGCGTAATTGCCCGGATGCGAGGTCAGCTGACCGCGGTCTAAATCGATAATGCGGGTGGCCAAGGCGCGGATAAAGGCCCGGTCATGCGAAATGAAAATAATGGCGCCTTTGAACTCTTTTAAAAAGCTCTCCAGCCACTGAATGGCAGCAATGTCCAAATGGTTGGTAGGCTCATCCAGCAGCAGAATATCCGGTTTGGCTACCAGAGCCCGGGCCAGCGCTGCTTTTCGCAGCCAGCCACCGGACAAGGACGCCAGGTTGGCATCGGGATCCATTGCGAACTGCTGGCACAAAGCGGTTACACGTGCTTCCAGGCTCCAGCCATCACGGCTATCCAGCTCGGCTTGCAGTTGCTCGAACAAACGCATTTGCTGCGGGCTATCGGCGTCCAGCGACTCCGATAACTGATAAAACTGCTGCAGTTTGTCGGCCAGGTCGCCCGCGCCCTCGCGGATAAAGTCGGCAATGCGGGTGTCCATTTTGGCGGGCGGATCTTGCTCCAGCCGGCTAAGCACCACACCGGTTGGCAGCACCACCTGACCGTCGTCCAGGCTTTGCTGACCGGTCAGCACTTTTAAAAAGGTCGATTTGCCGGCACCGTTGCGCCCGACCAGACAGACGCGCTCGCCACTGAATAAACTAAAATCCACTTTATCCAGCACCGGATGGGTACCAAAGGCCAGACAGGCCTGCTGAAAACGTAATACTTCCACCGTTAGTCTTCCTGTAACTGTAATTGCAGCCAGGCCGTCAGTTGCGCCTGGTCAAAGGGCCAGCCGAGTGTGGCCTTGGTGTGGCGGCAGGCCAGCACCGGGATTAGCACCCGGTATTGCTCAAATAAATGCGCATGATCCACGATGTCCAGCACCTGATACTGGCCACTCAGGCCTGCTTGCTGCAGCATCTGCTCGGCTTGCTCACACAGATGACAGCCCCAGGTACTGTAGAGTTCAAACCGCACTGTCATCGGCTCAGCTCAAAACAGACATGAATGTGCGGGTTGCGCTTAAAGTCTTCCGGCAAGGTTGCCGCCGAAATGTCTTTCACCTGCCAGCCATCGGCTTCGAGCGCTGGGTAGTCGAGCTTAAAGCGCCGCTTGTTGTTGGAAAAAATCACCATTCCGCCCTCGTTCAGACGGTCTTTCAACTGGCTAAGCAGACGCAGATGGTCGCGTTGCACATCCCAGCTGTCTTGCATCCGTTTTGAATTGGAAAAGGTCGGCGGGTCGACAAAAATCAAATCAAAACGCTGTTGGCAGCGGCCCAGCCATTGCAGGCAATCGGCCTGCTCAAAACGATACTGAGGACCATTCAGCCCATTGAGTAAAAAATTGCGCTTGGCCCAGTCCAGATAGGTATTGGACATGTCCACCGTGGTGACCGAACTGGCACCGCCCAGAGCGGCATGCACCGAGGCAGTTCCGGTGTAAGCAAAAAGATTCAGCACCGCTTTGCCTTTGGCCTGCTGTTGAATGCGGCGACGGGTCAGGCGGTGGTCCAAAAACAAGCCGGTATCGAGGTAATCGCGCAGATTCACCCAAAACCTGGCACCGTACTCCTGCACTTCCTTGTACTGGCCTTGCTGCTGCAAGCTTTGGTACTGCTTGCTGCCTTTTTGCCGCTCCCGCACTTTCAGCACCATCTGATCCGGACGAATGCCCAGTACCTGCGGCACCTGATTGACTACATCGAACAGGCGCTTTTGCGCCACCGCTTCGTCGACAGAAGCCGGCGGAGCGTATTCGTGCACCACCACTTCACCGTCGTACCAATCGACCGCCACGTTGTATTCGGGAATATCGGCATCGTACAGCCGATAGCAGCTTAAGTTTTCCCGCTCCGCCCATTTTTTTAACTGTTTGCGGTTTTTGCTAAGCCGGTTGCCAAAGGAGCTGCTTTCGCTGAAAAACAGCGCCGGCGCTTCGGCATTGCGACTTTGCACCTGCTTTTCGGTCAGTTCAAACAGGCTGAACTCGCAATCGAGCGGCCCATTGCTGAACTGATAGCTTTTGCTGCGTGCCAGTTTCAGCGCCCGCAATAAATCCTGATTCGAGGTAATAACAGCCAAACGCCAGCCGACAAAGTGCTGCTTTAACGCCACTGAAAAACGGGTGTAGAGCGGGATCAAGGCTGGCAAGTCTCCCAACCGCTCACCGTAAGGCGGGTTGGTCACAATAACGCCCGGCTCCTCTGCAACCGGGCAACTCATCGCCGTAGCATCGCCGTCCAAAAAGGTAATGGCCTCGGCCACGCCAGCATTGCTGGCATTGCGCAGAGCTTTTTGCAGCACCTGCGGATCCTTATCCATGCCAAACAAGCGCCCGACTGGCAGTTCGGTTTTGGCGGCCTGAGCGTCTTTACGCAGCCCCTGCCACAGCGCAGGCCGGTGGCCTGGCCAGCCTTCAAAAGCAAAGCGCTCACGCTGCAAGCCCGGCGCTCTGTTGCCGGCCATCAGCGCTGCCTCAATCAGCAGAGTGCCACTGCCGCAGAACGGGTCAAACAGCACCTGTTCAAAGCGCCAGCCCGAGCGCAGCAGCAAAGCTGCGGCCAGGTGCTCTTTCAGCGGAGCTTCCCCCTGGCCAAAGCGGTAGCCGCGCTGGTGCAGTGAGGGGCCGGAAAAATCTTGCAAGAAATGAAAGGCTTTGCCACTTAGCCGCACCTGAAAACGAACATCCGGCTGCTGCTTGTCGACATTGGGACGCTCGTTGGTTTGACGGCGGAACTGGTCGACGATGGCATCTTTCACCCGCAGCGCACCAAACTGGGTGTTGTCGATGGAGGGGTGTTTGCCGACACAGTCAATGGCGATGGATTGCTGCACCGACATCAATTCGGTCCAGTTCAGCTGGCTGGCAATTTGGTAGAGATCGGTGGTTTTATCCACCATTTCAGTATGCAGATGCCGCAAGATGCGGGTCGCCAACCGCGACCACAAGCAGAGCGTATAGGCAGTTTTAAGATCCGCTTTAAAGCGCACCACCCCCATGGTGACTTTGATCACCTCACCCTGATGTCTGCGGATCTCATCCGCCAGTAACTCCTCCACACCTTTGGAGGTTAATGCCCAAAATTCCAGCATGCTTTGACTGCCATGAAAAAAATCGACGCCCAGTATAGCAGAAGCGAAACCCGAAGACGCACCTGAAGGGGTGAATCTTTGTTACCTTAGCAGTGGTATTTATCAGCAGATGCCGAATAAAGCAGCAAACGGTAGCCTGACAGTGAATTGGGGCTTGCGTCCTTTTAGAAAACCCCCTATCATTCGCCCCGCAATGACGGACGCGGGATGGAGCAGCCTGGTAGCTCGTCGGGCTCATAACCCGAAGGTCGTCGGTTCAAATCCGGCTCCCGCAACCAAACATGCATTGCAAATCAACCAATTATCTCTACTGCTCGGGGATAATTCACGGACGCGGGATGGAGCAGCCTGGTAGCTCGTCGGGCTCATAACCCGAAGGTCGTCGGTTCAAATCCGGCTCCCGCAACCAACTTTAAAGCCAGCATCAAGCTGGTTTTTTTGTATCCGGATTTCGGGAGCCCGACGCACGTCGGTTCGCTCTTCATAAGCTCCGCGGTGGCTCCCGCAACCAACATCAAGCCAGCATCAAGCTGGTTTTTTTGTATCCGGATTTCGGGAGCCCGACGCACGTCGGTTCGCTCTTCATAAGCTCCGCGGTGGCTCCCGCAACCAACATCTCAACCGGCCTAGTGCTGGTTTTTTGTATCCGGATTTCGGGTACCCTACCTCCTACCTGGATTGGTTGGTCTTTCGGGACCGTCAGCAACTGCTCGTTGAACAATCTGGTTAATCAGCTCCACCACTGAGTCAAGATCTGAGGGATCAATACCAAAGTGCTCGCTGAAAGCATGCAAGGTGTCTGCATGAAAGTCGGATACATTCCTGATTTCCGCTGCTGTAAGAGGTTGCTGAGATACCGACGCAATAAAGTTTTCAATCAGCGGCTCTCTAAAACCCGGCACTACACGGCGATTCATCAGGATTTGTCGCATGCTCTGTTGCGAGATGATTTCAATGCCAGGTGGTAAGGTTGGTTCTGCACCCGCAAAAGGCGATAAACTCACCTCGAGAAAAGTATTGCCACTAAGCACAACCTCGCGCTGAACAAAACCAACCTGGCTAAAGGTCAGTGTTCCTTCGGCTTGATTCAGTTGACTGATCTCAAACCGGCCTTGCCCATCGGTTGCAACCTGGCGCCCCGATGGCAGGTGTCGAACACTGACACCTGCAAGTGTCTCACCGGTCGGATCAGAGCGAACCACTCCTCTGACTGATACTAACGGCATGGAGGGATGGATGCTGATGGTACCGCGACCACTCTTCTGGCCGTCGGATGCCTGGTAACTAAAAACATACGGTTGTGCCAGTTCCGATAGAAGCGTCACCGACACTGTGCTACCACCATTTTCATAGTGTATCGGGCTGTTCTCACTCCGCTCAAAATTGACAAACCTGAAGCCAGCATAGTCTCCAGACAGTGTAAAGGAACTCCGACCACCGGGCTCAAGGCTCGCTTCAAAATCAGCGAGGTCGAGCTGGTTGTTATGCAGGATACGCGCCTGAAAAAGTGCTGCCGGTCGATGGCTAACGCCCAGCATCGACCAAATACGGTGGAGCTGCTTCAGATCCGCAGAAACAAAGCTGACAGATAGCTTTTTCAAACCTGGAGTGACCTCCTGCAACTGGCGATGATCACCCGGGCTAAAGAGGTTACGGCTATCAAAGAAAGCCATTACAGCAGACAGCTGTTTTAATCCGCTCAGATACAAGTCAGGTTCGTAGCGCCCGCTAGTGCCAAGGTTTGCAGAGATAAGCAACTGCAACGCGGTTTCCTCTATAGGAGTATCCGTCTCAGGCCTACCACCAAGCGCCTGCTTTTGCTCGATATTGAGCAGCGTAATCGCCAGACCGTCTTTGGGGAAGTTACGCGGTTGGGTGACAGACAAGGGTGTTGGGTAGAGCTTCGCAGAGTCACCTTCGGCATGAAAGTGCTGGTTTAGCTGATCGGTAAGAAACTGGATAATATGCTGAATCATGGCTTTATTAGTTTGATGTCCCCAAATGTCCAAAAAGCATAAACCACCCCCCCTGAAAATGCGAATCGATCCATGCCCCCTCTTGAAGCAGGTGCTTGCTTGTGTGACAGTTGGACACAACAGTGGTCAGCTTCCAACAGCTGCAGGTAGAAACAATGAAAGTAATTTTACTGGGAGCAACCGGTTTGGTTGGTGGTCATTTGCTGAAAGGCTTACTGAGCTGCGATGCCATTGACACCATTTACGCACCCCTGCGCCGGCCGTTGGCGATTGAGCATCCCAAACTTGTCACAGCGGTAAGCCAGCCAGAACAGTGGCCGGCCCTGTTTGAACACTGGCAAGCCGATGCATTGCTGCACTGTTTGGGAACCACCATCAAAAAAGCCGGCAACAAGCAAAACTTTAAGGCGATTGACTATCAGCTGCCACTGCAGGCCGCAAGCCTGGCAAAAACGAAGGGAGCTCGCTTTTGCCTTTGTGTCTCGGCTGTCGGCGCCAATGCCAACTCGGGTATTTTCTACAACCGCATCAAAGGTGAACTGGAGCTAGGTCTGACTCAACTTGGTTTTAACAAACTGCTGATTTACCGGCCGGGGTTGTTGCTGGGCCAACGCAGTGAATATCGCTTCGCCGAGCACCTGGCCAGCAAACTGATGCCTTTGCTGGCACCGCTACTGCAAGGCAAAGCCAGTCGCTATCGCGCTATTGCTGGCAGCACCGTCGCCAGAGCCATGCTAGCCGATTTGCAGCACCTAGCAGCGGAAGCAGAAGCTGAGGCGAAAGCCGGAGTATCAGTGACAAATGAAGCAAAGTCAGAGGTTGCCCTGCGTTATTTTTCGGATATGCAGCAGCTAGCTGCGGGTGCTAATTCGGGTTAGTTTTTCCCACACCTAAACACATAGTATTTTAAAACAACAAACCGGCAGCTGCCGGTTTGTTCAGTTTTCTTTGCCTTTGGAAAGCCCCAAAGGCGGGTGATTGCTGCAAGAGGTAGATGAAGGATCAGGTTTCATCCGGGAGGGCAGCAGCAATCACCCTTACACACATCAGAACACAGCGCGCACGCTAAGCGCATAGCGGCGGTCGGTGGTGAAGTTTAAGGCATCTGTCCTCACCCCTTCCTGGTTCATTTGATACTGGGTGCGGATCTCACTACGCAGCAGGTTGCTGCCCTCAATACCCACTTTCCAGTTGTCATTGATGCTGTAGTACAAGCTGGCATCCATCATCCCAGTCGACTTAGCATAGGCTGGTACATACTCTTCCGACTCCCGCAGCGTTAACAGGTACTCGGAGCGCCAGGTGTAGGCCAGACGGAACGACACCGCCTCGTACTCGTACATACCCACAATGTTCAGGTTCTTGTCGGAGTAGCCCTGCAACGGCAAGCCGCTGAATACTCGAAAGGTATTGCGGTTGTCGGCAATGCGGTTGCCTGCCTCGTCAAAACCCAGGGTGCCATCCGAAATTTCATTCGGATCTTCGAGACCGCTCTGATCAATGTAGGTAAAGTTGAACTGCAAGCCCAGGCCACTCCAGGCACCCGGTAGCATGTCGTAAAACTGCGAGTACGAGAACTCAGCACCTCGAATGCTGCCCGAACCGGTGTTGGCAGGACCATAGGCTGAAACATTGTAGCTTTCGCCTTCAAACTCCAGCGGCAGCTCAAAGGAGCGACTGCGAATGATGTTGTCCAGTCGTTTGTGGAACAAAGCCACAGCCATAAAGCCCGCCGGCGCAAAGTACCACTCGGTCGACAAGTCCAGGTTAATCGAGCTCTCTGGCTTCAGGTAGGGGTTGCCAGATAGTGCGGTCACCGCAATATTATCCAGCCCCACCACCGGGTTGTTTTCTTCATCGTAGTCCATGCCCGGTGTTTGCAAGCGGCGGTCGTAATCCAAATCCAACAGACTGATGTTGCGGGTATCCATCAGGCTTGGGTAATAAAGCCCTTTGGAAGCACCAAAGCGCACCACCACGTCTTCAGTCACGCCAACATTAAAGTTCAGGCTTGGTAAAATGGTGGTGTAGTTGGTGCCTTTAACCGTACTCAGCTGCGACTGCCCACCGGCCAGGTTAAAGTAACGCTGGTATTCCGGTTGCTGCATCACGTTGTACAGTGACGTATCCGGCTCGCCACGCCGCGCTTCAATCGGCTGTACAAAAGCGCCAGTGGATTGCAGCTTGTAGTTGACGTAGCGCAGACCCACATTGCCGGTCACTGGCATATCGAGATCAAGCAAGTCGAAGTTACCGCGCAGGTAAAACTCGGTCCGCTTTTCATTGGACGAGCTGATGTTGTGGGCAGCAAAAGGCCCCTCTACCCGGTTGGGCTTGTCTTCATAGGGGACGTAGGTGCCGGTACAAACGCCGTTGTTGGCGGCACTTAAGGTGGCATTGTGCCAGCCTTCCTGACAGCCCTGACGCAGCGACTGGGCGTAGTTGCGCACCAGGTCCATCCGGGGGAACAGGAAGTTGTTCACATTGCCCAGCAACACATTGCCGTGATAGAAATCGGAGAAATCAACCCGCTCAAACAGCTCGGGGCGATTGACCGCAGCAGCGGCATTGCGATCGGCCTGGATCCACGGCGTACCAATGGCTGACCAACCCTCGTAGGCCGTATCACGCACCGTCAGATCTTTATCCGAGTAGTAAAAACCGGTTCTGACCGCGGTAAAGAGACCATCCAGCTCGTAGGTTAAATCAAATTTGAAGCTGTCGGCACGGGCGGTGTTGTGTTCCTCTTGCTCCATACCGCTGCCAAGAAACACATTGGGGACCGGGCCATCCCAATCCTGATTGGGTGACCAACCGGCGGTCAGGATGTTGTCGCTTAAAAACTGCACCGTAGGACGGGAGCCCCGCATATCCAGGAAGTAAGGTGACACCACATGCACATGGTTGCCCCGGGTTTGACCCGACATGCTGTAGTTGTGCACCACTTTTTCCGAATCGATGTGCTGGTAGTCAAACACCATGGTCAGGCGATCGGTCGGCCGGTACACCAGATTGAAGGAGGTATCCTCCACCGTATTTTCGTTGTAGTTCCAACGACTGCGATAAAAGAATGGCGTTTCCGGACTCACCCCCAAGGCGATTCCCGAAGTGACGAAGTCACCACTGGTGGTTAAAGGAAAGCCATTGGCGGCATCGTCTTGCCAGTTTTGCGACGAGCCCATAAAGCTGCGGAACCCCTGAGCCGCCTGACCAATTTGCCGCTCATTCCACTCCAGGGAAGCACGGGAATTGATGTGCTCTAAAGTAGCAACCAGGGTATTGTCGGTATTGGCCCACTGCAATGAGGTGGTAAAGCCGGTGCGTTTGCGATCGTTGTCGGCGGTGCTCATATGAATAGCCACCGGCACGTGCCAGACACTGCCAGCAGGTTGTCCCGGTAAGGCCGGGCCATCTACCGGCGAGTCCGGGTCTACCCCGGTAATGCCGCCCCACTGATCCAGGGTAGGCACAAACGAATCGCCACGTGAGTGGAAGTTGCCAAGGCCAATGCCATCACCCCGAGTTTTAAAGGTGGACTGAGACGCCGCAATCAAAAAGCCAAAACGTCCCGCCTTGGTATCCCAGCTGTCGGAGAACAAAGCCGATACCGAAGGGGTCCAGTCTTTGCGGTAATCGCCATAATTGGCTTTGACATTAACAGCCAGCAAGCGCTCATCGGAGTCAAATGGCTTGCGGGTCACCAGATTGACCGTGCCGGCAATACCACCGGAAATAAGATCGGCGGTCTGGTTTTTCACCACCTCGACCGAGCCAAGCAATTCGGCAGGAAAATCCTCGTAGCTTAAACCACCCCAGGGATTGGCGCTAAACGCATCCCGGCCATTCACTTCGGAGCGAACCCGGTCCAAACCCCGTACCAGAACGCCAGTGCCTTCATCGGCGTAGTGCTTCGGATCGTCGGACGAAGCAAAGCGTTCAATGGTGACGCCAGGCACTCGCTGCAGGGCTTCGGTGACGGACTTATCCGGCAAGGCCCCAATATCGGATGCAGTAATGACATCTTTTACCGTATCGGCAAAGCGTTTCAGGTTCTGGGCACTGAGCAAACTGCCCCGGATGCCCCGGACTTGGATCACTTCAACTTGTTCATCTGCTGCCTCATCAATGACACCGCTGTCATTGTCAGCCAGAGCAAATACAGGCTGAAGTCCAATGATCGCAGCCGAGACGGCGATGGTTAACTTGTTACCTTTAAATTTTGTTCCAGGCATGGTGCACTCTCTTTGTTATCTCTCGTTATGATACTGTGGTTCTGTTGTCTGTCACAAGCCGCTGACCAATGCAGCAGATGGGACTTGCAGCCCTGTTTTTCTGCAAGCTCATTGTTACTTTGTACCAACGAGAGCAAAAAGTAAACAGTTATTTTCGAATTAACCGTGGTTTTTTTGCTGAAAAAAGCAGCTATGCATCTTGTTTACTTCAAAAATAAATGTTACCAAGTAACAATGAGTATTCGAAAATAATGGAATCCCCATGCGTCCTTACCTGCTGCTGTTGCTGCTCTGCCTTGGCTTTAGCATGCCCCTGGCCGGACAGCAAAGCGATCCGTCCCCTGCCCTGATGCCCTACCCGATGCAATTGGACTGGTTGGACGAAGCACCTTTTCAATTAGCTTCCAAGCTGAACTGGCAATACCCACAAGAGCACCAACAGATACTTGAGCCCGCCTTGCAGCGTTTTTTGCAGCGCTTGCAGCAGCAACATCCCGAGGTGCAGCATGCCGCTACCGCTCCGATCTCCCTTCGCATTGAAATCGAAAGCGCGGAGCCTTTTTGGTACCCCAGGTTGCATCAGGATGAATCCTATCGACTGCGGCTCGATGCTGCCGGTATTTTGTTGCAAGCACCCACCCACCTGGGCGCTTTGCATGGACTGGAAACCTTGCTGCAATTGCTGGCCGGGCACAGCAGCCTTGCGGCCCTTGCCATAAAAGATGCGCCTCGTTTTTCCTGGCGCGGCCTGCTGCTGGATCCGGCTCGGCATTTTTTACCGGTAGACACCATCAAACGCCAGCTGGACGGGATGGCTGCTGCCAAACTCAATGTGTTGCACTGGCATTTAACCGACGATCAGGGCTGGCGACTGGAGTCAAAGCGTTTTCCAAAGCTGCATCAAATTGGCGGCACCGCTGGCTATTACAGCCAGGAAGATGTCCGGCGCATCATCGATTACGCAGCATTACGCGGTATTCGCGTGGTCCCGGAAATTGATGTGCCCGGTCATACCACAGCATTGGGCGCGGCTTACCCGGAGTTGATGTCGATGCCGGGGCCTGCCGAGCCTGAAAAGCACTGGGGCATTCACCCGGCAGTGCTGGATCCAACCCAGGAAAGCAGCTATCAATTTTTAACCAAATTGCTGGAAGAGGTCGCCAGTTTGTTTCCCGATCCTTATCTGCACATTGGAGGCGATGAGGTCTTGCCCGATCACTGGCAGCAAAACCCTGGGATCCGGGCTTTTAAGCAGCAACATGGCCTGGAAGACCACCTGGCGCTCCAAACCTGGTTTAATCAACGCGTGCTTGGCATTTTAAAGCAGCTGGATCGTCGGATGATTGGCTGGGATGAGATCCTGACCCCTGAGCTGCCTTCATCCAGTCTGGTGCAGTCCTGGCGTGGACTGGACTCGGTGGTCGAAGCGGCTCAGGCCGGCCATGATGTGATTTTATCGACCGGCTATTACCTGGATCAGCCTCAGTTTGCGCACTTTCATTACCGGATTGATCCACTGCCTCAGCCTTCCCCAGCCCAACCAGAAGGCTACCAGGCCTGGTCGGGATGGCGCTTTACCATCCCCCGTTTACGCGGTGCTCCCATAGAGGGCAAACTATGGCTGCTGCATTACGAGCAACGCCTTGAGGGCTTTATCGACTTTGCAGGGCGCAGCCGACAGGCACTGCCGGACTTAACCGTGGAGGCCAATCGGCTACGCTTTTCACTCGATACCTGGATGGGCCCGGTGCAAGCCGACTGGACGCTGGCAGAGCAGCTAGCCGGTGAGCTGGTGGTTGGCAATGCGCCCTATGCCGTTGCTGGGGAGCAAATCGACTGGCACAACCAACAGGATCCGCTGCCTGCAGGCATAGCACGTCCGGCATTAAGTCTGGATCAGCAAGCGCGGGTGCTGGGCGGTGAGATCGCCCTTTGGGGCGAGCTGGTGAATGCCGAGGTGATCGATCGAAGGCTTTGGCCTCAGGCCCTGGTCGTCGCAGAGCGCCTGTGGTCACCAGCTGAGCTTCGCGATGAAGCGAAGCTTTACCAACGGCTGGAGCAGCTGGAGCCCTGGCTGGAAGACTCGGTCGGCCTTTTGCACCTGCAGCAACAAACACAAGGGCTGGCCAGCCTGGTTGAACCCGCAGGCCTGGCCGCGCTGCAGCAACTGGTTGTAGCGCTGGAGCCGGCTCACTATTACCACCGATTGCATGAGCGCTCCGTCCGCCAGCAATACCACAATCAGGCGCCTCTGAACCGTCTGGTGGACTTCTTGCCGGCAGAGCAAAGCCAGCTGCGCGCGCTTGAGCAATTGCTTAAAAAGTGGCAACAACAGCCAGATACCGACCTCAAGCCTTTGAAAGCACAGCTAAGCCGTTGGCAGCAGTTGCCGCGCAGTTTAACCCCCTACTTAACCGACAAACCGGCGGCGCAGGAATTAATACCCATCATCGACACCCTGAGCCAGTTGGCCGAGGTTGGACTCTCCCTGCTGAAGGCCCACGCCAGGCAAGAAGCAGCTCCAGCCGGTGCTGATGCGCTGTGGCAACAAAGCCGGGGCATTGAAGCTGAGCTGGTGATTGCCGCGCACCGCTTGATACAGCCCTTGCTGACCCCAGTTAACAGCCAGCAGTGGGTTGAAGCCAATACCTTTACTTCCGGCATTGAAGGCCCGGCCTTTGGGCCCGATGGTGCGCTTTATGTAGTGAATTACCGCCAGCAAGGCAGCATTGGCCGGGTAAGCGGCCAGGATACAACCGAGCTGGTATTTGAGCTGCCAGCGGGCAGCATTGGCAATGGCATTCGCTTCAGTGCCGATGGCAGCCGGATGTTTATTGCCGATTACAGCCGCAACCGGGTCTGGCAATACCAGATGGCAACACAAGCACTGAGCGAGCTGGTGCATGTTCCGGCCATGCACCAACCCAATGATCTGGCGCTGTTGCCACCGGATACGCTCTTTGCCAGCGACCCCGATTGGCAAAGCGGTAGCGGTCAACTGTGGCGGGTATCGGCCGATGGCCGCTACCAGTTGCTGGAGTCTGGCATGGGCACCACCAATGGCATCGAAGTATCCAGTGATGGCCACAAACTTTTTGTCAATGAGAGCCTGCAGCGTCGGATCTGGCGCTACCGCATAGATGAGCAACAGCTGCACGACAAAACCTTGCTGGCAGCGTTCTCCCATGGGGGCCTGGATGGTATGCGAATGGTGCAGCCTGGGGTGCTGGCAGTCACCCGTTTTGGTGAGGGCCGGGTGATTTTACTCAGTACAACAGGCGCATTGCTGGCCGAGTTGCCACTGCAACACCGCTACCCAACCAACCTAGCTGTGCAGTGGCCTTACCTTTATGTCACCTTGCAGGATTGCGGCTGCATTGAACGTCTGTCGCTGGATGGCATTTTGCCTGATCCAGCAGATGCGGTTGCTCCACAATAGGCCATATGGCGCGGCTTAGTTTCTGATACTGGTTGCGCCTTGGATCGCTTGGGTAAGGCGCTTTGGCATCCAGATACCAGACCTCGGCAGCGATGGCCGCAAAGCCCTGATAGAAGTGATTGGTCGACTTGACCACCAGACCACGGTACTGCGCAGGCTCAATGCCAAGCGCGCAAAACAAGCTGGGATCAAACGACTGGCAACGGTTGGAGTTTAAGATCACGTCAACGCCGGCGAAGCGGATCCAGGCGCAGGCCCCCATTGGCACCTGACTGCCAGCAAAATCCTGCCAGGCTTGCTGGCGCAGCGCTTTCACTTCCACCCACTGATCCACCGGTGCACCGGCTGTGGCGCAGCTTTTGCCACCAAAGCGTAGCGGGATCACGGCCCCCTCACCGGCTGCCATGCACAATTGCACCGCCATCGGATCCCAAATGGTCCCAAAAGCCACGCCTTGCACCTGTTGCCGCAACACCTCGTGCAAAATCAAGGTGCCATCACCGGCGACGCCCCCACCCGGATTGTCCCAGACATCGGCCAGCACCACCGGGGTTTGCTCGCTGCTGCGCATCCGGCTGACCCCCTCCTCGACCGACAGCATGGTGGGCATGCTTTGGCCGCGCAGTGCAAAGAGCTCCATGCCCAACTGCCGGGCCAGCTGCTCGCTGAGTTCGGGTTGATTGTCGGTAATCACCAACAGCTTGGTGCCCATCTCAGGTACATCCCCCGCCATAAAGCCATGGATCACCGAAATCGACAACACACCGGCTTGCTGCTCCAGTTGGCGGATCCGGGCGACAAAAGACTTCATCGGCTCATTGTTGGTTGGCAACACATCGATCATCTTGCAATCGAAGCTGGCCATGCAAGGATTGATTTCCTTGCGCACTGTCGCCAGTGTTAGCCGCACCAGCTCTCTGGCACGATCCATAAAATCCAGATGTGGGAACTCTTTGAAGGCAATCAGCAAGTCCGCCATGGCCAGCCGCTTGGCCGTCAGGTGGCTGTGCGGATCCAATTCAGCGGAAATGACGGTATCGGGGCCAACCATAGCCCGAACACGCTGCAATAAATCCCCTTCGCAATCGTCGTAGCCCTGGGCCACCATGGCACCATGCAAGCCTAAAATAACCGCATCAACCGGCAGCGCCTGCTGCAATTGCTGCAGCAACTCATCACGCAGGTACTCGTAACTGGCACGATTGACCAGGCCACCAGGCTCCGCCCAGCTGCAGCTGCCTTCAAACAACTGGATCGGCTGGCGCTGCGCTTCTTCCCGACAGGCTACTAGGGGTGCACTGCATAAGGTTGGCGTTGCCGGGTGCTCGCCCGGAGCCGCATAAAAACTGTTTTTAAAGCTGGCAAGATCGGTAAACATCGGCGAAAAAGTGTTGGTTTCTGTCGCCAGCGAAGCGGTAAAAATACGGATCATAACGGACTGTCTCGTTTCGGATCGAACCGGGTGGAATGGGTGTTGGCGGCATCGGCTTCAGCCGCTATCTCAGCAGCTGGTTTTTGCTGCAAAAAGCGCTGCCGCTCTGCCCGTAAACGGCGCATACTGGCCAGGCGGGACACCGGCTGATGCCGGTAAAACCCACTGACCAACAGAGCACTGAGCAAGGCCCCGGCAAATGCCGGCAACACCGGATTGCCCCAATACGCCAGCCAATCGGGCGTGAGCAAAATACTGAAAGAGACCAGCATGGCGCACAGCACAGCCGCCACAGCACCCTGCCAGCGAAAACCAGGCCAAAAACGGCCCAGCAGAGCTGTGACCGCCAGACCGGACATCAAGGTAGCAATCAAAGAGGTAATGTAGCGAATGATATCGTTCGACAGCAGTGCCATGCTCAGAGCCAACACCGCCACCACCACCAGCATCAGCCGACTGAGCAGCAGCAGGCGCTTGGGAGCAAAGCCTGCTGGGACGCACTGCTGCAACAGATCACGGATAAAAATACTGACCGCCGCTATGGCGTCGGAGCTTGCCGAGGACAAGGTAGCCGATACACCGGCCAGCAGCACCAGGATGGCCACCATCCCAGGCAACACTTGCACCGCCATGGTGGCAAAGGCAAATTGATGATCGGCCAGCTCTGGTGCTGTCTGACGAGCCGCGATGCCAATGAGCGCGGGTAACGCAGCAAAGGCAAGGTACAACAGGCCGGCCAGAGTAAAGGCTCGCCGGACCGTACGGACGGAGCGGGCTGAGTAAATACGCTGACGAAAGGAAGGCGTGGCCAACACCCCCAAGGCAATGACCGCAGACAGTGAAAGCGCTGGCACCACCCCAATATGCGTTAAGGCTTGCCAGCCGGACTGCGCAGACGGAACCTCTGCCGCCAACGCCTGAATGCCACCGGCCTGTACGCTGATCAGCAGCGCCATCAAAATAAAACCGATAAATAAGATAATGGCCATGATGGAGTCGGTCCAAACCACAGCGCTGTAGCCACCAATCACAATGTAGAGGGTAAAAGCCGTCGCGATGATCAACTTAGCGACATTCAAATCCATACCGGTGGCCCAGGATAAATACAAAGCGCCACCAATAAGGTGCGCTCCAAGCCAGCCGAGTGACGCCACAAAAATCAACAAGGCAAAGAGCAGACGGACCTGAGGCCGGGCTCCGGTGTAATAAGACAGCTCTTCACTCATGGTCATAAAGCCGTAACGCCTGACCGGTGCAAACAGCCAGGCCAGCAATAAAATACCACAGGCACCACCAATGCCGTACAGCATGCCAGCCCAGCTGTTGGTGTAAGCAAAACCCACCGCCCCCATACTGGTACCCGTGCCTATCATGGTTGCCACTGTGGTGCCGAGGCTCAGGCGACCGGAAACCTGACGCCCCGCCAGTAAGAAGTCATCGCTGCTGCGCTGCCGTCGGGCTAGCCAGAGACTTAAAGCAATAAGCCCGGCCAGATAGAGTGCAAACAAACTGTAAAAGACACCCAGGTTCATCGGAAGCCCCCAGTCAAAAATGACAGCGGTGTCATTCGGAGTCAACTTTAGCAGGGTTGTAGCAGGTCAAGTCCACTTCGACTTTGCAGTCGACCACCAACTCGGTCACAGCGCAGACCCGGGCCGGCGGTGCCTCGGCAAAGTACTCGGCAAAGACCTTGTTAAACGAAGAAAAATAGCGCGCATCGGTCAAAAAAACCTTCAGATGCACGATGTCAGCTTTGGCAAAGCCCGCTTCGGTCATGATTGCCAGGCAGTTTTCAATGGCTAACCGCGATTGCTCAACGATACCACCTTCCACCACTTCACCATCGCGCATCGGAGTCTGGCCCGATACATACAACCAGCCACCGGCGGCTACCGCCTTGGCAAATGGCAGCGGCTGACCGCCTGTGCCGGTATTGCCCTCAATCCCAAAACGACGTATTGCCATGCTTCCTCCTGTCAATCCCCTAAAGGTTGGCGCTCATCCCCGCCGCGGTGGCTGTCAAGCGACAGCTTAACCCGTCGCAGTTTGTCACGTGAGCGCCGCTTGTTTTGTTTGGCCAACTCGGTCGCCAGAATATCAATCACCGCCAGCATGGCGTAGCGCGAGGCCGAGGGTTTATAAATGTAATCGGTTTCCGGTGCCTGGATCGCCAGCAGTAGATCCGACTCATGAGCCAGCAGCGAGTCCGGTTTGGTAATAGCGATGACTTTGGCGTCGTACTGCCGCGCAATGGCGGCGGCATCCACCACTTCCGGAGTATTGCCGGTCAGGGAAATCACCACCAGCACATCGGTCGGCTCGACCGCTGCAGCGACCATACGGCACAATAAACCATCCTGATAACTGCTGACCGGTACCCCAAAACGAAACAACCGGTTTTGCATTTCCAGTGAGCCGATGGACGAACCGCCCCCCATGCCAAGGCAGAGCACCATTCTGGCCTGCAACAGCCACTGCACGGCCTGATGCACCGATTCGGTTTTAAGCAACTTACGGCTTAAGTCCAGGGTATTTTTAATGGCTTCGTACACGCCTTGAATGCCATCAAGATCCGGGCTTTCTTCAATAAACCGCTGGCCTACCGCCAGGGATTGGGCTAACTTCACTTTCAGCTGACGCACATCTTTGCAATCCACACTGCGGGCAAAACGGGTCACCGTCGCCTGGCTAACACCTGCCGCTTTGGCCAGTGCGGCGATGTTCAGCTCGGTGGCCGCCCGCACATCATTCAAGATCAACTGAGCCACTTTTTGTTCGGAGTCGCTGAGTTCGATAAAGCGCTCCGACATGCGAGATAAAATATCAATTTCAAACGTCATATTTGCGACAACCCGCGAAATAAACAAGCCTAAACTCAGACTATAAGTGGTAATTATCAACGATACTTTGTACCATTGAGTTCAAAAAGTAAACCTTTCGGTTGGATAAATTATCAACTGCATCGCCAATTGCGTTCAAGGAGCCTGCATGCAACACAAAGCCGATCCCTGCTATCACCAACCGTCAGAGGCGTGTCTGCTCGATGGTCAGTTGCCTTTGCCGGCCGCCATCATTCGTCAAAGTGCGCTGCACAATAACATTCATTGGATGCAAACCTTTGCCGAACGCGCGGGTGTGAAGCTGGCACCGCATGGCAAAA
Organism: Alkalimonas delamerensis; assembly: GCF_030717955.1. Taxonomy (NCBI): domain Bacteria; kingdom Pseudomonadati; phylum Pseudomonadota; class Gammaproteobacteria; genus Alkalimonas; species Alkalimonas delamerensis. The sequence goes on along the minus strand of NZ_JAUZVY010000002.1, from coordinate 329,344 downwards.
CCAGCATGACCCCGGAAATATTTAAACGCCAGTTGGTCGCAGGGGCCTGGGGCTTGACGGTTGCCACTCCGTACCAGGCGACCATCGCAGCCCAGGCCGGAGCCAGCAAGATTATCCTCGCCAATCAATTGGTGGGCCAGGGCAATATGGCAATCATTGCCAATTTGCTCAAACAAGGGGTGACGGTTTATTGCTGCATCGACGATGCAACCAATGTGCAGCAATTGTCAGCATTCTTTAGTCAGCAAGACTGCCAGCTGCCTTGCTTGATTGAGCTGGGGACTTTGGCCGGGCGCTGCGGGCTTCGCCATGGCGATGCCTGTCTTAGCTTGGCCAGTGAAATTCAACAATCAGCAGGGCTCTTGCTGGCTGGGCTGGAGTTTTACGAAGGCATCGCCAAGGATGAAGCCGGCGTGCGGCAGTGGGTTGCTGAGGCGGCAGCACTCTGCCTGCAACTGCAGCAACATTTTATTGCCCCCCGAACAGCCTTGCTGACCGGGGCAGGCTCGGTCTGGTACGACATTGTGGCTGAGGTGCTGAAGAGCTTGCCAACACAGCACGGCATGGAGGTGGTATTACGTCCCGGTTGTTACATCAGCCATGATCACCAGCTCTATGCCAAAGCACAGCAGCAAGTGATGGCTCGCAGCGCCCTGGCGCAGCAACTGGGTGGCGACTTGCAACCGGCGCTTGAGGTCGCAGCTTTTGTGCAGTCCTTGCCCGAGCCAGGTCTGGCTGTCCTTGGCCTTGGCAAGCGTGATATTGCGCACGATGCCGGTATGCCACAGGTGTTGGCGTTGTATCGGGATGGCAAGCGGCTGCCCTTTGATCCTGCCAACGGACAGACCGAGCGCATCATGGACCAGCACTGTTTTTGGCCCTACCCAGCGGATCTGCAGTTGCAGGTAGGCGATGTGGTGCTGCTGGGTGGCTCGCATCCCTGCCTGACATTTGACAAGTGGCGCAGCATCTGGCTGGTGGACGATGCCTATCGCCCACTGCTGGCCATGGAAACCCGCTTTTAAAGCACCGGAGCCATCAAATAGGCGGCACGGGACAAAGCACGGAAGAACAGGGATTTGTTCTCAATTTCCTCCACCGTCATGATGCGGGAGCGATCAAAGTCGGTCTGGAAAATCTTCTCTAAGCGCTGGTTCGGTTCATCGCCGGCAATCAGCGCGGTGATTTCAAAGTTCAACCGGAAAGATCGGTTGTCCAGATTGACGGTACCCACACTGCTGAGGTTGTCGTCAATCAAAAAACTCTTGGAGTGAAGCACCCCTTTTTCATAGCGGTGGATCTCAATACCAAGCTCAATTAAGGGCGCGACAAAGGCATAAGCCGCCAGATACACCAGGTAGTTGTCGGTGCGCTCCGGGATAAGAATGCGCACATCCACCCCACGCAACGCCGCTAACTTGAGTGCTGATAGCACCCCTTCATCCGGCACAAAATAAGGGCTGGATATCCAGAATCGATCGACGGCGCTGTGGATCAGGTGCTGCATCATCAAACTGGCGGTTTCATGCCGATCGGCCGGGCCGGAAGGCAGTATCAGAATGGGTAAATCGGCCCGGTCGGACAGTGTGGCGTCCCAATTGAGATCTGGAATGGTATCGCTGGACCAATACCAGTCTTCGACAAAAGACAGCTGCACACTCATCACTGCAGGGCCGGTAATTTTAAGGTGAGTATCCCGCCAATGGCCGTAGCGCCGGCTTAACCCCAGGTACTCGTCACCAATGTTGGCCCCACCGAGCCAGGCATGCTTGCCATCGGTGATCACCAATTTGCGGTGATTGCGAAAATTCAACTGAAATCGGTTGCCCGGCCCTTTGGTGGAGTGAAAAGGCCGAACCTGGACACCGGCTTGCTCCAATTGACGAAGATAACGACGACCGAGCCGGTAGCTGCCAATTTCATCGTACAGCAGAAAGACCTGCACACCCTGCTCGGCTTTTTCGATAAGCGCTTGTTGAAAACGCTGGCCAATCTCATCGTTGCGAATAATGTAGTACTGCGCCAGAACATAGTGTTCGGCGGCGCGAATGCCGGCAAAAATACTGTCGAACTTTTCCTGACCGTCGATCAGGTATTCGACTTCATTGCCAGTTAACACCGGCATTTTCGCCAGTGATTCAAGTGCTTGCAGGCTACCGCGAACCCGACTGTTTTGCAGTTGAAAACGGTCGACGGTCGACATTTTCAATTGATGCTTTAACCACAGATCCGAGTCGGTTTCACGGCGCGAAATGACATAGCCCTGGAATTTAGAGCGGCCAAAGATCCAATAGGCCGGTACCGAGACATAAGGAAAGGTGTTTAACGAAATGATCCAGGCGATACTGCCCTGCGAGGTGCGCGATGACATCAGTGCATCGAGCGACGACAGCGCCCCCAACACATGAAACAACAGCATAATGGCCACCATCAGACGGCGGCGCTTGCTCAGCACTGGCACCCCGGGGATCGCAGGCAAAGGCTTCCCCGCCACCTGGCGGATCAGGGCAGAAAACTTCTTAATCATAACTGGGCATCATGCATCCGGCTGTTTCGCGCTGAGGCCGTACTATAGCAGCAAGGCAGGTCGCGCAACAAGCCAAACTGGGTGCCAGGACGTGTTGACCTTAGTCAGGCAGAGCGCCGCATCACCGCAGCCTGATAAGGACGAAGGCGGGATGTCAGCAAACGCAGCACAGTACCGGTAGCTAAAGCTTTGCAAGTTAAAGTGACGGCGGGTTGCAGCAACAAGGTTTGGGCGCACTGGCCATCGGTGGTGAGCACCAGCGCTAAGACGCCCTGCTGCCCAACCAGCTCGACCAATTGCAAGGAATGCAGCGGCCGGTGATTGGCGATGTCGGCAAAGTACCAGCTTTTATGCCCCTGAGCGCGCATAAAGTTAATGGCAGCCAGTGCCGTCAGAGTGAAGTAAAGTCGCTGCTCGGCATCAAGCCCACCTTGCTCCAACACCTCCAGCAGCTGCCAGTAACGCTCGGCATCCTGCATGGTGAAGGCTTGCTCGCTGGCCGGAAGATGCAGTTGCTCAGGGCCAAATGGCACCGGAAACGCCAGCTCGGCGTTCATGTCCAGCACCAACTGTTGCCGCTGTGGGCAGTAAGTCCAGCACCAGTGTTCCGACGGTGACAGCATAAGGCAATCCTAAGCTATTAGAAATATTGATCATTTCTGCAAGTATAACAACTTATGATCAAAGTGAAATTCGAATTTCTTCTAATAAAAAAGGATCCTGCCAGGATCCTTATAAGGGGTGCAGGATCCGTCAGAGGCTGTCGACGATCGTCTTGACCAGCGCCGGCCCGCGGTAGATAAAACCGGTGTAACATTGCAGCAAGTTGGCGCCGGCTGCCAGTTTGGCCTGGGCCGAAGCAGCATCGACAATGCCCCCTACCCCAATCAGCGGAAAGTCCTTACCCACGGCTTGACGCAATTGCTGCAACACCTCGGTGCTTTTTTGTTGCACCGGCAAGCCGCTTAAACCGCCGGCTTCTTCGGCATGCTTCATGCCTTCAACCCCGGTGCGCGCTAAAGTGGTGTTGGTGGCAATGGCACCATCCATTTTGTTGCGCAGCAGCGCCAAAGCCACTTGCTGCACCTCGGCTTGGTCCATGTCCGGAGCAATTTTGACAAAGACTGGTACGTACTTATCGTACTGTGCCTGCAAATCGAGTTGCTCGTTGCGTACCGTTTGCAGCAGCTCATCCAGCGCATCGCCGTATTGCAATTCACGCAAGCCTGGCGTATTGGGCGACGAAATATTGACCGTAATATAGCTGGCGTGCGGATAGACCTTGCGCATGCAGTGCACGTAATCGTCTTTGCCCTGCTCATTTGGCGTGTCTTTGTTTTTGCCAATGTTGATGCCCAGGACGCCCTGATAACTGGCCTGTTTCACGTTGTGTACCAGGTAATCCACCCCTTTGTTGTTAAAACCCATCCGATTAATGATGGCCTCAGCTTTGGGCAAGCGGAAAATTCTCGGCTTGTCGTTGCCGGCCTGAGGACGCGGCGTCACGGTGCCTACTTCGATAAAGCCAAATCCCATTTGACCAAAGGCATCGATGCAGTCGGCATTTTTATCCAGGCCCGCAGCCAGGCCAACCGGGTTATCAAATTGGATCCCGGCCACCGTCACAGGCCTCGCCGGCACATCCTGCCGCCACGCCATCGCCAGCGGGGAATGAGCGCAGCGCTTCAAAGTCCCTAACGCTAAGTTATGGGCGCGTTCGGCATCACAGGCAAACATCAGACTTCTGGCAAAGGGATAAAACATCGCAAAGACTCCGGGCTGTGCAAAAGAAACCCCGGTGATTAACCGGGGTTTCGGAGGTTAAACTGCGGGCTAGTTTACCCTGAAGAATCAGGATTTAACAGGCTCACAATGATGGCTAAGCAGCATCAGTTCACGCAAGGCCACCGAGAACTTAGCAAACTCATGAGTCTTGGTGGTTTTGAACTCTGCCAGCATCATTCGCCAGCGCTCCAGCAAGGCGTCGTGCTCCTCGAGCCAACTGGCAATTACAGCTTCGGCATCGCATGCGCCGCCACAGCTGCGTACCACTACAGCCGCCAGAGAGCGTTGCTGCCAGTCCAGCTCTTCGCGGTAGCTGGCCCGGGCCAGTGCCTGCCAATGGTTGGCAACCGGCTGATGGGTAATTTGCTCCAGGAACCAGTGCAGATCCAGACTGTCGCCCAGTTTGAAATAAATCTCTGCGGTCAGCGCCAGTGAGGTTTGCTCGGCATCGGCAACCTGCGCAATGTCCATCACTGAGAAGACAGTGCTGAGGTAAGCCAGATAACGTGCAGTCGCTTCCGGAACCCCTTTGTCCTGGTACGCCTTGAATTGCTTATCCAGTTCGGCCATCTCTTTTTCTGCCATAAAGCGCGGCAGGTTGGCCGATAACTCTTTAAAGGCCGGCTTGAAGAAGTCCAGTGTTTGCTGAATATCCAGTGCCTTATTGCGATGCCGCAGGAACCAGCGGGTCGCCCGGCGTAAGGTGCGGCGCAGTTGGTGCAGCAACTTGGTTTGCAGGCTGGACGGGATCTTGTTATCCAAGGCCCGTAGCGCATCCCAATGGCTGGGCACATCCAGCAAATCGCGCGCCATAGCATAGCACAACAACAGCTCTGCCACACTGCTGCCGGTCTCTTCGCGCATTCGCTGGGCGAAGTTCGGGCCCATTTCATTGACCAGCTGGTTGGCCAGCTTGGTGGCAATGATTTCACCTTTCAGTGGGTGCTGCTCCATCTCGGCGCTGTACTTTTTCTGCAGCACTTCCGGGAAAGCAGCAAAGAGCTCTTGTTTAAAGTACGGGTTCTCATAAATCTCTGGCAGTACCAGCTGCTCTTTTAACACCATCTTGCCGTAAGCAGTCAGGATCGCCAGCTCAGGACGGGTCAGGCCCTGGCCTCGCGCCATGCGATCCGACAATTCATCATCGGATGGCAGGAACTCCAGCTCACGGTTTAATTTGCCGTCTTTTTCCAGCGTATGGATAAAGCGGGTGTATTCTTTCAGCTGATCCGCACCCAGCAGGCCTGAAATGGAAATGCTCTCGGTTTGCTGATAACAGTCTTCAATCACCAGCCGCGCGACATCATCGGTCATATCCACCAACAAAGCATTGCGCTGTTTCAAGGTCAGATCGCCAGAGGCAACCAGGGCGTTCAGCAAAATCTTGATGTTAACTTCGTTATCCGAGCAATCCACCCCGCCGACGTTGTCGATAAAGTCGGTGTTGATGCGACCGCCCTGAGCAGCGAATTCAATCCGGCCACGCTGAGTTGCCCCCAGGTTACCGCCTTCACCAAAGATTTTGGCTTTGAACTCTTTGCCATTTAAGCGCAGTGCTTCGGTACCGCGATCACCGACTTCGGCGTGGCTTTCATCGCTGGCTTTCATGTAGGTGCCGATACCACCGTTCCAAATCAGATCGACCGGCATCGCCAGACAAGCCCGGATCAACTCGGTCGGTGTCATGGTCGCTTTGCTGGTGCCGAGCATTTTCTTCATTTGCGGTGTCAGTTTGATCGACTTGGCACTGCGCAGGAAGATGCCACCCCCTTCCGAGATCAGGGATTTGTCGTAGTCCTCCCAGGTGGATGAGGTCAACTTGAACATCCGCTCCCGCTCCTTGTAGGAGCTAGCCGCATCCGGGTTTGGATCAATGAAGATGTGCATGTGGTTGAAGGCAGCCTGCAAGCGAATGTGCTTCGACAGCAGCATGCCGTTGCCGAACACGTCCCCAGCCATGTCACCGATGGCGACACAGGTGAAATCGGTGCTTTGGCAATCGATGCCGATTTCGCGGAAATGACGCTTGACCGATTCCCAGGCACCACGGGCGGTAATGCCCATGCCTTTGTGATCGTAGCCATTGGAGCCGCCTGAGGCAAAGGCATCGCCCATCCAGAAGCCATACTCTTCGGAAATGCTGTTGGAGATATCCGAGAAGGTCGCGGTGCCTTTATCGGCCGCCACCACCAAATAAGGATCGTCCTCGTCCAGTCGCACCACATCGCTAGGTGGCACAATCTCGCCTTTGACGATGTTGTCGGTAACATCCAGCAAACCGCGGATAAAGGTGCGGTAACAGGCTTTGCCTTCGTTGATAAAGGCTTCACGGCCACCGGTTTCCGGCAGCTGCTTACAGACAAAACCACCTTTGGCGCCCACAGGGACGATGACGGTATTTTTTACCTGCTGCGCTTTGACCAGGCCTAACACTTCGGTGCGGAAGTCTTCCCGACGATCCGACCAGCGCAAACCGCCACGAGCAACTTTACCGAAGCGCAAGTGCACCCCTTCGACCCGTGGTGAATAGACAAAAATCTCGAAGGCTGGCACTGGCAATGGAATTTCCGGGATCAGCTCTGGCTTGATCTTCATCGAAATGTACGGCTTCTCCAAACCGGCTGCATCGGGCTGGAAGTAGTTGGTGCGCAAAATGGCATGCACAATATCGACAAAGCGCCGGATAATGCGGTCGTCGTCCAGATTGGCAACGTGCTCCAGCTCTTCGGTAATTTGCTGCTCCAGCTTCTCGATGGCTTTGGCAGAGACCTTGCTGGACGGTGAGAACTTGCCGTTGAACAGTTCCACAATCAAGCGGGCCAGTTGTGGGTAACGGCTGAAGGTGGTTTCAATGTAGTTCTGGCTGAAAGTACCGCCAATTTGGCGTTTGTACTTGGCAATGGCACGCAGCAAAGCGGCTTCGCGCCCGGACAAACCAGCCGCCAGGATCAGGCGGTTAAAGCCATCGTCTTCCAGCTGACCGGCCCAGACTTTGGCAAAGGAGCTTTGGAAGTCCTGCTGAGCCTGCTCGAATTCATTCAGCAGTTCGCAGTTCAGCTCCATAGTGAAGTTCAGGATCCAGCTGACAGCGCCATCGGGAGATTTCACCGGGTAAGGGGTTTCACCAATGACCCGCAGGCCAAAGTTTTCCAGCATCGGCAGCACATCGGATAAATGGATGGGTTTGTCTTTATGGAACAGGTTCAACCGCACCGCTTTGCTGTTGGCCTTTTCTTCCTGCGGCTGATAAAACAGCATTTCCAGCGTATGCTCGTCGTTCAGCGATTCGAGCTTGCCGATATCGACCAGGGCATCGTTTGGCAGCATTTCTTCTTTGTAGCCACGCGGGAAGGCATTGACGTATTTGCGGGCTAACTCACGGCCTTTGGCTTCGCCATAGACACCGACCAGTGCAGACTCCAGTTTGTCTTCCCAGGTACGGGCCGCTTCGATCAGATTGCGTTCGATTTCTTTCACATTCAGCTCAACATGACTATCGTGGATACGGATGATGTAGTGGGTACGGGCCAACACCGACTCGGAGAAGAAGGTGGTAAACTCAACCGGCTCATCGGTTTTCAGAAACTGCTGGAAGATCTGTTGGGTTTCCCGACGTAATTGGGTGTTGTAACGCTCTCGCGGGACATAGACCATGGCCGAAACGAAGCGACCAAAGGTGTCTTTGCGCATAAAGACCCGGGTCATGTCGCGCTCTTGCATTTGCAACACCCCGGTGGCCACATCCAGTAAATCGTCTGGGCTGGCCTGGATCAGCTCATCCCGGGGGTAGGTTTCCAGAATATTCAGCAAGGCTTTGTAAGCGTGAGTACCCGGTGTGAATTCCGACATGGCCATCACCTCGGCCAACTTGGACTTCAGCAAAGGGATATCGGCGGCACTGTTGTTGTACAGGGTGGCTGAATACAGACCAATAAAGCGATGCTCGCCAACAACCTCACCTTTGTCGTTGAACTGCTTAACACCGACGTAATCGATGTACGCTGGCCGATGGACCCGGGATTTGTGGTTGGTCTTGGTCAAAATCAACAAGGAGTCATCCAGTGCCTGGTGGCGGGCATTTTCTGGCAGCTCGGACAACATCAGATCTTTGGCATCGGCACGGCGCATCAAGCCCAATGCGGTATTGGCAACCCCTTCAATGCGGTAATCGCCTTTAACCGGCTTGATCTTGTACTCGCGGTAACCCAGGAAGGTGAAGTTGTCTTTCACCAGCCAGTTCAGGAAGTCGATGTGGTCTTTGCGCTGTTGATGCTGCGACTTGTCGCTGGGTAAAGCAGCAATCACGCTTTTCAGCTTTTCGCGCACCTGCTGCCAGTCTTGCACCGACAGGCTGACGTCTTCCATCACTGAGTGCAGCTCATCGGTTAAAGCGTCGATGGCAGCTTTGTCGGTCTGACGGTCAATTTCGATATGAAACACGGTCTGGCGGGTATCGGCTTTGCTTTTAGCGCCTAATTTGTCGAAATCTTCGATGCTGCCTTGCTCTGAGCGCTTGGCTTGCAATGGCAGGTGGACAAAAAAGTGTGCCGAGATATTTTGCCGGCTCAGTGCCATCCGCACCGAGTCGACCAAAAATGGCATGTCGTGCACCACGATCTCGACGATGGTGTGCTTGGACTCCCAGCCATGCCGGCTAATCTCAGGGTTAAACACCCGGATCACAGCGCCATCTTTTTGCTGGTTGTTGAAAGTTTTCCACAGACTAAGAGCAGCACCGTAGAGGTCGCTGTCGTTGCGGCCAATCAGATCTTCAGAGGCGATGCTGCCATAGAGGATGGCAGCGAATTTTTCGACCAAAGCCGGCTGCTCTTTTACTTTTTGCTGAATCAGTTTTTTTACGTTTTGTAGTAGTACAGAGGGTTGACCATCTATCAGTGCCATTTTCATATCCTTTCTTGACGTCATGACGCTAAGGGCATGATTCAACGTCGCACCATTGCGCGCGTTAGCTGCGAAGTGTAGTCACTATTGTAGCCATTTTCGAGCTTTATTTCAGTGTTTTAGACTGGTGCAACCAGTGTTGGCAAGGCCTGGTGACAACTTATGCAACTCCCCTAAATAGAAAATGGCCTTTCGGCCATTTTCATGTTTAGTCATGCATAAACTTTTTTTGCATTATTTATTCTTTGGCCAGAAAAAAGCGGCCAAAGCGGGTAGCACCAAAATGGCGCCCAGCATGTTCACCAGGAACATAAAGGTCAGCAAAATACCCATGTCAACCTGGAACTTCAGCGCCGAGAACACCCAGGTACTGACCCCAATCGCCAGGGTAATGCCGGTAAAGAGCACGGCACTGCCCCGCTCTTTCAACGCTTCGTAATAGGCCTCACGCATCGGCACTCTGTCTTTTAGCATCTGACTCATGCTGGAGACAATGTAGATGCCGTAATCAACCCCGATACCAACCCCCAGCGCAATCACCGGCAAGGTGGATACCGTCAGGCCAATTTGCAGCAAGGTCATCAATGCCATCGCCATGGTCGAGACCACAAAGAGCGGGATCACCACCGAAGCCGTTGCACGGGCTGAGCGGAAGCTGAGCAAACAAAGAATAATGACCGCACCATAGACATAGAGCATCATCGGCCGCTGGGCTTCAGAAACCGCTTCGTTGGTTGCAGCCATTACACCCGCCGGGCCGGAAGCCAGCATAAAGCGGGTATCTTCATCCCCCAGCTCATGGCCGTAATCTTTGGCAGCCTGCACCACCCGGGCCAGAGTTTCCGCCCGGTGATCTTCCAGGAACAGGATCACCGGCATCACCGAACAATCACGGTTAAGCAAACCGCTGGCGGTTTCAATCTGGGCCGATGCCTGCACCAGGCTTTGCGTGGTGCGTGGCAACACCCGCCATTTCACATTGCCTTCGTTAAAGCCGGCATTGATGGTTTTGGCTACCGAAGCCAACGACACAGCCGACTGCACCCCGGGGACATTCAGCATCTGCCACTGGAACTGATCAATCCGCTCCATAATGTCGTGGTGGGTGCAGGCATTGGGCACGGTTTCCACCATCACATTGATAAAGTCGACCGAAATGGCAAAGCGCTCGGTGATCAGGAAGGTATCCTGATTGTAGCGGGAATGCTCATGCAGGGCTGGCGCTCCGGCATGCAAGTCACCAATCTTCAGGTGTTGGCTTTGTATGGTCGCAGCAATAAACAACAGCGCCGTTACCACCAGCACCACAGCCGCAACTGGCTTGGTTGCTACCGCCGATAAGCGGTACCAGATTTTGTCGGCGGTTGGATTACCGGCTGCTGCCCGTTGCTGATAGGCCTTGCTAAAACGCGCATAGGACATCAGTACCGGCAGCAAAATCAGGTTGGTCAGAATAATGACTGCCACACCCAGACTGGCGGTAATGGCCAGCTCGCGGATGACACCGATTTCAATGATCAACAAGGTTAAAAAGCCAACGGTATCGGACAGTAAGGCAACACCACCCGGCACCAGCAACTTACGGAAGCTGGCCTGAGCGGCGGTCTTGGCATCCAGCCCCGATGCCACCCGCTTGCCGGTCGAGTTGATCATCTGCACACCATGACTGACCCCGATGGCAAAGACCAGAAATGGCACCAGAATCGACATCGGATCGATGCCAAAGCCGATCACCGAGAGCAAGCCGACCTGCCAGACCACAGCAATCAAGGAACACGCAATCGGCAAGACCGTCAACATCAAAGAGCGTGAAAAGAAGAACACCATCAGCGACGTAATAGCTATGGCAATGGCAAAAAACACCAAAACGCCTTTGGCTCCCTCGGCAACATCACCCACCATCTTGGCAAAGCCAATGATATGCACACTGATTTGGTCACTTTCGAACTGACCACGGATTTTGTCTTCTAAGGTGGCAGCAAACTGAATGGTATCCAGCCGCTCATTGGTCGAAGGGTCGATTTCCAGCAATTGCGCATTGATCATGGCACAACTGTAATCATCGGCAACCATCCGGCCCACAATACCTGCTTTTTCAACATTTTCCCGCACCCGGGCCAGACCGCGTCGATCCGGTACAAAGTCGGCCGGGATCACCGGGCCGCCGGCAAAGCCATCTTCAACCACTTCCACAAAGCGGGTACTGGGACTGAACAGGGAACGCACCTGCACCCGGTTGACGCCGGGAATGTAGTACAACTGATCGTGCGCCTGACGCAAGGTCTCAAAGAAGTTGGCATTAAAGATATCGCCACTGGCGTCGCACATCGACACCAGAATGTTGTTGGCGCCACCAAAATCCTGCTCATGCTGCATGTAGGTTTGCATGTACTCATGCTTTAGCGGGATATTTTTGCTAAAACCGGCGTCCAGCTGAATTTGGGTGGCTTTAAACAACAGGAAGAAAGTCGCCAGGGCAAAAATCGCCAACACCACCAGACGGTGGCGAAACAAGGCATACTCAAATTTATTTACGAATCGATTTAAACTCATGGCTTAGTCTGACTTCTGTTGCGGTAACTGTCGGATCCCAAGCTCGGTTGCCAGGATCATCTGCTGCTGAAAAGGCACGGCATTGACGATGGCCCGCCCCTCCACTTCGGTGCTAAAGCGAAAGGTTTGCCCCTGATCGGTGCTCACCGCCCATAAACCGGCATTGCCGGTCAGGTAAATGGCTTCTGGCTGCACAATGACGCTGTTAATGGTTGCCTGAGAGTCCAGCACCATCGCCTGCCAGCTGTCGCCTTCATCATCGGATAAAAACACATGACCGCGTAACCCAACCGCCAACCAATGCCCCTCAGTCGTTACCGCCACATCAAACAAGGACCCGTGGTAAAAAGGCTCCAACAACTCCCAATGGCGCCCAAAGTCGTCACTGATGCCCATAAAGCCGGCTTCACCCACCATCAGCAGCTGACCGTCGGCCTGATACAGCCGGTTAAAATGCGGCAGAATGGCTGTCAGCTCGATGGCATAGAGCTCAGGGTCGTCGTCCTTCAATTCAAGCAGATAGTCTTGCTCCTCTTCATCGAGCAACTCCAAATGAAACTCTACCTGCCAGCTCTGACCACCATCCTCGGTTCGATACATCAAACCATAGGCGCCAACGGCAATGCCATGCAGCCTGTTTTCGAACAGCACATCCAGCAACGGCTTGTCGAGCTCAGGCAAAAATTGCTGCAGCTGCCAATGCTCACCCCCATCTGAGCTGTACAAAATGGTGGCATCATGCCCCACCGCCCAGCCATGCAGTTCATCCACAAAATACAGTGCATTTAAGCTGGCGCGCACCGGTACCTCGGCTTGCTGCCAGTGCTGCCCATCGTCGCTGAACAGAATATGGCCACGCTCACCAACAGCCACCAGGCGATTGGAAGGCAAGCGCTGGATGTCGGTAAGCAGGGACTGTGCCGCCAGAGGCGCCATCACGGCGCTTTTTGGTGACACCTCTGAGCTGGTGCCCATTGCCGGAGCGCTGATGAACAACAAAGCGCCCAGGGCAATGGAAATACTGCAGGCAAATTTCATCGGACTTATTCTCGGGTTAGATTGCAAAACGGCTGAGAAACTCAGCCGTTTTCAAAGCGTGTTGGGGTGAATTAACGCACGCCTTCACGACGCAAAGCAGCTGGTGTGAAATCACTGTCACTTAAGGTGACAGAGAAATCGTACATTGGGTGCTCGTTGTCCAGACCCAGCGCAATGTAACGACGCGAATTCAGATCATGGAAAACTTCCAGTGTACTCCAGTGCGTTGGGACTTCGTAGTAGTTCAGGCCATGCGCCATCGCCACCCGATACAGATCGCCACGGTTGTCGTACAAGTCGGCGACGTGGATTTGCCAGCTGTCTTCATCGATGTAGAACACCCGCTTGCCATACACATGACGCATGCCATCTTTCAAAGTCGCTTCGACTACCCAGACCCGGTGCAGCTCGTAACGGGTGTGCTCTGGATTGATGTGACCTGGCATCAGAATGTCGCTGTACCTCAGCTCGTTACTGTGCAGCTTGTAGCTGTTGTACGGGATGTACATCTCTTTTTTGCCCTTCAGCTCCCAGTTGTAGCGATCCGGCGAGCCGTTGAACATATCGAAGTCATCGGTGGTCCGCAGGCCATCCGACGCTGTGCCTGGTGCATCGTAGGCGACATTAGGAGCACGACGCACACGACGCTGCCCAGTGTTGTAAGTCCAGGCCTGACGTGGTGTAGCAACCTGATCCATGGTTTCGTGTACCAGCAAGGCAGTACCGGCCAGACGGGCTGGTGAGGTCACGCTTTGCTTGAACTTAAACAGAATGTTCTCCGCCATCAGGTTTTCAGGGGTTGCATCCGGATGGGAGTACTTAAACATGATCTGTTCGTCGAAACCGATAAAAGTGTAAGCACCGCTGGCGGTCGGAGCTGCCTGACCACCGTTTCGGGTTGCTGATACGCCGCGGTAACGCACAATATGATTCCAAATGGCTTCCAGACCGTTGCTTGGGATTGGGAAAGGAATACCAATGGCCGCATTGGCCAAGCCGTTACCACCTTCAATCAGCTCTGCTTTGGTGGCAATTTCTTTGGTCGCATCGTAAAAATACTGCGGGAACGAAGCTGAGCGACGTGTCGGATACACCGGCATTTTAAAGGTGTCCGGATACAGCTCAAACAACGCAATTTGTCCTGGGCTCAATTTGTCACGGTGCTGATTGACATTGCTGCTGTCAATCACAAACAAGACGTTGTCATCGGCAAAAGGATCCGGATGATGATCGCCTGGTTGAAAGCCAGCCGGCGGTGTCAAAATGCCACCGGTCCACTCAGGAATGGTTCCTTCAGCATTGCCGGCTCGTTCTGCCCCAATCGGCGTTAAATCCTGTCCAAGACGAGCAGCTTGCTCCGGCGTGATCTTTGCCAGTGCACTGCAGCTAATAACCATGGCTACCGCACTAGCCAGGAGGGTGAGTTTTTTCATAATGGTTCTCGTCCCTTACTTAAATGGAATACTTGATGTTAAAAGATACAAAGTCACGATCGGCCAGGTTGTTGGTAGTACCAACACCGCCCCAGAACCAGTTGTACGACAGCTCTGCCGACCAACGGCTCAGGTAATCGAAGCCGATGGTGTAACCCAAAGACTTACGACCTTGCACAAACATAAACAACGGATCCGGCGTGATGCCATTGACATCATGCGCAAAATTCACCCGATGCGTCAGGTTGCCGCCAGCCAGCACGTTGTTGTACTGAGCCTGAGCAAAAATCCGGTAACCCCAAGCCGACGCTGTCGGGAACGGGTTCGGCTCTGGACCATCAGACAGCGCCGTGTGCAAGCCTTCAGATGGGCCGAAGTCACCCACCAAAGGTGCGCCACTGCGGTCGGTATTGGGGCCATTCAACCGCAGTACCTCATGCGCTGGCATGCTGTGAATTTTAATGCCCCCCACCTCGGCCAACACCGTCAGGTTGTCGGTGCCAAGCACCGGACCAAACAGATGGGTAAAGGTCATTTGTGCCTGAGTGGTATCACGCTCAATGTAGCCCTGAGCCCGGTTACCTGAACCGACCTTTTCTCCGATAAAGCGACCAATTTGCGAAATACCCGCCAACTCTGGACGCAAACCAGCATTGGCCAACTGCTCGGGCATCCCGGCATACAGAATTTCGACATCATCGATTTGCAGAGGTTCGCCACGACGGTGGGCAATTTCACCGGCGACTGAGGTGGTGCCTACCGTGGTGTTAAAACTAAAGCCGTACAGCTTGATGTCTTCAGGATACTCCAACAGGCCATGGGCAAAGCCTTGCAACTGTAAAATGGAGTCTTTATCAATCTGACCGGCATTGGCTGCCAGGAAAGTCACATCCTGCATCAATGCTGTTTGACCAAAGTCAGAAGCGCGACCTGAAATCAGCGGCACCCGGCTGTGGTAGTTCATGTAGTAGAGCGCAAACTCGGTATCATTGAGTTCTGGTGAGAAATACTCGAATTTGACACCATACTGGCCACCATTTTTTGGCTTGATCTCACCGTTTGAACCATGAGGGCGCAGTGCTACTTTGGTTGGGTACGCCAGATACATTTGCGCGGCGGTAGCTGGATCAACAGCGCCGGAAGCGACCATGGTACCAAGCTGATTCAAGCCTTGCAGCACGTGGAATAAGTCAATGTCCGGGTTGCCCGCAAAGCCAAGCTGAATATTTTGATTGTGGCCACCGGCACCGGCAAAGTCATTGGTAGAGAAATAGGTACCTGGAGCTGGCAAATAGCTGTTTTCCCAATCGTACTGGTAGAACATTTCCATAGAGAAGTTGTCGGTCACACCCAACGCCATGGTCAACATGCCGACAGGAATAAAGGCTTCACGCAGATCCGCTCCAGGAGCCCGCAAAATACCCACATCAACCGGTGTGATGTTGATGCCATGCGGAATAAAGGTGCTCTCACCCCAACTTAGCACTTGCTGGCCCAGACGAACCGTCAACGGGTTCATGCCATCGTTCAGCGCAAAGTTGCCGTAGATGTAGGCATCAAGTAACCGCAAATCACGGCAGCTGAGCTCACGCGCTCTTTTATCGTCACAAGGATTGACCTGCTGGCCCGATAGCGGATTGGTGTACGCATAATTGCTGCCACGCTGCGCAAAGTCGTAAAAGTACATAAAGCGGCCAAAGAAGCCGATATTGTCTTTACGGATGGAGAGATCATGGGTGCCTTTGATCATGTTGCTGAACATATCACCACGATCAAAGTTTAGATTACCGGCATCCCCATTGCTGGAGTAGGCACCAGGTTGGGCCCAGATATCCTGCGGTGTGTAAATAACATTGGTGGCGGCATTGTAACCATCCCAGTCAAAGCGTGGATGATTGACTTTGCTGATGGAGTCCCAATCGCGTTCTGAGGTTCGCCAGCTGGCACCGTATGAAAATGTCGAATCAAATTGAATCTCGACATCCCCCAGTCGCCAGCTTGCCGCCTGGGAGCCGGCCGACACCGCCAGCAACGCAGCTGCCACACCCAGCGCCAAAGGCTTTTTATGGAAAAGAATTGGCCTTCTGTTCATTTCTGTTTCTCCCCCCCTGTCCCTGCAGGTCATTGTTATTTTTGTTGCGACACACTGGGCACTCATCGGAGCTCAGCGCACATGAATAAAATAATTACATCATTTTGGTAGCTTCGCAAGGCCTCTTGCCGGCTAAATCTGTTGATTTGTATTTGTTTTTTACCAGATAAACGAATTTACCAACCAAAGCCTACCCTCTTAGTTTAATCAGCTTTTGAAAAAACCCAAATTGCTGAACTAAGATAATGATAATTCAGTTGAAATGACACAGTCAGACAGACAGGCGTTTTAAGCTACCGTTTAAAGCAAAAGCTCTAACTATTTTTAATTAATTGGATCAGCTTGCCATCTGCATCCAGTGACAAGGTAAAGACGCCGTGGATGCCATCTTTTTGAATAAAGCGATGAAAATGCCTGGCCGCTATCTGGATCCGCTCGCCACTGTGCGCCGTGACGATCAGGTTACGGTAGTGGCCTTGATAGTAGCTCAGGCACTCATCGGCAGAAAGATGCAAGCTAAAGCGATACAGTTTCATCTGCAGGAACCATCAGGAAGCCAGCGCTTTACTGACTTTTTCAAAGACATCATCACTAATGCCCGCTCTGTCGGCCAAGCGTTCCAGTGCCGCCCTTAATAACGACTGACGCTCGGTGTCAAAGCGCTTCCAGGACAACAAGGGTGTGACCAGGCGCGCAGCCACCTGTGGATTGATGCCATCCAGCTGAATCACCGTGTCGGTTAGCAAGGCATAGCCGCGCCCATCCAAGCGGTGAAACTGACCTGGATTCAGCATGGTGAAGGCATGAAATACCGCCCGAACCCGGTTGGGATTTTGCCAGCTGAACTTATCGTGCTGACATAACGCTTCAATCTGAGCAAACACAGCTGGATCGGGGTTGGATGCATGCAAACCAAACCATTTATCCAGTACCAACACATCATGCTGCCAGGCCTTGCCGAAGTCTTCCATCAAGGTGTGAAAGCCGGGATACCCTCCTTGCTGAGCAGCTTTTAAAGCCGCCAATTGGTCGGTCATGGTGTTGGCATTGCGGTACTGCTGTTCAAGCACTGTCTTATTGCATTCAGGCAGCAGCGCCAGGAACTCAAGGCATCGATTCTTCAAGGCACGCTGACCAACATTGGTTTCATGGTAATCCGGAGTTGTCTGCCGCTGCTGCTGATAACAGTGCAACCAGGCACCGGCCAGTCGCTGACTGAGCTGACGCCTAAAATCGGTGATGGCATCCAAGATAGCGTCCACCGGTATCGGAGAAAAGTTTTCCGCAAAAACCGCATAGTCGGGAACTTTTAACAGCTCAGCCGTTAAAGCCAGGTCCGTTAATGGCTGATGCAACAATTGCTGATAAAAATCAAACAACCCTTCCGGCAGCTCATAAGACTCCCCTTTCGCCACAGCCTGCTGCAACCAACCCAACCAGCAGGACTGCAATGCATCCCAACGAGCAAAACCATTGCTGGCCTCAGTTGCAATGCGTAACAACTCAGCATCGCTGTAGTCATGCTGCAATCGCACCGGGGCTGAGAAGTCCTCCAGCACCACCGGCAAGGCAGTCGCCTCAACATTGTCAAAAGTCAGACTGGCTTGGGCGCTGGTCATCACGAACAACTCCGATGAAGAACGCTTGCTACCCAGCAATTGGTAACGAATTGGCAATACCAACGGCTGCTTTTGTGCCTGATCCGCTGTCGGAGGCGTCTTTTGCTGCAACGTCAAGGTGAGCTGACGCCTGTCAGCATCGTAGCTGCGCTTCACGCTCAGTACCGGGGTCCCGGACTGCTGATACCAGCGGCGGAAGGCGGTTAAATCCTGTTGATTGGCATCCTGCATGGCCTGAACAAAGTCGTCGCAGGTGACCGCCTGACCATCGTGCCGCTGAAAATACAACCGCATCCCTGCCTGAAAGCCGGCCTCCCCCAGCAAGGTGTGCAGCATACGAATGACTTCAGCGCCTTTGTCGTAGACAGTGACGGTGTAAAAGTTATTCATTTCCATCACCTGCTCAGGCCGGATAGGATGCGCCATCGGGCTGGCATCCTCGGCAAACTGGGCCGTACGAATCACCTGAACCGCATCAATCCGATTGACAGTGGCCGAACCCATATCGCGGCTAAACTCCTGATCACGAAATACCGTCAAACCTTCTTTTAAGCTGAGCTGAAACCAATCCCGGCAAGTGACTCGATTGCCAGTCCAATTGTGAAAGTATTCGTGGCCAATAATGGATTCGACATTAAAAAAGTCTTTATCGGTGGCACTGGCTTCACTCACCAACACATACTTGCTGTTGAAGACATTTAAGCCTTTATTTTCCATGGCCCCCATGTTGAAGAAATCCACCGCTACCACCATGTAGCGCTCCAGATCATACTCCAGCCCGAATCGCTCTTCATCCCAGCGCATCGCTCGCTTTAATGATTCCAGTGCAAAACTGGCTTTGCTGCCCTGGCCTTTTTCGACATAAAACTCCAGCTGTACAGTTCGGCCCGAGGCTGTTTGGTACTCACTGCTCAGGGTATCGAAGTCGCCGGCAACCAGAGCAAACAAGTAGCAGGGTTTTGGGAATGGGTCTTGCCAGCGCACCAGACGACGGCCATCGGTCAGTTCGCGCTGTTCAACTTTATTGCCATTGGACAGCAAGAACGGGTACTGCTGAGGATCCGCAATCAAACTGCTGCTGAACAAAGACAGCACATCCGGCCGATCCAGGTAGTAAGTAATGCGCTGGAAACCTTCAGCTTCACACTGAGTGCAAAAGGTATTGTTGGCGTAATAAAGCCCTTCCAATGCCGTATTGGCTTGCGGTTGAAGCCGGGTTTTAATCACCAGACTAAAACGGTCATCCTGGACGGTTAAGCGCAGACTTTTATCGTCCAGTTGGTAATCGTCTGCGCTCAGCAGATGCCCTTTGTACTGTACCGACAGCAGCTCCAACTGCTGCCCTTGCAAACAGAGCTCTACCACTTTGGAATCAAGCCGCCGAATCTGAAGCTCTGCAGTCACCACCGTATTGACCGGATCCAACTCAAATGTTAAATCGGTACTTTCAATGCTAAACGCTGGTGGCAGGTAATCTGCCAGCCGTTTGAAAGGACGGCTGAGGGCTTCTGCGGACATAGCAACTCCAATCATCAGAAATTTTTTAGTATAACGTGAATCCGCCTGAACGATCGTTCAGGCGGCTAGGGTTACAGCTTTAAGTGCAGCTCTTGCTCGACACTTTCTGGCGGAGTCAGTTTGAGGATCTTAATGCCACAGTAGGCATAAATTACCGCCAGTACCGGGTTAATCAAGTTGAAGAAAGCGTAGATAAAGTAATCCAGCGGATTGACGTTAAGCACACCATGCATGTAGGCACCACAAGTATTCCAGGGGATCAAGGGGCTGGTGATAGTGCCGCCATCTTCTAAGGTTCGTGACAGGTTGACCGGTGCCAGGCCTCGCCGTTCATACTCTTCTTTGTACATCCGCCCCGGCATCACAATGGCCATGTACTGATCGGCGGTTAAAATGTTGGTTGCGATACAGGTAGCGATGGTACTGGTAATCAAGGATCCAGTGCTCTGTGCTGCTTTTAAGATGGATTGCACAAACTTGCGCAACAAGCCAATTTTTTCAATCACAGCACCAAACATCATGGCCGAGAAAATCAACCAGATGGTATTCAGCATACTGGACATGCCTCCACCGCTTAACAAGCGGTCCAAGTCATCGGTACCGGTTTCCAGCGCAAAACCATCAAACAAGGTAGCCCATACCAACTTGAGGCTACCCACGGTGTTGCCCAAATCCTGATCCAGGATACTTTGCATCAGCTCACGTTGAAACAAAAAGGCCCAGACAGCGCCCAGTAGTGCACCAATAAAGACCGTTGGGAAAGCAGGTACTTTTTTGATAGCCATCGCCAGCAGTACAAAGAGTGGGATTAAGGTCCAGAAGCTAATGGTAAAATGGTGTTGTAAGGTGCTGCTGATCAAGTCAATTTGCGCTGCATCGGCTGTGCCAGAGCTGTTCAAACCTATCAGGGTAAACAACAGCAAGGCCAAAACAATACTGGGTACTGTGGTCCACAGCATGTGCCGGATGTGCGAAAACAGCTCCGCGCCAGCCACAGCAGGTGCCAGATTGGTGGTTTCACTGAGTGGCGAGATTTTGTCGCCAAAATAAGCACCGGAAATAATAGCGCCGGCGGTAATGGCTGGCGACAGCCCCAATCCAGCAGCCACACCAATCAAAGCGACACCGATGGTGGCTGCTGTGGTCCAGGAGCTGCCAATACTCATGGCGACAATGCCACAGAGAATGCAGCTGGCGGCATAGAACCAACTGGGACTTAAAATCTGCATGCCATAGTAAATGAGAGTTGGCACTGTGCCGGCCAACAACCAGGTACCAATCAGGGCACCAACCGCCAGCAAGATCAATACCGCCCCCAATGAAAGCGCAATCCCCTTGGTCATGGCTTTTTCAATATCACTCCAGCGAAAGCCATTTTTCAGGCCAATGACCACAGCCACGGCCGAGGCTAAAAAGAGTGCGATCTGGTTTGGGCCATAAGAAGAGTCATCGCCAAACAGGATGACGGAGCTCGACAGCAGGACAATCAACACCAAAATAGGCAAGGAGGCATCGAGAAAGCTGGGTTCTTTTTTAGTTGTTGTCATTTGAACTCCTATAACCCGACCAGACGAAGCACCGGCTCAAGCACACCAATCAGGTGCAGGAACACAATGCTGACAGCGATCGGAGTAAACCAACGAATGGCAAAACGCCAAATTCCATAGACCAAACCAGAGGTTTGCAGCTCTTCTTCGGTCACTTTTTTCGTCATGACCCAGCCGGTAAAAATAGCAACCACCAAGCCACCCAATGGCAACATCACCGACGAGGTCAGGTAGTCAACCACTTCAAAGAAACTGGTGATGGGTTTGCCGAAAATGTTTAGTTCAAAGGTCGCCCAGGAGGCACCTGAAAAAGAAAACACCGTTAATAGGCCAAGCAGCCAGAGTGAGCCACCTGTGGCTGCCGTAGCCACCATCCGGTTTAACCCTTTGCGCTCGACCAGCCAAGCCACTGTCGACTCAATCATAGCAATGGCAGAGGTAAAGGCTGCAAACACCAGCATGACAAAGAATAAAGTGCCAAAGAAAGTGCCGAATGGCATGGAGCCGAACGCAATCGGCAGGGTCACAAAAATCAGACCGGGGCCTTCAGCTGGCGTCAGACCATACTGAAAAACCAACGGATAAATGGCAAGGCCTGCCAGCATAGCCACCGCTGTATCCACCAGCGCAATCAGCACTGAAGTTTTGGCGATGGAAACATTGGATGGCAAGTAGGCACCATAGATAATCATCGCGCCTGAAGCCAGACTCAAGGTAAAAAAGGCATGTCCAAGCGCCAACAACACGCCATTGATGGTCAGCTTGGAAAAGTCTGGGGTGAACATAAAGGCCAAGGCTTCACCAAAGGCACCATTGGTAGCCGAATAGATAGCCATAATCCCCAGCAACACAAAAAGACTGGGCATCAGAAAATTAACCGCTTTTTCCAGCCCTTTGTGCACGCCCTTGCCAACCACCAGCACGGTGACCAGCAAAATAACGGCGGACCAGGCCATCAGAGCCCAGGGATCTGCCAGATGGGCACCAAACTGGGCCCCTATCACGTCCGCGCTTTGCCCCTGAAAATCTCCCCGCGCAGTCTTCATCACATAGGCCAGCGCCCAACCGGCAACGACGGCATAAAAAGAAAGAATCAGGTAGCTGGCTAACAGACCGCTCCAACCGGCGACTTGCCAACGGGGGCTGGCACTGGCTTCTTGAGCCAGCGTCTTTACCGACAGCCCTGGACTTTGCCTTCCACGCCGCCCAATCAGGACCTCAGACATCATGACCGGGATCCCGATCAAAACAATGCACAACAAGTACACCAGAACGAAGGCCCCGCCGCCGTTCTCACCCATGATGTATGGAAATTTCCAGATGTTCCCAAGACCGACCGCGGCTCCAGTCGCTGCCAGAATAAAAGCAAAGCGACCAGACCACATGCCATGAACGGATTCACGTGCTCCCGACATAAACCAACCCTATTATTATTTATTGTATTTTATAATCGTATTTATATACAAAAAGGCTGGCGAGTCCAGTCGCCAGCCTGGTGTGCCCTGGTTATTGCTGTTTGGCGTAACGCCCTAACTGTAAAAAGTCTGCGGTAATCAATGCGGTTTCTTCCAGCAAAGGATCCAACTCATCCAGTACATCCGGCAAATCATCCATCGACTCAACCGGCTCTTTACCCAACAAGGCAAGACGAGCGTTGGCTCTGTCCAATTGGCGCTGTTCGCGCTCTTCACGCTGCTGCAAGCGCTCTGCTTTCACCAAAGAGACAAATTGCTCATCGCGCTGACGACGGAACTCTGCAATGTCATCTTTCAGGTAACGGAACTCCGGATTTTGTTGAATGCGGCGCTGGTGCTGCTCAGCCAACAAGGGTAAATAAGGCTCAAGCGTATCCAGGCGCTGGAACGACGCCGGTGGTATCGAATCCCAAGGCAGCGCATTCTCTTCGCGGCTTTCGCCCCAATCATCCGGGTCGACCGGTGATGGGAATAAAATATCCGGGATCACGCCACGATGTTGGGTACTGCCACCGTCAATGCGATAAAATTTGGCAATGGTGTATTGGACGCTGCCCAGTGAGTTTTCAAACATATCGTAGATACGCCCCAAACCACGATGCTGCTGAACAGTGCCTTTGCCAAAGGTTTGCTCACCCACCACCAAAGCACGGCCATAATCCTGCATCGCTGCAGCAAAAATCTCCGATGCCGAGGCGCTGAAACGATCGACTAGCACCGTTAAAGGGCCATCGTAGTAGCTAACACCATCGCGGTCCTGACTGACCGAAATTCGGCCGGAGCCCTCTCGAATTTGCACCACTGGGCCACGTTCAATAAAGAGGCCGGTCAATAAGGTAGCCTCTTGCAGTGAGCCGCCGCCATTTCCACGTAAATCAATAACAATGGCATCCACCTGCTTTTCTTGCAGCTTGGCTAGCTCTTTCTTCACGTCCTCGGCCAAATTGTTGTAAAAACCAGGAATGGTAATCACACCAATGCGCTTATCAAGTTCTGAGAACATAGGCTCAAAAATACTACCTTTCGCCGCGCGGTCTTCTAAGCGAATTTTATCCCGAACAATGGACACCACGCTGGTGGTGCCTGAGACCATGGAGCCACCGCTCAAAACTTGCAGACGAACGGTGCTGCCTTTAGGCCCTTTGATCAATTCGACCACATCGTCCAACCGCCAACCGACAACATCAACAAAATCTTCTTCGTCCTGCGCTACACCAATCACACGATCTTTAGGCTTTAACTGCTGAGTTAAATCGGCCGGACCACCGGGCACCAGGCTTTGGATCACGGTGTAGTCATCTTCGGCCCGCAGTACGGCGCCAATGCCTTCCAACGATAAGTTCATATCCTGTTGAAAACGTTCAGCATTTCGCGGGGACAAATAAGACGTATGGGCTTCGATGCTGCGACCGTACGCGTTCATAATCAGCTGAAATACATCTTCATTGTTGGTTTGACGCAGGCGGTTTTGAGCATTGCTGTATCGACGTTGCAACAACTCCTTGGCTTCTTCTTGCGATTTACCGGTTAGCTTAAGATTCAGGGTGTCAAACTTAACGCGCTGGCGCCACAACTCGTCCAATTCCTGCTGCGTTTGCGCCCACTCCGCCTCTTCCCGATCGTAGTAATAATGATCGTCTTCTTCAAAATCAAATTCGGTATCGAGCAACTGCAAGGCATAGCCAAAACGCTCATAACGCCGTTGAAGACTCAGGTTAAACATATCGAAGGCAAAGTTCAGATTGCCGCGATTGAGTGCATCGCTGAACTGGTGACGGTACTTGGAAAAAGCTTCGATATCGGATTGCAGCAAAATGGTTTTGTTAAAATCCAGGCTCTTTAAAAAGCGCTCAAACACCCGTTCAGAAAATGCCTTATCCAAAGTCACCGGCGCATAGTGGCCGCGTGTAAAGAGTCCGGAGATACGCTTGCTGGCAGTCGCATGCTGCGATTCCTGAGCCAGAATTGGCAAAGGCTCTGGCGCAGTATCGCTTTGCTCTTCAGCATAAGCTGTACTTTGCCAAAGGGTGAAGGCCAACAGAATAGCTAAGGTTTGTCTCATAATACTCTCTTTGACGTTGCCGTAAGCGCTTGCCTTTATTCTTGTTGATACAAGCTTTCACGGCTGGTTTTAATCACCATGCCAGATTGCAATTGCACGGTTACCTCATTGCGATTGATTTCAGTCACAGTTGCAGGCATCGGCGCCTGGCCCAGGCGAACAAGGACTTTAGCCCCCGTGGTCAGAGTCGCTTCGGCCACTGGCGTCAAGTTTGCCTGCTGTTGTTTTTTTACCGCTGCAGCGGGCTTTTGGTTTACTTTAGATTTTAGAGCCTGAGTATTAGAACGGCCAGCCGGCTTTTTGTTCATAACCTTTTTATTTGGGGCATTCGACGCTTTTTGTCCTGCTGTTTTTTCTGCCTGGCTTGCCCGCGCACGCTGCTTGCGCTGCTCGGCTACTTTGGCTTTGCTCTCAGCCAGTGTATTTGCCGCATGTTCAGCTTGCTGTGCATCAATTTTGGCGACTTCCTGGCCTGCCAAATCAACCCGGGCGGCATCCAACTGAACCGATTGCAAATAGCGCCAACTGGACGTGTACACCCGCAATGCCTGACGTAGCTGCGTTTTACTGACCGGACTGTCTGCATCAAGATTGGCCGCCAAATCCTGGAAAATACCGACTTTTAAAGGTTTTGCCGGCCCCTCCGCCGAAAAGCAGTCTGGGTATTGGCTTGCCAGATAAGCAATCACTTCTTTAACCGAACCTAAACGACTCGTTGTAGTTTGTTCGCTTTTTTCAACAGCGTTTTCAGTTTCTGCTGGCACATTGCTCTCCGCCGCATCGTGCGATTGGGTTGCTTGGGTCTGGTTGTCAGCGGCATCTGTAGTTGGGGTGGTCATCAATCAATACTCTTCTTCTTCATCATCGTCCAACGGTTCAGGCTCGGCTGACAGTTGGTTCTCTATATAGGTTTGCGCCCAGTCAATCAGCTCATCCTCACTGGCTTCCAGCAGTAAGGTATCAGCCGACAACTGTTGCCACAACTGACTGAGCAGGGTCTCCACCTGCCCGGTTGGCGTTTCTTCCGGGAATTGTGGCCAAATGGCGTGGTAAATAGCATTCATCTGGTCAGCGACCAATTCTTCTTCGCCATCCCAATCGCCCACATCTTGTGGACTGAAAAGATAGTCTTGTATTTTCAGCAAAGCTTTCATTCTATGCTTTGCTCCAGCAGTTGAACCAGCTGCTCCAGCGCCTGCTGATCGGTTGCCGAGAACCGCTCAAGCACCGGGCTGTCAATATCAAGCACCGCCAGAATCTGCCCGCGATGCCGGACTGGGATTACCAGCTCAGATTCACTGGCAGCATCGCAGGCGATGTGCCCCGGGAAAGCATGCACATCGGCAATACGCTGGGTTTGACCAGTAGCAACCGCTGTGCCACAGACCCCTTTGCCAACCGGGATCCGTACACAGGCGACCTGCCCCTGGAAAGGGCCTAGCACCAGTTCGTTATCACGCATTATGTAAAAGCCAGCCCAGTTCACTTGTGGCAAACTGTGGTAAATCAGCGCACTTAAGTTCGCCATCTTGGCAATCAAATCAGGTTCATTGTCGACAAGGGCAGCGGCTTGCTGCAACAGCAGTGGGTAGTGATCAGCTTCGGTTGAACTCATGTCTCATATCTGAAAGGACGGCAGAACCCTAACATTACTTGGTTTGGCGGAAAAATTAAACCATTTCTTTACCAAAAGCTGGTTTTGGCGGCACCGCTGCAGACAAATTAACCAGTCGGATGCTGCGGGCTTTGCCAGGTCTTCGGATTTGCCGGGTAATAAAAGCTTGGAACCTGCGTTTGATGCTGAAAAAAGCGGGTATCTTTGTGCGGTAACTTCATAAAACCGCCGACCCCCTCACCGCTGATGAGTGGTACCTTTCGTAAGATGCTGGCCAGTAAGGTTGCAAAATCTTGCTCTTTGGTCACATCCAGCAGCCGATAATAACTGTGGATCTTCATGTAAAGCGGAGTGACTTCGAAAATCAGACAGCCGGTATGGCGAATGCCATTCAGCTGTGCAATATCGTCCATAATGCTGTCCGGCAGGATCAGTTGCTCATCGGGATCCTTGCCATCTTCAAAGTAGGAGTGCTGCTTGCTGGAGGCATCACTGCTAAGTACCGGGGCTATCCGGTAGGGTAAAGTTGCATCCGCCGGAGGAGTAAAGGGCTGGTGCACACTGTCACGACTGATATGGATGGTATTGCGCGCATTAAATAGACAAGCTTTAAAAATACCGACCCGGCCAATGGCCTGCGCCAAACGGACCACATTGTTGACGGCCAGTGCAAATGCCGGCACCAGACTGTCGTCATAAAGATTCAGGCTGGAATCAATGTAGACCCCTTTGGGTTGCCAGTGAATCGCCAGGCCGCCGACCACCGGGTAACGCGCCAGCCGGCTTACCGCAGCAATAAAAGCTTTTTCGGTATCGCCCATGCCCTCCAGATAGTTTTTGTAGTAACGCTCCAGTTGGGCATCGTCCACCAGACCAATGCCATCTTCGATGCTGTGCTCACGCAAGAAGGACTTACGCGATGAATAGACCACCGTATCCAAGTCATGCCGGACCGGGCTCACCCAGACTGGCAGCAAGGGTTGATCATCGAATAACGGCAACTCGGGCAACACCCACTGCCGGAACTTTGCAGCTTGCTGCAAAAAATAATCGCCGGCTTGCTGCCTGAGCAGCGCATCGTCGGACAAGAGCGCATCCAACAGCGTTGCCAGCGCTTGCGGCAACCCCAAACTTCGCGCCGGTATGGCTTTGTAGCCAAAGCGACAGGATTGGCCCGATGCCAGCGCATAGAGGGTACTGGCGACACCTTGTTCATCGAACCTAGGACTGGATAAGGCGCCAGACCGCTGCTCCGGGCCAATAAAATACACATCCCCCAAACGCGCATTGGAATGCTGTAAGTCTGATGACATCAACCCCATCACATCATTGCTGATAAACTGGCCTTGCTCGTCGGTTTGCGCAAACACCGAGGAGCCCCAGTCGACCAGGCTGATTTGCTCGGTTTCCGGGTCAAACACCAGATTGGATGGTTTGATATCACCATGCACAATCGGCGCCGCGGCCCCCTCTTTTTTGTGCTGCCGAAGCGCCAGCAACAATTCAGCCAGCTGTGCTGCCAGCTTGACCAGCAAGCGGGCGGACAATCGACCATGGCGCAGACTGTATTGCTCCAAGTCCATGCCTTTGGCCCGCCCCATCATTAGGATCCCTTGCTTTTTTATCAGCTGGTAAGTAATGAAGCGCGGTACGGCCGGATGCTGCACTTGCGACAGCATGTAGGCCTCATCGGCAAGACGCTCCTGAATGTGTTGCGGTAAGGTAATGCGGGAGAATTTAAAGACGCACTGCTCCCCTTGCACACTGACCCCAGCAAACGCAAAACCGTAGGCTCCCTTGCCAATCAGTTCAATCTGCTGATACCCGAGCTTTTCGAGCTCGGACATGCACAACGCAACCCACTCCTTTAATTTGCGGGCATCGTTGGCATTGAGCAGATAAAAGGATTGCTCTTCCGGGATGTAAAAGTTACGCAGCTGATGTTTGTACATCCTTGCTAAGCCTTAACACAGCGCGAGCTGGCCCAGTGCCGCAGTGCTGCCACTGATTCGGCCATCACCACAGAAATTGGCTGAGTTTGGCTTAGCTCCTGCTCTAAGTGATGCCAGCTAAGTGGCGAGGCCTCACTTTGGGCGCGGAAACTGGCGCCCACCACGGCCTGCTCCAGCTCAGCACCGGAAAAGCCGGTAGTAAGGGGTAGCAGCTTTGTCAGCCCCTCCGCATCCAGCTCCAGCTCACGACGCTGCAGATGCAGTTTCAGCAGTGCCAGCCGCTCGGCTTCCTCGGGCAAATCGACAAAAAACAGCTCATCAAAACGGCCTTTACGCAGCAGCTCGGGTGCCAATTCATGGATGTTGTTGGCAGTTGCTACCAAAAAAACAGCCGCTTTGCGCTCTGCCATCCAGGTTAGCAAGGTCCCCAGCAAACGCTTGCCAACACCCTGATCACCCTGGCCAGAGCTGATGCCTTTTTCAATTTCATCAATCCACAGCACGCAGGGAGCCATGGCATCGGCCAGTTGCAGCGCCTGGCGCAGATTTTTTTCCGTTTCACCTATGTATTTGTTGTACAAACTGGCCATATCCAGCAACAGCAAGGGGACACCAAAAGCGCCTGCAATGGCTTTAGCGGCCAGACTTTTGCCGGTGCCCTGCACTCCGGTCAGCAACACGCCTTTCGGGGTATCGCGCTGCTGCTGCACAAAGACAGTTCGGCGCTGCAGCAGCCAGTTTTTGAGGTTGTCCAGCCCTACCACATCGTCCAGCGCTTTGGTGTCGTAGACCTGGCTGAGCACACCTTCGGTTTGCAACAGGCGGAATTTAGCAGTATTAACCCGGCTGACATCGGCCGGGCTAATGGCACCATCGTTGGCAATGGCTTTGTAGGCCAGGCGCTTTACCTCCTCGAAGGTCAGGCCTCGTAAATTTTGCACCAATTGCTGCACCGCTTCTGGCGGCATATCGGCCAGCTCGCCGGTGTGCTGCTGATACAATTCGGCCGCTTCCAGCACCAGTTGGCGGACCTGTTGATCGCTGGGCAGATGCAGTTCAAAACGGTAACAGAGCCGAGCCAGCTCCGCAGGGATCGAGATAGCATGACTGAGCAGCACCAGGGTATGACCAACCTGCTCGTGCATCAAGGCAATTTCTTTTAAATAACGGATATGACGGGGTTCTTGCAAAAACGGATGAAAATCACAGAGCACATAAATCCCCGGATTCTTACTGCCCTTAATTTGCGCCAGCACTTGCTGTGGCTCGGTATTGAAAGTCTGCGCATCGGATGGCACATCCAGTCGGCGCAAACCTTCGGTACAGCTCCACTGAAACAAAGGACGAAATAGGTTGACGGCCAGCCGGCGAATCAATTGCAAGGCTCGCTGCTCTTCATAGCTTTCAATCACAATCAGCGGGCTTCGCGCCTGCAACAACACTTTTAAATCATCAAATTCGTGCATTGATAACTCTGGCTGCATTCTTTACGTTTATAGTGCCGCAGTATGCTGATCTTGCCAAGCACAACTGCGAGCTTTACTGTAAGGGTATGGGAATACCGCTACCATTTGGCGTAATGATCCTCACTAAAGCCCCAGACACCGTCCAATTGAATGCCTTCATCCGCTAACTGGATCCGGCCAGAATAACGGCCAAAGTGCTGGCTGAAATTGGAAGCCAGCAGCCCCAGATTGATTTTTTCCTGTCGCAGGCCTTGCGGTTCAAACTGCAGCCGGATAATGCCGTCGCTTGATATCATCGTCCAAGGGGTACCAGGCTGATAGCGATCAAACTGAAAATCAACCATAGCAATCTTGATGAGGCGGCCATCCAGCCAGAGCGCATTTTCGCTAAAGCCGGTTTCATTGACACCGGCAGCCAAATTAAAACCGAGCCTACGCCCATCCGGTAAAAAGCAGGACAGACTGCCCCAGTTCCAGAAGGTTTCCCGCCGCATATAGCCAGCCGTCCAGTCGACACAAGCCAGGGTGTTAAGGGCTTGCAAATCATAACGACGGTTTTGCCACTTCAGCTGACCATTGCAAGGCAAGGCGGTGGCTTTTTGAGTAAAGACCCAGCCCTGATAGCCAGCGCGGCTGCAAACGGATAAAGGTTGGTATCCTGTGGACTCATCAATGCTGGCGGTAAATTGCAGCTGTTTTAATTTCACCTCGACAAGGCGCCTGCCTGGCTGCGACGAGGCATCTATGCTTAGGTAGTTTGCGCCTTTACGAAAAAGGGCTTTACCCCTCCCGGGCTGGGTCTCTATCCGGGTGTTACGCGCTAAGGGCTGAAGGAAGCTGAACTCTTCGAACTGCCGGGTCTGGATGTCGTAACAATAGACAAAAGCATTGCTGACCCACTTTAAATCCACAATAGCCACACCAATCAGCAAACTTTGGCTGCTAAAACCAATAAATTGAAACTGATTAAATTTAAAGCGTTTGGCGAAAGCGCCCAGCCGCTTGTCCATGGCACTGCGCAAGTCGTAATCAAGATAGTTGATGGTCTCGACACCATCCGGGAAATAGCCAAATTCAGGCTGGCCATTGGTGTTGATTAACTGCGTTTTGCGTGCCATTTAGGCTCCTATCGGTATGCTTGTTTAAGCAATGCTAATAGTGATAACGGCATGAAATGATAGTAATAGCCGTATCATCAACTGCATACACCAACCGGTTGGTATCATCGATACGGCGGGACCAAAATCCAGCCAGGTTTTCTCTTAATGGTTCAGGCTTCCCAATGCCAGCAAAAGGAGTGCGTTTTGTATCCTGGATCAGTTTATTGATGCGTTTGAGGGTTTTCTTATCCTGAGTCTGCCAATACAGGTAATCGCGCCATGCTTCATCCGTCCAGCAGAGCAAACGGCTAGTCATCCACCAGCTCTCTTTGGCTTGCTTTGCCGGCTTTAAATTGGGCTATCGAGCGCTGCAGGTGCTCAGCGTTAGCAGGTGAGCGCAGTAAATGCACCGTCTCCATCAGGCTGTTGTAGTAATCCAGCGACATCACCACCGCATCGTCCGCATCACGGCGCGTGATCACCGTGGTATCGGCATTATTGACCACTTCATCCAGCACCGATTTCAGGCTATTTCTGGCTTCAGTAAAAGAGACGATTTTCATAAAGATCACCTGTACAGTAAACAGAACAAGTATAAATAGCCAGCTCTGACTTGTACAGTAAGTAGCACAGAAATAAAAAACCCATGCCGGAGCATGGGTTTGATTGCAACAGCTGTGCTGGTGTTACTTCATTGCCACCAGCATGGCCGCTGGTTGCTCCAGGTATTGCTTCCACAGATTGCAGAAACGGGCAATGGTACCGCCATCAATCACCCGGTGATCGCCCGACCAGCTGATTTGCATCAGTTGCCGAGCTTCGACCTCACCTTTAGCATTAAAGCGCGGTAAGCTTTGTACCTTGCCAAGAGCAACAATGGCCACTTCCGGCTTATTGATGATGGGTGTTGCCACCGTGCCGCCAATGGCGCCAATGTTGGAGATGCTGATGGTCCCGCCTTTGAGCTGATCCGGGCTCACCCGCCCTGCCCGGGCCTGATCGGTCAGCTCAGTCAGCTCTTTTGCAATATCGACAATGGATTTTTGCTCACAGTGTTTGATGTTTGGCACCAACAAGCCCACTTTAGAGTCCACCGCCACACCAATGTTGTGCGCTGCTTTGTAGATAAGCTCGCTGCAATCGGCATTGACCTGACTGTTCAGAATTGGGAACTGCTGAATAGCCATCGACAATGCTTTCATAAAGAACGGCATCATGGTCAGCTTCACGCCTTGCTCACGGTACTGATCTTTCAGCTGGTTGCGCAATGCGCTCAGCTCGGTTAAATCAATTTCGTCGCAGTAGGTAAAGTGCGGAATGCTGCTGACCGACTCCATCATCTGCCGGGCCATCGCCGCTTTGACGCCTTTAATCGGCTCGACTCTGTCTTCTGCTGCAGCCGTTGCCACAACGGTGCTGCTGGCTTTGGCCGGAGCCGCTGCTTTGCTGGTGCTGGTTGTGGTGGTTTTGCCATCGGCAAAAGCACGCACATCCTCTTTAAACACCCGGCCTTTATCGCCAGAGCCTGGCACCTTGCTGATGTCCACATCCAGCTCGCGGGCCAAACGCCGTACTGCAGGGCTGGCTACCGCTTTACCCGGGCGCAGCTCGGCTTGTTGCGTTTCGCTGCTTTGCACAGGGCAACTGGCGTTGCTGCTTGCGCTGGTTGCGGGCTTCGCGCTGGCCGCAGCCACAGAGCCGGCGATACGCATGCCAAACAAGGGCTGATGCACCTTGGCAATGTCGCCTTTTTGATAATACAGCTTGGTGACGGTGCCGGAATATTTGGCCGGAATTTGCACCAGCGCCTTGTCGGTCATCACATCACAGACTGGTTGGTCTTCTTCGATGCTATCGCCTTCGGCCACCAGCCATTCGACAATTTCACACTCGACAATGCCTTCGCCGATATCTGGCAGGATAAAGTCTTCTTCGGCTTCAGCCTGGTTGCTGTCAGTTGCCTCCGTCACCGGCGCACTGGCTGTTGACTCTGCACTGGCTGTGGCCTTGGCACTGGCAGCGCCTTCACCAGCCAACTCCATTTCAAACAAGGGGCCGTGCACCTTGGCGATATCGCCCTTTTGGTAGTACAGCTTGGACACCACACCATCATGCACTGCAGGAATTTGCACCAGCGCCTTGTCGGTCATCACATCACAAACCGGCTGATCTTCTTTGATGGTTTCGCCTTCGGCCACCAGCCATTCGACAATTTCACACTCGACAATGCCTTCGCCAATATCTGGCAGAATAAAATCTTTTTTCATGCTGCCCTCGCTTAGAAGTTCATTGAACGCACAATGGCTTCGTAGGTTTTCAGATGATCGGCGACGTATTCTTTTTCCAGCGCCAGCGGGTACGGCGTATCCAGACCACAAACTCGCTCAATCGGGCTTTCCAGATGCAAGAAGCACTCTTTTTGGATGGTGGCGGCTATTTCACCGGCAAAACCACCGGTCAGCGGCGCTTCGTGGTTGATCACCAGGCGGCCGGTTTTTAGCACTGAGTTGGCGACTGTCTCGACATCCCATGGCAAAATGCTGCGCAAATCAATGATCTCACAAGAAATGCCATCTTTTTCTTTCGCCATGTCGGCTGCTTTTTGCACGATTTCCATCTGAGCACCCCAGGCCAGCAAGGTCAGATCGCTGCCCTCTTGCACCACCTCGGCTTTGCCAATCGGCAGCTCGTAGTACTCTTCGGGGACCTCACCGACAGCGGCACGGTACAAACGCTTA
This sequence comes from Alkalimonas delamerensis, assembly GCF_030717955.1. NCBI lineage: Bacteria > Pseudomonadati > Pseudomonadota > Gammaproteobacteria > Alkalimonas > Alkalimonas delamerensis. The sequence continues at coordinate 295,922 of NZ_JAUZVY010000002.1, read as the reverse complement.
GGCTCGAAGAAAATGACCGGTTCCGGGCTGTTAATCGAAGCCAGCAGCAAGCCCTTGGCTTGATAGGGATCGCGCGGCACCACCACCTGCAATCCCGGCGTATGGGCAAAATAGGCTTCCGGTGACTGACTGTGGTAATGGCCACCGGCAATACCGCCACCATAAGGGGTGCGGAACACCAGGCCACCAACATTGAATTCATTGCCGGAGCGGTAGCGGAACTTGGCGGTTTCGTTGACGATTTGGTCAAAGGCCGGGAAGATGTAATCGGCAAACTGGATTTCCGCCACCGGTTTCATGCCCTGAGCCGCCATGCCGTTGGCAAAGCCAGCAATACCCTGCTCAGTCAACGGGGTATTGAAACAACGGTCACGGCCGTACTTTTCCTGCAGCTTGCTGGTGGCGCGAAACACGCCACCAAAGTGGCCAACGTCTTCACCAAAACAGACGACGCTGTCGTCTTTTTCCATCGCCAAATCCAGCGCATTGTTAATGGCCTGTAATAGATTCATTTTCGCCATCAGTCGATTCTCCCCGCCGTCACCGGATAGGCATCCGGGTATTTTTTAATGTGCGCTTTTAGCTCTTTCAGCTGCTGCTGCAACTGCACAGTGGGCTCGGCGTAAACATCGCTGATCATGTGTTCAATGCCAGGCTTGGCGACTTTTTCAGCAACTTTCAGTGCGTCCAGAATTTCCTGACGCAAGGCACTGGTTTGCTCGGTATCGGCGGCATCATCCAACCAGCCTTTGTTGAGCAACCACAAACGGAAACGACTGATGGGATCGTTTTTACGCCACTGCTCTTCTTCTTCTTTGGAGCGGTAACCGCTTGGGTCGTCTGATGAAGAGTGCGCCGCCAGGCGGTAGGCCATCGATTCCAACAAGATAGGCTCATTGCCGGCCAGTGCCTGCTCACGCGCCATCTTGGTGGCCTGATAGACCGCCAGAATGTCAGCACCATCAACCCGCATGGTTTTGATGCCGTAACCGACACCACGACAGGCAATGCCATCACCAACAAACTGCTCATTGGCAGGGGTCGAAATGGCGTAACCGTTGTTACGGCAGAAAAACAGCGCCGGCGCCTTGTGCACCGCTGCCATATTAAGGCCAGCGTGGAAATCACCTTCCGACGCAGCCCCTTCACCAAAGTAGCACAGGGTGACATTTTTCAGCCCGCGCAAGCGCTGGGCATAAGCATAGCCGCTGGCCTGAGGAATTTGGGTACCCAGCGGGGACGAGACCGTCATGTAGTAAATATCCTGGCTGCCGTAGTGCACCGGCATCTGCCGGCCTTTGCCCAGATCTTTTTCGTTGGAGAACAGCTGATTCATAAACTGCTCCAGCGAAAAACCACGGTAACGCAGCGCACCCTGCTCACGGTACTGCGCCATGATCATGTCTTTGTCATCCAGTGCTGCAGCACTGCCAACAACAGCGGCTTCTTCGCCAAGGCACTGCATGTAAAAGCTGATGCGGCCCTGGCGCTGCGCGGCCAGCATCCGCTCGTCCAACACCCGGATAAAGACCATGGTATCGTACATTTTCAAGGCGGTGGCTTTATCCAGCTCGGGCTCTTTGGCGCCTTCGTACAAGGTGCCGTCGTCTTTTAATAGCCGTAGCGTTGGAATGGTTAACGCATGACCGCTGGTGAATTCTGCCGAATGCACCGTGGTAATGGTGGCGTTATTTGGGTTGGTCATAGGGTTTCTCTTGGTTGTTTACTCGCACCAACTTGACGTTAACGTCAAGCAGGCACCGAGGTTGAACATGCTAAGCAAGCATTGATAAAGCGGCTTCAAGTATAGCGGCTCCGACTTGCTTTTCCCCATTTTGTCTGCCGCTGAGCGGCCAGATCGTTGTTATGGTTGTTGTCATTGTTGTTATCGCTGCCAACTTTACCTTTACGTAAACTGCATTGCAACTCCGGCCAGCGCCTTTTCCTGTGCAGGCGGCGTACAGACTGTCAGTTTTGCTGTACTTTACCTCAGGCCTAAACAGCAAAAAGCCCGCATCAGGCGGGCTCTAACAACAAACTGATGGCTTAGGCCAATTGCCCCTGCACAGAGCGCGGTATCACCATCAGCATAGCGCGCTGACCGACGGCGACTTTGGCATTGGGGAAAATCAGTGCCTCCCCTTCTTTTTCTACCCGGTATTCGGTATCGCCATCGGTTGCCAGCAAAGTGCCCACCGGGTAGGTAGTAAAGTTCTCGACATCATCGGCAAAGTGCAGTTTGAAATCCTGGGTTTGCTTGTGAATGGAGCGGTAGACTTCATACAAATGGAAATCTTTTTCATCAAAAGCTTGCGTTGCCACCGGCTGACCAGCGACCAGGGCCCGCAGGCTATTTCTGGCATCGGCAAAGCGGCGCATGTCGTTTTGCCCAAAGGGCCGCACCTTGCCAAGCTCGACGGTAAAGGCATCGGCACCATGGGTATTGGACGCATAATAGCTAAAGGTTGGCGCGGCAGTTTGCATCAACAACACCGTGCTCACGCCACAGGCGCGCAGAAACTCCAGTTGATTTTGCTGCCAGGCTTTGTCGTGCAAAAACGGATAGACGGCAAATTTCTCAAAACGTGACCCGCGAATGGCGGTGTGTAAATCGTACAGGTAGCGCTTGCGCGAGCCTGCAGGGGCCTGCTGGTAAAAACGGCTGACAAACTGCTCCAATACCTGGGCACGTTTGCGCTCATTGTTGATAAGGCCCGCCCCTTTGCTGTGATAGCCTGAGAACAAACGATTCAAGTTCTCTTCCACTTCACGGCTGCCAGCATTGATGGCCGCAGGGTTGGCGATCAGCACCAAGGTACGGTGTGCCGGTACCAGGCGTTGCTGCAATATATCCTGAATCAGCTCGGCGCAGATTTCTATCGGCGCAGTTTCATTGCCATGCACACCACAAGCCAGCACGATGTCTTTTTCTGCGGGTTGTTTAGGCTCAAAGCAAATTACCCCGGTATCCCACACCTGCACCTGAACGCCATTGTCCAGCTGAAACTGGCATGGAGACAATCCGGCCGGGTTGTCTAAGGTATGACGTAGAAAGTCGTGGTTGGGGATCAACTGCTGGCTCATGCCGAAACTCCTGAGGTAAAGCTGTTTGGGTGAAAACCTGTGTTGCCACTATACCAGCCAGCGCAAAAAACAACAGGGCGGACCAGCTCAGTTGCTGTTTGTTCAACCAATAACCGAACTGGAGTTGGAGGGCGATCAGGCACCGCTAAAAAATTGCACCTGATTGCGGCCTCCCTGCTTCGCCTGGTACATGGCTTTGTCTGCATCCGAAAGCAGTTGCTTTAACTCATAACCCGAAGAGTCACTTGAAGTCACACCAAAACTGGCCGTCAGTAAAAACTCGTGCCCACTTTGCCTGGTTTGAATCTCTTCAATGGAATCCCGACAGATCTCCGCCAGCATCAAAGCTTTATCGGCATGGCAATTGGGCAGTAAAATGGCAAACTCTTCGCCCCCCAGCCGACCAAACACATCGTCGATGCGCATAAAGTTGCGACAGCTCTGCACCACTTGCTGCAGTACCCAATCGCCAGTGGCATGGCCAAACTGATCATTAATTTGTTTGAAATGATCCAAGTCGAATAGTATCACTCCAGCCGTCAGGCCCTGTTTCTGACATTGTTTCAATGACTTTTCTGCCTGCTTATTGAAATGGTAACGATTGCTGATGCCTGTAAGCTCGTCGTTTTCGGCCATAAATTTGAAGCGGTGGCGGCCCATCAAGCCATGGTAGGCACAAATGGCAAGAATGATCAGCAGTAGGAGAAACACACCCAGCAATAAGCGGGCATTTTGAGTTTCTTTTTGCAAAACCTCCTGTTGCAAATACAGTAATTCATTGTCTTTGTTAAGCAAAGCAATGGTTTGTTTTTTTAGCTGCATATCCGTTCTCGCCAGATACTCGGCTAACTGCCGACGCGCCATAGTCTCGTAAAAAGCTTCCAGCTGGGCTTGGTAGAATTGCAGGTAGCGAATACTTTGCTCAAAGTCTCGCTGCATCGAGCTCAGATCAGCGAATAAACGGTACACATGCATCAATGGCTCATAACCCGCAAACTGATCCGTCTCCGCTAAAACGACTGAAGCCTTTAAATAACGACGGGCTTTTTCTGGTTGTTCCTTACTAAAAAACAACTTACCCAGCAAGTAGTGGTATCTGTGTATCAAATAGTGATAGTCAGTACTAACCGCGCTGTCATAACTTTCAAGCAGCCACTGAGCAGCTTCATCAAACAGAGTTTCATCAAGATAGTAATTTGAAAGTGTACTGATAGTCAGGTTAGCAAAAACCTGCTCTCCCAAAGCTTGGCACTTACCAATTACGCCCTTGGCCATATCAAGAGAGTTACCAAGTTCATTTAAATGATACAGTGCTTCAGTAAGCAGTTGGCCACTGATGCAAGTTGACTGAGGGCTGATTTGAGCCTGATAGGACTTTTGGGCCAAAGCAGCCGCAGTCTCATAATGCCCTACTTTACTGTATAGCAATGCCAAAATACGATAAACCCTATCGTGGGAGTCATGGTATTGCTGAAGCTCAAGAGAGCTCATCAGTGGCTCTGCAAGCTCAAATGCTTCCTGGTATTGATGTGTAAGAATGAATGCATTAATTAATGTAGCTTGCACCCGCAAGTTTATTTCCGGGAAACGCTTGTCGTCCGCCAATGTCCTGAACTTGGCAATAGCAGCCTCCCACTGACCATTGAAAGCTTGCTGGTAGGCAATCAAGTATTTTAAAAAATAGTCTTCCTGTTCTGTCATCGTTACATCAGAATCTGAAGCAGCGGAGAGCAGCTCGCTTAAGTACTGCGGGTCACTGCTTTTTATCTCATCTGCATGTTGAAACTGAAGCATCCAACTCTTTGTTTCCTGAGCAGACAACTCTGAGCACTGGACCAGCAGTAGCAAAAAAACACCATACAAAACACGAGCAAAAGTTGAAGTCATGCTTTATGCAACGTTTTTTAAGCCAGATGATGTCGCTTCGTTGTCAGACTCTTGTTGATCGTCATCTTCATCATCCTTCTGTGGTTTTTCTTCGTCCGGAACCTCTGCCGGCTGCAAACCACAGACAAGGTCCGAACGGCTATTTATCGCGACCTCCAAAGGCTTTACTGCACCGCCGCCCATCACAGCATGCACCAAGTCACGAGAAATAACTGACTCGAGCAACACCATCATCTGCGCACGGTCAAAGCGGTAGCTTGCTGAGGTGCCAATTAACTCTAACTGCTTTACCAGATCATTCATCAGACCCCCCGAAGAAAACTGACTAAATAAACATTTACCTCAAACATAAACTAATTTTCGTTCAATGTCTTCTGCAAACATCTTAATTTTCAGTGGTTTTATTAATAACTTAGTCTTGTTGTTCAAGCTGCTTTAGCTTTTCAAGCATGGCATGGTTGGGTGCCATAGGACGAGTTGGTGGGATGACAAGGGTTGTTTTCAAATCAATCCTGGCATTGACAAGTGCTGACAATGGAAGTCTTTCCAATCGAACTTGTTGAATAGCCAGGTTGGCAGCCTCATACAGCAAAACTTCATGTTCGGCTGGGTAACTTTGCAACAGCACCTCCAACAGCAGTGCTTTGTATTCAGGACCAGTGCTAAATTTAGCCAGGCTTCTATCTCCCGCTACACCGGGCTGCCAGATGATCAGATAGGCAGCAGGGTTAAGCAATGTCTGATAAAAAATTAACTGACTGGCTTCGTAATGCTGGCAACCATAAGTCCCGGGATCAATCCCCAAATCAGCGTACAAACAATCTTCAGCTGAAATACCTGGCTCCATAAAGGCTTGGTATCCTTCTTCGCGAGCCATTTCAATCGCTTTGTGTGGTACCCAGGCAAAAACGCCCGGATGACCATAAAAAGCGCCAACCACGTTCTTACCAGCCTTCACCTCAGTTATCATAGCCGCGAGCATTTTTTGGTAACTTAGCATCCGAGATTGTCCCTCGCAGTAATACGGCTGCAAACTACGTACATCGGCATTCATGCTTTCTATCCATTGCTCGGTGATACCATCGGCTACCAGTACAAAAACGACGTCGGCCTGCTCAATACAATTGCGGCTGATAGGGCTGATATGCGACCCTAAAGTCATACCTGTTCCAACACAAACAAGACTGCCTTGCTGCATCATGATCTCCTTCAATCGCTTGTCAATGGCTGGTAGTTGAAGCAAAATTGATTGTTGTTTATTGTTTGCTCAGAGTAAAACTTCCTGGCTATACTCTGCGCCATAGCGACCGCAGCCATATTTTCACGATGAACTTCAAGCCTGACTTTTTGAAAAATTGAAGTTTCAAACACTTTTTCTATTCCTGCCTTTATCGTACTTGTCGATAAACCTTTGCCTTGCGCTTCCTTGCAGAGCAGAATCCCAAGCTCAATGGCAGTTTCATCATCTGCATCCTGAGTAAAGCCAAGCAAGCCTAAACGAAACCTTGCTTTATCTTCAATCACATAAAACAAACGTTGCCAATCCGTTGCTGCATTATGCTTTAAAGCCTGGCGAAAGCTTCGCTCTGCTAGCTCAGCCGTTAACGGTGTTCCAATATGACGCATGATGGCATGGTCACTGTATAGCTCTGCATAAAAAGCATGATCGGATGGTACTAAAAGACGAGACTGCAATAGAACAGTCCTAAAGCACAGCTCAGATGGCTCTGGAATGACTTTTTTCAGCTGATGAGGTTTCGTTTCAATGATAGCAAGCTTCCTTATACACTTTGCCTACAAAACGAAGATTAAACTTTGTTGGTTGAACCCCGCTTGGCTTTTCTCTTAGTCGGTTTGTGCTTGCCTGCGGCTCTTTTTGCCGGATCCAGACCGGTATGGCGAGTCAGTGCTCGCTGACCAGGCTTTGAGTTGGCAGGTCGGCGAACCGCAGGCTTGTGATCATCCGGTGGCACCAGGCAATCTTTACCACGGCCAATCAGGTGCTCCATCTTGTGCGCAATCAAGGCTTCGCGAATTTGCCCCCAGCCTGCCGGGTCGTGGTAACGCAGCAGAGCCTTGTGCAGACGCCGGTTGCGCTCGCCCTTGGGCACCGGCACATCGTCGGTGCTGTGTTTGTGGATGTTCTTCAGCGAGTTCAAGCCGGTATGGTAAATAGTGGTCGCATTCGCCATCGGGCTGGGGTAAAAGTTCTGCACCTGGTCCAACTTAAAACCACGTTGCTTTAACCAAAGTGCCAGATTGATCATATCCAGGTCAGTAGTGCCCGGGTGCGCCGAAATAAAGTATGGGATCAGGTACTGCTCTTTGCCGGCTTCTTTGCTGTACTGCTCGAACATGGCTTTGAACTTATCGTACGCGCCCATGCCTGGCTTCATCATTTTTGATAAAGGGCCTTCTTCGGTGTGTTCAGGTGCAATTTTTAAATAGCCACCGACATGATGCTGCACCAGCTCTTTGACGTAATTTGGATCTTCCACCGCCAAGTCGTAGCGTACACCCGACGCCACCAGCACTTTTTTAATGCCCGGCAAAGACCGGGCTTCACGGTACAGTTCGACCGTCGGGCTTTGATCGGTATCCATGTGCTCGCAAATGCTGGGATAGACGCAGGATGGCCTACGACAGGTTTGCTCGGCACGGGGGTTCTTGCAGCGCAGCCGATACATATTAGCCGTTGGGCCGCCTAAGTCCGAGATCACACCGGTAAACCCCGGTACTTTGTCACGGATTTGCTCCACTTCGCGCAAAATCGATTCATTTGAGCGGCTTTGGATCACCCGGCCTTCGTGCTCGGTAATGGAGCAAAAGCTGCAACCACCAAAGCAGCCACGCATTATATTCACCGAGGTTTTGATCATCTCATAGGCTGGAATTTTCGCCTTGCCGTAGCTGGGGTGCGGTACCCGCTGGTAGGGCAAGCCGAACACCAGATCCATTTCTTCGGTACTCAGTGGAAAAGCCGGCGGGTTGACCCAGATATGGCGATCGCCATGACGCTGCATAATGGCGCGGGCGCAGCCTGGGTTGGTTTCCTGATGCACAATGCGCGAGGCATGGGCATAGAGCGGTTTATTCACCGAGACCTGTTCAAAGGCTGGCAGCTTGACGTAAGTGAGCTCCCACGGCTTTTGCTTGGCTGGCTGCACCACCACGGCTTTGGCTTCCACTGGTTGCGGTTTGGTTAAATCAATACCGGCTTTGGCAAACTCGGAGTAGCTGCTGCAACCAACATCATCGGCGCCATAGGGGTTGGGGATGGGATCGATTTTGCCGATTTTATCCAGTGCGGTGGAGTCTACCCCACGCCAGCCAGCTAACGGCTCTTTACGGATCACAGCGGTACCCCGCACATCCTGAATGCTGCTGACCGGTTCTCCGGCGGCAATCCGGCTGGCCACTTCAATCAATGGGCGCTCGGCATTGCCATAAATCAGCAAGTCGGCTTTGGCATCGAACAACACCGAGCGACGTACTTTTTCCGACCAGTAATCGTAATGGGCAATACGGCGCAAGCTGGCTTCAATGCCACCGATGATCACCGGCACTTCTTTGTAGGCCTCTTTGCAGCGCTGCGAGTACACCAGCACTGCCCTATCCGGCCTTTTGCCGCCCACATCGCCTGGGGTATACGCATCGTCATGCCGCAACTTTTTATCGGCGGTGTAACGGTTGATCATCGAGTCCATATTGCCGGCAGAAACGCCAAAAAACAGGTTTGGCTTGCCAAGGCGCATAAAATCGTCTTTGCTGTGCCAGTCTGGCTGGGCAATGATCCCCACCCGAAAGCCCTGCTGCTCCAGCATCCGACCGACCACCGCCATGCCAAAGCTGGGATGATCGACATAGGCATCGCCCACCACCAGAATAATATCGCAGCTGTCCCAGCCCAGTTGCTCCATCTCTTTGCGCGACATCGGCAAAAAAGGCGCGGTACCGTAACACTCCGCCCAATACTTCGGATAGGAAAACAGATCACGTTCAGGCGCCATCCGGGGAACGGGGGCGCGGGTACGAAGTAATTTTGCGGGCTGCGACATGAAAACGGCCTGATAAAAAACAAAGGCGGATTATACCGCTTTCCCCCGGTAAATTACAGCCTGCAGCATCCTGCTTCAGTGCTGCAGCTTGAAAATTTCTGCTCAAAAAGTATACTAAAGGTATTCTTTCGGCAAACAGCCACTGGAGGTTTCCTATGGCCACAGTAGAAAGTACCAATCCAGCCGCCTTCGAGGCCAGCCAACTGCTGTCCAACGCCCGGCAGCCCCGGCCCGAGACGACTGAGCAGCCGGAAACACAGACCACACCGGGTAACAATCAGCCGACGGCTACCACGCAGGATGTCTCTTCGGTGGACATCAGCCCACAGGCCCGGGCGGCTTTTGAACAAGACAATGCCGACTTTCAGCAAGCGCTGCAGGATTTTCGTGAGCAAAATAGTCAGCAGCAAGCCCAGTTGGTGGCCAACTTATTTGACGATGCATCCGGTCAGGGCAATCAATCCTTAACCGATGCGTTAGCCCGTTTAAACAGCCTGGCCGAGCGTTTGAATGATAACCGCCAGGCGCAACTGAGTGAGCCCGTTGAGCGTGCTGATGCCGCAGAGCCTGAAGCAGCTACAGCTCCCGAAAGTGAAGCGCCAGTAGCAACGACAGCCTCCGTGCAGCAAGAAGCCCTTGCGGCTGAGCCCGAGCCTGAAACTGTCAATGTGAGTCAGCGCAACCCGCAGGATGAAACGGGGCTGAATTAGAACCATCTAGTCGTAGTTCTTCTGTATCTTCTCAAGCTGCTGGATAAACTCATCCAGCAGCTTTTCGCTGTCGGCATTGCTGTGCCAGGTGTTGTGAAAACCCAGAGTCAGCTGCACCCGGCTGTTGTCAAAAAACAAATCATAGCCATCAAAGCCTGCGCACACCTGAACCCCATCAAGCAAGTAGCCCTCGCCCCATTCCGTGGTGGTTGCTTTGCCATGCTTTTCAATTTTGGCATAAACATCCATTAAAAATTTGCTGGTCAGTTTGTGCTCCATAGCATCCTCTTTGTCTGTTTGTGGCACCGCTTCATATACCTAAGTAACCTCAAGATGCAGGATTCAGCGGGAGATAAAAGCACTTTAGGCAAGGCGGCTATTTGAAGCTTTGGTGGTTCCAAAGCAAGAACAGCGAACGCGGCATAAAGTGCTTTTAGCCCCGCCCTGCGGGAGCCGCTGGGCGCTTCCACTGCGGTGTTACCCTGGCTAGCAAGGTGGTCGACATTGCGTCGCCAGGGTGCCTTGCATTGAAAGCGCCCAGCGACTCTGAAACTCGCATCTTGAGGTTACTTAGGTATAAATACGTCTTACCAGTGTAGTCGGATTTGAACCCTGGTGCTGTTCTGGGTATAGTGCCAGCGGACCCACAACTCAATGGACTCTCCATCGATGAAAAAAATAACGAAAACTTTCGCACTTTCCGCCGCGGCTTTGGCCGTGTCTTTTGCCAGTTCGGCCAACATCGTTGCCCCGGCTCCTCTGGTTTCCATCCCGACCCACGATGCATTTTTTGATCATTTGCGTGAACATTGTGGCAAAGCCTACGAAGGCAAGGTAACGGTCAATAACCCACCGGCTTCAGGTTTTGAAGGTCGGCTGGTGATGCACGTCCGGGTGTGTGAAGATCATCAGATTCAGATCCCTTTCCATGTCGGGGACAACCATTCGCGTACCTGGATCCTGACCAAGACAGGCTCAGGTATTAGTCTGAAACACGATCACCGCTTAGAAGATGGCAGCAATGATCCGATGACCATGTACGGCGGCCACACCGTCGATGCCGGCTTTGATCGGGTGCAGTCCTTCCCGGTTGACCAATACTCCATCGAAGAGTTTGTCAAAGATGGCATTCCGGCGTCCAACACCAACGTCTGGCAAATGTTTATTTACCCCGAGCAGTTTACCTACCGCTTGACGCGCGAAGGCCGCGAATTCCGGGTTGATTTTGATCTGACCAAGCCGGTTGACTTGCCGCCAACCCCTTGGGGCTATCAGTAAGTTTATCCACTGCAGCCAGCAACTCGATCGGAGTTGTTGGCACCTCTTTTCGCTTCAGGTTAGTATAGTCCCGCAGTACCATCCTACGATAATGATAACGATATCCACTGGAGTTAATTTATGAAACCATTGCATTGGTTTTCAGGAACCCTGGCAGCAAGCTGCCTTGCACTGACCGGTTGCAGCCAGCCGGAGCAGCACACCGCCGTTGAAACCGAAGCCGACAGCAGTCTGGCCTGGTATCAACGCGATACCGAGATGAATCCACGTTTGGCTGAGTACATCAAAACCTTGTCTTCGGACGAGTTTCAAGGCCGGGCACCGGCAACGGCCGGTGAAACCAAAACCGTCGCCTACCTGGAAGATCATTTCCGCCGTATTGGCTTAAAGCCAATCGATGGTGACAGCTACAAACAACCGGTGTCCCTGGTGCAGATCGATCCGGTTCAGGTATCGGGCATGGCCCTGAACGGCGCGTTGGAAACCACCCTGACCTACCGTGACGACGTCATGGCCTGGACCACCCGGGTAGTCGATGGCGTCGAGCTCAAAGACAGCGAGATGGTCTTTGTCGGCTATGGCATAGTGGCACCGGAATACGACTGGAACGACTACGAAGGTCTGGATGTGACCGGCAAAACCGTGGTGATGTTGGTCAATGATCCTGGCTACGCCACCCAGAACCCAGAGCTGTTTAACGGCAATGCCATGACCTACTATGGCCGCTGGACCTACAAGTTTGAAGAAGCCGCCCGCCAAGGTGCAGCCGCTGCCCTGATTATCCACGAAACCGAGCCGGCCAGCTATGGCTGGGGAGTTGTGGCACATGGTTCCCCAATCAAGTTTGACTTGATCAGTGACAACAAAAACATGGACCGCTCTAAAATTGAAGGCTGGATCACGGCCGAAACCGCCGGTCGCTTGTTTGCAGCCAACGACACCGACATTGAAACCTTGCGGGCTCAAGCCTTGTCAGGTGCCTTCAAACCGGTTCCGCTGAACACCACCGCCTCTGTCTCGGTGAAGAATAACCTGCGTGAGCTGGTGTCCAGCAACGTCATTGGCTACATCGAAGGCAGCATGTACCCGGATGAAACCATCATCTACATGGCGCACTGGGATCACCTGGGCATGGATTTCTCCAACCCCAGCAACCCGGTCTTTAATGGCGCTCAGGACAATGCCAGCGGCACCGGTGCCGTGATGGCACTGGCCGAGTACTTTGTGCAGCAGCCGCAGCCAGAGCGCAGCATTGCCTTTATTCTGGTCACAGCCGAAGAGCGTGGTTTGCTGGGCTCGGCCTGGTACGCCGAACATCCGGTGTTTCCGCTGGAGAAAACCGTGGCCGCCATCAATATGGATGTGATGAATGTCTATGGACCGATGGAAGACATGGTGATAGTGGGGCTGGGTAATACGGATGTGGAAGAAATTCTGGTGAAGTACACCAAGCAGCAAGGCCGTTATGCCGTGGCAGAGCCAAACCCGGAAGCCGGCATTGCCTACCGCTCCGATCACTTCAGTCTGTCCAAGAAAGGTGTGCCAATTCTGTACGCCAGTGGTGGCAATGATCACTACCAGCATGGTGCCGAATGGGGTGCAGCCCAGCGCGCTGAATTTAACCGTTGCTGCTACCACAAAGTCACCGACCAGTGGCGCGACGACTTTGATCTGCGCGGTACCCAGCAAGACATGTTCTTGTATTTCCGTGTCGGCAACGAGCTGGCCAACAGCCGTCATTGGCCAAACTGGTACCCTGGCAACGAGTTCCGAGCCATCCGTGATGCCAGTGCCGATGCTCGTCAGTAAACCATCGGCTAGCTAACCAGGGCAGCTTCGGCTGCCCTTTTTTATCCCTACCACAGCCCTTTTTATCTGCGGCGAATAGCAAGCAGGCATAAAAAAAGCACCCGAAGGTGCTTTTTTTATGAAGATAGCAACTTAGGCTGCCAGACCTTCTTTCGCTTTGTTGACCAGAGCGGTGAAAGCCGCCTTGTCGTACACAGCGATGTCCGCCAGGATCTTACGGTCGATTTCTACTGAGGCTTTTTTCAGGCCTGCAATGAAACGGCTGTAAGACAGACCATTCTGACGGGAAGCCGCGTTGATACGGGCAATCCACAGTTGACGGAATTGACGCTTACGCTGACGACGGTCACGGTAGGCGTATTGGCCTGCCTTAATTACCGCCTGGAAAGCAACACGATAAACACGACTGCGGGCACCGTAGTAACCTTTCGCCTGGTTTAACACCTTCTTATGACGCGCGCGCGCCGTTACACCACGTTTTACTCTTGGCATGTCAAGCTCCTATTCGTTATGCGTATGGCATGCAGCGGTCAAGACCGGCAATATCAACTTTAGCAACCAGGGTTTTAGGACCCAGTTGACGCTTACGCTTAGAGCTTTTCTTCGTCAGGATGTGGCGAAGGTGTGATTGCTTGCGTTTAAAGCTACCAGAAGCTGTTTTTTTGAAACGCTTCGCGGCACCTTTGTTGGTTTTCATCTTTGGCATAGTATAAAACTCGCATTGTAGTTAACAACGAATAATAAGGCGTCAGCCACTGACTAAAAGCCAGCGGCATGCGCTTGAAAGCCTTATTACTTCTTAATTGGGGCCAGCATCATGGTCATTTGGCGACCTTCCACCCGATGGGGGAAAGATTCGCACACGGCAATGTCTTCCAGATCGGCTTTAATCCGATTCAGCATCTCAATGCCAATTTCCTGATGCGCCATTTCACGACCGCGATAACGCAGTGTGACTTTGGCTTTGTCACCCTCTTCAATAAAGCGACGCAGGTTGCGTAGTTTGACCTGGTAATCGCCTTCATCAGTTCCAGGCCGGAATTTTACTTCCTTAATCTGGATCTGCTTTTGCTTTTTCTTCTGCTCTTTCAGAGCCTTACTTTTTTCAAACAGGAACTTACCATAATCCATCAGCTTACAGACCGGAGGTTCCGCATTTGGGCTAACTTCAACCAGATCGACTCCGGCGTCCTCAGCCATACTCAGAGCTTCCGCAGTTGGGATAACACCCAGCTGCTCTCCTTCGACACCGACCAAACGTACTTCACGTACGTTGATCTCTTCATTTAGGCGGTTTGCCCGTGGTGCTGCCTGATTCTTTTTTCCGACTTTAATGGTTCGTTCCTCCAAGAAAAGAATAATTAAGACTTGGCTGCCACTTCCGCCTGCAGCTTGGCTACAAAGCTGTCGATGGACATTTTACCCAGGTCTTCCCCTTTGCGGGTGCGCACTGCTACATCACCGGCTTCCATTTCTTTATCGCCGACAACCAGCAGGTACGGGATCCGCTTTAAGGTATGCTCGCGGATTTTAAAGCCTATTTTCTCATTTCTCAAGTCACTTATCACTCGAATGCCCTGAGATTTGAAAGTTTTCACCAATTTTTGCACATATTCGGCCTGATGGTCGGTAATATTCATCACCACCACCTGAGTTGGCGCCAGCCAGGCCGGGAACAAACCGGCGTACTCTTCGATCAAAATACCGATAAAACGCTCCAGCGAGCCTAAAATAGCGCGGTGAATCATCACCGGTGGTTTGCGCTCGCCATCTTCAGCCACGTATTGCGCGCCCAGACGGGCTGGCATCGAGAAATCGAGCTGAATGGTACCACACTGCCAGGCCCGGCCAATGGAGTCGTACAAGGTAAATTCAATCTTGGGACCATAGAAGGCCCCTTCGCCCGGCTGGTACTGAAACTCCAGCTCATTGCGCTGCAAGGCCTCGGCCAGTGCTTGCTCGGATTTATCCCAGCTTTCATCGCTGCCAATGCGCTTTTCGGGACGGGTCGACAACTTAATGTCAATGTTGTCGCTAAAGCCAAAGTCTTTGTAGACGTCGTACACCATTTTGATGCAGCTGGTCACTTCGTCCAGAATTTGCTCTTCGGTACAGAACACATGGGCATCATCCTGAGTAAAGGAGCGCACCCGCATCAGGCCATGCAAAGCGCCCGATGGCTCATTGCGGTGCACAATGCCAAACTCGGCCATGCGGTATGGCAGGTCGCGGTAGCTTTTTAAGCCCTGATTAAAAATCTGCACATGGCCCGGGCAGTTCATCGGCTTCACCGCATAAGTGCGCTTTTCCGACTCGGTGGCAAAGATGTTGTCGTGGTATTTGTCCCAGTGGCCAGATTTCTCCCACATCGACACATCCATGATCATCGGCGCCCGAACTTCCTCGTAATCGTACTCGACCAGTTTGTCGCGCATGTAACTTTCGATGGCTTTGTAGATTTTCCAGCCATCGTCGTGCCAGAACACCATACCCGGCGCTTCTTCCTGCCAATGGAACAGATTCAGTGCCTTGCCAATTTTGCGGTGATCGCGTTTCTCCGCTTCTTCCAATTGTTTCAGGTAGGCGGCCAGCTGCTTTTTATCGGCCCAGGCAGTGCCATAAATCCGTTGCAGCATCTTGTTGTTGGAGTCGCCACGCCAGTAGGCACCGGCCACTTTCATAATTTTAAAGTGCTGACAGAACTTCATGTTCGGCACGTGCGGACCACGGCACATGTCGAGGTATTCTTCGTGATGGTACAGGCCAGGCTGGTCGTCTTTGCTGACGTTTTCCTGCAAAATCTGCAGCTTGTAATTCTCGCCTCGGGCTTTAAAGGCATCGAAGGCTTCTTGCCAGCTGACTTTTTTCTTGATGACGTCGTATTCGGTTTTCGCCAGCTCCAGCATACGCTGCTCCAGCCGCTGCAAATCGTCCTGGCTGAGCGAGTGCTCCATATCCACGTCGTAGTAAAACCCTTTGTCGATCACAGGACCGATGGCCATTTTGACATTGGGCCAGAGTTGCTTGATGGCATGCCCCAGCAAATGCGCACAGGAATGGCGGATAATCTCCAGACCTTCCTCGTTTTTGGCGGTGATGATTTGCAGCTCTGCATCCTGCTCAATCGGATCGCAGGCATCAACCAACTGACCATTGACACGACCAGCGATGGTGGCTTTCGCCAAACCAGGGCCAATGTCTTTGGCGACATCCATCACAGAAACTGAGTGCTCGAAGACGCGCTGACTGCCGTCAGGCAAAGTAATTACAGGCATGACTTGTCCTTTTCCAGTGGTGGCCCATACCAAGGGTCACATATGAGTATAAAAAGTGTTTACCCGGCAACCGATAGGTGCCAGGGCTGAGACGGTATGCCTTGCAGACCAGTGGATGACCCCTACAAAGAGCCATTTGGTACACAACGCGGAATACCCTGTGCGTCAGCGCCGCTATCATAGCATTCAGCAGCACAAGCCACCATAGAAACTGCCCTTGCAGCAGGAATTTTCTGCCAGATACGCCATACTCAATGTCTTACCGGTAAAATTGGAGCAGCAGCAATGTGGCAAGCCATTGCAGAGCATATCAACAGTGAGCTGGACAGTGACTTTAAAGTTGTCTCTAAACAACAACTGAGCGGAGGCGATATCAACCTTGCCTACCACATCTTTGATGATCAGCACGACTTTTTTATCAAGTTGAATGAAAAAGAAGAGCTGGAACAATTCATTGCTGAAGCCATGAGCCTGCAAACCATCGAGCATCGCCACGCGATTCGGGTTCCCAAGGTCATATGCTACGGCCAAACGCTGGACAAAGCCTTTTTGGTGCTGGAGTACATTCCACTGATAGAAGAGCACGATGCCGGCTGGGACGCCTTAGGGCAAGCCATGGCCCGAATGCATGCAGACAGTGGTCAGGCCATGTATGGCTTTGACTGGGACACCTGCGTTGGCCGTACCAGTCAGCCAAATAAGTGGCATGGCAACTGGAGCAGTTTTTTCTCGGAGCAACGCTTTGGTTGGTTGCTGCAATTGCTGCAAGAGCAAGGCTTTGGTTTTGGGAAAATTGATGCGCTGGTGGAGCAATGCCGGCAACGGCTGAATCATCACCAGCCTACTCCCAGCCTGGTGCATGGCGACTTTTGGCGCGGTAATGTGGGTTTTACCGCCGATGAACCGGTGGTGTTTGACCCGGCCAGTTACTATGGCGATCGCGAAGTCGACATTGCCTTCAGCGAGTTGTTTGGCCGCTTTCCAGAGCACTTTTATCACCAGTACCAGCAAGCAGCGCCGTTGGATGCCAACTACCAGGAGCGCAAGCCTTTGTACAATCTGTACCATGTGCTGAATCACGCCTACCTGTTCCGTGGCAGTTACCTGGTGCAGGCGCAAGACATGGTGAAACAGCTGTTTTATTGATCCAAAGCCGCTTGCTGCTGGTAAGATAGCTTCTTTTCCTGTGGCGAATGAACTATGACTACCTCATCCTCCCGTCCGGTCGCTTTGGTCACCGGCAGTGCCAAGCGGCTGGGCCGCGCCATCATTGAACGGCTGCATCAACAACAATACCGGGTCATCATCCATTACCAGCACTCCGCCGAAGAAGCGCAGGCCCTGGCAGCACAACTGAATCAGCAACGCCCCGAGAGTGCCGCTTTGGTGCAAGGCGATCTGAGCTGCAACCACAGCCTGACGCAGGTTGCCACCGCCGCACAGCAGGCGTTCAACCGGCTGGATGTCCTGGTAAACAACGCATCGGCGTTTTACCCAACCCCAGTTGGTAAGGCCAGCTTCGAACAATGGGAGCAGTTGATGGGCTCCAATGCCAAGGCGCCTTTTTTCTTAAGCCAGGCACTGGCCCCGATGTTGTCACAGCAACAGGGCTGCATCATCAACATGGTGGATATTCACGCCGAGCGCCCCTTGCTGGAGCACCCGATCTACTGCATGGCCAAAGCAGCACTTTTGATGCTGACAAAGTCGCTGGCACGCGAATTAGCGCCTACAATTAGGGTGAACGGGATAGCACCAGGTGCCATTCTCTGGCCCAGTCCGGATATTGACGAGGCGGACAAGCAAATGATCCTGCAGCAAATCCCGCTGGAAACCTTGGGTACTCCGGACGATATCGCCGATACCGCTCTGTTTCTCATCCAGTCTGGCTATGTGAATGGACAGATTATTGCAGTGGATGGCGGCCGAAGTCTGGGAGGAGCAAAAAAAGCTTAAGGAGCCGCTATGTCGCTCAAACGTCAAACCATTGAATGCCCTTTTTGCGGTCACCACCTGCATATCAGCTTTGAAGTGACCGATGACGATCAGGATTACACCGAGGATTGCAGCAATTGCTGCAATCCAATTCATTTACGGGTGCATAAAGACGACTTGCATCACAGTGTGCAACTCTTTGTCGATGCCGATGACGAGCAGTATTACTGAGCGAAACGCTGTGCCAGCACCCGCTCAACGGTTTTGACGATGGTCAGGGTTTGCTGATCCAGCTCAATGTTCAGCCGATCACCGACCATCCGCTGACCAAGGGTGGTGATGCTCAATGTTTCCGGGATCAAATGCAGCTCAAAGCCATCGGCATGCACAGCCCCAACTGTCAGGCTGGCGCCATCGACGGTAATAAAGCCTTTTTCCAAAATGTAAGGCAGCTGGGCGCTATCCAGTGTCAGCCGCATCCGGCAGTTGTCGGCACTTTGTGTCAGCTCAGCAAGTGTCGCTGTGCATTGCACATGGCCGGAGACTAGATGGCCCCCCAGCTCATCACCAAATTTCAATGAGCGCTCAAAGTTCACCTGGCTGCCAACCTCAAGCTCGCCCAGATTGGTCCTTGCCAGGGTTTCATCAATCACATCAAACTCCACCCGACCGGCAGTGACATCGAAGGCGGTGACCGTTAAACAAACACCATTGATGGCAATACTGGCCCCCAGTGCGACTGATTGCAGATGCGACGGTGGCACAGACAGCATCAGGTGCCGGAAGTTTTCACCCTTGGTAATGGCGCTGATTTCTGCTTTGGTCTGAACAATTCCTGTAAACATAACCCCTCTGTTGTGCTAAAGTAACGGCCCGTTTTTGCTGGGCTACGCCTTGGTCACTATGCTACCTTTTTCCCGCTTTGAAGCCAGAACAATTTTAAAGTTATCCGGCCCCATCGTGCTGGCACAGCTCACCCAGACGCTGATGTATTTTGTCGATACCGTGATGGCCGGCCGGGTGAGTGCCACCGACATGGCGGCCATTGCGGTCGCATCCGGTCTCTGGCTGCCGGTGATGCTCACCCTGCAAGGCTTGCTGCTGGCACTGACGCCCATCATTGCCCAGTATTTTGGCAGCAAAAAAACCGAGCCGGTGTCGCATTATACGCTGCAAGGCCTCTATTTGGGTCTGGCATTGGCCGCCAGTTTGTTCCTGGTGATGCAGTTTGCCGATCATTTGCTCGACTTGCTCAGTATGGAGCAAGAGCTGCGGGACAAAACCAGCCTCTACCTCACCTTTGTCAGCTACGGCCTCTTTCCGGCGGCCGGCTACATGGTAATGCGCAACCTGTTTGAAGGCATTGGCAACACCAAGGCCAGCATGTGGATCAGCTTTGTTGGTATTCTGGTGAACATTCCCGCCAACTACATCTTTATCTATGGCAAGCTTGGGATGCCGGCTTACGGTGGTGCCGGCTGTGGCATTGCCACCAGTTTGGTCATGCTGGCAATGTTTCTGGCGATGCTGGTCTATGGTTGGTTTAGTCGCAGCACCGCCCCTTACCGTTTTTGGCCGAAGAAACTGACGCCGGATTTTGCCGCCATTTGGCAGGTGATCCGCATCGGCACCCCCATTGCTTTGTCCATTTTCTTTGAAGTCACCTTGTTTGCCTGCATTCCACTGCTGATCGTGCATCTTGGCCCGGTGGTGGTGGCCGGTCATCAGGTCGCCCACAATTACAGCGCCATTGTCTTTATGATCCCACTTTCGCTTGGCATGGCCGCCACCATCCGGGTCGGCCACCTGGTCGGTGAGCGCAATTTGCAAGCGCTGCGCACCGCCATCAGTACGGTGCTGATTGTCGCCTTTATCATGGCGGTCTGTATTGCCGCCTTTACCTACCTGATGCGCTACCAGGTGCCGCAAATCTACAGCAAAGATGCCGAAGTGCTGGCGCTGGCAGCTGGCATTATGGCATTGGCAGCCTTGTATCAGCTGTCCGATGCCATCCAGGTGGTCTCGGCCTGTGCTTTGCGCGGTATGAAAATCACCCAGCCGGTGCTCTACATCACCTTAATCGCCTATTGGCCGATCGGCTTTGGCTTTGGCGCCGTATTGGCTTTAACCGATTGGCTGGTGCCGGCCATGGGTGTGAAAGGTTTCTGGATAGGCATTATTCTGGGTTTAACGGTAGCAGCCGTCTTGCTCTTCTGGTTGTTGCAGCATTCATTACGGAGGTTTGAACGGGATGGCTTACCGCTGGTTCCTACTGAGCAGCCTGCTGTGGACCCTGCTGGCCTGCAGTCCGGCCAATGAGCGTCAGCTGGACAATTACCAAAGCCGACTGGAGCGGGTTGCCGGCATCCAACCAGGGCAGGTAACCCCTGCCGCTGTGGATCCTTTGCCATCGGCCCGCAGCTTGCTGCATCCCCTACCCGACTTACGGCTGGACTTACTGGATGCCTGGGCCAGCCGTCAATGCGGACTGGATGCGCTGATCGCAGAGCGCAACTCCAGCCTGGGCCGGGTTCAAAGCCACAGTCTGCGCCTGAACTACGAGCTGCGTTTATTGCAGCAATTGGAACAATGCCAACAAAACAGCAGCCTGGCGCCGGCCTTGCAGCAACAACTGGCCGATATTCAGAGTAGCAAGCAAGACACCATCGAGCTGTCCTTTTTTAATATGCTGCATGCCGACCAAACCTTGCGTCAGCAGTGGCATGGCCAGCGCCAGCTGCTACCACTGCAGGGGCAGCAAGCCTTGCTGGAAACCCAGCACGCACTGCAACAACTCAATGCACTGCGCACCGCCATCGACCAGCAAGATTGGCAACAGGCAGCCGCCATCGACATCGAAGCAGCGCTGGGCGTTTTGCACCGTTATCAAACCCTGGCCAGCCTGCAATACAGCCAGCGTTACCTGGTTGGCTGGCTCGATGCTTTAAACAGTTCGCTGCTGCCGATACCGGCAGACTCCTTTTGTCCAAACCAACGCCCCAGCGACACACTGAGCATCCTGAGCACGGTGTTTTTAAAATTTTTTGCCGAAGAGCTGCAACCCTATTTCAATCAACACCAACGGCATATGCAGGCACTCTGGCCGGAGCTGGTCCAGTTGTATGCCGAAAGCCCATTGTTACCGCTGCTGGAGCAGCGCTATCAAGATACAGCCAACACACTGCAGCAGCAGATCCTGGCTCATGTTGGCTGGTGGCAACAGCTGAATGCCGAATGCCCGGCTGGGCTGACATCGCGCCATTGATGTACGGATTTGACATGACAAATTTATGTTATACTAACAAATCATTGCGCCAAGTACCGGCATGGAGCCGGCTAAAACAGAACGAGGGAATGCATGCAGATAGGCATTGGCTTTAGTCGTCAGTCATCGTCCTTGCAGGCCGGCCAGGAGGCTGCCAGCCTGGCCAGCCAACTTCAACCCAAAAGTCCGCAGCTGGTGTTGGCATTTTGCAATCATGCCCTCAACCCGCAGGATGTCTACCTGGGTATCCGAGCCGTGGTTGGTGCCGAGATCCCCATTATTGGTGGTTCTGCCATTGGTGTCATCGGCAACGACTGTCTGATTACCGAAGGTCCCGCTGTTGTGGTTGCCTCTTTGTCTTCTCACCACATTCGCTGTCATCACGGCCATGCCAATGGGCTTTTTAAAGATCCCCTCCAAACAGGCAGACAACTGGGCGAGCAACTGGCTCAAGTCCCTCTACCACCACAATTGATGTTGCTGCTCTATGACTCCATTCGTTACCCGGCAGGTAAATTTGCACCGGCGGTGTTAAATCCATCCAATCTGCTGTTGCAAGGTCTGGCAGAAAGCACGCTGAAGGTCCCGATGCTTGCCGGGGCCGGTTTGCTGGGCGATCACCGCTTTCAAAGCAGCTGGCAATTTACCGGCTTTGATGTGGCCCGTCATCATGCAGTTGCGCTGTTGTTATCCGGCCCCGTTGCCAGTGTTCAGGCCGTGATGCACGGTTGCACACCTTTGACGACCAAACGCTATCGCATCAGCAGCATTCATGGGCAATTTCTTTACCAACTGGATGGCCGCCCCGCGCTGCAGGTGATTGATGAGGCCTTAGGAGGCCGCCAATGGCGGGCACAAGCCCCTATTCGTGAGCTTTGTCTGGGGCGACGACTGCAAACTGACGACAAGCTGCAACCGCAGTACCTGAATCGACTGATCAGCGGCATACTGCCAGAGCAGGACGGTCTGGTGTTGTTTGAGGATGATTTGGCCGAGGGCGATGAAGTCCTGTTGATGCGACGGGCACCAGAGCTGGCACTGCAAGCTGCCGCCGAGCAAACTGCAGCTTTGCTGGCCGGGATCAATCAAAGTGGCCAGCAGCCGCTGCTGGCACTTTACATCAACTGTGGTGGCCGCGCGGTACCGAATGAGCAAGCCGAAACCCGGGAGATCCAGCGTCGACTCAATCAGGCGAACATTCCCTTGCTGGGCTTTTATTCCGGGGTTGAGCTTGCCCCAATACAGGGGCAAACCCGAGGTTTGGACTGGAGTGGTGTTTTGACCATACTTTGCCGCTCCAAACCTTGCCTCAGCGCTTAGTCATACGACTGATAGGGCATACCCTGCAGCCACCATTCTGGTGCCGGCTTCCCTTTAAGGTAATGATCAAAAAACTCCAACATTTTAATGCTGTAATCCAGTTTGTTGGCAAAACGCTGCAAATGATGCCCTTCTTCTTCGTAATGCAGCATCACCACATCCTTTTGCAAGCGGCGCATCGCTAAATACAGCTCAATGCCCTGCTCCCAGGGTACAGCACCATCTTTATCGCCAAACTGGATTAGCAACGGCGTGTTGATACGATCAGCAAAGAACACCGGCGAGTTTTTGATGTACGGCGCCCTATCTTCAAACATCGACACACCCAGTCGACTCTGGCCGGTTTCGTACTGGAACAAACGTGCCAGACCAGTCTGCCAGCGAATGCCACTGTAGGCACTGGTCATGTTGGATACCGGAGCACCGGCCACGGCAGCGGCAAAACGGTCGGTTTCGGTCACCACAAAGGCGGTTTGATAGCCCGACCAGCTGTGGCCGTGCAAACCAATGGCATTGGGATCGGCAATGCCAAGTTCAATTAAGCGATCAATGCCCGGCAGCAAGGACTCGGTGGCACTTGGCCCGGGCGCGCCTTCCCGAAAACGCACGTCCGGTAAAAACACCACATAATCCTGCCCCAGATAAAACGGGAAATTCGGCCGGTGATTGACCTTCATCTGATTAAAGTGATGCAGGCGCTGGGAAAATTGCTCGTAGTAGTAGACCAGCACCGGGTATCGGCAATTGGCATCAAAGCCATCCGGCGTGATCACCACGCCCTGCAAACGCTCACCATCTTCAGTAAACCAGTCAATCAGGTGGCTGTCACCCCAGACAAACTGTGATTTTTGTGGGTTGAGATCGGTCAGCTGTCGCCGCTTGGAAAAATCAGCAGTGGCATACCAGATATTGGGGAACTGCCGAAAGCTTTGCTCGGTGAACAAGTAACCGCCCAGCTCAGGCAGGGCCTCTACCAGGTCAAAGCGTTTGGTATCCGCCAGCAGTTGCTGCAGGTGTTGATTTCTCAGGCTTAACTGATAAAAACCATAGCTTTTGTTTTCTTCATCAAAGCGGCTTAGCAGCAGATCCGCATCAGGCTCGATGGCAAGGGCTTTGGGATCGGTGCGTTCAATACGAAAGCGCTGCCGGTTCTCCCGGCCGATACGGGTCAGATTGGTACTGCTGCCATCAAGCGACAACTGCCAGATATCAAAACGATCGTATACCAGCACCGCCGACTCATCGGCCAACCAGCCGGCTACGCCATAACTGGCCGCAGGCTCCGGCCGGTCATGCAGCTCGTTTACCCAGGAAACGCCCGCGTTGGTACCAAGCATCCGCCGCTCGCCGCTCAGGCTATCAAACAACTGCCAGTTGCCCCCTTGCTGATAGACCGCATAACGGCCCGTTGGCGATAAATGCGCCCGCTCAACACTGCGGTTGCGGGCAAACACTTGCTGACGTGCTCCGGTGCGTAAATTGACATGCCAGACATCATGAAAGCGGCCATCCCAGGTCAGGTCCTGCAAATAAGGCCGGCCATTGCTGATCAGTGCCGCTTCGCTGTGCTCGCTGATAGAGAGGTGGTCTTCCACATCCTCCCCCAGCAGCACCAGCTGTTCGGCCTGCAACCAGAATACCGCAGGCGCCGTGCGCCGCTGCGCTTGCTGGTATTCGGCTTTTTGCTGTGGGTTAATGCGATCATCCTGGCCATGCCAGACCTGCAGGCGGCGATCACTTAATAAGCGCTCTGTATCAAAGAGTTCGGCTTCGGTTTGCGGCGGCTCGGTGTCTGGTGCTGCGGGTGCTGGCTCGGGTCGAAAGCCGACAAAGACCCGCTCACCATCCTCGGAAAAACGCGGAGCTTGCTGCGCGCTGAGCTGCCAGCCTGGATGCTCAAACTCGTGCGGCGCGGCTTGGTTCTGCTCAGACGGCCAGTGCCAAAGCTGCTGCGCGACTTCTTCATTCTTTTCAACACGCTCACCGGCAAAAAACACCAGCTGCTGGCCGTCGGCACTAAAGGTCAGCTGTTGATACCGGGCAGCTGAAGGCGGTGCCAGCTCGAATCGGCGGTCAAAAGCTGCGTCCCACAGCATCACTTGCTGCAGGGTAAGACTGTCATCGTCTTGATCGGTAAACTCCAGCACATAGGCGACCAGAGTGCCCTGTTCGGCCACCGCAAACTCGCTGACCTGACCCAGCTCAACCGTCTTGCCCTGCTCCATCCGGCCGGTGTTCGTCAGCTGCACCGCACTAAGCAACTGGGTTTTGTCGTTGCTATCCGCCTTACGGGCCAGCAGCAACGCCTGGTGGCCATCGCCGGTAAAGGCAAAGCGGTCGATAGCGGCAAACAGCTGCTGCTCACCGGTAGCGGTATTGAGCAACACCGCATCATGCGCCAACGCATCACGGGCGGCTTTGTCGGTGGCTTGCTCGCGCACCAGCAAGGGAGAACGCTGACGAAACAAAGCAAAACTGCCATCGGCACTTAGCTGACCGCGATCGGCATAGGGCACTGAAAATTGCTGCCCGGTCATCAGGTGCACCAGATAACCAGTGCTGTCGCCATAATCCGGCTCAGCGGTATAGACCATCGCCTGCTGATTGGCACTGACGCTGCGCTCTTTGATTTCCCGAAACTGCATCACATCCGCAAAGCTCAGTGGCTTAAGCGCATCGGTCGACACGGTGCTGGATGGAATTTCCACCGCCATTGGAACAGGTGCGGGAGCCACCGGAGGTTGGCTGCAAGCCAAAGTCCCGATGGCCAGGGCCAGACAAAGCGCCAAACGGCTGCTGTTTTTTGGGTTTTTCATCATGGTTGTTCTTTGATAACAGACAGGGCCTCACCTTAGCATAGCGCCTCTTCGCCTTGCAGCAAAACCCCATCAAGCCGCGGCCAGACAAGATAAACGGCAGCAATGGTGATAAAACAGACCGCTGTGGATAAAAATACGGCAAACACCACCCACGGCTAAAAAAACACTTGCCAATCCCCACAGCGCCCACTAAGATAGCGCCCGTTGTCAGCGACAACAGTCTGCGTCCTTAGCTCAGTTGGTTAGAGCACCACCTTGACATGGTGGGGGTCGGTGGTTCGAATCCACTAGGACGCACCAAATTCTCAAACAAAAGCGCCGCTCAGCTTGTAAAGCTTTAGCGGCGTTTTTGTTTTTAAGCTTTTGATTAAAAATATTACAGAACAATGTGGTTTTTGGTCAGGTTAATCCTGATTCAAAATTTCAATATAAGCACGGTAAGCAAATACCCGGTTACGTTTTTGGCCGGTGAGCTCTTGCACCCAGGCTAATTCGGGTTGCAGTAGTTTATCCATCACCTTACCTACCGTAGCGGCTGTCAGGCCACTTTGTTTCACTAAGGTGTTGATGTTGGCAATGGGGTATTCAAATAACACATCCAGCACCTGCTGAGCGGATGATGCTATGCGGCCAAAGCTGGCCAATGCAGCCCGATGCTTACTACGTAAACTATTAAGCTGCTGCGCCATTTGTACAGCCTGGGTTGCACTAGCAGCTACCGCATCGGCAAAAAACAGTAGCCAGCTTTCCCAATCGCCAGTCGTCCGAACCAATTGTAAGCGGTCGTAGTAGGTTTGCCGGTGTTTTTTAAAAAATACCGACAGATACAACAGCGGTTGGCTTAATACCTTAGCCTCCACCAAAATCAGCGGAATAAGTAGCCGGCCCAGCCGGCCATTGCCGTCCATAAAGGGGTGGATGGTTTCAAACTGCACATGGGCCAGCGCTGCTTTAATTAACGGGTCGGTTTCTTGTGGCACATCATTTAAAAAGCGCTCTAAATCAGCCCAGCACTGCGCCAGCTCATGCGCCGGCGTGGGTACAAAGGTGGCTTCATCGGCCCGGTAACCGCCAATCCAGACCTGATTTTTACGAAATTCACCCGGGCCTTTGCTAATGCCCCGCCCCGAGGTCATCAGTGCCCGATGTAATTCCGTTAGCAACCGAAAGGTAATGGGGTGCCCTTCGTTAATACGGCTAACTCCCAACTCTAAGGCGCTAACATAGCAAGACACTTCCTGCACATCGTCCATCGGCACGCCTGGCATGCCTTCCATTTCATACAGCATTAAATCACTGAGTGACGATTGGGTGCCTTCAATCTGGGAAGACATCACGGCCTCTTTACGTACATAGCTGTATAAAAACAAACGGGCGTCTGGCAGCAAGGTACTGATGGCATCCAATCTACCTAGCGCCAGCATGGCCTGATTTATTCGCCCTTGCAGCTTGGTATCAAGCAGCAGCGCTGGCTCTGGTGGTAGGGGTGCTGGCACAAACGCCTGGCAGCTTACCCCGCCGGCAATACTGGCTACATAATGCCCTGTGCTTCCACGCTGCATAATCTGTCCTGAAGTTGAAATAAAGCCAGCATCTAATTTAACTTAAAATCCAACTTAAATTAAGTCCTGCTTTTAATTTAAGTTGTTTGGTGATGCTTAACCCTGCTGCAACCAAATTCGCTCTGACAAAATGAATGACACCTAAAAGTGTCACTCATTTTCCGGTTGGTAATTGCTGAGGGTAAACAACACCTGCTCCGTATGTTCACCCAACTCAGGAGGCGCCTGGTCGAAAGACAAGGGTGTGGCAGAGAACTTCACCGGATTGGCTACCATTGGTACGGTGTAGCCTCTGGGGTGACGGGCCTGCACCTGCAGGCCTCGAGATTGCACCTGGGGATCGGCAAACACCTGATCCAACCGGTTAATCGGCCCGCACGGCACATGCTGCGAAGATAAGGCAGTCACCCAGTAAGTCACATCCTGTTGCAGCAGACAGCCGGCCAGCAGGGGGATCAGTGCATCGCGATGCTGTACCCGCAAGCTATTGCTGATAAAGCGACTATCTTCTGCCAGCTCCGGGCAGCCCAGCACCTGGCAGCAGCTGCGAAACTGGCGATCGTTGCCTACCGCCAGCATGATAAAACCATCCCGGCATTGCATGGCCTGGTAAGGCACTATGTTCGGATGAGCCGTGCCAAGCCGTTGTGGCACTTCACCAGTTACCAGGAAATTCGAGGCTTGATTGGCCAGCCAGGCCACCTGGGTATCCAGTAAGGCTAAGTCAATGTGTTGGCCCTGGCCGGTTTGATGGACATGATGCAGCGCCGCTAAAATAGCCGAAACAGCGTACATGCCGGTCATCAGATCGGCTGCGGCCACTCCCACTTTTTGCGGCCCTCCCCCTGAGGCATCATCCGGCTCACCGGTCAGGCTCATTAAGCCCCCCATGGCTTGGATCATGGCGTCGTAGCCCGCCTGATTGGCATAAGGGCCGGTTTGGCCAAAGCCGGTGATGGAGCAATAAATCAGCCGGGGATTGAGCGCTGAAAGGCTTGAATAATCCAACCCATACTTGGCCAGGCCACCCACTTTGTAGTTTTCGACCAGCACATCGGCCCGGGCAGCCAGCTGACGTATTTGCTGCTGGCCTTGCTCCGTAGTGATATCAATACAGACTGAGCGCTTGCCCCTGTTGGCACACAGAAAATAGGCCGACTGGCCGGTATTCTGCCCTGCTTCATTATGCAAAAACGGCGGTCCCCAGCGCCGGGTATCGTCCCCTTCACCAGGCTTTTCAATCTTCCAGACCTCGGCGCCATAATCGGCCAGCACTTGCGTTGCCCAGGGTCCAGCCAATATGCGACTTAAATCCAGTACCTTAATGCCCGCTAATGGTGACATTGATGCTCCTCATTACATTGACTCAGCCAGCAAAGCAATCAAAGGATACCGGAAACCACTGACTTATCACAAAAGCTATGCTCGGGCTGCTGTCTTTGCTGCGATCTGCGATCTATCTTAGAAAAAAGCCTGCAGACCAGTCTGAGCGCGCCCCAGGATCAGTCCATGCACATCGTAGGTGCCTTCGTAGGTATTGACGGTTTCCAGATTGATCATATGACGAATAACATGGAACTCATCGGCAATGCCATTACCACCGTGCATGTCGCGCGCCATGCGGGCAATGTCCAGCGACTTACCGCAGTTGTTGCGTTTGACCAGCGAAATCATGGTTGGATCCCAGCTGCCGCTGTCGATAATACGGCCCACCCGCAATGAGCCTTGCAGACCCAGGGTAATTTCCGTTTGCATATTGGCCAGCTTGGTCTGGTACAGCTGGGTTTGTGCCAGTGGCCGGTTAAACTGCTTGCGATCCAGCCCATACTGCCGGGCAGCGTGCCAGCAAAACTCAGCCGCACCCAGTGCGCCCCAGGAAATGCCGTAACGCGCCATATTCAGGCAGCTGAACGGGCCTTTTAAACCGCGTACGTCCGGGAACATGTTCTCTTCGGGCACAAACACATTGTCCATCACGATTTCGCCGGTAATGGACGAGCGCAGCGACAACTTGCCTTCAATTTTAGGCGCCGATAAACCGGCCATGCCTTTTTCCAGCACAAAGCCGCAAATGGCATTGTCTTCAGCTTCGTTCTTAGCCCAGACCACAAAAACATCGGCAATGGGTGAGTTGGTGATCCACATCTTGCTGCCGGTCAGGCGATAACCGCCCTCCACCTTTTTGGCGCGGGTTTTCATGCTGGCCGGATCAGAGCCTGAATCGGGTTCGGTTAAACCAAAGCAGCCAATCCACTCACCGGTTGCCAGCTTGGGCAGGTACTTTTCTTTTTGCGCCGTGCTGCCAAAGGTGTAGATCGGGTGCATCACCAAGGACGACTGC
This sequence comes from Alkalimonas delamerensis, assembly GCF_030717955.1. Taxonomy (NCBI): domain Bacteria; kingdom Pseudomonadati; phylum Pseudomonadota; class Gammaproteobacteria; genus Alkalimonas; species Alkalimonas delamerensis. The sequence goes on along the minus strand of NZ_JAUZVY010000002.1, from coordinate 266,579 downwards.
ACACTCATGGCACTGCGATAACCGCTATCGACCCGCTCGACTTCACGCGCCACCAGGCCATAACTGACGTAATTCACCCCGGAGCAACCGTACTCTTTGATGGTTGCGCCCAACAGCCCAACTTCACCAAACTTGCGCATAATGGCCGGGTCAAAGTGCTCCTGCCGGTTGGCCTGCAAAATACCGGGCATCAACTCTTGCTGGCAAAAGTCATGCGCCATAGCGCGGATCATCCGCTCGTCTTCGTTCAGCTGATCATTCAGCAGCAAAATATCATCCCAATTGGCTAAAATGGCTTGGCTCACCGGACACCTCATTCAAATTAATGCACAATGACTGCGACTTGTTTTGTTGAATCATACGGGATTAACAGTATCAACAGACTGATTATTGTCAATTCAGCTGGAAAAACGCCTGGCATAAAAAAAGCGCCACTCAATAAGTGACGCTTGTTTGGAGATAGCACTGCCCTTTATGGAGCGTCCAGTTGCCGCAGCTGCACTGTTACCTGTTCAGCTTGTTGCTGCAGCTTCGTCATTTCCTGACGGTAGTGGTTCAATGCGTCACGCATTTCCTCCGCAGGTCCAATTAAAAAGGTGCGGCCAGCCACATCGGCTGGTGACTCAATAGTTTCGCCGGTAATTTCAGACAACTTAGCATTGCGCTCTTGCTCCAGACGGCGCAAGCGATTGTTAAGCTGCTGCAACTGACGCTCCAGACTTTGCTTACGGACATTCAGACTGATCTGCTGCAAACTTTCGGTTGCGTTGACGCTTTGTGCTGAATCGCGGGCTGGCCTCACAGCCTGACTGGCTGGTGTCCGGCTGCTATCGTATTGGGAAAGCTTTTCGGCGTTGTCTGCACACGGGGTCTGACTGAAGATAGTAACCCCATCCAACACACAACGATAGACGCTGGCATCGGCTTCGACGCTGAATAAAAGAGCGCTGAGCAAAAGCAAATTAAACTGGGAGAAAGCTTTCATTTGAATACCATTAGAGTAAAACAAGGACTTCTTGCGAAGGTTAAATCAATTTTAATGACTTGGAAAGTGTTTTGGCAGGAACGATTGAAAACCGGGGCATCCGCCCCGGCTTTATCATGCTGTTAGCTCGACTTGCGGCGACGCAACAGCAACAAAGCACCAAGGCCAAATAAGCCAAGGGTAGCAGGAGCCGGCACCGATGTTGGCGTATCCAGTGGCACACCCGAAAACACCAACTGATTCTGTGAGTTGGCATTGGTTAGCACGTAAAGGCTGAACTGACTTTCAATGCTGTCCAGACTTTGCAACCAACCAGAGGCTAAATCTAACACGGCACCATTGGTGCTGGTGGTAAAGCTGCCCTGAGTCAGATCCCAGCTTGGGGCAGTCTCGTGCACAATCTCCCACAAAGCCAATTGGAAAGCCGCATTGTTGCTGCTGGCAGTACCCACTTCAGTATGGTAGGCCGTGAACAAACGCTCAATCGCCTGAGATTGAGTAGCAGAAAATACCTGCGAGGTTTCTACCAGCTCGTAACTTTGCCAACCAGACAGCACCCCCTGGGTAAACTCTACGCAAAATGCATCGACGGACATACCAATGACATCAAAAGGCAAGATCGACAGATCCGTATTTGCATGCAAATTAAACTGCATCAAGCCAGCTTGGACAGAAGAGTTAACACTATTGTGGCTAACCTGCACCGTCTGACCAGACAGACCGTTGTAGTTGGCTTCGATCATCAAGCTGGCGCTTGCGTGGTGACTAAATGCAGAGGCGGCCACAAGTGCTGCTGCGGAAAAAGTACAACGAAGATTCATCTGGATCGCTCCTTGTCAGATGGTAAAAGTTACCTATCCATGGTTGAGAGTTCATTAGGCAATGAGGTGGGCTCTGGCGGCAGAACAACAAACAACACTGCAAAATATTTGCGTAGCAAGGACTGCTTTTACAAACGGGGGAGATTGTACAAGAATCAAACAAAATAATGCAACGATAATTTTCCTTGTTTTAAATTATTAAAAGCGACTTCTCCTTTATTCCTTCGCATTGCACTTTGGATACAGAGCCGTCACACTAAGAGAGTTCCGACTGATTTTTCAGGAGCATGTATGTACAACAAGACACCATCCCGTTTACCTGAGCAATCAGGCCATTCTCCAGCTCATGCATTAGAAGCCAAAGAGTTGCTTACACGCCACCAAAGCGCTACCAAGGGGCTAAGCAAGGCTGAAGCAGCCAAACGGCTCACCGAACATGGTAGCAATGCGTTGCCCGAGCCGCCAAAGCCTGGCATCTTGCAGCGTTTTTTTAAGCATTTCCACGATACGCTGATTTACATCCTGATTGCCGCTGCGGTTATCACTGCGCTGCTTGGGCATTGGCTGGATACCTGGGTGATTCTGGCGGTGGTGCTGATTAACGCCAGCATCGGTTTTGTGCAGGAAGGCAAAGCCGAAAAAGCTCTGGCTGGCATTCGCAAGATGCTGTCGTTGCATGCCACAGTGAAACGGGATGGCCAGTGGCAAGAGGTCGATGCCGATCAATTGGTGCCGGGCGATATCGTCCGGCTGCGCTCCGGCGATAAAGTGCCGGCTGATCTGCGCTTGATTGAGTGCACCCAGCTGCGGGTTGAAGAGTCGGCGTTGACCGGCGAGTCGGTTCCCAGTGCAAAACACACCGAACCGGTTGCCGCCGATGCCGGTGTCGGCGACCGTTTTTGCATGGCCTTTTCCGGCACCCTGGTCACCGCAGGACGCGGCATCGGAGTAGTCACCGCCACTGGTGCCAACACCGAAATTGGCCGCATCAATGCCATGTTGGCCACAGTGGAAGCCATTGCCACGCCCCTGACCCGCCAAATGGCCCAGTTCAGCAAGTGGCTGTCGGTGGTGATCGTGGCGATGGCACTGCTGATGCTGCTCATCGGCTACCTGCTGCATGATTTTGCCACCGCCGAGTTATTCCTGGCGGCGATAGGCTTTGCTGTGGCGGCGATACCGGAAGGCCTGCCGGCCATTTTAACCATTACGCTGGCACTTGGCGTGCAGCAGATGGCAAGACGTAATGCCATCACCCGCCGGCTGAATGCGGTGGAAACCTTAGGCTCGGTGACGGTGATCTGCTCGGATAAGACCGGTACTTTAACCCGCAATGAAATGACCGCCAGCCAGGTAGTCACCCGGGCTGGTCATTATCAGGTCAGCGGCCTCGGCTACCAGCCGGATGGCAGCTTCAGCCGGGACGAACAAAGCATCGAAGCGCTGAAGCAGCCGGATTTGGCGGCTCTGCTGGAAGTGGTGGCCGTTGCCAATGACAGCCAACTGACCCAACAGCAGGAGCACTGGGGGGTGCAAGGCGAGCCAACCGAAGGCGCTTTGCTGTGCCTGGCCGAAAAAGCCGGTTTTGAGCGCGAGCACTACCAGCGGCTGGCGGTGATCCCCTTTGAGTCGGAAAACAAGTTTATGGCCAGCCTGGAGCAGCGACCGGATACTAGCCGGCAAATTTTACTAAAAGGCGCACCGGATCGCTTGCTGGAGCGCTGCACAGCTCAGCTCGGTGCCAATGGGGAAACCGAAGCGCTGGATACCGCCTTCTGGCAACAGCAATTGGATGCCCTCAGCAGCCAGGGGCTTCGGGTGCTGGCTGCCGCCAACAAAAGCACCGAACACAGCGAGCTCGGGCTGGATGAACTGACTGAGATGACGCTGATTGGCCTGATAGGCATCATCGATCCACCGAGGCCCGAGGCCATTGAAGCCATCGCTCAGTGCCATCAGGCTGGCATTGGGGTCAAAATGATCACCGGCGATCACGCCGGCACCGCCGAAGCCATCGGCAAAGCCATGCAGCTCTCAGCCGATGGCGCTTTGTGTGTGGTCACTGGTGCTGAAATTGAAGCCGCCAGCGATGAGGAGCTAAAAGCCATTGCCGGGCGCAGCAACATCTTTGCCCGTACCAGCCCGGAGCACAAGCTTCGGTTGGTCAAAGCACTGCAAGCCAATGGCGAGGTGGTAGCCATGACCGGCGATGGCGTCAACGATGCGCCGGCGCTTAAACGGGCTGATGTGGGCATCGCCATGGGCATCAAGGGCACCGAGGCTACCAAAGAAGCGGCCGATATCGTACTGGCCGATGACAACTTCAACACCATCGCCCAAGCTGTGGCCGAGGGGCGCACCATCTACGACAATTTGCGCAAAGCCATTCTGTTTATTTTACCCACCAATGGCGCTCAAGGGCTGGTGATGCTGGCGGCGGTGCTGTTTGGCCTGACCTTGCCGCTAACGCCGGTGCAGATCCTCTGGGTCAATATGGTGGTGGCGGTGACTCTGGCGTTGGCGCTGGCGTTTGAGCCAGCCGAGCCGGGCGTGATGAAACGGCCGCCGCGCGATCCCAAAGCGGCCATTTTAAGCCGGATGTTTTTATGGCGCATTGCCATGGTCTCGCTGCTAATAGGCGGTGTGTCGATGCTGATGTTTCAGCTGGCCATCCATAGCGGTGAAGAGCTTGCCGTCGCCCGCACCCTGGCAGTCAATACCCTGGTGCTGGCACAGGCCTTTTATTTGCTGAACAGCCGTTACCTGAGTGAATGCAGCTTAAAACCCAGCCTGCTGTTTGCCAACAAAGCCGCCTGGCTGGCTCTTGGGATCTTACTGCTGCTGCAACTGGGCTTTGTCTACCTGCCGCTGATGCAGCTGTGGTTTGGCACCAGTGCCCTGTCGCTGCAACATTGGTTGCTTCCAGCCGGGCTTGGTGTAGCCATTTTGCTGATTATTGAACTGGAGAAGCGCTGGCTGTGGCGTTAAGCGCTTTTTTCAACGGAAAACTGAACAAAGCCGGTGTTCTGCCCGTAAAGCTAGCATCCAACAAAAAACGGAGAACACCATGTTTGGTTTTTTAAAACAAGATCCAGTGAAAAAGCTACGCAAGCAATACGACGCCAAGCTGGAGCAAGCCATGTTGGCACAACGCAAAGGCGATATGCGGCTCTTTGCTGATTTAACCGCTGAAAGTGAAGCGCTGTGGCAACAAATTGAGCAGTTGCAACAGCAACAATCATAGGGCTTCTTGACCTTTGCTGTACCTAAACAGCAAAGGCCAACACGCCCTAATCTGCACTGCCGGGATTAAGCAGCTGCAGCTCAGCCAGCTCTTTGTACAGCGGGCAACTTGCCATCAGCTCACTGTGACTGCCGCTGGCAATGACCTGGCCTTTGTCCAGCACCACGATGCGATCCACATGCAGCACCGTTGATAAACGATGCGCAATGATCAGGGTGGTTTTACCCTGCATCAGGTGCTGCAGCGCTTCTTTCACCGCATGCTCACTGACCGCATCCAGTGCGCTGGTTGCTTCGTCCAACAGCAATACCGGCCGATCCGCCAGAATAGCCCGGGCGATGGCCAGCCGTTGTTTCTGCCCACCGGATAGACGCACCCCGCGCTCGCCCAACTGGCTGTGATAGCCTTCAGGCAATTCCTGAATAAAGGCATCCGCCCGGGCCGCTTTGCAGGCGGCCATCACTTCGGCTTCGCTTGCCTCTGGCCGGCCATAACGCACATTTTCCAGCACCGAATCGGCAAAAATCACCGCATCCTGGGGTACCAGTGCAAATTGGGCCCGTAAGCTGGCCAGATCAAGCTCGGCAATATCAATGTTATCGAGCAGAATGCGACCTTGCTGCGGCTGATAAAAGCGTTGCAGCAACTGAAACAAAGTGCTCTTGCCGGCGCCGCTAGGCCCGACCAATGCAATGCGCTCACCTGCTGCAATGCTAAGATCAAGTCCGCTCAGTGCAACGCTATTGCCAGCCTGCGGGTAGGAAAAACTGAGTTGTTGCAACTCCAAACGTCCCTGCACCGGCTGAGGCAATGCCTGAGGCTGTGCGACCGTCTCAATGTGCACCGGTACCTCGGACAATTCAATCAATCGTTCGGTTGCACCAGCTGCACGCTGCACCTCACCAATCACTTCGCTGATGGTCGCAGTCGCGCCCGCCACCAAGACCGCATAAAACAGGAATGCCGTGAGCTGGCCGGCTGACATCCGGCCCTGCAACACATCCAGCGCCCCTGCCCAGCCAATCAAGGTGATGGCACTGACGCTCAACAGCATCACCAGCCCAATCAACAAAGCACGGTAAAAAATGCGCTTTTTGGCTGCTTGGATCACCTGCTCAATTTTGCCGGCAAACAGCTGCTGATCCAGCCGTTCATGGCCATAGGACTGAACGGTGTGAATTTCGTGCAGACTCTCATCGACATGAGCACCAATATCGGCCAGCCGATCCTGGCTGGCCCGCGATAAGCGCCGCACTTTGCGACCCAGTACAATGATAGGCACCAACACCAAAGGCACCGCCAACAGCACCAAAGCCGTCAATTTAAAGCTGGTGAGCAGCATCATCAGCAAGCCGCCGATGGCGGTCACGCCTGAGCGCAGCGCCATGGACAAACTGGAGCCCACCACCGATTGCAACAAGGTGGTATCGGCAGTAAAGCGGGAAATCACTTCACCGGTGCGGGTTTCGCTGTAAAAAGCCGGCGAGAGTTTCAGCAAATGCCGGTACACCCGATTGCGGATATCAGCACTGACCCGCTCGCCCAGCCAGGTCATCAGATAAAAGCGGCAAAACACCGCGCTGGCGCTGATGGCGCTGATCAGCAGCACCCAGCCGACCAGCTGATTCAACCGCCCGGCGTTGCCGGCGACAAAGCCTTCGTCCACCAGCAGCCGCACGCCCTGCCCCAGCGCCAACCAGGCCAAAGACCCCACCAGCAGAAAAAACACCGCCGCCGCTACCTGCCAGCGGTAAGGTTTTAAAAAAGCCAGCAGCCAGGGCAATACAGCCTTATTTGAGGCAGTGGCGTTAGCCATGGAGGAATGTGACATCGTTGGTCCTTGCATGATTGGATGAGCGTCTGACTTGCGCGAACAGGCTTGCTTTGGCTAGACTAAGCCACTTTTTTAGCTTTCGTACAGGACTATTTATGGGCGCGCAGTGGAAAACCAAACACAAAATGGATGCAGCGGCATCCAAAGGACGTATTTTTACCAAGCTGGCCAAAGAAATCATGGTGGCTGCACGCAACGGCGCCGATCCGGATATGAACAGCAAGCTGCGCTCGGCCATTGATGCCGCCAAAAAGGCCTCCATGCCCAAAGACACCTTGGAGCGCGCCATCAAAAAAGGCGCTGGCTTGCTGGATGGCCCGGTCAACTACGAGTCCGTCACCTACGAAGGCTTTGCCCCGCATCAGGTACCGGTCATCGTGGAGTGTTTAACCGACAACAAAAACCGCTCGGCCCAGAGCATGCGTTTGCTGTTTCGCAAGGGCCAGTTGGCCACTTCAGGCGCCGTGTCCTGGGATTTTAAGCATCTTGGGCAAATTGAAGCCACCCCAAGCAGCGATGATGCCGATATGGAGCTGGCCGCCATTGAAGCCGGTGCGCAGGATTTTGAAGCCGGTGAAGGCAATGAGGCGGTGTTTTTAACCGAGCCGACCGACTTGGATGCGGTGAGCAAAGCCCTGCCTGAATTTGGCTACGAAGTCCAATCCGCCAAGCTGGTGTACCGCGCCAACAATCCGGTTGAATTAAGCGGCGATGCACTGGCCGAGGTGGAAGCTTTTTTGGATGCCATCGACAACGATGACGATGTGCAAAATGTCTATGCGGGGTTGGCTGCCGACTGATTGAGCCAAATTCAAAGGTAAAAGGGGTGCTAAGTGGCACCCTTTTTTACTATCTGCAACTGCTGCAACCGGGTTTTGGCTTCAATCCACTGCCCCATAAATTTGGTGCTGCGATGAGCATGATGCCGCAGCATCTGGCCGGTAAAGTTGCGCTCGCGAAACTTAACAAGGTGCTCACGCCGCTGCTCCAACTCTGCCCAGACCCGAGCTTGCTCAGTGGCCGCATCAAAACGCTGCTCTAAGCAAGCAAAACCTTGCTGCTGTGCCTGCTGCCACAGGTCTTCATTTTGATACAGCGCTACCGCCGCATCCACCAGAGCAGCCTCGTCATTGGCAATGCAGCCAGGCCAGGGCAAATCACCGTGCATGCCCTCAGCCCCTATGGCAGTGGTGACACTGGGGGTGCCTTGTTGCATCGCATCAAGCAGTTTGCCTTTTAAACCGGCGCCAAAAGCCAAAGGGGCCAGACAAACCCGGGCCTGCTGCATCACCAGCGCCGCATCTTCGGCCCAGCCTTTGATGTGAAAGCCACCTTTGGGCTGATGCAAGGCTGCTGCCTTGGGCGGCGGGTAAGCGCCATAGATATGCAGCTCGGCGCCTGGCAATCGCGCCCGGATGGCAGGCCATAGCGTGCGCAGCCACAGCACCGACTGCCAGTTGGGCGCATGGCGAAAATTACCGATGGCAATAAAGTGCTGCCGCTTTGAAAAGCCCGGGCTGCTAAGATTTGGCGCTTCGGCAAAAAACGGGCAATAGCACAGCAGTTCGGCCGGCAGCTGGTAATGCTCCGTCAATAGCTGTTGTTCGGCCTCAGAAATCACCAGGCTCAGATCGCTGCGGTAAATAGCCGCCACTTCGCGCTTGGCAAGTTCAGTATTCAACTGCTGAGGAGCAAGCGTTAGCACATCGCCCTGCCCCGCTTTAAAGGCTGTTTGCCTGGCATCACGCAGCGCATGCAGGTCTTCCATATCCAGAATACGCATTGCTTCTGGGCACGCCTGCTCAACCCGCCAGCCAAATTGCTCTTCCAGCATAAAGCGATCGAACAGCACCGCTGTTGGCTGCATGTGCGCTACCCAGTCATCAAAACTCTGGTCATTGAGTTCGATGCTGTGCTCTGTCACCTGCCAGCGGCTTAAATCAACCCGGTGCGGGCTTTTTTCCGCCGCACTGGCAAAGATCACCTGCCAGCCCTGCTGCCGGTACATCCGAATTAAACTCAGCATCCGGCTGCCTGCCGCCGAGGAGTTGGGCTCTGGCCAGACATAGCCAATCACAATAAGAAGAGGTTTTTTCATTGCAAATCTTGTGATGTGTTTTGCACAAAAGGCAAGGTTTCGATGAGACCAAAGGTTGCTTTTAGCTCAGCAAGCTCTTGTTGGTGCTGCTGTAAAAATTGATCAAAACAGCGAATCAGTTCAGGCCGGGTGGCTGATGATAAATGATATTGCCCCAGTGTATAGGGCAGCCTTTCAGCGACCACGGCACCCTTAACCGCTTCCGTTTGCTTTAATTGGTAACGAGCCACGTTGTATTCAAGATCAACAGCATCAACCCGGCCACTTAACAGCAAACGAAGTGCCGTATTCGCATCGGGCACCTCAATAATTCGGAACGGGTAGCGCCCCCGGATGCCAAACCAGGCTACAGGCGTAAAGCCATGAATAATCGCTAAACTCCGAACCTGCGATGTTTCCAGTTCGGGCGTAGAAGCTCTGCTCCAGGCAACGCCAACGGCCGTGGCGACGGGCAAACTAAAAGCACGGTCAGGCGCAACGCCTTGGTATTGCACCCAACGTGGGTGATCTGGGTACACCGCATCAACCATGCGATCGATTTCATGATACAGACGTTTAACTGGTAATGCTTTAAATGTCAGCTCAATACCTGCAAATTCAGCAAATCGTTCAAACACTTGATTGCCATAGCCGGCAACACCTTCGTCACTAAAATTGTAATGAGGAAAGAAATCAAGTGCCTCAGTCCCGACCCGGTAATGCTGCTCAGGCAATTGGCACTGCCCGGCAGGCTGAGCGATAGGCGCCACCAGGAAAAGGCCTGCAATTAACAACCGAAGGCACATAAAGGCTCCAAGGCAGCTATCATCAACAAGAGTATCGCACTGAGCGCTCTAATCGTCACGACAGGAGTCTCCCACCAGGCTGGTCAGAGCTTGCTCAATCTGTTGCATCAAAGCATGACTGTCCGGCAGATCGGCACGCAGCAAAAAATAAACAGGGATTTCGCTGAGCACACTGTGGCGAACATCGGCTGCCTCATCCGCGCTCAGCGCCAGCGTCGCAGTTTCTTTGTAATTCAGTAAATAATCGCCCCGATTCAGTTGCAAGGCTTCGATGCCCAATTGGTGCTGTCCAACTTCGACCATTTCCCGCACCACACCATAGCCGGGTTTGAGCATGGGTCTTAGTCCACCATAACTGAAACCACTCATCAAAATGACCCGGCTACCGAACAAATCGCTGATTTGCTTTACTTTGGGCCGTTCACCCAGCCAAAAAGCACTAAGCGTCATGCTGCTTATCGGGCAACGACTAGTCAGGTACTGATCCCGATCCTCCAGCACCGAGGTCATCACCAGTGCAATATCTAATTTGCTGGTATTGAGTTTATGAATCATCCGCCTGTTGGGGTACTGCTGATATTCGTAATGCCGGCCTACTTGCACCATCACCTGCTTGAGCAACGTCGCCAGGCGTCCGGCAGCCTGCCCTTGCTCATCCAGATAATAAAATGGCGGAAAGTGCACAAAGCCCCAATGCAGCGGCTCTTGCTCGGCAGCCTGACTCTGCACTGGCCACAAGCAGTACAGCACAACCGCTAACAGCCAACCTGATAGGTATCGCTTCAATTTGACAGCCTCAAAAACCGGATAATCCCTTACTAATTCGCAGTGTAGCGGAAAAACAGAGCCAGACAAAACCAGCCAGCAACAACAAGATTGAGTGGCGGTAAGGATATCCGTACAATGCAGACATACTGTAGCAGCAATGAGACAACACAATGGGAAAATCTTTGGCAGAGCAGTTGCTGGGCGCCGGCCTGGTCAACGACAAAAAATTAAAGCAGCTCAAGCGCGAGAAGCATTTGGAGCGCAAGCAAGACCCTAAAGGCAAAGCCAAACCCAATGCCGAGCAGCAGGCCCGGTTGGATCAACAGCGGGCAGAAGCCGCCGAGCGTGATCGAGAGCTGAACCGTCAGCGCAAAGCCGAACAAGATGCCAAAGCCATGCGCGCCCAGGCCCTGCAAATGCTGCAACACAACAAACAACCGGTGGATGGCGAGATTCGCTTTAACTTTACCGATCCGCGCAACAACAAAATCAAATTTTTGTTTGTCAGCGACAAAGTGCAACAGCATTTAAGCTCGGCCAAGCTGGCTATTTGCGCCTACGATGAAGACTACTATGTGGTACCGCGTCATGTGGCGGAAAAAGTGGCAGAGCGTTTTGCTGAATCCTTGATCTATCTGGCCGATAACAGCGAGCAGCAACCGGATGAAGAGGATCCCTACAAAGACTTCCCGATCCCGGATGATTTGATGTGGTAACTCAGACAGTACTTGCAAGTTCCGCTTCTTTAGCCCACAGTAAGGCTATGCCTTGCCAATGCAACATGGATGGGCTTAAACATCGGAATAGACACTGAATGAATCTGCTCTCAGGCCGTCGTTGGTGCCTGCTTTTTCTATTGATCGCCCCGCTGCTGCTAAAGGCCGAATTGCAGCAAGCCTTTCGGTTATCACCCGACAACGGTTTAAGCCAAGGGCATGTCAATCGACTGCTGCTGGATTCGCGGCACCAGCTCTGGCTGGCGACCGATGGCGGCATGGATCGCTTTGACGGCTTTCGCAGCCGCCCTCTCCCCGCCGAGCTGCTCACCGCCAACACCGTCATCTACGATGCCATGCTGGCTGGCCCCGACAGACTGCTGCTGGCAACCGCCAGCGATGGTTTACTGGAAATCGGGCTGAACAGCCAAAGCCGCCGTCTGCTGCATCAGGCCTCCCCGGAGCTGGCCGACTACCAGGCCGAAATGATTTATTTGATTCGACCAGACCCCATGGGTACAGAGCTCTTTGCCGACTCAACCCGGGTTTTAACCCTCAGCGATGGCGTGCAAGATGTACAATTTACCTTGCCAAGCAAGGATATTCATCAGCACTTTATTCGTGATGTTTTGGCGTTCGAGCACTACCTGCTGGTTGCCAGCTCACAGGGGCTGTGGTTGCATGACCGCCATGCCGGTCAAAGCTGGCAACTGGACTACCTGCCATTTGCCAACAGCGATCAACAAAACAGCAAGGCCCTGGCGGCGGATGACAGTACACTGTATATCGGCACCGTCGAAGGCCTCTATGCGATAGCCAGAGCCGAGCTAAGCAGCCTGGAGCCGGCAGCGCAACGACAGGCAGTCGACAGCAGGGTGTTGTTGACCACAGAAAACATCTGGCGCATTAAAGTCGAGGATGACGTACTGCTGCTTGGCACCAACCTTGGTCTGCTTTCACTGAGTAAAGACGGCAATCAGGTGCAATCCCTGTTTCGCCCCAGTCGCACCCGCTTTGCCTACTACGATGACAGCGTGGTTGACTTCCTGCGCGATCAGCATGGCAATTTCTGGCTCGCCACCCGCGGTGATGGCGCCTACTACTGGCAGCCAGAGCAGCAACACTTTACCAATGTGGTCAATACCGCCACCCAACAGCCGCTGAGCCATGCGCTGGTTTACAGCATCGTCAGCGACGATGAAGCCATCTGGGTGGGCACCCAGAATGGCCTGAACCGGCTGGATTTAACCACCCTGTCTGACCAGGCCTTTTTTGTCGATCCCGACCCTAAAATTGTCGACTCTGCCGCCAGCTTTTACAGCCTGGCGCCCGCGCCAGATGGCGATGGCCTCTGGCTGTTAAACCTGGAGCAAGTCCAGCTGTTTAGCCGCTCGAAGCAACAAGTCACTGAGCTGCCAGCAGCCACCACCGCCGCTTTGTCTGCGACTCCCTACAGCATGGCCATCAGCAGCAGCGGCTACCTCTACCTGCACAATGAGGCTGGTTTCTTCCGGATCAGTCCCAATCTCTCGCTGCAGCCGCTGCCCAAAGCTGAGCAGCATTTCCAAAGCGATTGGGCCAGCCACTGGGTCGGAGAACACCCCACCCAGCCCGGTGTAATGTTGTTTTATGATCAGTTTACCCTCTGGGCCTACAGCGACAATGCTTCGCCAAAAGCCCTGTACCAACTGCCACAAGGCATGCAGCAAAGCAGCGCTTATGTCGAAGGTGTCCAGGTGGTCGGCGATAGTTTATGGTTGCTGTTGCATGGTATTGGTTTGGTCGAGTTGGCACTGGATACACTGGAAGTCCGGCAAGAGCTCTTCAGTCTGGCCCAGTTGCCAACCAACATCCTGTACCGCCTGCAGCGCGATGACCACGGCATGCTGTGGATGAGCAGTCACAGTGGCTTGTGGCGTTTTAATCCCCGTACCGGCAATTTCCGCCAGTTTACCACCCAGCAAGGCCTGGCCAACAATGAGTTTAATGGCTTAAGCGGCACCCGCTTGCAAGATGGCCGCCTGGTGTTTGGCTCGGTGCAAGGCCTGACGCTGTTTCAACCAAGCGATTTTATTGACACCGAAGCAAAACCGCCGCAATTGTTGTTTTCCGAGCTCTCGCTGGTGTCCCGCTCCTTGCCGCCTTTGTTGCAGCCGAAATCAAGCAAAGACCTTGAGCTACGCCACGATGACTACGGCCTTTCGGTGCATGTATCGACCTTCAGTTACCGTCAACAAGCCGATACCCGTTATCGTTTTGAACTAGAGGGGCCGGATCGCCTGCCTGTCCTCGAAAGCCGGGAGCCCTATTTGCTGCTGCCACAACTACGGCCCGGTCAGTACCGGTTGAGCGTTCAGGCCTTTGATCCCCTTACCGAGCGTTACAGTGAGCCGGCCCTGCTTCGATTGCATGTCCAGTATTCAGCCTGGCAAAGCCCGCTGGCCAGGGCCAGCTATGGCTTATTGCTGCTGCTGGCTGGACTGCTTTGGTTGTCCTGGCGTCACCAACAAAAGCGACGCTTGCTGCAACAAAACCAAGAGCTGCAATTGTCCAAAGAGCGTTTACAGCTGGCCTTGTCCATTGCCGACAGCGATGTCTGGAGCTGGCATGGCCAGCATCAGCAACTGCTTCACCCAGAGCGTCTGCAGCTGCTGGGGCTATCGGAGCAAACTGTTCTGAGCTTCGAGCAGTACGCCAGTCGTATTCATCCGGATGATCAAACCGACTACCTGCATGGCTGGCAAGAACTTTGCGATGGCTACAACGATCACTTTCAGCAAGTGTATCGGGTACGGGATAGCAGCAACAAATGGCACTGGTTTAAAGACATTGGTCGGGTGACGCAACGCCTGGACGGTAAGGTGCACGAGGTGTCTGGCATTTACACCAACATCACCGCCCAGAAACTGACCGAGCAGGAGCTGGAGCAGTTGGTCCACTTTGACAGCCTGACACAACTGCCGAACCGCAACTATCTGTTGCAACAACTCGATGAGGTGTTGCAAGGCCCAGGCTCCCCCCTTGTCAGCGTGCTGTTTATCGACCTGGATCGCTTTAAGCACATCAACGACAGCCTGGGACACGAGCAAGGCAATACCCTGTTGCAAGTAGTAGCGGCCCGCTTGCACAGCCAGTTAGCTCAAGGGGAGTTACTGGCCCACTTAGGCAGCGATGAGTTTGTCTATGTGCTGTTAACGGCAGACCCCAGGGTGTTGGCAGAAAAATCCGAACGGCTGCATAGCCTGCTGGCAAAACCTGTGATGCTGGGGCAACAGCAAATCAGCATCAGTTGCTCCATTGGCATTGCCAGTTATCCAGAGCATGCAACGGACAGCTACGAGCTGCTAAAGCATGCCGATGTTGCCATGGCCTATGCCAAACGCCATGGCGAACTGGATCATGCGATTTTTACCCCGCAAATGCCGGAGCGAACCCGGCTGAAGATGCAGCTGGAGTATCAGCTAAAACAAGCCATACTGCAGCAGCAATTGCAAAATTACTACCAACCCATTGTCGATAGCCTGCAAAAGCGCACGCTAGGGGTAGAACTGCTGCTACGCTGGCAGCAGGATGGCAAGATGATCCCGCCGGACCAGTTTATCCCAATGGCTGAAGAGCTGGATCTGATGGCTGAGCTGACCTGGAGCTCGCTGCAAAAAGCCCTGCATGACTTGCAGCAGTGGCACCAGCAGGGTTTTCCGCTGTATTTATCGGTTAACCTGGCTGCCAGTCAACTCAGTTCAAACCTGTTTGCGGATCGACTGGCAGAACTCATTGCAGCCAAAGCGGTCGACCCGTTTTATCTGAGGCTTGAAATCACCGAGTCTTCACTGATGAAAAACCGGCAACAGGCCATTAAAAACATGCACCGGTTAAAGGCCATGGGGGTTCAGCTTTATTTGGATGATTTTGGCACTGGTTACTCGTCGCTGACCTATCTCAAAGACTTCCCGATTGACTTGATTAAAATTGATCGCAGCTTTGTCTTCGACCTGACGCACGACAGCCGCAATGCCATTTTGAATACCATCATTGCGCTGGCGCAGAATATGGCCTTGCCCTGCATTGCCGAGGGCGTAGAAACCCAGTATCAGCTGAACTACCTGCAACAACAAGGTTGCCATTTAATTCAGGGCTATTGGTACTCGCCGCCCCTGCCCAAAAAACGTCTTGAGCAGTATTTGCGGAATGAGAAGGCAGAAAACTAGCGCTGCCAAGTCATGGACTGGCCAGCATCAGTCAGCCACCAACTTTTGCAGCAAGTTGTCCATAACCACTTTTCGTTGCGCCTCATTGGCCATGGAGGTTTCAAACAACTGCGTTGCAGCCGTGACAGCCTGATTCACTATGTTCAATAAACTCTGCTCTTCGGCTTCAATTAAGTTGAACTCGCACAACTCAGCCGACAGGTTGGTTTCCATATCGGCGATAATGCGTTCGAAGTTGGCAGAAAACTCGGTGTTTTCATGCTCTATTTCAAGGACAAGCTTTGCCAGCACTTTGGTGATTGAGCTGATTTTTTGTTGTTTGGCCTGCTCTGCCAGAGCAACCAACATACTGTTAATTCGTGCATCGACACCATTAAGCAATAAACAAATCTGATCTTTTAAAGTGCCGTAGCGTTCTTCATCATCAATCGGCATATTGCGAATTAATACGGTAAAGCGATCATAACTAAAAAACGAAAAACGCTTCCATGAGTACAGCCGCCCTTTAGCACGCGCGGCGGTCATGGATTCGAGCTCAAGCGATGACTTAGACTCATCATCCCGAAAATACAGCGGCTCATGATTGCACAATAATACCACGCTGGATTCCAGTTCAAACTCACGTACGGCGTCAAACATCAGCCGAGCTAGGTCGGCGAAGTCCGAGGCTTGTTGGATCACTTCGTGAAAGCGTAAGATCGCACCCAACTCAGATGAGTTTTTCATCGCATCAAAGGCCATTTTCATGGCGACAGACGCTTGCTCGGACGCGTCAAATTGCTCACGTTTTTGCTGAATCAGCTTGGGGATTTTAAGTTGCAGCTCATGCAAACGCACCGGTTTGACCAGGTAGTCATCGGCCCCGGCCTCATAAGCATGCAAGATGTCCTCATCGGCCATTAAGCCAGAGGTAAATAACACCGGCACCTGCTCGGAAAGCCATTCATCTTTTAACAACCGACAAATGTCATAGCCATTTTTACCCGGCAGATTAATATCCAACATCACCAGGTCGACGGGCTCCACACAGGCTTGTTTTATCGCATCCACCCCGCCTTCAGGAAAGGAGGCAAAATGATGGACCCTGAAGCCCGCCTTCTGCAGGCTATGCACAACTAAGTTCGCAACCTCGGTCTCATCTTCAAAGTACACGATGGTGTGTAAGCAATCCATTTACATCCCCCTGTTTTGTTTGCAAAGCCAAAGCTCAGCCTCTTTGGCAGGCACCGGGCGGCTCCAAAAATAGCCTTGTCCGATGCAACACCCCATAGCAAGCAATGCCTGACGAGTTGCCTCGTCTTCCACACCCTCGGCAATGACTTCCAACCCCAACCGTTTACCCAAAAAAAGGCAGGTTTCGACAATGGCCTTGCTCTCATCATTGGAAGTCATGTCCAACACAAAACTTTTATCAATTTTCAGCTCGCTAAATGGAATACGATGCAGTTGTGCCAAAGAAGAGTAGCCGGTACCAAAGTCATCAATACTAAGCACAAAGCCTTTCATTTTTAAGCGCACAAGGATATCCAGAGCCTGAGCCACTTCATTCATCAAGGCGGTTTCGGTCACTTCCAAATGCAGCTGTTGCGGTTGCAGACCATAGAGCTCCACCTGCTTTTGCAACCACTCAGGAAAATCAAGCGCCGCTAGGTTGATCATCGATACATTGATGCTGATTACCACCGAATGGCCTAACTGTTGCCACTGTTGAAGCTGAGTTAGCCCCAGCAAAATGACCTTCTTAGTTAATTGCTGCATCAGTCCCACGGACTGCTCTGCGATCGGAATGAATCGAACCGGCATAATCAACCCGTAATCCGGATGCTGCCAACGCAACAGCGCTTCAAAACCGACCAATTGCTGCGTATCCAGCTGCACTTTGGGTTGAAAAAACAACTGCAAACCGTTGTCGTCGATGGCTTGGAAAATCGCCGCTTCATCTGGCTGCCAGTTGCTTGTCACGGCATGGTTGGGCTTTACTTGATTTGCGATTAGCTGCTGGATAAGATCGGACAAGGCGGTTAATTGAAACGGCTTTTGCAGGCTCACCACCCGGCTTAAGCTTTGTACTTTAGAGAGCTCCAATGCAGATCGCAGGACGCCTTTATCTTCACCACTCATCAAGACAACTGCGCCTTGATAATGGTGCAATGTCAACTGGCGCATCACCGCTACCCCATCCGGATCCGGCATGTACAAATCTAAGAGGATGGCATCAAACGCCAGAAAGTCATGATCCAAAAAAGCCTGAGAAGCGTGAAAGACGCTGACAAGATAGCCCTGCTTTAACAAAAACTTCGTCAATAAATTCGCAAACTCGATGTTGTCGTCAATCACAGCGATCCGAAGCTGTCCATTGGCAAGCAGTTGCTCCTCATCATTCATGCCGTTAACACCTCACTTATACGTGACAATAAAACCGAGAAAGATACTGGTTTTTTAAGTCGCTGCTCGTACCAAGTCTTGCTTTGTTCATTGGTGATCGAGGATTCACTGGTAAAGCCGCTCATGAGCTGAACTTTTATATCAGGGTAGTTTGCTTTTAATGTTTGTGCCAATTCAAAGCCATTCATTCCCGGCATCATAATGTCCGATAGCAACAAATCACATGGGTGTTGTTCTGCCAGTTTCAAAGCAGCTTCAGCCGAGGATGCCTGCAACACCTTAAACCCAGAGGATTCCAGCAGCATGGCATGCATTTCAAGCAGTTCTGGCTCATCATCAACCAACAAGATGCAGTAGTCGGCAGCCGGTTCATGGCTTACACTGGACGCTTTGCTGTTGCCAAGCGCAGCCGCGTCCTCGCCTGCCAAATGTTCATTGTCTTTTATACTTACTTTTTCAACAATGACCGCATCGCTTACGGAGTGATGCTCGCAAGGAAAGTAGAGAGTAAAGCAAGTGCCCACATCAGGCTCCGATGCCACATCGATCCGACCATGACAGCGCTGCACCATGCCATAGGTTTGTGCCAATCCAAGGCCAGTACCGGCATGGCCTTTGGTGGTAAAAAAAGGCTCGAATATTTTTTTAAGGACATCTTTTGGCATGCCACAGCCGTTATCCTTAAATGAGATGGAAATAAAAGCATCCTCTTTTCTCCCAAGCTCTTTGGCAAGGACAGGACTGTTGAAACAGGCGGTGGTGATGGATAAAACCGCATCTTCACTGCCGGCCATAGCATGATTGGCATTGACCGCCAGGTTAATGAGTGAATTATCAAAAGCAGGCTGCTCCACATTGATGCAGGCCCCGCTTGCGTTTAATGCCAGGGTTAAGGTCACATCTTTGTTTAGCGCCTTTTGCATGAGAGGTGCGAGCTTTTCCAAATGTTGATCAAGACGAAGATGGCTTAAACTACGCTGTTTGGTCGATGAAAAATCCAGTAACTGCGCAATAATGGCAGAAGCACGATCGCTGGCATCCACAATAGGGCGAGCCAACTCCGCTACAGCGTCCGCTTCTTGCTGCAACATTTCGGCATAACCACGGATAATGCCCAAAATATTATTAAAATCATGCGCCAAGCTGCTGGTTAGTTGGCCAACGGCACTGAGTTTTTCGCTGTGCATCAACTGTGTTTGTTGTTGCTTGAACTGCGTCAGATCATGGCAGCACCCGACAAAGTGTTTTTCGTCTCCATAATCAATCTCCGAGATGGATAAGGCAATGGGTATCAGGTGGCCATCTTTGTGCCTTGCTTCTACTTCACGGCCTATGCCAATAATACTGGCCTGGCCTGTTTTTGCGAAGCTTGCCAGATAACCATCATGCAAACGCGCGGTCTGCTCAGGCATCAACATGGAAATGTTATTGCCCAGCAACTCCTCAGGGCTGTAACCAAACATTTTGGTTGTGGCCGGATTCACACTCACCACAGTGCCTTGGGCATCAATGGTCACAACGGCATCATTCAGGCTGTTTAAAGTAGCCGATAACTCCCCCTGAAATTTCTGCGCCTGCAACATAACCGCTTGCTGCTCCGAAACATCATGGATATAACCATGCCAAAGTACGGCACCATTCTCCAGTCGGGTGGGTGTCGCTAACCCCTGGACCCAGAGCTGTTGTGTACCCAGCAGCACGCGGTAACGGCATTGCCAGGTCTCCAGGGTACTGGCCGAATGCTCTATGCTCTGCACAACCCGTTCAATATCATCCGGATGCAATACAGCAAATGCCAGGCTGGCATCAAGACGCACTTGCTCTGGCGTTACGCCATAAATTTGTTGTATCCCTAGGGTACTAAAAGGAAAACAGCTGCTGCCGTCAGGATTGCGTTGAAACTGATACAGCATACCCGGTAGGTGTTTCGTTAGCTGCTCAAATCGCATTTGAGCTTGCTCCAATTGCTGCTCTTGCAATTTTCGGTCGGTAATATCCAACAAGGCTCCGATACAACCTGGGATATCCCCCTCAATAAAATGCCGCACATCCTTAAACCAACGGTACTCATTTTTGTCAGCTACTTTTAGCCGGTACTCCAATAAGGTCTGCTTGGGTGAAGAAAACTCGCTTTCCAACCCTGCCCAGTCCTCTGGATGAACCAGGCTTTGCCATTCAATAGTTCCATCGGATAGCTTATCTGCAGGGAATCCCAAAATAGCATTGGCATTCGGACTGATGTAGCTGAGCACCGGCTTAGGCAAAAACATGCGCTGATAAATCACCACCGGACTTGATTGCAATAAAAATTGCATCTGCGCATCCATGTCTATCATGGCCTGCTCTATTTGAGCTCGTTCGGTCACATCTTTGATAAAAAAGGTAGCCTGCGAAACGCCATCCAATTGTTGCGAGGCAAGGGTTGCCGTAATGCTGAGCACTTTTAGCTCGGCATTCGCTGCTTCAAAGTGGTAACGATGGTCTTTCAACGTTTGCTGCTGCGTAAAAAGCCATCGGAATGGGCTTAGTTCTTTGCTAAGAGTAGGATCGTCAGGCCAGTGTTCAGCAGGCAAGCTAACTGTTGTGCTCGCCGCCTCAATAGACAACCACAGTGCAGCCTGATGATTGCAATAAAGAACCTGGCCTGCTTCATTCAGCAGCAAAATACCCACATTTGCGGCCTGAACCATGCCTTCAAGCAGTTGTTTACGACTCTCAAGCAACTCTCTTAATCGATTGCGTTCCGTGATATCGGAGAAGGTAAACAAATACCAGCCAGCAGAAAAACGGTTGCAGCTAACTGAATACAACAGCTCTTTGCTGCGACAAGCCAGTTGCAATATGTTGGTTTGCTTGTTATGGGTCGCTTCGGTGAGCGTGATCAGTTCATGAAAAAAGCTCGTATTATTTTTACCAAACACCGTGTCTAAGGTGCCTCCTTGCTTGGCAATGGTATCGCGGACTGACGCCGGAACCTGTTCAGCCATGCTAATAATAACGCCTTCCGGATCAGACATCATGTAAATATCATCGAGAAAGGGGATAATGGCTTCCGGGAACTGGTACTCTTCAAGAGGTTCGATAGCTTCTGGTAAGCTCCCTAGCTGAATTTCATCTGCCAGATTATCTGCCAGCCAGGCGATAAATGCTTTTTCATCGAGTAAAAGCGACTTTTTCCGCTCCCCTATCACGCCAAAAGCACCCATGATGAGGCCATCAGAGCGTTTAAGGGCAGAACAGACAAAAAAACACACCTTTTGCTCGCTTGCCTGTTGAAACAGAGCACGATAGGGTGGTTTGGTCAGATCATTTGTAAAAAGGACACTGCTGCCACCGGCAAGCAGATGCAACAAAGTGCCGGGCTGCTTAAACTGATAATGATGCGGTGAGGTGTCCAAAAAAATGTCACCCTGCGCATTGGTCAAAAGAATAAAGATCCCATGTTTGGGAAATAACTGTGTTAACAGCTGATAATACTTTTCGACAAGCACTCTCCCGTTGATAACAGGAAAGCTGTTGGCAAAACGGTCTGAAGAAAAAGTATAAACCGTCATACGCGCCCCCTAAACCTTTAACTGAATTGCTGACAGTGCTGCAAAAACAAGCAGTCATCGATATTCGCAGCCGCTACCGTTTGCCTTGCCATACTGCTATCGGATAACAACTGCCTATCATGTTTTGGCATGGTATTAACCTTTTATGAGTCTCTTTTTGAACGTAATGGCAATTCAAACCAAAACGTGGCCCCCTGCCCTTCAGCAGATTCAAAGCCTATGCAGCCATCCATTTGTGCCATAAGCTCACGACAGATCGCCAGACCCAATCCTGTACCCTCATGCTGACGTGCGTCGGAACTATCGGCCTGACTAAAACGCTCAAACAGTCGTGATTTGAAAGCCTCTGGCACACCCGGGCCGCTATCGGTTACCGACACCCTTACTTTATTCGCTATTTGTTGCCCTTTTAGCTGCACCTTGCTGTCTGCCGGTGAAAACTTAATCGCATTCGACAACAAATTGGCCAGCACTTGCTGCAAACGTTGTCCGTCAACCCGAACGAATAACTCCTCAGCCGGCAGTTCAAGTTCAATATCAATGTGCTGTTCAACACTATAAGTTTGGTGACTATCGACGGCTTGCTGCAACAATGGCTGCAATGGCTGAATTTGCAAATCGAACTCCAGTTTGCCCTGGGTCAGTTTCTCCAGATCCAATAAATCATTAATCAAAAACCGCAACCGCTGGCTATTGTGTCTGGCCAGCCCGATCAGTTTTTCCGCAGGCTTATTCAAGGCCCCCAATTTGCCTGAAGCCACCATGTCTAAGGCCCCGCATATGGCGGTCAGCGGAGTACGTAACTCATGGCTTACGGTAGACACAAACTGGGATTTTTGTTTTTCAACCGCCAAACGTAGTGAGATATCCCGCACCGAACCAACATAATGGCGCACGCCATGCTCGAACATTTCGGTAATTTGCAGCTCCATATCAAATACACTGCCATCTTTTCGCTGGCCTTGTAACTGGCGACCTACGCCAATAATTTGAGCTGGGGCTCCAGCCTGATAGCATTGCATGTAGCTGTCATGTGCCTCACGATGTGGGCTTGGCATCAAAATACTGACATTGTGGCCCAGCATTTCTTCAGCACTGTAACCGAAAAGCTGAACTGCAGCCGGGTTGACCGATTCAATCATCCCGCGCTCATTAATCGTTATAATTCCATCCATGATGGTGTTTAGTATATTTTGCAGCCTTTCGGCTGTGTGCTGAAGCGCTTGCGTCTGAGCTTGCACCTGCCCCTTTAAATCGGTTTCCGCTTGTTTTAATTCTTTAAAGCTACAAGCTAGCACCGCACTTATGTGCAAAAGCGTGTTAATCAGGCTGTCATATTCTTTAATATTCGACGGTTGCAGCAACGCTTCGTGGCCATCAGCAATCTTGCGCTCCAGCTGCTTGCTATCCATTTCTAATTGGCGCAAAGGGCGGCTGATCGCAATACTAAGCCCATGCGACAGTGCAACAGCCCCCAGGAAAATCAGCGTCAACATCATTAATAGCTCTAAGCGTTGAGACTGCAGCGTACGAACCAAAGATTCTGCAGGCAAAAACGCCTGCACCGCCGCCAACGGATCATGCCCTTCAAGCGGCAGTTGTATTCGATAGATGCCTTGCCTCCATCGCTGCATCACCGATCTGGCACTGGATGGCAGCCATATGTCTAAACCGTCTAGGGCAGGTTTAAACTGGCCTTCAGTCAGTTGGCTTAATGCCGCCCTCCGGGAAGCAACAACATCCCCACTCGAATTGACAATAGCAAGACTTATCGCATCATCGACAGGCAGCGCTGCAAGGTAGTTTGCTATCTTTGCAAAGACTCCCGCAGCATCCGTTGCATCGAGATCTGGCTGCATTGCACCTTCGGCTTTACCTTGCCGTTCATCAGCCAACTTGACGTTCAAATGTGTGACGAACTGGCCTGCCCGCTCGTTCAGGCGTTGGTAAACAAAGGTTTCTTGTGTGAATTGTTGGCTGTAACTCTCGTAGATAATCGGCACTGTGCCAGCAAGCAGACTCAGCAATAAACTAGAATGAAATAACAACGCAGGCAGCTCCGCCTTTCCGGTAAAAGCCATCACTTTTTTGTTGGCAAGCTTAGCCAGTAACAGCAACAACCCAGCCATTAAAGTGTTAAAGCAGCCATTAAGCATTTGTTTGAGTGCGATTAAGCCAGTCGCTTCCGAGTTCATGCCAAGCAGACCGTAATAAAATAGCAAAACCAATGGCATGCCTAACACCAACCAGTAAAGCAAATTTGCCAACACCAGGTTGCGCCAGCCACGCTGATACAGCAGTGCCATGGCCAGTGCTTCCACGCTGAAAATCACCAGCGCATAGGGGTGTCCCCATAACACCAGGGTGTACAGCCCACCGGCAAACGCGACCAGTACTGCCGGTACTGTCCCTAACAACACCACCGCCAGCATGACCGCAATAGAACCAAAGATAAAATCCACACCAAAAAACAACGGCAGGCTCAGGTAATTCCCCAGTACCGAGAGTACCGCAAGCAGCAAGGTGGCCAGCACTTTGTTGCGACGGCTGAGCGCTGGTCGGTTTGAATGATTCATGGTATGTCCTTATCGGTGAGCAACGGCAGTTCAAACCAGAAGGTGGCCCCTGCACCTTCGGTGGAGTCAAAACCAATGCTTCCGCCCATTCGTTCTATCAATTCACGGCTGATGGCCAGGCCCAGGCCGGTGCCGCCTTGCTGGCGGGTGTCGGAGCTATCGGCCTGGGCAAACTTTTGAAAAATCCGGTCATGAAACTTCGCAGGGATGCCCGGGCCTTGATCCTGCACACTCACCTGCCCCCTGGCCCCGTCGGATCCTACGGCCACTATAACCTTGCCACCCTGGGGCGAAAACTTCATCGCGTTCGACAGCAGATTGGCCAATACCTGCATCAGCCGTTGGCTGTCTACCCGCACCATCGCCTGCTCATCTGCCTTCTCAAGCACCAGCGAAACCTGCCGCTTGACACCATAGGGGCGGTATTGATCCAGCGCCTGTCGCACAATAGGCAGCAACTGCTGCGACTGCATGTCGAAATGCATCTGACCGGCAGCTATTTTCTCCATATCCAGCAGATCGTTGATTAAATGGTTCAGACGCTCGCTGTTCTTGTGAGCGACGCCTATCATCTGCTGTGCCTTCTCACTTAGTTGCCCGAGCTTACCGGCAGACAAGATCCCCAACACCCCATGGATTGACGTCAGCGGCGTGCGCAGTTCGTGACTGACAGTGGCAATAAATTCATCTTTGATTCGCTCCACCCGCTTGCGCTCGGTGATATCGGTGTAAACAACCAGCCAAACCTCCCCCTGAACCGGATGCGTGAAGGTCGTGCAAGAGACCATGCAATAGAGCTCTGCACCATTAAGCTGCTGCAGTCGCAGCTCCCCTTCCCAGGCACCATGGCGCAGGATGCTGGCGGCGACATCCTCCAACCGACTGGCGTTGGCGTTGGCGTTGCTATCCAATGGGCTGAGCTGCTGCCACGGTCTGTTGAGCAGTTCACCAGACTTGTATCCGAACATTTTCTCAGCGCCAGCATTGGCGTAGATAACGGTTTGACTGCCTGAATCGATGAGCAAAACCCCTCCGTACATCTGCTCCAGCATGCGCGCCTGCAGACGAATGTCGTCTTCCAGTGTGGCATGACTTTTGATTTTCTGGTGACGATAGCGCTCTGGGATCACCGGTGGCTGCTCTTTGAATGCCTGCACGATGTCAAAAACCCCTTCACGGTTGCATCGCGTCAGATAACAGTTGACCGAGGCATGCTGAGTCTCCGGCTCCATCACCACCTTGCCCTGAGGAGCCGTCACACGAACAGTCTTGAGTGCACCAACCAGTGCTTCAGGGGAAGTACTGCCGGCAGCATTGGCTGCGGTGGCAAAAGCTTTCACGCAGAC
This sequence comes from Alkalimonas delamerensis, assembly GCF_030717955.1. Taxonomy (NCBI): domain Bacteria; kingdom Pseudomonadati; phylum Pseudomonadota; class Gammaproteobacteria; genus Alkalimonas; species Alkalimonas delamerensis. The sequence goes on along the minus strand of NZ_JAUZVY010000002.1, from coordinate 241,259 downwards.
ATAAGCGCCTTCACTGAAGTTGGTGAGGGTGCCATTGCCGTGCGGCCAGATACCATCGACATCGGGCATTTGCGCCAAGCGCTCTAAGATAGCCCGGTTGGCATCACTAGCCACGCTCATGAAATAGCTGTTGCTGGAGTAAAACCCCTCCCGCACCTCGGGTGGTAGCTTACTCGCCAGCATCTCGTCGTAGTGCCCCATCACCACGGCGATTTTTGACTTGAAGCCGCGCTCAGAAAAGCGCGTGAGCAAGTTGATCTGGTCCGCACCAGCGAAATAAGGCACAAAGACGTCTGGCGCTGCGGCTTCAATGCTATCAAGCAAGCGTTCAATCGCCTCTGCGCTCACACCAAGATCCAGGTATTCTTCACCAAGCACTGTACCGCCGGACTTCGCCAGGGCCTCTTTGGCAGCCGCAATCGAGCCGCGTGGCCATTCGTAGTTGTTACCGGCAAAAAACATCCGCGGCCCGTATTGCTGGTGCATATAAGGGATCATCCGGTCGATTTGCTGATTCGGCAGCGCGGCAAAGTGAAAGAAATAGGGGCTCTGGATGCTTCCTTCATGAAAGGAGAAATTAAGCATCGGTACCCTGTTCGGTTCGGCAACGCGATAGGCAACAGCGATGCGGGAATTGGACAACAAGTTGCCAATGATGGCAACGCAAGCATGCTGCCCGACCAGTTTTTCAGCGGCTGCAACCGCGCTTTCCGGCAGGCTGCCGTCATCTTCGACCACAAGCTCCAATGGCCGGCCAAGCACACCGCCCTGTTCGTTCACTTCATCGCAAGCCATCTGCGCTGCGCGAACAATTTCAATGCCGTACAGGCTGACCAGGCCGGTCAGTGGCGGCATCAAGCCCAGTTTTACGCTATCCACCTTCATTGCTCGCCCCCTGTAAAACCTTGCTTGCCCCATTCACCCCCAGCCAACGGCAGTTCGAACCAGAAGGTGGCTCCCTCGCCTTCGGTGGAGGCAAAACCAATGCTTCCGTCCATTCGTTTTATCAATTCGCGGCTGATGGCAAGGCCCAGCCCAGTGCCCCCTTGCTGGCGGGTGTCGGAGCTATCGGCCTGGGCAAATTTCTGAAAAATCCGGTCATGAAACTTCGCAGGGATGCCCGGGCCTTGGTCCTGCACACTCACCCGCACTCCGCCATCCTGTCTGTGTGCCATGATCACAACCTCGCCACCTTTGGGGGAAAACTTGGCGGCGTTGGATAGCAGGTTGGCCAATACCTGCTGCAAGCGATCAGCGTCTACTGCAACCCGATAGCCGTGATCAATTTCGTCCAGCACCAAACGTACTTCATACCTGTCAGCATAGCCCTGGTTATCGCGTACGGCCTGTGCCAGCAGCGGAAACAGTGGCTGCTGCTGTATCTCAAAACGCATCTGGCCCGCCGCCAGTTTTTCCATATCGAGCAGATCGTTAATTAAGTAGGTTAGACGTTCACTGTTTTTACAGGCAATAGATACCATTTGCTGTGTTTTTTCATGCAACTGGCCAAATGTACCAGCAGATAGAATTTTCAAGACGCCATGAATCGCGGTTAAGGGGGTGCGCAACTCATGGCTCACGGTCGAAACAAATTCATCCTTGACTCGCTCCATCCGTTTGCGCTCGGTGATATCTCGCGCAGTCACCAGATACTCGCTGGTACCTGCCTGTTCGACTTCAGTGATAGTTAGCTCAACCGGAAATCGACTGCCGTCGCTCCTGATACCGTCGGTTACTCGCCAGTTGACAGGCGAAGACAGAGGGCTTGCGTTGCTCCCAGAAATAGCAAAGGGTCTCAGCGTAGGATCTTTCATTGACTTAATAAGATCAGGCAGCAACCAGCTGATACTTTTCCCTATTAGTTGCTGATGAGAATAGCAAAAGCTCCGTAACGCTGAAGGGTTAGCGTATTTAATTATTCCGATCAAGTCTGTAGCGATGATGCTGTCTTCAATACTATCAAGCAGCACTTGTGTATGTTTTGCTTGCGCTTCGATTTGCTTACTCTTGCGATGTAGAAGAGAAATAATCACGTAAGTGGCATAAGCAACAACGCAACTATAAACCAACACAGTCCATATGCCGGTAGCCCATACCAGTGGATCCGCCGCGTAAGTTGAAAAATCGGGTTTAAAGCTTAATAACCCCATCACCCAGCCGCTACCCAGCAACACCAAAGCGATAGCCAGCCCCCCCCAAATGGCCAACATCCAGCCTAAAGGTAAAAACAAGGCGCTCATCAGGGCGATAAAAACGAAGACAACCTTAGCGTCTGCTGCCGGCCCCAGCCCAACATAGCCGGCAACAGCACCCAGATATAGTAAACCTATCAACAACAGGCAGCGCGTGCGGTATGAAAGCATCTGGCGCAGAAAGACCACACTCCATAAGCCAACCACTATCAGCAGGTGCAACCACATAAAAGAATGCCAGCCGATAGTGACGGCACGCAGGGTGGCAATGCCAATACCAATCGTCGACGACCAGGCAAGCAATAAAGTAATCACATGGAGCATCCTTACCTGCAGCCTGGCAAAGTCCTGTTTCTCTGGGATCACTCGCGGATTGAGCCGCTCCAGTTGTTTTGATATCCAGGCAATGATGATTGTAGCCTCCACTCATTTGCTTGTTGCACCATCAAGTCGGTGATGCACTCAACGGCAGTTCGAACCAGAAGGTCGTTCCCTTGCTCTCGATAGAGTCAAAACCAATGCTTCCGCCCATCTGCTCAACCAATTCACGGCTGATGGCAAGGCCCAAGCCAGTACCGCCTTTTTGGCGTGTATTTGAGGCGTCCGCCTGGGCGAAGCGCTGGAAAATACGATCGTGAAACGCCGCAGGAATGCCTGGGCCATGATCCTGCACACTCACCCGAACCACGCCATCCTTGCGGTGTGCGGTGATCAGCACTTCGGCCCCTTTGGGAGAAAACTTGGCGGCATTGGATAACAAGTTGGCCAGGACCTGCTGCAAGCGGTTTGCATCGACTGCGACCTGATAGCCGTGATCAGCCGCGTCCAGCACAAGACGCACGCCATACCGGACGGCATAGCCCTGATTATCGCGCACAGCCAGCGCCAGCAAGGGGAGCAGGGGCTGCTGCTGTATATCGAGGGACATCTTACCCGCGGCTAATTTTTCCATATCGAGCAGATCGTTGATCAATACTCCCAAACGCTCGCTGTTTTCGTAGGCGATCCCAATCATCCGCTCAGCCTTCTCACTCAACTGGCCCAGCTTACCAGCAGACAAAATAGCCAATACCCCATGAATGGAAGTCAGTGGGGTGCGCAGTTCGTGGCTGACGGTCGCAACAAAGTCGCTCTTTAGTTGCTCAACCCGCAACTGCTCGGTAATGTCGCGGATGGAAAACACATATTGAGTCCCTGATTCTTCTGTATTCGGCACCACAGCGCCATTGATGGAAAGCGTACGAAAGTTGCCATTGGGCCAAACAATATTGTGGCGATAATCAATCACAGATTCTTTGCCGGCTTTTAATTGAGAAAAAGGCAGTTGCTCGGGTGAAATGGGCAAACCTTGCAGATCCGTGATATGCCAGATAGGATCACTGTAACCAATGGAGCCATCTTCAAGCTGTTGTTCTTCAAGCCCCAAAATAGCCGCAGCACCACGATTGACTTTGATCAGCCTGCCATCGTCGCTTAACACCGTAATGGCGGTGATATTGCTTTGAAATATGTTTTCAAGAAAGTTTTTCTGTTGCCGCAACTGCTGCTTGAGTGTGACTTCCTCTGTGACATCGGATTCAATGGCGAGGAAGCCTTCTATCGTCCCAGAGCTATCAAGTAACGGATTGCATTGAATACGGATCCAATAGGGTGTGCCCTCTTTGGTGTAGTTGATCAAATCGGCATCAAAGCCTGCTCCGCCTGCCAATGCCAGGCTGATCTGCTTCACCGTATTGGGGTCCGTATCAGGCCCTTGCAGCACCGCACCGGGTTTTCGCCCCTGCAGTTCAGCCAATGAATACCCAGTGATACGGGTAAACCCATCGTTCACCCATGCCACGTAACCATCACGATCGGTGATAACCACCCCATTGGTGGTTTGGCTTAACACCTGCAACAGACGGGCCAGCAGCTGCTGAACAGTTAGTTTTTGCTGTGGATCCTCACTGCTGTCCAGCGCTCGTCGTAAATATTCCTCAAGCAGGGTGTTTAGCTCACGCTCCACACAATCAGCCAGGTCGCGCAAAGCGTGCTGCGCTTCCTGATCCAGAACCCGCGGCCGGCGGTCAATCACACAGAGTGTACCAATGCGATAACCGCTGGCAGTTCTGAGCGGCGCACCGGCATAAAAGCGGATATGCGGTGCGCCGGTGACCAAGGGGTTGTCGGCAAAGCGATCATCCTTGCTGGCATCGGGCACTACAAAAACATCTGGCTGCAAAATGGCATGGCCACAAAAGGAGATGTCGCGCCCGGTTTCACAGGCATCCAGCCCCTGGCGCGATTTAAACCACTGCCGATCGGCATCAACCAGGGTGATCAGCGCAATAGGGACATCGAACAGCCGCCTGGCCAGCCGGGTCAGCCGGTCGAAGCGCTCTTCAGCCTCGGTATCGAGCACGGCCAATTGCTGCAGTGCCTGCAAGCGTTGTGTTTCGTTATCCGGTAATGGCGGTTTTTGCATAACGAACCCCCAAGATGACTTATGGCATCCCGCTTAGCACGCACAAGATACCACTAAATTCGGTACTCTTTCCCCATGAGGTTCAGCACTTCAATCAGGCGCTGACTCACTTCATCCAACGGCACCACTTTCTTTACGCAACCGGTTTTAATGGCTTCTTGTGGCATGCCAAAAATCAGGGACGTGGCTTCGTCCTGCGCCATGGTAAAACCGCCCTGCTCCGCAATGCAGCGAATACCGACAGCACCGTCCTTGCCCATGCCGGTAAGAATAACCGCGAGCGCATTGGCACCGACCGCATCAGCCACCGATTGAAACATCACATCCACAGAAGGTTTATGGCCCGACACCCGAGGGCCATCCGTTAGTTCAATGCGATAATCGGCACCACTGCGAACCACCGTTAAATGTTGATCGCCCGGCGCTAAATAAGCATGCCCCGGTACGATGCGTTCGCCTCCTTGCGCCTCCAATACCCTGATCCGGCACATGCCATCAAGCCGCCTGGCAAAGCTGCTGGTAAAACCTGCGGGCATATGCTGGGTGATCACTATACCCGGGCTATCCACCGGCATTTCAGTGAGCACCGCCTTAATGGCTTCGGTACCGCCGGTCGAGGCGCCAATGGCAATGATCTTTTCGGTGGTTTTAAAACGCAGGTTGGCCGTTTTTTTGGGCTGGCAGTTTTTGGTTCTTGATAATTTGGCTACTGAGGCCGCTTTAATTTTTGCCACAATATCCTGCCGGTATTGTTCAATACCACGGGCAATATCCAGTTTTGGTTTGGCCAAGTAATCCACTGCACCTAATTCCAAAGCGCGCAAGGTCACATCCGCGCCTTGCTCCGTTAAACTGGAAATCATCACCACTGCAGTGGGCCGAGCTTTCATCAGTTTCTCAAGGAACGTCAGGCCATCTACTTTTGGCATTTCAACGTCCAGTGTAATGACATCAGGCCGGTGAAGGTTGACCAGGTCGCGGGCAGCATAAGCGTCACTGGCTGCCCCCACCAGGATAAACTCCGGCTCACTGCGAATGATTTCACTCAGCAAACTGCGGATTAAAGCAGAGTCGTCCACCACCAATACCTTAATCATCAAACAGCTCCACATCCTGATCCACATTGTGGCTTGGCTTTCTTTTTAGCTGCATCCGATACGCACTCTCACGATCCATAATGGTGCTGTTGTGCAGCGATTTTATCTTGCGCACCAGCACTTGGCCGGTATCCGGAAAAAAATAGACTTTGCGGGGATAAATATCGAGTAAGTCATGCCCTACCACAGGGATGTGCTCAAGCTTCAGATAATCCAAGACAAACTCGGCATTGCGCTCACCCACATTGATGGCGGTAAAACCTTTGAGCACATTGCCCCCACCAAACACTTTTGCTTCGAGCCGATCCCGACGCGCGCCTAATTTAATCAGGTGGTTAATCAGGATCTCCATGGCGTAGGCGCCGTAGCGAGCCGACTCCGATAACAGGTTGTCCTGACCACTGCCATCGTTGGGCAGTAAAAAATGGTTCATGCCAGCAATACCGGACACACGATCACGAATGCAGGCAGAGACACAAGAGCCCAAAACGGTCACAATCAGCGTGTCCGAGGTGGTGGCAAAGTACTCTCCCGGTAAAATTTTGACCGCATCCCGCTCAAAGTGACGGTCGTAGTAGCGATTGGGAGCCACATGAATATTATCGGTGTCAAATTCAGCCAAGCACACCTCCCGCTGGACGATAGGTCGTTTGCCCTATGGCTTTGACCAGATGGGTAGCCTGAGCAAAGTTTTCCGAATGACCCGCGATGTACAAACCACTGGGTGTCAGCAAACGAACCATGCGCTCCAACAACTTTAACTGGGTTGGTTTGTCAAAATAAATCATGACATTGCGGCAGAAAATAAGATCGAAGGGACCCCGAATATGCCACTTCGCATCCAACAAGTTCAGTTGACGAAACTGCACCATTTTTTGCAGCTCCGGTACTACTTTGACGAACCCGGTTTGAGAGCCCTTCCCTCGGAAAAAAAATTGTTTGCATCGCCGTTCATCTAAACCCTGCAATCGGTCTGCCCGGTAAATTCCGGCCTGCGCTTTTTGCAACACCTGACTGTCAATATCGGTCGCGATGATTTGCACTGGCGCATCAAAGCGACCAAAGGTTTCGGCCACCACCATAGCGATGGAATATGGCTCTTCCCCCGTACTGCTGGCCGCACACCAAATGTTTATTTGCCCTGGGTGTTTTTTAAGGTACGTACTTAACACCTCAAAGTGATGCGGCTCGCGGAAAAACGATGTCAAGTTGGTGGTCAGCGCATTAATAAATTGCTCAGTCTCTTCTGGGTGTTTATCCAGATAGGTTAAATAGGCTGCAAAGCCTGACAGTCGCAAAGCACGAATTCGTCGAACCAAACGACTGTAGACCATGGAGTCTTTGCTGTCAGCAAGGCGAATACCGGTGAGCAAATGGAGCTGCTTACGCACCGCATCAAAGTCAGCCTTGCTGTAAGCAAATTCACGCTCCACCGCCCCTTGGGGTTGCATCAAAAGCTCTCCCACTCGTCCTCATCCGGTTTAGCCGGCTTCACCATCTTGCTTCGTGATGGAGCCAGTTGCGTTTTGGTTTTTGCTTTTTGAGGTGACGCCAAGGCAGCTCTTCCAACCCGCGGCTGATCGTCCTCATCCAGTCTAAATCGCGCTACATTACGCGCTAATTGCTCAGCCTGCGACAGCAGACTTTCAGCGGCAGCAGCGGCTTGCTCAACTAATGCTGCATTTTGCTGAGTCATTTCATCCATTTGCGAGACGGCTTTACCCACTTCATCCAAACCGGCTGATTGCTCTGCCGATGCGGCAGCAATTTCCGCCATAATGTCATTGACCCGCTTAATAGAGGTGACGATTTCTTTCATGGTATCGCCCGATTTGCCAACCAACTGGTTGCCGTCATTAACTTTACTGACCGAGTCAGAAATCAAGGCTTTGATATCTTTGGCCGCATTGGCAGAACGCTGCGCAAGAGTGCGCACCTCAGACGCCACCACCGCAAAACCACGACCCTGCTCACCAGCTCGTGCGGCTTCTACCGCCGCATTCAATGCCAGAATGTTGGTTTGAAAAGCGATGCCGTCAATCACACCAATAATGTCGGAGATTTTCTGCGCTGACTCATTGATGGAGGCCATGGTTTTCACCACCTGTTCAATCAATGACCCGCCTTCTACCGCAACATCCGAAGCTTTTGCAGCCAGCGTATTGGCCTGGCTGGCATTGTCGGCATTTTGCCGTACCGTACTGGTCAGCTCTTCCATGCTGGAGGCTGTTTCTTCCAGGCTGGATGCCTGCTGCTCGGTACGGCTGGATAAGTCGGTATTGCCCTGAGAAATTTCACTGGAAGCCGTATTAATGGTTTCTGCAGCTTCTCGAATTTCCGACAGCATGCTGGCCAGGTTATCGGCCGTCTCATTGCAACCGTCTTTTAACTCACCAAAGCTGCCCTGATAATCCTCTGTTACCCTGGCCGTTAAATCGCCTTTGGCAATGGCTGCCAGCACCCGGTTGATGTCTTGCAAGGCCACTTCGCTGGTTGAAGTAAGCGCATTCAATCCTTTTGCGATCACTTTCAAAAAACCTGTTTGGCTACTTTCATCAATTCGTTCAGAGAAGTTGCCCTGTGCAGCAGCCTTTACAACGCGTTCAATGTCTTGCTCGGCGGCCACCTCATCGGTTCTATCCTGCCACTCAACAACGGTGCCGATGCGTTGCCCTTCATCATTTTTAATAGGGCTGGCCGTTAATTTGAAAGTGCGGCTGGCAATTTGAATGGTGGTTGAATAAGTTGAGGTCAGGCGCTCTATCATGCCTTGTTGATGTGCCGGGTTTTTATGGAAGATATCCATGTTCTTGTGAAGTAAGTTATTTGCAGAAAAGTCTGGAAAATTCTTCCGAATTTCAGACTCCGCATTCCTGAGCATGGCTAACACCGCTTTGTTTAAAAATATAATGTTATTCTCTGCATCGGCTATCATGGTGCAGGTTTCCACATTATCGAGTGCATCGCGGATCCGTAAGTTTTCGTTATGAATCACCCGCTCTTCACTTCGGCGGGCAAGCTCTTCGGTCATGTCTTTCCACTCCACAACCGTCCCAACCCGTTGTTTGTTTTCATCAAACACTGGGGTTGCAATCAAATCAAAAATCAACCCAGCAATCTTTAGTTTGGTATTGTAGGGCGACTGAAGCTGGCCAATAATGCCGCGCTGATGCGCAGGTGCTTTATGAAACACATCCACATTGGTACCGACCAACTGATCAACGCGAAAGTTTGGCAACTGTTTGCGGATGTTGTCCTCGTTGACTTTCAGCATTCGCTCCAGTGAATGATTTACATAGATGATGTTTAGGTCCACATCGGCCATCATCACGTTGGCCTGACAGACATCCAGCGCTGATTTTAAAGCAACAGCCATGGTGTTTTGACTGTCTTGCTTTTGGCTGGTTTCGGCTTCATGAGCATTTCTTTCAGAGCCAAAAAATTTTTTTATCAATGCATTCATGGCATCGTTTCCCTATTCATTGTAAACCGGTTTAGCGTGGTAGGACTTGAGATTCCATCAGCTTGCTGCGAACGGCAAAGTTAAAGATGGCTTCCTTGCCCGGGGATGCTTCGGCATTAAACTCCGAGTAAATCCATTTGGAAGGGTCTTTTGTGCCGTGTTGTTTCAGTAGATCCTTGTCCGCGTATTTAAACGCCATGCCCCAATCAGGGAACAACTTTTGGTTTACCGCCATTTCAATGGTGGTGGTGACATTGGTATGGCGCGGATCGCGCTTGATTTTTTCATACAACGCCAACACAGCTGGTCTTTCGCCTTCCAGCAATTGAATAAACTTGCCGCCGGCATAGACCAAGCAACCTGTTATGCCGTGTTGACTGTTGTGTTGGTTGGCAACTTTTAACAACTCGATGAGATCTTGCTCGGTGAACTCTCTGGTGGCGGTGCTGTAGTACACAATTTGGTATTGCAACATAACTGCTTCCTCATAATGGTGCGGGTTATTCGTCGTTTGACTCAAATAAACCCAACTCTTTGCTGGAGATCAACGCATCAATGTTCAGTAAAATAATCATCTGCTCATTAATCGGAGCCAGACCATGCAAATACTGGCTGTCAAAAGCCACCCCAAACTCTGGTGGCGGCTTCACTTCATCTGCCTTGATGTTAATCACGTCAGACACGGCATCCACCACGATGCCAACAATGCGCTCGCCAATATGCAACATAATGACAATGGTAAACTCATCGTAGGTGGCCTCCCCGACAGCAAATTTCAGGCGTAAATCCACAATGGGGACAATGTCACCACGTAAGTTCAGCACGCCTTTGATAAAAGGAGGGGCGTTGGCAATTTTGGTCACCGGCTCGTACCCGCGAATTTCTTTTACCCGCATGATGTCCAGGCCATAATGTTCGTCACCCAAAGTAAAGGTTAGAAACTCCAGCGACTCTGCTTCAGATGACTGCGGTTCTTTGTTGGTTGCATTCATACCAGGTCCTTTATCTCAATTACTTCATTGACGCGCGTTGCAAGGGACTCGACATCCAGAATCAGGGCAACACTGCCATCGCCCATAATGGTGGCGCCGGCGATGCCTGCTACTCTGCGGTAATGTTGCTCCAGACTTTTAATGACCACTTGCTGCTGGCCAATTAAATCATCCACCTGCAAGGCAAAGCGGGTTTTACTGGTTTCTATCAGCACCAGTATCGCTTGTTCTGAAGCTTGCTGAGCGCCCTCAATCGCCATCACCTGATGCAAGCGCACTATCGGCCAGTAGGCATCGCGCAGCTCCAGCATTTGTTGATTGCCAATATTTTTAAGCTGCGATGTTTCAGGCTGAACAGACTCGATAATGTTGACCAAAGGCACAATAAAGAGTTGGTCGGCCACCGACACCGACATGCCATCTAAAATAGCCAGTGTCAGCGGCAAGCGGATTTGAAAGGTGGAGCCCACGCCGGTTTCGGATTGAATGTCGATGCGGCCGCCCATGGCTTCAATGTTGCGTTTGACCACATCCATGCCCACGCCCCGACCGGATACGTCGGTCACTTCAGCGGCGGTGGAAAAACCGGGCGCCATAATCAGTTGCCAGACCTCGGCATCGCTGGGGTTATCGGACAACACAATGCCTTTTTCCTGAGCTTTGGCGAGGATTTTTTCACGGTTTAAGCCGCCTCCATCGTCTACCACACTGATCAAGATGTTGCCGCCTTTTTGCTCGGCGCGCAGAGTTAAGCTCCCAACAGCATCTTTACCACGCTCTTTGCGTAAAGCAGGGATTTCAATGCCATGATCCAGGCTATTGCGCACCAGATGCGTTAATGGGTCCACCAGCCGCTCTATCAGCCCTTTGTCGATTTCGGTTTGGCCACCTTCAATGATCAGCTCGACCTGCTTGTTTAACTTGGACGACAAATCACGCACTACCCGGGGAAAACGATTAAACACAAAGGACATTGGCAGCATGCGAATGGACATAATGCTTTCTTGCAACTCGCGGGTGTTGCGCTCCAGCTCGGCTAAAGCACTTTGCAAACGTTCAGCTACTGGCCCATCCACTTCGGCGCCCAACAAGTTAAGCATGGATTGGGTAATCACCAATTCACCCGCTAAATTTACCAAAGTATCCACCTTGCTGATGTCGACCCGAATGCTGCTGCTCTCTGCATTTTCAGTGCGAGCATTTGCCGCAGCCACAGATGGCGTTGAAGCCGACTTGGTTGTGCTTTTTGGTGGCGACTCAACCTTAACCTTTGGTGTTCCAGTGTCGACTTTTACAGAGGAGGCAGTGGCTAACGGCTGCGCATCAGGTTGAGGCTCAAAAAAACCGAAACCATCTTGGCTGTCTGATGGCGATAGCTCCGCTTTTGCTGCTGGTTGTGGCTCGCCGTCAAAAAAACCAAAGCCATCATCGGCATCGGCACTTTGCACCGGTTCCGTTTTGAAAAAGCCAAACCCTTGTTCTTGCTCCTGGTGCTCTGCCGGATCGGTAAAAAAACCAAAACCATCGTCATCCTGATTGGCATCGCCGTTAAGGTGCCATTCAATTTGCTTGGTGGTAGACTCTACCAAGCTCCAATCGGGTTCATGGCCTTCACGGTAGCTGCCTAACAGGGTCCGAAGTACATCAACGGCACTAAGCAAGTCATCCACCACCTTGCTGTGAAAGGTAAACTGGCGTTGGCGGGCTTTGTCGAACAGGTTTTCCATCACATGGGTCACGGATATCAAGGCTTCAAAGCCGAAAATACCACTGCCACCTTTGATGGAGTGCGCCGCTCTGAAAATGCTGTTTAGCTCTTCCAGATCGGGGTTGGCCAAATCGAGTGCCATTAATAAACGCTCAATATCATCTAGGTGTTCCTGGCTCTCTTCCAGAAAAACCCCATGAAATTGACTCATATCTATCGACATAATCCCGCCCTTTTGGTTGAGGACACAGCCTTAGCCTAAAACTTTACTGGCCACTTGCAACAACTTTGCCGGGTCAAAGGGTTTGACCATCCAGCCAGTAGCTCCGGCTGCCCGCCCTTTGGCTTTCATGTCATCACCAGCTTCGGTGGTTAACACCACGATTGGAGTAGTTCGGTAGTTGGGAAGGCCACGTAACGACTTAATTAAGGTGAGGCCATCCATTCGGGGCATGTTTTGGTCAGTGAGCACAAAGGCATACTGATTTTTTTGGCACAGATCAAAGGCTTCCTGACCATCTTTGGCCGCTGTGACCTGGTACTTAGCCGACTTTAAGGTCACTTCGACCATTTGGCGAATGGATGCGGAGTCATCAACAATTAAAATGTGTTTTGTCATAGCGTACTTCCTAGTTGCACCTGTGCACTGCAGGTACAATGATTATTTGAAGGTATAAAGCTTGTGTAAATTGGCCATTTCAATGATGTCTTTGGCCGTACCATGCGCACCGGTGATGGATAAGCCGACTCCAACGCCTTGCATTTTTTTTGCCAGCAATACCATCATGCCCAAAGCCGAGCTGTCCAGATAATTGACCTGGCTGAAATCAAGCTCCAGGCTTTTTATCCCTCTCTCAGTCAATAGAGGCTCGTATTGCGCATTAAAATTTTTATGGTAGCTAAAGTCAAAGCGCTCTGGCAGACGAATGGTGCGATGTTCAGACATAATTATTTCTCTTTAGAATAAATCAACGTCCCCACCTTCAACCGAGGTAGAGGACACCGGGTTTGACCGTGTTTGTCGGTATGCATGGACGTGGTCCAGCTGCTTTGCAAAGTCAGCAGTTGTAAAGGCAATATCGCAGCGCTGAAGCTCAAGCAGTTGTTGCTTGATGAAATGCATACTTTCAGCGGTATAGGTTAAATTTTGAGAATTAATATCCCCAAATTGCAGCCCTCGGATGGCCTTATGCAGGGTGTGTTGCAGCACTTCAGTGTTTTCTGAGAGGTGCTGCGCATGAATGTGATCCTGACCAGCCTTTTCCACCAGTTGCTGCATGGCATGCTGCACGCTTTTCTTGGCGTCCATCACATAACTGACATCCTGAGCCGCGACCTCACCGATGTCTTTGGTCAAGCTTTGGATCTGTTCTGCCATTAATCGTAAACGCTTTTGGATTTGCTCACTAAAGCCGGCGGATCGCGTGGATAGTGAGCGCACTTCATCGGCAACCACTGCAAAGCCCCTTCCCGCCTCGCCTGCCCGCGCTGCCTCAATGGCAGCATTCAGCGCCAGTAAATTGGTTTGAGAAGCAATCTGATCGATGTCTTGCAGGGCCTTGAGTACATCTGGCACCGAGGCGTTAATTTTATCGACCTGCTCAACCAACCCCATGGACGAGGCCGACATGTGCACCGTGGTTTCGACAAATTTGTCCAGCGTCGCTGCCGTGTCCTTGGCAAAGTCTTCCATCCAGGTTTCGCCGGATTCGGTTTTATCCGAGTGCAGCAGTTTCATAATTTCGTTGCTTTGAAATTCTGACAGGTTTTTGAGCTCAGTAAACGAATCGGCTAAGGTGCTCACCGCATCGTTTTGAGTGGTATTGATTGCAACCACACTGTCATGGCTTTCGTCGGTCAACTCTGCAATTTGTTGCAACAAGGTCTGATACGTTTGTTTGGATTGGGTTAATTCCGACTCCAACTGCATCGCTGCCTCTGCTTGCATCGTTGAACCAGCGGCAGGCTCCGCCCAAATAACTTGGGCCGCCAAAGCTACCGCCAAAAAGATCAGCAATGCTACCCCCCCCCAACCTGTTAACCACAACAGCAGAGCAGCAACAGCAAACCCTATGCACAAAGCCGATTTTATTTTTAATGCATTACTCACACTGAGCTCCTTTTGGGTGCCTGAACACCAATAGCTTTAAAGCTTAGTAAGATCCATAGTGAATCTGAACCTGTTCCCAGGTGGGATAATTTCAAAGTGGCTGGTTAGCTGTTCAATTAAACCAAGACCACGACCACTGAGCGCATTGCACTGTTCAGCAGTATCATCTGGTTGCTTAAAGCCGGCACCACTGTCGGTGATCTCTCCATAGAGTATCGACTCCGATGCTGACCAGCGCAAGGAGATTTCGATGGTATCGTCTTCTGTTAATTGCGTTTCGCGTTTTTGTTTCTCTAAATAATATTGCTCAAAACACTCTGCATGGCGCTTTAAATCACTGCTTAACTGCAAGACACCGTGCTCCAATGCGTTGACATACAACTCGGTAAGCACTGTAAACACCTTTTGCCTGGCCACAATCGATACTTGCTGTTCTTTTAACCATTCCACCATTTTTGCGGCCACATCGGCCGACACCAAAGCGCTACCGGACAGAAGTATACTCATTTGCACAGAAGATGTTGGCGGTTTGGTTTGGGTCGCTTCGTTGTCATTCAATTTAGTCTGCACCAAGCCAGGCAGATTCACCAAACAGGCGCTGATGTCATCATCGGCTTGTAGGGTGTCAAATTGTGCAGTTAGTGCCATAAGTGGGTTGGGCTCATTGATCTGCAAACTGGCAATGAGTTGTTGCTCGGTCATGGTGTCGCCCTGCGCTAACGCCGTTTCAGTTAGACCATCGCTAAAAACCAGCATGTAATGAAGATTGTGCAAGGGGAAAGTTTCACCTTTCGCGCTGAAGTGTTGGCCCGACAGCACACCCAGCGCCATGTGCTGTGAGCGTAATTTTTGAACCACATCACCTTGCTGATTTAGAAACAACACATTGGGCATACCGCCGTTCCAGACTTCCAGCTGTTGTTGCCATGGATCGAGCTTTATCATCACTGCGGCTACAAAGCGATCATCGGGTAACAAGTTCGTCAACTGACGATTCATTTCATAAGTAATATTGGGCAAGGGTAGAGATTTTGTAGCCATGGCCTGAAAGGTACGCAATATTGGCATCAATGAGATGGCGGGTGCCAGGCCATGCCCCATGGCATCGGCCATAAAAAAATACCAACAGCCGTCGCTACCGGCGCAACGTAAAATGGCATCCCCACTAAAAATCCCATGAGGCTTTAACCAGGCATGAATAGAAGGGTGCGGCTGATTCACCTCCTCAAACATTCGCTGAAACAAATGTTTTGCCAACAACTGCTGCTGCTGTTCTTGTTCTACCCAATTTTCGAGCGCCTGCTTTTGCTGGTTCGTCAGTGCAATCAACTGTTGCTCACGCACCGAGCGGGTTACTTTGAGCCACAACAACTCCAGATTTACCGGCTTGACCATGTAGTCATGAATGCCAGCTGAAAAGGCTGTTAGGAAAAAATCCGCATCATCGTTGCCACTGACCATAATCACGGCGGTAACTTTACTGCCCAGGTTCAGCTTAGGTAGCAAGTCCAGCCCCTGGCCATCTGGCAATTGATTGTCCAGAATGACCGCATCAAAGTAGTTCGGGTGTTGCTGCAGCAGTAAGCTAGCATCTTTCAATGAATAGGCGCAATGAACGGTGGCATCTTTACTTAGCAAGAAATTTTCATAAAGTGCATTGAAGAGTAAATCGTCTTCGACAATAAGAAAATTTAACGATTCTTTTAAAACAGGATTTAAGTGCATTCAATACCTTGAAATCGTCAGGTAGAGTTCTTGTGTTGTTTTAGATTTAGCACAGCAAGGGTGACTTGGCAAAAAACATAGCCAAGCTTTGCACAATTAAGTTGCTTGATATTCTTGTAAAAAAATCTCAATTAACTGACGTTCCGTTTTTGCTTGTTGCTGCAATTGCTCAATCCAGTGGCACCAAATAGCATCACCAGCAGTACTTGCTTGCTCCTCAATTTGCCTTGCTTGCGCTGCCAATTCTAAACAGCCAACCTGGCCTGCAATTCCTTTAATGCTGTGAGCGGCTTGCTGTGCTTTGGTACGATCGTGTTTTTTTTGGGCTTCGGCTAAGGTGGTTAAATGCGCATCTAACCCCGTTAAAAACGCTTGCAACAATTTGGGGGCAAGGTTTTGCATTGGGCCCAGGCTTTGTAAAAAACGTTCTTTATCCCATTGACTCATGTTGCCCCTCCTTGCTGGGAGAAAAAATGCTATCGACCGCCTGTTGCAGCACCCTGTGCAAATTTTTTGTACGCGGCACCACCAAAACTCTGCTTATAGATACATTCAGTGACGGCTGGCTGCTCAAAATAATGGCCGGTGCTGCTTCATTGATGCTGCGATTTGCCCGAATGGCACTCACAATGGCTGCACCATTGAGGTCAGCATTTTCGAAAGAAAGAATCATCAAGTCCACCGGGTCATGGATCAGTCGTTGCAAGGTCTCCACACTGTTGTGCATGACAATCACCTGAAACCCCATCGCAACCAGCATGTCATGCAAAAAAAGCCGAAGTGAGCGGCTTGGCTCCAATAAAACCACGGTTTTGTTGGAACTTAACCTTGTTTCTTTTAGCGCATCCAATTGTGCCTGCAACTGAGGGCAAACTTGTCCTTGACGGCTTGGTTCGTTACTGGGAATGGCTTTTAAGATATCAACAAAAGCTAACAACCTGTCAATCGCGGTTTCATCAAACTGCGTCAGAGCAGGATCAACCAACACATCTTCGAGGTAGTGACACACCTTGGTCACCAACTGCACACCGTGGGTGCCACCAGAGCCTTTGAGGCTGTGCACAATGCGAAAGATCTCCTCAAACTCAGGGCTTGATTTATCGTTGTGCTGCAACTGCAAAATCAAGACCTCGAGATCCTGGCAACGATTTGCAACAATTTCTAAAAAATTAAGCCGTAACCCCTGTAGTAGATCACGAAATTTATCGTTGGACATTGGTCATAATTCACTCAAGTTAAATACTGCTTCGTCTTATAACTTAAACAATTACGGTCATTTAGCAAGTTTGGCTTAGCTTGGTATTTTGTTAGCTAGTGCCCGTCCAGAAAGGCGGGCACTAGCGCAGCGCAGGGATGCGCTGCAATTTTTAGTGCGTGGTAACGCATTGAAAATGTGAGATAAATGGAAGTCGTAATTTTCATTTGTCGTTCCAGAATAAGGGCAGGAGCCCGTTTATGGATGAAAACTAGCTAGGTTCAGTTCATTGCAACAACAAGGCTGCCATTTAATTCAGGGCTATTGGTACTCGCCGCCCCTTCCCAAAGAGCGGTTGGATCCGTACTTGCGCGCCGAGCAGCAGGCAGGTTAATCAGCAATCTTTCACTTTTAAATGCAAAGTCAACAACTGCAAGCGCCTGTACCCATCAAAAATATATCAGATATTTATCAGAATCGTTCTTTCGCTTATTAAGCAACACTCAAGAAAATCAACTAAGATACAAACCAGGTACTTGATGGCTGCAAGGAGTTGTATCATGCCACAGGACAAAACCAGTAGCTGGCAAAAAATGCAACAAAGTTACCGGGCTAATTTGGTTCAAAAACATGAACAGTTGCAGCATCACTGGCATGAGTATATGACCAACAACAACCTGGTGGCCCGCGTGCAACTGAAGAAGATCAGCCATCAACTGGCTGGCTCAGGTGCCATTTATGGCTATCAGGATCTCGCCAATTCAGCCAGACAACTCATGGATTTTTTGGATTTACCTTTTCAGAATGATTTGGCTCAGCACATCAAAGAACACAACGCCTACAATGAGCTGATGAACACGCTAAGCAAAGCCTCTCAATGCAGTAGTGTTGTAGACCAGAGTTTGAAAGGGCCCCCCTCCCATCAAAGGCAGCATCTGCCCCAAATATTGCTTATCGGACATGATGACAGTATCACACTGCAGCTAAAGCAAAACTTGCAAGATGCTGATTTTGAGATCATACATCTTCAAACCACTGCTGATCTTGCAAAAACCATCCAGCACTATCAGCCTGCTGCCATCATCTGTGATTTTTCAAACAACAAGAAGCAACACAGTGCAAATGAGCCATGGCTGGCTTGTAGGCAGAGACCGGGCAAGCATCCACCACTAATATTTATTGCCGACGACGATAGTTTTGAGGCACGTCTAACCGCAACCAGAGCTGGCTGCAGCCATTTCATGCATAAACCACTTGATATCCTGCAATTGATTCAACAACTTCGCAAACTACTTAATATCAGCACGAATGACCCCTACCGGATTTTACTGGTCGATGATGATAACGAGGTGCTGCGCTTTTACCGCCAAGCACTGATGCTGGGAGGATACAAAGTGTATACCGCCAGCAATGCCAAGCAGGCATTTGACCTCTTATATAGTATAGAACCTGAGTTGATCATCATCGACGTGAATATGCCTGACTGCAATGGTTTAGAGTTGGGGCAAATCATCCGACAAAATAATGCACTTATCGATACCCCTTTATTGTTTATATCTGCAGATCATCACACCGATGAGAAAATGGCTGAACTTAATCTGGCAGGCGATGACTTCATTCAAAAACCAATTGCCCCTTGGCGGTTGCTGATGTCCGTAGAAGCGCGTGTAAAACGCAGTAGAATGTTGAGACAACAGAAACGCGCAGTCATTCAGCGGCCTGAGCTGGTCCAACACATCGACACCCTGACTGCCTTACCAACCTTGTGGCAGCTTAAACGTGACCTGGCCGCCAAACTAAGACAACAGCAGCCCTTTTGTTTGATGAAAATGGATCTGGATCAGTTTCATTTGATCAATGATGCCTATGGCAGAACTACAGGCGATTTATTACTGCAAACGATCGCCTGGCAAGTGGCCCAACTGCTCAAAAGTGATGACTGCCTGTACCGGGAAAATGGCGATGAGTTCTGGTTGCTGTGTATGCATGCTAATTCACTGGAGCTGGCGGCTCAGTTTACTGAACAGATGTTGCTGCGTTTGGAACAAGTTTCAGCTAATTTCGACGTCACAATCCACTTTAGTGCCAGTGTAGGCATTTGTCTGGTAGCTGATGGCAGGCTACAGGTTGATGAAACCATGCAACATACCAGTACAGCTTTGTATGAAGCCAAAAAGAAAGCCGGACATCAGTATCGTTTTTATGACCCAGAGCAGCAACATAAAATCGATTTTCGTATGCGGCTCACTCAAAATATCCGACAAGCCATAAGCCAGCGTCAATTTAGTTGTGCATTTCAACCTATTTTTTCGGCTGAAAAAAGGCTTGCCAGTTTTGAAGTATTGGCACGGTGGCATCATCATGAGTTAGGTGCCATTTCACCAGCCCAATTTATTCCCTTGTTGGAAGAGCATGGCCTGATTGGCTACCTAACTCAGCACATGCTGGATACAGGGTTAAGCCAATTAGCCCTTTGGCGCCAGCAGTATCCGGCCTTACAATTAAATGTCAATTTTAGTGCTCAGGACCTTGTTGATCCATCATTATGCAATCGCCTATCAGAGCGAATGAAACACTATAAATTGCCTCACCACAGCCTTATTATTGAAATCACAGAGAGCATTTTAATTCAGGCGGGAACCAGTGCCGTAGACCAGTTAAACCAACTTGCAAAGCAAGGGTTTAATATTGCACTGGATGACTTTGGTACCGGGTATTCATCGCTGAGTTACCTGGACACCTTTCCTGTGACCAAGCTTAAAATCGATCGCAGCTTTGTCCAACGCATTGATGAGCAGCAACAGGATAAACTGCTGCCAGCCATTATTCACCTGGCACAGGATTTAGCCCTTGAGATCACCGCTGAAGGTGTTGAAACTCATGCCCAATATGAGTTTTTGAAGCAGTTCGGCTGTGAACGCTATCAGGGGTATTTGTTCAGTAAGCCATTAACGGCTTTTGATATTGAGGGCACTGCCTGGTTTCAATCCAAGCAGTCGCGGTATATCAGAACATAATCCAACAGCCATCTTTCTATGGAGCTTGCCGCATTAGAGCAGAGCTTGCTCAGCCAATCGCGCTAAACTTTTAAAAGATAGAGTAGGTGTTAAGAAACAAACCATGGAAAACCAGTAATACCCTGACATATCGAAGGAGTCATATTACGATCGGTACAATAACGTTGAACCTCCAGTGGTTTTTTGTTGTAAAATAAAACCTGCTTCGCAATAAATAAAATCTGATGTTGAGATTTCAGGTGTGGCTCTGTCACAGCCATCGCATCATGACACTTCATGATTAGCTCGCAAAGCTCCGCTTTATAGCCCCATAAACGCATCACATAGGCAGAAATCAATTGGTAATCTGCGCCATCATCTTGCAACATGGCTTCATTGTGCAGGTTGCTTTCATCGCTGCCTTCAGCCAATAAGATAATTTTCCCAATAAAGCTGAGCAATGCCGTAGCAAACAACTCTTCTTGCGCATCGCGGCTCAGGCCACAAGCTTTAGCGAAGGCTTTTACACAGCAGGCGTAATCAGACGCAATATCGAGCTGTCGCTGATGGCATTCGGCAGGCACGGACGTTTGGTAATTTTTAGAAATCGCCATCGAGCTGACAACAGCCATCAGCATTTTGGTTCCAAGCCGCGACACCGCCTCGTCGATAGATGATGTCCGACGCTGAAAGCCGAGATAGGCGGAGTTAGCCAACTGCAACACCTTGGCCATAATAACTGGTTCTTTAGCAACAACGGCTGCAATTTCATGGGCATCACTATTATCATCGTCTACCAACACCTTTAATTTCCGCAGCAAGCCATCTGAAACCGGAAAGCTGGTCATGGCTCCCAAAGCAGTGCGCGCTGCTGATGAAAAAGGTAAACGCTTCAAGTCTGCCACCGCTTCAAACAAGGCTTGCACATCCTGAGCATTGAAGGGCTTGGCAAGATATGCATGCACCACATTGGGCTGACGCATCATGGTTGCAAGAGTCATGTCACCTGTTAGTAAAGCCCGTACCGGATAAGAGTTTTCCTGCGTGCAACGCTCAAGCACATCCAACCCGTGCATGTGTGGCATCAAGTAATCGCTGATCACCAAGTCAACATGGGGATGTTCACGCAAATAGCACCAGAAAGGTTCAAGCTCGCTGAAGGTTTCAATACAGGCCTCTGGACACATACGCTGCATAGTGCGCTTTAATGCTTTGAGTAGAAACGCATCATCATCCAGCATCACTACGGTTATCGAATCCATGCTAGCCCCCTGTCTTGCACTGTCGCACCAGCTGTATTAAGTCTTTCGCCGCCAGTGGCTGCGCCAGTAAAAACCCCTGGAAGAGATCGCAACCCATATCTTTTAATAACTCCAGTTCAAATTGGCTTTCAACGCCTTCGGCCACAACCTTCAATTTAAGATCATGCGACATACGTATGATGTTGCGGACCATGCTTTGCACAGCAAGTGAGCTTTCCAGCTCGTCGATCAAGCTTTTATCCAGTTTGATTGCATCGGCCGGTAAACGCGATAAATACGACAACTACGAGTAGCCACAGCCAAAGTCATCAATGTACAGGGTGCAACCAAGTTCACGTAACCGCTGCATTTGCAACTTGCAATGCTGTAAATCCTGCACCAGGTAAGTTTCGGTTAGCTCAAAGTTCAATGAAGAGGGGGCAATCTGATACTGCTCTAGCAACTCTGCAACGAAAGCAACCAAACCGCCATCTTCTTTGAGCTGCCGACCGGACAAGTTCACCGCAATTGGCAATGGTGCATCGCCTGCTTGTTGCCACTCAGCAAGCTGATGACAAGCTTGGGCTAAAACCCAACGGCCAATATCTAAAATTTGCCCATCCCGCTCGGCGATAGGAACAAACACCGCAGGCGATACCCAACCATGCTGTTGCGGTTCAAACCAACGCAATAAGGCTTCTGCACCTACAATCTCACCTTCACGATTCATCTTGGGCTGAAATCTCAGCTGAAGCTGTTGCTGCAGTTCAGGTTGCAGCAAAGCTCTGCTAATTTCAAAGTTTCGACGATAATCTTTGACCAGTTGCTCATCGAAACGGCAAAACGATTGACGGGCAGATTTAGCCTGATGCGTCATGCACAGACGCATGGGGTTTAGCAATTCTTTGAGGGTTAAACCATCCTCCGGCGCCATTCCATAGACACCAAACAACTTAACTTGCCCCATCTTATGCTGAAAAGACATCGCAGCCTGAAACGCCTGACAGATTTGCTCCAGCCTTTGCAATACTCCCTGCTCATCGTCAACATCCGACATCAATAACAAGAAACGATCGCCGTTCAGGTAACAAAGTTTCTCGCTGGGGTTCAATGATTGCACCAGCGCTTCAGTAATGCCGACAATGAGCTGATCTGCAGTACGAAACCCAAGCAATTCATTCAATACGTCGTATTGGCTAATACCTAGCGCTATGAGAGCGCAACAACGTTGCTCTTCGACAGCACTTTGCATCGCAACACTTAACTCATGCTCGGAGGCAAGCTGAACCTGTGGTGGAAAATCAGGCTCGGCAACCACTGAAACTTCTCGCGAAAGTTGCACAATGTGTCCAAAATCATCGCTCAGATAGCGCTCTAACAAAACAGCACTCTTCGTACGATCCCAGACCAATAATTCATCCAACTGCCCCTGGCAAAAACGCTCCATGTCTTCTGTTTCAAAGTTGCTCACCAGAAAAGACAGTGCTTTCCCTGTATCCGAAAGCTCAGGCATTAAAACTAAGGCGGCTGCATTGGCTCGCTGCAGGGCCCCGGCTTTGTCCAACTCAATTAGCGCTGAGTGGCTGCCCAACAGTAATTGGTCGCGCTCCTTTTTTTGCTGCTTCTGGTAGAAGGCACTGTAAGCATCCTTGACTTGTTGCAGCATGTCGTCTTCATCCCAGGGCTTTTCCAAAAAACGAAATGCCAGGCCTTCATTTAACAGTTCAACCACCGATTTAAAATCGGTATAACCACTCAGCACCAAATTGATGGTTAAAGGCCAGCGATCCCGGACAACACGCAACAGCTCAGCGCCAGACATTTCAGGCATTCTGAAATCTGTGATGATCACAGGGAAAGAACCCATTGCTAGCTGTTCAATGGCCTCACGGCCACTGTTTGCCGTCACAACCTGATAGCCATGGCGGCTGAACAACCGCTGCAGTGCTTTCAGCACACTTTGTTCATCATCGACCAGTAGAATTGCCTGTTGCATAGTTACCTCGCAAGCGTCCGTAAGTTCAGCAATTTTTGTACTTTGGCCAGCAGCATATCGGCATCAAATGGCTTCGTTAGGTAATCATTGGCGCCAAGTGCAACCGCTTTTTCCAGCTCGGGCTCTGGTAAACCGGAAATAACCAGCAAGCGGACATCGTTAAACTCAGGCTGCTTTCGAATCACCCGAATCACATCAAAACCATCGAATCCGGGCATCGCCAAGTCAATGGTTATTAAATCAGGAGCTTGTTGCAGCACCAACATGCCGGCTTCAAAACCGCCAGCGGCTTCCACCACATCCATTTCAAGTCGCTGCAAAGTACGCCGGATGATAGAGCGGATACCGACTTCATCGTCCACCACCAATACCCGAGGATGAACCGATAAGCTTGGCGGTATCGGCATCCCCTGTTTTTCCAAAAAGGCAATAAAATCTACAACTTGCACCCGGTAATTACCTCTTCCGGGTAATTTATGGCCTTTTAACTCGCCAGAAGCAATCCAACGACTGACCGTGCGGTGATGCACATCGCAATAGCTGGCAATTTCACTTGGTTTTAATGTTCTAAGCATAGTACAACTCAGCGAACTTGATTTACTTACGACAATAGCATACATTTATGATGTTTGCGACAAATGAGACAAATACGCCACCAAGAGGGCTTAATCATGACCGCTGCCGCCGCTAAAAAACCTGTTATCTTGTGCGTTGACGACGAGCATAGCATCTTAAACGCACTCAAACGGTTGTTTTTCCCGGTCGGCTTGGATATTGAGCTGGCAACCAACGGTCAGGATGCAATCAAGATACTGGAGTCAAAGAAAGTGCATCTAATCATTTCAGACATGCGCATGCCCGAAATGAATGGCGCTGAATTTCTGGCAAAAGCTGTGGAAATTCAACCCGATGCCTACCGCATCTTAATGACCGGATACAGCGATATGGCATCCACCATTGCGGCCATCAACGACGGCCGCATCCATCGCTATGTGCAAAAACCATGGAACAACAAAGACTTGCTTAACACCGTGAAAGATGGCTTAAAGCTGTTTCATCTGGAACAAGCCAACAAACGGATGCAGCAACAAATAAGCCAGCAAAACAAAGAGTTGAAAGAGCTGAACCATAACCTTGAGGAAATGGTTCATCAACGTACGGCCCAGCTTAAGAAAACGCTGGCGCAACTTCGGGCCAGCATGGCACGCTCTGAGCAAGAAAAGCAAAACAACCTCGATATCCTCTACAACGTGATTAGCATTCACCCTTTAATCAGCGCTGGCTTTGCTGTCAATGTATCCAACCTGGCTAAAGCCATTGCTGAAAAAATGCAATTGCCTGTCAAAGACATTGAAAACGTGGCTTTAACAGCTCTGCTGCATGAAATAGGCATGATAGGTCTACCGGCTGATTTGTTGAAAAAACCTTACCACCAGTTGGAGGGGCTTGAGAAACAGCAATTCATCGAGCATGCCTCGCACGCCGAGTTGATTTTATCGCCGGCCCCGCATCTGCGTGCTGTGGTAGAAGGGATCTGCTGCCAGTATGCTCACTTTAATGGCACCGGCTACCCGGCAGAATTAAAAGACACACATATTCCACTACCGGCCCGAATTTTGGCGGTAGCCAGAGATTATTGGTTGCTAATGACCCGCCGAAGTTACAGCAAGGTGTTAACACCCAAAGAGGCCTGCACCATGATTGTTCGAGCCAGCCATACCTTGTACGATCCGGCTGTGATTAACGCCTTCGAAGCCTGCTATCAAAAAAGCCGTGATATCTTTATTAATAGCATTCGCGATGGCTACAGCATCGACGAGCTCAAACCGGGCATGCGGCTGCGCTCAGCGCTGTACAATGAAACCAAAATTCTGTTGCTTCCCAAAGGCTGTGAGCTGACACCCGTGTTGATCGATAAATTGAAAAAATATCAACGCCAGCATCATCAAGAATTGAAGATTGATATTGCTCCGGAAGACGACGCAGCAACAGCATCTGAGGCGCCAACTGCGCCAAGCGAGGCCTGAATGTTTTCCATAGAAAGTCATCATATCGCCGCATCAAGCACTGCCGAGACAACAGAGAGGCTTCAGTCACTGCTTGCCAGTCACGACCGTCAGTTTTTGATTGGGTTTTGTGAAGCCGCCCTGCTGAAAGCCTTACCGAACGATTTAAGCCGGACGTCGCCTTGTTTGCTTGCCAGCTCCTGCCTGGGGAGCGCCAATGAACATCAGTTATCACTGCAACAGCACAGCATCAGTGTGCTGCGCTTTACAGACAAGGCCGGCTTTTATGGTGTGGCCAGCAGTCAGGAGGCCACTGACGTCCGTGCAGCAGCTGCCAAGACGCTTCTGAGCGCCATGGAAAAAAGTGGTCGCGGTCACCTTTCGCCTCAGCTCATCTGGTGTTTTCAAACGCCAGGGCAAGAGGAGCAGGTGCTGTTAGGAATCCAGGACATCGTTGGCACCAAAGTACCTGTTTTTGGCGGCAGCAGCGCAGACAATAGCATCGAGGGACAATGGGGACTGCATGATGGTAGCCAAAAATTAGCTCAAGGCTTTATCATCGCCGTGCTCTATCCCTCTGTACCGGTACTCGGTTATTTTGGCAGTGGCTACGAGCTTACAGAGCTGTCAGGTAGCGTCACCAAAGTCACTGGAAGAAAGCTGCAGGAAATCGATGGCCAGCCCGCTATCGATGTCATCAATAGATGGCGAACACAACTCGGGCACCCTATGCTTGAAGATGGCAATGTGCTGGCTGCATCCACCATGACGCCGATAGCACGCCTCAAAAGCAGCGGCGATATTCCGTTGTTGCTGCTAAGCCATCCGGCGATGGCATCCGGCGGCTGCCTGGATTTATTTTCAGAAGTGCATCCAGGTGAAACGCTGCATCTGGCATCAGGTTCAACCATGCAACTGATCGAGCGCGGACCTCAGGTCATCCGAACCGCCCGCGATATTGCGAAGCTGCGGGGTATGTTGTCGCTAGAAGGAGCCATCATCATTTTTTGTGGCGGCTGCATGCTGGCCATTCAGACTGCCATGGCCGAAGTGCAGGCTGCCATGGCAGCAGAGCTTCCAAATCTGCCCTTTATCATGGGCTTTACCTTTGGTGAGCAAGGGACTTTTAGCGATGGAGAAAGCCGCCATGGCAACCTGATGATTTCCTGCACGCTGTTTGGAGGTGATCGTGAAACCTGACGAGAGCCTGTTGGATAAACTGCATCAGCTGCAAATCAAAAATCGGGAGCTGGAGCAAGTGCACTTGTTGCAGACACTTATTCTGGACGGCCTGCATGTTATTTTAACGACCGAGGACATTGACGCACTCTTTGCCCAGTTTTTTGGGCTACTGCGCCAGGCACTCCACTTTGATGCCGCCGTCATAACCCAGTTGAGTGATGAACGGACTCAACTATTATCCGTCAGCTGCACGGAAACCGACAGCGATGGTGCACTCAACATTGTGCAGCACATCCACCAGAAAGGTCTGGAGCGCCCGCTGAATGCCTTTCACATTCCTTTGCTGTTTGAGGAACCATTGACTTTGACATCGCCCTGGTCCGACATGCGATCACTGCTTGGGATCGACATTCAAACCCAACACGCAGAGT
The DNA here is from genome assembly GCF_030717955.1 of Alkalimonas delamerensis. Taxonomy (NCBI): domain Bacteria; kingdom Pseudomonadati; phylum Pseudomonadota; class Gammaproteobacteria; genus Alkalimonas; species Alkalimonas delamerensis. Next base: position 214,461 of record NZ_JAUZVY010000002.1, on the reverse strand, counting down.
ATCAACTGTGGATTTTTTCTAACGAGCGCGCTGCTTTTGGCCCCCATGACTTGACGTTACTGCAGCAGTTTTCAAGCTTTGCCGGCAGCACCATTAGCCAGGTAGAAAAACGCCGCCTGCAACAGCAACAAAAAGAACTGCAAGCCCGGCAAGACCAGATTGAAAAAGTACTGATATCCTCGGAAAAAATGGCCTCACTGGGTCAAATGGCCGCCGGTGTTGCACATGAAATCAACAACCCGCTCAGTTATGTGCTTAGCAATATTCAAAACCTCGCCTACAACCACGAGCAGTTGCACCAGCTAATCGATGCGCTAAAGCACGAAGTTGCTGCCGACACAGCCCTGTCCATCCTTGAACACTACCGTTACCAAGCCATTTGCGTTGATACCGACGACATCATGGCCGAAATGACCGAGGGTGCAACGCGGGTTAAAGACATCGTGAAAAGCCTGCGGCAATTCTCACATCCGGATCAAAGCAAGACTGATGATATTGATCTGGCTGAACTGATTGACAATACCTTACGGGTGGCCTGGAATCAGATTAAGTACAGTGCCCAACTTGAAAAACATTACGGCAACAAACGCATTGTTGTCACCGCCCGCTCTGCTCAACTGTCGCAGGTATTGCTGAATATTCTGGTCAATGCCGCTCAGGCCTGCGACGAAAAGATAGGACTCATTCAAATCACCTTGTGTGACGACAAGGACAACGCCTTTATCGAAATCAAGGACAATGGCTGTGGCATCCCTGAAGACACCCTGACCAAAATATTTGATCCTTTTTTCACCACCAAAGCTGTTGGCAAAGGCACCGGCTTAGGTTTGGCAATCTCCAAAGCCATTATTGAACAACACAGCGGAAGCATTCAGGTCAGCAGTCAACCCAATCAAGGCACCAGCTTTGTCATCACTTTGCCGAAGCAACCGGATCTCAGTCATGGTGAAGCAGATGGCTATCTTTAAAGCGGCGCACCATGTCAACTGAACAGGACAAGCTTTCCGGTTTATCCAAAACCCTGTTTAGCATCTCTGAACTGAGTTATGCTGACTTGGCAGAAACTACCTATTTTGCCCAGTTGCATCAATGCGTGCATCAACTGGTGCACTGCGATAATTTTATGATTGTGCTCTATCATCCAGACCAATCTTCCCTGGAAATTGCTTATTTTTCCGATCAAAAAGATGCCTGCCCTGCCGTCAAACACTTTGCGCTTGGCGATGGCATTACTTCTTACGTCATTCGTCAGCGTAAACCAATCCTGCTGGATGCCACTGCAATCCAACGCCTGGTTCAACAAGGCGAGATTGCCAGTGTGCTTGGCCACCTTGACAGCATTGTCAGCTGGTTGGGTGTACCCATGCTGCTTGAGGATGAGCTGTTGGGTGTCCTGGTTATTCAGAGTTATTCCAGCGATGTGAAGTACCAGACCACCGATCTGGAGCTGATTGCATACGTTGCGGCCCACCTGGCCGCGCATTTTGAACGCCGCAAAGCGCATCAGGAGCGCCAGCAGCTGATGCAGCTGCTGGCAGAAAAAAACCATCAACTCGAACAGGCATTGCACCAGCTCAGGCAACAAGAGCTGTCGTTAATCCAACAACAGCGCATGGCCAGCTTTGGCAAGCTGGCAGAAAGCCTGGCCCATGAAATTAACAGTCCTCTTGGGGCAACTTTGTGCAACCTGCAACTGCTGCAACATTACGTGGAGACCCTGCCCAAAGTCATTCCTGCAAAGGCCATGGAGGCAATTACACAGCTCACCCCCGAGTTTCCGGAGATGCTAGCAGATGCCAAACAGCTGGTCGCAGAGACAGAAGCTTCCGCAAGCAAAATTGAAACCGTGGTCAAGCAGCTCACCCTATTCCATCACCAGGACAGCACCAGCAGTGCGCCGGTTCATGTCCATACACTGCTGCAGTCGGTTGCTTTGCTGCTTAAAAGCACTCATCATCGATTGATTCCAGTAGAGATTGAATGCGATAGCGCGTTGCAGCTAATCACCAATAAGGCCAAACTGGTTCAGGTGCTCTTTGGGCTGCTGGAAAATGCCATGGAGCATGGCAAGCCCCCGCTTAAAATGCAGGCCTTGCTGGATGAAACCGAGCATCATGTGCTGCTTCGGGTCATTGATCAGGGTTCGGGCGTTGCACCGACCTTGCTGCACGACTTGCAATATCGGCAAAACATGGCTGAGTCTGAGCAAAAAGGACTGGGGTTGGCACTTTGCATTCATACGGTGCAGGAATTAAAAGGCACATTGTCGCTGACGCCACAACGAGAGGGCCACACTTGTTTTGAAGTGCAGCTGCCCATGAGGTCAGGCTCTTAGTCTTTGTTTAGCTGTTAGCTCCGCGAAGGCTGCCCAGGGACACTGTCACAACATCGGACAAGCCCGTTAATTTTAACCAGAGCGCAGTGTAATCCTCCGGCTTCAAGCGTAACTCATGCCGTAACAGTTTCTCCATCGCATCCAACTCAAGGGCCACAGAATCAGCCCCCACAAAACGAGTCGAAGATTTTAAACGGTGACACAAGGCCGCAAGCGCTATCGCATCGCCTGCACGATAGGCTGTTTGCATTTCGTCCATGGTTTTCGTCAAAGACGCCTGGTAATCATGCAACACCTCTGCCAATGCGTCCTGCCCAACCATTGCCGATAAGCTGTCCAGCCTCAAGGATATCGATGGCTGAGCATCTGAACCTAACCAGCGGCTTAAGCCATCACGCAGCGCCTGAAGTGTAATGGGCTTGGTAAGGTGATCGTCCAGTTGATGGGTGCGGCTGCGCTCGATGTCTTCAGGCATGACACCCGCCGACAGCGCCAAAATCGGTTTGCGAAAGCCTTGCTGGCGCAGCAGTTCAGTGGCCGATAGGCCATCCATCACCGGCATCTGAATGTCCATCAGGATGATGTCAGGCTCCTGCAGTGCCACCGCGGCCAGGGCAGCTTTGCCATGCTCGGCTTCACGAACCGACAGGCCCAACCGTTCCAGCATTTTTCGCAGCAATAAACGGTTGGTGCTGTCGTCCTCAACCAGCAGGACCTGCCCGTGCAATTGACCAGCAGGCGTTATAGAGGGACGCTCAGCTAATTCGGTGGTAGCAGCAAAAGGCAAGCTCAGTTGAAATGAGAAACAGCTGCCCTCGCCAGGCGAGGATTGCACCTTGAGCGCACTCTGCATTTTCTGCAGCAACCCCTGGCTGATGAAAAGCCCAAGGCCGGTCCCACCGAACTGGCGGGTAATGCTGGTGTCGAGCTGGTGAAAGGCATCAAATAACTGAGCAATGCTCTCCTCGCTCATACCAATACCGGTATCGGTCACGGCAACCTCCAAGGTAACGGCGTCGTTGTCTGTATCAAGGACTCGGAATTCCACCGTAACACGACCATAGTGGGTAAACTTAATGGCGTTGCCGACCAGGTTAATCATCACCTGGTTAAAGCGAAGCGCATCGAGCATCACTGGACGGTGCAGGGCTGAGTCAACAGAGACCTGCAAACTTAAGCCTTTGCGCTGTGCCTGAAATTGCATCATGTCGTCCAGCTCTAACATCAAACGGGACAGACGGACAGGTTCTGGCTTCAGCTCCAGCTTGTTGGCTTCAATTTTCGATAAATCCAGAATATCGTTGATCACCGACAACAAGTGAGAAGACGCTTGTTGAATTTTTTGGTTAAAATTCTTCGCCTGAGCGGGCAAATCCAGTGACTGCATTAACTCGCTAAAGCCGGTAATGGCATTGAGTGGCGTGCGCAATTCGTGACTCATGTTGGCAAGAAACTGTGCTTTCACCTGAGCAGCAGACTCGGCCGATTGTTTGGCGGTATTTAGCAGCTGCATGGTGTCCATCCGCTCTTTTAGGTTGACCAGCATTTGAGCAAACACGGTCAGCAGTTTGCGCTCCTGCTGATCGTAGTGGTGAAATCGACGCACCGAGTCAAAGCCAACAAAACCGATTAATTTGCCCTGATGCCGCATCGGAATGGTGATGATGCTTTTTATGCCCTGAGGAGCCAAAATGGCCTTAATCGGATCATCGTCTGGCAATGCTGGTACATCGGGGTACAGCATCTGCTCACCCTGCAGATGGGCACTCAACCACTGTGGAATGTGCAAGATTGACACATTTTGCAACTGTTCAATTTCCGCGCTAATCCCTTCTGCACACCACTCGTGTGTATTGCTGCAGGTATTGCGCTCAAAATCGTATGAAAAAATATAAACGCGATCGGCATCGACAAAGCGCCCCATTTGCTCCAGGGTGTCGGCAATCAGGAGCTCCGCTTCAGCCAGAGGCACGTTAATAAAACGCTCAGCAATGGCCAGCAAAATATCGGTTAATTCGCTACCGGTAGCGTCAGTTTTCAAAAGCTGCTCTTGCTGCATATCAACCCCGATAAGCTTTAAAGCAAAAACGGAACCTGGTTCCGGTACCAGGCTCACTGTCCACCTGCATAGTTGCCTCATGCTCCTGCACTATGTTGTAGACTTCGGCCAAACCAAGGCCAGTGCCCTGACCCACAGCCTTGGTAGTAAAAAAAGGATCGAAGATACGGGACAAGGTTTCGTTGTCCATGCCACAGCCATTGTCCTGAATAATCAGCTCAATGCTGTCTTGCTGCAGTGTGCAACGAATTTGCAACAGGCCCATCGGCTGCATCGCCTGCAAGGCATTTAGAATCACATTAAATAGCAGCTGCCGTATGGAGGCTGCTTTGGCCCAAATCAGTGCATTCTGCTCAGGTAGCTCCAGCTGCACTTTCGCTTTGTATTTGATTTCGTTTTCCAGCAATGCAAGGGCCGAGCGTATCACCGCCGCCAAATCAAGAGCCACCCAACCCTCGTCGTCGTAAGTGGCAAAATCACGCAGGCTTTTGACGATGCTTCGAACGCGCTCAGTTCCCTCCAGCGACTCTTTAATAAGATCAGGCAAATCCGACTGGATATAAGCAACACCTAAACGTTCATATAGGTCGCTAAGTAGAGCGATAAACCTCGGTTCGGCTTGTTTCTGAATAATTTTTTGCTGTCGATCCATCACGTTTATCAATTTAGCGGTATAGTCCTGCATGGTCTCTAAATTGGAGCGAACAAAACCTACCGGGTTATTGATTTCATGGGCAACGCCTGCTGCCAACTGACCAATGGATGCCATCTTTTCTGATTGCAACATTTGCTGTTGTGCCTGCTTCAGTTCAGCATGCAGCTTTTGCAACTGCTGATGTTCTTCTTCCAATGCGGCTTTTAACTCACTTTGCTGCAAAAAATAGCTAGCCTCGGCGGTGACATCCGAAATCACCATACACAGGTGTGAAACTTCGTCTGCCGAGTCCAGAAGTGGAATAAATTGCACGTTTTGGTACATTTCGGACTCGTCGCCGGTAATGGGGCGACTGCTGCTCATTGGAAAGACATGCGGACGCTGCTGCCAATAGCTAAAACTCGGGTTTTTCAAGGCGAACACACTGTTGATTTTCCGTTTTAAAAAACGGATCTGCTGCGGAAACACATCATCCAGCAGACGCCCCGTTAAATCGGCTTGCCTGAGCGTAAGACCGCCCGAGAATGCCGCATTGGCAAACACAATGGTTCTCGCCTCATCAATAATGCACACCGCTATCGGCAGTTGCACCAGCACATGCTCGAGCTCAGCTTTTCTCATCAAGACTCCAGCAAGGCGCGAATGGGGATCAGCAACTCACTGGTCGAGCCTTCACTTAAACCAATCAACACCCTGGCATCGAATTGCATTTGCTCAATCCGAAAATCCACATCCATCAGCAAAATGGAAGACCAATCAGCATCTTGTGGTGTTGTTTCGGGATAGTAAAAGGCTGGCATTGCCAATTGTGCGCTGAGCTCCAGTTGACTGGTAAAACCTTGCAGGCAAGCAGCCGATAAAATATTAGTAACTTCCAGTACCAGTTCTTCTGTGGCACTGTGATCAAGCGGCAGCTCAAAATCCATCAGTTCAGCGATGGCTTCACAGCCTTCTTTTTGCAAACTGGTGATGACTTCACCTCGCAAAGTACCCAGGAAAGATTGCCGGGCAAACCAGCTGTTGGACATACCGTGGATCATGGCCTGAAAGTCTTGCGGTGTCATGGTACGAATGGCCGGCACCGACAACGTCACCTTGGTTTGTATCAATCGTGCCATGGCATTGGCTGCCTGCCCCATCGAAATATTCATGATCTCTTGCAGCGCATCACGCTCATCTTCCGATAGGCTAATCATAACAAGCCCACCTCGTGCAGAGTCTGACGCAATTCATCGGCTTGCAATGGCTTTTTAAGAAACCGAAAGGCACCTAAGGAGTTCACCAAAGCCTGAGCCTCTGGCTGAATGTCGGCACTGATCACAATAACCACCGTTTTCTCATGGTGATCATGCAGTGTTTTCAGCACCTCAAAGCCATTCATTTCGGGCATTTGCAGGTCCAAAAACAGCACGTCAGCTTTTCCTGCATGCACGGCATCCATGGCTTCCACACCATTTTTGGCTTCGTGAATATCGACATCCCAGTCTGCCGGTAAAGCGCGCCGGATTGTTTTACGCGACAAGGCGGAATCGTCTGCTATCGTAACCGGTATTCCCATGGTACTCTCCCATAGTCTGCAAAGACCTTACTGTCTCATTTGTCTCATACTAGCTCAATATCAGTTTTTTAGCAAAAACAATTGCTGGGCCAAAAAGTAAGTGAGCCAGAGTGTGGATAGTAAGAGTATAGGTGAAGCAAACGTAAAGGGTGTGATGACCGCAGCCATCTTAGGATTGGCCATCGGAGCACAAAAAAATACAATCAATCGGGCATACGGCGATGCAGGTGGGTTGGTCGTAAAATCCCTCGCACTCGGTGCAGCGGCTGGCATCTACCTCATAGTGGTGCTCACCCAGGTAAATGGCATCGTTTGGGCATTCCGGCACGCACATGTCGCAATTGATGCAACTGACTTCAATCACCGCGGTCATGCATTAACCTGCTGCTTGTTGCAACGGCCCTGACTGAGCTGGCTGCAGTTGTTTCAATAGCATGGCATGTTGCAGTGGCTGGTGCCGCGGCAATTTGACTTTCAGCTGGTAACACGAGCCTGGGGCTAACAGCAGCTCTTGATTTTGCTGATCTCGCAATGCTTCAAGCACAAAGGCTTGATTGCCCTGCGGGCTCATCAGCACCAGTTGATCGCCAACGGCAAACTGGTTTTTAACCTCCACCAGCGCAAAACCGTCCGCATCGGCCTCCCCAATAAACTCACCAACCAGCTGCTGCTGCCCGACACTATGGCTGGTCTGGTAGTTTTGCAGCTCTTGCGGCAGGTGACGGCGTAAAAAGCCTTCGGTAAAACCGCGATTGGCCATGCCATCGAGCTCTTGCAGCAGGCTGGTATCAAAAGCTTTGCCAGCCACCGCATCGTCAATGGCCCGGCGGTACACCTGTGCGGTGCGGGCGACGTAATAAGGCGACTTGGTGCGGCCTTCAATTTTCAGCGAATGCACCCCCATCTCGGTCAGGGCTTTGACATGGGCAATCGCCCGCAAATCTTTCGAGTTTAAGATGTAACTGCCATGCTCGTCTTCTTCCATCGCCATCAGCTCGCCGGGGCGGCCTTGTTCTTCAATCAACACCGGCTCACTGACCGGCTGGTTTTTGACAGGGGTAAACTGGCCAACCGCATCTTCGGTGGCCGGATGCACCTGATAGCTCCAGCGGCAGGCATTGGTGCAGGTGCCCTGGTTCGGATCGCGTTTATTGATGTAGCCGGATAACAGGCAGCGACCAGAATAAGCCATGCACAAGGCACCGTGCACAAAGACTTCCAACTCCATCTCCGGTACCTGGCGACGAATATCGGCAATCTCTTCCACCGCCAGCTCACGTGATAAAATCACCCGCTCCACACCTTGCGCCTGCCAAAATTTGACCGCGGCCCAATTGACGGTATTGGCCTGCACCGACAAATGCAACGGCATCTGTGGAAAGTGCTGCTTTAGCAGGTAAATCACCCCGGGATCCGATACAATCAGCGCATCCGGCTCCAGCGCCACCACCGGCGCCATGTCCTCGACAAAACGGTTTAGCTTGCTGTTGTGCGGCGCAATATTGACCACCACATAGAACTTTTTACCGAGCTGATGCGCTTCACCAATGCCGGTGGCCAGGGTGGGCAAGTCAAATTCGTTGTTGCGCACCCGCAAACTAAAACGCGGCTGACCGGCGTAGACTGCATCGGCGCCGTAGGCAAAGGCCAGGCGCATGGCTTTTAAACTGCCGGCGGGTGAAAGCAACTCTGGTATTAAAGCCATTGTAGGCTCCATCTGAATAAAATTGCTGCATGGTAACTTTCCTGCTTTGGCAAGATTTGATCCAGCACAAAAAAAGCTGACTTACCGGCTCCGTATACCCAGGTTGAGGTATATCTCACTCCATTCAGAGCAATAACAAGCCCGTTGAACAACGACTAAGATGCAATCAAACACCGAGCTGCTGGCTCTAACGCTTCCTGTTAAAGGAAGCCATGACCAGCATGCCGTGGCAATCAGGCCACCGGGTATGGCGGGAAACGGCCCTACCTCCCGATTTGGAAAGGTGAATTATGCTGATCGACGCTTATGCGCGCCGTTTTACCTATTTGCGGCTGTCCATTACCGAAAGCTGCAATTTTCGTTGCAGCTACTGCCTGCCCGACGGGCCGGATTGCAGCTCCCGCAAGGACGAGCTGACGCTGCCGGAAATCAAACGCCTGGTCAAAGCCTTTGCCCTGCTCGGCACCCGCAAGGTCCGGATTACCGGCGGTGAGCCGTCGCTGCGTAAAGACTTAACCGATATTATCGCCGCCTGCAAACAAACCGAAGGTATTGAGCAAGTAGCACTGACCACCAACGGCTATCGGCTGCAGCGCGATCTAAGCAGCTGGCAACAGGCTGGGCTGGATGCCATCAATGTCAGTGTCGATAGCCTGGATGCCGCTACCTTTCATCTGGTGACCGGTGAAAACCGCCTGCCAGCCATTCTCGATGGCATCGATCAGGCCATGGCTGCCGGCATGGGTAAAGTCAAACTCAATACCGTACTGCTGCGCCAGCACAATGCGCTGCAACTGCCCGATTTTCTGGAATTTGTCCGCGACAAAGCCGTCTCGCTGCGCTTTATCGAGCTGATGCGCACCAACGACAATCAGAGTTATTATCAACAACAGCATTTAAGCGGTGCCAGCATTCAGCAGCACTTGCTAAAACAAGGCTGGCAGCTGCAGCAAAAAGGAAAAAGTGCCGGCCCAGCGCTGGAATATGCCCACCCGGATTATCGCGGCCAGATTGGCCTGATCATGCCTTACAGCAAGGATTTTTGCGCCGATTGCAACCGGCTGCGGGTATCCAGCCGTGGCCAGCTGTTTTTGTGCCTGTTTACCGAGCAGCACCAAAACCTGCGCCACTTGTTGCAAGACGATAACCCCGAGCCCTTGATGCATTACCTGCAGCGTGCGGTGCTGGGTAAGGCCGCAAGCCATGAGCTGCATCAGGGCAACAGCGGCTCAACCCGTCATTTGGCGATGATTGGTGGCTGAGATTGGCGGTTGAGATTGGTAGCTAGCTGGAGGTGATTTTGATGTCCGTACCGCAAAAAACAACGCCGATGCCCTTTGATGCCATCCTGCTGGCCGGTGGTAAATCCAGCCGCATGGGCACCGATAAAGCCGAACTGAACTGGCAGGGCCAACCGCTGTGGCAGTACATGCGAGCGCTGGCGATAGAAGCAGGTGCCTCGGACGTGTTCGTCAGTCGCAATGCCGCCGGCTTTATTCCGGATCGTTTCGCCAAAGCCGGGCCGCTGGCCGGTATCGAAGCCGGCTTAAACCGCTGCCGCCGCGATCGGGTGCTGGTGCTGGCCATCGATACCCCACTGCTCAGCGTCAGCGACATTCAGCAGCTGGTATCCACAAATACCCGTAAAGCGGTGTGCTTTGCCGGCCATGCCCTGCCCTGTGTGTTGCCCAACACCCTGTCGGTGCATCGTTATTTGCAGCAGGTACTGTCAAGGCCCCATAGCAATCGTTCGGTGCAGGCGCTGCTTAGTGCCATTGGCGTGGAAAGCTGTGAGCCCAGCCATGCTGCCGCGCTAAGCAATACCAATACCCCGGCTGACTGGCAGCAGGCCCAGCAGTTGGCTTCGAAGGAGTCTTGCCATGGCTAAAGCCCCCCGCACTTTTCAATCACTGCAACTGGCCATTCTCACGGTCTCCGATAGCCGCAGCCGCGCCAATGACAGCAGCGGTGATTTGCTGCAACATCGGGCAGAGCGGGCTGGCCACCAGGTGCCTGAGCGGGCACTGCTGCCGAACAATCGTTATCAGCTGCGCGCTCAAATCAGCCAGTGGATAGCAAGCCCTGCAGTGCAGGTGGTGCTGGTCAATGGCGGTACCGGCTTTGCCGCCGGAAATTGCACTGTCGAAGCGCTAACGCCGCTGTTTGATCACCCCATCGATGGCTTTGGCGAGCTGTTTCGCCAGTTGTCCTTTCAACGCATTGGCAGTGCCAGTGTGCAGTCGCGCGCTTGCGCTGGCCTTGCCAACCAAACGCTGATCTTTGCCATGCCGGGCTCTGGCTCGGCCTGTGAGCTGGCCTGGCAGCAGTTGATCGAACCGCAGCTTAATGCTGCCACCGGCCCCTGTAATTTTGTGCCTCATCTTAAAAACAGCACAGCCGCTGGCTGTGAAGGAATTGCCTGATGTCTGCAGAAAACCCTAGCAAAGTAAACCCAAGCAAAGAAAGCCCAAGCAAAGAAACCCAGCTCACCCATTTGAATGCTGATGGCAGTGCGCTGATGGTGGATGTTTCCGGCAAAGCCAGCAGCATGCGTGAGGCCATTGCCAGTGCCAGCGTGCAAACCCAGCCGGATGTGATTGCGCTGATTGAGCAGGCGCTGGTAAAAAAAGGCGATGTGCTGGCCACCGCCCGCATTGCCGGCATTATGGCAGCGAAAAAAACCAGCGATTTGATCCCACTGTGTCATCCATTGCCGCTGTCCAAAGTTAGCATCGATTTTGAACTCAATGCCGCAAGCGGCCAGATTTTTATCCAAAGCCTGTGCCGGGTGCAAAGCCAGACCGGGGTGGAAATGGAGGCCCTGACCGCCGCCTCGGTGGCAGCGCTGACCATTTACGATATGTGCAAAGCGGTCGATCCGGCCATGGTGATTGGCCCCATTCAATTGCAGCAAAAAACCGGTGGCAAACATGGTTTGTGGCAACGGCCCACTGAAGGAGCAGCCTTATGATCAAAGTCCTTTTCTTTGCAGCACTGCGCGAGCGGTTAAATACCGCGGCTCTGGAACTCGACAGCAGCAGTTTTGAACACGATGCCAGTGCCGCTGCGGTGCTTAAGCATCTGCAAAGCCGCTCTGCCGACTGGCAGCAAGAGCTAAGCCGGCAAGACTTGCTGTGCGCGGTGAACCAACAGCTGTGCCCACTGCACACCAAGGTAAACCCCGGTGATGAACTGGCGTTTTTCCCGCCGGTCACCGGTGGCTGATACAGCCGTAGCGGAGGCAAGCATGAGCATTGTTGTGCAGGTACAAAGCGAGGACTTTTGCGTTGGCACTCAGTACCAGTTGCTGAGCCAGGACAGCCGCTGCGGTGCTGTAGTCACCTTTACCGGTTTGGTGCGGGAACTAAGCAGCGGCGATTTGAAGCAGATGACGCTGGAGCATTACCCCGGCATGACCGAGCAGGCGCTGCACGCTATTGCCGCTGAAGCCCAGCAGCGCTGGCAACTGGGCGCAGTACGGATCATTCACCGCATCGGCGCGTTAACACCGAATGAGCAGATTGTGTTTGTTGGGGTGGCCAGTGCCCACCGCGCCGCTGCCTTTGCCGCCGCGCAGTTTGTGATGGACTACCTGAAAACCCGGGCGCCGTTCTGGAAAAAAGAATGCACCGCTCAGGGTGATACCTGGGTCGCGGCCAAAACAAGCGATCAGGATGCCGCCGAGCGCTGGGGGTAATCGATGCGTATTCTTTGGGTCTTCAGTTTGTTGCTCTGTATGCTGCCGGTCAGGGCCTCGGAGCCAGTGACCATCGCAGCCGCTTCCGATCTGCGCTATGCGCTGGATGAGATCATCGCGCTGTACCAAAGCGAGCACCCCAAGGCGCGGATCCGCGTCAGCTACGGCTCGTCGGGAAAAATCAGCACCCAAATCCGTCACGGCGCTCCTTTTGATCTGTTTTTTTCGGCCGATATTCAGTTCCCCGAGCAGCTCTATGCCGAAGGCCATGTCAGCACAGCACCAGAGCTCTATGCGATAGGCCGCATCGTGCTGTGGAGCCCGCGGTTGGATCTGACGGAAGTCACCTTGTCTCAGCTCAATGCGCTAAACTTTCGCCGCCTCGCCATCGCCCAACCGGCGCATGCGCCCTATGGCCTGCGCGCCAAGGAGGCTTTGCAGGCGCTTGGCCTGTGGGATGCGCTGGAACCTAAGCTGGTCTATGGCGAAAACATCGCCCAAACCGCCCAGATGGCACAAAGCGGCGCGGCCGAAGTGGCCATTATTGCGCTGTCGCTGGCCCGTTTTCCGCAGCTTTCCCGCCATGGCTATCAGCTGATCCCAAGCGATTTGCACCAGCCACTGACCCAGGCCTACAGCGTGACCCGTCATGGTGCCAACAACGCCAGTGCGCATCACTTTGCCGCCTTTATGCAAAGCAGCGAGGCGCGTTCCATCCTTGAGCACTACGGTTTCGAACTACCGGCCAGGCGTGTGGAGTAAGGGTGATGATCGAACTCACTGCACACGACTGGCAAGCCATCCAACTGACGCTGAAGCTGTGTTTGTACACCACGCTGATTTTATTATTGCTGGGCACCCCGCTCGCCTGGTGGCTGGCCCAGGGCCAGAGCCGGGGTCAGTGCCGGGTGCGCACCGCTATTCAGGCGCTGGTGGCCTTGCCACTGGTGCTGCCACCCACAGTACTGGGCTTTTATCTGTTGCTGCTGCTCGGCCCAGAGGGCGCGGTTGGTGGCACTTTGGAGCGGCTGGGGTTTCAGCATCTGGCTTTTAGCTTTCCCGGTATTTTGATTGGTTCGGTGATTTACTCGTTGCCTTTTACCGTGCAGCCGCTCTTGGAGAGCTTTCGCCGCATGGGGCCAAGGCCGCTGGAAGTGGCGCAGACGCTTGGGGCCGGTAAACTGGACCAGCTGTTTAGTGTGGTGTTGCCGCTTTGTCGCGGTGGTTTTATCGTCGCCGCCACCCTGACCTTTGCCCATACACTGGGCGAGTTTGGCGTGATTTTAATGCTGGGGGGCAGCATACCGGGTGAAACCCAGGTGCTGTCGGTGCTGATTTACGATCACACCGAAGCGATGAACTACAGCCAGGCGCATCAGCTGTCGCTCGGCCTGCTGATTGCCGCCTTTGTGGTGCTCTTTATTGTCTATGGCCTGAACAAGCGCTTTGACCGGGGGCCACTGACATGACCGACCATAGCCTTTCCCGCGCAGGCGATAAACTCAGCTTCTGGCACAGGCTTAGCTGGCGCTGGCAGCGTTTTGGCAATACCAGCGTAGCCGCTAGCAGCACCCATTGCCAAAGCCAGCCCGAAGCCGTCACTCTTCGCCTTAACTGCACGGTCAAGCGCGGCGATTTTTGCCTGCAACTGAACGACACCCTGCCGCTTCAGGGCATCACCGCTCTGTTTGGTCGCTCTGGCTGTGGCAAAACCAGCTTGCTGCGCGCTATTGCCGGGCTGGATCGCCATGCCAATACCCATATCCGCTTTGGCAGCATCACCTGGCAGCAGGATAGGGATTTCTTACCTGTGCATCAGCGGCGTATTGGCATGGTGTTTCAGGAAAGCAGCTTGCTGCCGCATTTATCGGTGCAGCAAAATCTGCTCTATGGCTATCAGCGCCTGCATGCCAGGCAGCCGATTGCACTGAAGCCAGAACAAGTCATCACCCTGCTGGAACTGACGCCACTGCTTAGCCAAAGGCCAGAGCAATTGTCCGGCGGTCAGCGCCAGCGGGTCGCGCTTGGCCGGGCACTGCTAAGCCAGCCGCAATTGCTGCTGCTCGATGAGCCACTGGCTTCCCTGGATCAGCAAAGCCGCAACGACATTCTGCCTTTTTTGCAGCGCATCGCCGCAAAAACCGGCATACCGATGCTGCTGGTCAGCCATCAGCTGGACGATGTGGTCAAACTGGCCGATCAGCTGGTGCTGATGCAAAACGGCCGCATCCACAGCCAGGGCCCGCTGCCACAGCAACTGCTCCGCCCCGAACTCGCCGCCAGCGGCGCTTTATCGCTGCTGCATGCCAACCATAGTGCCAGCCAAGCGCACCTGCTAACGCTTAGCATCGGCCAGCAGCAGCTGCAATTGCCAGCACCGCCATTTAGCCAACCAAACTACCGCCTGCGCATCCAGGCCCGTGACGTCGCACTAAGCACCCAACCCATTCAGGACAGCTCAGTCAGCAATCAACTAAAAGTCACCATCACCGGCTTTCACCCAGCCCCCCACCCGGCCGAAACCTTGGTGCAACTCGACCTCGCCGGCCAGCCTTTGCAGGCGCTGCTGACGCAGCAATCGGTTGAGCGGTTGGGGTTGCAGCTTGGACAACAGGTTTATGCGCAGATTAAGGCTGTGGCTTTGGATTGAAAACGGCAAGCTATGTGCGGACTCGCAGATGCCATTTTTCAGGTTCCCGACTCGGATGAAATACTGCCAAAACAAGCACATATTTTTCCTCAACCCGATACAGTACACCATGAGGGAAAGTTTCCAGAGGCCAACGCCTGACAGAAAAGTCTAGCTCTTGCATGGCAAGTGGTTGCTCAGCGATAAGTGCTGTGGCGGCCTCGATTGCAGCTTGAAACCTGCGGGCCAGCTCGGGATGGATAGAGCGGTAACGCGATTTTTCCTGGCGAATATCTTCACGGGCAGACGCCAAAAACCGAATAGGCTTCAATCGTCGTCCGCCCTTAAGTCAGCAAACACCTCGTCAGCAGAGTAGGATTCCTCCTCTCCCTGCAGGTAGGACTGATATCGCCGATTAGCCTCGTGCACCCAAGCTTTTTCAACTTGGGCAGGAGCAATCTTTGGGCGAGGCTCTAAACTATCCAGCAGATGCACTATCAATTCTGCACGCTCTGAAACCGGCAGCGAAAGTGCCTCAGATTCAATCAGCTCAGTAGCAGGCAACATAAATACCTCATTCGCGAATTATCTCTTTGGCAAGTTTACACTCTGCTCCGGACTTACTCCACTACCCACTTTCATCAGCCAATGCTTCGTGAGAAGTCAATTGGTCAAGCCTTGACTTGAACCCTTGAACTGCCCATCAGCTACAATGAGCAAAAAAGTTAGCCAAGCAGTGCCATGCGTTCTTGCTCGGTGAGTATGCCCACCAACACAGTGCGGCGGCGCAGTTTTTTCATCCGCTCGCCGTTATCCAGCAAAGCGGTGCGAAATAGGTCCGGCTGGTCAATGCAATCCAAAATACTGTGCCAGTGAATGTAGCCGCCATGCTTTATCTGCCCGGCCTGATAGCGCTGCTCCAGAGTCTGACGGATACCGCTGATACGCCAGGGCTCAGCCAGCAGCTTTTCGGCCATGGCACTGTGTAACCGCAAAATATGCTGATCGGTGGCGGCTGAAGCTTTGCTGACACTGCGCTGGCGCATTCTTGGTGGTGGCATCTTTACTGCCTTAAAGCGCGCAATCGCCGCCAGTGCAATGGCTGCGCTTGGCGGCCCAATAGGCATAGGCTTTGCTGGCCAGCCAATAGCAAGGTGGCAGACGTAACAGCGCCACCAATCGGGTATGTCCGGCCAATTGCCAGTAGTAGAGGCTGGCATCGATGCCAATCAGAAATTGGTCATGCCGCCACAAATGAATTTGTTGCATCATCGCCGCTTTCGTCACCCCGGCAAAGCCGCTAAAGCCGTCGGCGCTGATATCGACAAGCTCTAGATGCGGCCTTAGTTTGGGTGCCAACCAGTTAATTTCACGCCGACATAAAGCGCAGCTGCCATCAAAAAACAGTTTTTGCATCGCTAAAGGCTCAATTCCGCTATTGGCTACATGCTCCTGTCTGATTACGGTTGGCTCAGCTTATGGATCAATGTTTTAAAGGCGCTGAACTTTATCCTTTGCACAGCACGGCAGTAAAATTAGCAGCTTGCTAGCTCGCTACGCACCAAAGCAGCCCCGGCCGTTAACACCTGAAGCTTGCCCCGTGCTATCTGGCGCGGCAGCGGCGCCATGCCGCAGTTGGTGCATGGGTAGAGCTTGTCGGCATCGACAAACTGCAGTGCCTGACGCAGCGTGGCGGCGACCTCCTCCGGGGTTTCAATGCTGTGGTTTGCCACATCAATGGCCCCGACCATCACTTTTTTGCCACGAATAAGCGCCAGCAAGTCCATCGGAACCCGGGAGTTGTGGCATTCCAGCGAGATGATATCGATGGAGGACTCCCGAAGTTTTGGAAAAACAGCCTCGTACTGGCGCCATTCCGAGCCCAGCGTTTGCTTCCAGTCGGTATTGGCCTTGATGCCGTAGCCATAGCAAATATGCACAGCAGTTTCGCAGTCAAGGCCGGCTATCGCCTGCTCTAAGGCAGCAATGCCCCAGTCATTCACTTCGTCAAAAAACACATTAAAAGCCGGCTCGTCGAACTGGATAATATCCACCCCGGCCGCCGCCAACTCTTTGGCTTCCTGATTGAGAATTTTGGCAAACTCAAAGGCCAGTTGCTCGCGGCTTTTGTAATGGCCATCGTACAGGGTGTCTATCATGGTCATCGGGCCTGGCAGCGCCCATTTGATCGGTTGTTTGGTTTGCTGGCGTAAAAAGCGCGCATCCTCCACGAAGACCGGCTTTTGCCGGCTGACCGCGCCGACCACTGAGGGCACGCTGGCTTCGTAACGATTGCGAATACGCATGATTTCGCGTTTGGCAAAGTCCACGCCATCCAGGTGCTCAATAAAGGTGGTGACAAAATGTTGCCGCGATTGCTCGCCGTCGCTGACAATATCCAGCCCGGCCTGTTGCTGCTCGTGCAGCGCCAGGCGCAGCGCATCCTGTTTGCCATCGGTTAATTCCTGGCCCTGCAATTTCCAGGGCGACCACAGGGTTTCAGGCTCAGCCAGCCAGGATGGTTTGGGCAAGCTACCAGCGGTGGAGGTAGGAAGTAGTCTGTTCATCATGCGATCGCCCGCTCTTCAGTTAACGTTTCAAGCAAAGGGTACTGTGCAGCCCATTGTTCCAGCAGCTGCTGGTGCGGCTTGATAAAGTGCTCCTGGGCAAACCGGCCCTGCTCCACCGCCAGCCGGCTGCGCTCCTCCCGATCGTAGACGATGTCGGTTGCGGCGTGATCCGGGTTTTTCAGATTGGGCCGATAGCGCTCCCCTGCCGCGACATGGGCACTGTAAATTTCCGGCCGGTATATTTTTTGAAAGGTTTCCATGGTGCTGATGGTGCCAATCAGCTCCAGATTGCTGTAATCATTGAGCAAATCGCCAAAGAAATAAAACGCCAGCGGCGCGGCGCTTTGAGCCGGCATAAAGTAGCGCACATTCAAGCCCATTTTTTTGAAGTACTGCTCGGTCAGCGAGCTGTCATCCGGCTGATACTCCACGCCCAACACCGGGTGCCAATTGTTGGTACGCTGGTAGGTTTTGTTGTCGGACACACTGAGGCAAATCACCGGTGGCTTACGAAAGTGTTGCTGGTACTCGCTGGAGCTGACAAAGCACTGAAACAGCTTGCCGTGCAAATCGCCAAAGTTTGGCGGAATGCTGAAATTGGGCTTGTTTTTGTTGTGCTCCAGCAGCACCACACTGAAATCATAATCGCGCACATAGGACGAAAAGTTGTTGCCAACAATGCCTTCAACTTGCTGATTGGTTTTACGGTCAATGATGCTGGTTTTAAGCACTTCTATCGCCGGAAACCCCTGCGCTTTGCCTTCGATGTGGATATCGACGGAAATGATGTCCAGCTGCACCGCATAGCGATCAGCATTTGGGTTATCCCAGGGCGCCAGTGCATTAAAGCGGCGGTCAATCATCGCCAGGGTTTTGCGTAAATTCTGCTGACGGCTGGCCCCTCTGGCCAGATTGGCAAAGTTGGTAGTGATGCGGGTGTTATCGGCTGGCTGATAATGCTCGTCAAAAGCGATGCTTTTAATGCTGAATGTAAAGTTGTTCATAGTCTTTGCTACCCTGTTGTCTGTTACCTATGCTGCTGGTTTGCGCACGGCAAACCCTGTTGCATGCATTTGTTGCCAGTGCATCCGACGCCAAATTAGGCATCTGGACATCTAAATGGCAACCATGGGTGTGTTATACGCGCAAAATCCGGGGAAGGAAAATGGTGATATTTCAGATGCAGTATGAAAAATTTTCATACTGCTATTTTCCTCTTAGCAACGGCTCTGCTGCATAGCTCTAATTGAAACGCATAGGGCTTGTGATAGGTAGCTATAGGGAGTGCATGTGATAGGCAGACTAAAACGATGGCCACTGCCAGAAAGCCGCACAAATCGCACGATTTAAGCGTATTGACCGCTTTGTGCGATACGTTATACTTCAAGGGGTGGTTAACAATGGAGCTTTACCATGCAAACATTAACCGCAAATGATGCAAAGCGGAATTTTGGCGAATTGCTGCTCAATGCGCAGCGGGAACCGATTAAAATAAGCAAAAACAGTAAAGATGCTGTGGTGGTGATGTCTATTCATGATTTTGAAGCATTGGAGGCGATGAAGGCGGAGTATTTGAAACAGTGCTTTGATGCTGCGAAGAAGGACCTTGCCAACGGCAAGGTAGTTGATGGCGAAAGTTTTCTTAACGCGCTCTAAAGCCATTGATGCAACAGAAAAGCTTTCAGCTAAGCAGCCTGGCACAGGCACATTTGCGTGCAATTAGAGATTACACCCTAACAAATTTCTCTGAATCGCAGTGGCTAAAATACAAAGCAAGTCTGCTGTCTGGCTTTCAAATGTTGGCCGATAATCCTGAACTGGGACGAAGTTGTGACGACATCTACCCCTCGGGGTTCTATTTCCCAATTGGCAAACATACCGCCTACTTCACACAAGAAGACGGCTTTATTCTGATCGTGGCCGTATTAGGGCAGCCACAACTGCCACAAAAGCATCTTCCCTAGGAAATCTGACCTCTCAACTTTTTAAAAGATGCTTATGATCTTGTGGCATCATCTGGCACTTTAAGCCTCATGGACAATACAACCAGCAAGCCACAAGCAAACCCCGTTGCCAGGGAACTGCTGAAACCGCCATTGATAAAGAGCAACTTGATTGCTTGCAAACTGACAAAAACAGGAATAAATAAAATAGCAGCCCATTTAAGGCTTAAATAGGTTTTAACCGGCTGATTGCACTTTGGGCACAGCTGCATAGAGCCAAATTTATTGATGCTTCTGGAAAAGACACTCACATGTTGCGAGCAATGCGGACACTTCATCAGAACCTCTTTGTGTTAGGCTAAGCAAACTGAAATTTGACTGACGGCCTTATTGAACAAGTTCGGCCAATTGAGCCGCTCTTTCTGACCGTTTCTGAGCCGTTGCTTAAAGGTGCGACAAGCGCACGACGATCTTACCATTATGTGCAGCAACACCAAACCGCTGAAAAGCCTGGCGCACATCGGATTCGGTGAAGTCGTACAGCTTATCCAGCACCGGCTTAAAGTGACCGCTCTCAAACAGCTCGTTAAAATACGCCAGATCGCCGTTCGCCTGCAGGCCTATCACCCGCAGCTTTTTGTCGCGTTCGCGCTGGATGCGTAAACCAGAAAGCGCGATTCGAAGCAACTTGGTAAGTTGCCCGCCAACAGTTGCGTACACCCCACCCGGACTCAAAGCACGTTCATAGTCTTTGGGCGACTGCTCGGTTTTCACGTCGATAATCAAGTCATAACGCTGGCCATTACGAGTGAAATTAACGGCCCGGTAGTCGATGACCTGATCGAAGCCCCAGCATCGCATCAGCGCCAGTTTTTCTGCACTATCAACCCCTGTGACCTCGACGCCTTGAGGTTTCAGCAGTTGAACGGCGATACTGCCTACCCCGCCGCCAGCGCCGTTGATCAGCACCTTTTGATCTGGTGGCAGCGAGTGCTTAGCCCGGATCCCTTGCAGCGCCAACATACCGGCCTGCGGGATCGCCGCTGCTTGCTCAAACGACATACTTGGTGGTTTTCGGATCAGGGCATCTTCGGGCGCACAGACAAACTCGGCAAAACCACCAAAGCCACAACCAGACAGATCGCCGTACACTTCATCGCCCGGCTTGAAGCGGGATACATGGCTGCCAACGGCCTCAATGCGCCCCGCAATATCTGAGCCCACAATGATGCTCGGTTTAAACAAGCCGACCATCAAACGATTGGGAATAAAAGGGCTGCCATGCAGCAGTGCCCAATCCCAATCATTGATGGAAACAGCATGCACCTTGATAAGCACCTGGTGCTTAGCGGGGATCGGCTTTTTAACCTCGCTTAGTTCCAGCGAGTCCAAACAGCCGTACTGTCGTTGACGCAAGGCTTTCATAGCACTCCGGGAGCCCTCATTTGCTGAACTTGCTTAGATCCCATAGTCGCGCTCAACTTTGGCAATTCTGGTTTTAAAACTGCGATACCACTGCTCGCGACCGAGCTTTTGGGCGAGCAGGTGCTCTGTATTTGCTTTCCATTGCTTGATGGATGCCAGGTCTTGCCAGTAGGAGACAGTAATACCAACGCCCTCCCTGGCCGACTCGATGCCAAGAAAGCCAGGTTGTTCGGCAGCAAGTTGCACCATTTTATCAGCCATCGCAGCATAGTTGTCTTGGTCCCCCTTGGTGCGTACTGAGGTAAAAATCACCGCATAATATGGTGCTTTCGGTGTCGTTGCGATGGGGCTCATGGCCGCTCCCTTGTTTAAATGTATCAAGCAATTTCTGAGCACTACAGCCGCACACTGCCATGTGCAAACATGGCTTACTGGATTTAGCCCCCATACAACTGCTTGGCACGCTGCATCAGCTCTTGCTCTGAGACATCTTCGACATGGGTCGAAAACATCCAGTTATGACCATAGGGATCTTGCAGGCAAGCCATGCGATCGCCATAGAATTCATTGGAGGGGGGCCTGGTGATGGTAGCGCCAGCCGCTTCAGCCTGGGCCACCAGGGCATCGACATCCGGCACATAAATCATCACCCCAACCGGCGTACCACCCAACATCGGTGGGCTTTTGGTGCCCCAGTCATCGTTTTGCTCGCTCAGCATAAACAGCGCTTGTCCTAGCCGCATTTCTGCATGCATCACGCCTCCGCCTGGCATGTCCATTTTGACGATCAACTCGGCGCCAAAGGCCTGTTGGTAGAAGCCGATGGCATCGGCAGCATTTTTAATGGTCAGATACGGAATGGCTCCGCTGTAACCTTCTGGTATCGCTTGAACCTGCGACATGATCTCTCTCCTTGTTGCTTGGGCCCGCTTTTATCAGGCGGCTTCGTATGCACCAGAACAACAACCAACTCTGGTATGGGACATGTCCAGCCTTAACTTCAGGATGGCGCATACTTGGCAAATACCTCGGCTTCGGTCAGGTTCTCGGTCTGCTCACGGAAATTGTAAAAAGCCGGTTTTTGATCGATAAAAATTTGCTCGGTCAGGGCTAAGCCGTCTTCATCCTGAAACAAGCCGGCAGGCAGAATGTATTCGTTGGCATCCAGCAACCGGTAGTACAGATGGGTACCGCACTGTCGGCAAAAACCCCGGCTGGCCCAGTCGGAAGACGAATAATCGGTGATAAAATCCCGGCCTTCAAATTGAACTTCTTGGCCACAGTGCACAGCAAACAAGGGGCCGCCGCCCCAGCGACGACACATACTGCAGTGACAAACACTAACCTGATGGTGCGCTTTGGCGCTGATTTTTACCGAACCACATAAACACTGTGCTTGCATGCCTCTTCCTCCATTAGAGCTTGCCCTATGTGCTTACACACTATAATGCAAAGCACAGCCTCCGCCAGTGCATTTTGTTACGGAATGTTATGCAGATGAAGCAGAGCCGCGATGAACCGCCCATTCCTTGCTGGCACGATGCCGGTCTGGATCTGGCACGGCCATCACCGACTCGATGGTCTGTACATAGTAATCTGGCAGTTGCACTTCTTGCGCCCCCACCAGCACATGATGTTTGTACCAGTCGTATGGGATCACATCATTCCGAATACGAATAGCGTAGTAGATTAACGCTTCCAGGCTGTGGCCATCGGCGTGTTGCACCCACACCTGTTTGGCGTTGTAGCCGGTGCCCAGGCTTTCTGCCTGATCCAGCACCGGCCGCTCGGCTGGATCCATCTTATAGACGGCTCCGAGTACCCGATGGCTGTTCTCGCCGGTATAAAAAGCGTCGCATTTGGCCGAGCCATCGGTACTGGCTTTGTGAAATCGCAGCTGATATCCCACCAATTGGTACACACCAAGCCGCTCAGCGCTGGGTACCCGTTGGCGTAAGCGGGCCAGCGACAAATTGGAGCCATAGGCAAAATACAACATCAGCCGCGCTCCTGGTTTTCTTGTTGCCGGGCTGTGGCAATCTCGTCCAGCATGGCGTCCAGCGCCTGTCGACTAAGCCACTGGCCCCGCACCATGACGCCGGCCGGATGATAGAGCCCGGAGAGATCATCCAAAGGATTGCTGTCTACCAGCAGCAAATCGGCCCGGTGACCGGCTTTTACCAAACCAAAGGTATCCTGATCGCCAAAATACTCGCCCACCAATACGGTACCGCTGCGGAGGATATCGTAATGGCTCATGCCAGCCGCCGCCATCAACGGCAGTTCACGACGCAGCGATAGCCCTGGCACACTGTATAGCTGCGGTGCATCGGTACCCATCAAAATAGTGACCCCAGCCTGATACAAGGCACTGAGTAGCCGCTGGCGATTTGCTGCGTGGATGGCAGCCGTTTCACCGGTATAGTAAGCGCCGGAAGCCGAGTCCAGATAACGCCGCCAACCGCTTAGCACCCGGGCCGGCATGTATTTCAGCTCCTCAAAACTTTCCAGCGCCTCCCTATCGGCAGCACCAATAATGGTTTCCCACAGCGCCTGGGTCGGCACCACGGCTACCCCGTGCGCTTTGGTCAGGGCAACCAAGCCGGCCATGTCATCCTGACTAAGCTCGCGGTCAAAACCACCCAAGGCTGCCATGTAGCCATCCAGGTGATCAATGGTGCGGCTGCCTAGCTGAATGGCTTGCTCTACTCCGACAGCTGCCGGTACATGGCCCGCAAAATCGATGCCTTGTTGTTTGGCTTCAGCGGCGATGGCCTGATACTGCGCCAGGCTTAAACCCGGGTGAATTTTAAGCAAGTCCCAGCCCTCGCTTTTGTGCTGGCGCACACGCTCTCGGGCTTGCTCTGGAGAAGTCACGGTATGCTGATTGAAACTGGGACCGGCCAGATACAAAGTTGGCCCCAGCCGTTTGCCACTGGCAATGTCGTCTTTTAACCGCAATTGGTGCTCATGGCCCAGCATGCCTCGTACGGTAGTGACACCACCGGCCAGATAGAGCTTGAGCACATCATCCAGGTAGCGGGCCGGCATGCCACTAAAATCCACCATCGGCGGTACATGGCCATGCATTTCGGCAAGACCGGGCAGCAAATAACGCCCCCGACCATCAATCACTTTGGCGCCCTCTGGGATCGCCAGCTCCGCCGCCGGTGCCACCGCCACAATGCGATCGCCTTGCACCAGTACCCGCTGATTGGACAGTAGCTCTGCCGAGTCCATCGGCAGCACCTGCACCTGATCAAACACAATTACGCTGTGCTGAGCTGATTCCGCCTGCAATTGCCAGCCTGCAACCAACAACAAAGCGCCAAGCAAAACACCAGAAAGCCATCGCATAACCGTCAACCTGTGATGAGTGAACATGACGATAAGTATGATAAGCCCTGGCTATTCCTGCAACCAGACTGCTGCCAATGGTGCCAGCACTGCGACCAAGCTACTGGGCTAGCAGCCCAAAAACCGCCGGGCAAAACGGCTCAATTGCTGGCTTTGCTGGCCCGCCTGGTAACGCGCCTCGATCAGCACCGGCTGTTCGGGCCTGGCCAGCGCCAGCCGGATAGCCTGACTCAGGCTTGCTTCATCGTCGGCAACCAGTCCCAGCATGCCCATGGCCTCGGCCAGCTCGGCATAATGCCACTGACCAAGGTTGGCGCAGTCCAGCTTAGGTGCAAAGGCTTTGATCATCTCCCAATTGCTGTTGTTAAAAAGCACCACAATGGGACTCACGCCATAGCGCTGGCAATGCCCGAGCTCAAGCCCAGTCATGCGAAAAGCACCATCCCCCACCAGGACCACCGGCCGAAGACCGCTGGTTAACTGCACACCTATGGCAGCCGGTACTGCATAGCCCATCGAGGCATAAAAAGCCGGTGCCAGCAGCAAGCTGGGTGCAGCCTGCAACGAGGCAAACAAACAGTCGCCGATATCGGCCACCATCGGCAGGGTCGCCGGCTGCGCCGACAGTTCCCGGTGCAGGCACTGCATTAAGCGAATGGGATCCAATGCTTTGCTCGCGTCCGGCTCTGCTGGCACATCCAACGACCGAGCTACCTTTGTACTCAGGTTAAAGACCGGCAACTTCATAGCAGAGAGGGCTATCAGCAAATCGCGGATACCAAAACCAACGTAGAACTGCTCGCCAATGCGACAGCCCTGCTGCTGCACGTCAAGCACCCTGTCGGCCTGAAACAGGTGCTGATGGGCGGCAAAATTGCTGTCGGTTGGCAAGACACCCAGCTGAATGATTAAATCGGCCTGCTCAATCAGGGCAAAACTTTCGCTGTCTGCCTGATCCAGGAAAATGCCACGGTAATATGGATGCGTCTGATCAACCGCAGCCCGGCCAAGCAAGGTGGTCAGAATGGGAATTTGGCAGCTTTGGGCCAATTGCTCGACTTGCTCGACCGCGGCAAAACGCCGCACATCAACATCCACCAACAGCACTGGCTTCTTTGCTGCAGCCAAGCGCTGCTGCATGGCTTGCGCCGCCAATTCCAGCTGGGCTTCATCTACCTTGCGCCTCGGCAACCTGGGACGCTCAGCTACCGGAAAGTTGGCTGCATCACGGGGCCATTCAATCAGCACCGGCAAAGATTCCTGCTGACAAAGACGGCAGGCATGCTGCAACTGCTGCCAGGCGGTGGCCGGATCGTCCAGCCGTACCTGGCAGGCGGTGATCTCTTCAAAGATTTTCTTTTGCGAGTCAAAACGCCTGGCCTGATGATGGATCAGCAGCTGGCGCTCTTTCTCCGCTTTGGCCGGATAGCCGGCAATCACCAGCAGCGGCACATGCTCGACATAGGCTTGAGCCACGGCATTCACCGCATTCAATGCGCCGGCGCCGTAGGTCAGGATCACCGCCGCAGGGCGGTTGCTGATCCGGGCCGCTGCATCGGCGGCGAACACCGCCGCCGGTTCATGGCTTAAATACACCAGGGGCAGCTGATTTTTCTGCTGCAACTGCTCAAACAGCGGCAGTACAAAATCGCCGGGGATCCCATACAGGTGCTGCACGCCCATATCTTTGAGTTCACACAGCAGTGCATCCACTAAATTCATCGTCATCTCCAAAGTTAAGCTTTGCACTTAGTCTCGGAGTAAAGGGGTGACACTGGCTTGATCACGATCAAGGAAGGGTTGCTCGCTTTAAGCGCAGAAGGGGTAGTTGTCAGCTACCCCCTGCTCAACGGCGGCGACTAACGCAGCAATTGATAAAACGGCAGGATTTGCACCGACTCGCCGGCTGCGACCTGGCCCCGCTCTTGCTCCAGCGCAATGTAGCAATTGGCTTTAGCGGCACCACTGAGCACGGCCGAGCTTTGCTTGCCGACGGCCTGCACCTGCAACTGCCCATTCTGTTGCTGGTAATAACCGCGCTGAAAATCGGCTCTGCCGGGGGACTTTTTCAAAGGCTCGGTAGCGATGGCCTGCAAGCTTTCAGGCTGCGGCCGCTTTTCACCGGCCAAACGGCGCAGTACCGGTTGCACCAGCAGATCCATGGTGGCTGCCGTGGCCACCGGATTGCCGGGCAAGCCAAAAAACCAGCAAGAGCCCAAAGAACCAAAGGCGAAAGGCTTGCCTGGCTTCATTGCCACCTTCCAAAAGCCAATATCGCCCAGCTCAGACAACAGTTGACGGGTGTAATCGGCTTCGCCCACCGACACCCCGGCACTGGTGATCAGCACATCGGCTTCATCACTGGCGCGCAAAATCGCCTGCCGAATGGCCTCGGGCTTGTCCGGCAGCAAACCTAAATCCAGCACCGCCACTCCTAAACGCTGCAACATCGCCTGCAGCACATAGCGGTTGCTATCGTACAAATGCCCCGCCGGCAACGACTGCCCCGGCGCGACCAGCTCGTCGCCTGTGGAAAAAACCGCCACTTTCAGCCGGCGCAGCACCGCAATTTCCGCCAGGCCAATCGAGGCCAACAACCCAATGTCCACCGCGCTGAGGCGATGCCCTTTTGCCAACAACAGCTGGCCTGGGGCAATGTCTTCACCGGCCCGCCGCACATGCTCACCCGTTTTAGGAGCATGCAACAACCGAATGCCGGCTTCGGTTTGCTGCACCTGCTCTTGCATCACCACAGTGTCCAGTCCCTCGGGAAGAACAGCGCCAGTGGTAATGCGCACACAATGCCCGGCAGGAGTAACCCCCTCAAAGGCGTGACCAGCCAAAGCGGTGCCCGCCAACGGCAGCAGACGGTCCGCTGTGGCCTCTGCTGAGCGCAAGGCATAACCATCCATCGCCGAGTTATCAAAGGCTGGCACCGTGATCTCAGCCCGAACATCCTGCGCCAGTACCCTATCCAATGCCTGGGTTAAGCCGACAGCCTCGGTGGCATGCAGCGGCATCACCTGGCTGAGCATGGCATCAATGGCATCCTGCACCGGCATCATGCTCATGCTTTGGCTCCTTGCTGATTGACCATCCAGACCGCAGCTTCCACCCGTGAGCGCAGCCCCAGCTTTTTCAGCAGATGCTTAACATGCACCTTGACGGTGCCATCGGAGATGTCCAGTTCACGGGCAATCACTTTGTTGCTCATGCCTTTGGCAATCAAGCTGAGAATTTCGTACTCGCGGTTGGTCAGGCTGTTGAGCTCGGCATTGGGTTTAGGGCCGGGTTTTCGCAGTGCCGTCGCCAGCACCGCGGCAACCGATTCACTCAATACCATTTTACCGGTCACAGCCCGGCGAATTTGCTCTAACAATTGCTCCGGCTCCATGTCTTTTAACAGGTAACCATCAGCCCCCAGCGTAATGGCCTGCACCACATCTTCATCGGCATCCGATACCGTCAGCATCACAATACGCGAGGTCACCCCTTCTTTACGAAGTGCCTGCAAAGTAGCCAGGCCATCCATGCCCTGCATGTTCAGATCCAGGATGATTAAGTCCGGGTCCAGCTCTACCGCTATCGGGATGGCTTCTTTACCACTGCTGGCTTCAGCCACCACGGCTAAATCGTCCTCAAAGGACAACAATTGCTTTAAGCCTTTGCGCAATAAAGGATGGTCGTCAATCAGCATCACGCTGGCTGCTTCAACACTCATAAGGAACTCCTTAGCTCGCTGGTTTTGGCTATTAGCCGCGATCCCTGGCTGTGATTCTTTGATTCAGGTCATAGTTTGGTGCATTCACGTAAAAGTAACAAGGTCATAGCTGCAACAACAGGCCCAATACAGCCATATCTAAATAAATGATTTTAGACATTAAATTTATATGACGCAGCAGCAGCTACCTCTTTGTAGGTACCCATGGATAGTTGATGGCACAAAGGAGCTAACCCCTGAGTTGCATTGTCGTGCGAGCCAGCTGCACGCATAGTTAGCGCATCAGCAAACAGGAGTCTGACTATGTCTGATCTAAAACGATGGGAGCCGGAAAACGATAGCTTCTGGCAGCAAGAAGGCAACCGCATTGCCACCCGCAACCTTTGGATTTCGGTCCCAAGCTTGTTGTGTGGCTTTGCGGTCTGGATGATGTGGAGCATTATCAGTGTGCAGATGCTCAATTTAGGGTTTCCCTATTCGGCACCAGAGCTCTTTACCCTGGCCGCCATTGCTGGCCTGAGTGGCGCAACCCTCCGTATTCCGGCCAGTTTCTTTGTCCGGCTTTGCGGTGGCCGCTACACCATTTTCTTAACAACCAGTTTGCTGATGATCCCGGCATTTGGCACCGGAGTCGCTCTGCAAGATCCAAATACGCCGTTTTGGGTGTTCCAACTGATGGCCTTACTGTCGGGGATTGGTGGTGGTAACTTTGCCGCTTCGATGTCCAACATCAGTTTTTTCTATCCGAAGAAAAAACAAGGCCTGGCGCTGGGCATCAATGCCGGTCTTGGCAACTTCGGCGTCACCACCATGCAGATCCTGATCCCGCTCTTTATGACCTTCGGCGCTTTTACCCTGGTAGGCGGTGGCGATTCAATGACACTGCAACAATCCAGCGGCACCTTAATCGGCAGCATCCCCGCAGGCAGTGAAACCTGGATCCAAAACGCTGGTTTCCTGTGGCTGTTGCTACTGCTGCCATTGTCCTTTGCCATCTGGTTTGGCATGAACAACATCAATACCGAGGAGGTGACACCTCAATTACCGAGCGCTGCAGGCTCTTTCTCCATTCAGCTGGCGATGTATGGGATTGGTTTTATCACATCAATTCTTGGTTTGTGGTTGATTTTGCCAGCCTCGGCCAATGGCGCTGGCTTTAACATTCCGAATGAGCTGGTGCTGGTGCTGGTGCCACTGGCAACGGTGCTGGCGCTGAAGTTCTTACCCGGTGCCATTCGCACCAGTCTGGAGCGCCAGTACAAAATTTTCAACAACAAACACACCTGGGTGATGACCATACTGTACATCATGACCTTTGGCTCTTTTATTGGCTTTGCTGCTGCCCTGCCGCTGTCGATTCAGGTCATTTTTGGCTACAGCCACATTATGGTGGATGGCGTGATGACACACGACACCCCCAACCCGAATGGCCCGAGTGCTCTGACCTATGCCTGGATCGCCCCCTTTATTGGCGCCTTAATTCGCCCGGTTGGTGGCTGGATTTCTGATCGCTTGGGCGGTGCCCTGGTGACCCAGGTCTGTGCCGTGGTAATGGTGATTGCCGCGCTTGGTGCTGCCTACTTTATGCAGCAAGCCTATCAATCGGCCAGTCCAGAGCAGTACTTTATGCCGTTTTTCCTGCTGTTCTTACTGCTGTTTGCAGCCAGCGGCATTGGCAATGCCTCCACCTTTAAAACCATCGCGGTGGTGTTTCCGAAGGAGCAGGCAGGCCCGGTGCTGGGCTGGACCTCAGCCATGGCTGCCTATGGCGCCTTCTACATTCCGCAGGTGTTTGGTGAACAAATCCGTGCTGCAACCCCTGAGCACGCCATGATTGGCTTTGCCATTTTCTACGCGCTTTGCCTGGTGCTGAACTGGTTCTACTACCTGCGCAAGTCCGGCGAGTTCTACAATCCTTGAGCCATCAGCAGGCAGCAGCTTGACCGCTGCTGCCTCTGCGACTTTGGTCGCAATTTCCCTGTTTTTGGGAGGCTGCTTTGCGCTGGATCAATGGCAAGCATCACCCCCACTCTTATACTGCCGGCTGCTTTTTAACCAGCCAAGGTGATATGTGGTAAGCCATCTGACCGAACTGCTCAGCAGCGCGCACAACCCGGAACCTAAAGTTTGCCAGATCATCAGCCAGCAATTGATTCGCTGCTCACCCAACACCTCAGTGCAGCAAGCGGCCCGGCTGATGCACCAGCATCAAGTTAGCTGCATTCTTATTTGTGACGACTCAGCAGTACTGGGGATCTGGACAGAAGCCGATGCTAAGCGTTTAAATTGCCTGCAAGCCGATGCCTTCAGACAACCAATCCATCAAGTGATGACCAGCCCGGTGATCCATGTCAGCGCCGATATTGCGCTGAATCAGGCAGCCAGTCTGATGCTGCAAAAGCGCATTCGTCGTTTGCTGGTGCTCGATAACGAGCAGCGTCCACTGGGGATGCTGACCCAAACCGATATCATCCGACAGCAACGCATCGAACACTATTTACGCTTGCGTGATGTTGGCAGCAGCATTTCCAGGCCGCCTTTGATTCTGTGCAGCAAGACACCCCTGAATCATGCGGTCAAAGCGATGCAGCAGCACAATGCCGAAGCGGCGATAGTCACCTTTACCGACGGGGTGCACGGCATTATCACTGAGCGGGATCTGATTCGGTTGATTGCCGATGGCAATTGCCATGCTGAGCTCTGGCAACTGGCAAAGCGCCCGGTTTTAACCGTTTCGCACAGCTGCAGCCTGTTGCAGGCGGTTGATTTACTGAAAGAGAAAAACTTTCGCCACCTGGCCGTTTGCAACGAGCATGAAGCGATCTGCGGCTTGCTGTCATTCAGCGATATTTTAATCCACGTCGAGTACGCCTACGTGGAGCAGCTGAAGCAAGCACTGCAGGCCCGGGATCAGGCGCTGCGAACTTCAGCCGACTATTTGCGGCTGGCACAAAAGGTCATTGATGCCTCGCTGGATGGCATCATGATCACCAATGTCAATGGCATCATCGAATCGGTCAACCCCAGCTTTAGCCAGCTGACCGGTTACAGCGCCGAAGAAGCCATCGGCCAGACCCCGGCTTTACTCAGCTCTGGCCTGCACAACAAAGACTTTTATCGCACGCTCTGGGCAACCCTGCTGCAGCAAGGCCACTGGCAAGGCGAGATCTGGAACAAGCGCAAAAATGGTGAGATTTACCCGGAGTGGCTATCCATCACCGCCATTCGCGGCGAAGATGGGGACATCTGCCAGTTTGCAGCCATTTTCAGCGACATCAGTGAGCGCAAATATCAGGAAACTAAAATTCATCAACTGGCCTACCTGGATGAATTGACCGGCCTGGCCAACCGCCGGATGTTTCTGGATCGGCTGAAATTGGCACTGGCCAATGCTCATCGCCACCAGCACCAGATGGCGGTATTGTTTCTGGATTTGGATCTATTCAAACGCATCAATGATACCTTAGGGCATCAGGCTGGCGATGACGCCTTGAAAGAGGTTGCCAAACGTCTGCAAGCCACGGTGCGCGAAGGCGAGTCGGTGGCCCGGCTTGGCGGTGATGAATTTACCATTTTACTGCCGGAAATCACCGATACCACCTCGCTGGAGAACCTGGCCAAACGTCTGGTTAGTCAGTTCGATTTGCCGTTTCGCTTGCTGGAGCAGGATTTTTTCCTTACCACCAGCATTGGCATCAGTGTCTACCCCAGAGATGCACAAAGCGCCGATCAGTTGATCAAGCATGCCGATGTCGCCATGTATCAGGCGAAAAATGCCGGTCGCAATCAATACTGTTTTTATCAGGAAAGCGTTGGTCAGCAAACCCAGAATGAACTCAAGCTGGAGCAAGCGCTGCGCCAGGCGCTGCAACAACAACATCTGCAGGTGTTTTACCAACCCAAAGTCTGCCTGAAAACACAACAGCTAACCGGGCTGGAAGCACTGGTACGTTGGCAACACCGTGAGCATGGCTTTATTTCGCCGGCCAGCTTTATTCCACTGGCAGAAAAGCTGGGGCTGATTTCATTGCTCAGCGATCAGGTACTGGCGCAAGTCTGTCGCGATATCCGCGATTACAAGCTGGCGCTACCGGTTGCCGTGAACATTTCCGCCATGCAATTGCTGGAGCCAACCTTCAGCCAGCGACTGCAACACCAGCTGCAGCAATACCAGATTGCTCCCAAATGCATAGAACTGGAGCTGACTGAAAGCTGCTTAATTCCAGAGCACGCCGACAACACCCTCATGCTGCTCACAAACCTGCGTCAGCAAGGCTTTCGGCTGTCGATTGATGACTTTGGCACCGGTTATTCGTCGCTTTCCTACCTAAGACGCTTGCCGATCGATTGTTTAAAAATCGATCGCAGCTTCGTTGATGAACTACCAGATAACAGTGAAGATGCCCAAATTGCTCAGGCCATTATCGCCATGGCCAAGGCACTGGGCCTGGATGTGATTGCTGAGGGTGTCGAGCACCCACAGCAACAAGCATTCTTACTAAAAGCGGGCTGCAGCATGGCGCAAGGCTATTTGTATGCACCGGCTTTGCCCATTGCCGAGTTAAACAGCCAGCTCGCCAAGGCATGAGCACGAACTAAGCGCTGGCCAGCTGCGCCATGCACTCCGGCACAAAACGGAAATAGATACCGGTGCCGCCATCCGCGCGGTTCTGGATAGCAAGCTCACCACCCAGTTGCCTGCTGCGCTCCTGCATAATGGCCAGGCCATAGTGGTTGAGCTTTTCCGGTTGCGCCGGCAAACCTACGCCATTATCTTCCAACTTCAGCTCTATCGCTTTGTCCTTGCCCTGTCGCAGCTCTATTGACAGCTCAGAGCCCTGGCTGTGGTGCACCGCATTTTGGCTGGCTTCTCGAATGATCTGCAGCAAGTGAATTTCTTCCGTTGGCGTCAGTGGCAAGTGCTCCAGTTGATAATCCAGCCGGATCCGCAGGCTGGATTGCTCAGTCAGTTGTTTAACGGTGGTTTGCAAAGCTTGCTGCAAACCGGCTCCATCCACCTTAAGCCGGAAAGTGGTAAGCAGTTCGCGCAGCTGCCGGTAGGCCGAACTTAAGCCTTCTTTCAGTTCATCGGCCACATCCTGCAACATGGCTTTGTTGTCACTGGCCAGGCCTTTATTCAGCCGGGTTACCTGAATTTTTAAATAGGATAGGGATTGGGCCAGTGAGTCGTGCAGCTCACGGGCAATCACCGAGCGCTCCTGCATCAGAGCCAAACGTCGTACCTGTTCCTCTTCGCCTTTTAAACTCAACGCCAATGCCAGCAAATCGGCCACCGATTGCAGCAATTGCTGCTGCCAGTCGTGCAAGGCTTTGTCTTTGGCCTGGCGGGCCACCAGCACGCCATAGTGGTGCTGCTCCCTGTCCAGTGGATAGCGATACACCAGCTGCGCTTGCTCGGTGCGAATATCCTGCCCTTGCGATACGCAATCCTGACAGCTGGTTTTCACGCAGTGCATGTGTGGATTCTGCTCCGGCTGCACCTGCAAGTAGGGGCTGGAGCCCTGCTCGGTCAACAGGCACAGCTCGAGCTCATCGGTTTGAAGAATGGTCTGCAGCTCGGTCACCAGTTCAGAAAAATCTGCCGAGTGCAGACTGTGCTCACTGATGCTGCGGGCTATATCAAACAAAAACTGCAAACGGGTGTTGCTGTGCTGCAGCGCTTCAGTTTGTTGCTGCACCCGCTTTTCCAGATTGCCGTACATGTAACCGATGGCACTGTTCATTTTGTTAAAGCTATGGGCCAAAGTGCCCAGTTCATCCTGCTGCTGCGCTGTAATGCGGTGGGTAAAGTCGCCCTGCGCAATGCGACGGGCCCCTTTAATCAAGTCCTGCAATGGCTCCTGCACCATCACCCGCAGCCAGTACATCACAATAATGGACAGCAAAATGGTGGCCAGTACCGCCACCACCTGCACGGTGCGAAAGGCCCGCACTTTTTGCTCGGCATCCTGCTGAATAGCCAGTACCAGCACATCCAGCAAACGGACTTGCTCGGTCAATACGGACTCCAGCTCAGCAATGTCGGTTTGCTCGGCCGCCAGCAACGGTGCCACCGTCAACCAATGACGATAAGCGGTATCGTACTTGGTCTGGATCTCTGGCTGGTGCAAAAAGCGTTTAAATACCGGATGCTGCCAACTGCTGTTTAACTGCTGTTTTGCCCCGGCTAAGCGCTCAGGTTCTTGCTGCAATTTAAGCCAGGCCAGCCGGTAACTTTGCATCCGCAAGGAGCCCGCCACATTGACCGCATGGGCATCGCTGTCGGCTTTATCCGACAACCAGTACGACACCATCATGGTGGTCAGCGCCAGCGTCACGATGCAAGCCAGCGCAATGTTGATACGGGTAACGACGGAAAAAGGGCGCATAGTATCTCCAATGCGAATTCATCTAAGCATAACCTGAAAAGCAGCAGCGTGCAGCCGCGATTGTTCCTGCAGCTGGCACAATCGAGCTACCCCCTTTGCCCCGCCCAGGTTAGCACGCCACACCAAGGGGGTAGTTCCGTGATTTCAGCCCCAGCATTTTCAGGCATTTAGCCCAAAAACACACTACCACTTAGTGGGTATTACCCTTCTTAATCAGTAAGTTAGCTAAGTGGCAGCCTTGATCCAAATCAAGCATCATTAAGCGGTTCTTTCTATGATGTGCCTACTGAATAAGTAAAAACCGTCTGTTCATGCAGGACAAGACCAGGAGTGTACGATGAGTCACCTACTCGACAAACTGCGCTATTTTACTGCGCGCAAAGAGCCCTTCTCCGACGGGCATGGCGTTACCACCGATCAGGACCGCAGCTGGGAGCAAGGCTACCGCCAGCGCTGGCAGCACGACAAAGTGGTGCGCTCGACCCATGGCGTCAACTGCACCGGCTCGTGCAGCTGGAAAATCTACGTCAAAGATGGCCTGGTCACCTGGGAAACCCAGCAGACCGATTACCCACGCACCCGGCCGGATTTACCAAACCATGAGCCACGCGGCTGTCCGCGGGGTGCCAGTTACTCCTGGTACATCTACAGTGCCAACCGCTTAAAGTACCCCAAGATGCGCGGCCAGCTGATGAAGCTATGGCGCGAAGCCAAAGCGCAGCACAGCGATCCGGTCAAAGCCTGGGAGTCCATCGTCAGCGATCCGGTCAAAGCCAAAAGCTACAAAGAGCGCCGCGGCCTGGGTGGTTTTGTCCGTGCCAGCTGGGATGAAGTGAACGAGCTGATTGCCGCCTCCAACACCTACACCGCCAAAACCTATGGTCCGGATCGCATCACCGGCTTCTCGCCCATTCCGGCGATGTCGATGGTGTCCTACGCCGCCGGTGCCCGTTACTTATCCTTGATTGGCGGCAACTGCTTGAGCTTCTACGACTGGTACTGCGACCTGCCGCCAGCTTCGCCGCAAATCTGGGGCGAGCAAACCGACGTGCCGGAGTCGGCCGACTGGTACAACTCCAATTACATCATTGTCTGGGGTTCGAACGTACCGCAAACCCGCACGCCGGATGCACACTTTTTAACCGAGGTGCGTTACAAAGGTACCAAAACCTGTGTCATTACCTCGGACTACTCCGAAGCCTCCAAGTTTGGCGACACCTGGCTAGCCCCGCGTCAGGGCACCGATGCCGCCCTTGCCATGGCCTTTAGCCATGTGATTTTAAAAGAGTTCCACGTCGATAACCCAAGCACTTATTTTACCGACTACATCAAACGCTACACCGACATGCCAATGCTGGTGCTGCTGGACGAGGCCGGCGACCACAAAACCCAGGGGCGCTTCCTGCGGGCGGCCGATTTGGTTGATCAGCTGGGTGAGAGCAACAACCCGGACTGGAAAACCATCGCCATCAATGCGGCAGATCAGCGTCTGACCAGCCCGAATGGCGCCATTGGTTACCGCTGGGGTGAAGATGCCGCCAAGTGGAACCTGGAGCAAAAAGACCGTCAGGGTGAGGTTGATTTACTACTGAGCTTAAAAGATCAGCACGACGAACTGGTTGAAGTCGCCTTCCCCTACTTTGGCGGCGCACCGCACGAGTACCAGTACTTCCAGCACACCGAGCACAGCGACACCCAGCTGCGTAAAATCCCGGCCAAACGGGTGCAACTGGCCGATGGCAGCACGGCTTTAGTGGCTACTGTGTTTGACATGATGCTGGCACACTACGGCGTCGACAATGGCCTGGGCGATGACAGTCGCGCCAAAAGCTTTGACGACAATGTACCGTACACCCCAGCCTGGCAAGAAGCCATTACCGGCGTCAAACGTGCCGATGTGATCCGCATTGCCCGCGAGTTCGCCCGCACCGCCGATAAAACCCGTGGTCGCTCTATGGTCATCGTCGGTGCCGCGCTGAACCACTGGTACCACATGGACATGAACTACCGTGGCCTGATTAACATGCTGATGCTGTGTGGCTGTATTGGCCAAAGCGGTGGCGGCTGGGCGCACTATGTCGGCCAGGAAAAACTGCGGCCGCAAACCGGCTGGGCCCCACTGGCCTTTGCGCTGGATTGGCAACGTCCGCCACGCCATATGAACGGTACCTCCTTTTTCTACAACCACTCCAGCCAGTGGCGCTATGAAAAACTGGATATGAGCGAAGTGATTTCGCCGCTGGCCAACAAAGACAAGTGGTCTGGCAGCATTATCGACTTCAACAGCCGCGCCGAGCGCATGGGCTGGTTGCCTTCCGCGCCGCAGCTTGGGGTCAACCCACTGGGCCTGGCAGCCGAAGCCAAAGCTGCCGGGGTGGAGCTAAAAGACTATGTGCTGCAGCAGCTGAAAGATCGCAAAGTCAAGTTTGCCTGCGAGCAGCCGGAAAACCCGCAAAACTTCCCGCGCAACATGTTTATCTGGCGCTCAAACCTGCTGGGCTCCAGCGGCAAAGGCCATGAGTACATGCTGCGCCATCTGCTGGGCACCAAGCATGGTTTGCTCGGTAAAGATCTGGGCGAATTTGGCGGCAAAAAACCGGAAGATGTGGAATGGACCGACCAGCCGGCCGAAGGCAAGGTCGATTTGTTCGTGACGCTGGATTTTCGGATGTCCACTACCTGTCTGTATTCCGACATCGTGTTGCCGACGGCCACCTGGTACGAAAAAGACGACATGAACACCTCGGACATGCACCCCTTTATTCACCCGCTGACCGCCGCCATTGACCCGGTGTGGGAAGCACGCAGTGACTGGGAAATCTTTAAAGGCATTGCCAAAGAATTCTCCCGTGTCTGTGTGGGCCACCTGGGCAAAGAAACCGATGTAGTCACCACCCCGATGCACCACGATACCCCGGCCGAGCTGGCTCAGCCTTATGGTGTCAAAGCTTGGTGGAAAGGCGAATGCGAAGCCATTCCGGGGAAAACCATGCCGCACATCAATGTGGTGGAGCGCGATTACCCCAACACCTATGCCCGCTTTACCTCGCTTGGCCCGCTGATGGAAAACATCGGCAATGGCGGCAAAGGCATTGGCTGGGATACCAAAGAAGAAGTCGAGTTCCTGCGTAAACTGAACCGCACCCACACCGGCGAAGGCGCAAATCAAGGCCTGGCCAAAATTGAGTCGGCAGTCGATGCCTGTGAAGTGATTTTATCGCTGGCACCGGAAACCAATGGCCATGTGGCGGTAAAAGCCTGGGGCGCACTGAGTAAAATTACCGGCCGCGATCACACCCATCTGGCCAAACCGAAAGAAGAGGAAAAGATCCGCTTCAACGACATCGTGGCGCAGCCGCGCAAAATCATCTCCTCCCCCACCTGGTCGGGTTTGGAAGATGAGCATGTGTCCTACAACGCCGGCTACACCAATGTGCACGAGCTGATCCCATGGCGCACCATCACCGGCCGACAGCAGTTCTATCAGGATCACGAGTGGATGCGTGACTTTGGCGAAACCCTTTGTGCCTACAAGCCGCCAATCAACCTGAAAACGGTGCAGCCGGTGCTGAACCAAAAGCCCAATGGCAACAAGGAAATTGTGCTGAACTGGATCACCCCACACCAGAAATGGGGCATTCACAGCACCTACTCCGACAACCTGTTGATGCTGACCTTATCCCGCGGCGGCCCCATTGTCTGGTTAAGTGAAATCGACGCCAAAGCCGCCGGCATTGAAGACAACGACTGGATTGAAATCTTCAACGTCAATGGTTCTATTTCAGCCCGGGCTGTGGTGTCACAGCGGGTTCCTGAAGGCATGAGCATGATGTACCACGCTCAGGAGCGGATTGTGAACGTACCAGGCTCGGAAATGACCGGCAGCCGCGGCGGCATTCACAATTCAGTGACCCGCGCAGTGATGAAGCCAACCCATATGATTGGTGGCTACGCCCAGCAGGCCTATGGCTTTAACTACTACGGCACCGTCGGTTGCAACCGCGACGAGTTCGTCATTGTTCGCAAAATGAACAAAGTCGATTGGCTGGATACCGAATAAGGTTGGAGTAAGGAGTTATCATGAAAATCAGAGCACAAATCGGCATGGTGCTGAATCTGGACAAATGCATTGGCTGTCACACCTGCTCCATCACCTGCAAGAACGTCTGGACCTCGCGCGAAGGCGTGGAGTACGCCTGGTTCAACAACGTTGAAACCAAGCCAGGCATTGGCTTTCCAAAAGAATGGGAAAACCAGGACAAGTGGAAAGGCGGCTGGCAGCGTAAAAGCAACGGCAAGCTGGTGCCCAAAATCGGTGGCAAACTGCGGGTGCTGGCGAATTTATTTGCCAACCCGGACCTACCGGAAATCGACGACTACTACGAGCCGTTCGATTTTGATTACCAGCATCTGCACAACGCCAAAGACAGCAAGCACCAGCCGGTCGCCCGGCCCCGCTCGCTGATCAGCGGCCAGCGGATGGAAAAAATTGAGTGGGGCCCGAACTGGGAAGAAATTCTTGGTACCGAGTTCGAAAAACGGAAAAAAGATCAGAACTTCAACGAAGTGGTGCAAAAAGACATCTACGGTCAGTTTGAAAAGACCTTTATGATGTACCTGCCAAGGCTGTGCGAACACTGTCTGAACCCGACCTGTGTTGCCTCTTGCCCCAGTGGTGCCATTTACAAGCGCGAAGAAGACGGCATTGTGCTGATTGATCAGGACAAATGCCGCGGCTGGCGGATGTGTGTGTCCGGTTGCCCGTACAAAAAAATCTACTTCAACTGGAAAACCGGCAAGTCGGAAAAATGCACCTTCTGCTACCCGCGGATTGAAGCCGGCCAGCCCACCACCTGTTCAGAAACCTGCGTCGGCCGCATCCGCTACCTTGGTGTGCTGCTGTACGATGCCGACAAAATTGAAGCCGCGGCCAGCGTTGCCAACGAGAAAGACTTGTATCAGGCCCAACTGGACCTGTTCCTCGACCCGCACGATCCCAAGGTGATTGAAGCGGCACGCAAGGAAGGCATTCCGGATAACTGGTTAAAAGCCGCCCAGCGCTCGCCGGTCTACATGATGGCGATGGACTGGAAAGTGGCGCTGCCACTGCACCCGGAGTACCGCACCCTGCCGATGGTCTGGTACGTGCCGCCACTGTCGCCGATTCAGAGCGCGGCCGAAGCCGGCCATGTCGGCATGAACGGTGAAATCCCGGATCTGAAATCGCTGCGCATTCCGCTGCGTTACCTGGCCAATATGCTGACTGCAGGCGACGAAGCACCGGTCGTTCGGGCGCTGGAGCGGATGATTGCAATGCGTGCTTACAAACGCTCGCAGCAGGTGGATAGCGTGGAAGATCTGGAAGTACTGAAACAGGTCGGCCTGAGCAAAGATAGGGTCGAGGAAATGTACCGCTACATGGCGCTGGCCAACTTTGAAGATCGTTTTGTTATCCCAACCAGCCACCGGGCTTACGCCGAAAATGCCTACGATTTAAAAGGCGAATGTGGCTTTAGCTTCGGCAATGGCTGTGGCGGTGGTGACAGCAAGCTGAACATCTTTGGCGGCAGCAGCAAAGGGGTCCGCAAAGTGATCCCAGTCACGGTAAAGGAGTAAGGCATGCGCATACTACAACTGATTTCCCTGTTGCTGGAATACCCAACCGAAGCGCTGTTGACAGCAAAAGCCGACGCCAGGCAGCTGGTGGCCGAGTCGCCGCTGTCTGAAGCGCAGCAGCAAGGCCTGCTCGATTTTATCGAGCAACGCTTTAGCGGCGATTTGATGGACTGGCAGTCCGATTACGACGGCCTGTTCGAGCGCGGTCGCTCCTTGTCCTTGCTGCTGTTTGAGCACCTGCATGGCGAGTCGCGTGACCGCGGTCAGGCCATGGTCGATTTGATGAACCAGTACAAGTCGGCTGGCCTGCAGATTGATGTGCGCGAGCTGCCGGATCATCTGCCGCTATACCTGGAGTTCTTAAGCACTCAGGGCGACGAGAATGCCGCCCTCGGCCTGGCTGAAGTGGCGCATATTCTGTCGGTGCTGCTGTGCCGGCTGGAGCAGCGCAACTGCAATTATCAGGTGCTGTTCAGTGCTTTGCTGGAACTGTCTGGGGTCGATGTGGAACTGGACTCGGTGCGGGAGCAGCTGAAAAACGAGCAGCGCGACGATACCAAAGAAGCGCTGGATAAAGTCTGGGAAGAAGAAATGGTGACCTTTGGCCCGGGCTCAGAACAGGATGGCTGCGGCAGCAGCCACAAACCCTCTGAAAAGCAGCGGCGCGATCACCACGTGCCACTGCAATGGACCGATGCCAGCCAGGCACCCGGAAACACTGTCCGCTCAGGAGTTGCGTCATGAACTTTACAGATATGTTGTTGTTTGGGATCTACCCTTACATTGCTTCGGTGATTTTCTTTCTGGGCAGCCTGCTGCGCTATGATCGCGAGCAGTACAGCTGGAAAGCCCAGTCCAGTCAGATGCTGGATAAAAAGTACTTCCGCGTGGCCAGTGTGTTTTTCCACGTCGGTATTATCATGATTTTCTTTGGTCACTTTGCAGGTTTGGTGATCCCTTACGAAGTCTGGGATTTCCTTGGCATTACCCTGGCCGGCAAGCAACTCATTGCCATGGGTGTCGGTGGCTTCTTCGGGGTGATCTGCTTTATCGGCATGACCATGCTGGTGTACCGCCGCTTGTTCAATCCACGGGTTCGTGCCAGCAGCTCGACCATGGATACACTGATTTTGCTGCTGATTTACTGGCAGCTGATCCTGGGCATCCTGACCATCTTTGTCTCCACCGGTCATATGGACGGCTATGTGATGAAAGATCTGATGAGCTGGTCGCGTTACCTGCTGACCTTCCGTCCGGCTGAAGCCATTGGTTTTGTCGAGGATCTGCACTGGATTTACAAAGCCCATATCTTCTGGGGGGTGACCTTGTTTGTGCTGTTCCCGTTCAGCCGCCTGGTGCATATCTGGAGCGTGCCGGTTGGTTACTTCGGCCGCAACTATCAGGTGGTACGCCGTCGCTTTGGTGGCCGTAAGGCTTAAACATCAATGCCTGAAGGCGATGCTGCGGTAAGCAATAAAGGGGACCTGAGCAGCATGGATGTGATCAAGAGCCTCCAAGGATGGATCCACAGCGTTCCCCTTTATTGGCTTGCCGCAGCAGCGTTAAATATGAAGTACCAGGACTATACACCAATGCCTGAAGGCGATGCTGGGGGAAGCACTAAACAATAGTCCGGTGTTAGCTGAATGGTGGAGACAAAAATCAGGGATGCCGTAAATCCTTCCCTGGAGGCGCTTGACCAGCTTCCTGCTGGTCAGGCCCTGATTTTTGCTCCACCATCCAGCTCTACCAGATCGCGGTATAAACGAGCACCTTTTGGTCTATAGGAAATTTCAAATGATCCAAGTCAACCAAACCCAAATTTCTGAACAGGCCATCCTGGCAGAAATGCAGTACCACCCAGCCGATTCGCAGC
The DNA here is from genome assembly GCF_030717955.1 of Alkalimonas delamerensis. NCBI lineage: Bacteria > Pseudomonadati > Pseudomonadota > Gammaproteobacteria > Alkalimonas > Alkalimonas delamerensis. Next base: position 172,926 of record NZ_JAUZVY010000002.1, on the reverse strand, counting down.
GTGCTGCCATGCTAAAAGCTGCCGAGTCGCTGGTGATTGCCGAGCTACTGCGCCAACGCGCCCAGCAGCTTGGGATGGAAGTAGCCACCAATCAAAGCAGCACCGGCGAACACGATTACCTGGAACAGCTGATTGAACGCGAAGTGCCCATTCCGACCGCCAGCCGGCAGGAATGCGAGCACTACTACCAGCAAAACCCGCAACGTTTTACCAGCTCGCCTTTACTGGAAGTGCAACACATTCTGCTGGCCGCAGCGCCGGATGATGACCAAGAGCGGGTGCACGCCAAAGCACTGGCCGAAGAATTGCTGCAACAACTGCAGCAAGGGCATGCTTTTGCAGAACTGGCGCGTAAGTACTCGGCCTGCCCTTCCAATCAGACCGGTGGCAGCTTGGGCCAAATCAGCAAAGGCCAGACCGTACCGGAATTTGAGCGTCAACTGTTCGCAGCCGAAGCAGGGCTCTTGCCCTCGCCGGTTGAAAGCCGCTATGGCTTACATGTAGTCTTTATTCAGCAAAAAATCGCCGGCCAGACGCTGCCCTTTGCAGCTGTAGAGCAGAAAATTGCCGATTATCTGAATGAAAAAGTACGCCGAAAAGCCATCGCCCAGTACATCCACACCCTGGTGGTGCAGGCCGAAATCGACGGCTACGATTTTAATCTGTCCGACTCGCCATTAATGCAGTAATGCACCAACCCGGCCATAGTAACGGCCGGGTCCCTCTGCGTCGCAAAAAAACAGCAACTTTATTTTTACCATCGGCTGTCCCTGGGTTAGACTTAAAACGATGCACTTTTTGGAAGGAAAAGCATGCGAGCTCTGATCATTGAACCCAGCCCGACCTACCAGCGCATTTTGTCCCGCATGCTGGAAAGCTACGACTTTGACATTACCTTTGTCGATACCGCTACGGCTGGCTTTCGCGCCATGACTGCTCACCACTTTCAGTTTGTCTGTGTCGCCATGTACCTGGCAGATCTAACCGGCATCGAGTTTTGCCAACAAGCTCGCACCGATGAGCAGGCCAAGCACCTGCCGATTTTTATCGTCACGTCCGAGTCAAATCCCGAGCTGTTGTCTTCGGCCCTGGCCGCCGGTGCTACAGATATCATCCGAAAAGACGACTTGCCACGACTGGAAGAGGCGTTGCATAGCCTGATCCCGCTTGGCCCATTTCGTTACAACATCAGTGGCAAAGCCCTGTATCTGGAAGACAGCCTGACCGTTGCCAAAGCCACCGATGCCAAGTTAAAGCGGCTGGGTCTGTCGATGGATCATGCCTTTTCGATTGCCCAGGCGCTGGAGCTGCTGCAGCACAACAAGTACGAGCTGATCATGACCGATATCGTGCTGCAAGATAATGAAACCGGCATCGACTTTATTCGGCAACTGCGCTCAGAAAGTCGCTTTCAACAAACTCCGATTCTGGCGGTAACCAGTCTGGAAAGCGTCAACCGCCGCATTCTGGCACTGCAATCCGGGGCCAATGACTACATTTCCAAACCGGTATTGGATGAAGAACTCTTTGCCCGCATCAACAACCTGGTGTCAGCCAACCGGTTGGTGGATCAATTGACCCGGGAGCGACAGCGGCTGCTCGAGCTTGCCACCAAAGATCACCTCACCGGCCTGTACAACCGCCACTTTATGGGCGAAGTGGCTAAGCGCCGCTTTGCCGAAGCCCGCAAACATCAGCTGCCGCTGTCCTTGCTGGTGATTGATATCGATCATTTTAAACAAGTGAACGATCAACACGGCCACCATATTGGCGACAAGGTGTTAAAGCGAATTGCCGAAGCATTGCGCCAACAGTTTGCCGAACACGACTGCATTGCCCGCTTTGGTGGCGAGGAGTTTGTGGTACTGCTGCATCAACAGGATCTCACCATGGCCACTGACAAAGCGCACCAGCTCTGCCAGCTGTTGGAGCAGTTGCAACCGGAAGGCATTGCGACCAGCGTCAGCATCGGTGTCACCAGCCTGAGCTCAGCCCGTGAAGAGTTTTTTGATGAAGTCTTTGCCAGAGCCGACAAAGCCTTGTACCAGGCCAAGCAAAGTGGTCGTAATCAGGTGGTCACCGCCAGCTGATTTCAGTCCCTGCTCGGTGCTGGTTGCGCTGGCCATAGCTGGTGTTGCTGCAAAAACCGTTTAGTGATGCTTAATCGCGCCTGGTTACCGATGGAGTTCGCAGCAAGCTGATTGTAGACATGGCTGGCAAAAGGAATTCGCACCAACTCCAATTCAACACCCGCAAGACGGGCATAATCCGCATACCGGTACACCGACCAGGGGGGAACCAGCGCATCTTTCTCTGGTGCCAGAATCAAGGTGGGTGCTGCCCTGGCTGTTAGAAAGCTGTATGAATTGATGGCTGCCACCCGCTCCGGGTAGTGATAAGGATTGCCCCCAAGATAACCACGAAGCAGCATTTTAGGCTCAAAACCTGGCACCGGATACCCATGCTCGTAAATGGCCAAAGGATCGACCGCCGGGTATTGCACTACGACAGCGGCAGCTTGAGGTGGCGTTCCTTCACATGCCGCCAGTTGCATGCCTTCAGCCCACTGATTCGTCAGGTTCAGTGCCAGATTGCCGCCAGCAGAATCCCCCATCACTACCAGTCTTGAGCTATCGCCACCAAAATCAGCCGCATGCTGCTGCAACCAGACCGCAGCACAGTGCACATCGATGGATGCCAGCTGCCAACTGGCTTGCTGTTCAGTCCAGAGCCGGTAATCCGGACTGATCACCAACCAGCCCTGATCAGCAAACCAACGCAAATCCCGGTCAGTTTCCGTACTGGTGCCGGTTTTGAAGCCGCCACCATGAATGTACAGCAATACCGGTGCATCCTTGTTGTCTTCTGGACGATAGATGGCCATGGCTGTTCGCTCGCCGTCGAAAGTGATGCGCTCAACCCAGTCATCCGGACCATCCCCCTGCATGGAGCGCAATGCAAGCCCAGTCCAGAAACTCACCTGACCGCCAGCCTGGTGCGCCGCCGATAGGATGCTGGTCGTAATGTAACCCGAGCCAGCAAGCGCCAATAAGGCCAGTGCCGAAACCAGTCGAGGCAACCAGCCAGTCAGCCGCCAGATGCCAAACACACCCAGTAGTAGACCCACTGTGGCCATTAGCACAAAATGCGGTCCAAACGTCGTCCAGATGGCAGAACTTACCATCGCATGAGCACTTTGAGCGGGATCGCGCATGGCACCGACTACCAGCAGGCTGATAGCGCACATCAGCAGCAAAACACCCCACTGCACTAAGCGCGATAACAGCAATTTAGTATGTTTCACAGCCATTGATGACTCTCCAAGGTTAGCAAGCCTCACCAAACGAGTATAGCAAGCCTACCCACCAGTTGGTAACTGAATGATTTTATTGATCTTCATCAAGAGTTTCATCAACAGCTTACCTAAGATAACAGCAATCACATCAGGAGATTGCCATGAAATCACCACTGTTCGCCCTACCTTGCCTCGCCCTGGTTCCCAGCCTGGCACTGGCCGCTGCTAATAGCAGCGCCAATACCCTGAGCGCTGCGCTGAATGAAAGCCAGCTCAAAGCCAACTTTCGTTACCGCATCGAGCATGTGGATCAGGACAATCCGTTAAAGGACGCCCTGGCATCGACCTTGCGCAGCCGTTTAACCCTGACCACCGGCAAGGCATATGGTTTTTCTGGTTTACTGGAAGTCGATAATGTCAGCGTACTGGGTGGACAAACCTACAACAGCACCGTCAATGGCAATGGCCACTACAGCGTGGTGGCCGATCCGAAAGGCACCGACATCAACCAGGCTGCCCTTAAGTACCAACTGAGTGAAGACACCAGTTTTACGATGGGACGCCAGCGTGTTAACCATCTGAATCAGCGATTTTTAGGCGGTGTCGGCTGGCGGCAGAACGAACAAACCTTTGATGGTTACCGGCTGCAGCATAGTTTTACCCCGGCCATCACACTGGACCTGGCGCTTTTGCACAACGTCAACCGGGTGTTTGGCCCCAAAGGCCCGGCCGCCAATCAGCGTGGTGAATTTTATACTGGTCTTTTAAGCTGGCAGCTCAACCCTAATCAGCAACTGGCAGCCTATGGCTATGATCTGGACTTTAACGACTGGGCCGTGCGCAGTAGCCTGACCTACGGTCTGGATTATCAGGGCAAGTGGGCCTTGGGCGAGCAACAAAGCCTAAGTCTGCAGCTGGCAGCAGCCAGACAGCAAGACCGCCATGATGCGCCGCTCAGTTACCAACACCATTACCACCGGGTACAACTGAGCTGGCAACAGCAAAAACTGCAATTGATAGCTGGCACCGAGCGGCTGGCCGGTGATGGCAGCAGTGCCTTTCAAACGCCGCTAGCAACTCTGCATGCCTTTCAGGGCTTTGCCGATTTATTCTTGGTGACACCGAATGACGGCTTAAGGGATTACTGGCTGGGGGTGCGTCATCCTGCCGGCCCGGTGCAGCTGGCACTGAACTACCACCGCTACCACAGCGACACCGATGGCCGGCGCTATGGCAGCGAGTGGAACCTGACGGCCAGTTACCGTTTCAGCAATCAGCTGCAGGGCATGCTAAAGCTGGCCGATTATCAGGCCAGCAGCTTTGCCGTCGATAGCCGGAAACTCTGGCTGATGCTGAGTTATTCGATTTAACACAAACAGGGATCTGTGCAAGGCTGCATCGACCGGGTAGCGCACTCAGACACGCCGTAAACCCATCCCTGGGGGCTCTGTTTTGCCATCCATGGCAAAAAAGGTCTGCTTAGCGTACCCGATCGCTACAGCCTCGAGTGTAGTTGTAAAGCAACACAAAGCATTTCTTACCAACTCCACAGCCAGTTTTCCTGGCTCCTCTGCACCGCCCCTGGTTTTCAGTGGGCGGTTTTTTTAACTTACCGCAGCACTATCCATGAAGGGGTAAAGGATCCAGCAAGCATGAGGCTCTGAGGGATTGCCAACCCTGGACAGCTGCGAAACCTTGATCCAGATCAAGCTTTGCATCCACAGATGCCCTACCCTAAAACACAAGATATAGACACAAAAACAATCATCAACACTATATATAGGTTTTTATGCTGCGTTTTAGTATCGAACAGGTAGTTTGGCAGGAGGTTCCAGGGGAGGTCTCGCTGGCCTACACCATCACCGGCTGCACACTTGGCTGCAAAGGCTGCCACAGCAGCGAGACCTGGGATGCCAACCGGGGCACCCTGCTGACCGATGAGTACTTTGAGCAACGTCTGAACCAGTACCGGGGCCTGATCAGCTGTCTGCTGTTTTTGGGCGGTGAATGGCAGAGCACGGAACTACAACGCAAGCTGAAGCTGGCGCGCCGGCAAGGCCTTCGCACCTGCCTCTACACCGGGCTGGATGATATCGAGCCAAAGCTAAAAGCTGAACTGACCTATTTAAAAACCGGCCGCTGGCTGCCTGAGCGCGGCGGCCTGGACAGCCCTACTACCAACCAACGACTGGTGGATTTACGCACAGGCCAGAGCCTGAACCACCGTTTTATCCGCTAAGCAAGGAGCTTGACTATGTTACGTTTACAACCAGACCAACTGCAGCAAAAACTGGATTTTATCGACCATTACTTAAGCGCCCAAAACGCCGCCGATGGCTCGAAAATGGATGCCAACGCCAATGTCACCCAAAAAAACATCGCCACCTTAGAAGCCGAAATGATGAAAGACATCTTTATTCAGGTCAATCGTGGCAAAGTCAGCCAGAAAATTGCTGAACTGTTTGGCCCTGAGCTGGCACAAGAGTACGGCCGCCAAATCGAGCAGCACGAGATCTATGTGCACGATGAAACCAGCTTAAAGCCTTATTGCGTCTCGGTCACCCTCTACCCCTTCCTGCGCGATGGCCTGACCAAGCTCGGCGGTGAGTCGAAAGCGCCCCAGCATCTGGAGTCGTTCTGCGGCTGCTTCGTCAATTTTGTCTTTGCCATCAGCAGCCAGTTTGCCGGCGCTGTGGCCACCGTCGAGTTCCTCACCTACTTCGACTACTTTGCCCGCAAAGACTACGGCGACAACTACCTGCAAACCCATCCGAAGCTGATTGCCAACCACCTTCAGCATGTGGTCTATGCGCTGAACCAGCCTGCCGCCGCCCGCGGTTATCAAAGCGTGTTCTGGAACATTTCGGTGTACGATCAGCACTACTTCGACAGCATGTTCGGCAACTTTGTCTTTCCGGATGACGACTTGACCAAACCCAACTGGTCCTCGGTGAATGCCCTGCAACACTTCTTTCTCGATTGGTTTAATGAAGAGCGAAAAAAAACCATCCTGACCTTCCCGGTGGTTACCGTTGCCATGCTGACCGAACAAGGTCAGTGCAAAGATCAGCACTTTGCTCAAAGCATGGCCAAACAGCTGGCCAACGACAGCTCCTTTTTTGTTTATCTGTCGGACAATGCCGATTCGCTGGCCTCGTGCTGCCGACTGCGCAGCGAAATCAGCGACAACACCTTTTCTTACTCACTGGGCGCAGGCGGCGTCGCCACCGGCTCCATCAATGTGATTACCATCAATATGAACCGGCTGGTGCAGGATGGCCGCGATCTGGCCACCGAAGTCGATAAGATCCACAAGTACCAGGTGGCCTACCGCAAGCTGATGGAAGAGTATCTGGCCGCAGGCCTGCTCACCGTGTACGACGCTGGCTTTATCACGCTGGATAAACAGTTTCTCACCATCGGCATCAATGGCATGGTCGAAGCAGCCGAATCGCAAGGCCTGGTGGCCAGCAACAACCCGGCGTACATCGCCTTTGTCCGTGAGCAGCTAAAAACCATTTATGATGCCAACAAAGCCGCCAAAGCCGAGTACGGTTATCTGTTTAACACCGAGTTTGTGCCGGCGGAAAACCTGGGGATTAAAAATGCCAAATGGGACAAAGAAGACGGCTACAAGGTACCGCGCGATTGCTACAACTCCTACTTCTATGTGGTGGAAGACGAGCAGACCAATGCGCTGGATAAGTTTCAGCTGCATGGCAAAGAGCTGTTGGATTACCTGGACGGTGGCTCGGCGCTGCACCTGAACCTGGATGAAAAACTGGATGAAGACGGCTACCTGGCGATGCTGAACATAGCCGCCCATACCGGCTGCAATTACTTCTGCGTCAATGTCAAAATCACCATCTGCAATCAGTGCGAAGCCATCGACAAGCGCACCCTGCACCACTGCAGCCATTGCGGCAGCCTGGATGTCGATCACGGCACCCGGGTGATTGGCTACTTAAAGCGGGTCTCGGCCTTTAGCAGCGGCCGGCGCAAAGAGCATGGGCTGCGGCACTACCACAGAACACCTCAGCCGCTGCCAGCTAAGACCACAAAACCTCAGACCGTTGCCGCAGAGGCTTAACCACCAAACGGCTACCCCATTCGAGGTAGCCACTGCCTCTTTTGCCTGATCGGCCAGCCGCGCTTTGGCTGCTACACTGCTCGACAGTAAGTTAACCGATATCAGGTGCCCTATGTTTTCAACCTATTGTCAATTTATCGAGATGGCCTGCCATCAGGCCGAGCCTCAGCGATTGTTGTTTGTGCTGGCAAAAGTCCAGTTGCCCAAAGACGCAACCCCGGAGCAAAAAGCACGCTTTGAACAAGGTGAAGGCGGTTACCTGGAGTCGGTACTTTGTGTCGATAAACTGCCGGAAGAGGTACGGGATTTTGCGGCTTTTGTTGAGGAGTCGAAAAAAACCGAGCTCGACTGGGATCTGGCCTTTATTTCCAGCATGGAAGGCCGCGCTGGCTTTGCGCCGAACTCCGACGAAGCGGTACAGCCTTTAAAGTTGATGGTGCAGCGGATTGAAGCCGGCCAGGTGGCGAACTTTCTGGCGGTAAATAGACAGGGCGAGCTGTTACAGTTTCAGTAAGCTTCAACCTTAGCTAAGAGCAGCCGTGCAGATACAATCATGAGCAAAAAACCGGATTTGGCAACCGCCATGCTGCAGCTGATCGATGAGGTCAAAAACCGCTTTCCGCTGTACGAGCCTGACACTTATGTCTGCAGTATTCGCAACACCGACTGTCAGGGGTGCCCGAAAAAGCTGCTGGAAATGGTGGATTCGGAGTTGTGTTTTTGGGAAAGCGCCATCCGGCAGGGCCGTACGCCAAAGTTTGATGAGTTACGACGCTTTGGCAAACTCTGCCAAAGCGTCGAGCGCAACTTAATTCGCAATCAGTTGATAGCGGATACCCGAAGCAACTAGTTTCCATCCTGAAACGGCATCCATGCCGTTTCGCAGAGTCGCCAGGAAAAAACGCGGTTTTTCCTGGCTCGCAAAATCAATGCCTTACGCCAATGATTTTGGCAGCACATCCCTGCGCTGCATTAGTGCCCGCCTTTCAGGACGCGCATTAACTAACCAAACAGCATCGGTTTGGCCTTGGCCAGGTGGAAAATCGCCGCCAGCAAGCCAAGCGCCAGTGCAGCAAAGGCAATACGCAGACCTCTGGGCTTGCTGGGTTTCAGCGCCACCAGGCCTGCACCAATGTAGCCGAAAAGCAGCACAATTTTCAGTCCCAGCCAACCGTGCGTCATCAACTGCCAGGGGCCGAGCAGCCAAAGCGCCACTGCAAATGTCAGCAACAAAGTATCGTTGATGTGTGGAATAAAGCGCAGCGGTGTCTGACGCCAGCCCGGCTTGCCCATCGCATCAAGCAGCAAGCGTAGGGTAAACAGCAGCGCTGTTAAATAGGCAAACAGCATATGCAAATGCTTTATCGGAACATAGTACTCCATGGGGATCCTTATGGATTTCAGCTAAGTATGGCTATGGTATACCAGAAAGAGTGCGACTAAAACCCGGCTTCGTTCAATAAAGCCGCCATCCGCTGCAATGCCTCAAGCCCCTGAATATCGGTGGCTTGCAACGGCAGTTGGTAACGCGGCAGCATGGCAAATTCGGTGTTGATCTGCGCCAGATGCTGTTGCTCGATTTGACGCCGCTGCGCCAGAAAATGGCCATCGGCGTCTTCAGGCAATACTCGGTTCACCACCAGGCCAGCCAGTGGCAGCTGTTCTTGCTGCAAGCTTGTCACCGCCCGCATGGTTTCTAAGATGGGCAGTTTTTCTGGTGTCAGCACAAACAACAGCGCCGTTTGCTGATGATTCAATAGGATCTCGCGGGTTCGCTGCAGCAAGCGCTGACGGGCCAGCAAAGTCTCGGCAATGGCTTTGTTGCGTTCATCCATCCCGGACGTGGCGTGCTGGTTGGGATCGCTTATGGGGTTATCCAGATCGCGGCCAGCTTTCGGGGTTAGGTGATCCAGCACATCGCTCAGCTTTTTTGAGTGTTGATTGGCCTGAAGCAAGCCCTGCGTCCAGGCGGCCATGGCTTCCGGTAGGCTGAGCAGTCGCAGCGTATGACCTGTGGGTGCAGTATCAAAAATCAGCAAGTCGTAGTCGCTCAATCCTAGCTCGATGGTGTTAGCAATCCGCTCCAGCATGGCCGCTTCCTGAGCCCCTGGCGATTGGCGGGTTAGGCGCATTTGCCGTTCAACTTCAGCGAACATCTCAGGGCGGGTAAAGCGCTTTAGCTGGGCGCTGACTTTGGCCAGATGCTGCTCGACTTCGCGATCCGGATCCAGCTCCAACCCATCCAGGTTGGGCGCCAGCCGGGTAATACTATCGCCTATCGGCGCCCGGCCAAAGGCATCGGCCAGGCTGTGCGCCGGATCGGTTGAAACCAGCAACACTTTCTGGCCACGTTGACTGGCCAGCACAGCCAGGGCCGAGGAGACGGTGGTTTTGCCCACTCCGCCTTTACCGCCAATCAGCAAAACGCGCTGGCCTGTTAACAGCATCGGAATTGATCCAGAGGCGAATGCTCCATGCCCATGCGCTGATGCCAGTCATGAAAGCGCTCCAGCAACAAGGGTTGCAGCTCAAGGGTGTAGTAACTGGCCGGATTCGGCACCCCCATCATCTCCGAGAACACCAGCAGCATAAAGAGATCGTCTTGCTCGCGCTTCGCCCGGGCAATGGCCGAGCGGTAGGGCGCGTTGTAGGCTTCTTCGGCGTAAAAGCTGGCCTGGCGAAACCAGGCTTTGATGGCATCCAGTTTCATGATTTGCTGACCACCGCTTTGTTGGCTTTGATTTGCCGAGTTAAGGTAGAACTGGCCTCCAAAATCACCAGAATAGCCGCCGCCAGGATGATGATATCCAGCGTAAACAGGAACCAGTCGCCTTGGTCGTAAAAGGCTTTCAGCTGGATCAACAGTCCCAGCGTGGTCATGCAGAGCAAAAACAACAGCGGCGCCAGCGTATACCACATAGGCCGCCCCAGTTTGACCAGCATCACGGTGATCACCAGCAAGGTTAAGCCTGCCAGCAATTGATTGGTGGTGCCGAATAACGGCCAAATCAGCATGCCACCGGCGCCATCGCCGCCGGCACCAAAGGCCAGCAACAGGCAACAACCGACCGCCAGCAAGGTCGCCGGCAGCGTTTTTTGCATCCATCCCAGTTGGTAAATACTGCCCCACTCCTGGAAAATGTAACGCTGCAAGCGCAGGCCGGTATCCATAGTGGTACCGGCAAACAGCACCACCATCACCGTCAGAAGCGTCTGTGCCATCACCGCATTCAGCCCTATGCCCTGCTCTAAAATGTTGGCACCGCCCTGAATAAAGGCGGTCACGCCCCCCTGACCAAAGCTGTGGTAGACCGCCTGCCAGTCGGCCAGGGTGGCAAAGCCGGCACTGACCGCAATGATGGCGGCAAGCGCCAGCGAGCCCTCGCCGATAGCACCGAAGTAACCAACAAAACGCACATCCGGCTCCTTGTCCAGTTGCTTCGAGGTGGTACCACTGGCGACCAGACCATGAAAGCCCGAAATCGCGCCGCAGGCGATGGTGACAAACAGCAGCGGGATCAGCGATGGCGTGCCTGCCGGCACTTCGGTATTAAAGGCCGGTGCCACCACCTCCGGGCTGGCCAGCAACACGGCGCCGTACAACAAGCCCAGGCCAATAAAAAGCTGTATGCCATTGATGTAATCCCGCGGCTGCAGCAGCATCCAAACTGGCAATAGCGAGGCAATGCCAGCGTAGACAAAAAGCAGCACAATCCAGCTTTGCCGATCGGACAAGCCAAACAGGGTTGCTTCAGGCAAGGAAAATGGCAGCATAGGCCCGACATAAATCATGCCGTACAGCGCCACGACCCCAATCACAGTGACCAGCAACAAGCCAATCACCCGGCGGTAAATCAGCTGGCCAATAATCAGCGCCACCACTATGGCGCCCCACACCGGCAAGGAGGCACTGGGGAAGTTGATCAACTGATTGGCAATGACCACCGCAAAAACGGCATTGACCATCAGCAGCACCAGGAAAATCACCACCATAAAAATGCTGCGGGCACGGTTGCCAACAATGTCGCCGGTTAAAGCACCAATGGAGCGGGCTTTGTTGCGGCTGCTGGCCCAGATGGCGCCGGCATCGTGCACGCCGGCAAAGAAAATGGTGCCGAACACCACCCAAAGAAAAGCCGGCACCCAGCCCCAGATCACCGCTATGGCCGGGCCCAGGATCGGCGCAGCGCCAGCCACCGAGGTAAAGTGATGGCCCCATAAAATGTATTTGTTGGTGGGCACATAATCGACCCCATCCTGCAGCTCGTGCGCCGGAGTGCGAAAGTTTGGGTCGACCTGAAAGATCTTTTCGCAGATAAACTTCGAGTAAATGAAATAGCCCAGCGCCATAGCGCCAAGCCCCATCAGCATTAAATAGACGGCATTCATGCCAGCACCTCTTCTATCGGGGCCTTAGATTCAAGCTAGCATGATACAGCAGCCAGCAGATGGCAAGTATTCGACCAAGAGCGAATTGTTCAGCTATTGCTGATGCAACTGCTCTGCCGAAATGCTTGAGCAGCACAGCTGATTTACCTACAATAACGCACTTTCAATTTGCAGCAGAGCCAAACCATGTCCGATACCCCAGCACGCCCGGAATTACCCGATTGCCTTTCCGTTAACCCACGCAGCCCGCATTATGTGAAAGCAATATTCGAGCACGACATTGGCATCCGCGTAAACGGCAAAGAGCGTTTTGATGTGGAAGAGTACTGCATCAGCGAAGGTTGGGTGAAAGTCGCTGCCGGCAAAGCCGTCGACCGCCGCGGTCAGCCGTTGCTGATGAAAATCAAAGGTACGGTGGAAGCGTTTTACCGGGATTGAGTTCATGTCCATGTCATCGAGCTAAACTCGGGTTCACCTGTAACAAAAACTGAACAACGCCAAGTGCCGATAATTCGGTCATCGCAGTGCTTGACAAAAGTAAACTTAGCAGACAAAGAACGGATACAAACTTGGCTGAGATCAAAGTATAGCCGGAGGAATGCTTTAAAGTGAATTAAACGTCCTTCACAGGCAAAATGATATGGCCCTATTATCAAGACCTGAGTTAAATGGCAGCCACGACTCATTATCGTCCCATCGAAAACAGCCACAGATTATTTGGCTGAAATTGGTCATGGCTCTTGGCCTCGCTTTAATTATCCTAGGACATTATTTATGGGTGGTGGTTAAGTTACCTCAAACCATGGGGGTGTCAGGCATAATCCTGGTGGCGGCCCTATCTGCGGTTGGCTTGATCATGTCTTTACCAACAAAAATCTACCTGACCTTGCTGCTGATGGAGCATGAGCGCAAGCTCAAAGAAATGCAGAAAGCGGCCTCCAGCACCCCGGATGAAAATTAGCCTGTTTTCTCTGCTAGCTGCCCCTCATCCATTAACGGCACCGCTTCAGCCAATTGCGTCAGTAAGCTAACCAGTGATTTGGGCAATCGCTCATTGAGCTCAATGGTATCAAGCAGGTTTTTCACCGCCAGGGCCAGCTCGGTATCGCCAAGCAAGGCCAGCTTACGGCGAAAAAACAGCGTATCTGGGTCAGCTTGCTGGGTGATCAACTGCAATAAATCCTGACTGTTGGCCCGAAACAGCACATCCTCAGCACCATCGGCCAGCACTGTTAGCCGGCCTTGTTGCAGCTGCAGGTAAAACCGATAATTTAAATCAGCCACGTCCACCTTCACGGTTTTGCCAGCAAGAAAATCCAGCTCACCGGCCGTTAGCTCCCGGCGAAAAAACCAATTCAGATGTTGGCTAAGCCCAAAGCTGCTGACCGGCTTTGGCAGCAACTGAAGCGCCCGCCCTACCCACAAAGGCCCACGCGCTACCACTTGTTGGATAACCCATTTTCTATTTAACATTCAATCACTTCCACGCAGTTATTCCGGTACACTGATGATACTAAAATCAAGCAGGCTTTGTTTAATCTGCATCAAAGTTTTGCGCCTTGCTTGCTGCCACACTGGGTTAGTTCCGGCAGCAAAACCGCAGGAGTTGTTATGGAGTTACTCTGCCCGGCTGGCAGCGTGCCAGCCTTAAAAGCCGCCATCGAGCATGGTGCCGATGCGGTTTATGTGGGTTTAAAAGACGAAACCAATGCCCGGCACTTTGCCGGCTTAAACCTCGATCAGCTGAAACTAAAAGAAGCTGCCGACTATGTGCACCGCCATGGCCGCAAATTGCATGTCGCTATTAATACCTTCGCCCACCCCAACAGCTGGCAGCGCTGGCAAGAAGCGGTAGACAGTGCGGTCAAAGCCGGTGCCGATGCGTTAATTCTGGCCGATATGGCGGTGCTGGGCTATGCCGCCGAGCGCTACCCCAAAGTTGAGCGCCATTTGTCGGTGCAGGCTTCGGCCACCAATGCCGCCGCCATTGAGTTTTACCGCCAGTACGGCGTATCGCGGGTGGTGCTGCCTCGGGTGCTGTCGCTGCAGCAGGTGCGGGCGCTGGCGCGCAGCTGCAGCATCGATCTGGAGGTCTTTGCCTTTGGTAGCCTGTGCATTATGGCGGAAGGCCGCTGCTATCTGAGCTCTTATTTCACCGGCGAGTCGCCCAATACCGCCGGTGCCTGCTCACCAGCCGCATTTGTGCGCTGGGATGAACACGACGGCCAGCTGGAATCACGTTTAAACGGCGTGCTGATTGATCGTTTTGCACCGGATGAAACCGCCGGCTACCCGACGCTGTGCAAAGGCCGCTTCGATGTGGCCGGCGAGCGTTACCATGTGCTGGAAGAGCCAACCAGCTTAAATACCCTGAGCCTGCTGCCCGAGCTGTACAAAGAGGGCATTGTCTCGCTGAAGATTGAAGGCCGTCAGCGCAGCCCGGCCTATGTTGCCCAGCTGACCAAAGTCTGGCGCCAGGCCATTGATAGCCTGCTGCAAGACCCGGCGCATTTTGAGGTCGCGGCCAACTGGCAACAGGTGCTGGCCGGTTTATCCGAAGGCAGTCAGACCACGCTTGGTGCTTATCACCGGGCCTGGAAATAAAAGCTTAGGAAATAAAAGCATTGGCAGTAATGACTCAGGAAATAAGGAGTCCTTTGATGAAGTTTTCCCTTGGCCCTATTCAGTATTTCTGGCCCAAAGCCCAGGTGCAGCAGTTTTACCGCCAGGCGGCGGATTCGGCTATCGATATTGTCTATCTGGGTGAAACCGTCTGCAGCAAACGCCGTGAGCTGAAACTGGATGATTACCTGCAACTGGCCCATATGCTGCGTGAAGCCGGCAAGCAGGTTTGTCTGTCGACCATGACGCTGCTGGAGGCCCCGTCGGAGCTGCGCGAACTTCGCCGTTACTGTGAAAACGGTGATTTTCTGGTGGAGGCCAACGATGTCGGCGCCATTCAGATGCTGCAGGAGCAAGGCATTACCTTTGTCTGTGGCCCGGCTATTTCCTGCTACAACCAGCACGCACTCCGCCGTTTGGTTGGCATGGGGTTGCAACGCTGGGTGCTGCCGGTGGAGTTATCCGGGCAATGGCTGCGCGATTTGCTCAGCCAAAGCTGCATTCAGGATATCCGTGATTGTTTTCAGACCGAGCTGCTGGCTTTTGGTCATTTGCCACTGGCCTGGTCGGGCCGCTGTTTTACCGCCCGCTCGGAAAATCGTAGCAAGGATCAGTGCGAGCTCTGCTGCATCAAGTACCCCGAGGGACGTACCGTCACCAGCCAGGATGGCAAGCAGGTGTTTGTCCTCAATGGCATTCAAACCCAGTCTGGTGAGCGTTACAACCTGATCAACCAGTTACCACAGATGCAGGGTCTGGTTGACATTGTGCGGTTAAGCCCACAGCATGAAGGCACTTTTGACTGGCTGGCTAAATTTAAAGCCAATTTGCATGGTGAGGCGCCGCAGCCGTTGCCTGGTGGTGATTGCAATGGTTATTGGTTGCAGCTGGCTGGGATGGCGGTGGGGTGAGTGTTGAGTGTTGAGTGTTGAGTGTTGAGTGTTGAATGTTGAATGTTGAATGTTGAATGATTAGCTCGGAGATTTGATGGGACAGCAAGCAAAGATTGGCATAGTTACTGTGAGCGACCGAGCCAGTGCCGGGGTTTATGAAGATATGTCCGGCCAGGCCATTCGTGCCACCTTAAGCGATTATCTGGTCAGCGACTGGCAGGCTGAATACCGGCTGATCCCAGATGAACAGCCGCAGATTGAACAAACTTTGAAAGATCTGGCGAGCGAAGGCTGCTGTTTGATTGTCACCACCGGCGGCACCGGCCCGGCCAAACGGGATGTGACGCCAGAGGCCACCGAAGCGGTGTGCGATCGGATGATGCCCGGTTTTGGCGAACTGATGCGCCAGGAATCGTTAAAGTACGTACCCACCGCCATTTTATCGCGCCAGACCGCCGGCCTGCGCGGCAGTTGCCTCATTATCAACCTGCCCGGCAAACCCAAAGCCATTCGTCAGTGCCTGGATGCGGTCTTTCCGGCCGTGCCCTACTGCATTGATTTGATGGAAGGGCCCTATTTGGAGTGCAACGAAGATGTGATCAAGCCGTTTCGGCCAAAAAGCTAGCGGTGCAACTCCAGCACCCGGCGTTGCTCCAGCGCCAGAGCCTTTAGCCTATCGCCATAAAATTGCTCAAACAGTTGCTGAAAACGGCCGCTTTGCTGCAAGTGGCGCAAGCCGGTTTCCAGCTGTTTGGCCAGCTCGGTATCGGCTTTGTGGGTGTAAAAATAAAACTCATTCGGATAGCGCAGCACCAGGCTTTGCTCAATCACCACATGCTCTGCCGCATGCCGGCGGTGCTCTGCCACTATGGTCATCGCAGAGCGTGGAAAATAATCGGCCAGCCCCTCGTCCAAGGCCTTGTACATGGCCGGGTAACTAAGCTCTCCTTCCACCGTTAAACCATTGTTGACCATCATTTCATAATCGGACCAGCTGTGGTGTTGCAAGCCAACAAAGTTGGCCAGCTGCTCCAAAGAGGTGATCTGGCTAAATTCGTCTTGGCGCTGCTGCTGGATCAGCAAAATACGATGGCCATGCACATTGTTGTACAAGGCGATGGGAATGGCGATAAGGTTCGGATCCTGCTGATGGCGTGCGCCCAGCCAGGCCAGGTTGATGTGCTGGCCGCTTTGCAACGACTGGCGAATCCGCGCGCTGTTCATTTCCTGCTGGCTGTAACCAATCTCTACTGTCAGCCCCTGGCTGGCAAAGGACTCACGCAGCAGACTTTCAATGTACTGATTTTGCACCGAACCCGCATGACTGGAAGACGGCAAGGTCAACTGCACCGACTGCGTGGCAGCGGCGCTGCCAGCGATTAGAAAACACCAGAGAGTAAAATAAAAACGCAGCATAGAGAAAGCCGGCCGGCTAAAAACCTAAGTATAACAAGTGCCCGGGGAAAATTCTGTTAATGGGTAGATTTAGCGCTGCAATAAAAACAACCAAATCACCAGCAGCAAGGTAATAAACCAAAAACCCGACAGCAGCTGCCAGAACAGCAGGCTGCTGGTGCGGGTGTTGCGTTTGACTTCCTCGCGCAGAAAGTCCGGGTTGGGCTGTTTTAAATCACGCAGCAGGCTTTGCAAGGTGGTGTAACGCTGCTGCAGGTCAAAGGCCACGCCTTTTTCCAGCGCTCGGTCGAACCACAGCGGAATGCGCGGGTTGTGCTCGCGGGCCGGGATGTAGCGCAGGCGATCAAAATCGCTGGCGGTGCGGCAATCTTCGATTTTACTGCCATAAGGCAACTGGCCGGTAAACAGCTCGTAGCAGATGGTGGCCAGCGAATAGACATCGCCCTGAATGCCGGAGTTGTGGCCTTGCAGGTACAAGGGATCGGAATAACTGGCGGTGCCAAGCGCCGCTTCGTGCTCCAGCGGCACAAAAATTTCGGCCACCCCGGCAACAAAGACCGAGCCAAAATCAACGATTTTGACCTGATCATCGGCGGTGACCAGGATATTGCCCGGTTTCAGATCCTGATGAATGGCCTCACAGTCGTGGAAAGCCTGCAAGCCCTTGGCGATTTGCTCCACCAGCTTGATGGCCCGGCCGGGTTTAACCGACTGCTGCTGCGCCATCCACTGCTCCAGGCTCTGGCCTTGCACGTATTCCATCAGATAATACAAAAAACTGCGCGGCCGGCTTTGCCGGATCACTTTGACCACATAAGGGCTTTGAATACGGCTGCCAATCCACTCCTCGCGGATAAAGCGGTCGATGTAATTGGGATCGTCGCTGTAATTGACCGACGGGCATTTTAAAATCAGGCTCTTTTCCGTGTCGGTATCGGTCACCAGATACAAATGGCTGCGCTCACTGGCATAGAGCTCGCGCTCGATGCGGTAGCCATCCACTTTCATCCCTGGCGCCAGCACCGGCGGAAACGGCAGCCGGGTTAATCGCTCGTTGTAATCGTCGATGCTCTCGTCGGGCAGTGCGTCCACCCGGGCCAGCACAATGGAAATATTGTCATCCGAGCCCTGGCGAAGCGCCAGCTCAGTCAGGGCCTGCACTTTTTGTTCGGCGCTGCTGTCGCTAAGCAGTTGCTCCAGCAATTGCTGCTCAGTCACAAAGTCGTGCAGGCCATCGCTGCTCAGCACAAACCAATCCCCTGGCTGCAGCTGCTGGCGGCCAGCATCCAGTTGCAACTGGTTGCTCATGCCAAGCGCCCGCGCCAGAAACTGGCGTTTGTCCTGCAATACCGTGCTGTGATCGGTGCTAAGCTGGCTGAGCTGGCTGCCACGGCAATGCCAGATACGGCTATCGCCAATATGGAAAAAATAAGCGGTCTGCGATTTAAGCACCAAAGCGCTGAAAGTACACAAATGGCCTTTCAGCTCATTGGCAAAAGCATGGCTACGGCGGTACAGCCGCAAGTTGATGGTGGATAGCACCTGCTCGGCGCTTTGGCGCACCGACCAGGTATCGGGGGTATTGAGGTAATCCTGCACAAAAGACGTGACCGCCGCCTGGCTGGCCTCGCGGCCGGCTTCGGCACTGCTGACCCCATCGGCCAGTGCCAGCACCGCCCCTTTGTAGGTACGCAGGTAAGGATCGTCCGGCAGCTGCCAGCACACAGCATCCTCGTTGCCGGTTTTGCCGCCAGCCTCACAGCTGGCGGCGATGGTCAGTTGCAGCAGCGGTGCGCTCAATGCAATCCCCGTTATTTATGGCCAACGTCGATGGTGTGAACGGTACCATCCGGCAGCACTTCGGTGATATGGCCTTTCGGATTGTCCAGGAACAGAATCGCCACCAGCCCTACCAGCGCTGAAGCCGCAATCACAAAGAAGAAGGTACTGTAGCTAACAAAGCTGAGCACGGTCAAATAGACCACAGCCCCAACATTGCCGTAAGCGCCGGCCATACCGGCGATCTGGCCAGTCATGCTGCGTTTGATCAGCGGGATCATCGAGAACACAGCGCCCTCACCAGCCTGCACAAAGAACGAACAGGCCATGGTCACCAGCACCGCCAGCGGGATCCACCAGTAGCTGTCGATCAGCCCCATCAGGAAATACCCCACCGCCAGACCGGCAATCAACACCAGCATGCTGCGACGACGGCCGAATTTATCCGAGAACCAACCGCCCATCGGCCGCGATACCAGATTCATAAAGGCAAAGCCAGATGCCAATAAGCCCGCTGTGACCGGTGTTAAACCCTCAAAGGTTTGCAAGAAGAACAGCGGCAGCATCGACACCACCGCCAGTTCCGAGCCAAAGGTAGCAAAATAAGCCACATTCAAAATACCCACTTGCTTAAAGGAGTACTTCTGCATTTCCGGCACCCCCTCGCGCAAATGATCGGCATTGATGCGCCAGGTTTGCTGTGTCTGGAAGATAAAGAGCAGCACCAGAATGCCGAGGAAAATGTACATCCAGCTCTCATCAAACAGATTCACACCAGCCGGCGACAAGCGCCAAGCCAGGATCCCAAGTGCCAGGTACATCGGAATGTTCATCGCAATCAACAACCAGAGATCGCCCCAGCTGGTGACTTCCATCGCCCCGGTTTTCTTTGGCTTGAAGTAAATCGAGCCCTTGGGGGTATTGCGGGCGTACTTGTAAAACACCAGGCCGTACAGGCCACACACCACACCGACACTGGCAATGGCGTAGCGCCAGCCATCATCGCCACCATACATCAGCGCAATAGTGGGCAGCAGCATGGCCGCAGCGGCCGAGCCAAAGTTGCCCCAGCCTCCGTAAATGCCTTCTGCCGTGCCCACCTGATGGGCCGGAAACCATTCACTGACCAGGCGAATACCAATGACAAAACCAGCACCGACAAACCCCAGCAAGAAGCGGAAAATCGCCAGACTGGTGTAGCTGTTGGCAAAGGCAAAGCCAATACACAAAAAGGCCGAGATAATCAGCAAGCCGGAATAGATAATACGCGGGCCATATTTATCAACCAGCATCCCCACAACAATTCGCGCCGGTATGGTGATGGCCACGTTTAAAATCAACAGAGCGCGAATTTGCGCATCGGTCAGGCTTAAACTGGCCTGGATCGACGACAGCAAAGGCGCATGGGCAAACCAGACCGCAAAGGTTAAAAAGAACGCAAACCAGGTCAGGTGCAAAGTTTTAATTTTCGGGTCGCTGAATCGCAGCAGATTCAGACTGCCAGTGTCAGACATAACTCACCTCAGGTGTGAAAGGACAATTCCTGGCGCCAGTGTCTGCGCCTTTGCCAGAGCATAACTTGATCTGCATCAACAGGAAAAACCATTGAAATTACAAGGAAAAGCCGGATTACCCCCTTGGTGATAACGGCACGCAAGCGCCAGCACCACTCACCACTGAACCCCCTACCCCCAACGGAGTAGTCGCAGGAAGCAGCGCATCGATAAAAGCTTCTTCGGGGTATTCCCTGGGAGCCGGGCAAGCCGGATAAAAGCTGGGTATCATGACAAGGATCACCCAACGCGGGAACCACAGCCGGATGAGCCTTATGCTATGAATGCGACCTTGCCCCATGCCTGGCGCGCCCTGACCATGGCGACCCTGGCCTTTGCTGCCAATTTCTCGGTCTGGACCCTGTATGCGGTACTGGCCATCGATTTTCAGGACAAGCTGGACTTAACCGGGACCGAGCTGGGTATTTTGCTGTCGGCTCCCATCTTGTCCGGCGCTTTGTTGCGTTTTCCGCTGGGTATTCTGTCGGAGTACCAAAGCGCCCGCAGCCTGTGGCTGTGGCAAATGGCGCTGACGATACCGGCGCTGTTGCTGCTGCCGTTGATTGGCAGTTTTCAGGGCTTTTTCTGGCTTGGGCTCTGGATTGGCGTCAGTGGCGTGTCTTTTACCTTTGGCATTCGCTATGTCACCGACTGGTTTAGCCGCGAGCAGCAGGGCCTGGCGCTGGGCATTTTTGGTGCTGGCAATGCCGGTGCTGCTATTTCGCTGATTTTGCTGCCCTTGTTGGTGCAATGGCAGGGCTGGAGTTGGACCGGGCCGGCCTATGCCGCTGGCTTGCTGTTTATGCTATTGCTGTTTGCTGGCCTGGCGCCAAAACTGCCAGCTTATGTGCAAAGCTATCAGCCCCCCTGGCGTGAACAGCTCAAGCCGCTGCGTCACTCCCAGGTCTGGCGGTTTGGCCTCTATTATTATTTTGTGTTTGGCAGTTTTTTGGCGCTGATCCTCTGGCTACCGCAGTACTACATGCAGGCCTACCAGCTCGATCTGCAGCAGGCGATGGCTTTTACGCTGTTTTTTGTCACCACCTCCAGCATGGCCCGGGCACTGGGCGGCTGGTTTGCCGATCGCTACGGTGGCCGCGCCGTCAACTGGAGCGTGTTCTGGGTCTGCTTGGTCTGTCTGTTCTTCTTGAGCTACCCGCCCACCACCATGACCATTCATGGGCTGGAACGTGATGTCGAGCTGACCATTGAAATCAATCTCTGGCTTTTTACCGCGCTGATTTTTGTCATCGGCGTGGCCCAGGGCTTTGGCCGCGCCAGTGTGCTGAAAATTACCCACGACCATTACCCGCAGCAGATGGGCTCAGTTGGTGGCATCATCGCCACCATTGGCGCTTTGGGTGGCTGCACCCTGCCGATTGCCTTTGGTGCCGCTCAGGATGCGCTTGGCATTGCCAGTGCCAGCTTTATGGTGCTGTACGCCGTATTGGCACTGTGCATGACCATGATGTTTTTTGCCATTCGCAGCGAGCAAGTGCAAAAGCAACTGCAGGCGGCCCTGGCCAGTAACTTTTTTGAGGACAACGACGATGCAAATCACTGATGTACAACAGGAAGAAGCGTTAAAGCCCCTGCTGCGCCAGGCCTTTCGGCCACTGTTTTTATTCGGTGCCCTGTTCAGCTTGCTGGCCATGCTGCTGTGGGGGCTGGCGCTCAGCGGCCTGATTGCCCTGCAGCCTTATGGCGACTTGCTGTTCTGGCACCAGCACGAAATGCTGTTTGGTTTTGTCGCCGCTATTATTGTCGGCTTTTTGCTGACCGCGGTACAAAACTGGACCGGCCTGCGTGCTACCCATGGCGGTCCCCTGCTCTGGCTTACCCTGGTATGGCTGGCCGCCAGGGCCCTGATGCTGTTGGGTGGTTCACTGCCCGGCGTTGTGGTGGCGGCGGTTGATCTGGCTTTTTTACCTCTGGCGGCGCTGCTGTTTGGCCGCATCCTGCTGAAAGCCGGCCAAAGCCGTAATCTGTTTTTTGTGCCGGTACTGCTGCTACTGACCGCCTGCAATGCGCTGATGCACGCAGGGGTCATTTTGGAGCAGCCGCTGTACAGCCAACACGGCATGCTCAATACCATCTGGTTGATTACCCTGGTGATGGCCATCGTCTCTGGCCGGGTGCTGCCGATGTTTACCGCCAATGGCACCCAAACACCGCGCATCGAAGCCAAACCCTGGCTGGATAACGCCGCCCTTGGCGCACTCTGGCTGATATTTGCGCTGCACTTTGTGCTGCTGGTCAGCTGGCTACCGGCCAACCTGATGGCGCTGCTGTATGCAACGGCCTCTTTGCTCTGCTTGTGGCGACTGCTGCGGGTCAAAATCTGGCTGACCTTTCGGGTGCCCTTGCTCTGGTCGCTGCATATCGCCTGTTACTTTATTCCTGTTGGGCTGGCGCTGTTCGCTGCCAAAGCCGCTGGTCTGGCAGTCAGCCAAAGCACCGCCATTCATGCGCTGACCGCGGGTGCCATGGGGGTGATGATCCTGGCGATGATGGCGCGGGTCTCGCTGGGCCATACCGGCCGTATGCTGCAACCCAAGCCGGTGATGGCGGCGGCTTTTGTGCTGCTGATTGCTGCCGTTATGCTGCGGGTACTGACCCAGTGGCTGCCGGGTTTTGCGCTGTATTGGTACCAACTGGCCATTGGCGGCTGGGTGCTGGCGTTTGGCTGTTACTGCCTGGTGTACTGGCCAGTACTCACTACGCCAAGAGCCGATGGCCGGCCGGGGTAAGTACACCACGGAGCCCTTACCTCTGATGGGGTAAGGGCTTCGCATCTTTGATGCACATCAAACTGTTGCTGCTGTGGCTGCCTACACTGAAGTTTCCGACTAAAAAAATGGGAACACCACGCATGGCAACAACAGAACTCGACTTAACACAACAACCCCTGGTCTATGCCTGTTCCGGCTGCTCCAATGTCGCCCAGTTGGCCAATGATCTGGCCGTAGTGCTGGATCGCCAGGGGCTGGCCCAGATGTCCTGCATTGCCGGGGTGGGCGGCCATGTCAAACAGCTGTTGAAAGTAGCCCAATCCGGCCGGCCAATCCTGGCCATTGATGGCTGCCCGCTCAATTGTGTGCGTCAAACCCTGGCGCAGCACGACATAGTACCGACCTACCATCTGGAGCTAACAAGTCTCGGCTACAAAAAACAGGATCACCAGGATTGCAGCATCAGCGACGCCTACCGCTTGCTGCATCAGGTGCAAACCGAAGTGCTGCCACAGCTGGCTGTTCATCCTAAAGCCTGATCCGGGCCAGCAGCTTAGCCCTAACCGGCACCAGCCCCCTGGCCACAGACCGCGCAATGGGGATCCGCCGGTAGCTGAAACGACTGCCACTGCCCTTGCAGCGCATCAAACAAGTGCAAGCGGCCATAGCCAGGTTCGCCCACGCCAGCCACAATTTTAATGGCTTCCAGCGCCTGCATGCTGCCAATCACGCCCACCAAAGGCGATAACACGCCCGACTCCATGCAGCTGAGTTGCTGCTCGCCAAACAACTGGCTTAAGCACTGATAGCAGGCGTGCTTGCCATCCATCGGGAAACTGATCACCTGACCTTCCAGCCGGATGGCCGCACCGGATACCAGCGGCGTGCCCGTAGCAAAGCAGGCTGCATTGATGGCATTGCGGGTGGCCAGGTTGTCGCTGCAATCAAGCACCAAATCGTAATCGGCCAGCATCGTCTGCAGCTCCTGTTGCTCGAATCGCCGGGTCAGAGCACTCAGCTGAGTATCCGGGTTCATACCGCTGAGATGACGCAGCGCCACCTCGGCTTTAGACTGGCCCAAATCACTTTCACGAAATAGGATCTGCCGCTGCAGATTGCTGCTGTCAATCGTATCATCATCCACCAGCGTTAAAGCGCCGATGCCGCTGGCAACCAGATAAGGTGCGGCGGCGCAGCCAAGACCACCGACACCAATTTGCAAGACCCGTGAGGCCAGTAAGGCCTCCTGCCCGGCAAAATCCATCGCCGGCAGCATCAGGTGGCGGCTGTAGCGCAGGCTTTGTGCGGTGGTCAGTTCTTTAAGCGCTTCTCTACGTGCTTTGGTCATGAGGGTTCTCCATCGGATTGACCGATACCGGCTCTGGCCGCAGCCATAACCAGGTGGCTACAGCGGCTAAAAAGGGTGGCAGAATAATTTTTAACAGCACAGGGGCCGCCGAAAACCACATCAGCAGCACCGAGCCAGTCATCATCAGACTGGCCAGCCATTTGGCACGACGTGATACAGCGCCGTGCTGACGCCAGGCTAAAATAGGCGGGCCATAACGCGGGTGCTGCAGCAGCCACAGCTCAAGCGCCGGCCAGCCCTTGCCCGCAGCCCAGGCCGACAGCAATAAAAAAGGCACAGTCGGCAAGCCCGGCAATGGGATCCCAAGCAGCCCCAGCAGCAAGGCTTTAATAGCCAGCAAGCGCCAAAGCAATACCTTTAGCCAATGCCAAACTTTTAAGCTGTTCATGCTTGCCCCCGGCTCGCTTTCAGGCCCAGCTTTTGCGCCAGTTTGTGCAGGTTGCTGGCATCCACCCCTAAGCTGCGGGCCGCATCGGCCCAGCACTGTTGATGTTGCTGTAAAGCTTCCTGGATCAGCTGGCGCTGGGTGCATTGTATTGCCTGTTTTAGTGTCAAACCGTTCAAGACTGTTTGTTTTAGCGTTAAACCGTTCAAGTCGGCTGTAGCTGCCGTTTCTGTTAGCGCGGTGGCAGTTTGCTGAGCATCAGCCAGCCCCAGCCAGTCGGCCTGCAGCGTCACAATGTCTTGTCGG
This sequence comes from Alkalimonas delamerensis, assembly GCF_030717955.1. NCBI lineage: Bacteria > Pseudomonadati > Pseudomonadota > Gammaproteobacteria > Alkalimonas > Alkalimonas delamerensis. The sequence continues at coordinate 148,097 of NZ_JAUZVY010000002.1, read as the reverse complement.
CTGGCGCCCTGACTAAGCGCCTGAATGGCTGCCCGGCTCAGTACATGCTCCAGCTCGCGCACATTGCCCGGCCAGTGGTACTGCAGCAGTAATTGCTCCGCCTCGGGCGCAAAACGCAGACTGCGAAACCCCAGCCGCACCCGGTTTTGCTCCAGAAAATGACCGGCCAACAGCAAAATATCCAGTTCACGCTCGCGCAGCGGCGGAATAGGCAATGGATAAACCGACAGCCGGTGGTACAAGTCGGCCCGAAACTCGCCCTGCTGCACCCGCTCGGCCAGTTGACGGTTGGTGGCAGCGACGATGCGTACATTGACCTGACAAGGCTTGTCGGTGCCAAGGCGCTGTACCTCGCCGTTTTGCAGCACCCGCAGCAGTTTGGCCTGAATGGATAGTGGCAACTCCCCCACTTCATCCAAAAACAAGGTGCCACCATCGGCGGCTTCAAAACGGCCGGCCCTATCCTGCCCGGCACCGGAAAACGCCCCTTTGACATGACCAAACAGCTCACTCTCGGCCAGGGTTTCCGGCAAGGCCGCGCAGTTGATGTACACCAGCGGCTTTTTGCTGCGGGGAGATAACTGGTGCAAACGTCTGGCAAAGAGCTCTTTGCCGGTACCGGTTTCGCCGAGCAGCAGTACCGGCAGCTCGGAGTCGGCCACCACATCGAGCTGTCGCAACACCTGCTGCAGGGCTTTGCTCTGGCCAATAATGCCGCTATCCGCCTGGCTGGCGACAAGTCGGGGCTCGCTGTCGCTGCGACTTTGCCGCAGCACCCGGTTGTCCCGCTCCAGCCGACAGACCCGGATAATGGCCTCGATTAAAAAGCTGTAGTGCTGCAAGCGCGCTTCACTGGCCGCATCAAAAGTGCCGGCTTGTAGCGCATCCAGGGTAATGGCGCCCCAGCATTCTCCTTCGAGGTACAGGCTCATGCCCATGCAATCATGCACCGCCAGCGGCTGCTCTGGCTTCGCATCCAGCAAGCCATCGTAGGGATCGGCCAAGCTGGAGTCCGGTGCAAACCGAACCGGTTGCCGGCTGGCCATGATGGTCGCTAGCCTTGGATGATGCGCCACCGCAAAGTGCCGGCCCAGCGCTTCGCGTGCCAGCCCTTGCATCGCCACCGGCTTTAAATAGTCCTGCTGCTTTTGGAGCAACACCACAGCCCCGCAGCCAAACTCAGCCATCAGATTGCTGACCAGCCGCTGCAGCCGGACCGGTGCCGGTAACTCGGTCACCAGATCGGCCAGTAAGATGGTTGGTAATACCGTCATTTTCACCATCCAGGGTAAATAAAACCATTATGAATTGGGTGAAATATACCATGCAGTCCGAAAAAGCTATAGGAATCAGAGGTGGTAGTTGCTGGCATGGCGCTTGCTCTTAGCAAGTAGCAAATAGCAAGCTGACAACCCAATCGATAGCAGGAGTACCCATGCAATTACTAACCCAACCCCTTGGCAAACTGGCCACCCAAATCAGTGGTGCCACCCGGGTGTTTCATCAGTACAAACTGGATTTTTGCTGCGGCGGACAGCTAAGCCTGGCCGAAGCCCTGCAAAAGCGGGGGCTGGAAACAGGCCCGGTGCTGGCAGCTTTGGAGGCGCTGCAGCAAAAGCCACTGGCAAAAGACTGGCGACAGGCCCCGGCCCATGAGTTGATTGACTACATTTTGCAGCGCTACCACGACAAACACCGCCAGCAGCTACCGGAGTTGATCCGGCTGGCGCGCCGGGTTGAACACGTACATAGCGACAGCCCGGACTGCCCGACCGGCCTGGCCGATCAGCTGGATGCGATGCTGCAGGAGCTGGAAAGCCATATGCAAAAAGAAGAGCAAATCCTGTTTCCGATGCTGCGCCAGGGCATCTACCCGGCAGGCCCCATCCATGTGATGCAACAAGAGCATTTGCAGCACGGCGATGAGCTGGAAAAACTGGATAGCCTTACCGATGGCATTCGCCTGCCGCTGGGTGCCTGCAACACCTGGACCGCCCTATACCTGGGGCTGCGCGAATTAAAAGAGGATCTGATGGAGCACATTTTGCTGGAGAACGAGATCTTATTTGTTCAGCCAGCCCATGGCGATGGTATCTGCTGCGGCAGCTGCCAATAATCAGCACTCAGGGAGCCTTCGGCTCCCTGAGCTCAGCTTAAGCGGCAAATAAGCTCTGATGCAATTGTTTGACCACTGGACTGGCGTCGGCATCCTGCACCAAAAAGCACAGGTTGTGCTTGGAGGCACCGTGGCAAATCATCCGCATGTTCACCCCTTCCAGCGCCTGGAACAGCTCACCGGTAATACCGCGGCTGCTGTGCAAATGATTGCCAATTACGGCCACCAGGCTCAAACCATGCTCCACTTGAACATCCCCCAATTGACGCAGCTCTTCAATGGCGGTTTCCGTTAAGCTGTCAAAGGCACTGCCGGGCGCTTCATCCAATGTCAGGGCGACACTGATTTCAGAAGTAGTGACCAAATCGACCGAAATATGATGACGGCTCAGCACATCAAACACCCGGGTTAAAAAACCAGCCGCATGCAACATGGCCGGGCTTTTCACTGTGATCAGAGTCTGCGATTTGCGCAGCGCAATGGCGCGGTAAGCCGGACGCTCAGTAACCTCACGGGCAATCCAGGTACCACCGGCTTGCGGTTCACGGCTGGAGCCGACAAAGACCCGGATGTTCTGCCGCACAGCGGGCAATAAAGTAGCCGGATGCAGCACCTTGGCACCAAAGGTGGCCATTTCTGCAGCTTCATCGAAGCTGATTTCCCGAATGCAGCGTGCCTGCTCGGTTAACCGGGGATCGGTGGTAAAGATCCCAACCACATCGGTCCAGATTTGCACCACAGTCGCATCCAGGGCTTCGCCCAGCAAAGCCGCGCTGTAATCGGAGCCGCCCCGTCCCAGCGTTGTGGTTTGCCCCTGAGCGTCGGCACCAATAAAACCCTGCATCACCAATCGCTCACTGGCAAGCAGCGGTTGCAGCTGCTGCTGGCACAAAGCACGGATGGCGTCGACCTGAGGCTCCGCCTTACCAAAGTGACTGTCGGTCCGCATCACCAGCCGGCTGTCGAAACAAGCCACAGCCGCATCGCGCTCGGCCAGTACCTGAGTGAAAAGTACCGAGCTTAACCGCTCGCCAAAGGACAACAATTCGTCTTTTTGCTGCACACTAAAGACCGGGCCGGCTTGTTCAATCAGCTGACGCAGCTCGGACAACAGCAATTCAATCTGCGCTGCCACCGCTTCCGGGTGCTGCAGCGCCTGCAACACCGCCATGGTAATACGCTCGATATCGGTGTAGGCCGTAAAACGGGCATGCAATTGGGTTTGTTGGGCAATGGCGACGAGTTGGTTGGTAACACCGGCACTGGCACTGACCACCACCACCCGAATACGGGGATCGGCCAGCACAATATCGGCACAACGAGACATAGCAGGGAAGTCGGCGACACTGGTGCCACCAAATTTAGCAACGATGAGTTCAGACATGGATCTCTCCTTATGCAGCAACAATAAGCAGAGCACGGCATTTGATAAAACCGGAAACAGACAGGCAAGAATGCAGGCATGCTGTTCAAGTACACAAAGGCCAGAAGCTCTCCACCAGGGTTCAGGTGACAGTCCCAGGGATTCAGCCCTGGCAACCGAAGCCATACGTTCTGTACCGTACGCTCCTCGGCGATGTTCCCCTCCCCTGTGCTGCGATGAACAGACATCTGACACAGGCTACCTGAACAACGCGCCTCTTCTGGTCTATCGAATTCGATGGACGGCGCTACTCTACCCAGATCACCTCTAAAAATCAATAGCTATCTGGCCGTCTAATGCCATTTACCCGGCACTGAATACAAAAAACCTCGAGGTTTATCGCTAAACCTCAAGGTTTTTTATATACCGCTCAGATTAATTGCGGCGACGGCTAAAGCGGATACCAACCAAGCCCAAAGCTAACAAAGCCAGACTAGCAGGAGCTGGCACTGGATTTGATGGCGGGATATCTACATTATCAATGCTGTCTCCCATGACATAGGCATAATCAAAGCTAATGGATTGGCCCTGCGTCATATCGCCCAACAAGAAAGCCATACCAATGACAAAGTCACCAGTGCCATCATCGTTGCCATTTAAATAAAAGTCCGGGTTTGTGGTCCAACCGGCAGAAACACCCGTGTTGTGCGTTACAGAAGAGTTGCTGTAAATTCCAAGGGCGAAGCCGGTATTAGCGCCTAAAGAGTGCACCCAGTCTTCCGGTGCCAAAGCACCATAACCGCGACCGTTGATAGTATCGTAAGTACCATGGGTATTCACATCCGGATCGGGATCAATGGCTCTTAAAAATTTCACATCCGCCAGAATATCCAGTGCGGTAATGGTGGTGGTGATGTTGACCCGCTCGTCACCATCATTGAAGTAATATTGGTGCTCAATCGACAACAGGCCGCTTAAGGCACTAGACCAACTGACATGATGGTCGTAGCTTGAGGTGCCACTTACATCATTTAGAGTGCCAAAACCAAAACTGCCACCACTCCAGGTATTATTGTTGTTATTGCCATAGGTAGTTCCAGCGACAGTGACACCAAACCACTCCCATGGATCGCCGGGCGTCAGGTAGTCATTGACGCCAAAGTTCCGATTACCCGTCGGGTCATGCAATAACCCGGGTGCAATAGTACCACCATAGCCCAAGGTACCATTTTCACTGATCGCTGTTTTAACAAAGTCACCTTCCATAATGATAGGTGCGGCTACTGATTGACTGGCAAAGAAAAGAGCCAGTGCAGCTCCTGATGCCGTTAATCCTGTTTTAAGTGCAGTTGAGAGTTCCATTTTATTTTCCTTATGGATTTATATGTTACACCAAGGTAATGCATAACTCATGCCAACAGAATTAATCATTTAAAAACATAATCTTAACTATAAAAGGAACATGATACTTGTAAAATTAACTGACAGCAGATGAAGCATCTTCGGGACAATGGTAAGATATGTCAGAGCTTTACCAAACAATGACTAGTTCGCTGTTTCAGCCAACATTCACTCTGATAAGTCATAATACGTACAACTTTGCCCCGGATACTTTAAATTTCATGAACAGGAAAACCAGGTTGTGATGCATTGGGCACGACAGATTGGCTTTATGATGGTGCTTTGGCTTTTAGTGCCCTCGCCTGTGACAGCCGAACAAACTCGTTTGCAAATTCAAGGCGTCTCGGGTGCAGCCAGAGACAATGTCGAGCTGTATCTGGCCAATTTCGCCAATGGCCATGTGTCCACTTCGTTGCGTTTTCAAGCCAGAATTGAGCTTGAGGCCAGAACCGCACTTCGTGCCCTGGGCTATTACCACCCTGAATTTCATTTTCAAATTGAGCGCTCGGCCCGTGGCTCTGTGCTTATCATGCAGATTGAGCCTGGAGCACAAACCCACTACCAGCAGGTTGATGTCCAAATTACCGGCGATGCCGCCACCGATCTGGACTTTTTGCGGCTCAAAGCAAGGCTGGCACCACAGCCCGGTGATCCGGTGCATCATGGCCGTTACGAGCAGCTTAAAAGCAGTCTTGATAACCTGGCGCTTCGCAAAGGGTATTTTCAGGCCGACTTCACTCAAAATAGGCTGGCGGTATCTGAGGCCCTCAAAGAAGCGCGTCTTACCCTGCATTTTGACAGTGGGCCTCGTTACCACTTTGGCGATGTGCGCTTTAGCGGCTCACAAATTCAGGAGCAGCGCCTCTACTCGCTGATCCCCTTTCAATCCGGCGAACCCTACCTGGCAAGCCTGCTGGGCGAATTCAATCAAGCCCTGGCCAACACCAACTGGTTCGGTTCGATTCTGATTGAGCCCGACAACGAATCGCTGGAAGACCGCTCACAGATGGTACCATTGCACGTGCAGTTGGAACCCAGAGCCCGCAACAGTGTTGAGCTGGGCGTTGGCTATACCGAAGTGCAGGGAGGACGTTTAAAAGTCAATTGGAACCGTCCCTGGCTCAACGACCGGGGGCACAGCCTGAACAACCGCCTAGCGCTGTCCAGTATCGAGCAAAGCCTGGAGTCTTCCTATCGGCTGCCACTGCGCAATGTGGCGCAGGATTTTTACCAGTTCCAGACTGGGGTCAAAAACTTTGAAAACCGGGATGGCAAAGGCCAGGACTATACGCTGGCGGCAGAGCGCCACTGGTTGCTGACCAATCAATGGTACCGCACTGCGTCGGTGCGCTGGCTGTACTCCGAATTTATTCAGGCCGAGAAGGAAGATCGCAGCAATCTGTGGATGCCAGGGATCAGCTTTACCCGAAGCCGCAGCCAGGGCGGCATGATGCCAAGCCGTGGCGATCGTTTGCTGTTCTCGGCTGAAGTCTCGGACCGGGCCTGGGGCTCGGACAACCGTTTTATCCGCCTGAGAAGCCGTGCCAACTACATCACCAGTTTTGGCAGCGATCACCGGGTTGTGACCCGGCTTGATGCCGGCGCCATCTTGTTGGAAGAAGCCACTGAGCTGCCGCCCAGCCTGCGCTTTTTTGCCGGTGGCGACAACAGCATTCGAGGCTATGGTTATGAGCGGGTCGCGCCTCGTGATGACGCCGGCTTGCTGCTGGGAGGACGCTACATGGTCACAGGCAGCGCCGAATACCAGTATCGTCTGACCGGCAACTGGTGGCTGGCCAGCTTTGTCGATTACGGCAGCTCCTGGAGCCGAGACCCGGACTGGAAGCGCGGCGTGGGCCTTGGCGTCCGCTGGGCATCGCCGATAGGCCCGGTTCGACTGGACTTTGCCTGGGGGCTGGATCACGATGAAGGCAAGCCAAGGCAGTTCCAACTGCATTTTTCATTGGGGCCTGAACTATGAAGTGGCTAATGACCATCAATAAAGGCTTTTGGTACAGTCTGCTGCTTTTTGTGCTGCTGACCGTGGTGCTGGCCTTTAGCCAGCCGGGGCTGCGTTTCAACCTCTGGGTCCTGGAACGCCTGGTACCGGAGCTCCAGGTAGCAAAAGCCGAGGGCAATTTGCTCAATGGCTTTCAGCTGCAGCAACTGCGCTATCAGCAAGAAGGGCTGTTGCTAAGCGTGGAACAGCTAAGCGTGAACAATCATCTGCCTTGTCTGTTTAGCCTGAGCTTGTGTTTGCGTGAGTTAAGATTGCAGGGTGTTCAGGTGCAACTGGACTCCGAGCCATCCACAGACAGTGCAGCGCCGCAGGAGCTGGCACTGCCTCAAGTATGGATCCCTTTTCCAATCAGCATCCGCCAATTTGAGCTCAGCGACATGACGCTGCAACTAAACGAACAGCAGATCCAACTGAGTCAGTTAAACAGCAGCCTGGAGCTCTGGGGCAACCGACTGGTGCTGCAGCCAACAAAAGCCACCAGACTGGCATTGTCCTTCCCAACCGAGCCTGCGGAAGAATCTACTAGCGCAACGGAGCCAACGGCGCTGCTTGATGCGCTGGCATGGCCAGGCTTGCAACTGCCCGATCTGCTGCTGCCACTGCAAATTGATCTGGTTGAATTTGACTTGCAGCAATTGTATCTGAATGAGGCGCGGCTACTTGATGCGTTAAAATTTGGTTTGCTGGTCGACCGTCGCAGCATTCAGCTGATCGATCTGAGTCTGCGCCAGCACCAACTTGAACTCAATGCCAACCTGAAACTGCAACCGCAACAACAGTACCCACTGGATGCCAGCTTCCGCTTGTTTCATCCGGACCTGCTGTCCGGTCCTTTGCAAGTCACAGCCGCCATCACCGGCGATTTAGCCGCTTTGCAAGCAGAGCTTTCCATCGATGGGGCTCTGGATGCCACCGCCGCTGCAGCCTTTGATTTAATCAGTCCGCAGTTGCCTTTTTCTGCGCAGCTTCAAAGTGCGCATTTGCAATGGCCATTGGAAACAGAGGCCCAGTACCAGCTTCGGCAAAGTCAGTTGCAGTTAGCAGGGACTCTGGAGCAGTGGACCGCCCAGCTTCGAACGGAGCTGCAAGGCGATGGGCTGCCCGATAGCAGTATCCAGTTGGAAGCCAGCATGGATACCAAACAACTGGCGCTGCACCAACTGAGGCTGGCAACGCTCGGCGGTCAAATTCAGGCACAGGGCGTTTTGCAGCTGCAGGATAGGCTCCAATGGCGCAGTCAATGGCAATTTGAACAACTGGACCCAGGTTTGCAATGGCCCGAGTATCCGGGCCTGGTATTTGGCAGCAGCCAGCTCGATGGTGAGCTGACCGCTGAAGGTGGCTGGGCGTTGGAGCTAGCCGGGCTACAACTCTCGGGCTGGCTGAGAGACATTCCACTTCGATTGGATGGCCAGGTGCGCCTTGAAGACCCAACAGGCTCCGGCGCCCTTGAGTTGACGGCAAAGCCAGTACGCCTGCATCACGGACAAAACCAGCTGGAGCTTGCCGGTACCCTGACCGATGCCTGGCAGATGTTGGCCAGGGTTCAAATTGCCGATTTGGCAGACTCCGTCCCCGATAGCCGCGGCCAATTGGAAGGCAGTATCGCACTCAGTGGTGCCAGAGAGACGCCCGAATTGCAGCTTGATATCGCCGCGCTTGAGCTGGGATGGCAACAGCTGTTCAGCCTGCAAAGCGCCCGGCTGCAAGGCTCGCTGAACACCGAGCAACCGATACAAACCGAGCTGGACATCACCCTCTCCGATCTACGCTTGCAACAACTGCGCTTTGATAGCCTGCAGCTGGCACTGCATGGGGATGAGCGGCAACATCATCTGCAGTTGGCTCTGGATGGTGAGCAACTGGGTGCCGAGCTACGCCTGGCTGGCCAGTATGATCGCCAGCAGCAACGCTGGCTCACCGAATGGCAAGAAGCCTGGTTTTCAACCGAGCTAGGTCGCTGGGAGCTGCGCTACCCGATGCAGCTGGCTGTGCATGCTGCTGAGCCGGAGCTGCACCTATCCGCCCATTGTTGGCAGCGCGAGCTCGCCAGCTTGTGTCTGCCGGAAGACAGCCGCTTTAGCATTAAGCAAGCGGCAGTCAAGTTGAGCCTGGAAAACTTCGAGCTGGCCTGGCTGAGCCCCTGGCTGCCACCTTTTTCCGAACTTTCGGGCCGGCTAAATGCACAAAGCGAGCTCAACTGGCAGCAGGACGCTCCGTTGCAAGCCAGGTTGCAGCTCCAGAGCCCTGAGGGCAGGTTGGGCTATCACTACGAACAAGAGCTGTTCATTCCCTGGCATCAGCTGGCGCTGCAGGCTGAGCTGATTGACCAGCAATTTGCTATGAACTGGCAGGCTGGCATCACCGAGCAAGGCAGCCTGCAGGGCCAGATACAACTTAGCGAATTGGACAGCGATCATCGCCAATTGGCCGCCGATATTGAGGTCGATCAGTTTAGTTTTGAGTTTTTACAGCCCTTGCTGGATGACTTCAGTCAGCTGAATGCGGTGTTAAACAGCCAGATCCGATTGGAGGGCCCATTGCAGCAACCGAGTGTGACCGGACACCTGCGAGTCCAGGATGTCTCGGTTCGCGGCCAGATGTCACCGGTCGATATTGAGCGAGGGGAGCTCTCCATCGACTTTAACAGCGATAGTGCTCAGCTGCAGGGCTTTGTGCAAACTCCGCAAGGTGAGGTGCAATTGCAAGGCGACAGCCAATGGGCCGATCTGGCTGCCTGGTCGGCACAGCTCGGGATCCGTGGAGATGCCCTTTCCGTTCAGATCCCGCTGGGTCGGTTGCAATTGCAACCGGATTTAACCCTGACCGCCAACCCTGAACGCGCGCTCCTTAGCGGCACTGTCGATATCCCCTGGGCGCGTCTGGTGGTTGACAGCCTGCCAGAAGCGGCCGTCAGCATTAGTCGTGATGAAGTCTTGGTGGATGCTGATTTTAACCCACTGCAAGAAACCACCGACAGCAGAACCTTGCCGTTTCACACCGATATCCGGGTTCGGTTGGGTGATCAGGTTCGCTTTGCCGCCTTTGGCCTGCGCAGCCATATCCGGGGCAGCCTGCAGGTCCGGCAAGACAGTGCTCAGCCCCGGCTTTATGGCGAGTTGAACCTGGTGGATGGTACTTTTCGATCTTATGGGCAGGATTTGTTGATCCGTCGCGGGCAAGTACTGTTCAGTGGACCGGCCGATCAGCCATTCCTGAACCTGGAAGCCATTCGCAACCCGGATAACATCGAAGACGATGTCATCGCCGGCATTCGCGTCAGTGGCCCTGCCGATGAGCCCAACATTCAAATTTTCTCCGAGCCCGCCATGGCGCAGGCCAATGCCACCTCTTACCTGCTGCTGGGGCGGAACCTGGACAGCGAGTCGGGCAGCGCCGCCAACCCGGTCACAACCAGCTTAATTGGCCTGGGGTTGGCGACCAGCTCCAGGCTGGTAGGCAGCCTTGGCGAAGCCTTTGGGGTGCAGGATCTGACGCTGGATACCGCCGGCACTGGCGATCAATCTCAGGTCACCGTCAGCGGCTACCTGACCCGCAACTTGCAAGTGAAGTACGGGGTCGGTATTTTTGAGCCTTTTGGCGAGTTCACCCTGCGTTACCGCTTGATGCGCAATCTTTATCTGGAGAGCGTCACAGGCCTTGAGCAGTCGGTCGACTTGCTGTATCGCTTTGAGTTTGACTAGTTAGTGCCCGTCCTGAAAGGCGGGCGCTAATGCAGCGCAAGGATGCGCTGCCAAAATCATTCGCGTAAGCCATTGATTTTGCGAGCCAGTAAAAACCGCGTTTTTTCTGGCGACTCCGCAAAACAGCAGGGATGCTGTTTCTGGTGGAAACTAGCACTGACGTTAGCTCCGCGGTGCTCTTACTACCAAATGGATGTATTTGCCCAAAGAAGCATAAGGCTCCTGCCGGTTGTATTGCAGCTCCAGCGCCAGCAGCTCAGCAAAATGACTTTGCTGCATCGACGGCTGGCGTAAATAATCGTGAAAGCAGCGCACGCCGGTTTTGCTAAGCAATTCAAAACCCGCACTTTCGCACCAGGCCAGGACCTCTGACGGACTTAGCGGATGCTGCGGGCTCAAGGGCACCGTTTTACGCTGTGCCAACCCGGCCGCCACATACTCGAAGTTGCCGTAAAGCAGATTGCCAAAACGCTTGGCATCCAGGTTGTAGAACATTAAGGACAAGATCCCACCAGGCTCGATCAGCTGCCGTAACTGACTGATGGCCTGCTCTGGCTCGGCCAGCCACTCCAGCATGGCATGGCACAGCACCACGGGAAAGCGCGGCTGCTGCTCACTCAGCTGCTGCAAACTGCTTTGCTGGCACTGGATCCGATCACCGAGCCCTGCTTGGCCGGCTTGTTCAGCGGCGATCTGCAGCATGCTGGCTGAAATATCCGTCAACAACAACTGGTGACCATGGCGGGCCAGCTCCAGCGCCATCTGGCCTTGCCCTGCCCCCACATCCAGAATGCGCTGCGGCTGCTGCAGCTCTGGCAATGCCAGCAAATCGCGCAGTAACACCTGCTGTCGCAACTGCCCTTTGGTGGTCTGATAGATATTGCGCTGAAATTTTTGCGCCATGCCATCAAAATTACGATCCTGTTTTTTCGTCATCATTGGCAGCCGCGAACTCAGGCTGGATTCGGAATATCGATAAACTCGACATCCAGGCCGGTTTCCGCCGCCAGCCACTGGCCCAGCGCTTCAATCCCATAACGCTCAGTGGCATGATGGCCGGCAGCAATAAAGTGGATCCCTTGCTCACGGGAGCTGTGAATGGTTTGCTCGGAGACCTCGCCGGTCAAAAACAAATCCAGCCCGGCTGCCGCCGCCGCATCGATATAGCCCTGACCACCGCCCGTGCACCAGGCCAGCTGCTGCACCAGACGCTCACCAGCCGCATGGGTGAGGATGGAGCGTCCCAACAGGGTTTCAACCCGGGCACTGAATTGGTCAATGGGCTCAGCCTGAGCCAGACGACCGGTCATCACCACCCCTTCCGGTGCCGGGCCTGGTAATGGCTGCACTTGCTGCAACCCGAGCAACTGCGCCAACCGGGCATTGTTGCCAAGCTCCGGATGCACATCCAGCGGCAGATGGTAGGCAAAAAGGCTGATGTCATGCTGCAACAATGCCTGCAACCGTTTCTTTTTCATACCCACAACCGCTGGTGCTTCGCCTTTCCAAAAGTAGCCATGATGCACCAGGATGGCATCTGCTTGAGCCGCAATGGCCGCATCAATCAACGCCTGGGAAGCGGTCACGCCGGTCACCACTTTGCAGATCTGGCTTTTCCCCTCCACTTGCAACCCATTGGGGCAATAATCCGGGATGGATGGTGCTGCTAATTTTGCATCCAGCAATGCCTGCAATGCGCGACGTTCAATGCTACCCATAACCTCTTTCCTGTTTGTTCACAGACTTTGACCGACAGTTTATCAGCCGATGCCAACGCAACAAAGGCTCAAATTTGTCAGCAGGCGGTGAATGTTGTATAACTAACCAGCACCCTATTGAGTAAACAACAGGAAGAATCCATGAGTAAACTGGACAAAGACCAAGTCATCGCTGAGTTCACTGCGGCTTACCAGGCTGCCTTTGGCAAAGAGCCACAACTTGAGCAAAAGCCGGGCTGGTTCAGTGTTGATGGTGGTAAAAACATTCGTTTGGCAGAATTGGCCGAGCTGGCAAAGAGTTATGCTGCTGCGCCCGCTCCGACGAAGGCCGCAAAAGCCAGCAACACCAAAGCTAAGCCTGCAGCTAAGAAAAAAGCAGCAGCGGCAACACCGGCCAAAGGGCGCCCTTTGGTACAACAGCCTGCTGCCAAGCTATGGGCAGAGAAAATTGGCATCGATCAGCGTATGCCGCGTGGTGCCCGTTAGGCCACGCCCTTAGCTTTCATCCATAAGAAAAGCTTGCCGGACAATCCGGCAAGCTTTTTTTTTCGTGCTTAATACTGGTAACTGAAAGTCACACCAGAGAAAGCAGTATATCCCCGGATCCCGACATGCCAGGTCCCGGCTTGTGGATTATTGAAGGTACAGACTTCCTCGTTGCCATTGCGGTATGGCCGACAATCCCACTGTTGCTCGGTAGGAGCAGCTCCGCGCCGAATGTACAAGTCCGCATCACCGGTTCCACCAGTAATACGGAAGGTCAACTGACTGACACCAGATGGAATATCGTAGCTACCACGTAACCATTGTCCGGCAGAGCCAGACAAGTTATGGAAGGTTTGACCGCCACCCGGGTTGCCGCCCCCATTGCCATCGCAACCATTGTTGGTGATCCAGTCGTGCGCGACTTTCGCCCTTACAATACCCCAACCATAGTTGTTGTTTCGACCTGATGTACCACGACGCTCTGCAGTCTGGTTCAGTACATTTCGGATTTGGGCATTGGTGCACTGCGGATGATTGCTCCACACCAAGGCGGCAACGCCGGCTACATGAGGAGATGCCATTGAGGTGCCACTGATGCTGCGATAGCCACCGTTGTTCCAGGTCGAAGCCACATTGACACCAGGACCAGAAATCTCGACCTGGGAGTTACGCTGTGAAAAGTTGGCGAGATTTTTGTTGGAATCGACCGCCGCTACTGAAACAACAGCATCGTAAGAAGCCGGGTAAGAAAAACTGGTGTTACCCGCGTTACCGGCCGCCGCTACCAACAACATGCCATTGTTGAAGAAGTTGGTCATCGCATTGCGCTCAGTGGTATTTGAGCTGCCCCCACCAAGACTCATATTCACCACTTTGGAGCCAGCGTTTTGACAGGACTGAATCGCCTGGATCAGATTGGAAGCATGCGTCCAATTACCTGAATCATTGAAAATTTTCACATTATGCAGCCCAACCAGACCGGATGGCAACACGCCGACAACACCAATGTTGTTGTTCAGAGCAACAATGGTTCCGGCAACATGGGTTCCATGGCCATTACCATCGGTCCACCAGCTGCCATGGCCGGAAAACGATGAGCCTGTCACTCCCGAGGTGGGCAGATCAGAGTGTCCATACTGATACCCAGTATCAATAACACAGACATTCATATTGGTGGCATTGGCATCACTGACCTGATTGGCTTGCACCATGGTAATGCCATAAGGAGTGGTCTGAGCCATTGGGCTGATCACATCCGAAATATAGCGCTTGTGATCCAGCTCAATGTATTCAACAGCCGGATGTTTTGCCAACTCACGCAACTGCTGTGGTTTCAGTTCAGCCACACTGGCTTGAACAAAATCCAAATGCATGATGGCATCCGCTTGATGCTGCGCCAGTACCGATTCGGCTGCTTGCACAGAAAAAGCTTCGGCTTCCGATAAACGCTCAAAGTCTGCCGCCATCGGCAACCCCGCATGCGCCATCAGCTCTGCAGCTTTGAACTTAATAATGTAACGCTGGGATTTGTTGGTATCTGGCCGCAAGGATGGCACACCATGACGCAGAGACACTTCTCTGTCCGAAGAAGCTAAGCCTTGAAAGCCATTAAGATCATTGGCGCAGGCTTGAGTAGAAAGCGCTGACAAGGTAAAAGTACTGGCAACGGCCAGTGCTAACTTGGTTGCTTTTATTGTTTTCATTGGTTTGTTCCGAGTTTGTTATTGTTGCACCTCCTTGTTTGATTTAAGTCCCTGAGCTACAAAGTAGCATCAAGCACTGTACAAAAACAAAGCACAGAACGCTACAAATTCATGATAAAAACATGACATTGTACCCAAAATAACATTTATTTGTTAACCATGACTAACTTCAGGGTGTAGCCGGAGCCGAAACCAGAAACATGCGCCTGTCGGCTGATTGTCTTTAAAACCAATCTCACCACCCAATGCTTCGATAATGCTCTTGCAAATCACCAAGCCCAAACCAGTCCCCTGCACTTTTTTACTGTTCGACGCATCTGCCTGCGAAAACTTTTCGAACAGCCTCGCTTTAAAGTGCTCCGGAATACCAGAGCCTAAATCCGTTACGCTGACTTGCAACCAGTTGCCTTCACTTTGCATGGATACTAGTACCTGACTGTCGGCCGGCGAAAACTTGATGGCATTGGACAGTAAGTTATCCAGTACCTGCCGCAAACGCAGAGCATCACCGAGCACTTTATCCTCGTGACCGACAGACTCAAAGTGAACCGAGACGGCAAAACGACGTCCATACTCGGCCATTCCCTGAATAGCTTCATGGATCAACGGCCGCATGGCGACAAGATCAGATTTCAGTTGCATCTTACCGGCCGCAAACTTTTGCACATCCAATAAGTCGTTAATAAGCTCGGATAAACGCTCACTGTTGTGCAGTGCTGTAGTGAGCAGCTCTTGGTAAGCTGGTTGCTCCGGTGTGATCACCTGATTTTTCACCAGCGATAAGGCACCCCGGATGGAGGTTAATGGTGTGCGTAGCTCATGACTGACCGTTGAAATAAAGTCATCTTTAATTTGATTCAACTGCTGCAAACGGCTATTGCTGCTCGAAAGCTGTACCAGACTTTTTTCCAGTTGACGGGTCCGCAAAGACAATGCTGCCGAGCTTTGCTCCAGCGCTTTAGTCCGCTCAGCCACTTTGGACTCCAGCAAAAGCTGAGCTTCATCTTTTTCCTGCACCGACTGTTGCAACAGCCGGTTGACCTGACGAATGTGCTTCAGTCGGTAATTGTGCGCCAACAAAATCAAGCCAGCCAGGGCAGCCAGCAGCAGCAATTGGTACATTCTCTGCTGCCACCATCGCGGCAATACTTCAAGCTGCAAGGCATTCACTGGCTCTGAAATAACGCCATGGTTGTTGGTCGCCATCAACTGAAAGGTATAGCGCCCTGGCGGCAGGTTGGCATAAAGCGCGCTGGCGCGATCGGCGCTGTAAAGCCAGTCTTGATCATAGCCCTCCAACCGAAAACGATACTGATTGCGACTGACATCATGGAAATCCATCGCCGAAAAGTGCAATTCTAAACTGCTTTGTGCTGGCGATAGTTGCAACAATGGCGTTGGCTGAGCGTCAAGCAACGGCTGCAATGGGCCATGATCAATGCGCACAGCCGTGACCACAGGCGTCGGCAAATGCTGATTCACCCACAGTTGCTTTGGCTCTACTTTGGTTAACCCTGACAAAGAACCAATGTAAAGGCTGCCATCCGGAGCCACTGAGATCGCCCCGGCATTGAGCTCGGTTGACGCCAACCCATCTTTGCGGGTAAAGGTGACCGGGTGGTCAAACTCATCACTGAGCAAACTCAAACCTTGTGCACTTAACATCCAGCTGCGATTGTCATGATGCAAGGCACCCAGCATGTGATCACTGGCCAGCCCATCGGAAGCGTACAGCACTTTGAAACTGTCATCAGCTGGCTGCCACAGCAAAGTGCCGCGATTGCTGCAAATAATCAAGCGCTGCTGCGCATCCTGTGCCAGGCATTGAATGGTATCCGATGGCAACCAGCGATTATTGCCGGTGTTCAGTTGCTGCACCACCCCCAGCTCGGCGTCAAGCAGATACAAGCCGCTGTAACGGGTTCCCACCCAGACCCTGCCATCGGGCAGTGCGAACATGGCCTGTACCACCTCGTTGGCGCGCTGCTGCTGAAAATCCTCACTAAAATGCCGGGACTGGCCAGTGTTGCTGTTGTAATACACCACGCCCTGCCCCCAGAGCCCAAACCACGCCTGGCCATCTGGCAGCAAAACCATTTCCCGGATAATGGGCGTGCTGCCCAGCATGGTAAAAGGGTTCCGATAATGCTCCAGTTTATCCTGCGCTGTGTTGTAGCGATACAGCCCAGCATCGGTGGCAAAAAAAGTCTGGCCAGAATCGGAGCTGGCAATGCGATTCACCCGGCCCGCCGTTTCATAACTGTGGATTTGCCCCGAGCCTTTGTCTTTACGATAAAGTCGCTCAGAGGTACCAAACCACAGAGTCCCAGGCTGACTGGCTTCCACGCTACTGACCGACAACTCGAACCAGCGCTGCCATTCGTGCAGTGAGCTCAAAGCGACCTCACTAAAAGCACTGCGGGAAAAACGGGTATAAAATAAACCACTGTCGCGAGTCCCGGCCCAAAACAAACCACTGCGATCGACTAAAATACTGCGTACATTCAGGCTTGGCAGCAAAGCACTTTGTTGACGAAACAATGAATAGTCTTGCGCACTGAAGTCGTAACGGAACACCCCTTCGTAGCTGCCAAGCAGCAGTTGCTCATTGGCTACAGGATACAGGCTATTGATAATTGGTGGAAAATCGCTGCTGCCCTCGCCCGGAACCGGGTGGTGTTGCCGCTGCCAACTGGCAGGATCAAACGACAACAAGCCCTGACGGGAGCCCACCCAAAGCCGCTGATGGCCATAATGCAAAGCGCGTGCTTCGTTTTGTCGACTCATGGTCGTGGTTGCATACAGTGATCGACCTGGCTGCAAGCCATCCTGCGGATGCCAAAGGTGGACTCCCTGGCTGGTACCTATCCAAAGGCTACCGGCCTCACCCTTGGCAAGGCTCCACACCCGCTGATGCAGCAGCGGCTGTGCACTGTCGTTGGCTCCTACCTGCAGTGGCTTATCATCGGCTCCGATGCGAAACAGCCCCCGGGTGGTCCCCACCCAGATGCTGCCATCATCCGCTTCGAGCAGTGCCTGGACCTGATAGCCCTGTTGCAAAAAACGAGTTAGACCCTCACCTGAAAAATCCAGCCGGCTCAACCCCTGCCCCCAGAGCCCTGCCCAGACACGTTGCTGACGGTCAATCAGCAAAACCCCCACATCGGTGAAAGGCTCGGTTTTGGCTTCCTCTTGGGTTAACACCGGCACCGGCATAAACCGGTAGCCATCAAAGCGCAATAAACCAGAATCAGTTGTTCCCAGCCAGATATAGCCCTGCTCATCCTGTGCAATCGAATAGATGGTCGCGTTGGGCAAACCATCATCAATGCCAATACGATAGACAGCAGGTGCAGCCAGCGCCGGTAACAAACTGCCGATGAGTAAAAGTAGCGCGATAAGCGGGTTCAATGAGGGCATCCTTTCAAACCTCGAATAGGTTCACTTTAATCGGATGCAGTAAGGTCGTCAAAAGAATCCTGCCTGAAACTGAATTGCTGCCCAAGTCTTTCGCTTAGGCTTGCCTTTCCGTAGAATCGATCCCATATCACAGAAAACATCAACCATGGAGTACTCTGATGTCAGAGATCAAACACAATCAACTGCTTATCCTCGGCTCCGGCCCTGCGGGCTATACCGCCGCCGTCTACGCCGCCCGTGCCAACCTGAAACCCGTGCTGATTACCGGCATGCAACAAGGTGGCCAGCTGACCACCACCACCGAAGTCGAAAACTGGCCTGGCGATCCACATGGACTGACCGGTCCTGCTCTGATGGAGCGAATGAAAGAGCACGCGGAAACCTTTGAAACAGAGATTGTTTTTGACCACATCCATACGGTTAATCTGAAGCAGCGCCCTTTTACCTTGCAAGGGGACAATGGAACATACAGCTGCGACGCTCTGATTATCTGCACTGGCGCCTCAGCCAAGTACCTGGGACTTGAATCCGAGCAAGCCTACAGTGGCCGCGGTGTTTCCGCTTGCGCCACCTGCGATGGTTTTTTCTACCGCAACCAAAAAGTGGTGGTGGTTGGTGGTGGCAACACTGCGGTGGAGGAAGCCTTGTATTTATCCAACATTGCGGCCGAAGTGCATCTGGTGCACCGCCGTGACAGCTTCCGCTCAGAAAAAATCCTGATCGACCGTTTGATGAAAAAAGTCGAAAGTGGCAACATTATTTTGCACTTGCACCGCGAACTGGACGAAGTGCTCGGCGATGAGATGGGCGTGACCGGTGTCCGTTTGAAATCCAGCAAAGGCGAAGCGCCAACCCAACTGGATGTGCAAGGTGTCTTTATTGCCATTGGTCACAAACCCAATACCGACATTTTTGCCGGGCAATTGGAGATGCACAATGGTTACTTGAAAGTCCAGTCCGGCACCGAGGGCAATGCCACTCAAACCAGCATTGAAGGCGTCTTTGCCGCAGGCGATGTGATGGATCATATTTATCGTCAAGCAATTACCTCTGCCGGCAGTGGCTGCATGGCTGCGCTGGATGCTGAGCGCTACCTGGATGCCCTGAATAACTGATAGCAGGTGCCAATCTATTTACCCGAGGTGGGTCCGGAGCTGACGTTCCCTTCCCCCAATCAGGCACTGCAGGAGCCCGATGGTCTCTTGGCCATGGGGGGCGATCTGGCACCGGCTCGTATTCTGGCTGCATATCAGCAAGGCATCTTCCCCTGGTTTGCACGGGGTGAGCCTATCTTGTGGTGGAGCCCTTCGATACGGGCACTGTTCCAGCCGGGACAACTGACGTTAAACCGGACCTTGCGCAAACAATGCCGGCGCCTGGGCTATCGCTTCAGTGTCAATCAAGCCTTTGCCGAGGTGATTGCCGGCTGCGCGGCCCCTAGGGTAAAACAGCAAGACACCTGGATCCTTCCGGCCATGCAACAGGCCTACCTGGAGCTGCATCGTCAGGGGCAGGCGCACAGCATAGAGGTCTGGCAGCAGGATGAACTGGTTGGTGGCTTGTATGGCCTGGCCATTGGCCAGCTTTTCTGTGGCGAGTCGATGTTCAATCGTCAACCCAATACCGCCAGACTGGCGCTGGTTGTGCTGCAACAGCAGCTGGAGCGTTATCAGGCAGGCTGGATCGATTGTCAGCTGCCCAACCCTTACCTTGAGCAGCTAGGTGTGATGCCAATGCCAAGATCCGACTACCTCCAGTTACTGCATCGATTGGCAGCAGAAAACATTCCTGCCGCCTGCTGGCAACCGCAATCTCTGGAGCTCAACGATGGAACTTAAGTTTGGCCTGACGGCACCAGCCAGTTGCAGCTACTTGCCGTCGCAACAAGAGCAGGTGGTTTTTTTGCTGCCCGAGTCGCCAGTCAATGCCAGCTTGTACCAGCAATTGCTGCAGCACAACTTTCGTCGCTCCGGCAACGATCTGTACCGGCCCCACTGTCCGGCTTGCCAGCAGTGTCAGTCGGTGCGACTGAATGCAGCCACCTTTCAACCGAACAAACAGCAGCGCCGCATTCTCAATAAAGCCAAAGCTGCCGGCCTCACTGCGCAGCTGGTGCAGCCTGACAGTGAGGCCTATTATCCACTCTACCAGCGTTATATTGACAGTCGCCACACCGATGGGGCTATGTATCCGGCTTGCCCCGAACAGTTAAGATCTTTGCTTCGCTGCGATTGGTTATCCGTCAGAGCACTGGATATCTACCATCAACAGCGCTTGATTGCCGTAGCAGTGGTCGACGAGCTGGACAATGCGTTCTCCGCCGTCTATACCTTCTATCACCCCGACTATCAGCGTTTCTCACCCGGCAAGCTGGCGATCCTCTGGTTAACGGAGTTAAGCCAACAAGCTGGCAAAGAGTTTCTCTACCTGGGGTACTACGTCGCAGATTGCCGAAAAATGGCCTACAAAGCCGATTTTTTGCCTCAGCAGCGCTTTTCTGCTGAAAAATGGCTGTCATTCGGCTAAAAAGGCCTGCCAAGCTTTACAAGGCTGGTTGTTTTCGGCACAATCTGCGCTGTTTTAATTTTCACACGATTAGAGGCGAGTACGCTGAATGGCGAAAGAAGATGTAATTGAAATGCAAGGCACCATTTTAGATACCTTGCCAAACACCATGTTTAAAGTGGAGCTGGAAAACGGCCACGTTGTGATTGCGCACATTTCTGGCAAAATGCGTAAGCATTACATCCGGATCCTGACTGGCGATAAAGTCACGGTTGAACTGACACCTTACGATCTGAGCAAAGGCCGTATCGTTTTCCGCCAACGCTGATCCCAGTTTGCAGGACTAGCACCAAAAAACCCGCAGCTGCGGGTTTTTTGGTTGGTTCAGCGGCTTTCCCTTAGGCGGGTTCAGGCTCTTCCTGAAAAACAAAGTCGAGTTTATCCCCGACCAGCTCAACACGGACATCGCCGCCTTGCAACAAGCGTCCAAACAGGATTTCATTGGCCAACGGCTTTTTCAATTGCTCCTGAATGACACGAGCCATAGGCCGTGCACCCATAGCCTTATCGTAACCTTGCTCAGCCAGCCACTTCCGTGCTTCGGATGACAACTCCAGTGACACCTGCTTTTTATCGAGTTGCGCTTGTAGCTCGCAGACAAATTTATCCACCACCTGCAGAATAATGCTGCTGTCCAAATGCTCGAACCAGATAATGCTGTCCAATCGGTTACGGAACTCCGGTGTAAAGGTCCGGTTGATTTCGGCCATTGCATCGTGGCTGTGATCTTGCTGCTGAAAACCAATCGACTTGCGAACGGTTTCCTGCACCCCGGCATTGGTGGTCATCACCAGCACCACATTTCTAAAGTCAATCTTACGGCCATTGTTGTCGGTCAGGGTGCCGTGATCCATCACCTGCAACAGAATGTTGTATATGTCGCTGTGTGCTTTTTCAATCTCATCCAACAGCACCACTGCGTAAGGATGCTTGGACACCGCATCGGTCAACAAACCACCTTGCTCAAAGCCAACGTAGCCTGGAGGCGCCCCTATCAAGCGACTGATGGCATGGCGCTCGACGTACTCCGACATGTCAAAGCGGAGCAACTCCACGCCCATCACCCGGGCCAGTTGCTTGGTGACTTCGGTTTTGCCCACGCCAGTCGGACCTGCAAACAAGAAACTGCCAATAGGCTTTTCTTCATTGCCAAGGCCAGAGCGGGACAGTCGAATCGCAGCCGTCAGGGCATCGATGGCCGAGTCCTGACCATAGACTACCAGCTTTAAATTGCGATCCAGATTGCTCAGCACGTCCCGATCAGAAGCCGACACCGATTTTTCCGGGATCCGCGCCATTTTGGCAATCACATGCTCGATATCCGGCACATTGATCACTTTCTTGCGCCGGGATTCCGGCAGCAAGCGCTGACTGGCCCCCGCTTCATCAATCACATCGATGGCTTTGTCCGGTAAGTGACGTTCATTGATGTATTTGGCCGACAACTCAGCGGCAGCACGCAGCGCTTTTTGGGTGTAGCGCACACTGTGGTGTTGCTCATAGCGCTCTTTCAACCCTTGCAGAATCCGTGTGGTATCTTCCACACTGGGCTCAGTGATGTCGATCTTCTGAAAACGTCGTACCAGGGCGGTATCTTTTTCAAAGATATTTTTAAACTCCTGATAGGTGGTCGAGCCAATGCAGCGCAAGCGCCCGCTCGACAACAAAGGTTTAATCAGGTTGGAAGCATCCATCACGCCACCAGATGCGGCCCCGGCGCCAATTACGGTGTGAATTTCGTCAATAAAGAGGATAGCGCCCTCTTCTTTTTCCAATTCCTTCAACAGCGATTTAAGACGCTTCTCAAAGTCACCGCGGTACTTGGTACCCGCCAGCAAAGAGCCCATATCCAGCGAGTAAATGGTGGCATTCTCAATCACGGTTGGCACTTGCTTTTTCACAATCCGAAATGCCAGCCCTTCGGCAATGGCGGTTTTGCCAACACCGGCTTCGCCCACCAGCAAAGGATTGTTCTTTTTGCGGCGGCACAACACCTGAATGGCCCGCTCCAGCTCTTCATCGCGGCCAATCAAAGGATCGATTTGGCCTTGTTTGGCCAAGCTATTCAGGTTGCTGGTAAAGTTATCCAGCGAGCGGGCTTCTTCGGCCGGTGCTTCAGCCAAATCGTCCTGGACCCGCTCATCATGCTGCTCCAACTTCTCGGTTTTAATCACACCGTGCGAGATGTAATTGACCACATCCAACCGACTGATATCGACTTTCTTCAGCAGGTACACCGCCTGAGACTCCTGCTCGCTAAAAATCGCCACCAGCACATTGGCACCGGTGACTTCGGTTTTACCCGAAGACTGCACATGAAAGACGGCACGCTGCAAAACACGCTGAAAACCCAGCGTGGGCTGAGTGTCGCGCTCGGCATCGTCATCTGGCAACAGCGGTGTGGTCGAATCAATAAAAGTGGCTAACTCCAGACGCAATTTTTCAATATTGGCGCCACAGGACTTCAGGGCCTCACCGGCCGCAGGGTTGTCCAGCAAAGCCAGCAGTAAATGCTCCACAGTCATGTACTCATGACGACGCTCTCTTGCAAATCGAAAGGCCAGATTCAGTGTCAATTCGAGATCTTTATTCAACATAGATGGACTCCTGACTGCATCTTAGTTTGCTGGTCGCGTGCTTACCTTAAGTTAAGCTCGTTCCATCGAACAAAGCAATGGATGTTCGTGGGATTTTGCATATTCGCTGACCTGTTGCACCTTGGTTTCGGCGATTTCCGCTGTAAAAATGCCGCAGGTGGCGCTGCCTTTGTGATGAACCTGCAACATCACCTCGCTGGCTTGTTCATACTGCATATTAAAAAATCGGATCAGCACATCAATGACAAAGTCCATTGGGGTGTAATCATCGTTGTGCAAAAGAACCCGGTACATCGAAGGGGGAACCACCTGCTGCCGGGTTAACTCTGCAGTATCTTCCTGCTGACTTGCAAACTCTTTCAACCAACTCATAGCTGTTATAGGCGCCTTACTTTGGATCAGACCAGACCAGTTTAATGATTCGTAAATATCCAGGGATTTATTTGCAAAAAACTTGACTGTCTGAGCAAATTATCTACATTAAGTACTAGGGTAACGCATTTACCCTGTTTTTATTATACCTGCACACAGAATTTAGCTCACTTAAAGAAGGATGTAAGTAGTATGGCTACCGGTAAAGTAAAATGGTTCAACAATGCCAAAGGCTTTGGATTTATCCGGGAAGATGGCAGAGATGAAGACATTTTTGCACACTACTCCACCATTGCTATGGATGGTTACCGTACCCTGAAAGCAGGGCAGGATGTTCAGTTCGATCTAGCGGAAGGCCCGAAAGGCTTGCACGCGGTCAATATCGTGCTGCCAGGAGAAGAAAAGTCAGACAGCTAACGACAAAGCTGCCCTGACCAAAAGCTAAAAACAAGCAGGCACTGCATGCAGTGCCTGAGCTTTTTTATTGCAGATTCAGCCATCATGATGCCACGATGGCTGTTTTGATGCCATTAGAGTGTGGCAAGCGCCTGATTCAGGGTAGCGCTTGGACGCATTACCTTGTCGGCAAGCTCTGCCACCGGCCGGTAATAACCGCCTAAATCGACCGCAACACCCTGCACCTCGTTCAGCTCACTGACAATGCGGGCTTCATTGCCGGACAACTGCTTGGCCAGCGCGGCAAAGCGTTGCTGCAACTCCGCATCCTGGCTTTGAGCGGCCAGCGCTTCAGCCCAGTACAGTGCCAGATAGAAATGACTGCCTCTGTTGTCCAGCTCTTTGACTTTGCGTGACGGAGACTTGTTGTTGTCCAGGAACTTGGCCGTGGCCTGATCCAGCGTATCGGCCAGCACCTGAGCGCGGGCATTGCCATTCACCTGGCTTAAATGCTCCAACGAGGCGGCCAGGGCCAGAAACTCGCCCAGCGAATCCCAGCGCAAATGGTTTTCAGCTTCCAGTTGCTGCACATGCTTGGGTGCGGAGCCACCGGCACCGGTTTCAAACAGACCGCCACCATTCATCAAAGGCACGATGGACAGCATCTTGGCACTGGTGCCAAGCTCCAGAATAGGGAACAAGTCGGTCAGGTAATCGCGCAGCACGTTGCCAGTAACAGAAATGGTGTCCTGCCCTGCTTTCACCCGTTGCAACGTAAAGCGGGTGGCATCGACCGGCGCCATGATGTGCAGTTCCAGACCATCGGTATCGTGCTCTTGCAGGTAGGTTTCGACTTTGGCAATCAACTCGCTGTCATGGGCGCGCTCACTGTCGAGCCAGAATACCGCTGGGGTATTGCTTAAACGGGCACGGTTTACGGCCAGCTTCACCCAATCGCGGATCGGCGCATCTTTCACCTGACACATCCGCCAGATATCGCCCTGCTCAACGCTGTGCTCAAACACCACCTCACCGGCTTGATTCAACACCTGAACCGTGCCATCAGCTGGAATTTCAAAGGTTTTGTCGTGCGAGCCGTACTCCTCGGCTTTTTGTGCCATCAGACCCACGTTCGGCACTGTGCCCATGGTGGCCGGATCAAAAGCACCGTGCTCTTTACAAAACGAAATGGTCTCCTGGTACACACCGGCATAGCACCGATCCGGGATCATCGCTTTGGCGTCTTTCAACTGGCCATCCGGTCCCCACATTTGACCAGACTCGCGGATCATCGCCGGCATGGAGGCATCGATGATGATGTCACTTGGCACATGCAAATTGGTAATGCCCTTGTCGGAGTTGACCATGGCCAGCGGCGGCTGTGCCTGGTAAACAGCCTGGATATCGGCTTCAATTTCAGCCCGCTTGGCATCATCCAGCTGGGCAATTTTAGCCACCACGTCGCCAAAACCATTGGACGGATCAACATCCAGCTGTTTGAAGGTGTCGGCATGCTTGGCAAACACTTCTTTAAAGTACACCCGAACCGCATGACCAAACATGATAGGGTCCGAGACCTTCATCATGGTGGCTTTTAAATGCAGCGACAACAGCACATCCTGCTGTTTGGCTGCAGCGGTTTCTTGCTCAAAAAAGGCGCACAAGGCTTTTTTGCTCATCACAGCCGCGTCCACCACTTCCCCGGCTTGCACCGGAACGCTGGCTTTCAGGACTTGTTGACCGGATTGGCTGTTCAGGACAATTTTCAGCTCGTCCGCTGCAGCAAAGGTGGTGGATTGCTCTGAGCTAAAAAAGTCACCATCTTGCATGTGGGCCACGTGCGACTTGGAGTCCTTGCTCCAGACACCCATTTTGTGCGGGTGCTTTTTGGCGTAGTTCTTTACCGAAGCCGGTGCACGGCGATCGGAGTTGCCTTCACGCAGCACCGGGTTGACGGCACTGCCTTTAATTTTGTCGTAGCGCGCCTTGATGTCTTTTTCCTGGTCATTCTTTGGCTCGGACGGGTAATCCGGCAACGCATAGCCTTTGGCTTGCAATTCTTTGATGGCCGCTTTCAACTGAGGAATGGAAGCACTGATGTTGGGCAGCTTGATAATGTTGGCCTCTGGCGTCTTGGCCAGTTCACCCAGCTCGGCCAGAGCGTCGGACTGACGCTGTTGTTCTTGCAAAAATTCTGGGAAGTTGGCAATGATGCGGCCTGACAAAGAAATATCCCGTGTTTCGACCGAAACGCCTGCCGCTTTGGTAAAGGCCTGGATAATTGGCAGCAGCGAATAGGTCGCCAGCGCAGGGGCTTCATCGGTTTCGGTGTAAATAATCTTAGCGTGATCAGTTGACATAATAATTCCTATTGAAATGGCTTCCCCAATGAAGGTGTGAGCAACTTGCCCCCCTTCAGGCCCACGGCTGTTTAAAACAACGGGCGCTTAAAACGAACAAAACGATGCAGCCGATCCGGCTGGTTCTGACGACAAAAGCCAGCGCATTGCTGGCAGCAACACCAGTCGGATAGGCAGAAAAACGGCGAGATTATAACAGCTCCACCCGGCCCCGCCTAGTCGATGACCAAAAAGCAGCAACCTGTTTCAAACCTGATTTTATGGTAAGCTATCGCACCAGCTGGCCAAACTGTACACAGAACCCTACAGTGAATCGAAAAAACCACAATCCGACCAAAGTCGAATCGAGTCGGCTGATTGCGTTTCACAAACCTTACCAGGTGCTGTGTCAATTCACCGACCAAAGCCCGCAGCAACGTCAGACCCTGGCCGACTTTATCCCAATCCCCGGGATCTACGCTGCCGGTCGGCTGGATTACGACAGCGAAGGCTTGCTGCTGCTCACCAACAATGGCCGCTGGCAGCAGCAAATTGCCAACCCCAGCAACAAACTAAGCAAAACCTATTGGGTGCAAGTCGAAGGCGCGATCACCGATGCCGCCCTGCATCAGCTGTCACGCGGCGTGCAACTTAAAGATGGCCTGACCCGGCCAGCTAAAACCCGACGGCTCGATGACCCCGATGTCGGACCACGGCAGCCGCCGATCCGCCAGCGCCAGCAGATCCCAACCAGCTGGCTCGAGCTGAGCATTACCGAAGGGCGAAACCGGCAGGTCCGGCGCATGACGGCTGCAGTTGGCTTCCCTACCCTGCGACTGATCCGCGTTGCCATTGGCCCCTGGCAACTGGCCCCCCTAGCTGCTGGCGAATACCAGCAGCTGACCGAGGCGGCTCATTTTTTTAACGGCTCCTCTGTTAAAGCAGGCGCCGGCCCTCGCCAAAGACAACGGTTTTCGGGTGTGAAGGCCAAAAAATAATGCTATAATCCTGCCCAATTTTTTCCACTGTACAAGGCCTCATGTCCGTCTCAGCCTCTCCATCAGCCCCTAAAAAAGTCATTGTCGGTATGTCCGGTGGTGTCGATTCGTCTGTTTCTGCCTATTTGCTGCTGCAACAGGGCTATCAGGTGGAAGGCCTCTTTATGAAAAACTGGGAAGAGGACGACAATGATGACTATTGCGCAGCGGCAGAAGATATGGCCGACGCCCAGCAGGTCTGCGATAGACTGGGCATTAAGCTGCACAAAGTCAACTTTGCCGCCGAGTACTGGGATCAGGTGTTCGAGTACTTTTTGGCCGAATACAAGGCTGGCCGTACCCCCAACCCGGATATCATGTGCAACAAGGAAATCAAGTTCAAAGCCTTTCTGGAGTTCGCAGCCGAAGCTCTGCAAGCCGACTACATCGCGACCGGCCATTACGTCCGCCGTCGTCAACAACAAGGCCAATGGCAGCTGTTACGGGGTTTGGACCAGAACAAAGACCAAAGCTATTTTCTCTACACTCTGGCCGAGCAGCATGTTGCCCAAACCCTGTTTCCTGTCGGTGAGCTTGAAAAGCATGAAGTTCGTGCCATCGCCGAACAACAAGGCTTTATCACCCACGACAAAAAAGACAGTACTGGCATTTGCTTTATTGGTGAGCGCAAGTTTAAAGACTTTTTGCAAAAGTACCTGCCTGCCCAGCCGGGTGATATCGTCACCCCGGATGGCACTGTGATTGGCCGACACGAAGGACTGATGTACCACACCCTTGGGCAACGCAAAGGCCTTGGGATTGGCGGTTTAAAAGACAGCGGTGAAGAGCCCTGGTACGTCGCTGGCAAGGATCTGAGCCACAACCGCTTGCTGGTGGTGCAAGGTGCCGATCATCCCAGCCTGTTTGCCAAAGGGTTGTTCGCCAGCCAATTGCACTGGGTGGACAGAGCCGGGCCAACCGAGCCACTGCGCTGCACGGTGAAAACCCGTTACCGCCAGCACGATATCCCCTGCATCCTGACTCCGCTGCCGGATGGCGCGCTCAGGGTGGATTTTGACAGCCCGCAAAAGGCCGTCACGCCCGGCCAGTCGGCTGTATTTTATCTGGACGACGTCTGCCTGGGTGGCGGCATTATCGATAAGGCACTGAACTAAACTATGCAAGCAGATGTTTCTACCCAAACCATGGCACTGGCAGCTTTGTGCCAGGCCCTGAGTCTGGTCAAAGCCGTGGCGAAAACCACCGATGTCGATGAAGCTGAGCTGGAGCGCATGCTAAGCAGCGTCGCCATGCTGGATGCTGAAAGCCCTCTGGCTATTTATGGTGGCTCTTACCAGCACCTGCGCTCTGGCTATCAGGTGCTGCTGCAGCAGTTGGGCGACAATCCGAACAAAGATGTTGAGATCACCCGCTACGTGGTGGCGGTGCTGGCACTGGAACGCCGACTGGCAAAAAGCCGCTCCAATATGAGCGCCCTTGGCAAGCGTTTGCAGGAACTGGCTCGTCAACTGGAACACTTTAGCATCACCGACGACACCTTGCTGGCGAACATGGCCGACATCTACATTGAGTGCATCAGTACCCTGGGCACCCGAATTCAGGTGGCAGGTCAACCCGAGCTGCTGAAACAAAGCCGGGTGCAACACAAAGTCCGTGCTTTATTGCTGGCCGCTGTCCGGGCCGCCGTACTCTGGCGTCAGGCAGGCGGTAGCCGCTGGCACCTGCTCTTTAAACGCAAGCAGCTGGTGCGTGAAGCGCGCCAGGCACTGCAGCATGACTAATTTTTGACTGTTTTAGAGGAAGCAACATGGAACTGAACGCACTGACAGCCTTATCGCCGGTCGACGGACGTTATGGCAGCAAAACCAGCGAACTGCGCGACTTGTTCAGCGAGTACGGTCTGATCAAATACCGGGTGACGGTAGAGGTGCGTTGGTTGCAGCAAATGGCTGCCATCGAGGGCATTGCTGAAGTCCCGGCATTAAGCTCTGAGGCCAACGCGCTGCTCGACAGCATTGTCGACAACTTTAGCCTGGCCGATGCCGAGCGGGTTAAAGAGATTGAACGCACCACCAACCACGATGTGAAAGCGGTGGAGTACCTGCTGAAAGAGAAAGTGGCGGCCAATGCCGAACTGAGTGCGGTCAGTGAGTTTATTCATTTTGCCTGCACCTCCGAGGACATCAACAATTTATCGCATGGTCTGATGCTGAAAGATGCCCGCGATCGGGTCATCTTGCCCTACTGCGATCAACTGCTCAGTGCCATACGCCAGTTGGCGGTCGAGTACAAAACGGTGCCCATGATGGCCCGCACCCATGGCCAACCGGCCTCCCCGACCACCATGGGCAAAGAAATGGCCAATGTCTACATGCGGCTGAAGCGTCAGCGCGATCAGATTGCTGCGGTCACCACACTAGGCAAATTCAACGGTGCCGTCGGCAACTACAATGCCCATTTATCGGCTTACCCTTCGTTGAACTGGCACCAAATCTCCGAGCAGTTTGTCAGCAGCCTGGGCCTGGAGTGGAACCCCTACACCACCCAAATTGAACCGCACGATTACATTGCCGAGCTGTTTGATGCCGTTGCCCGCTTCAATACCATCCTGATCGACTTTGATCGCGATGTCTGGGGCTATATTGCTTTGGGGCATTTCAAGCAAAAAACCGTCGCCGGTGAAATTGGCTCGTCCACCATGCCACACAAGGTGAACCCCATCGACTTTGAAAACTCCGAGGGGAATCTTGGCCTGGCCAACGCAATTTTTGATCACCTGGCAGCCAAGTTACCGGTCTCACGCTGGCAGCGCGATCTAACCGACTCGACCGTACTGCGCAACCTGGGTGTGGGTATCGGCTACAGCCTGATCGCCTACCAGGCAACGTTAAAAGGCATCAGCAAACTGGAAGTCAACGAAGCCAGCTTGCTGGCCGAGCTGGATGCCAACTGGGAGCTGCTGGCCGAGCCGGTGCAAACCGTTATGCGCAAATTTGGCATTGAAAAGCCCTACGAAAAGCTCAAAGAGTTGACCCGCGGCAAACGCATTAAAGCTGCCGACTTGCACGCCTTCATTGAGGCTTTGGATATGCCGGCCGAAGGCAAAGCCATGATGAAGCAATTTACCCCAGCCGGTTACATTGGCGATGCCATTGCACTGGTCGACCGTCTGCCTTGAGTCTGGAGCAACCGATGTATCAGCTGGATTTAGCAAACCTGAGCCTCGAGCAGTTCCTGGCCGAGTACTGGCAAAAAAAGCCGTTGCTGATCAAGGGCGGCTTTCAAAACTTCCAGGACCCGCTTTCGGCGGATGAGCTGGCCGGACTGGCGTTGGATGAGCAGGTCGATGCCCGTTTAATTCAGCGCAGCGAAGGAAGCTGGCAACTGGATGAAGGTCCTTTTGAGCACTTTGAAGGCTATGGTGAGCAAGACTGGACCTTGCTGGTGCAGGCAGTGGATCACTGGCATCCGGCTGCTGCTACCTTGCTGGAGCCTTTTCGCTTTATTCCTAACTGGCGTATCGACGATCTGATGGTCAGTTTTTCAGCACCAGGTGGTGGTGTCGGCCCGCATTTGGATCAGTACGATGTTTTTATCATTCAGGGCATGGGCAAACGGCGCTGGCGGGTCGGCATGCCCAATGCCAGCCTGGAGCAGTTCTGTCCCCACCCCAGGCTGCTGCAGGTCAGCGACTTTCAGGCTTGCATTGATGCCGTGATGGAACCCGGCGATATACTGTACATCCCACCGGGCTGCCCACACGATGGAATCGCCCTGGAGCCCAGCCTGAATTACTCCGTTGGCTTTCGGGCACCGGCACAAAAAGATCTTTTCGGTGGCCTGGCCGATTACCTGCTGGACTTTCAAATCGATGGAGAACGCTTCAGCGATCCGGGTCGTTTGGCCAGCGAGTCACCCGGCGCCATTCAGGGACGCGATCTGGCGGAAATCCGTCAATTGATGCAGGCAATGCTGAGCGATGATGACTTAATCAGTCACTGGTTTGGCAGCTACATCAGTCAGGCCAAGCGCGAACTGGACTTGCAGGAGCCCGAACCGCATTATCAGGCAGAGGAAATTGCCGAATATCTGGAAGAAGGCTCGGTGTTGGGCCGTCTGGGAGGGCTTCGTTGCTGTTATCAGCAGTTGGATGCAAACGCGGATGTGCAGCTTTTTATCAATGGCGATCGCTTTCCGTTGCCAGCGACTGAACTTGCCACGGCGCGACTGTTAACCGACCAGCCTCAACTGGATGAAGCGGCCTGCCGACACCTGGTGCAAACTCCTGAGCGTCTGGGGTTTATCACCCAGCTCATCAACCAGGGGTACTGGTACTTTATCGAATAAGCCGATACAACAAAGCCGCCTATTGGCGGCTTTGTATTATTCGCTGTACAATCAGGATGACTGAGAGCTCTGCCACATCGCTTCATTGTTAAAAAGCTCGTACAGGCTTTGCGCTCGGCCTATCAGCAGGTTAGCAAAATCAAGCTGAGTTTTATCACCTTGCTGAGTATCTAAAATTTGCTGTGCTTTCAGCTGCCAGTGCAATGAAAAGGCTCGAATGGCTTCTTTAGGGCTAGTTGCTGCAGAAAACGGCATATGGTCACTGGGCAAATCCCCGGTTAACACCCAATACTCTTTACGATCCTGACTTTTTATCCGCCAAATCGCAACCAGTGGCACCAGATAACGGGACTCTTTCACCAATACCTGATCAGGCAGTATGCCTTTAGAACCCAAATATTCATTGGCTTTTTGAAACTGGGTACGCACCCACTCGCTTTGCTGTTGCTCGGTCAGTTGTTCACTCATTACTGCATATATGTCTGATTAAACCAGCCTCTACTCTATGCCAGGCCGAGGTGACAATCAAGCATGCTGTACAGTCATAAGCATATTGCCAGCCATCTGGTCAGACCAAAGGAAAAATTTAGCCTGCACTGGCGTAACCTAGTCTGAAATGATACATTGCGCAGCGCAAAAATCGGTCTGTTGCATGGCATAACCATGCAAAGAACCATCCTATTTATGCCAGCGGAGAGTCAAAGTGGCCGTATTCAATCACCCAGAGTTTGATCAACATGAACAAGTCGTCTTTTGCAGTGATGAGGCAACCGGCTTAAAAGCCATTATTGCTGTACACAGCACTGCCTTGGGGCCCGCTGTGGGCGGCTGTCGTTTATGGAACTATGCCAACGACGAAGAAGCCATTCGCGATGTGCTGCGTTTGTCCAAAGGCATGACCTACAAAAATGCCATGGCAGGCCTGCCAATTGGTGGTGGCAAGTCGGTTATTATTGGTGATGCAAAAACCATCAAATCAGAAGCGCTGTTCCGGGCTTTTGGTCGCCACTTGCACCGCTTAGGTGGCAGCTATTACAGCGCCGAAGACGTCAATATTACCACCGGCGATATTATGCAGGTCAATCAGGAGACCCCCTTTGTCGCAGGCTTGGAAGGCAAAAGTGGCAACCCTGGTCCATTTACTGCCCTTGGCACCTATCAAGGGATCCGAGCCGCCGCCAAACACCGCTTTGGTGTCGATTCATTGCGGGGCTTAAAAGTCGCTGTGCAGGGTCTGGGCAGTGTGGGTTTCTATCTGTGTGAGCACCTGCACAGTGAAGGGGCCGAGCTGTTTGTCACCGACATCAATGCACAAGCTATTGAGCGTGCCGTGAATCAGTTCGGAGCCACTGCAGTAGCCTTGGATGACATCTATGCTCAGGATGTCGACATTTATGCGCCTTGCGCCTTAGGCGCAACCCTGAATGACGACACCATCCCGCAGCTGAAAGCCAAAGTGGTCGCAGGTTGTGCCAACAACCAGCTGCAGCAATCCCGCCATGGTGAGCAGCTGCGTGAGCGCGGTATTCTGTACGCCCCCGACTACGTGATCAATGCCGGTGGTATTATCAATGTCTACATGGAAATGCGGCCGGAAGGTTACAACGCCGATGACGCCACCGCCAAGGTCAATCGGATCTACGACACCTTGCTGCAGATTTTCCAGCGCGCAGAAACCGAGCAACAATCCACCCATCTGGTGGCCGATCTGATGGCTCAGGAAATTATTGCCACAGGCCGTTAAGCTTTATACTGTCGCATTAAAAAAGGACCTTGCGGTCCTTTTTTAATGGCTGGATGTTACAACTCACCAGGTTTAAAACTGTCCACACTGATGGCTTCAAAACGCAGCTTGTTCATATGATGCAGTTGCTCGGCCTGCTCTGCTGTCACTATGCCTGCCGCTTCTGCTTCGGTAATAGCTTGCTCCATCGGCACCTTACGGCTGATTTTGCCTTCGCGCTGAGCCAGCATAATGGCTTTCAGTTGTGGCTGCGCCTGCACCATCTCCACAAAGGCTTGCTCCATCAACCCGGTCGGATCGTTTTCACCCTCGCCAATGTAGCACAAGTGAGTCAAGCGATCGCGGATCACCCCTGGCTTCGATAAAGCCTCACAGATATCGATACAGATGTCATCGGCTGGCATCTTGTAACCAATGCCGAAAGGAAAGATCAACCGTTTTAACAACACCGCCACCACCCGGGCCGGGAAGTTGGCAAAGAAGCCATCAAAGGCGCGCCCTATTTCAGCCAAAGAACGTTGCAGGTTGTAGTGCACGAAAGGCAGATCAGCCTGTTGACGACCGTTGTCTTCGTAAAACTTCAACACCGCAGAT
This sequence comes from Alkalimonas delamerensis, assembly GCF_030717955.1. Classification (NCBI taxonomy): domain Bacteria; kingdom Pseudomonadati; phylum Pseudomonadota; class Gammaproteobacteria; genus Alkalimonas; species Alkalimonas delamerensis. The sequence goes on along the minus strand of NZ_JAUZVY010000002.1, from coordinate 114,214 downwards.
GCCAGATACAAATGACTTAAGACGTCTCCCAGGCGGGCAGACAACATCTCTTTGCGCTTTAAGTCCCCGCCCATCATCAACATGGAAACATCCGCCGTTAAGGCCAACGCCCGGCTCATTCGGCTTAACTGCTTGTAATAGCGTGCAGTTTCTCCAGCCATTGGGCTCTTGTTAAAACCAGCTGCCGTCAGCCCCTGCCACAAGCAACTGAAGGTATTACCAAGTGCAAAGCCAACATGACGTAACAGCAAACCATCAAATTGTTTTAAACCTTCGTCAGCATCGGGGTTGGCAGCCGCTTGCAGCTCAGCCAATACGTATGGATGACAACGGGTCGCCCCCTGACCAAAAATCATCAGATTGCGGGTCAGGATGTTGGCACCTTCCACCGTAATAGAGATGGGTACCCCCATGTAGCCATGCGCCAGGTAATTCTTTGGCCCCAATTGAATGGCTCGGCCAGCATGAATATCAAAGGCATCGTTTAAAATGGTGCGGGACATCTCTGTCATGTGGTATTTGGCAATGGCCGTAACCACACCCGGGCTTAGTTTTAAGTCGATGGCACCGGCTGTCATCACCCGCATCGCTTCAAGACCATAGGTCAAACCGCCAATCCGGGCAAAAGACTCCTGCACTCCTTCAAACTTGCCAATCGACAAGCCAAACTGCTGTCGTACATAACTGTAAGCCCCGGTCATCCGGCTGGCCAGGTGCCCTGTCGCTGTAGCCAGGGCTGGCAGCGAAATGCCACGGCCAGCAGATAAACACTCAACCAGCATGCGCCAGCCTCGGCCAGCATAGTCTGGACCACCGATGATCCACTCCAGCGGAATAAACACATCCTTGCCATAGGTGGTGCCATTCATAAAGGCCATCCCCATCGGGAAGTGACGATCACCGATTTCAACGCCCGGGTGCGAGGTTGGGATCAAAGCACAGGTGATGCCAATGTCTTTTTTATCCCCCAGAATGGCATCCGGATCCGTCAGCTTGAATGCCAAGCCCAGCACGGAAGCAACGGGAGCAAGGGTGATGTAACGCTTGTCCCAGTTAAGACGAATACCCACCACTTCCTTGCCTTCATGCTCTGCGCGGCAGATCACACCTGTATCTGGAATACCGCCGGCATCGGAGCCAGCCTCAGGCCCGGTCAGGGCAAAACAAGGCACATCGCGGCCATCGGCCAGCCTTGGCAACCAGTAATCTTTTTGTTCGTCGGTCCCATAGTGCATCAACAGCTCACCTGGCCCCAAAGAGTTTGGTACCATCACGGTGACTGCAGCCGTCAGGCTTCGGCTGGCAATCCGCGATACAATCGTTGAGTTGGCAATCGCCGAAAAACCACGACCACCGTAACTTTTCGGGATAATCATGGCAAAAAAGCCTTCTTGCTTCAGATAGTCCCATACCTGCTGCGGCAAATCACGCTTGTGCTGCACAATGTCGTAATCGTCCAGCATCGTAAGCAGCGTTTCGACCTGTTCATCCAAAAACGCCTGCTCTTCCTGGTTCAGCTGTGGCTTTGGAAACTGATGCAATTGCTGCCAGTCCGGTTTGCCTTTAAACAACTCACCGTCCCACCAGACATCCCCCGCCTCCATTGCTTGCTGCTCGGTTTCCGATAAGGGCGGCAAAATACGTTTAAATACTTTAAAAACCGGGGCAGAAATCAGCGCCCGTCGAATGGGCGTCACCCCAAGCAACAGAGCTAGGGTGACAACAAGGATGAGTAACAAGGTCATGGTGGTATCCTTAAAATGTGGCCTGGGCCATTAAGTCGAGTTGTTTAGAGTCGATGGTGGGTGCGGCAATGCCCGCAGCCAAATAAGGCAGCAGCCGGCGGATCACACTGGCGATATCCGCTTGCTCCTGGTAGTCGGCAGCCGCGATATCAAACAATGCCTCGCTGGATGCCATGGTAAAAACCACCGTACCCAACGAAAAATGCAAACGCCAGAAAATCTCTGCATTGCTCAAAGATGGGCAAGACTGCTGCACCAACAGCACAAACTTATTTAACACTGAGCCATAATGGTGGCTGATAAACTTGCGCAAGTGTCCCTGCACATCAGTATAGCCCCGTCCCAGCAGTTGCAAAAATAAGGTGGTGCCCTGCGGCTTTACCTGCTTTAATTCCAGCAAAGGCTGTACGAACACAGCCAGCACCTCAGACAAAGTCGATGGCTGCTGTCGTGCTAACAAGGCATCAAACTGCTGCTCCAGCCGCGGCATCACAATTTGCAAATAGCGCTGCAACACCGCCTGGATCAAGGCTTTTTTCGAACCAAAGTGATAGTTAACCGCGGCCAGGTTAACTTCGGCTTGGCTGGTGATTTGCCGCAAAGAGGTATCGTTAAAACCGGACTCGGCAAACAAGCCCTCGGCAGCATCCAGAATTTTTTGTTGTGTTTGTATTCGGCTCATGCTCACCCCATTTCAAACAACTGTTTGAAATGTACGTTTGAACCTGAAAACTGTCAAGTACTAATCCGATGAGTCAGGGTCTTGGATTTTAGTGTCAACAAAGGGGTTGACACTGCATGACTTTTCAGCGAGTTTATGGGGCCTGATTAGTTATCAACCAAAAGGAGATGCCCAATGCCTGCTTCGCCATCGCAAAGTCGCTGCTACTGCAACTCTCCTTTTGTATCCCCCTACTACTTATCCGAGTGGTTCAATAATTAGCCCAACCGCTGTGCCATACAGCGGTGCCGCATGTAGTTTTAATCAAGTCTTACTTAAGTAACGACGATTTCATTCGCCACCTCTCGTTTGCATCCGTTGCTGCATTTCAGCATCCGTTCATGCTTTGGCACAGCCATGGTTTCACCTAATTCACAATCAGATTGCCGCCTACGGCAACCCCTAAGCAAAGTGAGGAAGAAGCATGAAAACAATAAACAAAGGTGTTAGTAAAGTAGCTCTGGCAACCCTAACTGCCCTTTTCGGGGTCCAGGGCGCTTATGCCAGTGAAGACGAAACCGCCGCTAAGGATGTTGAGCGCATCGCCATTACCGGCTCCCGCCTGCGCGGTGTCGATATGGAAGGTGCCAACCCGGTACAGATCATCAGCAGGGATGAGTTAACCAACCGCGGTTATGACAGTGTCAGCGCTTTTCTGCGGGACTTACCTCAGGCAGCCAGCGCTGGTACTTTTAGCGAAAACGGGGCTACTGCAACAGCCGCAGGTGCGCCGGCAGGCTCATCTGGTGTTAGCTTACGCGGGTTAGGCAGCAGCTCTACCCTGGTGTTGGTCAATGGCCGTCGGGTTGCGGTCGACTCCTTTGCCAACGGCGCAGATTCTTTTGTCAACGTCAATACCATCCCGATGTCTGCGATTGAGCGCATTGAAGTGCTGACCGATGGCGCCTCTTCCGTCTATGGCTCTGACGCCATCGCCGGTGTCATTAACTTTATTTTGCGGGACGATGTCCAAGGCCATGAAATCTCGCTGATGTATGGCAACGATACCAAAAGCAGCGATTTCAGTCGCTACAACCTGACCTATGTCGGTGGTTTTAACACAGCCAACAGCAACACCACCCTGGTGGTCGATTACTTTGACCGCAATGCATTGTTTAATGCCGATCGTCCTATTGATGTGACTTTCGCCCTTCGCACCTCCCTTGGCATCGATGGGCAAAATTTCCCGGAAGCCTGGTGTGGGGATGATACGGTCCGCAGTGGTACCGAATGCCGTTACGACTACGTGATGGAGCGTGCGATCCAACCGGAGTCAGAGCGCCTGGGGGTCACCCTGAGTCACCTACAGCAGCTGGATAACAACATGGAGCTGTTTGCTGAAGGGATGTACCAGCGCAACAAAGGCTCAGCCTACGATTCAGCCACGGCTTACACCGTGACTATTGCACCAGACTCCAGCCTGGTGCCTGACGATGTTCGCGAGCTGAACCCCAATGACAGCAACATCATCGTCCGCACCCGTTTTCCCGAGCGCCGGCAACAAGCCTATGATACCGAGTCATTTCGCATTCTGACCGGTTTACGCGGGGAAGCCGGTGACTGGTTCTGGGAAGCAGCCGCAACTTATGGCGTCACTGAAAATGAAGTACGCCATATCCGTGGCTACTTTAATCGCGATGCCGTACTAAACGCCATCGCCGACGAGCGTTTTAATCCATTCAACCTGGGCCGCGATAACAGTGAAGCAACGCTGGCGAATCTTCGTAGTCTGGCACCGCGCAGAGGCCGTTCAGAAACCTACAGCCTGGACTTTAACATCTCTGGTGACTTGTTTGAGCTGCCAGCGGGCTTTGTCAGCTCAGTCTTTGGTGGCGAGTTCCGTTCCGAGGACATTAAAGATACGCCAGCCGCCATTGCTGCTGCCGATGGCGTTTACGGTTTAGGTGCCCGTGATGCACAGGCCGATCGAACACAGTATGCGCTTTACGGCGAGTTTAACCTGCCACTGACCGATGACATTGATGCGGTGGCCGCCATTCGTTACGATCACTACAGCGACTTTGGGGGCGATGTCAATCCGAAGCTTTCGCTGCGCTGGCGGGCCACCGATGCTCTCATCCTGCGCGCCTCCTGGAGCACCGGCTTCAGAGCCCCATCGCTGTCTCAATTGGGTGCGGGCCGGGCACTGGCAACAGGCTACATCAACTGCGGACCAGGCGAAGAGTTTGATGCGCTGTGTGGCAGCTTCGATGATGAAGTCAGCTTTGATCAAGAGACTCGTGGTAATCCAGAGCTGGGGGCCGAAAGCTCCGAAGCAATTAACATTGGTTTTTCCTGGAACCTGACGGACAACCTGCAATTCACAGCAGATTACTGGCGCTATGACCATAAAGACATTGTGGATGTCGACGCCAATACCACCTTGCGTAACTGCTTAAGTGGCAGCGCCCCAACCGTTACCAATGAAGCCGACTTGCCAGGCTTTGGCTGTGTCGTCAGTGGCGAGGGTGATCTGGTGTTCTTGCGTAACGGTTTCTTTAACGTTGGCCAACAAAAAACCGACGGCCTGGATGTCAAACTGAATTACCGGCTGGCAACTCAACAACATGGCCAGTTTAATTTCTTTGCCAATGCCACCAAAACCTTTAGCTATGAGCGTCAAATTACACCGGACACTCCACCACAAGACTTACTGGGGCGTTTAAGCGGTGCCAATGAAATTGCCCGCCCTAATCTGGTGGCTGATTTTGGTACCGATTGGCGCCATGGCAACTGGAATCTTGGCTTAACAGCCAATTACATCGCCAGTATGGGCGATGGCGATTTCCGCTGGGGTGGCAATGAAACCGTCTCCTCCTGGTTGGTGTTTAACGCCAGTGCAGGCTATGACTTTGGTGATTATGGCCGGGTGCAACTGGCCGTCCGTAATCTGACCGATAAGAACCCACCTTATGCGTCATCACCAACGGATGGTTATGCCAGCGCGGTGCATGACTGGCTGGGCGCTACCTACACCCTAAGATACACCTTCAACTTCTAAACGAAGACAACACTTCCTGGTAACTTTGGGGCCCTTGTGGCCCCTTTTTTTTAATCCATCGGCAGCATGGCCTGCGCCAAAACCGGCGCCAACCGTTCTTTGTACTGCCCGACCACCTGCAGTTCTTCATCGCGGAGCTGATTTTTCTCCAGCAAGGAAATCGTCCGAAGCGCCAACTCTTTTTGTCCGGCCGACAGGCCTCCCTCTTCAAAAATCAGCGTCAAGACCTTCAGCACGCTGATGGGCACTTTGTTATTTTTCGGCGTGAGCTCCATTGCCTGTTCCAGCGCTGACAAAGCGGCACCGTACTTTTTCTTCTTAAAAAACTCAATCGCCATACTTTGCAGTTGCTTCGGTGTAAAATGCACCCGATCTTGCTCGTCACACTCCTGCTCGACGTACTTTTTAACCACCAGGCCGGCCAGATTATCGGACGAAATTTGCTTTTTCACGGCATCCATGATCAACGCAGCCTCTTCCCGCCGCCCCAGTTCATGAAAGATTTTGGCCTTATCCAAATTATCGTCCAGCGACACTATAGGTCGAACCGACACATGCAAATCAACCAGGCTCTCGGCTTTCTTTCGTTCATCGGTAGCCAGGAATAACCGAGCTTTAGCAATGGTGATCTGCTCTTTGAATAAGGCCGCTTCTTTGTAGTCTTTCTCCAGCGCCTGAATCTGCTTGTCGGTTTGTTGCAGTATTTTTTTAGAGCGCTCATTGTTAAGCGTTTGAGCCAAGTCCAGGCCGGCGCGAATCACATTCAAAGCCAATACAGGCGAATCGTGCAAGGAGTTTTTCGCGTGTTTCGCCATGGCTTGTGTTGCCAGGTACTGGCCTTCAAAATCATGCGTCAGTCGGGCTAAGTCCCAGACCTTTTTATTGCGCTCAATGTTGCGTGGAGAAAGCGCGACCGCTTTTTTGATTTCTTCGTAGGCTTTATCAAAGTCTTGCTGCTCAATGTAATACTGCGCCAATAAATCATAGGTCGCGAAACGGGTGTCGACTCTGTCGGTCATCTCCGCCAATAGCTGTTCAATCTGCTGCATTTTGTCTTGTTTTAGCAGCGCAGTGACATAACCGAGGTACATCCAGGACATCTGATGTTTTTGCATCAGTTGCTGGTAAAAGCGCTCCGCCTCCTCAAACTCAAGCAACTTCAGCAAAGCTTCCCCTTTGATGCGCATAAGCTGCAAGTGAAAACGAGCAAGCTGAGGGTTCAGCAGATGCCGGTCGGCTAAGTAGATGGCTTTGCTGTAATTTTTTAAATCAATGGCTTCAAACACATCAAACAAAGTGCGCTTAATGTTGAGAACCTGAGGTAGGCGTTGTTTGACCCTTGCACTATCGAGAGGCTTGACCCAAAAATCATCGGGTTGCAATTCGACAATGCTATTCACCAGGCTTTCATCGGTCTCGGCGCTTAAAAAAATCAGCACCGTTCGTTTATTAACATGACCTTTAAACTTGAGCTCCTCCAGCAAATGAAAGCCGTCTTTGTCGCTTTTGACGTTAAAAGCGCAAATAACGATGTGAAAACGCTGCTGTTCACAAAGCCGCAGTGCGTAATACGCATTTTCAGCGTACTTGATATGACGAATCCCCAACTCGTCAAAAGAGGACTTCAGTAAGTTATGTACCAGGTATTGATCATCCACAATCAGAACTTTTAGAGACTCCAGATTGCTTAAATCGGCTTTTTCCATAGCTGGTCAATTCCTGAGGACGGTCTGACACACAAACAGGGGCCAGTCAAAGATAGTTATGAAGTGATTATAGTCCTCCGAGCCATGAAAGCCATGCAAAACATGAACAAAGTGAGCAAAATCAATCCATGACTCTGACTGGCGGTTCCGTCAGCTTTCAAGTAAAATACGCCCCCTTTTGTTTTGATGGTGTAAGTTCATGTCACAGCCCAAAGTCGGATTTGTCAGTTTAGGCTGCCCGAAAAACCTGGTGGATTCAGAGCGGATCCTGACGCAATTGAAAAGCGATGGTTATCAGATAGTCCCAACCTATCAGGATGCGGAGCTGGTGATTGTGAACACCTGTGGCTTTATCGACAGTGCGGTGCAGGAGTCGCTGGATACCATTGGCGAAGCTTTGGCTGAGAACGGCAAGGTCATAGTTACCGGCTGCTTAGGCGCGCGTGAAGATGAAATCCGCCAGGTTCACCCCAATGTGTTGGGGATCACCGGCCCTCATGCCTATGAAAACGTGCTGCAGCAGGTGCACAGCTTTATTCCTAAACCCAAATACGATCCCTTTACCATGCTGGTACCGGATCAGGGCGTAAAACTGACACCACGTCATTATGCCTACTTAAAAATTTCCGAAGGCTGCAATCATCGTTGCACCTTCTGCATCATTCCCTCAATGCGTGGCGATTTGGTTAGCCGCCCCATTGGCGAAGTGCTGGATGAAGCGCAGCGCTTAAAAAATGCCGGCGTGAAAGAGCTGCTGGTGATTTCACAAGATACCAGCGCCTATGGCGTTGACACCAAACACCGTACTGGCTTTTGGAATGGTCAGCCGGTTAAAACCGATATGCTGGCACTGTGTCAGGCTCTGACCGAGCTGGGGATCTGGGTCCGGTTGCATTACGTTTACCCTTACCCGCATGTGGACAAGGTGATCCCACTGATGGCTGAAGGCAAGTTGTTGCCTTATCTGGACATTCCTTTTCAACACGCCAGCCCGCGTATTTTGAAATTGATGAAACGACCTGGCCAGGCCGAGCGAACCCTGGAGCGGATCAAAGCATGGCGGGAAATCTGTCCGGATTTAACCATTCGCTCCACCTTTATTGTCGGTTTCCCTGGCGAAACTGAAGAAGACTTCCAGCTGCTGCTCGACTGGCTGCAAGAAGCACAGCTTGATCGAGTTGGTTGCTTCAAGTACAGCCCGGTAGAAGGTGCCAAGGCCAATGAGCTGCCCGATCCGGTTCCTGAAGATGTGAAAGAAGAACGTTTTCATCGTTTTATGCAAACGCAGCAGGCAATAAGTGCCGCGCGTTTAGAACGCAAGGTCGGCCAACAACTGACCATCCTGATTGATGAAGTGAGCGATCAGGGGGCAGTCGGTCGCAGCGCTGCTGATGCACCGGAAATCGATGGCGTGGTTTACCTGGATGATGCCAGCGATCTGCAACCGGGCATGCTGGTAGCAGTCGAAGTTACCCGCACCGATGCCTATGATCTCTGGGCAAAACGTCTGTAAGCTTCAAACTTATTGATGCGCCTGTTGCGGCAAGTGCTGCTGCAACAGGTCGGCTAACCGCTGATAGGCATCCGCCGATGCATCTTGCTGACGCCAGGCCAAATACATGGGCCGCCAGAGCCCGGCCTCACCCAGCGGCAAAGAAACCAATAAGCCTTGGCCGGCATAAGGCTCTGCCATCCAGGATGGCAAAACAGCAATTCCTTGCCCAGCAGCCACCTGTTGTACCATCTGACTGCCTTGCGCCACCGTTTTAAGTCGCCCTTGAAACGGCCGCTCAGCCAAGAAAAAGCGAAACACATCTTGCCGTTGAGCTGGCACCGGATAACTAAATAGCGTTTCTCCTACCAGGTCTTCCGGCTTTGCAAAGGCGGCACTGGCCAGTGGATGATCCGGGCTAACCAACAAGCGCAACTCCATCGGATACAAATAATGGTAGTGGACCTGAGGCAGCAAACGCTGATCGCTGGTCACCACCAGATCCAGCTCATTGCGAACCATGCCTTCGACAGCCTGGTGCTCAATGCTGGCAGTTAAGTCCAGTTCATAGCCATCTTCCAGAGCCTGAAATGCTTTCAGCGCAGGCAGCAACCAATGATAGCAGGCATGGCATTCCACGCAAAAGCGGATCGGTCGTTTGGTCACTGCGTTACCGTGCTTAAGGCCTTGCTCTACCAGCCGTACAGCCGGCAATACCTGTTCGGCTAGCTCCAGCAGCAACACACCCGCCGGTAAGAATTTTAAAGGCTCCGTTTTACGCTCAAACAAGCTGTCCCCAATCCGGTGCTCCAGCTCTTTGAGTTGATGCGATAAAGCCGATTGGGTAATACAGAGCAGCTTAGCAGCGCCCATCACCGAGCCGGAGTCTCTAAGCGCTTGCACCGCTTTTAAATGCTTTAACTCGATCATGATGGGCTGTTTGCACCTGTTTTCGTTATTTTTTACCATTGCCATCATAACCGGCAACGGAAGACGCATCAACGTCTAGACATCTAAGAAAACAAAAAGCAGACTTAACGACTGGGGAGATCGAAGGCGGCAAACATGGCGTCAACCTCCTCTTGATTGCGCAACTGATTGGCTTTCTCCACCACATCTTTGGTCAGGTGAGGCGCAAAGCGCTGGATAAAGTCGTACATGTAGCTGCGTAAAAAAGCACCTTTGCGAAAACCGATTTTGGTGGTGGAAGCATCAAACAGATGACTGGCATCCAGCGCCACCAGATCGTGGTCAAGCGTGGGATCCACCGCCATGGTTGCCAACACACCGACACCCAGCCCCAACCGAACATAAGTTTTCAACACATCGGCATCGGTGGCAGTAAAAACAATTTTCGGCTCAAGCCCACAGGCATTAAAGGCACGGTCCAACTCAGAGCGGCCGGTAAAACCAAACACATAAGTCACAATGGAAAACTGGGCAATGTCTTCGACAGTGAGCTTGCGCTTTAGCTGAGCCAATGGGTGGTCTTGGGTGACAATGACACTGCGGTTCCAGTGATAGCAGGGCAACATCACCAGATCGCCATACAAATGCATGGCCTCGGTGGCAATAGCAAAATCTGCATCGCCACGTGAAGCGGCTTCAGAAATTTGTTGTGGTGAGCCCTGATGCATATGCAGCGTTACTTTAGGGTACTTTTCAATAAAGCCCGAAATCACCGGAGGCAGCGCATAACGCGCCTGAGTATGGGTTGTGGCAATATTTAACTTACCCTGATCCGGCAAGGTATGCTCTTTAGCCACGGCTTTGATGCTTTCCACCTTGGCCAGGATTTGCTGCGCAATTTCAATCACTTCTTTCCCAGCAGGCGTGACATGCGTTAAGTGCTTACCGCTGCGACCAAACACCTGGATCCCCAGCTCGTCTTCCAGCATCCGCACTTGCTTGCTGATCCCAGGTTGGGAGGTATAGAGGCTTTCCGCCGTAGCCGACACATTCAAGTTATGGTTAAGCACCTCGACAATGTAACGCAACTGCTGAAGCTTCATGGGTCGGATCCCTGTCACAAGACTGAAAGGCAAGCGGCTGGATATTCCAGTTCACTTAGGATACTGTAGAGTTCTATAACCAATAGTAGCTAAAAAAAATGCGAAAGAGTAGGCATTGGCTATACGAAATGACTTTTTTCGATTACTTTAGTCACACTTGGTTGCCGGAACTGGAACCTTATGAGTAAAACACCCTTACCTATCGACTTTGCATCCGTATTGGCTTCGTCCGTGCATGATATGAAAAACTCATTGTGCATGTTGTTGCAGTCCATTGAACTGATGCATGATGATCTGGCCGAGCAGGCCCCCCAGTCGCAGCAAGAACTGGCTAAAATTCATTACGAAGCCAACCGGCTCAACACCAATCTGTTGCAATTACTTTCGTTGTACCGTCTGGAGCGCGATCAACTGCCGCTGCAGATCGATGACTATTACCTGATGGATCTGCTGGAAGAAATTCAGCTGAAAAATGAGCTTTACATAGCGCAAAAACAGATTGACTTGCGCATCGAGTGCCCGGATGAATTGCACTGGTTTTTAGATCGCGATCTAATCCTGAATTTGGTGAATGACATTGTGGTCAATGCCATACGCTATACTCAACAGAAGTTATTGATCCGAAGCTATCAACACGATGCAATGCTGGTGATCGAAGTGCATGATGATGGCGCCGGCTTTCCAGACTTTATGCTGGCCGATAGCAAGCAATTGCTGAATAAAGCTGAGCTGAGCCGCGGCCATACAGGTCTTGGCCTGTTTTTTGCTAATCTCATTGCACAAGCGCACCAGCATCATGGGCACCATGGTCAAATTGAGCTAAGCAATGGTGGTCAGTTTGGTGGTGGCATGTTCCGACTGCAGTTACCCTGATGGCAAGGTATCGGCTGAACAGACTTTGAGGTATCGATGTTACTAACTCTGATTGTTATTTTGGTCATCGCACTGGTGATCATTGCCGTGATCGTCAATGCGATACAGCAACATCGTAATCGGATGGCTGCTTTGAAACGTGCAGAATTCAGTAAGCTACGGACTATTTTGGAAGATACCGAAGATATCCTGATGAATTCGGCCAATGTGCCGCTAACGCCGGCGATTAGCCAGGTGTTACTGCGCCGCATCGCCTTTACCCTAAAAGCCATGGTAGAGCTAGAACCGGGCTCCAAAGACATCAAGAACCGGCTGAACGAAACGCAAAACCGGCTCAAAGAATTTGGAGCAAGCTCGGATGAACAACAGGTTTCCGAAGGCATTACTTTGCCCGATGATGACAAGGTATTGATCGCTCTGATTCAGGGTATTAAGAAATTACGGATTATTTTGCGCTCAGAGCACGCCAGGGGCAATGTAGATACTGAGGTAGTGATTCAGGAAGACCGCCGTCTGGAGGCTTTGCAATTGCGTATTAATGTTGAAAGCCAAATCAAACGGGGGATGAAAGCTCGCTCAACCCAAATGCTGGGCTCTGCGCGTCAATATTTTGAGAAAGCACTGGCCGCGCTTGATGGCTCGCCGCATCAGACGGAGTATGTCATTACCCGTAAATCGGAAGTGATGCAGTCACTGCAAGAAATCTCTGATGAGCTGAAAAACTCCAATCAGCGTGACAGGGATAAAAAAGCAGAGCAGGAAAATAAGGATTTGGACGAGCTGTTTGCCCCCAAACGCAAGTGGTAACAAAAAACCAGCCGAAGCTGGTTTTTTTCTGCAATGACTGCAAAGCTGCTATTTTTCTGTCACCTTCCAACGACCATTTTCGTACCAGGCAGACCAGCCAGTCGCTTTGCCATTTTGCTCGGTCATCACGTACTGCTGTTTGGTTTTCCGGCTCCAACGGACAATGGTTGGATTACCGGCATCGTCTTTGACCGGAGCTTCGGTTAAATACAGGAACTTCGGCGACAAGCGATCGCGAAAACGAACCAGCTCTTCAACCAAAGGCGCCCGGGTTTCCCGTGATTTCGGAAAAGTAGATGCCGCCAGGAAAATTCCTGCCGCGCCATCGCGAAGCACAAAGTAAGCATCGGACTTCTCGCAAGGCAGCTCAGGCAAATGCACCGGATCTTCTTTCGGTGGTGCTGCTTCGCCATTGCGCAACAATTTCCGGGTATTTTTGCAGTCGCTGTTGGTGCAGCCAAAGTACTTGCCAAAACGGCCGGATTTCAACTGCATGTCCGAACCACACTTGTCGCACTCAATCACAGGGCCATCGTAGCCTTTAATTTTAAAGCTGCCCTGCTCCACCTCAAAGCCATCGCAGCTAGGGTTGTTGCCACAGACATGCAATTTCCGGCTTTCGTCAATCAAGTAAGAATCCATCGCTGTCCCACACTTGGCACAACGGCGCTTCTGCCGCAAGGCTTCGGTTTCCTGCTCCTCGTCATCGACATCCGCCACAGCCTCATCACCGGACACCAGATTCAAGGTGGTAGTACAACGCTCTTTTGGTGGCAACTGATAGCCGGAGCAGCCCAGAAACACCCCGGTGGAAGCGGTACGGATGCCCATTTTACGGCCACAAGTCGGGCAATCAATGTCGGTTAAAACAAACTGGTTGACCTTCATGCCGCCTTCGTTTTCGTCGGCTTCGGCTTGTTTTAACTGCTCTGAAAAACCCAGGTAAAAGCTATCCAACACTTCACGCCAAGACAACTCACCGTGAGCTATGTCATCCAGCTTTAATTCCATGTTGGCGGTAAAATCAAAGCTCATCAGCTCATTGAAATTATCCAGCAAACGATCGGTGACGATTTCACCCATTTTCTCGGCATAAAAACGCTTGTTTTCAATGCGGACATAGCCACGGTCCTGGATGGTGGAGATGATGGAAGCGTAGGTCGATGGCCGTCCAATGCCCCGCTTCTCCAACTCTTTCACCAGGCTCGCTTCGCTAAAACGCGCCGGCGGCTTGGTAAAGTGCTGCTGTGGCAACAATTGCTGCAATGCCAGGACCTCACCCGCTTTGACATCAGGCAGCACTGAGTCTTCATCGCCTTTGCGTTTCACCGCAGGCTGTACTCTGGTCCAACCATCAAAGCGCAGCACACGCCCTTTGGCTTTCAGTTCAAAGTCAGCTGACTCGACGGTTATGGTGGTGACATCGTATTGCGCTGCAGGCATCTGGCAAGCAACAAACTGACGCCAAATCAGCTCGTACAGTTTACGGGCATCGGCTTCCATATCGCCCAAGGTGGCCGCCTGAACCTGCACATCCGAGGGACGAATGGCTTCGTGCGCTTCTTGCGCATTGCCTTTGCTGCCATAACGCAGTGGCTCCGGCGGCAAGTACTTGCTGCCAAAGTTTTGTTCAATGTAATCGCGACAGGCCTGAACCGCATCCTGACTCAGGTTGGTCGAGTCGGTTCGCATGTAAGTAATATGACCGGCCTCGTACAACCGCTGGGCCAGCATCATGGTCTTTTTCACACCATAGCCCAGACGCGTACTGGCAGCCTGCTGCAAAGTGGAGGTAATAAAAGGTGCCTGAGCCTTGCTGCTGCTCGGCTTGTCTTCACGCTTTGCTACCCGGTAATCCGCCTGCTGCAGTGCAGCCAGCGCTTGTTCTGTTTGCGCTTTGTTGACCGGTCGAAACGCCTGCCCCTGGTGCTTGCTGACATCCAGCTGCAAAGCCTGTGCGGCAGCAGTGGTAGTCTCAGCCTGGACCGTCCAGTATTCTTCGGGGTTGAAGGCTTTGATTTCACGCTCGCGCTCAACAACCAGTCGAACAGCCACCGATTGCACCCGACCCGCCGATAAGCCACGGGCAATTTTTTTCCACAACAGCGGCGAGACCATAAAGCCCACCACCCGGTCCAGAAAACGCCGGGCCTGCTGCGCATAAACGCGATCCACATTGACATCACCAGGCTCTTCAAAAGCCTGCTGTATGGCGTTTTTGGTGATTTCGTTAAAGACCACACGCTTAAATTTTTGTGGCTCGCCACCAATGATTTGTTGCAAATGCCAGGCGATGGCTTCTCCTTCGCGGTCCAAATCCGTGGCCAGATAGACGGTATCCGCTTTGTCCGCCAGCGTCTTTAACTCTTTGACGACTTTTTCTTTGCCCGGCAAAATCTCATAGCGGGCCTGCCAGCCATTTGCCGGATCAATCCCCATGCGGTCAACCAATGCCTGATAGGCTTTTTGCTCTTTACTCAAAGCGCTGGTTGCTTTTTTGGTTTTGTCCTTATCCTTGCTCGAGCTGGTCGGTAAATCCCGAATATGCCCTACGCTGGACTTCACAACAAAATTGTTGCCCAGATACTTATTAATCGTCTTCGCTTTTGCCGGTGACTCGACTATAACCAGTGATTTCGCCATCTCAACCCTAAGAATCTTTGAAAAAATGCGCTGATGGAACCTTCTTTTTTAACGTATATCTGCAAACGGAAGTTGTGACAAGCCCATAAACTCATTATTATGCTGTCAAGCTCGGTTTTTTGAGCTCCTTGATGATTAATTCATCAAACCAATAAAGCAAATCCCTCTGGCCAAATAAAAACAACAGAGCCAGCCAAACGGAAGGATACAAGTAAAAATGAAGTACTTTGAAGCTAATTTTGACGGGCTGGTTGGCCCTACGCACAACTATGCCGGTTTATCCGTTGGCAATGTTGCCTCGCTGAATAACGCCCGCAATAATTCCAGCCCACGCCAGGCAGCAAAGCAAGGCCTGCAAAAAATGAAAGCATTGCGGGACTTGGGCCTGGTGCAAGGCGTGTTGGCACCGCAAGAGCGGCCAGACGTCTATACCTTGCGCCGTCTCGGTTTTACCGGTAGCGATCACGATATCATCAGCAAGGCAGCGAAACAAGCACCCGCCGTGCTTCGTGCCGTTTGCTCTGCCTCGAGTATGTGGACAGCGAATGCGGCCACCATCTCGCCAAGCGCGGATACCGCCGATGGTAAAATTCACTTTACCCCGGCCAACCTGACCAATAAATTCCACCGCTCTTTAGAGCCAGATACCACAGGTCGTATTTTGCAGGCCATGTTTGCCGATCCAAACCACTTCGCTCATCACCGGCACTTACCGGACAACGATCACTTCGGTGACGAAGGTGCAGCCAACCATACCCGTTTATGCAGCGAGTATGGCGCCAGGGGCGTCGAACTCTTTGTGTTTGGACGCTATGCCTTTGATGCCAGTAAACCGGCGCCTAAGCGCTTCCCAGCGCGTCATACGCTGGAGGCATGTGAAGCCGTTGCCCGCTTGCATGGATTATCCGACGAGCATGTGGTCTACATGCAACAGAACCCGGATGTGATCGACCAAGGGGTTTTTCACAACGATGTGATCGCCGTAGGCAACCAGAATGTGTTGTTCTTCCACGAAGAAGCCTTTGTCGAGAAAGAGCAGAAACTGGCAGAGCTGCAGCGTAAATTTGGCAATGCCAGCGAACTGCACCTGATCGAAGTCAAAAGCTCAGAAGTCGCTGTGGATGATGCCATCAAAACCTACCTGTTCAATACCCAGGTGATCACCCTGCCAAATGGTGAGATGGCCATTATTGCACCCACCGAATGCCGCGATAACGATCGTGTTGCTGGTTACCTGGAGCAGCTGACTGGTCGTGGCACCCCCATTCGTCAGGTCCACTACTACGATGTGAAGCAGAGCATGCGCAATGGCGGTGGCCCGGCTTGTTTACGTTTGCGCGTTGCCATGAGCGAGCAGGAGCGCCAGGCGGTGAACCCGAATGTGTTGTTGGATGACACTTTGTTCGACACCCTGAACCAATGGGTCGACAAACACTACCGTGATGAGATCAGCGAAGCCGACCTGGCCGATCCTCAGTTGCTGCAGGAATCACGTGCAGCCTTGGATGAATTGACGCAGATTTTACACCTTGGCTCTGTCTATCCTTTCCAACGTGGCTGACATAGAAGTGCAGTGAAGCCCGTAAGGCTATAAAAAAACCCGCGAATCAATCGCGGGTTTTTTAGTGCTCATTTTTTATGAGTGTAGTTTACAGCGTATCAAAACAACTGCCTGAAGATCCGAACGGATTCGCTGGTGGTGGTGAGTTTTCCTGCGAAACATCGGCAGCAGCAACTGGTAATCCAAACTCACGGTAGCTGATATTTTCTGTGCCAGCAGCAAAGCCAGACACTTGTAAGCGTACATCCAACCAAGGTGCTACATCTCTTGGATAAGTGACATTGAACACCGCAATGCCATCGCTGTTTGAGGTAATGGTGGATGGTACTGTTGCCAAATTGCCAGGAGTGAGCTGACCATCGCCATTCAAGTCTTCACCATTATCCAAAATACCATTGAAGTTGACGTCTTCACTTTCACAGTGCGCGGTCACTGAAGGCACCCAGATTTTGAAGCTTTCTGGTGGTGGAGGATCTTTAATCCATACCCCTTTACGATACCGTAACGAGACTGCTGCAACGTTTAGAGGTTGATTGGCAACGGGGTTACCGGATGAATCCGTTACAATAACTGAGAACTCTTTGCGATACAGACTTGGCGAAGGGCTTTCAACAATATTACCGGTACCGAAGCGGAAGAATAACGTCCGTCCACCCACCGCAATATCGGTGGCATCAGAGACACTGGCATCACTGACCAAAGAAGCGGTAATGATCAAATTCTCACCTTCGACACCTGCACCGGTGGATAAATCAGCGGTGAACGATGTGGTAGCAACCCCCTGAGAATTGGTGGTCGCTGTACCTGAGCTGATGGAGCCACCTGCGCTGTTATCCAATGAGAAGGCCACCAACTGATTTTTAACCGGATTGTTATTCACATCACGGACAATGGCCCGAACTGAACTGCTGTCACCTGAAACCAACTGAGCAGGAAAAGCCTGAACCTCCATTTTGGTCGGGTTGGTAGCAACAAATTCCACAACTTTCTGAGTGCTGACTTCATTGTCACCGCCCCGGGCTGAAATAGTAGCAAGGCCGGCAAAAGAGGATTGAATAAAGACTTCAGCCTGGCCATCACTATCGGTTGTTGATTCAGCCACTACACTTTCGTTTGATAAACCAGCTTCAGTGCTGGCAATTTGTCCGCGGGTGGTAGAAAACAACACATCGCGGCTGGCATTAGGAACACCGTCGGTCAACCATTCAAGTATCATTGATGAAGGTGTATTTAAATCGACTTCAGGAATGGCTGCATCGTCAGAGGATAAAAAGACAAAACTATCCGCCTTAACACTAATGGCAATGGTTTGAGTTATACCCAAAGCCGAGACCAGAATGGTATCATCACCACTGGTCACAGCATCGTAACTAATACTGACCTGTCCATTGGTGCCTGTAACAGGTGAAGTTTCACTAAGTGGGTTGCCCAGTTCGGAAGACACTGAAAGCACTTCATTGGGTATCCCCTGGCCAGCAGCATCTTGCAATGAAAAGTTCAATGAGACGCTGTCACCCAACACCACAGCCGAAGGTGCAACGGCCTCCAATGTAGTGCCGACTACACGAATCACCAGCTCATCCAAAACATTATTCACTCGTGCACGAATGGTGATATCACGAATCGTCTTATCGATTTGGCTACTCAATGTTGCTTTTGCAACACCATCTTGCTCTGTTAAGGGTGAGCTGACGATTAGCTCACCTGAATCGGATGAGAAGGTGACAGGGATCCCTTCCAATAAGACGTTATTGCTATCGCGAACCAGGGCTGAGAGCTGCACCACATCAGAGGCACCAGAGCCCAACTGGGTGCGGTCCGCTAACAAACGTACACTTGAAATGGCAACTCCGGTATCACCACCGCCGTCACCGGCTGACTGAAAACCTGCTCTTGCCGTCGCCAAAATGGTTTCATCATCGATCAGTTCCGCTTTAAGCTCACCCGCCCCACTGCTGGCTCCCACCGACAGGTTGATCTGCGCAACGCCATTCGCATCGGTCAACACAGAACCTGTTGATGTGGACAGCTCTGCCAGCCCGGTCTGATCGATTGAAAATTGAATCACCTTTCCAGCAACCGAAGCCCCCTGGGTCGCAGACAAGGTTGCACGCGCTGTCAGCGGCTGCTGCTCAGAAAGTTCAGTTGTCTGCTCATCCTCAGCATTCAGCAAGACCAACGCCAATGAGTACTGAGGAGGAGTTCCTCCGGTACCGCCGGTCCCACCACCACTGTCGAGTGTACCACCACCACGACAAGCAACCAGAAAAACAGACAATAGTATTGAGGTGCAAATAAGCTGGATTGAACGCATCAACAAACTCCCAACCTTTATAATTTTAATTGTTTGATATCTATTCTGTATCTTATCCCACGATTTATCCAGCCGTCACAGCTTTTTTTAAAAAAAAATTAAATGGAGTTGGTTGCACAAAAGCAACCTGATACCCTTAAGTACCTTCAAAACTCGTCTCAAATTCACTATGCAAACCCATAAAAAACTAAGCCTGACCAGTAAAATTGTGATAGGGATGGTGGCTGGCATACTGCTCGGAGCCTTCTTTCAGTGGATCTTGGCAGGCCAGGATGAGCGGCTTATCCCGCTATTTTTATTTCAGTTGCCCATCCGCGCATTTTTTATTGATGGCCTCTTTCACATTGGCGGCCAGATATTTATAGCCAGCTTGCAAATGTTGGTGGTACCTCTGGTATTTATTTCTCTGGTTTGCGGCACCACATCCCTGTCTGACGCCAGTACCTTAGGCAGACTGGGCGCCAAGTCGGTGGGTCTTTACCTGATCACCACGGCCATCGCCATTACCCTGGCGATATCGGCAGCCTTGCTGATCGGGCCAGGTCAAGGCGTTGAGATGCAAACAGACGCCAGCTTCAGCACCGCCGAAGCTCCGGGACTGGCGCAAGTGATTATCAATATGTTCCCGCGCAACCCTATCAATGCGATGGCTGAAGGCAACATGCTGCAAATCATTATCTTTGCCGTGCTTTTTGGCATTGCCACAGCCATGAGCGGCAAAACCGGTGAACGCATCGCCGACTTGTTTCAGGATCTGAACACCATTGTGATGAAGCTGGTCACCATTTTGATGAATCTGGCACCTTATGGCGTGTTCTGTTTAATGGTCCGTGTGTTCAGCACCATGGGGCTGGATATGTTCAGCAGTCTGGCAGCCTATTTCTTTGTGGTACTTGGCGTGCTTTTATTGCATGGCTTTGTTTCCTATCCTGCGCTCCTCAAAGTGCTGACCGGGCTCAACCCGGTAATTTTCTTGCGCAAGATGCGCGATGCTGCCCTTTTTGCCTTTAGTACCTCCAGCAGCAATGCCACCATACCGGTGACACTGGAAACGGTCACGAAAAAACTGGGCGTAAAAAATAGCATTGGCTCTTTCACAGTTCCCCTTGGCGCCACCATCAACATGGATGGCACCGCCATTATGCAGGGGGTAGCCACTGTCTTTATTGCCCAGGTCTTTATGGTGGACCTGACGCTAACCGATTACCTGATGGTGGTGTTAACAGCAACTTTGGCTTCAGTTGGCACGGCAGGCGTTCCTGGCGTGGGTCTGATCATGCTGGCCATGGTATTGCAACAAGTGGGTCTGCCGGTAGAGGGCATTGCGCTGATTATCGGGGTGGACCGTTTGCTGGACATGACCCGAACCGCCGTCAATATCACCGGCGACTCCATGGTATCCTGCGTGATTGCAAAAAGTGAGCAGCAGCTGGATGAAAAAGTCTTCAATGATCCAGATGCAGGTCGAAAAGAGGAAGAGTCAGTCGACTTTACCCATCTGCACAACGGCTAACTCAGAAGAGCAAGTAACACCCCAGAGCGGCATATGGATGCTCTGGGAGCTCCTCAGAATTGAATGCACCAGGCTTTTTCAATCAGGTAACTGGTGGCGAAGCTTCGGCGAGCAAAGCCCTGACCGGTTAAGTTTCGAATGGCCAGCAGGGCAATGTCTGCAGCTGAAAACAACCGACGTATCTCCAACTCAGTGATAGCAAAAGGCGGCCCCTGCTTTTCAGTTGGTGGGTATTCCAAACTAATGAGTAGCAGGCTGCTGCCTGCCGGCAACAGCTGGCGCAAGTGTTCTGCATACTGCTGACGCATCTGCGGGGGCAAGGCAATCAGTGCTGCTCGGTCATAAACCACAACAGGTCCATTCAACCAGTTTGCCGTGAGCTGGAAAAAGTCCCCTTGCAAAATCGCAATGCCATCGCCCTGATGCACCCTGAAAGGGGATTGCCGCCGCTGCTCGACCACAAGCCCATGCTCGCGAAAAAACTCCCGGCACGGCCGCTCAACCAGCTCCACCCCAAGCACAGGCCATTGCTGTGTTAGCCATAGCAGATCCGGGCTTTTACCACACAAAGGCACCAAAACCTGCTGGTGTTGCGGCTGACAAACCCTGGACCAACAAGCTGGCAATAACGGATGCACGGCATCCAGCTGAAATCCAGGAGTGGGGTGCTGCCAGGACTGCTGCCAAAAATCCGCTTCCACCTTCAGCGGCCCCAGAGCCCAAAGGGCATTTTCTGCCACAATTGTTGCAGGGCCACACTGGCGCCAGCGCCTACCCGCTCGGCCAGTTTTTTCTTCGGTTGAAACTTTACCTGTAGCAAGCGGCGCTGCTCTACCCGCTGCAACAAGAAATCATCGCTGGTTTGCAAGGCATCCACCAGCTTTAATTCCAGTGCCTGACTGGCCAACCAGTACTCGCCGGTTGCAACCTGCTCAACATCGACCACATCGCGATGCTGCACCACATGGTCTTTGAACAGCTGGTGCGTTTGCTCAAGGTCTTGCTGAAACTTTTCGCGCCCTTTATCGGTATTTTCGCCAAAGAGCGTTACGGTTCTTTTGTACTCACCTGCTGTGAATTGCTCAAAATCAATGTCGTTTTTTTGCAGCAAACGATGAAAGTTTGGTAGCTGTGCCAGAACACCTATGGAGCCAATGATGGCGAAGGGGGCCGCAATAATGCGGTTGGCTATGCAGGCCATCATGTAGCCACCACTGGCTGCGACTTTGTCCACCGCCACGGTGAGCGTGATCTTGCGCTGGCGCAAGCGATCCAGCTGCGAAGCGCCAAGACCATAGCCGTGCACCACACCACCACCGCTTTCCAGTCGCACCAGTACGTCGTCATCAGGCTCGGCAACCGCCAGGATGGCCGTCACCTCTTCGCGCAGAGCATCCACCTCTGATGCCCCCATACTGCCATGAAAATCAATCACAAAGGTGGTATTTTTGGCGTCGCTTTGCAGCTTTTTGTACTCTTTTTGCCAGCGTTTGAAGGCTTTTTTATCCAACAGTTCCGCCTTGAGGTTCTGCTTGAGCTGAGCAAAATCATCCGATAAGTCGATAAACTGAAACTCGCCTTTTTTCGGTTTGTGGCGGATGGCGCTATTGGCAATAATGCCTGCTACCAAGGCGATGGCAAAAACGGTGGTAGCCGCTTTCGCTAAAAACAGGCCATAGTCGTATAGAAATTCCAAGTGTCTCTCCTTTTGACTTTTTTGCATTGTACCTAAAAATAAAGCCCGGAAAACCGGGCTTTTGCAGATACAGCATCAAAGATTAGTCATGCAGCACCGATGGGTCAGTCACGTTGACCACAGCACCACCACTGCCAAAGAAGCTGGCCATTTGCCGCTGCATCTCCAGAGTTACGGCTGGACTGGCTGCAGGGCTCAAAATCGAACCGTGATCACCGGCATTAAAGCGGCTGATGGTGGCTCCCTCAACAAAATTGAGGCCAGCTTCCACAACAGCATCCGCTTGCAGTAAACGGGCCATTGGCTCGGTTCCGGCCAGAGGCATGGAGCCGGCTTGCAGTGCAGCCGTCGGTGAGAAGAAGCCGTTCGGAATCACCTGATCGGGTAGGTTATCGCCACCATCACCTGCCACCATCAGCATATGCACTGGTGTCTCGGTGGCCATTAACTGATGCAGGTAGTTGTTCGGATCGCCGGCATCGGTAATGGTTTGAGCGGCAAAGGCAAACTGCGTTAAATTCCCTTGAATGGATGCCAGCAGCGCAGCTTCACCATCCAGGGTTAACTCCGTCAGGAATGCATCAACGTACTGAGCCGCACAAGTGGCAAAGGCATTTTGCTCGGCTGCAGTAGGTTCTTCTGATGTTGGCGCGGTACAGCTACCGGCATCAGCAAAAGCACCAAAACGTGCCGAGCTGGCATCGCCTGCTCCTAAAATGACGTTGGCTTTAATCAGACCGCCAAATTGCGGCGAGTCCAACAAGAAGTTGGCTACTGCACCACCAGGCATTGCCAAGCCAACAGAGCGCACCTGATAAAGCGCATCCAGTTGCGGATTACCGGTCGGCGTATTGGCCAAAGCCACCATGCCGGAACCAGCAATGGCCCCTAAGGAGTGCCCCAGTACATGCACCTGACTGGTATCTAAATTCGCCCCTTGGGTGAAGTTAAGCGCTAAGCGCAGCCCCAGCATATCGGCCATACTCTGCCGCAGGTTGTCACGCGTCACTGGCAAATTGCCAAGGTTCATGTACACCGTCGCACTGCCTTGCTGTCCGCAAGAGGCGCCAGAGGTGTTCAATGCACCAAAGCCACGACTGCCATGCAGAGGGTGGTCAATGGCCACAGTCGCAAAACCAGCCTGAGTTAAGGCACTGGTGACCGCCAGCATATTTTCTTTGCAGGAAGTAATGCCATGCTGCAGCATCACCACCGGCCAACCATTGGCCGGCATATCGAAGGCATTGTCATCCGGCAGCGTCATCTGCACATCCAGAGTGGCTTGCATCCGTGGCATTGGAATGGTGTTGAACTTGGTTAGGTGACGGCGCGCATCCAGACCGAAGTCGCGCAGAGCACCACCAGAGGCAGCGTTGCAGAATGCGTCGTTCATCATTTGCTGGCCTTCAAGCTGTGACTCCAACGCAAGGATTTGCTCTGGGCCCAAACTGGCAATAATGGCGCCACTGTCACAACGGGCTTTCCAACTGTCATTGAGTGGTCCGGTAGGGTTGTCCGCAGTGGGAATGCCGGAATAGTATGGCAAGGTCACGCTGCCTTGAAACAGCCGCACCAGGCCAAAGCCTTGCTCAGCAGGGAACTGCGGACTCAGGTCGGACACACGCAATCCGGTATCCTGTACTTGAACTACCGGCTGAGCACCCTGCTGAATACTTGCGGCCAGGAGTTGCTTGGTGGTCGCCAACACATCCGCTGTCGACTGGGTGGTGATGGCGGCAGTGTAAATAATGCTGGAGCGGTTCAGGTCGCCCGACGACACCGCAGCTTCAAAGCTATTGATCACACCCTGCAATTGACGTTGCTGCGGAGAACCAAGTGGTAAGGTTGCTAAATCCTGCTGCAACAGCTCGTATGTGGTGGATGGCTTGATGGAGCGTCCCTCGGAGTCGCGCAGGCTATCAGTCAGGGCTACGATGTAGGTAGTTTTGCCTTTGAGTGGACGCAATGGAATCACAGCAACATTGTTGCCACTGGGCACAGTAATAAAGTCCTGGCCAAATGCCAGCTCACCGACCATTTGGCAAGCCACGCCTTGTGGCAGCTCACGACAAGCATCAATGCTGGATGTTGGGCCACCCATCACCACTTCAAAAATGCGGACGGCTTGGGGGTCACTGGCACTTTGTGCGTTCAGGCTAACGTCCGCCGGAAAACGCAATTCAATGCTAAACGGGTTTTGGGTCGACCAGCCATCCAGCACGCCCAAGGCTGTTTGCGGATTGCTGTAGTCCTGACTATCAGCGTCCAGCGTCAAGGTGCCATCGGTCGTGCCCAGAAACAACAAATCATTGGGCACAGATACTTGACCCGCACCTGGATCAAACACCACGCGTGCGGCGGGAATCACCTGGGATCCCTGCTGCTCTACCTCCTGCTTAATGTCATCCAGTGAATCACCACAACCGGCCAGACCCAATGCAGCAGCCACAGCCAGACTAATCGCAAGCTTTTTCATAGATTCTCCCCTGTCCTCACTTTTTTGTTTTTTGCAACAACGCGTGTTGACTGATCTTTTTCAAGTTTGAGCTGCCTAGAGCAACAGCTTAGACCAGTTAAACTTAACTCAATCGCACAGAAATCGCTAGCTGAAAACAAGGCTTCTATCGCAAAAGATGAAAAAAAAGTGCAAAAAGCGTATGCTGTCTGCCTTTCAAACGAGGACCCAGACTGCAATGAAGAGTTATCAGGCTCCGCCTAATGCCCTGGCGGATAAAGTCATTTTAGTGACCGGTGCCGGTGATGGCATTGGTAAAGAAGCAGCGTTGACATTCGCCCGACATGGCGCAACGGTTATCTTGCTGGGAAAAACCACGGCAAAACTGACCGCAGTCTACGATGCCATTTGTGCACAAGGCTGGCCCGAGCCTGCCATCGTGCCGTTGGATTTAAAAGGCGCCAGCCAAAAAAACTACCAGGATATGGCCGCCACCATCGCCAGTGAATTTGGTCGACTGGATGGCCTGCTGCACAATGCCGGCATTTTAGGCGGTTTAGCTCCCTTTGAGCACATCAAAGCCGATATCTGGCAGGATGTGCTGCAAGTCAACCTGACAGGACCCATGCTAATGACCCAGGCCTTGATGCCGGTACTGCGCAAAGCGCCACATGCCTCGGTGGTCTTTACTTCATCCGGCGTTGGACGTCAGGGCCGGGCCTACTGGGGCAGTTATGCGGTTTCCAAGTTTGCCACCGAAGGCCTGATGCAAACACTGGCCGACGAGTACGCTGGCAGCAATATTCGGGTCAATTGCATTAACCCGGGCGCAACCCGCACCAGCATGCGGGCCAGAGCCTACCCAGCAGAAAATGCCCAACAACTTAAAACACCCGCCGACCTGATGTGGTTGTATCTGTATCTGATGGCCGATGACAGCCTGGATGTCAATGGGCAGTCGCTGGACGCCCAGCCTAAATAGTGCCCGTCCTGAAAGGCGGGCACTAGCGCAGTGCAGGGATGCGCTGCCATTTTCACTGCGTGGTAACGCATTGAAAATGCGAGACAAATGGAAATCGAAATTTTCATTTGTCGTTCCAGAATAAGGGCAGGAGCCCGTTTCTGGATGAAAACTAAATAAAGTTGCACCGACTGATTAAAAAAGCCCTGCAGCCAATTGACTGCAGGGCTTTTGTTGATGAAGTCAACTTAGTAAGCCGTTACTTCGGCTCTAAAATCTCACCACCGTGTTGCTGAGCCCATTGATTCCAGACTTGAACTTTGGCATTGAAGTTTTTAATGGCTTGCTGCTCAGCATCTGCCAACAAAGCCTGGACTTCTTTTTGATGTTTTTTACTGACATCGGCAAATGATAGAATTGAAATGCCACGATCACGCAGTCCCTGCTTCATGGTGTGGGTTTTTAAAAGCTGCAACTTACCGCCATCCACATAAAAGTATTGTTTTTCTTTATTGATGGACTTTAGCTTAGGTTTCACCGGACGTTTTTCCGTCACAACATCAGTGCTTGCTGGCGCCAGCTCATGCTGTACGGATATGCCTAACTGCTGAAGAGTAAAGCCCTTTTGGCGAACCAGCTCTTCGACCTCGGCCAAAGCTTCGGCTTCACGTTGCCGGCTTTCCAGTACATCATTCAATTGCCGGATTACTTCTTGTAACTTAACAACGGTTAGTTCTTCCGCTGCTTTTTTTAAAGCTTTTTTATCGCTTAATACAGACATAAACTCTCCTGAACAATTCACTTTAGACATACAATAAAATACACACTATCCTAGCACAGCCAGCTTATTGTACTCCAGTCATGTGTTTAAAGCAGAACTGTTTTATTGCCGTGGACAAAGACCCTATCTTCCTGAATAAGTTTCAGTGCTTTGGTTAAAGCCGCTTTTTCAACATCACGACCGGCCTTTGCCATATCCTGCGCACTGTAATTGTGATCGACCCGGCTGACCATTTGCTCAATGATAGGCCCTTCATCCAGCGCATTATTGACAAAATGGGCCGTTGCACCAATGATTTTTACACCGCGTTCAAAGGCTTGCTGATAAGGCTTGGCGCCAATAAAAGCCGGTAAAAAACTGTGATGAATATTGATAATACGCTCGGGGTAACGTTCGACAAAGTCCGGTGTTAATATCCGCATAAATTTAGCCAGCACCAAATAATCCGGTTGATACGACTCAATCACTTCCAGCAGGGCTTGCTCATGGGCCTGGCGGCTCTTATCCAGATGGCAGACATGATGAAAAGGAATGCCAAAGCGTTCTGCTAAATCCGCCAGCTCCGGGTAATTGCCCACCACAGCAGCAATATCCAGTTGCAAGCTACCATCGAATACCTTCATTAAAATATCGCCCAGGCAGTGCGATTCACGTGTGACCAATATCACCATGCGCTTGCGACGACTGACCGGCAATAAACTGCGTTCACTGCCTGCGGGCAGCATTTGGTCCAGTTGCTGCAGCAGAGCAGCGTCATTAAATTGGCCTTCCAGTTCGGTCCGCATGTAAAACTGGCCCGATACCGGATCAACGTACTCGGTATTGCGAATAATATTAAGCTGGTGCTCAAAGCAGATACCGGTTATACCAGCAATCAATCCTTTCGAGTCCGGGCATTCTGTTCTTAAAATTTTACGTTCCATAGCTGCTCACTGCTTTTATTCATGCCAAACCTTTTATTGGGGGGGCAAACTTTTATTGTCCAGATGAACATAGTACGACGCAACCATCCAGAAATAAAGACGTCTAAATCAGCAGCGTTCAATGAAATGGTAGTTTAAGACGTTAACTGGCATACTAAGTCATTGTTTAGTGCAGACCTTCGACAGCATGCAGCAGTGTACCTTTGATGTTATCGCGACAATCCAGTCCCCTTACAAACAGAAATTCGCCATCCCCAGGCAGCCGGGCCTGGTTCCTGAAGCCAAGGCTCAGTTGATATTTGCTCCGGAGTTCAACGCAGAGCCCTTTATTCGTGGCATCGAAGAGTTCAGCCATCTGTGGCTGGTATTTGTATTTCACGAAACAGCAGGCAAAGGCTGGTCGCCCATGGTACGCCCACCACGGCTGGGAGGGAATCAGCGTAAAGGTGTGTTTGCCACCCGAGCGACCTTTCGGCCTAATCCAATTGGCCTGTCGGTCGTACAATTGGAAGGCGTACGCTGTGTCAACAAACAGTGGCAGTTGGATTTAGCAGGAATTGACTTACTGGATGGTACCCCCATCCTGGATATCAAGCCCTACTTGCCTTATTCGGATGCCATCCCGGATGCTCAGGCAAGTTTTGCCGACAGCGCCCCGGAAACCGGCATGACCGTTAGCTTTTCTGCCGAGGCAGAGCGCTATTGCCAGAGTCAAAACCACCAGCCTGAATTAAAGTTATTGATTGAAAAGGTGTTAAAACAAGATCCGAGACCACCTTATAAAAAGAAACAGACTGGCGAACAGAGCTATGGTATGACACTCTATAATCTAAATATTCAATGGAAAGTGACAGGAGATCATCACTATGTCTATGCGATCACTCCCCTTGGTGACTCTACTGATTAGTGGCAGTGCACTGGCTTTGCCCCCTCTGCCCGAACCGGTCAGCAACAACGCCGTCGCCAGCGCAACGGTGCGCGGTAAAACCTACGTGATCAGCATGATGGGCATAGGCCCCGGTAAAACTAGCCAGGATTTGCACAACAAAGTCTGGGTGCATACGGTCGGGGAGTTTGGCTGGAGCAGCATGCCGGATGTGCCCAGCCAGTCGCGCTTGGCCGGACGTGTCGCAGCCAATGCAGTGGCGTTGAACAACAACTTTTTTGTTTTTGGCGGTTACAGCATTGACCGTCAGGGCAACCGCACGACCTCGGCTGAGAGTTACCGTTTTAACCCGGTGACCCAGCGCTACAACAGAGTCAATCCAATTCCAGTGCCGGTGGACGATAGCCTGGCCCTGACCTATCAGGACCGTTACATTTATCTGATTGGAGGCTGGAGTGATGATGGCGCCGTCAATCTGGTGCAGGTGTTTGATAACTTTACCCAGCAGTGGAGCCAGGCCAGTCCGATGCCTGGGCGAGCCACCTGGGGCCTGGCTGGCGCTCTGGTCGAGGACACCATTGTTTTTTGCGATGGCGTCGGCTTGAACTACCAAAGTGGCGAGCGTGTTAAAGCGACCGAGCCAGCCTGCTACCAGGGCAAAATTAACCCCCGCAATGCACTGCGCATTCAATGGCAACCCATACCCCACCCTACAGGGCAGGCACGCTTTCGGATGGCAGCCATTGATACCCAGGTCGATGGTGAACCTGTTGCCGCCTTTATCGGTGGCAGCCAGACCTTTTACCACTTTGATGGCAGCAATGAGCAAGGCAAAAAAGCAGAGCCTGAAGCCAATGTCTGGCTGTATGCGCCGAAAAAGCAGCAATGGCTGGAAGCCAAACCGACCACTGCGGTGATGGACCTGCAGGGTCTGGTCAAGGTAAACGACCAAATTTATTCCATTGGCGGCATGTTGGCCGATCAAGTAGTGACACCTCAGGTCATTCCCCATGCAATCGAGCGGGCAAAATAGCTGCAGAAAGGGCATGGCGTTGCTGCCATGCCCTTGCTAGAATACGGCAATTTTTCGAACCGCAGACAGGGTCACCCATGCGCAGCAGTCAGTACTTACTCGCCACTATGAAAGAAAACCCGGCCGATGCTGAAGTCATCAGCCACAAGCTGATGCTCCGTGCCGGCCTGGTCCGTCGGCTGGCTTCCGGTCTTTATACCTATTTGCCTACTGGCGTTCGCACCTTGCGTAAAGTCGAGCGTATTGTTCGCGAAGAGCTGAACAAGGCCGGCGCCATCGAAGTCTTGATGCCGATGGTGCAAAATGCTGAGCTCTGGCAGGAGAGTGGTCGCTGGGAACAAATGGATGCCGAATTGTTGCGCTTTCAGGACAGACACCAGCGTGACTTTGTGCTGGGTCCAACTCACGAGGAAGTCATCACCGACTTGATCCGGCGGGAAGTGACCAGCTACAAGCAGTTGCCACTGAACCTGTACCAAATCCAAACCAAATTCCGCGATGAGCGCCGCCCACGCTTTGGCGTGATGCGTGCCCGCGAGTTTCTGATGAAAGATGCCTACTCTTTTCATCTGTCGCAGGAAAGTTTGCAACAAACGTACAATGCTATGTACCAGGCCTACAGCAATATTTTCACCCGGCTGGGACTGGATTTTCGAGCAGTACTTGCCGATAGCGGTGCCATTGGTGGCAGTGTCTCGCACGAGTTCCATGTGTTGGCCAGCTCGGGCGAAGACGCCATCGCTTTTTCAGACAGCAGCGATTACGCCGCCAATGTCGAAATGGCCGCAGCCTTACCCCCCCAAGGTGAGCGCCCGGCGCCATCGCAGTCACTGACCAAAATCAGCACTCCGAATGCTGGCAGTGTCGAGGACGTTGCAGCCTCGCTGAAAGTAACCCCTGCTCAAATTGCCAAAACCCTGATTGTGCGTGGCAGCACCGAAGATGGTGAAGACTCAGGCTTTGTTGCTCTGGTGTTGCGTGGTGATCATCAGCTCAATGCCCTCAAAGCGGAAAAACACCCTCGAGTGGCCCAACCGCTGACCTTTGCCACCGATGCCGAAATTGAAGCCTTAACCGGCGCTCAACCTGGCTCAATTGGCCCTGTTGGCCTTGAGATCCCGCTGGTGGTCGATCACAGCGCTGCGCATTTAAGCGACTTTGTTTGTGGTGCCAACCAGAATGAGCATCACTTGACAGGCGTCAACTGGCTTCGTGATATCGCTGACTTTGAAACCAGCGATTTGCGCAATGTGGTCAGTGGTGACGCCAGCCCTTGCGGCCAGGGCGTGCTCGAAATCCGCCGCGGCATCGAAGTTGGCCATATTTTTCAGTTGGGCGACAAATACTCTCAAGCGATGAAAGCGGGTGTGCTGAACGAAGAAGGCAAGAATCAGATCCTGACCATGGGCTGTTATGGCATCGGTGTCTCCCGTATTATGGCCGCTGCCATTGAGCAGAACCATGATGAGCATGGCATCATCTGGCCGGATGCCATTGCGCCATTCCAAATCGCCATTATTCCGATGAACATGCACAAGTCCGTGCGGATCCAGCAAGCGGCCGAGCAGCTGTATCAGCAATTAACCGAGGCCGGTTTTGAGGTACTGTTTGATGATCGCAAAGAGCGGCCCGGTGTGATGTTTGCTGATATGGAGCTGATGGGCATTCCGCATCAAATCGTGATTGGTGAGCGCAACCTCGACCAACAGCAGGTGGAATACAAACATCGACGGAGTGGCGACAAATCGCTGTTGCCGCTGGATCAGGTGCTCACTGAAATGCAGAGCAAACTGCAAAGCGCTTAAGCGCAGCAATCAACGCAAAAGGGCAGCCAAAGCTGCCCTTTTCTGTTGTCTGAGGTACCGGACCTTTAATCGGCTTGCTCCGCCTGCAAAGCCTCTTCCAGCTCAACCGGGCTCACGACGACACCGGGACCCTCGGTATCCGGGAAAACAGCAATCGCCAGCTCATCGCTTTCCAGTCCGCTGGTCCACTTTTCCAACCAGGTTGCCAACGGAATGGACTGCGCCTGACACTCACTCCACTCACCATCAATCCAGCGCTCTGCCAGTTCGGCATGTGGCCAGACGGGAATGCAGCGCTCATCTTCGGCACTCACCAGTACAAAGCCTTCATCATCAACCAGGATCCAAATGGCATCCAGATCCACCACAGCATGAACAAAATAATCGTAGCGCTGTTCCGGAGTCAGTTGCTCCAGACTATTCAACTCGTCACGACTTAATGCGTATTCCATAAGATTCCTCTCTCTGGCAGCAAGCCAGTCTCAATCATTTATCCGAAAAACAGCAGCCACAACAACCGCAACCAAATTACCCAAAGTACGGCGCAGCTGTATATAAAGGTACGAAAACGCCAACGCAAACGGTTGCTGCCGGTGTGGATCACCGCATGAATGACCCGCAGCAGCAGATAGAAAGCCCCCATCAACACAAAAGCAGAGTCCGCCAGCCCCTGCTGCACAATAAAGACCACCGCGAACAGATACAGCATCGGCATTTGAAATTGATTGTCAAAATTCCGTCCGGTTGCGATCACCTGGGCGCTGGCTTTCTCCAGCTGCATCAGCTGAAACGCATCCATCGATAACTCACCTCGCCGCGCGGCAGCAAAGCGTCGCCGCCCCATCAAAATCAGCACCACACTGGTCAGCAGCACCTGCCCAAACACCGTTAACAACAACCACTTTTCCATTTAGCAATCACTCATTCGGCCATTATCTGGCACAGCTTATAGCATCCGCATAGCGGATGCCAGCACTGCACCGCTTATGCCAGCAATCGCCTGCAATTCCTGTGGTATACTGGCCAAAATCTATTCTTTGTTGTGTAGCGGAATCGCCATGGCTCAACTGTATTTTTACTACTCGGCAATGAATGCCGGCAAATCCACCTCTCTGTTGCAAAGTGCCTACAATTATCAGGAGCGTGGCATGCAGGTCGCCTTGTTTACTGCCGCCATCGACAACCGCTTTGGCAAAGGGCTGATCAGCTCCCGCATTGGCTTGTCGATGCCAGCCACCTGCTTTGATCCTCAGTTTAATTTCCACCAACATCTGAGGCAACAAGCTGCCGATTGCGTGCTGATTGATGAAGCGCAGTTTTTAACCCGGAAGCAAGTCCGCCAGCTGACCGATGTGGTGGACGAACTGGGGGTCCCGGTGTTGGCTTATGGCCTTCGTACGGATTTCACCGGCAACACTTTTGCCGGCAGTGAAGCCCTGCTGGCCTGGGCCGATAAACTTGTCGAGCTCAAGACCGTCTGCCACTGCGGCCGCAAAGCCAACTTTGTGGTGCGATTGGATGCGGATGGCAACCCCAGCCGGCAGGGAGAGCAAGTACAGATTGGTGGCAATGAACGCTATGTATCCATGTGCCGGGCTCACTTCAAAGCTCTGGTCTGGGCCAGTGACCAACAGGAGAGATTTTGTCAGCCGGAGAACTCTGAGTTATGCTGATGTTGGATTCTGAGGTTGATGAGACCATGCATGCCCGCTGAGCAAAAAGAGACACCCCATTTTTGGGCCATTATCGACGCCCTGCCCGTTGCCGTCTTGTACAAAGATACGGCCAAACCGCAGATCTTTGCCAACAAGCAAGCCTTATTGCTGATGGGGTTGCCCAGTACAGAGAGTGTGCTGACACTGACCGATATCCGTCGAATTGAGCTGCTTGACCCGGACAGTCAGGAAGCGCTTAGTCTGGTACAAAACCCCTTGTTATTGGCGCTCAGTGGCTCGGTCCTGCAGCAAAGTGTGCTACTGGCCCCCAGTCAAATCAAGTTGCAGCTGGATGCCAGGCTGATTCAACTGAGCTTTACCTTAAGCAACTCTGTCTTGATTACCCTGACCCGCGAACAGCATAAACCGGGTGAACAGCTAAAAAAAACCTCAGTCCAGCACACTGAGGAGATGGAAGAAGCACTGGCGTTTGACAAGCTGATATCGCTGATCTCCGCAGAGTTGATCAATGTCCAGCCTGAGAAACTGGACAATCACATTGAAGATGCTCTGAGCGCTTTAGGCGAATTCTGCCATGCTGATCGCAGCTATGTGTTTTTGTTTCATGACGACACATCAATGATGAGCAATACTCATGAATGGGTTAGATCCGGGGTATCATCCCATCAAGACCAACTGCAAAATGTTCCAGAATCCGCTTTACCCTATTTTTGGCGTGTACTGCAAGAGGAGTATATTTTTGCTGTCTCCGATGTTCAGCAGTTGCCACTGCAAGCTGTATTGGAAAAACAGGAATTTGAAAGCGAGGACATTCAATCCGTCCTTTGTGCCGCCATGGTCAGTGACGATCAGTTGCTTGGCTTTGTTGGCTGCGACATGGTAGCGCGCAAGCGTGCCTGGACCGCCTCCGACATCCGGCGCCTAAAGTTGGTAGGCAATATGATTGGCAACACCATTCAGAACATCAACTACCGATTATCGCTGCAACAAGTCCAGCAGGAGCTGGTGCAAGCCAATGCAGAGCTGCAGGAATTAGCCAGCAGGGATGGGCTGACTGGCATTGCCAATCGCCGTAAATTCGATACCTTGTTGCAGCAGGAGCTCCATCGCAGTGCCCGACAGCAACAACCCCTTGGCCTGATCATGATCGACATCGATTACTTCAAGCGCTACAACGACTACTATGGCCACCTGGCCGGTGATGATGTGTTAAAGCAGGTCGCTCAGCAATTGCAGCAGGTGTTAAAACGTGAGGGAGAGGTGGTGGCCCGCTATGGAGGAGAAGAGTTTGCGATTGTGGTGCCAGCCTGCACAGCCGAGAGTCTGCATCAATTGCTGGATGCATTGCAAGACCGAGTGAAGCAACTGGGCATTGCCCACCAACAGGCGCCCAACCAACAACTGACCATCAGTCTGGGAGCCAGCCTGATCGAGCCCGATAAAACCACCACGGCCCATCAACTGATCCAATTGGCGGATAAAGCGTTGTACCAGGCCAAAGCGGCAGGTCGAAACCAGGCGAAAACTTTCCCGCCAGTAGCTGACGGGAAAGCGCAGTCCTAAGCCCTAAACGTTAGAAACGATAACTGGCACCTAAAGTGTACACATCTTCACCGGTTTCAAAGCTATCAAAGCTTGCCTCAGCCCGAAGTGCCAGATTCGGCATTGGGAACCACTGGCCACGCACCGTGAATGAGTCACGGTCCTGACTGATGATGTTCTTGGAGCGCCAATCGTACATCAAGCCCAGTGACAAGGTTTTACCAAAATAATAATCACCACCGAAGCTGTAAGCATTGCGGCTGGTGCTCCGCAAATCACGGTAACTGGCCTCAACATTCAAATGATCACCAGTTGGCAACCGCATCAAGCGTTTGGTACTAAAACCGAACTCGGTGCGGGTACCCATACCATCCGGGCGGCTATGATTGATGTCCAGCGTAAGCAGCCAATCGGACTCCATAAAATAACCCAACCGGGTTAATGCCGAGCGCTCGCTGGAGCGATTGATGCTTTCAAAATCAAAGCCAACATAAAAGTCATGGTTGCCATCCATGTACTCACCACCAATCCGCCAGGAAGAAAAGCTCTGCTTAATGCCCTCTTCTTTTAACGTTCCCCGCAGATAATTGCCGTAGACACTGCTGTTACGACCCAGAAAAGCGGCTTCTGCTAAAGGCGCTGCCACATTGATTTGAACCGGGGTCAGGTAGTAACGGTGGGACATGTCGTAGCGCTGTAAATCCGCTTGCTCAACATCGCCCCATTGAAAGTCCAGACCAGACTCATGCTGATAATTCGAAGCCATGGCACTTAGAGACAGTACTGAACACAGGCTAGCGACCAAAGTAAGTTTCATCGTTGTTATCCTTAATCAGGGTAAAAAACATGGCGGCATGCTATCGTCTTGAAACTTAATCAAAACTGAATAGCAACAGCCAGCAAAGTGTTATCAAACGCACAGCGCTGCAATTGACCAAAGGGTGAGCTAACTGTCCAGCAAACGCTGCAATTGCTGCAGTTGGTCACGGCAGGCTGCAGCCTGCTCAAATTCCAATTGCTCAGCATGCAGTCGCATTTGGCTTTCCAACCGCTTAACCTGCTGTTGCAGTGACGCTTTATCTTGCTGGTAGCTCGCTGCAGTTTCTGCAACGGCTGCCAAAGGCTCTGGCTCCTGAGCCAAATCCATCACATCGGTGACCTTTTTATTCAGTCCTTTTGGGGTTATGCCATGCTCAGCATTGTGGGCCATTTGCTTTTGACGGCGTCGCTCGGTTTCATCCATTGCCCGTTGCATCGAGCCGGTAATGCTATCGGCGTACAAAATGGCTCTGCCATGCAAATTACGCGCGGCCCGACCAATGGTTTGTATTAATGAGCGATCAGAACGTAAAAAGCCTTCCTTATCGGCATCCAGAATCGCAACCAGCGACACCTCAGGAATATCCAGCCCTTCACGCAACAAGTTAATACCGACCAGCACATCAAAAACCCCGAGTCGCAAATCCCGAATGATTTCAACCCGCTCAACCGCATCGATGTCGGAGTGCAAATAACGCACTTTGACCTGATGCTCCTGCAGGTAGTCGGTCAAATCTTCTGCCATTTTCTTGGTTAAGGTGGTCACCAGCACCCGTTCATTGCGTTTGGCCCTGAGCATGGCTTCAGACAGTAAGTCATCAACCTGGGTTGCTACCGGGCGAATCTCAATCTCCGGATCCACCAGGCCGGTTGGCCGCACGACCTGCTCCACCACTTCACCCTCCGACTGCTCCAGTTCATAACGCGCTGGCGTCGCTGAAACATAAATGCGTTGGGGCGCAATGCACTCAAACTCTTCAAAGCGCAGCGGTCGATTGTCCAGCGCCGATGGCAGTCGAAAGCCATAATTCACCAGGTTTTCTTTACGGGAACGATCCCCTTTGTACATGGCACCAATCTGTGAAATGGTAACATGAGACTCATCAATGAACATCAGACCATCGGCCGGAAAGTAATCCAACAAGGTTGGCGGTGGCTCGCCGGGCTCCCGGCCAGACAAGTAGCGCGAGTAATTCTCAATGCCGGAGCAATACCCCAACTCCACCATCATCTCAATATCGAACTGAGTACGCTGAGACAAACGCTGCTCTTCCACCAGTTTGTTTTCTTCCAGCAGCTGCTGCCGGCGCTGCTGCAGCTCCACTTTAATGGCTTCAACCGCCGCCAGAATTTTCTCCCGGGGTGTCACGTAGTGTGTTTTCGGGTAAATGGTGTAGCGTGATACAACTTTATCCACAGCACCGGTCAAAGGGTCAAACAGACTGATGCGCTCTACTTCATCGTCAAACAGCTCGACCCGTACCGCCAGACT
Organism: Alkalimonas delamerensis; assembly: GCF_030717955.1. Taxonomy (NCBI): domain Bacteria; kingdom Pseudomonadati; phylum Pseudomonadota; class Gammaproteobacteria; genus Alkalimonas; species Alkalimonas delamerensis. The sequence goes on along the minus strand of NZ_JAUZVY010000002.1, from coordinate 77,757 downwards.
GTCCGACTCCGCCGGGTAGATATCAATCACATCGCCGCGCACCCGGTAACTGGCCCGCTCAAAGGCCATGTCGTTGCGCTGATACTGCAACTCTGCCAGCCGCCGCAGTATAAAGCGCTGATCCAGGGTATCCCCCTGACGCAGATGCAGCAGCATTTTCATGTAGGACTCAGGATCGCCTAGACCATAGATGGCTGAAACCGAAGCAATAATCACCACATCGCGTCGCTCCATCAAGGCTTTGGTGGCCGACAAACGCATTTGCTCAATGTGTTCATTGATGGAGGCATCTTTTTCAATAAAGGTGTCGGTGGAAGGAACATAAGCTTCTGGTTGGTAATAGTCGTAATACGATACAAAGTACTCAACCGCGTTATCCGGAAAGAAAGCTTTCATTTCACCATACAGTTGCGCCGCCAGCGTTTTATTGTGCGCCATAATCAGGGTTGGCCGGCTTACCTGTTGGATAATGTTGGCCATAGTAAAAGTTTTACCAGAGCCGGTCACACCTAATAGGGTTTGATGCGCCAGCCCGGCTTCCAACCCCTCCACCAACTTTGCAATCGCTGTGGGCTGATCACCAGCAGGCTGGTAGTCCGACACCAATCGAAAGGCTTTCATCCTGTTACCTCCTGCTGCGGCTGTGCCTGGTTCAGCTGCTGCAAAGCGCGATGAAACCAGCAGTAGCTAAGCGCCGACATGCAAAGATTGGCCAAGACACAGCCAATAAACAAGCCAACCAAACCAGCAAACTGGCTCCCCAACCAGGCGAAGGGCAGATAAAAAACAAACAAACGACAGATGCTGAGCACCAGTGCTTGCAAGGGCAGGTGCAGCGCATTCAGCGACGAATTGGTTAAAATAATCAAACCCTGCAGGCCATAGCCTAGTGGCAGGATCCATAAAAACCATTGGATCCACTGCTGCACAACAGGATCCGCCGAAAACAACCGACTGAGCGGAATGGCCAATAAAGCCAAAACAACATAGACAAGCAGTTGCCAGCGTACAATAAAGCCAAGACTAAGCTGGTAGGCCTGCCTTACCCGGCCAAGCAAGCCGGCACCATAATTTTGACTGACCAAAGGTGGCAAGGTGGTGGACAAGGCCAAAATCACCAGGCACGCCATGCTTTCCAACCGGATCCCAACGCCAAAAGCTGCTACCGCCTCAGGCCCGTAACCCGCCACCATGGCCGTCAACACCGCCATAGCGATTGGTGTCAGCATATTGGCTCCAGCCGCCGGAAAGCCAATGCGCAAAATTTTGCGGTAAATCGGCAGCGCCTGACGCAGCTGAAGCCAACACCGTTCAACCAACTGGCGCTGTCGCAACACAAAGAGCACAGCCAGACTGCCACACAGCCAGGACACCACACTGGCCAAAGCAGCACCTTGCATGCCCAACTCCGGGAAAGGCCCCAGGCCAAAAATCAGCACAGGATCCAGCACCGCGTTCACCAAACCGCCGGTAGCCATAATCCAGGCTGGCAAGCGGGTATCACCGGCGGCACGCAAAATACTGTTACCAATCATTGGGGTCATCAAAAACACAGCACCTGCCAGCCAAATCAGCATATACTGACGGATCAGTGGCAAAATATCGTCACTGGCCCCCAACAAACGAAACAAAGCATCGTGAAACCACCACACCAAAAGCGACAGCAGCAGCATCAAAAAAGCAGCCAACCACAGCGCTGCTAAAGCATCGGCTCTTGCCGTGTCATACTGCTCACGTCCCAAAGCCTTGGCAATGATCGCAGAGGTGCCAATGCCAAGGCCAATGGCGAGACTAATCATGGTAAAGGTAATCGGGAAGGTGAAACTGATGGCAGCAAGCTCATGCGTACCCAACAGACTAATAAAAAAGGTATCCACCAGATTGAAGCTCATCAGCGTCAACATGCCAAACAGCATCGGTACCGTCATCCGGTACAGTGTTGAGCCAATATCATTCTGTAACAACGCGCCTTTGTTTGGAACGGCCATGCCTGCAACCGGTTGCACCTGGGAGGCGCTATTGTAATGAAAAGCAGCCGCTGATACCACGGCAGTGCTTAGAAAGCTGACACAGATATCACAATTCGTAATTTAGTCCACACCTCTGCAGACAAGTTAAATCTTTTGCCTTACCTCAGCCCGCTCTTCAGTCCACCACCCAAAAACCACCAAGCGACTGATAAATAACAAGAAATTATTTTACACTTAGCCTCTTGACCAAGCTGTACGCCTTGTATTTCCTACCTTTAACGATACCATAACCAGATAACTCACAGACTTACCCACAACTTCTGTGGGTAAGTCTGGTTGGTGGCATTTTTATTGGTAATTGGTACCGATTTTTCCACCCAGCCGAACGGCAGTTGCACAATCTGTATTCAAGCAGTTGGAAAAAGCAAAAATGAGCAGGCTTTCCTGTTGACAGGGTTCTGCACTGGCATTAGTATTGCCGCCGTTGTTTGCTGTTCCTCAGTAGCTCAGTTGGTTAGAGCGGCGGACTGTTAATCCGTAGGTCGTTGGTTCGAGCCCAACCTGGGGAGCCAACAGCAACACAACCATAGTGCAATTCCTCAGTAGCTCAGTTGGTTAGAGCGGCGGACTGTTAATCCGTAGGTCGTTGGTTCGAGCCCAACCTGGGGAGCCACCCCCCTTGCACAAAGCATCAAAATTCCTCAGTAGCTCAGCTGGTTAGAGCGGCGGACTGTTAATCCGTAGGTCGTTGGTTCGAGCCCAACCTGGGGAGCCATACAAAAGACTCTACATCCTGCCCCCCAATATTAGGCTTTCATCTTTAAATTCTTCGATAAAGATTTATTTTTGCACAATTTTTTGCTTTAATTCAGGGCAAAGGACTATAACTATACTAAGTGAACTCTAAAAAGGGTGTCCTAACGATGAGGCTTTCACTTGGATATCTATACGTCATTCTTCCACACGGACGCATCCGACAACGCTATTAAATTGATGCAGGTGGTTAGCCGATGAAAACAATGTTACAGCTTCTTTTTATCCAGTTGCTTTTTGCTGCGCTGCTAAGTGCTCTGATAGCCATGTTTCACTTAAATGCTTTCAGCAATCAGGTGGAACAGACAGAGCGACAAACCAGCAGGCTGCTGCAGCAACTGCTGGTCGGCACCTCGGACGAGGATGCAGAAGAACTGGGCTCAAGCTTACGACAAACTCAAGCACTGCAGCAGCTGGTTATCAGTGATGCCAATGGCACCTCCTTATTTCAGTTCAACAACCCAAGCCGGGATAGCGGACTGACCGCTGCCCTGCTAAACTGGCAAGACTGGCAGCCGCAAAGCTTGCGCATTCAAGATCCGGCTACCGGCTTACAACTTCGTTTTACATACAACCACAGTGATCTGCTGGCAGCCACGAACCGGCAATTGCAACATAGCCTGGCTCTAATTCTCCTCATAAGCTTGCTGCTGGCGCCTGTGCTATTCTGGCTGCAACGCTTTAGTTTTCAACGCAGCAGCCATCAACTGAACACGCTGATCGAGCAGCTTACTCAGGCGCCATCGGAATCCATCCCTATTGAGCTTCGTCCAGAAGGCTTTGCAGGTACCGTTGAAAAACTGGAGCAGTTGGCTCAAAGCACCGTCAAGAAATTCAGTGAGCTGTCAGCCAATGCCCGCCAGGTCACAGAGGATGCCTACAAAGATACCGTCACCGGCTTACCCAACCGCAACCGCTTTGTTCAGCACTATGAAGAACAGCTGACTCAGGATGGCAAAGTCGACTTCGGCATCTTTGCCATCACCCGATGTACTGAGCTGCAAAGCTTAAACCAAACCCGTGGCTATCAGGAAGGCGACAAATACATTCAGGAAGTCTGTGCCATTCTCGATAAGTTGGTGCGCTCCTACAGTGGCGCACAGTTGTACCGTTTGAACAGCTCAGACTTTGGCATCTTGTTGCCAAGAGTCACCGCCAAAGAGGCAGAAAACTTTGCCGTCCAGTTGCAGAGCCGACTGAATCAGTATCAGCAAACTGCGGAGCTGGAGTCCGTCGCTTACACCGGGCTGGTGAGCTACGAAAATGGCCGCGCTTTGGGCGAGCTGCTGGCCATTGCTGATACCTCCATCAGCCTGGCTCAAACCAAACAAGCCAATGCCTGGCATTTACAAAAAGAGTCGGCAGGCCTGGAAACCGCAAGCTATGGCTATGGCAATCAAAACTGGCGCAATGTGATTGATGATGTGCTTGCGAACAATCGCATCAGCTTGCTGGCGCAAAGCATTCAACCCGCCAAGCGAACAGGCAATGCTTACTCAGAAATTTTAGTCCGCTTTAAAACCCAGGAAAATCAGGTGCTGCCAACAGCTTCCTTTCTGGCGATGGCTGAAAAACTGGACCGGATTATTGCCGTGGATCGTTTGATCATCGAAACGGCCCTGACCACCATTAAAAACAAAAACCTGCAGGATCAGTATTTCGGTCTCAATTTATCCAACCGCTCTGTGCACGATGACCAGTTTGTCATTTGGCTGGAGCGCCGTTTGCTGAAAGATGCCACCATTGCATCCCGACTTATTTTTGAAGTCACCGAGTTTGGTATGCAACAAAACCTGAAAACCAGCAAGCGTTTTATTGATATGGCGCACCGTGCTGGTGCCAGAGTCACGGTAGAAAAGTTTGGCGTTGGCATTACGTCCTTCAAGTTCTTCCGCGAACTGAAACCAGACCATATTAAAATGGATGGCAGCTACACCCGCCATATCGACGACGACAAGAACAACCAATACTTCTTGCGGCTAATGATCGATCTGGCACATCGCATCGGCGTCAGTGTTTTTGCCGAGTCGGTTGAAACCCAGGAAGAAAAGCACATGCTCGACTCCTTGTTTATGGATGGCTGTCAGGGCTATTACATCGGTAAACCCAACCCACTTTAAAGCCGGCTTTTCACCGACAGCCAACGGATAACCCTACTGGCTGTCGGTTGTTATCCGGCTGGCTTCAGCGCATAATAGCGCCCTTACGTCAGCAACCTGAACACTATGACCGAATTTTTACTTCTGCTTATCAGTACCGTGCTGGTCAATAACTTTGTGCTGGTGAAATTTTTGGGGCTTTGCCCTTTCATGGGGGTTTCCGGCAAGCTGGAAACCGCCATCGGCATGTCGCTGGCAACCACCTTTGTACTGACCCTGGCTTCGGTTTGCAGCTACCTGGTGGATCACTACCTGCTGGCCCCATTCGATTTGCTCTACCTTCGGACCTTAAGCTTTATTTTGGTCATCGCGGTGGTGGTGCAATTTACCGAGATGGTGGTGCACAAAACCAGCCCAACACTTTACCGTTTGCTGGGGATCTTTCTGCCGCTGATTACTACCAACTGCGCAGTACTTGGTGTCGCCTTGCTCAACGTCAATGCCGGCTACAACTTTGTCCAATCACTGGTGTTTGGCTTTGGCGCTGCTGCCGGCTTTTCACTGGTGCTGATCCTCTTTGCCGCCATGCGTGAACGTCTGGCAGCGGCCGATGTGCCGGTGGCCTTTCGCGGCGCCGCCATCGCCATGGTAACGGCAGGCTTGATGTCGCTGGCCTTTATGGGCTTTACCGGTTTGGTGACACGCTGATGATCACCACTGCTTTACTGATTTTAGGTGCGCTGGCGCTGGTTTTCGGCGCAATTCTGGGCTATGCCGCCATTCGTTTCCGGGTGGAAAGTGATCCACTGGTCGAACAAATAGACGACTTGTTGCCGCAAACGCAGTGCGGTCAATGTGGCTATCCCGGGTGCCGGCCTTATGCCGAGGCCATTGCCAACGGCGACGACATCAACAAGTGCCCACCCGGTGGTGAAGCCACCGTCCGCAAGCTGGCTGATTTGATGGGGGTTGAAGCCAAGCCTTTGCACGAAGAAGCACAAAATGCGGTGAAGAAAGTCGCCTTTATTCGGGAAGACGAGTGCATTGGTTGCACCAAATGCATCCAGGCCTGCCCGGTCGATGCCATTGTCGGGGCAACCCGCCAAATGCATACGGTGATTGCCGATGAGTGCACTGGCTGCGATCTTTGTGTCGAGCCCTGTCCGGTGGATTGCATCGACATGATCCCGCTGCCTGAGACCCCGGAGCGCTGGAAATGGGATTTTAACAGCATCCCAGTACGAATGATTGAGGCCGATTAATGCAGTCGTTATTGGATAAAATTGCTGCAGGACAGCTGTGGAGTTTTCCCGGCGGGATCCATCCACCTACCCGCAAGGCCGTACTCAGCAAAAAAGGCATCGACAGCCTGCCGTTACCAGACCGGCTCTACCTTCCATTGCGCCAACACATTGGCGTGGCCGGCAGTTGCCTGGTGCAAAAAGGCGACCATGTGATGAAAGGTCAGCCTTTAACGCAGATAGACAGCTCGATGTCGGTGCCGGTGCATGCACCAACTTCAGGCCTGATCCTCGCGGTACAAGAACACACCAGCCCTCACCCATCGGCCTTGCCAGAGCTTAGCATCGTGCTGGAGCCAGATGGCCTGGACGAGTGGCGGGAGCGCAGCCCGCTCCCCTCCGCTCAGTGGACCCCAGCCAGCCTGCTTGAACGGATCCAGCAAGCAGGCATTGCCGGTATGGGCGGTGCAGGCTTTCCAACCAGTTTAAAATCCGCCGTGCAACAACCGGTGGAGTTTTTAATCATCAATGGCGTGGAGTGCGAGCCGTACATCAGTGCCGACGATGCCTTGATGCAGGAGCAGGCCGAAACCATCGTTCAGGGCATTGAGATCCTGCAGCACATTTTGGCGCCCAAGGCTGTTTTGATTGCGATTGAAGATGACAAGCCTCAGGCGATTCAAGCGATGCAGCACGCCATCGGCGGCCGGGATAACTGGTTTTTGCGCGTGGTACCCACCAAGTACCCTTCTGGTGGTGAAAAGCAACTGATTCAATTGCTGACCGGACAGGAAGTGCCCAATGGCCGTCGCCCTATTGATATTGGCTGCATGATGTTCAATGTCGGCACTTGTTTTGCCATTGCCCAGGCAGTGCTGGACGACATTCCTTTGATTGCCCGTGTGGTCACCTGCGCCGGTGATACCTTGCAACAACCGCGCAACCTCTGGGTGCCACTGGGCACGCCGGTGAGCGATCTGCTGCATTTTTGCGGCTTTCAGCCCGAGCGCAAACAAAGGGTGATTATGGGCGGTCCAATGATGGGCTTTGCCCTACCCGACTTGTCGGCGCCGGTGATTAAAACCAGCAACTGCATTCTGGCCCCCAGTCGCAACGAACTGCCTGCCGCAGGCGAGGAAATGGCCTGCATTCGCTGCACGGCTTGTGCCGAAGCCTGTCCGGCCAGCCTGCTGCCGCAGCAACTGCTTTGGTTTAGCAAAGCCAAAGACAGCGAGAAACTGGACGAGTACAACCTGGCCGACTGCATTGAGTGTGGCGCCTGTGCCTATGTCTGCCCCAGCGAAATACCGCTGGTGCAGTATTACCGGGTGGCCAAAGCCGAGATCCGCGAGCAACAACGTGAAGCGTTAAAAGCCGAACAGGCCAAAGCCCGCTTTGAAGCAAGAAAAATCCGGCTAGAAACCGAAAAGCTGGAGCGGCAGCGTCGCAACGAGCAGCTGGCCGCTGAACGTGCCGCCAAACAAGGTCAGGCCAACGATCAGGCCGTCACCGCTGCGCTGGCCCGTGCCAAAGGGCAGCAAGCAAGCCCGGAGCCTCAAGCTGAGCCTGCGACTACCGCAGCGCCTGCAAAGACCACTCAGGCAACAAGCCAAGACCCACGTAAAGCCGCCATCGCCGCGGCTCTGGCCCGAGCCAAAGCGAAAAAGCAAACCGATGCAACGGCTGAAACAGTTGCCAGCAGCGACAGCAACGAAACAGCCACGCCAGTACAAGACCCGCGAAAAGCCGCCATTGCCGCTGCGGTAGCTCGAGCCAAAGCAAAAAAGCAAGCCGATACGGCAGCCGACACCGCTGCCAGCGACAGCAATGAACAGGTCGAAACGCCGGCGGCAGTAGAGGATCCGCGTAAAGCCGCCATTGCGGCGGCGGTAGCTCGTGCCAAGGCAAAAAAGCAAGCCGAAGCGGCAGCCGACACCGCTGCCAGCGACAGCCCTGAACAGATCGAAACACCGGCGGCAGTAGAGGATCCGCGCAAAGCCGCCATTGCGGCGGCGGTAGCTCGTGCCAAGGCAAAAAAGCAAGCCGAAGCGGCTGCCGACACCGCTGCCAGCGACAGCAATGGACATGTCGAAACACCGGCTGCAGCAGAGGATCCGCGTAAAGCAGCCATTGCGGCTGCGATAGCCCGCGCCAAAGCAAAAAAACGCAAGGAAACTGACCCGCAATGAGTTTACGCATCGCCAGCTCACCGCATCAGCACAATCAAAAAACCACCCGCCAGTTGATGCTCTGGGTGGTTGTGGCCGCTGTGCCCGCCATTGCTGTTCAAAGCTACCTGTTCGGCTATGGGGTGCTGGTGCAGCTGGTGCTGGCCATTAGTACTGCCTGGGCCAGTGAAGCCCTGGTGCTGATGCTGCGTGATAAAACCATTTTGCCTCGTTTAAAAGATCACAGTGCCCTGGTGACAGCAGTGCTGCTGGCCGTATCCATCCCGGCCTATGCTCCCTGGTGGCTGGTGGTGCTGGGCACGGCCTTTGCCATCATTATGGTGAAGCAATTGTACGGTGGCCTTGGCTTTAACCTCTTTAACCCGGCAATGGCAGCCTATGTGTTGTTGCTGATTGCCTTCCCGGTACAGATGACGCAGTGGCTGCCGCCGACATCCTTGCAGCAGCATGCACTGGGGCCGATGGATGCCGTCTGCACGGTCTTTAACCAGGCCAGCTGTCAGGGCGTACCGCTGGAGCAGTTGCGGCTGGATGCCGATGGCATGACCATGGCCACCCCACTCGATACCGCCCGCACCGATCTCACCATGGGCCTGACCCTGCCCGAGAGCTTTGACAAGCCCATTTTCCAAAATGATTTGGGCGTCGGTTGGTTCTGGCTGAACCTGGCCTGGCTGGCCGGCGGCTTGCTGCTGCTGCAACAGCGGGTGATCCAGTGGCGCATTCCGGTCAGTGTGCTGGGTTCGCTGGCCCTGTGCAGCCTGATTGCCTGGTCCATCAACCCCGATACCCAGTTGTCGCCGGTTTTCCAGCTCTTCTCCGGTGCCACCATGCTGGCAGCGTTTTTTATTGCCACCGATCCGGTCAGCGCCTCCACCACCGCCCGAGGGCGCATCTACTATGGCGTGCTGATTGGCGTGCTGGTGTTCGTGATCCGAGGCTGGGGCGGCTACCCCGATGCCTTTGCCTTTGCCGTCTTGCTGGCCAATATGACGGTACCCTTGATTGACTATTACACCAGGCCCCGGACCTACGGCCATAAAATTCCACAGGAGCGGCCATGAACCCAATTGGTAAAAACGCGCTTTTGCTGGCGTTGATCGCGGTTATTTGCGTGCTGTTGCTGAGCGTGCTCAATCAATTAACAGCGCCCCGCATTGCCGAGCAACGGCTGGCCAACCGGCTGGCTCTGTTGCACGACGTCCTGCCGGCCGCTCAGGAGCAGCAATTGCTGCATGACTGTGTGCTGATCAGTGCCCCTGAATGGCTGGGCAGCACCCAGCCACAAGCGGTGTTTCGCTGGCGTGAACAGGGCGAGGTGAGTGCCTATGTGGTGGAAACTACCGCACCAGATGGCTACAGTGGCGCCATCGATCTGATGGTGGCCATTGCCCCCGATGGCACTGTGCTGGCAGCCCGCACTTTAGCTCACCAGGAAACACCGGGATTGGGCGATAAAATTGAATTGCGTAAATCGAACTGGATGCTCGGATTTAACGACAAGCGTGTGCAGCCAGACGACCTGCGCCCCTGGGCGGTGCGTAAAGATGGTGGCGATTTTGATCAGTTTACCGGCGCCACCATCACGCCACGAGCCGTAGTGGGTGCCGTCAAGCGGGCAGCGCTTTTTATTCAACAGCATCCTGAGCTGGCCGATGCCGCAGCCAATTGCGAGGGGGTCTGACATGCACACCAACTACAAAGAACTGGCCACCCAAGGACTGTGGAGCAACAACCCCGGTCTGGTGCAACTGCTGGGACTGTGCCCTTTGCTGGCTGTCACCAATACCGTGACCAATGCCCTTGGGCTTGGCCTGGCAACTCTGCTGGTGCTGCTCGGCTCCAATCTGGTGGTCTCGTCCATCCGCAACTGGGTGCCACGGGAGATCCGCATCCCGGTCTTTGTACTGGTGATTGCCTCTTTTGTAACCGCCGTTCAGCTGCTGATGAATGCTTTTACCTATCAGCTGTACCTGGCGCTGGGGATCTTCATTCCACTGATCGTCACCAACTGTGCCATTATCGGCCGGGCCGAGGCCTTTGCTTCCAAAAACCCGCTCTTACCCTCGGCCTTTGACGCCCTGATGATGGGGCTGGGTTTTGCCGCCGTGCTGGTGGTGCTGGGTGGCATGCGGGAGCTATTGGGTCAGGGCACTCTGTTTGACGGCGCGGATGCCCTGCTCGGCCCTTGGGCCACGGTGCTGCGGATTGAGGTGCTGGCGCTGGATCATTACTTTCTGCTGGCCTTGCTACCGCCGGGTGCCTTTATTGGCATGGGCTTGCTGATCGCTGCCAAGAACGCCATCGATGGCCGCAAACAGCGCAAACAGCAGGTGAAAACCGAAATCACCCGCGCCAGAGTAACCGGAACCATAGTGTAAACACCCAGCCATGAATAAACAAAAACGCATTGAAATACTGTCGCGGCTGCGGGCTGCCAATCCCGAGCCAACTACCGAGCTGGAATACAGCTCCCCTTTTGAGCTGTTAATAGCCGTACTGCTCTCGGCTCAAGCGACCGATGTCGGTGTCAATAAAGCCACCCGGCATCTGTTTCCGGTTGCCCGCACGCCGCAGGCGATGCTGGATTTAGGGGTGGATGGCGTCAAGCACTACATCAAAACCATTGGCCTCTTTAACACCAAGGCTGAAAACGTCATTAAAACCTGCCGCATTTTGGTCGAGCAACACGGTGGCGAAGTACCAGAGAATCGCGAGGCCTTAGAAGCTCTGCCCGGTGTCGGCCGAAAAACCGCCAATGTGGTGCTGAATACCGCCTTTCGCTGGCCGACCATCGCGGTCGATACCCACATTTTCCGAGTCAGCAACCGTACCAAATTAGCGCCCGGTAAGAATGTCGATGCCGTTGAGCAAAAGCTGCTGAAAGTGGTGCCGGCCGAATTTAAGCTGGATGTGCACCACTGGCTGATTTTGCACGGCCGCTACACCTGTGTGGCCAGAAAGCCTAAATGTGGCTCCTGCATCATCGAGGACCTGTGCGAGTTTAAGGAAAAAACCGACTAGCCGCTTTGCGGCCCCTCTTCAATCAATTCCCGATGCACACAGACCGCCATGCTCTTGGGGCGGATAGGCAGCCCTCGGCCCTCCAGATGCGCCCGGGTAAAGGAAGCGCCAAACAGCAGGATCATCGAGGTGTAGTTGACCCAGAGCAGCAGCAGCGCCAAAGAGCCAGCTGCGCCGTAGGCCGATGCCGTGGCCGTGTGCGCCAGATAGATAGCGATCAGTGAGCGGCCCAGAGTGAATAGAATCGCAGTGATCAAGGCGCCCAGCAGCACATCGCGCCAGGACAATAGCACATCCGGCAAAATCTTGAACATAGCGGCAAACAGCAAGGTAATGACCAGCAGGGACAGGCCCACCTCCATCCCCACCATGGCCCAGCCGGGCACCGGCATCCACTCTTCCGCGAACACCATAATGCTGCGCAGTGCCACCGACAACAGCAAGGACACCATCAAAATAAAGCCAATGGCGAGGATAATGGTCATGGAGAGCAAACGGCTTTTGATGTACCCCCAGAGGTTGTTGCGATTCGGACGAGGCGCCACATCCCAGATTTGGTTCAGTGACTGCTGCATCTGCGCAAACACCGTAGTAGCCCCAATAATGGTGGCCACAATACCAATCAACGCTGGCCAGATGCCGCTTTGGTCAATCTGCGAATTGGTCACCGCCGTTTGCACCACCCCCGCCGCTTCCGGGCCAAGGGTTCCTTCCAACTGCTCAAACAGCTGGCCTTCTACCACGCTCTGGCCCAAAAAGAATCCAACCACGGCCACCACCACCACCAAAATGGGCGCAATGGAAAAAACAGTGAAAAAGGCCAGCGCCGCCGCATAAATAAAAGCCTGGCTATCCAGCCAGTTGCGGGTTGCTGCGCCAAAAATACCAAACCAATGCCGCACGACAGCCGGAAGCATGCCGTATATGCTGGAAACCATCGTTGCAATACCTCCGTATTCGAGACACAGCCATGCTGTGTGTTCTAGACACCGTAAAACCTGTAACCAAATGCAGTTTAGGGGAACTTATAAACTGCAGTTAGACCCTGATAAAATTAAGAATACAATGCAAGCAATAACCAAAAAACGTTTAAGTAAAAAGCTGTACTGCTGATGATAGTGGTATTGCAACAGTTACCTTATTCATCAAGCTTGCAATTATTGTTTCTGATAACTTTGGTGTTTGCTACCAGATCTCCCAAACGTTGCCGCTTCTTAAACAGAACAAGAAAGGCGTCAATGCCACCGAGAAACAGAAGAAGAAGGTTTCGTACCAATGATTGCCGTGAAGTGCAGTACTCGCCAGATGTTCTATCTATCACGGACATACCCAACACGAGCTTTCCCAGACTTCGACCAGCAGGAAGTGAGTCAGCAAAGAGAAAGTAGCCTGCTGCAACTACCACAGCCAAAATATCAGGTTGCAGACCGGACGCTCCCGTTTTATTGAATACAGCCAACAGTACCAAAAATAGAGCCCAAGTGATGAATACATCGATACCCTGCCCTAAGTAACGCCTTCCGGGGCTCGCTAAAGGTTGACTTAATCGCTCACTTTCAGGGCTTTTAATCTGGATGGAAGCATATGACTGATGCGTGTGTTGCGCTTCATCAAAATCGACTTCAGTTAACTTTGGCTCTATCTGCATTCCAAGAACTCCATTCTTTTTATCATTTGATACATGCATTGCCCTGTACGAGCAACCGGATACTTAACACCATCGTACATCGGCACTTCCCGTATCTTCAGCAAATGCGTGCACTCCAAGCCGACAACATTAAAGCAAGCCATTAACCTGAAGTAATGTTTAGAAAAGTGCAAGCGTTGATACCTCACTTAAACAGTGTCACTTTTTACACCAAACCATCATAGCATCAGATGATGCCTTACTCGTAGTGGCTCCATAGGCGCAGCACTTTGATCAGCCGCTCTTCTGCCAGCACCTGATACACCAAGCGATGCTGAATGTTGATACGGCGTGAGTAGGCCCCGGCAAGATCACCGATAAGCTTTTCAAATGGAGGCGGCTTGCAAAACGGATCTTCGGCAATGAGCGCTAGCAACTCCTGAGCTTTGGGTTTAAGGCCGCTGGAAGCCAGTTTTTTTGCGTCCTTTTGGGCTTGCCTGGTGTAAACCAACTTCCAGCTCACCAGTCCAGTTCCTCATCACATTGCTCTACAGGGGTTTCCATGCCCTCACGAACCGACTCACGCATACCAGGGACAGAGAGCAGGAAAAGCGTTTCCTGAATCGCAGACCAATCTTCCTCGGAGATTAAAACGGCTTTGTTCCGCTTGCCGGTGATGACGATGGGCTGATGCGACTCGGCAGTTTCATCAATCAACCGATACAGCTTACTGCGCGCTTCTGTTGCGGTAATTCCGGTCATAATGCACCTCTAAATCTCTAACCTTGAAATCGATTGTACGCTTTTATGTACGTACGTCAATACGAACGCATTTGATTGAATTGGCTCCCAAGAAAAACTGACGAACTGGCGCTGCACTTGATATCAGCCGGTCTATGGTATTATCCACGAACACCAACTGAAAACACAGTCAAGGAGCTCTGTATGCGTTTACTACACACCATGCTGCGGGTTGGCAACCTGGAGCGTTCCATCGAGTTTTACACCCAGGTGCTGGGCATGCAGCTGCTGCGCCAGTCCGAAAATACCGACTACAAATACACCCTGGCTTTTGTCGGCTATGGCCCGGAATCCGAGCAGGCGGTGCTGGAGCTGACTTACAACTGGGGCGTGGACAGCTACGACTTGGGCAATGCTTATGGCCATATCGCATTGGAGGTGGACGATGTCTACCAGGCCTGTGACGCCATTCGCAGCCGCGGCGGTGTAATCAGTCGCGAGCCCGGGCCGGTCAAGGGCGGCAAAACCGAAATTGCCTTTGTCAAAGATCCGGATGGCTATGCTATTGAGCTTATCCAAAAGAAAAGTTAGGACGTGAACATACACTAATCCAGCCTGCCAGCCGGCACGTATAGTGTTCCATGGTTGAATGAATTGCTGTGGGATGACGATGTCGGAGCAACTTGCCCTGTTTCCACTAAATTGCTTGCTGCTGCCGGAAGGCAAAACCCGGCTGCGGGTGTTTGAGCCACGCTACGTGCGTCTGGTAAAAGAAGCCACAGCCGGAAAGCGCGCCTTTGCCATGGCCTTGCTGAACCCCCTGGTCAATCAGCAGCACCCGGATCGGATTTTTCCGCTGGCCACCCGGGTTGAGGTGACCGATTTTGATGTGCTAAAAGACGGCTTGCTGGGCATTGAAGTGCGCGGCCTGAGCCGTGTCCGTCTGCGCAAACGCTGGCAGGAAGCGGATCAGCTGCATGTGGCCGAAACTGAGCCGGTTGATTTTTGGCAGCAGCAACCACTGGATGAGCCGCGCCAGCCACTGCAACAAAGCTTTCAGCAGTTGCTGGCACGTGAGCCTGAGCTGGCCCGTTTGTACCCTGCCACCCGGCTGGATGATGCCAGCTGGCTGGCGGCACGATGGCTGGAGTTACTACCCCTACCGCCGCTTTTGAAAGAGCACCTGGCCGAGCAAAGTACGCCCGAAGCCTGTCTGCATTATTTAGAGCGTTGCCTTAAAGCTGAATCGATTTAAGCGCAAAGCGTTCATCGTCAATCATCACCGCGACCAAGCGCCAATCATCACCGCTGCGCTGCAGCGTATAGGAGGTGTGGCAGTTTTGCAGCACCTTGCCATTGGCGTTGCAAAAATACCAATACAGGCTGACAAACACCATCGACTCGGACAAGCGCACCAAATGCTGCACCCGGTTTTTGACCTGAGCCACGCCCAGACTGCGATAGAGATCGAACTGATGACGGATGGTTTTTTCCAGGCTGGACAATTCAGCCATCATCAACTTGCTGTCGTCGGTTAAAAACAAGCAGGGCAAGGAAAACAGTTCGGTGACCTTATCCACATCAAAGCTGGAGTAGGCATCGGCATACTCCTGAAAAAATTGTTCAACAGCCTGTCGCATCAGTTTATCCCTAAGTATTTATGCACCTGCACACTGAGGCGCCAGTTGTGCTGCTTGCACTGCTCTATCGCCAGCCGGGTTGCTTTGGCTTTTTGGCTGATGGGTTGCAGATAAACCAGCCTACCCGAAGCGGGTACCCGCTGCAACAACTGCTGCAGCTCCTCAATATCCCGCTCACGCGCCACCGGATGTTTGATTTCATTGGCCCGCAGCAGTGCTGAATCCAGCACTTCGTAGCCGCCTTTCATATTGACCTTGGGCGATACTGTGACCCAGGTCTCGCTAGGCGCCAAAATCTCGAAGGTACCGCTGGTTTCAATTTGCGTGCTGTAGCCCTGCTGATGCAGCAGGGTGCACAATGGATTCAAATCGAATAAGCAGGGTTCACCACCGGTGATCACCACATGGCGGGCCCGGTAGCCCTGGCGCTGAAACTCGGCCAGCACTTCGGCTGCACTCAGATTGCACCAGCCTTCGGTATCGGTGGTTTTGGCCAGCACATCCTGTACCGGGATTTGCTGCGCCGGGTCCACCGTCCAGGTATGCTTGGTGTCACACCAGCTGCAGCCAACCGGGCAACCTTGCAACCGAATAAAAATGGCCGGGCAGCCGGTGAAGCTGCCCTCGCCCTGGATGGTTTCAAAAAGTTCATTCACTTTGTACACAACAACGCCTTACGCTTTAGCCGCCAGCCGATTTATAGTATACCTAAGTAACTTCAAGATGCAGACTTCAGCGGGAGATAAAAGCACTTTAGGCAAGGCGGCTGTTGGAAGCTTTGGTGGTTCCAAAGCAAGAACAGCGAACGCGGCATAAAGTGCTTTTAGCCCCGCCCTGCGGGAGCCGCTGGGCGCTTCCACTGCGGTGTTACCCTGGCTAGCAAGGTGGTCGACATTGCGTCGCCAGGGTGCCTTGCATTGAAAGCGCCCAGCGACTCTGAAACTCGCATCTTGAAGTTACTTAGGTATATAATGCCCGGCTTTTCAGTTGGTCATTATAACGGGAGCGCCCTCATCATGCCGCAAAAAGTTGTTGTCATTTATTCCGGTGGGATGGATTCGTACACCGTGCTGCACAAAGCCATCGCCGATGGCCACGAGGTGTATGCGCTGTCGTTCAATTATGGTCAGCGTCATGTGAAAGAGCTGGAATGCGCTGCTCAGGTCTGCCGTGAGCTGGGCATCGACCACAAGGTGGTGGATATTTCTGCCATCAATCAGTTGCTGGCCGGCTCATCGCTCACCGACAACATTGAGGTACCGGAAGGCCACTACGAAGCCGAGAACATGAAATCGACCATAGTCCCGAACCGTAACATGATCTTGATTTCATTGGCGGTGGGCTATGCCGACTCCATCAAAGCCAAAGCGGTCTACTACGGCGCCCACTCTGGCGATCACTTTATCTACCCGGACTGCCGACCTGAGTTCGTCGAAAAGATGAACGCGGTCTGCCAAATCGCCAACTACGATCCCATTGATATCGTCAGCCCTTACCTGCACGAGTCCAAAATTGAGATCCTGCGCGATGGCCTGGCGATGGGGCTGGATTACAGCAAAACCTGGACCTGCTACAACGGCCGCGAACTGGCCTGCGGCAAATGCGGCGCCTGCCGGGAGCGGTTGGAAGCTTTTGCTTTGAATAAAGCGAAAGACCCCCTGCCTTATGAATAAAGCGGCCCCGATTTCAGGGCCGGGAATACGCTAAGGCAACCAGACCATTTCCACCAAATGGCCTTGCTGCACGATCTCAACTAAAAGCTGCTGCAGACTCTCTGCGGTCGCGGTTTGCTCCAACGGAGCGATCCGCTCCCAGGGCAGCTCTTCCATCACGGCACTGTAGCCGATGCGATTAGCCAACCAGTTCGGACGTTGCCGTGCCTGCATCCGCTCATCAGCCAGGCTTTGATGCCAAATTTCAACTTGTCGCTCACTCGGTGCCTGCTTGCTGGCTGCAGCCAGCAGTTGCTGCACGGCTGCAATGGCGGTATCAACCTTGTCGGGATCGGTTTGCAGTGAAATGTGCAGTACCACTTGCTGATGCACCGGACTATAGCCTCCCAACTGTGCGCGGATGCTGTAGGTCAGCCCTGAGTCAGTGCGAATACGATCAAACAACTGCTCATCCAGCCAACGGGTCAACAGGGCTGCAGAAGCCTGCGACGAAGATGAAGGCAACTGTGCTTTATCCAGATAATAACGCAAGGAGATACGGGCATGTTGGTCACCACTGCCGCTGATCCGGTGTTGACTGGCTTGTTGGGGCTGCGGGGAGAAGCGCCCCTCGCCTTGTAGGCTTGCCTTAGGAAGGCTGGCAAAGTAGCGCTCGACCAGTGCATAAGCTTGCTCGGCCGTCAGATCACCGACCAGAGCCAGCTGATACCCCTGATTACCCTGAACCCACTGCTGATAAAAAGCTTGCAGCTGTTCCATCGTGGTCGCTTCAATTTCAGCGGCTGTCAGGTTACGGTAGCGAATGTCATTTTGCCACAGGGCTTTACTTTGCGACTCATGCCAAGGCAGATGCGGATGCTGTCTAAATTGTTGCCATAGCTGCAGCTCACGCCCCTGGCTAAAGCGCCACAGCTCTTCATCAATGCTGTGGTGCAGCAAGCGATGGTGCAGGTCCATCAAGCCTTGTTCGATGTTGCTGACCGGCGCAGCCAGAAAAAAACTCCGATCTTCAAAGTCTATAGAAAAGTCATGCGCAATATCCAGGCTTTGTCGCCACTGACGAAGCTCGGCACTGTTCAAACCAGCCTGACCACCATCGCGAATCAAGTCAGCGGCCAGTCGCGCAGCCGCTACCTGAGCATCAGGAACCTGATTGGTGCCATGGCGGGCAACAAGACGGGCAAAAGCACGGTTGGGTACCGCATCACTGAAGCGGTAATAAGCCGTCATTCCATTCGTCAACTGCCACTCAATAATGCCATCGGGGTGATGATGCTCGGACACTATCCCACCGGAAGGTGCAATAGGTTGCCATTGTGGCTCGGCTCGTTGATGCAGAGGCGCAAAAGGCAGCTGCTGTGCCAATTGCTGTGCGCTGCTCAGCTGTTCGGCACTGGGCGCCTCGGTGCCATCTGGGTACAGGGCAACCGTCACATCCCGATCCGAAGTCACCTGCGCCAGTATTTGAATCGCTTCTTCCGGAGTAATGGTCTCCAGCAGTGCCAAGCGGCGTTGCTGGTGGCTGCGCTGATTGAGTATTGGATCCTGATAGAGCCAAAAATCTTTGGCCATTCCAGCCAGGCGGGACGGGCTGTCCTGAAAATCCTGTAACCAGCTCTGCCAATTGCTCAGCTCTGTTTGCCACTCGCTTTCGGTAATCCCCAGTGCCAGCAAACGTTGCAATTCATGCTCCAGCATTTCGTAAGCCAGAGCGTAATTTGGCTCGGTCATAATCACGGCCATATTGAGCGCTCGTACATTAGCACTTTGACGGCTTCGCTGAACATTAAAGGCCAGCACAACCCCATCACTGTCCAGCTGACGGCTTTCCAATCGCTTACGCAGCACCCCTAAGGCAAACTCCAGCGCAAATCCCTGACGCTCGGTGGACGGAGTAAAAGGCGTGATTGGATAAAACCAAAAGCGGCTAAGCACCGCAATGGGCGTATAGGCATCACTAAGACTGATCACATCGGGAATGGCTTGCGGCTGAATATCGAACTGCTCCGGCAGCAAAGGCTCTGATGCCAGCTCCGGCCTGGTGAAGTTTTGTTTGATAAAAGCTAACGTCTCGTCTGCATCCACATCACCACTGACCACAACCGCCATATTGGCCGGGTGGTA
Source organism: Alkalimonas delamerensis (assembly GCF_030717955.1). Taxonomy (NCBI): domain Bacteria; kingdom Pseudomonadati; phylum Pseudomonadota; class Gammaproteobacteria; genus Alkalimonas; species Alkalimonas delamerensis. The sequence continues at coordinate 58,616 of NZ_JAUZVY010000002.1, read as the reverse complement.
CCACTGCTGGTAAAAGGTTTTTAATTTTTCAGGCGTTGTTGCTTCAATGCTGGCGCGGTCGCCCAGAATCGATAAGCGCTCCAGCTGACGAGAGCCACGAAACAGCGCCTCCATCAAGCGCGGCTCAATCCGATCTTGCTCTTGCTGGCGGAGCCGCCACTCTTCAACAATCACTGCAATTTCTTCCTGCACCGCCGCGGGTGCAAATTCAATGTGATAGGCCCACTGCGCCAATATGGTCAACGCTGACCCCAACTGACCCCGGCTTAGATCCTGCAAATCAAGCCAGTAAGCGGTGTGATCAAAGGTGGTGTAGGCATTGCTATGACGGCCAAGCTGGATCCCCAGCTCACGCATGTGCTCTTGCATCCGCTTTTCGGGAAACTTCTCAGTGCCACGAAAGGCCATGTGCTCAACAAAGTGGGCCAGCCCCAATTGGTCATCATCTTCTTGCAAAGCGCCAGCTCCCACCAACAGCATCACCCGGGCTTGATTGCTGTACTGGCTGTTGCGCTCAGGCAAAATGATAATTTCTGGCCGATGTTGTGTTGCCGGCAATCGCACAACGGTATTGGCATCGTAAAGTGGGTGGGCTGCATCATCGGTAGTGATGGCGCAGGCGGTGAGCAACAAAGCCGCCAGCACCAGCCCAAATCCAACCTTAGCCGCTAACAGCCAACGCCGTGGATGAAAAAAAACAACACTTCTTTTTGCTAGCATCTTGTGTATGTCCTTATTGAAAGCTGGATAAATTTTACAGGCTAACTGGCTGCCTTACCAAACTGTGCTTTGTACGCCTCGGTTACATCCTGCAACTGGCCGCCGGCCAGCTGGTAAATCTGCTCTGCGCTTAGGATGGTTTCCGGCCGGTGGGCAATCACAACCCGGGTCATGCTAAGCTGCTGAATGGCCTGGTTGACGTAATGCTCCAGCGCCACATCCAAATGGCTGGTGGCTTCGTCCAGCAGCAGAATTTTAGGCTGACGATACAAAGCCCGAGCCAGCAACAGACGCTGTTTCTGGCCACCGGACAGCGCACTGCCCATATCGCCGACCAGGGAGTTGTAGCCCATTTGCATGGCGCTGATGTCCTGGTGAATACCAGCCAGCTGAGCGGCTTGATAAACCTGCTGCATATTCAGTTGTGGGTCGAAAAAGCTGATATTCTCGGCTAAAGTACCGGACATCAGCTGGTCGTCCTGCATTACCGCCGCAATCTGGCTGCGGTAATTGCGCAGCCCCAGTTGATTAACTTCAATGCCATCCACTTCTACCTTGCCGCTTTCAGCAGGCAATAAACCCAGCATCAGTTTCATCAGCGTAGTTTTGCCGCTACCAGACGGGCCGATAATGGCGATATTGGCGCCAGCACGGATATCGATACAGAGGTCGTTAAACAGTAGCGGCTCGTTATCGGCGTAGCGAAAGCGGATATTGGTTAGGCTCAGTTGGCCGCTGATATCACGGCTCGGCTGATTCAGCCCTTCGTCTTCTTTGTCGGTTAGAGCAATATCGGCCAGACGGTTTAAATGCAGTTTCAGCATTTTGATTTCCACTACCAGAGAAATCAGCGATGCGGCACGACCAGTGAATTGGCCCTTGTAAGCCATAAAAGCAAATAGCATACCGATGGTCATATCGCCATTCATCACCGCCAGCGCACCTAAGTACAGAATGACAATGCCTTCAATACCAAACAACAACTGGTTGGCAGTGCCTGCACCTATGCCCCACTTAGCCAAACGGTAGCCTTTGTTCACTGATTCAGCATGGCGGTTTTGCCACAGGTTCAAACGCTCATTTTGCTGGCCAAACAGCTTTAAACTTTGGATGCCACGAATGGTTTCCATAAAAACGCTGTTTTCTTTGGCTGAAGTAATAATGCTTTCTTCGGTCAACTGGCGCATGGGCCAGTAAAAAGCCCAGCGCAGCAAGGCGTATAAAATGACAACGGCAAACACCACCAGACTGAGCATCGGGCTGTACAGCAGCATCATTACCAGCACCAACACTATCATTAGGCCGTCAAGAATGCCTTCGATCAGACTCGAAGTTAGAATTTTCTGGATAGAGCCTAATGAGGAAAAGCGTGAGGTAATATCGCCCATATGGCGCTTTTCAAAAAACGACACCGGCAAATGCAGCAAATGACGGAATAAGTTGGTGACCATCTGCATATTCAGATGGGTGCCTAAATGCAGTGCAATCCAGCTACGAAGCACCTGAATGGTAATTTGCATCACCATCAGCAGGGAAAAGCCTAGCGCAAGCACCAGCAATAGAGGACGGTCATTACTGACCAGCACTTCATCCACTACCAGTTGGGTATAATAGGGCGACGCAAGCACAAAAAACTGCAACAGCAAGGACAACACAAACAGCTTAACCAGCGAGGGCACCAAGCCCTGAATGTTGCTCCAAAACGAGGTTAAACTGAGCTGTACCCGCTCGTCGATTTTCTTAAATTCATTGCCGGGAGTGAGTTCCAGCGCCACCCCAGTAAAGGCTTTATCCACCTCCGCCATGTTCAGGCGGCGCTCGCCCATGGCAGGATCTAAGATGGTAATGCCATTGCGATGGACTTTTTTCAGCACCACAAAATGGTTCATTTCCCAGTGCAAAATACAGGGGGTTTTTAGCTTAGCCAGCTCATCCAATTCAAGTTTGAGCGCCCGCCCGGTCATATCCAACTGCTCTGCCAACCGCATCAGCTGCTGCATGGTGGCACCTTTGAGCGACACCGCATAGCGGCTACGCAAAGTGGTTAGATCGATTTGATGGCCATGGTGGTTGGCCACCATCGCCATGCAGGCTAGGCCGCACTCTGCAGCTTCGGTTTGAAGTAAAGTAGATCTCATTCTGTTAATAAATCACTCCAATCACGACATAAAGTAGATATGTCAAAAAAAATGAAATAGAAAAAAGAATTACCGGCAAAAATGATACAAGGTAGTTCTGCCATCTTTTTTTATATCGTGGCCAACTTTGAAACAGCCTCAGACCAAAATAAAACTTACAAAAAAAAGCAAGTAAAAAGTTTGCCACCAAAAAAAAAGCAAAAAAAACAAATAAATACATAAGGCCTCTAAATATCGAAAGTTGAAAAAGTGACACTCATTCATACAGCGAGTGTCACTTAATACCCCGAGAATTATGGGGTGGGAGCACCAGCACCATTAATGGTGTAACCTGAAATCCCAGCACCTACATAACCAATTGCAACCCTTCCACAAGATGCAAGACCTGTCACAGGATTAATTGCTCCCTGAAGAGCTCCACCTGCTGCGCCAATAATAATAACTGAGAGTGGAGTTCCATCATTACTGCCACCTGAGTAAGTCATAATTGCAGCAGCAGCACCGCCAATTGCACCAGCAATCCCTCCGATGATACTACCTATAATAAATGCCCCCCCTGCACCGTCTTGCTGATATATCCTGCCATGATCATCCATAATAAACGGGCCTGTATCCATACCACCACTCATACCACCACTCACCACATCCACTTGCTCAAACTTCAATTCTTGCATACTATCTCTCCTTGAGATGATTTTAAGTTACGTTGACACCTGAAGGGCTACAAACGCCCTTTCAGGCTTAAAATCGGCTCAAACAACCAGCTGATTAGGCTGCGTTGTTCCAGCACGATATCTGCGCTTAACAGCATGCCCGATTGCAGCGGGACGCTGTTGCCGTAAGCGCGGATCTCTTGCGCCGTCAGCGCTACCTCTACCCGGTAGACTGGCTCCTGCACGGCGACAGGCATATCAACTTCCCCCGGAAGCACGATGGCCTGCGCTGTGCGTATTACTTCGCCTTCGTACAAACCAAAACGCTGGTACGGAAAGGCATCAAACCGAATGCGGGTATGCTGGCCTGGCTGCACAAAGCCATAGGCCCGGGTCGGCACCAGCAATACCGCTCGAAGCTCGGCATTTTCTGGCAGTATGGTTAAAAACGGCAACTGACTGGTTAAGCTGGTGCCGATGTCGGCCACCAGATTGGTCACTCGGCCAGAAATCGGTGCGGTAATCAGCAGCTGACCGCGCGCATCCAGTTCCACTTTTTGTTGCGCCAACCGTGAGCGGTCGGTATCGAGCAGCGCCAGCTGCTGCGCCTGCTCCACTGGCAACCGTGCCAGTTGGCCTTGCAATTGCTCAATGCTGGCCTGCTGTTGCTGGGCACTGGCGCTTAACTCGGCCAGTTGCTGGCGAATGCTTAAAATCAACTCGGCTTGCTGCTGCAGCTCCAGCTCAGAGATAGCGCCTTGCTGCTGCAATTGCTGGAAGTTCTGAAAACGGCTTTGCTGCAGTGCTAACCGTTCTTGTTGTAACTGCTGCTGGCCTTGCAGCTCCTGCAACATGCTCTGGCTAAGCAGCAAGCGGCTTTGTAATTCGGTTTCCTGCTGGGCAAATTGCTGGCTAAGCTGCTGCTGGCGCAGACTTAGCAATTCCGTTTGTTGCACCAAGCCCTGAAACAGACTCTGGCTAAGCGACAGGCCATCGGCCAGATGCTCAGGGATATGAATAAGCGCCAGTGGTGCACCGGCCTCAACCTGCTGGCCATCCTCAACAAACAATTGGCTGACGATACCGGGGCGCGGGCTGCTGACTTTCGCCAGACCCAAATCCGGTTTTAAATAACCGGTGACGGTTTCTTTGCGGTGAAAAGAGGAGAGCGCCAGAAAGGCAATCAACAAGGATACCAGCAACAACATGATGATGGTGAGTACACTACTGCTGAGTGGCTGAGCAATAATGACATCGCCATCCAGGTTAGCGGTTTGCTGTTTTAAAGCATTTGCTCGAAACAATCCCTTGCCAGACAATCCCCACCCCCAAACAAAACTTAAATTACATTTAAAAATAACACTTAATTAATATATATTTCTCAACCAAAGAAAATTCAAGCCCCCATTATTCCAAATAGTTATTATATATTCCATTTAGCTATATAAATCTAGGCAGCATTTAAGCTTCCCCCCTCATCAGCAACTAAGTTGCTGATCCCCTCTTCTTAAAAGCCTGGAAGTGAACCTGTATCTAACACTGGCTTCACTTTAATCATTCCCCTGGTTTCTGGACAGGCCTGCCCCCTGCCAGTAGACTGGCGTCCTTATCGCTTACGTATTTTTGGAGCAATGTCCTGATGCTTGCTTTTTGGTTTCGTATTCCGTTCTGGCAGCGTGTACTGGGTGCTATGTTGCTGGGTATTGGCCTGGGTGTGGTGTTTGGTGAAAAAGCCACCGTGCTGCAGCCGCTGGGTACGCTGTTTATTAATGCCATCCGCATGCTGGTGGTGCCGCTGGTATTTTTTGCGCTGATCACCAGCATTACCTCGCTCGGCGATACGCTGAAAATGAAGCGTCTGGCGGTTAAAACCGTTGGCTTGTTTTTGCTTACCGCCATGATAGCCAGCCTGATTGGCTTGACGGTGGGCAGTTTGATGGACTTTAGTACCATCACCGAGCTGACCACCACCGAAGTACGTGAGCGCGATATTCCGCCAGTGGCAACCGTGCTGACCAACCTGATCCCAACCAACCCGGTGGCGGCGCTGGCCAGTGGCAATGTGCTGCAGATTATTGTCTTTGCGGTGTTGGTGGGCATTGCCATCAATGTGGTGGGTGAAAAAGCCGAACCGATGAAAAAGGTGATGGAAGCCGGTGCCGAGATCATGTACCAAATCACCCGCATGGTGCTGCAACTGACGCCGATTGGTGTGCTGGGTTTAATGGCCTGGGTGGTCGGTAGCTTTGGCCTGGAAACCTTGTTGCCACTGGGCAAGTTTATTCTGGCAATTTACATCGCCTGTTTTATCCATATCATTTTTACCTACGGTGGCATGGTGCGCTTGTTCGGCGGCATGTCGCCACTGGCATTTTTCAAGGCCATTTTGCCCGCCCAGCTGGTGGCCTTTAGCAGCGCCAGCAGCTTTGGCACCCTGCCGGTCACCCACAAAGTGGTGACCGAGGATCTAAAAGTCTCGAAAAACTACGCCAGCTTTGTGCTGCCGCTTGGCGCCACCATCAATATGGATGGCTGCGGCGGTATTTACCCGGCTATTGCCGCCATTTTTATTGCCCACCTGTATGGTATTCCACTGGATGCGACCAGCTACCTGCTGATTGCCATCACTGCCACCCTTGCTTCACTGGGAACCGCTGGTGTGCCTGGCAGTGCCATGGTGATGCTGACGGTGACCTTGAGTGTGGTGGGATTGCCGCTGGAAGGCATTGCCTTTATTGCGGCGGTGGATCGCATTATTGATATGATGCGCACCGCCACCAATGTGACCGGCGATACCATGGTGGCGCGGGTGGTGGCGCGCTCTGAAGGTTTGATTGAGTCAGAACAAAGCAGCCCTGAGCCAGCAACTGCAAGCTAACTCAGACCGCTTCATTTCCGTGTTAAGCCGGTAACTGAATACCGGCTTCACGCATCCGCGCCAGTTTGTAGCGCAAGGTGCGATCACTGATCCCCAGGCGTTCAGCCACATCTTTGCGCTTGTTATCACAAGCCCGCATCGTCGCCAGGATCAAGCGGTGCTCCTGCTCGTATATTTCCTGTTTAAACTGACTGACATCGGTGTCTGCGTCGCTGCTGACAGCCGCAGGCGGCGCCAGATCTTCAATGTAGATATCTTCAGCACGAATAGTGCCATCGATGTGAATAATCAGCGCCCGCTGCATCACGTTATCCAGCTCCCGGACATTGCCCGGCCAGCTGTGTTGCAGCAGCTTTTGAATGGCACCGCCCTCCAGTTGCGGTATGGCGATGCCATCACGCAGGCAGTGCCGCTCCATCAAGTGCTCGGCCAGAGGCAGAATATCTTCCGGCCGCTCGGACAGCGCCGGCCAATTCAGTGGAAACACATTCAGCCGGTAGTACAAATCTTCCCGGAAACGCCCCTGCTGCACCGCTTCTTTTAAATCGCGGTTGCTGGTGGCCAACACCCGCACATCCAGCTTGATGGTTTTACGGCTACCAAGGCGCTCCACTTCGCGCTCCTGCAACACCCGCAGCAACTTGGCTTGCAGGTTTAAATCCATTTCGGTGATTTCATCCAGCAAAATGGTGCCTTGCTGCGCTTGCTCGAACTTGCCAGGGCAAGCTTGCACCGCGCCGGTAAAAGCCCCTTTCTCGTAGCCAAACAAGGTGGACTCCAGCATGTTTTCCGGAATGGCCGCGCAGTTAATGGCAATAAAAGGACCTTCGGCCCGCGCTGATTGTTGATGAATGTACTGTGCCAGTACTTCCTTACCGGAGCCACTGGGACCGGTCACCATCACACTGGCATCGGATTTAGCCACTTTGGCAGCCAGGCGCACCAACTGCTGACTTTGCTCCGCAGCCACGATGGGTTCGATGCCTGCCAATTGCTCTGCCGGCACATAACGCCCGACCATATTGACCAGTACTTCCGGAGAGAAAGGCTTGGATAAATAATCCACCGCCCCCTGACGCATCGCCTGCACCGCATCGTTGACATTGGCGTAGGCCGTCATGATCAGCATCGGGATCTGAGGATAGTGCTGCCGCACAGTAGCCAGCAACTCCAGGCCTGTCAGACCTGCCATCTGCACATCGCTGACGATAAGTTTGATGCTGTGTTGTTTCAGTTGCAGCAACGCATGCTCCGCACTGTCGCAAGCTACCACCTGGTAGTTGGCCAGTGTCAGCGTATCGACCAGCGCTTCTCGCAAACCTGCGTCATCTTCGACGACCATAATTTTAGTGGGCATCATGCGCATTCTCCTGTGCAGTGGATTCATTGGCATTCAGTGGCAGCTGCAGACGGAAACAAGCACCGCCTTCAGGCCGGTCGATGCAGTGGACCTGACCTTTGTGAGCATTGACCACGGCTTGCACCACCGCCAGGCCCAGGCCAGTGCCCTGACTGCGGGTGGTAAAGAAAGGCTCAAAAATTTGCTGCTGCAGATGTTCGGGAATACCGGGACCGTTGTCGGCGACATCCAGCAGCAACCAGTTGCCTTCCCGCCAGCAGCGGATACTAAGCTGGGCCCCCTGCTGAATCATGTCCAGACTGTTGTTCAGTAAGTTTTGAATGGCCCCAGCCAGGCTGTTTTGATTGGCCCACAGCTGTAGGCTGGTATCATTCAACTCAATATGCAGCTCGGCCTGATGGGCTGTCAGCTGGGCTTCGATCCCCGCCTGCACTTCATTAAGCAAAGCCTCAACCTCAATGCAACTGACGCTGGCTTCGTTGCCTGAGCGGGCAAACAACAGCATGTCATTCACCTGCTGCTCCAGATCCTGCAAACGCGCCACCAGTTTTTGTTGAAAGACGCCTTTGGCATCCTGATTCAGGCGTTGATTGGTCAGGTTCTCAGCATAAAGCATGGCCGAAGATAAAGGAGTGCGGATTTGATGCGCCAGCGTGGCCATCATTTTGCCTAAAGTGGATAACCGCTGCATGTGCGCCAGCCGGCTTTGCAGTTGCCGGGTTTCGGTCAAGTCGGTCAACACAATCAGCTGACCTGGTTCCGGGCTCAGCGCGCTGATCGCCAGCTTCACCCGACGGCCGTTGTACAAGGAGACTTCCATACCATCGTCACTGCGCGGCCGAAACGAGCGGGTAATCACATCCAACCAGCGTTGCCCCTTCAACGGCTCGCCCAGCATCTCCAGCGCCATCGGATTGGCATCGGCGACAAAACCACGCTCATCCAACACCACCACGCCCACAGGCAACATGGTCACCAGATGTTGCATGCGATCCGGGGTTTGGGCAGCCGGTTTCTGGTAACGACTTAGATCGGTCACCACCGCACTGGCGGTTTGAAAATCAGGCTCGGTTCTGGCGAAATGCATCGGACACCTCTGCAGGTCTGTTCAGGTTCTCTGTACAGACCAATGCAGGGAGCATGCCAAAAATAAGATGTGACTAAACAGAAGGTTACGATTAATTTGGTAACAAAAGAGGCGTCAAAACTCTGTCACAGCAGCCTGTTAGGACGTCTGCTACAAACACAGCTAGTCGTCTTTGGCCAGATTGTACTTGCGCATTTTTTCTACCAGAGTGGTACGCCGCAACCCAAGCATGTCGGCCGCCCGGGCAACCACAAAGTCATGCCGCTCCAGCGCCTGGGTAATGAACAGCACTTCCAGCTCGGCCAGGTGCTCTTTTAAATCCAAGCCATCTTCAGGCAGCTGTGAGTCCAGCGGGCTTGCTTCCGATTCGGCAGCATCCCCAAACCCACTTTCGTCATCACTGGCTTGAAACAACTCGTTCAGCAGGTCGCGCTCTTGCAAGGATTCCGGATAATCCGGCACATAACTCTCAACATCGAGGTGTTGATAGCGGCCGGGCAATTCAGCCACGTCCACCACCTGATTCGGATACATAATGGCCATCCGCTCTACCAGGTTGGCCAGTTCACGCACATTGCCAGGCCAGCTGTGCAGTTTCAGGCTTTCCAGCGCCCGCTCGGTAAACTTGACCCGGGCATGCCCCGCCTGATGCTGACGCTGAATCAGCTCCTGGCACAGCAGGGGTAAATCCTCTGTCCGCTCAGACAAAGCCGGTGTCTCGATTGGAAACACATTCAGGCGGTAAAATAAATCTTCCCGGAAACGACCATCGGCAATCATCTGCTCCAGGTTGCGGTGGGTGGCAGCAATAATCCGCACATCCGCTTTGATCAACTGGTTGCCCCCGACCCGCTCGTACACCCGCTCTTGCAACACCCGCAGCAGCTTAACCTGCATCGGCAAGGGCATATCGCCAATTTCATCCAAAAACAAAGTGCCGCCCTGCGCCAGCTCAAAGCGGCCCTTGCGGGTGGCAAAGGCACCGGTAAAAGCGCCTTTTTCATGACCAAACAACTCACTTTCCAACAGCTCTGCCGGAATGGCACCGCAATTTAATGGCACAAAAGGGCCTTCAGCCCGGCGCGACAACAGGTGAATGTTGCGAGCCACCACTTCTTTCCCTGTGCCGGAATCTCCCAGTATCAGCACATTGGCTTCGGTTGGCGCCACCTGTTGGATTAAAAAGCGCACTTGCTGCATCGGCTCAGCCGAGCCCACCATGTCGACCAGGCGGACCACAGGCTCTTGCCGCTGCTGCCCCGGCAGGAAACGGTGATACTCCTGACAATCCCGCAAGGATTGCATCAGGCTGTCGTAGCGAAAAGGCTCGCTTAACAGGGCCACCACATTGCCATGTTGCAACAGCGCATCCTGAGCGGGCTCCAACAACAAAAAAGCCGTGGCAGGAAATTGCTCGATCAAAGCTTCGGCATCCGCCAACTCTGCTCCAAGCAGCACTACGGCCGGGCTGGCTTGCTGCAACAAAGTCTGCAGCTCAGACAAAGAGGCCTGCTGATGCGGCTCATGCAGGAAATCAAGAATAATGCTGAGGCGTTGCTGACGTGGTGATTGATGATCGGCCAGAAAAAGGATGGGGTTTGCGCGCATACTTACCCGGTAGAGGTATTATCGTTATACAGGCATTGTAGCGAAGCCCTACCGGATTGCCAAATAAAAAGCGCTGGAAATTTGACGTTCTGTCAATTTTCCAGCGCTATCGATGTCTTCCAAACAAAGATATTACCCGCTATATCAGCCGCCTAGAATACGCAGTGCCTGCTCTTGCTGCACCCGACCTTGCGCCGCGACACTGATACTGGATTGCAACAAAATATTCCCTACCACCTGATCGCTGACGGCTTTGGCGAAATCCAAATCTTCAATCCGGCTACGGGCTTCGGACTCGCCAATACGTTGGCGGTCAATCACACTGGCGGCGGCTTCAAAGGCATTGATGGTGGCGCCGGTATCGGCCCGTAAACCGCCTAGCTGTTGCAAAGATTGCTCGACGCTGCCAAGCGAAGCGCTCAATTGCGATGGATCCGTCAGATCGAAATCAAACAAATTACTGGTCGTAAGAACAGCCGCAACATCTTCAGTACTTAAACTCAGGCTGCTATCGCCGGTACCAAAGGTAACATCACCACTTTGATTGAACAGCCCCTTGCCGGCAAACTCGGTGTTATCGATTACCTGCTGAATATTGCCCAGCAACTGGTCAGCTTGCTGCTGCAATGCCTGGCGCTCACTGGCTCCATAAATGCCATTGCCGGCCTGAATGGCCAGAGTATTTAAATCCTGCAGGTTTTCTTCAATGGCCTGCAAGCCCTGATCGTAGACCCGGGCAAGTGACACGCCGTCGTACACATTCCGTACAGCTTGCTCCCGGGCGTTGATGCCGGATGTCAATTGATTGGCAATTTGCAAACCAGCGGCATCATCGGCTGCACTGTTAATGCGCCTTGCAGACGCCAATTTTTTGAACAGGTTGTCCTGCTGCGCAATGGTTTGGTTCAAAATGGAGTTGTTGTTACCGACTTTCATAAGCACGACCTCGCAGCGTTATCCTGATTAAATTATAGCCAAAGCGCCCTAAAAACGCGAGCTTAGTCCGCTGGACTGTCGACTTTACCGCCACCGAATGACAAATCACCTGCGATATCGGCATAATTTATGCTATGTTCAATAAGTTACGATAGAGCACGACAGAGGTGCGGCGCATGTTCGATGGCAAAACCATACTGATTACCGGTGGGACCGGCTCTTTTGGTCACAAATACACCCAAACGCTGCTGGCCAGATACAAGCCAAAAAAAATCATCATCTACTCGCGTGATGAACTGAAACAGTACGAAATGCAGCAAATCTTTGATCAAGACTGCATGCGCTACTTTATTGGCGATGTTCGAGATGCTGACCGGCTGGTCCGCGCCATGCGGGGGGTGGATTATGTCATTCATGCCGCCGCTCTGAAGCAGGTACCGGCCGCTGAGTACAACCCGATGGAGTGCATTAAGACCAACATCAATGGTGCAGAAAACGTGATCCATGCCGCTATTGATGCCAATGTCGAAAAAGTGATTGCCCTGTCGACTGACAAAGCCGCCAACCCGGTCAACTTGTATGGTGCCACCAAGCTGGCGTCCGATAAGTTATTTGTAGCCGGCAACAACATCGCCGGTGGCAGCAGACCGCGTTTCTCGGTCGTCCGTTACGGCAACGTCGTTGGCTCCCGTGGTTCGGTGGTGCCCTTTTTCCAGAGCCTGATTGATAGAAAAGCCGATCATCTGCCAATCACGCACCCGGAGATGACCCGGTTTTGGATCACCCTGCAGCAAGGGGTCGATTTTGTGCTGAAAAACTTTGAGCGCATGCTGGGCGGGGAAATTTTTGTGCCAAAAATCCCATCCATCCGCATTGTGGATCTTGCCAACGCCATGGCACCCCAGTTGTCAATCAAAGAGGTGGGTATTCGTCCCGGCGAAAAGTTGCATGAAGTGATGTGTCCGGGAGAAAACTCCTACCACACCTATGAGTTTAGTGATCACTACGTCATTGCCCCATCCATTCGATTTTTCAATCGAAAAAACAGCTTTGATATCAATGCGCTCAATGAAAAAGGACAGCTGGTAGAGTCCGGTTTTGAATACGCATCCAACACCAATCCGCACTTTTTAAGTCCGGAGGAAATTTTGCAATTTAACCTGGAAGCCAGCCCATGATCCCTTATGGTCGTCAGCACATCACGGCCGAGGACATCGCCGCAGTTCAAGCTGTATTGCAAAGCGATTTTTTAACCCAGGGACCTGTGGTGCCAGCTTTCGAGCAGCAATTTTGTGCTCTTACCGGAGCCCGCTATGCCGTTGCCGTCAACAGCGCCACCTCGGCCCTGCATCTGGCTTGTCTGGCGCTGGGGGTAAAGCCAGGCAGCCGGGTTTGGACCTCTCCCATCAGTTTTGTCGCTTCGGCCAATTGCGCCCGGTACTGCGGTGCCAGTGTCGACTTTGTCGATGTCGAACCCGACAGCGGCAACCTTTGCCTTGCCAGTTTGCGGCAAAAACTGGAAGAAGCTCGCCTGAAAGACGCCCTGCCCGAAGTGGTGATCGCAGTGCACCTGGCAGGTTTAAGCTGCGATATGCAGCAGCTGCATCATTTAGCTGCCGAGTTTGATTTTCGGATCATTGAAGATGCATCTCATGCTGTTGGTGCAGCCTTCCTCGAACAGCCGGTAGGAAGCTGCCAGTACAGCGACATCACCGTTTTTAGTTTTCATCCGGTAAAAATCATTACCACCGCTGAAGGCGGCATGGCATTGACCAATGAGCCAAACCTTGCCAGGCAGCTGCAGTTGCTGCGCAGTCATGGCATCAGCCGCGATCCGGATGAGATGACAGAGCCCGCCCATGGCCCCTGGTACTACCAGCAGCTGCAGCTTGGTTACAACTACCGGATGACGGATTTACAGGCCGCGCTGGGGCTCAGTCAGAGCCAACGTTTAAATGCCATCATTGAAAAGCGCCAGCAGCTGGCAGCGCGTTATCAGCAGCACCTGGTGGGAGCGGCTCTGGATTGTCCCATCGTCCCCAATGGCAGCCTGTGCAGCTACCATCTGTTCATTGTCCGGCTGCACGACAAAACCAGGCGCAAAGCCGTGTTTGAGGCCCTGCGTCAGGCGGGTATCGGCGTCAATGTGCACTACATCCCCATCCACACGCAGCCCTACTACCAACAGCTGGGTTTTGACTGGGGCGACTTCCCGAACGCCGAAGACTTTTACGAGCGCATTATCAGTTTGCCGCTCTACCCGGAACTGACGGAGTCCGAGCAAGACTATATTGTTGCTACGCTCAAGGCTTTGCTATGACTGTTGCCATTATTCCTGCCCGCGGAGGCAGCAAACGAATTCCCCGCAAGAACATTCAACACTTTTGCGGCGCTCCCATGCTGAGCTATCCGATTCGAGCCGCCCAACAAAGCGGCTGCATTGAGCGGATCCTTGTTTCAACCGATGATGAAGAAATTGCAGCCATAGCCCGCCAGTTTGGGGCTGAGGTTCCTTTTATCCGGCCGAACGATTTGGCCGACGATCACACCGGCACCACAGCGGTCGTGCGCCATGCCTTACAGTGGTTGCAAGCAAGGCAGGAACTGCCGGACTATGCCTGCTGCCTCTACGCCACCACGCCTTTATTGCAGGCCGGGGACTTGGCTAAAGGTCTGGCAATGTTGCAAGCATCAGAGCAGCACTTTGTCTTCAGCGCCGCTCGCTTTTCGTTTCCGATTCAGCGCGCCTTACTGCAAACACCCGCTGGCGGTGTCACCCCCTTTGACCCGGACAGCATTGGCAAACGCTCCCAGGACTTGCCGGAAACGTTTCATGACGCAGGTCAGTTTTACTGGGGACGCTCGACCAGTTGGCTGGACGGTCAACACCGGTTGTTCAGCGATGCTGCCCGGATGCTGGTGCTGCCTGATCACCGGGTCCAGGACATTGATACAATGGCCGATTGGCGTCGGGCAGAAGCCTTGTACCAATTGCTGCAGCAAGCAGGCTTTGATGAAGATCTTAGTCCGAACCGATAGCTCGCAGCGGATTGGCTCCGGCCACCTGATGCGCTGCCTGACGCTGGCTGACGCCTTACGCCGGCAAGGTTGCGAAGTCCACTTTATCAGCCGCCCTCACCCAGGCCATAACCTTCGCCTGATTGAGCAAGCCGGCTACCCACTGCTGCAACTGCCTTTGCATCCAGCGCAAGAGCCTCTGGCTGGTTATCAGAACTGGTTGGGCTGTACCGAGCAGCAAGATGCCCGCGATTGCCTGACACAACTGAAAACGACCTATCAGTGGTTGATTGTCGATCACTACGGTCTTGCAGCCAACTTTTGCCAGCAGCTACGTGCGCGCTGCCAGCGCGTGATGGTGATTGATGATTTAGCCAATCGTACCCATGACTGTGAGCTGCTGCTCGATCAAAACCTGCTGCCCAACTACCAGCAGCGCTATGCTGCGCTGCTGCCCACGCACTGTCAGCCACTGCTTGGCCCGGAGTTCGCGTTATTGCGAGACGAGTTTTATCAAGCCGATGCGGTAGAACGAACCCCGGCTCACATTCTGGTGTTTTTTGGCGGCAGCGACCTCTACGGTCTGACCCGTCAGACCGTGGATGCAATCCTGGCGCTGAAAGAGCCCGCGGTCACGGCCGACATCGTCATTGGCGAGGCCCACCCTGAGCGTCAGGCTTTACAGCAACGCTGTGCCAGCTCAAAGCGCCTGGAGCTGCATGTGCAATGCCAAAACATGGCGCACTTGATGCGAAAAGCCCAACTGATGCTGGGAGCTGGCGGCTCAACCCATTGGGAGCGCTGCATCAGCGCCCTGCCTGCTCTGGTGGTCACGGTGGCCGACAACCAGGTAGCAACCACCCGTTATTTGCAACAACTGGGAGCCTGTCACTGGCTGGGGCCCGCATCCGAGCAAAGCGCGGCCAGTTTCAAGGCCGCTCTTAGCCACTGGCTCAGCCAGCAAGCTCAACTTAAGCAGATGGGACAATGCGCTGCCAGGCTGGTACCAAAATCGGGAGGAACTCGCGCTGTGGTCAGGCATCTGTTAGTGTAAAACTACTGGTTAAAATCAGGTCTAGCCCGCTATAGTTAGTATAGCCTTGGATCCTGTCTATCAATCAAATGGAGGTTTGCAGGTGACAGAACTGTCGCAGTCCTCAAACAACGCAGTGCATGACGATGCCCCGATGGATTTTCTTGCCGATGATGAGCAGGAAACCACTGAGCAAGACGCCTGGCCCATCCTGATTGTCGACGATGAGCCCGAAATGCATCATGTCACCACCATGGCCCTTCGCGATTACCGCTTTCAGCAACGGAAACTGACATTTTTAAGCGCGCACAGTGCTGCCGAGGCCAAAGAAGTGCTGCAACAACACCCGGACATTGTGCTGATTCTGCTGGATGTGGTGATGGAAACCGACGATGCCGGTTTAACCCTGGTGCACTACATCCGTGAGACATTGAACAACCAACAAGTGCGCATTATTTTGCGAACTGGCCAGCCAGGCCAGGCACCGGAACAAAAAGTGGTGCAGGAATACGACATCAACGACTACCGCTCGAAAACCGAGCTGACGGTTCAGCGACTCACAACCACCATCACCTCTGCCTTGCGGGCCTATGTCGCAATTCATCAGTTGGAGCAACTGAATCAAACGCTGGAAGCCAAAGTGCTAGCCCGCACCCAGCAGCTGGAAGCCGCCAATGCCAAACTCAAGCAGTCACTGGCAGAGCTTGAGGCTGGCGAAAAGGCCGGCCGTCAAGTGCAGTTTAAATTGCTGCCCCCACGCGAGCTGGATTGGCCGCCCTATCGTTTTGAACATTTTTTACGGCCATCCGATTACATGAGTGGTGACTTTGTCGACTACTTCGCCATCGATGCCGACCGTACCGCCTTTTACATTGCCGATGTATCCGGTCATGGAGTGGCATCGGCTTTTGTTACCGTCTACTTAAAGCGCTTTATCAGTGCTCAGTTTGAAAACTACCGTCAGCAACAATCCCCCCTGATTGCAGAGCCTGCCGAATTACTGGCGAGCTTGAATAAAGAGTTGCTGAAAGAAAATATTGGCAAATACATTGCGCTTTTTTACGGCGTGCTGGATCGCCGCCAGCACAGTCTGCATTTTGCCAATGCCGGTGCCTTTCCATGGCCTTTGGTGCAAGCGCCCGGCCAATCAGCCCGATGGCTCGAGTTAAAAAGCACACCGGCCGGCATGTTTGAGGATGTTCGTTACCAAAGCCATCTGCTGCCGTTCGGTGCTGGTAGCAGGTTGCTGCTGTGTTCCGATGGGTTGCTGGATTTGCTCCCCGGTCAGAGTAACGAGCAAAAACTGGCTCGGCTGCAACAAAGTGGCATTCAGCAGCTGCCACAGTTGGTCAAAGAGCTTGAGCTGGAGCGTCAGCAACCGCTACCGGACGATTTGACCATACTGTGCATTCATTGCCAGGAGTCCAACCATGACTGAGGCTCAAATTTTATTTGCTTGCCAAAAAGACCACTGCTATTTCAAATTGATTGGCGAACTGCGCTACACCAATGCCAGTGGCATGGACGATCTGTTGGAACGGCTGTTTCAACAGCAGCAACAGCCACTCTGTGGCCAGGTGGTGGTCGATATCACCGAGGTGACCTTTATCGACAGCACCCACATTGGCTTACTGGCCAGCCTGGCCCGGCATTGCCAACAGCATAAGTTACCCAGGCCACTGCTGTTTAGCCGCGATGATGAAATCGAGCACTTGCTGCGCGGGCTTTGTCTGGACCAGGTCTTTGACTTTGCAGCCCAACCAAGGGTACAGCACACCGAGCTGACCGAGGTGGAACCGGCAGCCTACCAGGATCAACAGCAAGGTCAGATGATACTGCGGGCCCATCAGGCACTGTTGGATCTAAGCGATAAAAACCGAGCCGAATTTCAATCGGTGGTGGATCTGCTGAAACAGCAACTGCCCGAGGATTAAAGCCAGCTCCATGCGGCACCGGACTAAAGCAAAGCCCAGGCATGCCGATACCATAAATAAGACGTTGGATGCAGGCTTTGGCTTAGTTGGGTGCATGCCAGAAATTGAGCCATCGACGGTCATCAACAGCTGAAAGTTGGCATACGATTGAAAGATAACGAAGAAACTTAACTGTGATTCATTCTCTTTGGAATGCGAATTGAATTCCATTAACTAGCTATTTAGCAGTTTCGGTTCATTAATGCCGTTCATGCAAGCAAGTTTTTTTAAATAGAGCCCGCTATTTGCTGGTATGAATAACCTCATCAATGATCGAACTCTTTACTTTGGAGTGAACTTTTTAGAATGATTGCTACAATTCAAATTGGTCATCAAACAGTTGGCCCGGACCAGCCACCTTTGATCATTGCTGAAATGTCAGGTAACCATGGTCAGAATCTCGATAAGGCAATGGCTTTGGTAGATGCAGCAGCTGCTGCAGGTGCTCATGCACTGAAACTACAAACCTATACTCCAGATACCATTACGCTTGATGTTCATGATAGGGAGTTTTTCATTGAAGATCCAACAAGTCTTTGGCAAGGAAATTCACTCTACAATCTTTACAAACAGGCAATGACTCCATGGGAGTGGCATCAACCGATTTTTGACTATGCCAACAGTAAAGGCATGCTGGCTTTTAGTTCTCCTTTTGATTTAACTGCTGTTGAGTTTCTGGAATCACTCAATGCCCCTTGTTATAAAATTGCATCTTTCGAGAATATTGATCACGCTCTATTAGCCGCGGTTGCCAAAACAGGCAAGCCTGTGATTATGTCAACTGGAATGGCAACACAAGCTGAGCTCGCTGAATCTGTTGAAGTATTGCGCGGCAATGGCTGCAAGGACCTTATTCTACTTAAGTGCACCAGTAACTATCCTGCGCGCCCAGTCGATGCAAACTTGCGCACTATTCCGCATTTAGCACAGTTATTTAATTGCCAGGTCGGATTATCCGACCATACCCCGGGAGTCGGTGTATCGGTCGCCGCAGTCTCACTAGGCGCGACCGTTATTGAAAAACACTTTGTACTTGATAGAAGTGGTGGTGAAGTTGATGCCGAGTTTTCGCTGGAACCAAATGAGCTAAAAATGCTGGTAGATGAAACAGCTCGCGCCCACTGCGCTCTGGGAAAAGTTCATTATGGCTGTACCGATAAAGAGATTGCCTCAAGGCTTCACCGTCGCTCACTTTATATCGCAAGAGATATGAAAGCCGGTGAAATATTGACTGTAGAAAATTTGCGGTCAGTAAGGCCAGGACTTGGGCTCCCCCCTAAATATTTGCAACTTGTTCTAGGTAAAGCCATTAAAAAGGCTACAGAGAAAGGAACTGCACTGACATGGGATTTATTATGAATGCAACTGATGCACTTGTACTGTTTGGAGCCAGTAAAGCTGGAGAAACATACCTCGAAAAGCATCCCGACTATAACATAGTCGCATTTGTCGACAACGATAGTAAACGACATAACCAGCGTATCGGACAGATCCCAGTTCTAGCACCAGAAACTCTCAAAACAATACAATACGACAAAATTGTTATAACTAGCTTGTGGATCGATAGCATTTTTCAACAACTGACTAAAGAGCTAGGTATCGCAGCAGAGAAAATTTATGTTCCTAATAAGAAAGAGCTAAAATCTGAGCAACCATTCAGTCATCCCCAAACCCTGGAGCTCGGCCATCAATTAATCATTATGCTAAGTGAGCTCTTCAGAGAGCACCAAATTAAGGCTTGCATTGATTCAGGAACCCTTCTCGGCATAATGCGTGAAGGAAGGTTACTAGCCTGGGACGATGATATTGATTTCGCCATTGATGATGCGGATTTTGATAAAGCGCTTACTGTCCTAAAACGCTTTCCAATGTTGGCACCGTTGCAAGATAAAGTCGACTGGCAAGCTACATTGCTCCGACAATCTGGTGAAGATGTGTGTCTTAATATTGAATTCAAACCAAAGCCTGGTTGCTCTTTAGTGCCGTTCGAAACCAGCCTGCAACGTCGTAAATCAGTGAATGGCCGCTCGGAGTTACTTTCGTCGGCCGGGATTTTTTTCGCACCAGAGCATCACTTTAATACTTTAGAAACGATCAACTTTGGCGGGCACGCCATTTCTATTCCATCTGAAGCGGTCAATTTTCTAACGTTTATGTATGGTGACTGGCAAACACCGAAAAAGTCTATGACACTGAATGATTACGATAACAGACGATCCATCATTGAAACTCAACATAGAACAGTCTCTATTTCAAAACTTGCCTTTTGGTAATGAAGAATGACAGCTAGCGACAAACTTAAAGTTCTTCTTACAAGTGCCGCAGCAAAAGTTCCGTTGTTAAATGCCTTGCGTACTGCAGCAAAACGGATTAACAGCTCAGCACTCATTGTTGCTGGAGATAGCAACTCTCCTGTTGTTAGCCAGTATTTTGCCGACGATTTCTGGTTAATGCCGCATTCAACCAAAGCATCAACCAACGATATCATTGCCGGCTTAGTGCAGCGGAAAATAAGCCATGTTCTGCCTAGCAGGGATGGTGAGCTTTTATTTTGGGCAAGATTAAAGCCCCAGTTGGAAGAACAAGGTATCCGCGTACTTATATCCCCCGAAAGGGCCGTACAAAGTTGCCTTGATAAACATGAATTCTCCAATCAACTTATTAGTAAAGGTTTCCCCGTGATACCTAGCTTTGAAGAACCTGCTGGCGATAGTCCTCTTTGGGTGGTTAAGGAGCGCACTGGTGCAGGCAGTCAAAGTCTGGGCCTGGCACTTGATACAACTGCAGCGCTGCAGCATGCAGCAGCATTAAAGCAGCCTATTTTCCAACCTTACATTCAGGGTCGTGAGATCAGTATCGATGCCTGGCTCAATTGCGAAGGGAAGTTGAAAGCGAATATTTACCGCTACCGTGTCAAGGTACAGCATGGTGAGTCACAAATTAGTCAAACAACCCCCCTACCCCAGTATGATGCCATGATCAGAGATGCATTGCAGACATTGCAGTTGACAGGCCCGGTAGTTATGCAAGCCATCATCGACCGACAACAACAATTGCATATTATCGAATGCAATTGTCGCTTTGGAGGCGCTTCCACACTTGGTATTAGAGCTGGTGTTGATAGTTTATATTGGAGTCTGGCTGAAAGTTGTGGATTAGATGTCAATGCAATGCCATTTACACCAGCCTCAAATCCAATCACTCAAGTGCGCTATGCCGGAGATTTGTACTTGTGATCTATATTTTTGACTTAGATGATACCTTATATGAAGAGCGCCAATATGTAAAAAGTGGCCTATGGGCCGTTGCCCGCTTTGCTGCCATAACATGGCAGCTGAATGAGACAAAAAGCTTCGAAACAATGTTGCAGCTACTCGACACACAAGGCCGTGGTCGTATTTTCGATGATTGGCTGGCACAGCATAAACTTGCTACTAAAGGCAATATAAAAGCTTGTATCAGCTGTTACAGGCTGCATGAACCAAAGATAAGTATGCCAGAGGAGCACCATCAACTACTACTCCAACTGCCAAAGCCCCTCTACTTAGTTACAGATGGAAATAAAATTGTACAGCACAAAAAAATACAGGCATTGGGTATTGAGCAATATTTTAAGCGCATTTTTATTACGCATCGATTTGGAGTAAAAAATGCCAAGCCTTCAACACACTGCTTTAAGCTAATAAAACAAGAAGAAAAGTGTGAATGGAATAATATGACTTATATTGGTGACAACCCTTCGAAGGACTTTGTAAACCTGAATAAGTTAGGTATGCATACAGTTCGAGTTTTAACCGGTTCGCACAGAGATATGGTTGTAAGAAAAGGTTATGATGCTCAAAACTCATTGATGCAGCTAGTTGACCTTAAAAGTTTGAGGCAACACAAAGAAAATACAGCAAGCATGTAGATTTTTAATCTACGTGATGCGTAGCACTTAAAAAGTCATTACAAGCTATAAAATACAAGGGCGTTGCGATGGGAAATAGTATCATTTTGCAACAATGCTTCTGCAAGAATCAACACTACCCGAGCAGCCAGACTGAGCTACTGGCACAGCTACGTGATTGGCAACAACAGGGTGAGCCTGCACATTGTCTAGCTAAACGGCATGAGCTGTCCGCCCTGTTTTACCAGCAACAGGTTAAAGCAGCCGATCTAATCGTCGCCCTTGTACGACAAGGTGACAAATAAAGCCCGACATACTGACGGCGAAGCCATGCTGGTTTTTCATTTAGCCAAGTTTAGTATCTGAGGTTAGAGTACATTATGAAAACTGTAATTACCTACGGGACATTTGATTTGTTTCATATCGGTCACGTCAATCTTTTAAAACGCGCCAAATCACTGGGCGATCGATTGATTGTTGGGGTATCCACTGATGAGTTTAATCAGAGTAAAGGCAAAACCACCCTGGTGCCTTATGCCCACCGGGCAGCAATACTAGAAAGTTGCCGCTATGTTGACTTGATCATTCCTGAGCAAAACTGGCAACAAAAAAGGCCTGACATTGTGCAACACAACGTGGATATCTTTTTGATGGGCGATGACTGGCGCGGTAAATTCGATGAGTTGTCCGATCTATGCCAGGTGATTTACCTA
Organism: Alkalimonas delamerensis; assembly: GCF_030717955.1. Taxonomy (NCBI): domain Bacteria; kingdom Pseudomonadati; phylum Pseudomonadota; class Gammaproteobacteria; genus Alkalimonas; species Alkalimonas delamerensis. Next base: position 36,610 of record NZ_JAUZVY010000002.1, on the reverse strand, counting down.
GATAGGACCAAAGATATCTCTTCCACCGCAATGAAACAGGCCATCAATGTGTTCGTCCAAATGCAAAAGGATTTTCTGTAATCAGCTTAAGCAGAAATGAACTAAAGACTTTTATCGCAGTGACTTAACAACTAAGAAATATTTGAGTACATAGAGATAGATATTTGATAACCGTATTCGTAGGCACTCAGCGATAGGCTATGTCAGCCCGGCACAGTTTATCGTAATTGCGCATAACCGGGTCTCTACTTCTTATAGGCAAAAAAGTCTTGATGTAGCAAGGTAGAAAGCCAGGTCTAAAGGGCGCAAAAAAGCGATTCCAGCAGAATTTTGTCGCCATAGTTGGTGCGAAATTTGCTTGTCAACAACGAAGAATAATGAGTGAGCATGAGCATGTTCAAATACTTTATAACCCACGAACTCAACGGAAACGGTACGCGAATTAAATTCATTGCTAACACGCCCTCACTAATCAATGACTTACTAGGGCATGAATGGCACCTATGATGGTTCAAGCAATGTTTAACTGGTGGCGATAGAATAGCGCCGTCAGGTGAAGCCTTCAAATTTTAGTTTGGTTTCGTATGACGTAGATTAGGAGTGAGAGTTGAGAATGTTTGGCTGGAAATCGATACATTGAAGGATTTAAATTATTATACAGATATGCTTCAAAGTGGGAAAAACAAAAATTTATTTAAGTTACAGAATTAACTATACCATAAGGTTGTATAAAAATTGATTCGGTTTAATATTTAAGATTAATTTTTCTACAATGGCAGCGAGTTTCGTTACCTGAGCCTAGAAAAATCAATTTAATAAAACGGGGGTTTTATGAAGAAGGTTGTACTATTTGGTGCAGGCGCAGGTGGTAAGCGAGGTTTAAATTACTACAAGAACGAGAGCGGTACAGAAGTAATCGCAATTTGTGATAATAACGTTGCGCTACATGGTTTAAGTATTGGAGGTGTTTCCGTTATTCCGGTTTCCGAACTGAGGGGATTATGCTTTGATGAGGTGGTTATATGCAGTATGTTTTTCAAACCAATACTAACTCAACTTAAAGAAATACAGATCGAGGAAGAAAAAATAAAAATTGCGCCTGCCAGGGTCGTGAAAGGAGTATCCCCAATGGGTAGAGGGGACAAGTACATGTTATCAAAGGTGTTACTAAAAGAACTATCAAATCTTTTGCAGAAGAATCATATACCTCATTACATTGACCATGGTACTTTGCTTGGTATAGTGCGTGACAACGATTTACTGCCATGGGATGATGATGTCGATTTAGGCTTGCCATCGGAGTATGCTGATCAAGCTTTTGACTTAATAAGTATTTTCCTGAAAACCTTTACGTCAGATTTTTCAGAAAACAATAGATGGAGGGCTTTGAAAATAGATGGTGATTTGGATACCCCTGAGGGTAGAAAAAGTTGTTGTAGAATTATAAAAATTTACAACGAGGATGATATCAATAATCCTGTAAAATATGTTGATTTTTTTATCACCTATAAGGTAGGAAAAAAACGTTACTGGAAGGTCGGAGATTGTACACTTTCCGTACACAGCGAAATTGTAGAAGAATTAAATTTACTTCCATTTGAAGATCATTATTTACCAGCCCCAATAAATAAAGAAGATTATCTAACCTGTTTATATAAAAACTGGCGCGTACCAAATAAAGAGTGGAGTCATAGCCAGTATAATAATATATGTTAGAACGGCCGCAGAGGAAAAGCCGTTCAGCCCAGATTGGAATGTGCAGCGGATTGTTTTGAGAATAACGCATAATTTATTTGTTTTTCTAAAAAATAAAGCTAGTTACTTGAAAAAACATTAATTTACAAGCGTAACACCAGCCACAGCTGCGGTGTGATTGGTGGATGAGTTGATCAGTAAGGCCAGAGCTTTTGCAGTTGCTCGTTATCACTAATCTTTGGCAGCTCAATCAGGAATCGGCACAGAGCATCGTGAGTTGCTATTGTGCTTCTTACTGGCAGCAGCTGTATGTATTTAGGGTGGATGTTTTTCAGCAACCGGATTTGTGCAGGCACGAACTCCAGCTGCTCACTGACGTCTTCGACGATTTTATGCAGTCCATGGCCGTAGCAGACTCAGGTTTCTCTCTGTAAATACAATCTCGACGCACTCTTTTACAGTATGCGGATTGATACTTAAAATCCCAAAGTCTTATTTGACACAAATCTAATGAACATCTACTTTTTTTCTTCTTTTGGTTTAAACATTTTTTGTACGTTTACATCATCAAACTTTAGCGGTGCAGTTATAAATTCCTGGCTAGCTTGCTTTATATAACTACACCAAATTTGACGAACTTTGTTAAAAGTGTCAAGCACGTCAGTGTGTTCATCAGATATGCTGGATACCAACTTTGTTAGTACACCGCCAAAGTAATTCGTACTGCCATAAAATAAAGTGAAGGTAGGATCTTTGCTATTTCTGGTAGATTCACGAAGAAGCTGCCATTGCTTTTCAACAAAATTTAAAGCAGAAGCCTGGTCGCTGACATCATGCTCAAATAGTGCCAGCCAATCAGATATCGTTTGTTTAAAAGCATCTCTATCAATCTGTGAGTAAATCTGATCTGCCCAAGCAGGATCTATTGTGCAGAATGCATCCTTATGCAGTTCGTCCAGTAAGGTCGTTTTTTCTCCAAGGCTGTTATCAAGGAGTATATTTTCCTGTCGAAGTGGAATAGCTCCCTCAATGGCTACACCATTACTGCAATTATAAATCTCAACTTTTCGCCCTGCCTTACGAATCGCCTGCTCCATTAGCTTTCGCGATACATCAAACTCTCGTTTCGTAAAAACAAGGGGGATAAAGTTACCTTTGGCCGGAATTCCACCACCATGAGCCTTTTGATAATCATAAATTTCACTGCCATCTTTACGATAATACGCGGACGACTTTGAGTGATGGTAACGAACATCAATAAAGCCTAAATCTACCCCAAACAAATAAATAATTTCGCTGCCCAAGCGTAAAATATAATTCATAACAAGGTTAGCCACCGTAGGGTAAGCATAGCTTAGAGAAGCGATTTTCACCCCACGCTTTTCCAGAGCTTTCTGAAACCAGAAAGTAGATGACTCTCCATCTTTGAAACAAAGAAAGACATCTTTAAACAAAGCGGCTGTATCTGGATGAATACCATTGACACTCAGCAAATTAATGCCTTTGAGGTAAGAAGGATCTTTAACCTGATTTATCCAGAAGTAAGTCGCCCTGTTTTGCTCAACCTCAGCATGAAAGTCTGGCTGTATTCCGTTTGCGTGCAAAGATCGAAGTGCAGTTCCACAACTAATTATAATTGCCTTCCCCAGGTATTGCTTAATAGTCTCGATGCTGTCATCAAGGCTAGGTCCATTACCCACGACAAAAACAGGAAGTTGAGTTGCTCGCAGCTTTTTATAGCTTTGATTATCATATTTTAGCCATTTATGGCTCTGCTTTAGGCTATTATACGTATGCGCAACCCCATAACGTGCATGATCAAAATACTCGCCAAGAGCTAGTACAACCTTCAACTCAGCACGTAGATCTAAAATAGCCTGCTGCATACTAGGATTGAAATAAGAGCTCAGCATATAAGTATCGGCAATAGAGTAGGCTCCAACCTGGTAAAACTGCGCCATCAGATCATAAAAGTAACTGGAGCCATCACCACCAAGGTTCAGGTAAATTCGGCTCTCAGCCTCGTCTGCCTCGCTCAAAATACCTGCCCAGTCGGTCACCCAAAGTGATGCAGCAAAAAAGTCCAGGTTGGGCTCACAGATATAGAGATTTTTGATGTGACGCTGTTTTACCAGTTGCTCAATATGGCGTCCTAACCCCACACCAAACACAATCAAAGAACCTACTTCATCAGGTAAAACCGTTTGTTGACTCAACTGCCGGTTAATCAAAGGCTCCACCTGAGTCACATGGGTAAAATGGATGTAATGCTTCAGCTTACCCGACACTTTTTGACCAAGAATAATGTCGTCTTTGAAGGGATGATGCACAAAGTAATCGATTAGGGCTGTGGACTCTGCCTCGGTATCCTGATAAAACAATGCCCGGCGTTCAGAGTGGTACAAATTCACCTGCTGATCAACCTTCACCAACTGCCATTGTTTGGCCTGATGCTGCTCTATCGCTTGATGCACCTTGGGGTAATATTGCGCTAATGCCGCCATATTTCGCTGATACAAGGCGTTATCTAAAGTGGCAGCATCAGGCAGACTATTCCCAAGCACATTTGGGTTGCGCTCACTGATAAAGTCATACAGATGATCATAGGGCATGAAGTGTTGCTGAGGGCTGGTTAACACAGCAGCATTGCCGCTGTTTTGCTGGGCAAAGTTAATTACTTTGTCCATCACCGGATGAAAATAATGCCGGTAGAGGTAGCATTTGCTTTGTGTTGTCACAGCGCTTAACTCTGCAAGATCGGCGGGTAAGGAGCTGCCATCATTGCCAAGTTGCAGAAAGATTTGAGTATTCAGAGCCGCAGCCAACTCAAACAACTCAAGCCAGTCATGTGCCTGCAGTGAACAAAACAGCATGTCTACAGAGGGCTCATACACAACTAAATACTTAATACGAACCTGTTGCAATAGCTCTGTTAACTGATAACCAAAGCCCATGCCAAACATGATCAACGTCTCTATTGAAGCGGGCACCGGTTCCGTTTGCCAGCAGCCATCAATCGTTGAACTGCCCTCAATCTCAAAGTAAGGCGCACACTGTAAGAATGAAGCAACCTCTTGCCGTACCTCTTCTACCGGATGCTCACCATAGAGCACTCTGCCGGTGGCAAAATCGACAATATTCAACGCTTCGTGCTTGTTGCAAAACAGCGAATACTGCTGCACTTGATTTTGTTCAACGATATCAATGACTGAAGGGATGTAATGTCGAAAGGCAGCCATATTGGCCGAGAGTGTTTTTTTGATCTGACTGGCAGCGTTTCGCTCCAACTGCTCTTGCAGTTCAGAGTCATCTTGCAGTTGATAATTGATGTACTTGAGCATAGTGTTCCCGAACAGTTACTGCTGAACGGGCAACTATATCGCCCGTTCAGGTATGTTGATTGTAGCGATCCCGCGCTTTTTTTCGCCGCTCTAATTGCAGTAAGTCTGCAGCCATGCTGTCTTTTTGCTTACTCAGTACGGCAATAATACCCTGCAGCCAGTCTAGCTGCTCCTGCAGAAAGATACCATATTGCTGCTGTTCATCAGCAATATCCAGGCCAGACTGTATATGAGAATGAAGTTTAGAAAGTTGTTTTTCTGCAGCCTGATAGTCCGGCAGCTCAGTGTTTAACAGCAGCTCAAGCTCTGCACGAAGCTGCTGATAACCATGTTGCCATGCATCAAAGGAAGGCATCAGAACCCCGAAGCTGTTTGACTTTGACGCTCAGCCTGCATTTGATAGCCTTTTTCCCGCTCTGCTACCGGGATTTGATCCCAAGCGGTTTTAATGGATAGCATCAACTCCATCACATCCGCCACTTTGGCTGCATTGTTTTCGCGGCTGGCCAAAATCAAATGATTGACCATAAAATCGTACAAAGACCACAGATTTTCAGAGATTTCACCTCCAAGCTCCATATCCAAGGAGCCTTGCAAGGCAGAAATAATACTCATTGACTTGGAAATGGTTGCCGATTTACCGGCATAATCTTTCCGCTCCATGCAACCTTTGGCCTTCGCCATATTTTCAAGGGCTCCTTGCATGAGCAATTGGATCACCCGATGCGGATCGGCAACGGCTAAATCATCTTTTACCCCCACCGACTTATAGGCTTTAATACCATAACTCATAAAAGCTCCTTAATTTCGATTTGTGGTTTGGGTTCTAAACCCAGGTAAATTTGACAGCTGGGCAGTGATGGTGGATGCCATGTTCTGCATCGATCCCAGCAAACCATCCAGTGCAGTGTAACGACTGCGCAAAGTTTGTTCATAGCTTTGAATAAAGCGATTCGCAGCCTCTAAATCCTTATTGCTTTTATCAATTTGCCCCCGAAGTGAGTTTTCACGGGTCGCAATGATGCCACCGGATTGCGTAAACTGCTTGGTAAAGTCTTCCAGGCTGGCGCTCAGGCCTTTATCGCCACCAAAAAGGGACGCTATGCCATCAAAGTTCTCATCCAAGGCCCGGTTAAAGCGAACCCGACCAGAGTCGCCACCAAACTCACTGGTCGAAGCAATTTCCAGTTTACCGCTGCTGTTAAAGGTAATACCCATGCTATACAGAGTCGATAACCCTTCATCTGCATCTTCGAAAGCGGAGCCAAGAATGCCACGCAGCTGAGACATAATCGAGCGTGGCAATGGATCACCCGCCAAAGGGCCACCTTGAGCTGTTACCGTTTTGCCATCCGAGCCCAAGGTACGGTTCTTGGTCAACGAATCAATTTGATCCACCAACTCGTTGTAGCTCTTAATAAATGCATTGATCTTTTCTTCAGCCCCTTCTTTATCGGTGTTGATATTCAAAGCGGCGTTGTTGCCATCCGGCGTCACGGCCCGAACCGTCAAGCTGACATCCTGAATCACATTGCTGAAGACGTTGGTATTGCTGCTAGCCAGAATGCCATCAATTTCAATTTCAGCGTTTTGGGCGGCCTGCACTACGGACAGACCGGCACTGGCTCCGGTGGGAATGGTAGAAATACTGTCCAGTTCGGCGTTGTTGTTGCTGATCTGCAAATCATTGCCGTCACCGGTGATGCCAGAGCTAAATACCAGCTTGGTACCGACAGCGCCACCGGCATTAATCAGGTTAACATTGACCCCAAAGTTGTCACTGGCGCCATTAATTTTTTGACGCAGCTGGTTCAAAGTCATGCCTGCGGTGACATTGACATCAAAGCTTTTATCACCTGCGGTGAGCGTGATCACCCCATCGGTGGTACTGACCACATCGTTGGCAGAGTCATAGCTGCCATCCGCGCTCTCCAATCGGCTACCAGCAGCAAGCTGATTCACTTTGACATCAAAGCTACCCGGTACCGCACTGTTGCTGGCAGAGGCTTCCAGAAAGGTTTTATTTTCCTGTGGCTGGGTAATGGTTGCAACCCGCGCTTTCAGGTTGTTGCCACCCAGAGCTTTAATGGAGTTTTGAAAAGAAGAGAGAGCCGACTTCAGCCGGCCCACCCCTGATAGCGACGCTTCTAGAGTTGATTTTGTCTTATTAATCCGGCCCAGTTTGCTATCACGCTCTACCTTAACCAGAGTACTTACCAACTCCTCCAGTGGCAAGCCTGAAGCCGAGCCTAAAAAATTAACTTGCGACATAAATCACCTCTAAACTTTACTGTCCACCAGTAAACCAATGGAACGTCCCATCTCCTGTTGCAACCTCTTCACATCTTGTGCCACTTTTAGCAGCTCTTCCGACGGAATTTGCCGAATGAGCTCCGAGGTCTTGAAGTCAACAACTTTTATCACTTCCCGGCCAGAGGCATCATCGATTGAAAAGCTCAATGAGCGTTTCTGAATGGCAGCAGCATTGTTCATGACTTCCACCGCTTCATTCAGCTCATTTCGGGAAACTTGTTCCAGCTTCCCGCCCTTTAGAGGCTCATCAGGTGCCAGCCGCTCAATCTGTTTCGGCTCTTGCTCCACTTGAAAACGAGCCTCAGTTTTCTCAACTGGCAGTATGGAGCTGGTTACCGATGAGCTATTTAAGGTCATGCTGCTCATATCAGACTCCTTATCGGCACGCAGGGTGAAAACTTAACTGCTGTTTTCACCACCGCATGTTATTAGTTTAACCTAATAACGACAAAGCTGCCTGAGGACGCTGGTTTGCCTGAGCCAATACTGTGGTACTGGTTTGCTGCAAAATCTGCGCTCGGGTAAGCTCTGCAGTTTCACGAGCAAAATCAGTATCCCGGATCCGACTGCGAGCACCGGATACGTTTTCAGAGATGTTGGTCAGGTTACGGATGGTCGCCTGAAAACGGTTCTGCAACGCACCCAGGTCGGCACGGGTACCGTCAATGATGCCGATGGCACTATCAATGGCCGCCAGAGCAGCTGAAGCACCACCTGTGGTAGAAATGCTCAAGTCACCCAAACCAAGTGCAGAAGTGCCATAACCACCGGCACGAGACAGCTTAATATCAATGGTTTGACCGGCGTTGGCACCAACCAGGAACGAGGCCGAGTAAGTGCCATTCAGCAGGTTTTGCGTACCAAACTGAGTATTGGCCGCAATACGGCTCATCTCAGCTTTTAACTGCGTCACTTCTTTTTGCAGGGCCGCACGGTCGGTAGAACTGTTGATGCCGTTCTGGGACTGAATCGCCAGAGTACGGATCCGCTGCAGCGCATTGGTAATTTCATCCATGGCGCCTTCAGCAACCTGGGCAACTGAAATACCATCGTTGGCATTACGTGCTGCCTGATCCAGGCCATTGATTTGGCTGGTCAAGCGATTGGAAATCTGTAAACCCGCCGCATCATCAGCTGCGCTGTTGATGCGAAAACCAGATGACAGACGCTTAAAAGCAACGTCCAGGTTATTGCCTGAATTGAACAGCTGACGTTGCGCATTCAACGACGAGGTGTTGGTATTTACGTATAAAGACATGAGTCACTCCTTAGTATCCGGCAAGGTTCTGCAAAACCTGACTGCCTTCCACTTTGTTCAACATTACGGCCCGACAAAATTGCCGGAGTTCCGTCAGTGGAGCCAAGCTGCAACTTGGCTTAACTCAGGTATCGGCCTGCCAAATGAGAACTTTAGAAAAAAAATTATTTTTTTTGAAAATAAAAAAACCACCCTTGTAGGGTGGTCAAAAAAATAGAGCAAGAGAGTCACTCCGAAGATCCGTTTATCTTGCTCTTTCATTGTTTTCAGCAAGGTCGACTGCAATCGCCACATGCATTTTTTTGTTCAGACTTCTGCTAACGAAGAACAGCCAAAGCCGCCTGGGGTCGCTGATTGGCTTGAGCCAATACCGAGGTGCTGCTTTCCTGAATAATCTGCACTCTGGTTAGCTCCGTTGTTTCTCGAGCGTAATCGGTGTCCTTGATACGACTGCGTGATGCCGATACATTTTCACTGATGTTACTCAGGTTTTTTATCGTGGATATCATCGCATTCTGTTGGGCACCGTAGTCTGTTCTTGCCTCATCTGTTTGCATCAAGGCGGCATCAATCCGTTGCAAAATGTCTTCAGTGTCATCATCCACCAAACTGAGCCCATCCAGATTTAAACCAGCAGCAGCCGTACTGTAACTGTTTGACAACTCGATGCTGACTTTCTGACCAGCGTTGGCTCCGACCAAGAAATCCAGGCTACCGGCCGAACCATCAAGCAGACGGATTCCGGCAAATTCAGTTTTCTCAGCAATGGCGTTAATGCCCTGCCTTAGTTCATCAAACTCTTGTTGCAATGCCTGCTTATCGGCAATGGTATTGACACCATTGTGAGCCTGTATCGTTAAAACACGCATGCGTTGTAATGAGTTCGCCATTTCATCCATGGCACCATCCGTTACCTGTAGCAGTGATATGGCATCACTGGCATTCCGTACGGCTTGATTTAACCCGGAAATTTGATTCTGCAGGGTACCAGTAATCACCAATCCTGCAGCATCATCGGCCGCCCGGTTGATTCGGTAGCCTGAACTTAACTTCTCAAAGGTCGCATTCAAACCTGAGGTTGCATTACTAAGTAACCGTTGGGAGCCAAGCGATGATTGATTTGAATTCACAACCAATGACATATCGTTGCTCCAGTCCAAACGTTTGCACAACCGTTATCCAGAGATAACCAGCTGCCACACACGCTTTACAGCCGGCCTGGCAAAGAGCCCCAAGAGCTCAATGCCAATGCCAGGTTTACAGCATTACTGCAACAAGCTCAGAGCAGCCTGTGGCCGCTGATTGGCCTGGGCCAGTACCGTAGTGCTGGTCTGCTGCAAAATCTGAGTCCGGGTCAATTCAGCCGTCTCCTTGGCGAAATCGGTATCCCGAATACGACTGCGCGCACCAGACACGTTCTCTGAAATATTGGTCAGGTTGCGAATGGTCGCCTGGAAACGGTTTTGAATCGCACCCAAATCGGCCCGGGTGCCATCGATGATGCCGATAGCACTGTCCAACAGAGCCAAAGCAGCAGAAGCACCTTCAACCGTCGAAATAGACAGCTCACCAAGCCCCAGCGCAGAAGTACCGTAGCCACCAGCGCGTGACAGCTTAATATCGATTTTCTGACCAGCATTGGCGCCAACCAGGAAGGAGGCAGAAAAGTTACCTGCCAACAGATTCTGCACCCCAAACTGGGTGGTCGAAGCAATTCGGCTGATTTCCAATTTCAGTTGGGTCACTTCTTTTTGCAAAGCAATCCGGTCGGCAGAGCTGTTGATGCCATTTTGTGATTGGATCGCCAGCACCCTGATCCGCTGCAACGAGTTGGTAATTTCATCCATCGCACCTTCTGCCACCTGGGCTAAGGAGATACCATCGTTGGCATTTCTGGCCGCCTGATCCAAACCATTAATTTGGCTGGTTAGGCGGTTGGAAATTTGCAAACCAGCCGCATCATCCGCCGCACTGTTAATCCGAAAGCCGGATGATAAACGCTTAAAAGCAACGTCTAACGAATTGCCTGAGTTAAATAACTGCCGCTGAGCATTCAGCGATGACGTATTGGTATTGACATATAACGACATGATGTTTCTCCTACATCAGTTAACGATCATAGCCCACCTAAAGTGAAACTACCCACAACCTATATATCGGAAATATTTAGGGAAACTTTAGAAAACAGAAGAAAATAAGCCGCTAAGGAGAAATTTAAATCAAAAACAAAAAAGCACCCTATTTGGGTGCTTTTTTTGTTCAGGTGTTGCTTACTGCAGCAGGCTCAGAGCAGCCTGAGGCCGCTGGTTGGCCTGGGCCAGTACTGTAGTACTGGTCTGCTGCAAAATCTGGGTCCGGGTCAGTTCAGCCGTTTCCTTGGCGAAATCGGTATCCCGGATCCGGCTCCGCGCACCAGACACGTTCTCTGAAATATTGGTCAGGTTGCGAATGGTCGCCTGGAAGCGGTTTTGAATCGCACCCAAATCGGCCCGGGTGCCATCGATAATACCAATAGCACTGTCCAGCAACGCCAAGGCAGCAGAGGCACCTTCAACCGTCGAGACCGACAAAGCTCCTAACCCCAAGGATGAGGTGCCATAACCAGCAGCTCTGGACAAGCGAATATCAATTTTCTGCCCTGCATTAGCGCCAACAAGGAAGGAAGCTGAAAAGTTACCCGACAGAAGGTTTTGACTACCAAACTGAGTGGTAGAGGCAATGCGGCTAATCTCTAGCTTTAACTGGGCAACCTCTTTTTGCAAGGCTGCTCGATCTGCCGAGCTATTAATACCATTTTGCGACTGGATCGCCAGCACCCGGATCCGCTGCAGCGAGTTGGTAATTTCATCCATCGCGCCTTCAGCGACCTGGGCCAGAGAGATACCGTCGTTGGCATTACGGGCCGCTTGATCCAGGCCATTGATTTGGCTGGTTAGACGATTGGAGATTTGCAATCCTGCCGCATCATCCGCCGCACTGTTAATCCGAAAGCCAGATGACAAGCGTTTGAAAGCAGTATCCAATGCATTGCCAGAATTAAACAGTTGCCGTTGGGCGTTCAAAGAAGATGTGTTGGTATTGACGTAAAGTGACATAGCAAGTCTCCTACTAACCTTTTAAATCAATTGATATTTATTGCTTTCAATATCAATTGTCCGATATTTATTTATCGGACACACTGCGAAAAAGTTGAGAGGAAAATTGATATTTTTTTACTTTGTTTGGAAAACAGGGGTTTATTGCGACTTTCCCTTACTTTTCCTGCTTATGATCAACGGATAAAGTCAAACAATGAAACAGCAGACACCTTGGTGAAAGTCGCGGAGATAGCTTGCAGTGCAATTTCCTGCTTGGTAATCTCGGTCAAAGCCTCTGCATAGTCGACCTCTGACAAGTCTGCACGGTACGACTTATTGTTAATCTTCAAGTCTTCATTGGTTTCAAAAACGCTGTCCAGCACATTAACCCGACCACCGATGGTTGCCATAAAGTTGTCGACTTTATCGGATGCGTTGGTAATTTGCACCAAAGCGTCCTGTATTGCTTCGTCCAGCTGAAACTGGTTGGTAGAGGGATCTTCCAGGGCTATCACAAAGGCATTTAAGGTATCCAGAATATTTCTTTTTTGCGGTGGTTCAAGTGAAAAATCCACTTGCCCAGGTACTGCAGGACCGTTGATTTCAATCGAAAGACCACGAAATGAAATGGGCTGGCCAGGCTGGAAGCTACCGGTGACCGGCGGCACTAAAGCAGCACCATTGCGCTGAATTTCATAGCTATCGGGCGCTGTCAGTACCACATTAAAGTTGTTATTGGCGGGGGTCAGGCTATCGTAGTTATCACGATAAAAGTTATCGAACCGACTTTGGTTGGTCACCGATACAAAAGCAGAGGTTGCCCCACCAGCAGCGATAACGGGCGCTGTGGTTTTAAAGCGGGCATTGACATCATCGAATACAAACTTACCACTGTCATTGCCAGGCAAGGCAATGGTCGGTGACAACTGCAAAGATTTCTGACCATCATCCCCTTGAAATTCAAAGCGTTCGGTAATGGGGTTAAACACATAAGGCATGTTCTTATCCTGGTAACCCGCAAAAATATAACCTCCCTCTGCATTTTGGGTGTTCATCAAGTCAAGCAACTCCACCTGAATATTCTTTAACTCGGCTGAGACTGCGCGCCGATCCTGCTCAGTATAGGTTCCATTGCCTGCAGCAATAGCAAGGACCCGAGCACGATCCATCGAGGTTCGCATATTGGTGAGAACGGTTTCTTCCAGTGCCAGATTATTCTTCAGTAAAATGGAGTTATTTTGGTACTGCTCTGTCTGCGCCAGGTTTTGATCCAGGCCCAGCACTTTGGCAGAAGCCGCTGGATCATCCGCAGGCGTTAAAATACGCGTTTGTTTGGTCAGCTGCTCCTGCGCCCTGGTCATTTTGGCATTGGTATTGATAACACCATTAAGTCCCAAATTGAACTTCATATTGAAAGACATGCGCATTGAATTTACCTCACTGCTGACAACAGCGTATCGAAAATGGTTTGCGATGTGGAAATAATCCGAGTCGCCGCCTGATAAGTTTGCTGGAAACGAATCAAGTTCGCCGCTTCCTCATCCAGGCTCACCCCCGACAAGGACTCAAACCAAAGCTGACTTTGTTCCAACAAAGCAGCATTTGCCGCTTCACTGTTGCGAGCCTGATTGGTACGCTCACCAATCAGGCTGACCATCGAAGCATAAGTCTGATTGAAGCTGGCACTGTTCACGCCGCCAGGTGTGGACAATGCATTCAACCGGGTGGTGCTGGTATCGGTTTGCAAACCAGCCAATAACAGGCCATTGCGGTTGTCATTGAAGCCACCGCTGTTGTATTCAATACTGAAGGTATCCCCGATGCTTGGAATACCAGTGATGGAAAAATCAAACCCTACATCGACTCCGGCTTCTGCGAACAGATTCTGATAGTTGGCTGAACCAAAGTTGGCGGTACCAATCATGGCACCACCACTGTCTTCAATCTGAAAACTATCACCGCCGAGATAGGTGACCGTCCAAGGGCCGTTCACCAAGCCACCCGGTGCAGTAAAACCATAGTCCGGCGCAGTGGCAGGTGTGGTATCCGTGACCTGTAGATTGGCTATTTTACCGTTGCCCAAATTTTCCAGTGTTTGATCAATCCGAATGGGCGATGCCAGAGCAATATCTTCCGGCCGGGTGGTGGCCATACCGACCTGACGGGCAGCGGTTGCCAGAGGTTTAAACTCGAATTGGTCCCCCACATCGCCGGTAATGGTAAAAGTAAAACCATAGAGATCCCCGCCCGCATCATCAGCATTGATGGTCGCAGGAAAGCCTGCAACATTCACCAAAACCTCAGAGCCAGGGATCACATTGCCTTTTAAGTCGACAGCTTCAACCCGCACTTCTGTCGCCGATGTGATGGTGAGCCGCAAATCATTGGGAGGGATCTTGCTGCCTTCCCCGGCCTCTACGGTTCCGGTTAGACTGGAGCCTGCACTGTTGCCCTGGTAAGGAAAGCCACTAAAGGTGGGAAGGGTAAAAAGCGGTCCACCCAATTCACCATTTAAGTTCATGCCCAGCTTATTCTGCTCGTTCAAGGCGTCAGCCAGTGACAAAGCCACCTGGCCCAGTTTATTTTGGGTTGGATCCAGGATCTCTTCCCGAAACGCAATCAAGGCCCCCAGCTTGCCACCCAGCTGTTTGACATTGATATCCCGAATGACATTGGTGTTGCCCGACAACTGCAATTGCAGCTCTTTGCGGGAGGGATCCGGATTACCGCGGGCAGCCAGCAAAGAAAAATCGCCATTCTCAACCACCAAGGATTGTCCGGTTGCCATAAACACCAACTTCTCGCCATTTTTGGCATCCAGGGTGCGTATTTCAACCATTTCCGATAACTTCCGGATGGCCTCGTCGCGTTTATCCAACAAGTTCAGTGGGATAGGACGACTGGCGCCGGTGCCATAGCTGGCAATTTCTTTATTCAGCTGTGCGATTTGTTTGATGTAACCATTGGACTCATCAACATAAATATCCAGTTGCTGGTTGATAAACAAATCCTGATCCAACACCAGGGTCGACATGGTGTTGAAGCGATCCAACAAAGCCTCGGAACTGCCAATAATCAACTGCCGATTGGCTAAGGTGGTGGGGTCATTGTTGGCGATTTGGAATTGATCAAACAGCTGATTCATGCCGGTTGCGATGCTGTTGGCCGGATTGGAAAAAAGCGCATCGACCCGGTTCGCTTCATCCAGATACTGCTTGGAATAAGCGTAAGCCGAAGTATCACGTCGCAACTGCTTTAAAGTGAACTCATTGACCAGACGCTCGGTCGTGCCGCGCCCAACGCCCAAGCCTAAAATTTGCGCTTCAAATTCGGTGCGCTGGCGGACATAGCCTTCGGTATTGATGTTGGCAATGTTGTTACTGGTGGTGTTCAGCAAGGTACTGCTGGCCATCACGGCCGAGGACCCTATTCTGAGTAAATTATCCGACATAGTGCAACTCCTGCTGAACCTTTCTACCACCAACCATGGATCCTATCGGCCAGGATGGATTAATCTTGAGTCTGATTGCGCCAGGCCCGAATCGTAGGGCTGTTTAGTACAGACTTTATTTTCTCGGCGTAATTCGGATCTGTGGCATAGCCTGCTGCTTGCAGTTTACGAAAGTATGCCACGCTATCCGAGGCCACTTTCAGCGCATCCTGGTAGCGGGCACTGTTGCGGATAAACTGCACATAGTCCTGCAAACTCTGCTCCGGCGACGCATAGGCGCGAAACCTGGCTTTTTCTTTCTGTGCCACGCCCTGCCGGTACTCCAGGGTATCGACCACTGCCGTGTCCCCTTGCCAGCCCCGACTGGCTTTGATGCCGAACAAATTGAAACTATTTTCGCCATCCGATGTGCGGATCATGTGTTGGCCCCAGCCTGTCTCAAGTGCCGCCTGAGCCACCAGCGCCAGCGGATCCAACCCCAAAGCCGATGCGGCTTCCCGCGCCGCTGGCATCAAGCGGGCTACAAAATCCGAAGGAGAAGACACCTGCCAGCGGCTTTCTTGTAAGAAGTCAGCCTTTGCGGTTTCGGGAGCAGGCTGCATCGCTGCAGACGCTGGTGATGTTGCCGCCTGCCTGACTGCACGCTGGATTGGCTGCGGCATCATCAGCTCGCCCGGTGCCAATGGCTTTGGCTGATTGGCGACGGCGGCAGGATCCAACTGCTGGACGATCAGGTCGGCCAGACCCAAGCTGCCTTGCTGCGCCAAATCCGACGCCAACTGGTTGTCGTGCATATCCCGATAGAAACGCGTGGTTTCGCTGTGCATCATGCCATCGGCTTCAAAATGTGCATTGGCCTCACGCATGCTTTTCAACAGCATGTTCATAAAAATGGCTTCGAACTGCTCTGCCGCCTGCCGCAGTGCTTGCTGCTCATCCTGCCCTGCTGTCTGGCGGATTTGTTGCAAACTGTTGATGTCGTGGTACGACATCGGCTGACGAATCGACTCCATAGCCATGCTCCTAAATCACCACCAGCTCGCCGTGAATGGCGCCAGCCTCTTTTAAGGCTTCCAAAATGGCCATCAAATCACCTGGCGCTGCTCCAACCGCATTGACGGTTCGAACCAGATCGTCCAGCGTCACGCCTGGATCAAATTTAAACATCGGTGAGCGCTCAGGGTTCACATCAATGATGGTGCTTTCTTCAATCATGGTTTCCCCACCCGCTAACGGGTTGGGCTGGATCACGCGAGGACTTTCAGCAATGGTCACCGTCAGGCCACCGTGGGTCACTGCAGCCGGAAATAGCCGGACTTCTTTGCCTATCACAATGGTGCCAGTTCGGGAATTAATAATAATACGGGCTGAACTGCTGGCAGGCTCGAAGGTGAGATTCTCCAACGTCGACAAATACGCCACCCGCTGACTCATATCACGTGGCGCCCGCACCCGAATGGATGAACCATCGAGCGAATAGGCTGTTTCAGGACCAATAAAGTCGTTGATGGCCTCGGCCAGACGCCGCGAGGTGGTAAAATCTGGCCGGTGCAGATTAAAAGTAATGTAATCCCCATCGGCAAAGGGGGATGGCACTTCCTGCTCCACAGTGGCGCCATTTGGGATCCGACCTACCGTTGGGGTGTTAACCATAATGCGGGAGCCATCCATGCCTTCTGCACCAAGTCCACTGACAATTAGGCTGCCCTGCGCTACCGCATAGACCTCACCGTCCAGCCCGACCAGGAAGGTCTGCAATAAGGTGCCGCCTCGCAAGCTGCTGGCACTGCCAACGGATGAGACGGTGACATCAATACTTTGACCTGGTTTGGCAAAAGGCGGCAACTCGGCATGCACCGCCACCGCGGCGACATTTTTGATTTGCGTGCGGGCACCAGGCGGCAAATTAATGCCGAAGTTGGACAGCATGGCCCGAAAGCTCTGCTCGGTAAAAGGGCTTTGTTCGCCAGTACCTGGCAGGCCGACTACCAGACCATAGCCTACCAGCTGATTGCTACGCACCCCTTCCACGTCGGCGACATCTTTCACCCGGGCTGCTTGAACGGTGCTGGTTGCCAGCAAAACGCCCATCAGCAGTAATCGTTGCCAGAAGTTCATACCCTCTCCTTAAAACGGCCAAGCCGGACCTGAGAAGAACCGGGTGAGCCAACCTGGCGATTGACCACCATGAAATGCGCCGGTACCACTGTACTCGATGCGGGCGTTGGCAATTTTGTTTGACTCAATGGTGTTATCCCGCTCGACATCCTCCTGACGGATAATGCCAGTTAACCGAATAAACTCTCTGCCAGTATTGAGCTGCAACCACTTCTCCCCCCGGATCACCAAATTCCCATTGGGCTGCACTTCAATTACATTAACGGTGATATCCCCGGTAAGACTATTGCTCTGATTCGACTTGGCATCGCCTTTAAAATCATTGCTGCTGTTGGTGCCAAGCTGAATGGTATTCAGTTGCCGGCCCCCCAAGCCTACGATGGGATCAATTTGGTGGCTGCTGTCCCGTTGAGTTTCAGTGCGGGCATTTTTCGAGGCCTGAGTCCGCTCGCGCAGCACCACCGTAATAATGTCACCTTCACGGCGGGCCCGACTGTCCGAGTACATGCTATTGGCATAGCGAGCCTGGAACAAAGAGCCGTTTCGTTCGATGGCTCTGGGCGCAGGTGCTGGCGGCATCGGCGCGTAAAAAGGATCGTCTTGCTTGGGCGGCTGCATGCTGGAGCAACCAGCCAGCAAGAATCCAAAGGTAACCGCAGCTAAAACTCGCATTACCGCCTCCATCCGTTAAAGTTGCTGAATAGCAAAGCCAAGCATCTGATCCACCGAAGAAATGACTTTGGAGTTCATTTCATAGACCCGCTGGCTCTCAATCAAATTGACCAATTCTTCCGTCACATTCACATTGGACGTCTCCAAAGCGCCCTGCACAATCAAACCCAGGCCTTCCAAGCCAGGAATGCCTTGCACCGGATCGCCACTGGCCGCGGTTTCACGAAACAAGTTTTGCCCAATCGGCTCTAGTCCCGCCGGATTGATAAAATTGGTCACGGTGATCTGCCCAAGTACCGCGTTGTCGGCTTGTCCTGGGATCCGGGCCGACACCTCGCCATCTTGTGAAATAGTAATGCCGGTCGCTTCCGGCGGTACCACAATGTTCGGCTCTAACGGAAAACCAGCACCGGAGGTGACAAGGTTGCCATCCTGATCCACGGTAAACTGGCCATTCCGGGTATAGGAAATGGTGCCATCAGGCATCAGGATCTCAAAAAAACCATGCCCCTGGATCATCATGTCCAGACTGTTTTCAGTGGTGATCATGTTGCCCTGGGTAAAGTTCTTTTGGGTTGCCACCACCTTGGTGCCTGCGCCAATCATTAAACCATTTGGCAACTCCGAGTTTTGCGATGAACGCCCACCGGGTTGATTCACATTCTGATACAGCAGATCTTCAAACACCGCCCGGCTCTTCTTAAAGCCAACGGTACTGGCGTTCGCCAGGTTGTTTGAAATCACCGAAATATCGCGTTGCTTGGCATCTAAGCCAGTTTTACTGATCCAAAGTGCTGGATGCATAACAGCCTCCCCGCTTAACCCATGATGTACAGAAGCGAGTCTTGCTTCTGATCGATTTGTTGTGCATTGCGCATCATCTTGACCTGCATTTCAAACTGCCGTTGCAAGCTGATCATGTGCGTCATTTCTGCCACCGCATTAACATTGCTGCGCTCCAGAGCCCGGTTGATTAACACCACATCGGGACTTTCCTGCTCTATCACCCCATCTTTGCGGCGAAATAAACCATCCAGCCCTTTCTCTATTTGTGATAGTTCAGGGTTGACCAGTTTGATACGACCGGCCTCAAACAAAGCCTCTGCTGGCGCCCCTTGTGGCAAGACACTAATGGTGCCATCCTGGCCAACCTCAATTTTGGCCAGGGGTAAAGGCAGCTGAATGGGCCCATCTTCGCCAATCACCGGCAGACCACCTGCCGTTTCCAGCATGCCGAAGGCATTGATTTGCAGGCTACCAGCCCGGCTGTACGCTTCCGAACCGTCAGCCGACTGCACCGCAAACCAACCGTCGCCTTTAATGGCAATGTCCAGATCGCGTTCCGTCATCACCAGTGGACCAGCGTCAAAATTATGACCAGGTCGCTCTGTCATCGAAAAGACCCGGGTCGGCAAGCCGGCACCAAAGGCCTGCATGGCTCTGGCTTGCTCAAAATCCGCTTTAAAGCCTGTGGTGCCTACATTGGCCAGGTTATTCGCCCGGACACTGATTGCATGTTGGTTCTCTTTGGCACCGCTCATGGCGATGTAGAGCAAGTTATCCATCATGGGCTCCTGAAAATTAGCGTTAGTAGCAAATACAATGCAAAACTAATGCCAGCAAATTGAAATAGACTGCAAAACCAACAAAGCCACCCGAAGGTGGCTCTGATGGAAATAAGCAGGAGACTATCGGATCTGCAAGATGGTCTGCTGCAAGGTGCTGTTCACTTCCAGCGCCCTGGAGTTGGCCTGGAAGTTACGCTGGGCATTAATCAAGTCCACCAACTCCGTAGTCAGGTTGACATTGGACTGCTCCAGTGCCGAAGAATTAATAGCGCCAAAGGTGCCCACATTGGCCTGCCCTGCAATCGGCTCACCGGATGTGATGGTTTGTTGCCATGAGGTATTGCCCACTTGCTTGAGTCCCTGCACATTGGCAAACTGAACCAAAGTCACTTGCGCCAGATACTCTTCATCGCCATTGCTGTAGGTGGCAAGCACCCGCCCAAAAGCATCGATGTCTACCCCAGTCAGGTTACCGACAGTGGTGCCATCCTGACTCAGGTTGGTAACGTCAAAAGGGGCTGCATACTGCGTAGGTGTTCGGATCCCGGCAGGATCCCTGAAGTTAATCACTACATCGGTCAAAAATTCGGCACCATTGGTGAGATAACCGTTTAGAGGATCATTTAACACTGCAGCGGGTAACGTTAACACTGGTGGTGTCGGAGGAGGGCCAGCCGGAATGACCAACTCACCACTGGAGTCAAACTCCAACGTCGTTGGCCCGAAAGGAGCCGCAGTCACATCATCCCACACAGCAAAAGACTCCCACTCCCCAACAGCCGACTTACGAAAATACATACTAAGGATATGGGGCTCCCCCAAGCTGTCATACACGGTCACAGAGGTCGAGTGGCTATATGTTGCCGGATCTGTCGGCTCAAAAGTCGTAGTATTTATCAGCTCAGACGAGTTCAGGTTTGCGGTCACAAACACATTGTTGGTGGCACGGGGTGCGCCCGCTGTGGTTGGAATAGAAATCGGCTGAGTAGTACTTAAACTGACGGACTGGTTTTGTCCGGTAGCGGGATCCACGCTAAACCCCTGCAAAAAGTTGCCGCGATTATCGACAATAAAGTTGTCTTTATCGAGCTTAAAATTTCCGGCACGAGTGTAAGTAAAGTCACGTGATAAGCGATCCGGCGCAGTGGCAAAGAAACCTTCACCTGTAATGGCCAAATCCAGCGAGTTGTTGGTAAATTGCAATGACCCCTGATTAAACTGCTGCGCGACAACCGAGGTGGTAACACCATCACCCACCTTGGTTCGGCCGGAAGCAAAAATCGAGGTTGCATACACATCGGCAAACTCGGCCCGCGACTCTTTAAAACCCGTGGTGTTGACATTGGCAATGTTGTTTGCAGTCACATCCAAATCTTTTTGTGCTGCGGCCAGGCCGCTTAGCGCGATATTAAAACTCATAACTCACCTCTCAACCAAGGTTATGGCGACTGCCATTAACCGTAAGAAATCTCACGAACATCTGCTAACTTAAACGCACCCAGCCCAACCAGATTCAGGGTAATGCCCTTACCGGATTGGCCAAGACTGACGCTGGAAACCGGTGCGTATACCATCACGGGTACCGATTGATTTTCTCCAGCAATGTTGGCATCCACTTTGATGTTGTAGACACCTGGTGGCATCTCCTGATCCTGACCATTGGTGCCATCCCAGACAAAATCGAATTTCCCAGCCGCCACTTCAGGGATATTGATGGTCCGCACCAACTCTCCGTTCGGCTTTTCAATCCGTACCTGCACATTGGTCGCCCGTTGCTCGAAATCGATAATGCCGCGCGATAAATCCTGTCCGGTGAAAACCATCTCCCTGGACGGTACCAATACACTGCGTCCGACCAGGGAAGAAGCTTGCAAAGCTTGATTAGAGCTCATACTCTCAGCAAAGCTCTTAAAGTTATTGTTCAATGAGCTGATGCCATCGGCCATAGTAAAATTGGTCATTTGCGCAATCATCTGATCATTTTCCACCGGTTTGGTCGGGTCCTGAAAAGCCAGCTGCTGCGTCAACAGAGCAAAGAAATCAGCTTGGGTTAAAGCACCATTGTTGCGCTCGGGTACCTTGCTTTCTTCTTGCCAGTACAGATCATTGTTCAGGCCGTTGGTTGCATTGATGGTCATCACTCAGCCCTCGTTACTGTTGCTGCCCAAGACGCAGTGTCCGGATCAACATTTTTTTGGCCGCATCAGCGGTATTGACATTGGTTTCATAGGAGCGGGTAGCCGAGATCATATTGGCCATTTCTTCCATCACATTGATGTTTGGCTTGTAGATGAAACCATTCTCATCCGCCAATGGATGGTTCGGGTTGTACTCCATATTCAGCGGCGCATCCGACTCCACTATGCCAAGCACCTGAACACCGGAAACTTCGCCCTGCATTCGGCGTGCCTCAGCCAGTTCCGCGGCAAAGACAGGGTGTCGCCCCCGGTAAGTCTGTTCGACACTGCTGCTAATGCTGTTGGCATTGGCAATGTTGCTGGCGGTGGTATTTAGTCGAACCGACTGAGCCGTCATGCCGCTACCGGCAATGTCAAAAACCTTAAATGAGCTCATGATTATTGTCCTTTCACTGCTTTCTTCAAACTGGCAATACGCCCATCCAAAAACTGCAGGCTGGTGCGATAGGCCAGATCGTTCTGCATAAAGAGGTTGCGTTCACGATGAATATCCACACTGTTGCCATCCCCGGTATCCGGCTGATCCGGATTGCGGTACTGCAACTCTTTGCGAATGGAGCTATCAATGGCGAAGTGCTTTTCATGGGTACGAGTCGGGTTACGGCCTTGCCGATGCTGTGCGTTCGATAGCGCCTGCTGAAAGTCAATATCCCGGGCTTTAAAGCCTGGAGTATCGGCATTGGCAATGTTTTCGGCCAGCACCTGGGTCCGTCGCTCTCTTATCACCATCGCTTCCGGATGCATCCCAAAAGCGTTTTTAAAGCTGATTGACATGATTGTCACCTCACTTCCATCCTACTGGTGAAAGTAAAGCAAGAGGCGGGCCAAATATTCTTTTGAATGGATCTTAGGGGAACAAAAAAACCATCACGTTTTTTTCCGATAGATAATACCGGGGTTGCAGCGGATCATTTCAAAGTCGGAATTCACACTCGACAGAGACTCAGAGGCACCTAGAATCAAGTAACCGCGCGGTGCCAAAGCCCCTGCGAACTGACGAATAATCTTGGCTTTCACGTCAGGGGAAAAGTAAATCAACACATTGCGGCAAAAAATAATGTCAAACTTACCCAACAAGGCATAACTGTCCAATAAGTTGAGATGGCGGAAACTGACATTCTTCCGCACGGCAGCTTTTAGCCGCATCATGCCGTTGCCACTGTCTTCAAAAAATTTGCTGCGCCGCTCGGCCGATAAACCTCTGGATAAGGCCAGACCATCGTACTCGGCGCGCTGGCAATGCTCCAGCATGGTATTGGAGATATCGGTGCCCAGCACATGAATACCAAGGCTAAAAGCACCTGGCCGGCTTTGCTGGTATTCCAGCCCAGTCATGGCAATCGAGTAAGGTTCCTGACCAGATGAGCTGGCCGCAGACCAAATTTTCAAGGTGCGGCTGCTTTTTTCCAGCTCCGGAAAAATTTGTTTTTTTAACAGCTCAAAGGGGTAAGTATCCCGAAACCATAAGGTTTCATTGGTGGTCATGGCATCAATCACGGCAGAGCGAAGTTGGCGCTCAAAGGGGCTCAGGGTTTTAGCGACCAGCTCCGACAAAGAACCAACACTGAACCTTGCCATTAATGGGCCTAAACGGCTTTTCACCAGATACTGCTTATTGTCGCCCAAGACAATGCCACACTGCTGCTCCAGAAAGTCACGGAACACCTTGTACTCACTGTCTTGCAGCTCACGATTTGCCATGGGTAGCTTCCTTTACCAGCTCAATCAGCATGCAGCCACTTTTGAACAGACTCGGCCAACTCATCGGGGTTGAACTTTGCAATAAAATCATCGGCACCGACTTTTTTTACCATTTGCTGATTAAAGACCCCACTTAAAGAGGTATGCAAAATCACATGCAGCTGCTGCAATTTGGCTTCAGCTTTTAAAGCTGCTGTTAAAGTATAGCCATCCATCTCGGGCATTTCGATATCCGAAATCAGTAAACCTACTTTTTCGGTAACCGAGTGTTCGCACTCGATTGCTGTCTGCTGCAAAAACTCAAAGGCCTCACGACCATTTTTGACCAGATGCATTTTAACGCCCAGACTTTCCAAAGCTTTTTTTACCTGATTGCGGGCCACAGCAGAATCATCCGCAATCAATATCAGCCGCTCTCCCAAATCATGCTGCACGGTTTCTACCGAAATGTCTTTGGTCAGTGCTGTGGGTGAAGGCTGGATTTCTTCCAGGATTTTTTCCACATCCAGAATTTCAATCAGCTCACCATCCACCTCGGTAACCGCGGTCAGGTAACTTTGCTTGCCCGCCGTCCCTTCCGGCGGCGCCATAATGGCGTCCCAATTGATGTTAATAATGCGCTCGACGCCTTCGACCAGAAAGCCTTGCACCGAACGATTGTATTCGGCAATCACCACAAAACTGCTGCTCAGATCGCTGATGGGCTTCCCACCAATGGCAAGACTCAGGTCAATCACCGAAATGGTTTGCCCACGGATATGAGCGATACCACGCACCCACTTATTTCGTTTGGGCAAAGCAGTTAAGTTTGGACACTGCAGCACTTCCCGCACTTTAAAGACATTAATCCCATAACGCTGTTTACCCGGCAAGCGAAACAGCAACAGCTCCAGTCTGTTTTGTCCAACCAGTTGGGTGCGCTGATTGACGGAATCCAAAATACTTGCCATCTGTTGCTCCTGTGACGGGCAAAAAGGATCGATTCTTGCTTTTACAGCCATATCGAAGGTGTTTTTCAGCTTCAACCGCCTGAATTTTGACGCAGGTTTCTTTCTTAAACGTGTGACTAAGCATAGCCGAAACCTTATGAAAATGTACGATAAAATCTGCCGCATTGCCAAAATTATCCTGCCTGTGTTGACCGTTGCTCTTTGTCAGCCTGTCATGGCCGATGAAACGAGCGACAGCTTCAGCACCGAGCAACTGTCCGAGCTGGCCTTGCAATGGCTCAATGATACCCAGCAACAAGAGGGACAGCCTGGCCGCGAATGGCAAGTACAGGGTTTGGATCCGCGTATCGGCGTCAAGCACTGCACCCAGCCTTTGGAGTTCAGTCTGCCTGGTGCACTTCGCAATCGCCAGGCCACAGTGCAGATTCGCTGCGAGGCCCCTCAACCGTGGCAGCTGTTTATTCCGGCACGCTTTACCGATTTGATTCAAGCCGTCGTGGCCCGGCAAAACTTACCGCCTGGTACCCGTATCACCCTGGATATGCTGCAAATCGAGCAGCGGGAGCGTCGTTTACAACGCGGCACCCCAGTCGATGATCCAAGCATCATTGTCGGTGCCAGAAACCGACGCGCCATTAGCTTAGGTCAAATCATTAGTTTGCAGGATCTATGTCTTGTATGTCGTGGCGATGTTGTTACAATTCATGTAGATCATGCAAGTTTAAGTGTCAGTGCCACCGGCATTGCTGAGCAAGATGGCAGCTTAGGCGATCTCATTCGCATCCGAAACCGCCAATCGAATCAGCTAATTGAAGCCAGAGTCACTGGCGTGAATGCTGTAAAAGTGCAGTTTTAAACACCGACAGAAAAAAAGTTTAAAGTTTTCTGTACTCCTGCCGTTAGTATGAGCATAGGGAGTTTGATCACTAGGTAGAGGTTTCAGATGGTCAGTCAAATTAACAATACCCCGCCAGCCAATGCTGGCAACCAAGTCAAGAAAGAAACGGTTGAGCAAACCAACCAACGGCAGCAGGTCACGCAGCAAAAGCAGGCTGCGGCTTCACCACAGCCAACGGCGCCACAAGCCAAGCAAGACTCGGTGTCCATTACACCGCAAGCAAAGCAGATGGCACGTTTGCAGGAAAAAGCCAACAACAGTTCTGGCATTGACCAGGAAAAAGTTGAAAAAATCAAACGAGCCATTGCCGAAGGCAAGTACCAAATTAATGTTGAGCAACTGGCAAAGCGCATTATGCAGTTCGAGGGCGAAATCTTTCGCAAAAACTGATGACCGACATTGATCTAAACTCCCTACTTGATCAACAAAAGGAGCACCTGAATGTGCTCCTTTCGCTATTGCGGCAAGAAATTTCCGCGCTGTCTGCACGGCAGCCGGACGAAATCGAGCAACTTGGCCAGAAAAAAATCGCCTGCCTGGAAGCTTTGCAGCAGCTGGACCAACGAATTGCCAATCATCCCCAGCTTACTGCACTCCGGGAAAATCCTACTTTTCAACAAAGCGTTGCTGAAATGGATGCTGTCTTGGCCGACTGCAAGCAACAAAATGAAGTGAATCGTCTTGCTTTTGAACAAAGCCAATTGAATCTGCAGCATTTTAAAAACGAGCTGCTGCAATTGCATGGCAAGTCGGGCCTCACCTACGATCGTAAAGGCAAACCAGCGGTCGAGCACAAAGGCAAAGGTTTTAAAGCTTAAGTCCCAATCTTAATAGTAACGGACATGGCGAATGCGCCGCTCTGGCTGCTGCGCTTGAAATAACTCGTACACATCCCGAAAGTCGAGTTCCAATTCCGTCGCATAAGCATCGCCGACCGGGTAACTTTTCACCACCCGAGCCCCTCGAATAACCCCCTGTACCGAGGCACGTAACTGATCATTTTGCACCAGCAGCTGTTGCAGGCTGGTGTTGGCATCAATGCGTTGACCATAGACCTGCTCTGCCAACTCCCGGTACGCATCCAGCTTGGATGCTTGCAGCGCCATCAACATTTTATGCTGCTCATTTTGCCCAGGTTGAAGCGACAATGGCGCATAGCCCACAGCACGCAACACAGGAAACTGCTCGGGCGCCACGGTTTCCCACTCCAGATGACGATCGGCCATCAGGCTGCAACCAGCCAACAAAAACAAACAGCATAGCACCAGAATACTTTTCATCACCCACACTCCGTGACTGGATATCCACCTTCTTGGTATTTTTGAAAGCAAAACATGCGCCAACTTGCATATAGCTTGGCCAAGTAATTACACGCTGGTACGTTATTTGCTTTTGTAATTTGAATAAAGCAAATAAGTGTCAAAACTCTGACCAGAGCTATTGAGGAAATGCATCATGCGACAGCTGATTATCGGACTAGGGATCCTGCTGTGCAGTCTATCGGTTGCTGCTGAGTGGGTAGAAGCCAGTGGTCAGGCGGTGATCCGTGGCGGCGATGAAGCCGACGCCCGTGCCAGAGCTACCGAAGATGCCGTCAGACGTGCCCTACTCTATGCCGGTGCCTCCATTCGCAGCGTGCAGCAGGTCACCAACGGCCTACTGACCGAGAGCTCCATTCAACTGCAAAGCCAGGCCGAAGTACGTCAGGTTCAGCTGGTGCGTGAACAGCGAATAGGACGAACGCTGGAAGTCACCATACGGGCTGATATCTTTCCGCAACAGAGTCGTTGTGCAGGGGCAGCCTACAAAAAGCCAGTGCTGGTTACACCTTTCATGCTGCGCCACCCGCAGCAAAGTGTCATTGGTGACTTGCAAAACATTGGCGATGTCAGTGCCAGAAAAGTCCATCAGCAACTGCAAAGCCTGGCCAACAGCGCATTGCCAACCTGGACAGAGCTGCATGATCTGCACCGTCCTTTGTCCGCAAGAGAGCGCAGCAGTTTATTGCTTCAAACTCAGGCCGATTACCTGGTGAGTGCCAGTATTGAAGACGTCTCTTTGGGCGAGCGCACCGACATGAATCTGCGCTTTTGGTCGGATGCGCGGCGTGAACGTTTTTTCCATCTTCATCTGCAACTGAAGCAGCTCAGCACCGGTAAAGTGCTGTTTCAACAAGAATACCGCACTCAGGCTCGCTGGGATTACCGCAAACGAACCAGCATGTCCCCGCTTGATCACCGCTTTTGGCAAAGCAGCTATGGTGAAGCCGTCTCCCGGGTGCTGGATGCCGCCGTGATAGACATTGAAGAAGCCCTTCGTTGTGAGCCGTTTCATGCCAGCATCAGCGAGGTGGGTCATAACCGCATCCAGCTGAGTACCGGTCAAAATGTCGGTTTACAGCAAGGTGATGAGCTTACCATTTTGTACCGCCAGCAAGCAGTGCATCATGACAGCACACGTTTTCGGGTCAGCCCGTTGACAGTGCGCATCACAGAGATTGGCTACGACTGGGCGGTTGCCGAAAGCATTAACGAGCGCCTGTTGAGCAATGTCCAGGTGGGTGATGCAGTCACCAAGTTAGCGGAATAGCGTCTATACCCCTGAGTCTCATAGCAATTCGCAGTAAAAGCGTCGGCAAAACATTTACAGCGTTGAACACTATCTGTACAATGCGCGCCCTCAGGGCAAGTCAGTTGAAAAGCTGAACACGCAAAGTCATGGGCCTAAAGGAGTGCTACTCTCACGGCTGCCAGACTGCAAGGTTGCAAAACCGGCTTGCCCTATTGAGATGATTGCTGTGTTGTTGACGGGACTGTCAAAACACAGAGCAACTATCAACTACCGGGGTACAATTGATTATGGTTTCTAAAATCAAACAACTTAGCTTAGGTGTGCTGCTGGCCTGCACTGCCTCTGCAGCGCACGCAGATATTCGTTTTAATGGTTTTGCTTCCATTCAAGGGGGCACCACCTTATCAAGCTCTGACCGTTTGTATGGTTACGACAACGAAATCGACTTTAAAAACGAGTCTCTGTTCGCCCTACAAACCCAGGCGGATTTAGGCGACCGTTTATCGGTGACTGCACAGCTGATGGGACGCGGCAGCAACGACTTTAATGCCGAGTTTGAGTGGGCTTACCTGACCTACGAGCTTAACAACCAGACGCGCATCAATGCCGGCCGGTTGCGCACCCCTTTTTACCGTTATTCTGATTTTATGGATGTCGGTTATGCCTACGATTGGGCCCGGGTCCCCAACTCCGTGTACAACCTGGACTTCAACAACCTCGAAGGCGTGTCACTGGTGCGCTTTGGGCAGCTGGGTAACGTCGATTCAAGTCTGCAATTTATTGTTGGCAGCTACAGCGGTATCACCAACATAACTCCTACCCCAGCCGATGTTTCGATTGAACGTGCTGCAGGTGCAACCTGGGAGCTTACACAGGGTAGCTTCAGTACTCGTGTTGCCTATCTCACTGGTAAACTCACCATGGTGGATCAGGATGGAGAGCTCTCAGGTCTACTGGCCTTATTAAGCCAATCCGGTTTCGCTGACACAGCCAACCAAATCAGCATTGACGATGCCAGCAGTATTTTTATGGGGTTAGCCCTTGGTTACGACAATGGCAGCATGGTTGTGAGTGGTGAAATTGTGCGAGCTCGTGTTAGCAACTCGGTGATTCCAACGCAAAATGGTTTCTATCTTTCTGCTGGTTACCGTATTAACAGCTATACCCCCTTTGTTAGTTTTGAGCGCCGGGACAACGATGCTAAAGCAGAGATTTATCAAAATTTGGCTGAGTCCAATCCATTCAGACCTGGTGTCATGATGGCTGTTGAATCATTTAACACCAAACGGGATACCTGGAACCTTGGCAGTCGCTACGACTTCCATCCTTCAGCTGCCTTGAAAGTTCAGTTCAGTTCAGAGAAGGACAAGGTCGCTGATCGTCGCGATCAACTGCTGACTGTCGGCATTGACTTGGTTTTCTAAGGACATCGTTATGAAAAAATTACTGATTGCTTCTCTGACATTTTTTTCCAGCCTTTGTGCGGCCGACATTGCTGTTATCGCTCACCCAGCGACTGCCGATGTCAGTCTGGACGAGGTGTCTCGTATCTACATGGGGCGAGCTGGCAACCTGATGCCGGTGAACCTACCGGAAAATAACCCGCTTCGCGATCAATTTGAGCAAGAAGCTCTGGGCCGTAGCCCAGCGCAAATGAAAGCCTACTGGTCACGGCTGGTTTTTACCGGTAAAGGGCGTCCACCGGTTGAAGTGGATTCGGTGCAAGCCAAAATTGAGTTTGTTGCAAGCAACCCAAACAGCCTGGGCTATATCCCAGCAAGCGAAGTGACCGATCAGGTACGGGTGATTGCCACCATCGCCAATGAATAAGTTGTCATCATGTTCAAATGCCGGCTAAAAGCCGGCATTTTTTATCCATGCACCAATCCAGAACTCAACAGCAAGCCGTATTGAAGAATCAATACTTGAGTGTTTTACTCGGGTATTGTAAGATCGGGGTATTCACCTTTTTCTTGAAATAACGCATGCAATCAGGCCGGTTTTACCGGACAATTAGACCTTGCAGTGTTCTCTACACGAGGAAAGAGTCAGATTATGACTGAGCAAATTGACCAGGCGTTATCCCGCAAGTACGAAGCCGGCTTTGTGTCGGACATTGAGTCGGAAACTTTTGCAGCGGGGCTGGATGAAGACGTCATTCGACGCATTTCTGCGATGAAAAATGAGCCAGAGTGGATGCTGGAATGGCGGCTGCGCGCTTACCACAGCTGGTTGAAAATGGAAGAGCCCGAGTGGGCCCATCTGCACTACCCCAAAATCGACTACCAGGCGATTTCCTATTATTCCGCGCCTAAGAGCATGAAAGACAAGCCTAAGTCGCTGGACGAAGTGGATCCGGAACTGTTGCGTGTTTACGAGAAGCTCGGCATCCCGGTGCACGAGCAAGAAGTGCTGGCTGGCGTTGCAGTCGATATGGTATTTGACTCGGTTTCCGTTGCCACCACCTTTCGTGAAAAGTTAAAAGAAGCTGGCGTCATTTTCTGCCCAATTTCTGAAGCCATTCAGAACTACCCGGAGTTGGTGAAAAAGTACCTTGGCTCTGTGGTACCGCGCTCAGACAATTACTTCGCTGCTTTAAACAGTGCTGTCTTTACGGACGGATCCTTTGTGTATATTCCCAAAGGCGTCCGCTGCCCCATGGAGTTATCCACTTATTTCCGTATTAACGAACAAAACACCGGCCAGTTTGAACGCACGCTAATTGTGGCCGATGAAGGCAGCTACGTCAGTTACCTCGAAGGCTGTACCGCCCCTCAACGAGATGAAAATCAGCTGCACGCTGCCGTGGTCGAGCTGGTCGCGATGGACGATGCCAAAATTAAATACTCCACCGTGCAGAACTGGTACCCGGGTGACGAAGATGGCAAAGGCGGTATTTATAATTTTGTTACCAAACGCGGTATTTGTCATACCAATGCGCACATTTCCTGGACTCAGGTAGAAACCGGCTCGGCCGTGACCTGGAAATACCCGAGCTGTGTGCTTAAAGGCGACAACAGCGTCGGTGAATTTTATTCGGTTGCACTGACCCGCGGCCGGCAACAGGCCGATACCGGTACCAAGATGATCCATCTGGGCAAAAACACCCGCTCCACCATCATCTCGAAAGGCATCAGTGCCGGCCGCAGCAACAACAGCTACCGGGGGCTGGTCCACATGGGACCCAAAGCCGATGGTGCCCGCAACTTCACCGAGTGCGATTCCTTGTTGATTGGTGATCGCTGTGGCGCCCACACCTTCCCGTACATTGAAAGCCGAAACCCCACCGCTAAAGTCGAGCACGAAGCGACTACCTCCAAAGTCAGCGAGGATCAGCTGTTTTTATGCAAACAGCGCGGTTTGGATGCAGAAAAAGCTGTCTCTATGATTGTGAATGGCTTCTGCAAAGAAGTATTCAAAGAACTGCCGATGGAGTTCGCTGTAGAGGCGGGCAAATTACTCGAAATCAGCCTTGAAGGCTCAGTAGGATAATCATTCATGCTTACCATTGACAACCTGCACGCCCGTGTTGGGCAACAATCCATTCTTAAAGGCCTGAACCTGCAAATTAAACCAGGTGAAGTCCATGCCATTATGGGACCCAACGGGGCCGGCAAAAGTACCCTGAGCTATTTGCTGTCTGGACGGGACGGCTACGAGGTTGAAGGCGGCAGCGTCCAGTTTATGGATGACGATTTGCTGGAGATGGAAGTCGAAGACCGTGCTCGCCATGGGCTGTTTCTGGCATTTCAATACCCGGTAGAAATCCCGGGCGTCAGCAACATGGAGTTCATGAAAGAGTCGGTCAATGCTATCCGTGAACAACGTGGCGAAGAGCCACTGAGCGCCGCTGAGTTTCTGAAAAAAGCCAAAGAAGCCTGCAAGCAAGTGCAGCTGCCACTGGATTTCTTAAAGCGTGGCGTCAATGAAGGCTTCTCTGGTGGTGAGAAAAAGCGCAATGAGATCATGCAAATGATCCTACTGGAACCCAAGCTGTGTATTTTGGACGAGTCCGACTCCGGCCTGGATATCGATGCCCTGCAAGTTGTTGCCAGTGGCGTCAACAGCCAGCGCAACAGCGAGCGCAGCTTTCTGGTCATTACCCACTATCAGCGTTTGCTGGACTACATCAAACCTGACTTCGTTCACATTCTTGCCAATGGCAAAATCGTTAAAAGCGGCGATGCCTCGCTGGCATTGAAAGTTGAAAAAGAAGGCTACGCTTTTTTGGGTATCGAAGCCACTGAGGAGGCCTCTTCATGAGTGCATGGCTGCAACAAGCGCTAGAGCGCAGCCAGGCAAATCAGGACTGGCTCACCCCCAGCCGCAACCGCGCCTTAGCGGCCTTGCAAAGCACGCCCTGGCCTAGCCGCCGCACCGAAGGCTGGAAATACACCTCGTTGTCAGCGCTGGAACAGCTGTCGGCTGAGGCTCCAGCTGAGCAACAGGTATCAGAGATACCTGCAATAGAAGGGTTGGACTGCCTGGAGCTGGTGTTTCTCAATGGCCAGCTGCAAAGCGATCTGAGCACCCTGCAATTGCCGGCAGGCGTTCGCATTGACAGCATGGCTTCACTGCCACCCGAGCAGCAAGTGCTGGCCACCACCCAATTTGCCAACATTAAACCAGAGCGGCACCTGTTTGGCCTGGTGAATGATGTACTGGCACAAGACATTGTGTTTATTCAGCTAGACGATGGCTGTCATCTGCCACAACCCATCCGTATTGTGCATCAGTCCACCGAAGGCCAGCAAAACCATCAGCGTGTGCTGGTTCGGTTAGGGCACAAAGCCAAGGCCAGCCTAATTGAGCAGTTCCTTGGCAATGAAAGCAGTGTCACCACGGCTTTTACCGAATTGGATCTCGCCGAAGACGCTGAGCTGGATCATTACCGGCTGGCATTGCAATCGGGGCAGGCGCTTCACTTTGGCGGCTGCCACTTTTGCCTGCACCACCGGGC
This sequence comes from Alkalimonas delamerensis, assembly GCF_030717955.1. Lineage (NCBI taxonomy): Bacteria > Pseudomonadati > Pseudomonadota > Gammaproteobacteria > Alkalimonas > Alkalimonas delamerensis. Next base: position 3,839 of record NZ_JAUZVY010000002.1, on the reverse strand, counting down.
TCAACTCAATAGCACCCTGATTGGCTATGGCAGCGCTCTATCCCGTACCGATATCGACATCATTCACAACGGCGAGCATGCACACGCCAAACTCAATGCCATCTACTTGTTGGCTGAGTCCGAGCACTTCGATTTGCACAGCACCATCGAGCATGCCAAACCAAACGGGACTACCGAAGAAAATGTTCGTGGTATCGTCGGCGATAAGGCCAATGCCGTCTTCAATGGCCGCATTCACATTCACCGCGATGCCCAGAAAACCCTGGCGGAACTCAACAACCGCAATTTGCTGTTGTCCCGCCGTGGCCAAATCAACACCAAGCCCGAGCTGGAAATCTACGCCGATGACGTGCAATGTGCCCACGGAGCCACTGTTGCCGAGATTGAAGAGCAAGCGCTGTATTATCTGCGCTCGCGCGGTATTTCCCGCTCTCAGGCGTTGATCATGCTGAACTTTGGCTTTATTCAGGAGCTGGTCAACCAAATGCCGAACCAGCAGTTAGCGGCATGGTTGCAACCTCAACTTCGCGCCCGTTTCAAGGAGATGGAAGTTCAATGAGTACGGCAGTAGCACTCAACCTTGAGGCCTTGCGGTCTGAGTTTCCAATTTTGCACCAGACAATAGATGGCAATCCCCTGGTCTATCTGGACAATGCCGCGACCACGCAAAAGCCGCGCGCCGTCATCCAGGCCATCACCGACTTTTATACCCAGTGCAATGCCAATGTGCACCGAGGCGCTCACCAGCTGGCGGATGAGGCAACCCGCCGCTACGAGCATGCCCGTGACACCGTGGCAAACTTCATCGGTGCCGCCGATCGCAGTGAAGTGATTTGGACCAGCGGTACCACCGAAGCCATCAACATTGTCGCCAATGGCATGGCGCAGCAACTGACCGCAGGTGATGAGGTGCTGGTCACCGAAATGGAACATCACGCCAATCTGGTCACCTGGCAACAAGCCTGTCTGCGCAGCGGCGCTGTGCTGAAAGTCGCGCCCATCCATGACAACGGTGCGCTGGATACCGACGCATTTTCCAGTTTGTTATCCGAACGAACGCGCTTGGTTGCCCTGCCCCATGTATCCAACGCGCTAGGCACCTTAAATCCCATTAAAGCACTGACAGCTCAGGCCAAGGCCAAAGGCGCCCTGGTGTTGATTGATGGCGCACAGGGCATTGCCCATGGTGGTGTTCAGGTCGCTGATATCGGCTGTGATTTTTATGCCTTTTCAGGCCATAAGCTGTTCGGCCCCACCGGCATTGGCGTGCTGTGGGGTAAAGCCTCAGTGTTGCAGGATTGGCCTGTCTGGCAAACCGGCGGCGAAATGATTTCCAGGGTCAGTTATCAGGAATCCAGCTGGGGTGAGTTGCCCAACCGATTGGAAGCGGGTACCCCGCACATCGCTGGTGCCATTGGCATGGCAGCAGGGATCAACTGGTTTAGCCAACTCGATTTAGCCGCTGTGCAAGCACATGAGCAAGCACTACTGGCCCATGCCACGCAGCAGGCTCAGGACTTTGCCGGCATGCAATTGGTCGGCACAGCCCCTGCCAAGGTGGGGGTTCTCAGCTTTAACCTTGCAGGCAGTCATCCAGCCGATGTTGGTTTTTTACTGGACCGTCAGGGTGTCGCCATCCGTACTGGCGATCACTGCGCCCAACCTCTGATGCGACGTTTGGGCGTCCCTGGTACCGCCAGAGCTTCATTTTCAGTGTACAATACGCTGCAAGAAGTAGATGCCTTATTCATTGCGCTAAAAAAAGCGCAGCAAATGCTGGCGTAAGGAGCACAGAATGCACGTTGAAACCTTTACTCCAACCGCTCGTCAGGGTGATCCCATTCGTCTGACCCAGACGGCCATTGATTACTTTGAAAGCATGCTGGCCAAACAGCCCGGCAAAGTCCTGCGTTTATCCACCAAAGTCAGTGGCTGCAGTGGTTACGCCTATGTGCTGGATTTTGTACCGCAAGCAGCTGACAGCGATACCCAGGTGAGGGCCAGTGATAACCTGACCATTTGCATCGATCAAAAAGCATTGAGCCTGGTGCAAGACACCGAGATCGATTACGTTAAAGAAGGCCTGAATGGGCTGGTTAAGTTCAACAATCCCAATGTCGTTGCTGAGTGTGGTTGTGGTGAAAGCTTTAATGTTGGTTAAAGCCAAGGCCCCCGTTGTTCAGAACCGCGCGAGGTAAACATGCAGCAAAGAATGGTGGCTACAGAGCGTGACTGCATCGCCAGACGTGTGCCCCAGGGAAACAAAGAGCAGATCCCGGCCGGTGAGTTTGTGACCATTACCCAGGATCTGGGCGGCAATTACACCATTACCTGGCGTGGCAACATGTACCGGATCGATGGCACCGATGCCGACGCCTTGGGCCGTAAGCCCCTGCAATTGCATTTTCAGCCCCCTGCCGATGGCAACATCGAAGAAAAACAGGTCTACCAGGCTCTGGAAAGTGTCTACGATCCAGAGATCCCGACCAATCTGCTGTCGCTGGGCTTGATTTACAAAGTCAGCATTGATCAGGCCAGTCAGACGGTCGATATCGACATGACGCTGACAGCCCCGGCCTGTGGCATGGGCCCTGTGCTGGTCGGTGACGTCGAGCACCGGGTTGGTATGGTGCCCAACGTCAACCAGGTCAAGGTAAACCTGGTATTTGACCCACCCTGGTCACGCGATATGATGAGTGAAGAAGCCCAGCTCGAAGCCGGTGTCTTCTTCTGAGAACGGCCAGTAGAAACAAGCAAGAGACATTATGACCTTACCAAGTGATCAAGAGATCGTAGACGACATCGCCTTTTTTGATGATTGGGAACAACGCTACCAATACATCATCGATTTGGGCAAAAGTATCCCGGCACTGGACGATGCCTACAAAACCGACGATCGGCTGGTGCCAGGCTGTCAGAGTAAAGTCTGGTTGCTCAGCAACAGCGATCAAGGGCGGCTACAGTTTCAGGCCGACAGCGATGCAGTGATTGTGAATGGCCTACTCGCCATTGTCCTTGCTGCTTACCACAACAAAACCGCTGCAGAGATCCTGGCGTTTGATATCGACAGTTACTTTAAAGCGCTGGATTTAGAGCGCCATATCAGCCCAACCCGTGGAAATGGACTGCGCGCTATCGTGGCAAAAATTAAAGCCCTGGCGCAAGCGCAGCACTAACAACTATCACCTAAGGCCTCAGTCCTTGAGGCCTACGTCCACACCCTCCGCCCTTCTGGCCAGCTGACGCTGTTCAAATGCGTATCAGGAAAATAATGCCCGCTCTGGCTCCAGGCTGAGACGCTCCTTCAGGCTCGCCACAACAACTACTACGGGCGTCCTGCCCTACGCCCTTCGGGCCAGCTAACGCTGTGCAAATGTGTATCAGGAAAATAATGCCCGCTCTGGCTCCAGGCTGAAACCTCCTTCAGGCTCGCCACAACAACTACTCCGGGCATCCTGCCCTACGCCCTTCGGGCCAGCTAAAGCTGTTCAAATGTGCTCCCAGCACATTTGTCCTTCGCTAATCGCTCAGTCAAACAAGTTGATGTCGATCTGAACGAGGCCTCAGCCTTCGCATGTAGTTGGGTGATACACCGAGCCAGCATGGCGACTAAAACGCCGGGAGCGTTTTAGGACTGCCGTTAGGCAGGCCCGAAGGGCGAAACACAGGGACGTGTTTCGCAATGCCACCTCGGTGGCCGGCATGGTTGAGTGGTACCTCCGCGCAGCGGATAAACAAAAACCCCCAGCATTGCTGCTGGGGGTTCTTTGTTTATTGGGTGCCTGGCGGTGTACTACTCTCGCATGGCGAATGCCACACTACCATCGTCGCAGCTGCGT